>NZ_JACVBT010000005.1:0-509160 GCF_014852515.1 Pantoea sp. PNT03
GCTACCCTGTTTTTACTGCATACCTCTCCGATTTCTCGCAGGTCACTGTGGACACGCCGGTACTCATAGACGCCGCCACTCAGGGTATAAGAGTCGCGGATAAGCGTCAGCAGCCGCTGATTATCCTCCTCTCCGGCTGATACCGGGCAGTGGAGCCAGACGTAAAAACCGGAACGGGCAACCTTCAGAACCCGACACATTAGTGTGATCGACCAGACCTGACGGTGATCGTTAATGAAGCGGTACTTTAGTCGGGCTCCCTTGCAAAGTACCGCGCCGCCTTTTTCAGGATATCCCGCTCCTCCTCAGTTCGCTTGAGCTGCGCTTTCAACCGGAGGATCTCCGTCCGGGCATCCAGCAGATCCTGCGCCTGGTGCCCGCTAGCATCAGGTTTTATAGAGCGGATCCATTTATAAAGGCTGTGTTGCGAGACGCCCAAGCGTTCAGAAACGTCGGCGACGGAATAGCCCCGCTCGGTGATCTGGCGGACGGCTTCTTCTTTAAACTCAGGGGTAAATCGTGGTGTGCCCATAGACTCCTCCTATGCTCAAAATATAGGGCAGATTTGTCTATGGGCTCGGGGTCACTCCATCAATGTCAGATTATGGTCCAACATTTGGGGTGCAGTTCATAAATGGCGACCCTACAAAGCGGTGCGCTTGATGCGCACCGTTTTTTATTAACTAAACCACTTCCCGAACCAGCCGTGGAATTTCATCATGATGAAATCCCAAATGCGGCCAACAAAGCCACCTTCCGGCACCGCTTCCATCGTCACCAGCGGACGTTGCTCAATGGTTTTGCCGTCCAGCTGGAAATCGATAGTGCCCACCACCTGATTCTTCTCCAGCGGCGCTTCCAGCTGCGGTGAATTCAGGGTAAAGCTGGCCTTGAGGTTTTTCATCTGCCCTTTTGGCACGGTGATCGCGGCGTCTTTTGCGACGCCAAGATTGACCTGGCTGCGATCGCCAAACCAAACGCGCTGCTGCGCAAACGGTTTATCGGCCTTAATCGGCGTCACGGTTTCATAGAAGCGGAAGCCCCACGTCAGCAACTTCTCACTTTCGCGGAAACGCGTGGCATCGGTCGCCGCACCGAGCACCACTGAAATCAGCCGCATATCGCCTTCGGTTGCCGACGCCACCAGATTGTTACCCGCGCCGGAGGTGTGACCGGTTTTAATGCCATCCACCTTGAGATTGGTGCTCCACAGCAGACGGTTGCGGTTCATCTGCTTAATCTTATTGAAGGTGAACTCTTTTTCACTGTTGATCGCATACTCTTCCGGCACATCGCTAATCAGGCGCTGGCCGATAATCGCCATATCACGCGCGGTGCTGTACTGCCCTTCGGCGTCCAGGCCGTGTACCGTCATAAAGTGGGTGTTTTGCAGGCCAAAGGCTTTGACGTAGTTGTTCATCAACCCGATAAACGAATCCTGGCTGCCCGCGACATAATCAGCCAGCGCGATACAGGCATCGTTGCCAGATTGAATCACCACACCTTTATTCAGCTCAGAGACCGGAATGCGATCGCCGGGCTTAAGGAACATCAGCGATGAGCCGCGCAGCTTGGGATTGCCGGTTGCCCACGCATCCTGGCCGATGGTAACCATGTCATCGTTGTGAATCTTGCCCGATTTCAGTGCCTGGCCGACCACATAGCTGGTCATCATTTTGGTCAAACTGGCGGGATCGAGGCGTTGATCGGCATTGGATTCCGCCAACACTTTGCCGCTGTTGTAATCCATTAAAATCCAGGCTTTGGCGTCAATTTGCGGTGCCGCAGGTGCCTGTTCAGCCAGGGTGGCTGCGGGGATAAAGAGTAAAAGAAGTGAAGACGCAGCCAACGGCCGCCAGACAGAAGCGAAGGTGTTTTTTCTCATGAGCGTGACCAGATTGTCCTTGTTAAATCTCGGTTTTCTTGCAGGCAAGACATGTCTTGCCCCACGCTAACGGTTCAGGCCAGCGAAAAAAACCGCTCAATCGTAAAGTTTTATAGAGTTTATTAGAGTAACCCTGGCACCAACCGCGCAGCGCCGCCACTTTTGCCCATCTGACTTCCGAAAAAATTTGCGTGTAATTCCGATTTTTCGCAGAACGGTTAAGCCAGTCACAAATTTCCGCTAACCTGAACTCAGTCAGCCTGAGGAGAGCCGCGATGGACTTAGCCATTTTCGATTTGGACGAAACCCTGATTTGTGAAGACAGCACCAGCCTCTGGCTGCGCTGGTTGGTTTCACAGGGCTTTGCCCCCGAAGAGATCATCCAGCAGGAGAAAATCCTGATGGAGCAATATCACACCGGTACGTTATCCATTGAAGAGTATATGAACACCACGCTGGCGCCACTCGCCGGCATGGCTACGATGACCGTTGAAGGCTGGGTACGCCGCTTTATCCATCGCGACATCATGCCGCGCGTGTTCCCTGCCGCCCGCGAGCGTATTGCGTGGCACCAGCAGCGCGGCGACACGGTAATGATCATCACCGCCAGCGGCGATCATCTTGCGGTGCCCATCGCCGAACGCCTTGGTGTACACGGCGCGCTGGCGATTGGCGTGGAAGTGGTGGATGAACGCTACAGCGGACAAACCTACGGCACCATGACCTATCGCGAAGGTAAAGTGACACGCCTCAGTGACTGGAAAGCCTTACAGCAAGATCAACGCTTTGAACGCACCTGGGCTTACAGCGATTCGATGAATGATTTACCGCTGCTGGCACATGCCGATCATGCGTGGGTGGTCAATCCCAATCCGCTGCTGCTGCAGGAAGCACAACAGCGCGGATGGGAAGTGTGTAACTGGGCTCGCTAATTTAACCGCGTGGGGCGCTGGCTGTGTCTGGCAGCCCCACTTTCAGCAGCTTGCCGTTGGATTCATCGGTTAGCACGTACAGATAACCATCCGGGCCTTGACGCACATCTCGAATACGCTCACCACGATTTTCCAGCAATCTCTGCTCCTCCACCACTTTCTCGCCGTTGACCTGCAAGCGAATCAAACTCTTCTCTTTCAGCGCACCAATAAACAGGGAATTTTTCCACTGCGGGAAACGCGCGCTGTTGTAGAACGCCATGCCGCTGATGGCCGGCGAGACTTTCCAGAAATGCAGCGGTTGCTCAGTGCCTTCCACTTCACTGCCCTTTGCTTCCGGCACTTTCTGCCCGCTGTAATCAATGCCGTGCGTCGCCAGCGGCCAGCCGTAATTTTTGCCCTTCTCGGGGATGTTGACCTCATCACCCCCGCGCGGGCCGTGTTCGCTTTCCCATATTTGCTGCGTCCACGGATTGAGCGCCAGCCCTTGCGGATTGCGCATGCCGTAGGACCAGATTTCCGCGCGCGCGCCTTGACGATCAACAAACGGATTGTCCGGCGGGATTTCACCGTCTTTGGTCAGACGCACGATTTTACCGGAGAGCTTATCCAGCTGTTGCGCGCTGCTGCTGGCGAAGTTGTCACCGAAGGCGATATAGAGAAAGCCCTGGCGATCAAATGCCAGTCGCGTGCCGATATTGGCGCCGCCCGACAGCTTCGGCGTTTGCTCCAGCACCACTTTAAAGTCACTCAGCTGACGGTTGTCATCGCTCAGGCGACCATAACCCACCACGCCACCCGCCCGACCGCTGGCATCGGCGGTGGTGTAGCTGAGCCACACGCGGCGGCTTTCGGCGAAGTCCGGTGCCAGCACCACATCCAGCAAGCCACCCTGACGATTCGCCCACACCTTCGGCACCCCGCCGATCGGTGGCGACGAGCCTTTACCCGGCTGCCAACTGCGCAGCTGGCCGGATCGTTCAGTGATTAACAGCGTTTGATTATCGGGTAGAAAAGCCACGGACCACGGATGGTCGAGCTTGTCCTGAAGCACCTGAACCTGCACATCGGCAGCGAATAACGGTAAGGACGTGCTTAAAGCGCCAAACAGTAGCGCGGCGGGCAGTAAACGCATGGCATTCTCCTTTATCGCGGTCTGCCGTAAAGCGTAGTCAGCGCGCGACAAAGGATGTGCAGGATTTACAAAACATTAAGCCCGGCACGCCGCCGGGCGAGAATTTACTGTGCGGGCAAGGTCAGCACATTGCATACCATCTCGTCGATGCCCGGACGCAGATCGATAAGTGTGATTGGCGCACTGTTGCGAGGATAACCACCTGCAATGCAGGTGGTTAGGCGGAATTACTCGAAGCAGGTTTCCGGGTTTTCCGACAGCGAAATAAAGGATTCACCGCCTTTGGTCAGGGCAATGATTCCGCCACTCTCAATATCATAAACCCATCCATGCAGGCGAATTTTGCCTTTACGCAGCGCTACCGCTACGGAAGGGTGTGTTTTGATATTGTTCAGCTGCGCAATCACGTTCTCTTTCACCATTTCGTTGAGACGCTTCTCAACGGAATCGTAGTTACGCTCTTCCACCACCGCTTTCGCCGCGTTGGCGTAGTGCAACCAGTGATCGACCGCGGGCATGGTTTCGAGATCGGCATTGGAAGCAATGGCGTTCATGGCACCGCAGTTAGAGTGACCACAAATAATAATTTCGGTCACGCCCAAAGCGACAACCGCGTACTCAATGGTTGCGGACACGCCGCCCGGCTCTGGACCAAACGGTGGCACGATATTACCGGCGTTTCGGATCACGAACAGCTGACCCGGCTCCGACTGCGTCACCAGCTCTGGCACCAGACGGCTGTCTGAGCAGGAGATAAACAGGGCTTTGGGATTTTGGTTGGATGCCAAACTTTTGAAAAGATCCTTCCTTTCAGGGAACACATTCTGTTGAAAATTCAGAAAACCTTTGACGATCTCTTGCATATGTCTGCTCTCACATTATCCACTTCTGCCCTGGCAGTGAGGATTCACTATCAGTGCGATTTGAAATTTTCAGTGAAGATAACAACTTACCTTCACCGACCCAACATTTAAGCAAAAGGCGCCAGCTTACACAACTCGGATCGCCACAGAGGGCCATTGCGCCAGCGAGTGAGCCGCACCGCCAACAGAGTTAAGCACAATCATCATGCATTAGTTACCCCATAAGGAGATTCTTACACAGCCTATACATTTTCCCCGGCAACCTCTGTACAATCGCCCCCCTATCCACACTAATTATGATGAATTTTTATCCTTATGAGCCATGTCAAAAATCCACCGCGCGTGGGGTTCGTCTCCCTCGGCTGTCCGAAAAACCTCGTCGACTCTGAACGCATCCTGACGGAGCTGCGTACTGAAGGCTATGACGTGGTGCCACGCTACGATGATGCGGAGATCGTCATCGTTAACACCTGTGGATTTATTGACAGCGCCGTACAGGAATCTCTGGAAGCGATTGGTGAAGCGCTGAATGAAAACGGCAAAGTGATCGTCACCGGTTGCCTCGGTGCCAAAGTGGATCAGATCCGCGAAGTGCATCCGAAAGTGCTGGAGATCACTGGCCCGCACAGCTACGAGCAGGTGCTGTCGCATGTGCACACTTATGTGCCGAAACCAGAACACAATCCGTTCCTGAGTTTAGTGCCAGAGCAAGGTGTCAAACTGACGCCGCGCCATTACGCCTACCTGAAAATTTCCGAAGGCTGCAACCATCGCTGCACCTTCTGCATCATTCCATCAATGCGTGGCGATCTTGATAGCCGCCCAATCGGTTCGGTGCTCGACGAAGCTAAACGTCTGGTTGAAGCGGGCGTGAAAGAGCTGCTGGTAATCTCACAAGACACCTCCGCTTACGGCGTGGATGTTAAACATCGCACCGGTTTCTGGAACGGATCGCCGGTGAAAACCAGCATGGTGAGCCTGTGCGAGCAGTTAGCCAAACTCGGCGTGTGGGTGCGTCTGCACTACGTTTATCCTTATCCGCATGTGGATGATGTGATCCCGCTGATGGCCGAAGGCAAGATTCTGCCGTACCTCGATATTCCGCTGCAGCACGCCAGCCCGCGCATCCTCAAGCTGATGAAGCGTCCCGGCGCGGTAGAGCGTACGCTGGAGCGCATTAAGCGCTGGCGTGAAATCTGTCCGGAGCTGACGCTGCGTTCAACCTTTATCGTCGGTTTCCCCGGTGAAACCGAAGAAGATTTCCAGATGCTGCTCGACTTCCTGCAGGAAGCGCGCCTCGATCGCGTTGGCTGCTTCCAGTACAGCCCGGTAGATGGCGCAACTGCTAACCAACTGCCGGATCAGGTACCGGACGACGTGAAGCAGGATCGTTTTGATCGCTTCATGCAGCTGCAGCAGAACATCTCCAGCGAACGTCTGCAGGAGAAAATCGGCCGCGAAGTGCTGGTGCTGATTGATGAAGTGGACGAAGAAGGCGCGGTGGGACGCAGCATGGCTGACGCCCCGGAAATCGATGGCGCGGTTTATCTGAACGGCGATCGTCAGGTGAAAGTCGGCGACGTGGTCCGCGTTAAAGTGGAACACGCCGATGAATACGATCTGTGGGGCACGCGCGTTTAACCATACTTCTGCTGGTGCGCACGCTTGCGCGCCAGATAGTCTGTATCCGCGCGCAGTTTATCCCAGCACGCTTTGAAAACGGCCGCCGCAGCGGCCTTCTCTTTTTCTGTGGTACGCGGCAGTTCGTTGCCCGCCTCGTCATATTTACGCCCGCCCTGATGATTACTGTAGCGGCGTGCACGCGTATAACCCATCTGAATATATTTGCGCGCCATATCCATACCGACAAAATCGTCCTGCGCGCGATATGCCTCAAACAGCTGCATAATCTGCTGTGAAGATTCTTTTGCCAGCTCGACGGTGCGAAAACGCCAGTGCGGCAGAATCTCACTTTTATAGGGCTCGACCATCAGCACGCCCTGCTCGCCGCGCCCCACCTGATACAGCTCAGGCTGCTGGCGAAAATTGATGTGCTTGAAATCCTGCTCGTAGTTAAACGCTTTCATCTGTTTTTCCCGCCTCTCATCGTCCCGTGACGTAATTATTTCCTGCTGGCACTTAAGCGATTTGCTTTTATACCGATAACCTGGATATCAGCCTACTTCCTCAGAGACGCACCTATGTTTAAACGAATGAAAATTGTGACAGCCATCATGATGATATTGGTGGTTTTCACCGCGATGCAGGCGATTTCCGGCTCGCTGTTTTTATCATCACTGATTACCGGACAGCATAATTTCACCACCAGTAATCAGCTGTCACATCAGCAGCGTGAGCTGGCCGACGGTTGGCAAACGCTGGTGAAAACGCGCGTGATCATTAACCGCGTCGCCATTCGTATCCTGAAAAAACAGACGGATGAAGCGTCCGTCGCCGCCATCAACAAACTGCTGATCAGCGCGGGTGCGTCACTGGATGAAGCAAAGCAACATTATGACCTCTACCAGAGCATGCCGCGCATTGCCGGACAAAGCGCTGATTCAGCCAGTGTAGTCGACGCTAAATTTGCTGCCTTCGCAGAATTACTGAAACAGTCGGCAGCGTTCCTGAAAGCCAATGATTACGCCGCCTATGGCAACCTTGACGCCCAGCAGGCGCAGGACGATCTGGAAGTCGCGTACAAGCAATGGCGCGAGCACAACGTGCAGCTGCTGGCCGAGCGCAACGCGGAATATGATAATAACTATCAGCACATGCTGGTGTTGGTCGCCGTGATGGCGATAGTTGTGGTGCTGTTGCTGGTTGCGGTGTGGATTCTGGTGCGTCGCATCCTGCTGGCACCGATGAAGCAGGTGCAGCAGCAGATGGAGCGCTTCGCCGACGGCGATCTCTCCGCCCGTTTGCAGGTGGAAGGCCGCAGTGAAATGGCATCGATTGCCGCCAGCCTCAACCATATGCAGCAGTCGCTGCTCAGCACCATTAACAATGTGCGTGATAGCGCGGATGCGATTTTTGGCAGCGCCAGCGAGATTGCCACCGGCAATAACGATCTCTCTTCACGCACCGAGCAGCAAGCGGCATCGCTGGAAGAGACCGCCGCCAGCATGGAACAGCTTACCGCCACGGTGAAACAGAATGCCGATAACGCGCGTCAGGCCACGCAGCTGGCGAAAACCGCCTCGGAAACCGCCGATAAAGGCGGCAACGTGGTGGATGGTGTGGTGAAAACCATGCGCGATATCGCCGACAGCTCGAAGAAAATCGCCGATATCACCAGCGTGATTGATGGCATCGCCTTCCAGACCAACATCCTCGCGCTCAACGCGGCAGTTGAAGCGGCGCGCGCCGGTGAACAAGGACGCGGTTTTGCCGTGGTAGCGGGTGAAGTGCGCAATCTGGCACAGCGCAGCGCTCAGGCGGCGAAAGAGATCAAACTGCTGATTGAGAATTCCGTGCAGCGTGTCAACACCGGTTCGCAGCAGGTGAGCAGCGCCGGTGAAACCATGCAGGAAATCGTCAGCGCTGTTACCCGCGTCACCGATATCATGGGCGAGATTGCTTCAGCGTCCGATGAGCAGAGCCGCGGCATCGACCAGATTGGTCAGGCGGTGAACGAGATGGATCGCGTCACGCAGCAGAACGCCACGCTGGTGCAGGAATCGGCTAACGCCTCAGCGTCGCTGGAGCAGCAGGCCAGCAGCCTCTCTTCTGCGGTGGCCCGCTTCAAAACCGGCACGCGCCAGGCGACTGCAACGGTGGCGAAAGTGGTGAAACCGGTGATAACACCAACCCGCGCGCAGCCTGCCGCCGCGCACAGTAATGACAATTGGGAAACGTTTTAAGACCGGAGTGGTGCGGTTATTGAAGAGGTCGCCATAAATGGCGACCGGACCCACCATCAGGTCTTCAATTTGGGATCCAGCGCATCACGCAAACCATCACCCAGCAGGTTAAACGCCAGCACGGTGAGGAAAATCGCCAGGCTCGGGAAGATGGCGACATGCGGCGCAATTACCATATCGGCGCGCGCTTCATTGAGCATCGCGCCCCACTCCGGCGTGGGCGGCTGCGCGCCGAGGCCGAGAAAGGACAAACTCGCCGCCGTGATAATCGAGGTACCGATACGCATGGTGAAATAGACCACAATCGACGACACCGTGCCGGGCAGGATGTGACGCATAATTATGGTCCAGTCCGACGCGCCAATACTGCGTGCCGACTCAATATAGGTTTGATGTTTCAGCACCAGCGTATTGCCGCGCACCAAACGGGCAAACGCCGGAATGCTGAAGATCGCCACCGCGACAATCACGTTGCTCATGCCGCTGCCCATAATCGCCACCACCGCAATCGCCAGCAGAATGCCGGGGAAAGCGAACAGCACATCGCAGATACGCATGGTGATGCGATCCCACCAGCCTTCGTAATAGCCCGCCAGCAGACCTAAAACGGTGCCGATCAGCGCGCCGATCGCCACCGAGAAGAAACCGGCGATCAGCGAGATACGCGTGCCCACCAGCACACGGCTGAAGATATCGCGCCCCAACGAGTCAACGCCAAACCAGTGCATCAGCGACGGCCCTTCGTTTAGCCGGTCGTAATCGAAATAGTTTTCCGCATCAAATGGCGCAATCAGCGGCGCGATAAACGCCACCACGATCAGCAGCAGCACAAACACTCCGGCCAGCAGCGCCACATGCTGACGGCGAAAGCGTCGCCAGAATTCGCGCCACGGCGTACGTACCCGGTTTTCCGTGATAGTCGGCAGGGTTTTCAATGCCGCGGCTCGTCGCCAGTTCTTCAATTGCAACTCCTTACTTGTAGCGAATTGCCGGGTTGATTGCCGCGTACAGCACATCGACAATCAGGTTAATCAGGATGAACTCCAGCGAGAACAGCAGCACTTCGGCCTGAATCACCGGGTAATCGCGCATCTCGACCGAATCCACCAGCAAGCGGCCTAAGCCTGGCCAGTTGAACACCACTTCCACCACAATCGAGCCGCCGAGCAGGAAACCAAACTGCAGGCCCATCATGGTGACCACCGGGATCATCGCGTTGCGCAGGCCGTGTTTCACCACCACCAGCGATTCGCGCACCCCTTTGGCGCGCGCGGTGCGCATGTAATCTTCCTGCATCACCTCCACGAACGACGCGCGGGTGAAGCGTGCCATCACCGCCGCCACCGCTGCACCCAAGGTGATCGATGGCAAAATGTAGTGTTTCCAGCTATCCGCGCCAACGGTCGGCAACCAGCCGAGCTCGACAGAAAACACCTGCATCAGCAGCATGCCGAGCGCAAACGCCGGGAACGAGATGCCTGACACCGCCAGCGTCATGCCGATGCGATCCGGCCAGCGATTGCGCCACACCGCCGAGGTGATGCCAATCGCCATACCGAATATCACCGCCCACACCATGCTGCTGAGTGTCAGCCACAGCGTCGGGAAAAAGCGCGCGGCAATTTCGTCAATTACCGGACGTTTCGAGACCAGCGAATGGCCGAAATCGCCCTGCACCGCATTGATCATAAAGTGCCAGAACTGCTTGAGCTGCGGCTGATCGAGGCCGAGATCCTGACGCACCAGCGCCACCACCGAGGCATCCGCTTCCGGGCCGGCAATCAGGCGCGCCGGATCGCCTGGCAGCAAATGGACGAACAGGAACACCAGCACCGCCACAATCAGCAGCGTGGGAATCAGTCCCAGTAATCGTTTGAGAAAATAGTTGAGCATGCGAAGTCCTGCGCAGCATCGGCCAGCCCGCTAAGGCTGGCCGCGTCTGTTACTTCAGATCGGCCTCATCAAGATTGAATGAGGTATCGGGCATGACATAAAAACCGCTGAGGTTTTTATTGTTGGCTGACAGCAGTTGTTCCACCACCAGCGGGATCCACGGATGATCGTTCCAGATGCGATCCTGCGCGTCTTTGTACAGCTTAGCTTTCTGATCGCGATCGGTGGTTTTCAGCGCATCGGCGAGATCTTTATCCACCTGCGGATTGCTGTAGAACGCGGTGTTGAAGATTGCTGGCGGCCATGAAGTGGTGGCGAACAGCGGCGTCAGCGCCCAGTCGGCTTCACCGGTCGAGGCGGACCAGCCGGTGTAGAACATGCGTACACCGCTCTCTTTCTGCCCTTTGCTCTCTACTTCAGCGGCACGCTGACCGGCATCCATCGCCGTCACTTTCACCTTCACGCCCACCTGTGCCAGCTGCTGCTGGGTGAACTGCAGCACTTTCTGCGCGGTGCTGTGGTTGTGCGAAGACCACAACGTGGTTTCGAAACCGTTCGGGAAGCCCGCTTCTTTCAGCAGTTCGCGCGCTTTGGCCGGATCATATTTGATTGCCGGATAGCTCTGCGCAAAGTCGATGCTCGGCGGCACGATGCCGGTGGCTGGCGTGGCGTAACCGGCAAAGGCGACTTTTGCCAGTGCCTGACGGTTGATGGCGTACTCCAGCGCTTCACGCACTTTCGGATTATCAAACGGCTTTTGCGTCACGTTGAGGCTGATGTAGCGCTGCATGATTGACGGCGTGGTGACCACATCGAGCTTGCTGTTGCCTTCCAGCAGTTTGGCCTGCTCGAACGGCACTGGGAAAGCAAAGCTCGCTTCGCCAGTTTGCAGCATCGCCGCGCGGGTGTTGTTATCCACCACCGGACGCCAGGTAATGCTATCCAGCTTCGGATAGCCTTTTTTCCAGTAGCCGTCCCACTTCTTCACTTTCACGAAGTCGGTCTGGTTCCAGGTATCAAAGGCAAACGGGCCGGTTCCTACCGGATGGAAGCCGATATCTTTGCCATATTTCTTCAGCGCGGTCGGGGAAATCATCACCGCCGCCGGATGCGCGAGATTATTAATGAAGGCCGAGAACGGCTGCTTCAGGGTGATTTTCACTGTGCTCGGATCGACCACTTCGGTGGTGGCGATATATTTGAACAGGTTATAGCGTTTGAGATGGTTATCCGGATTGCTGGCGCGATCAAGGTTCACCTTCACCGCTTCGGCATTGAAGTCAGTGCCATCCTGGAATTTCACGCCGGCGCGCAGCTTGATGGTGTAGGTCAGGCCGTCGCTGCTCGCCTGATAACTTTCCGCCAGCACGTTGGTCAGCTTCATGTCTTTATCGAAGCCGAACAAGCCCTGATAGAAGGACTTCGCCACCGCCTGCGACAGCGTATCGTTAGCGTCATACGGATCGAGCGTGGTAAAAGTCGAGGCCACCGCAATCACCGCATCTTTCGCCGCCCACGCGGGCAGCGCCAGCGCCGAACTCAACAAACCGGCAGTGATAACCCCTTTTCGCATAATATGGTGCATCGTTATCGTTCTCCTGTAATCCCTGTCATGCGCGACATCCAAAGATGTGCGGTTGTTTGCTGCTCAGGCGCCGCTAATTGCGTGCCGGGCGACAAAATGGCCCGGTGCCACTTCCAGTAAAGGCGCCACTTCTGGCTCATCGCCCAGCGGGCGAATCGGGCTGGGGATCTCATCCACCATCAGCGCCCGCTCACGATGCCGATGGGCCGGATCGGCCACCGGCACCGCGGCCATCAGTTTTTTGGTGTAGGGATGGCGCGGCTGCTCAAATACCGCCTGACGCGGCCCCATTTCCACAATTTGTCCGAGATACATCACCGCCACGCGATGGCTGATGCGTTCCACCACCGCCATATCGTGCGAGATAAATAAGAAAGCGATACCAAATTCACGCTGTAAATCGAGCATCAGGTTGATGATTTGCGCCTGAATCGACACATCCAGCGCCGACACCGATTCATCGGCGATCACCACTTTGGGATTGAGCGCCAGCGCGCGCGCAATGCAGATGCGCTGGCGCTGGCCGCCGGAAAATTCGTGCGGATAACGCTGCGCATGTTCCGGCAGCAGGCCGACACGCTCCAGCAGCCAGGCAACGCGCTTCTCTGCCTGACGACGATCCAGCGTTTTGTGCACCAGCAGCGGTTCCATGATCGAAAAACCCACGGTCAAACGCGGATCGAGCGAGGCGTAAGGATCCTGGAAGATAAACTGGATATCGCGACGCAGCGACGCCAGCGCATTGCCCTGCAGCGCATCGATGCGTTGGCCGTCAAAAGTAATGGTGCCGCCCTGGCTGGCTACCAGCCGCAGCAGCGAACGCCCGGTAGTGGATTTTCCGCAGCCGGATTCACCCACAAGCGCCAGCGTTTCACCGGCATGGAGATCGAAACTGACTTTCTCGACCGCGTGCACGCGGCGTTTAACGCGATTGAGCAAGCCGCCGCGAATATCAAAGCGCGTGACTAAATCGCGCACCTGCAAAATCGGCGGTCGATCGTGACGCACCGTGTCCTGCGGTGCGGCCTGTTCTTCACGTCCGTTGCTATGCAATAAGGGAAATTTAGCCGGCAGCGGCTGGCCGTGCATCGCCCCCAGTTTGGGCACCGCCGCCAGCAACGCGCGGGTATAGGGCTGCTGCGGATCGGCAAACAGCTGCTGCACCGACGCGCGCTCTACCACATCGCCGCGATACATCACCTGCACGCGATCGGCCATCTCCGCCACTACGCCCATATCATGGGTGATGAAAATCACCCCCATCTGCATCTCTTTTTGCAGCACACGGATCAACTGCAGAATTTGCGCCTGAATAGTGACGTCGAGTGCGGTGGTAGGTTCGTCGGCAATCAGCAGCGCCGGTTTGCAAGACAGCGCCATGGCAATCATCACGCGCTGGCGCATGCCGCCTGAGAGTTGATGCGGATAGCGTGATAACACATTTTGCGCTTCGGGAATGCGCACCAGATCGAGCATGCGCCGCGCTTCCGCCAGCGCCTGTTGGTGACTTTTACCCTGATGCAGACGGATGGATTCCGCAATCTGCTCGCCGACGGTGAACACCGGGTTGAGCGAGGTCATCGGCTCCTGAAAGATCATCGCCATATCGGCGCCGCGCACTTTGCGCATCTGACCGTTCGACGCGCGCATCACATCCAGCACCTCGCCATTGCGACGCCGCAGCTGGATATCTCCGCTCACTTCGCCGCCGGCCTGCTGAATCAAGCGCATCAGCGCCAGCGAGGTGACGGATTTGCCCGAGCCCGATTCGCCCACCAGCGCCAGAGTTTCACCGCGATGCAGGTCGAGCGACAGGTTGCGTACCGCTTCGGTAATGCGCCCTTCATGCTCAAAGCGCACGTTAAGATCGCGCACCGCCAGAACCTGCTCCGGCGCAAACTGCAGCTGTTGGTCCGTCATGCCTGCTCCTTAGCTGTCGCGGTAAATCGCTACCTCAACATCGCCATTCACATAGGCGAATCCGCGATACATGCCTTCGCTGTTAAACGGCAGCGCCACATTGCCTGCGGCGTCAATGGCAATCAGCCCGCCGCTGCCTTCCAGCTCCTGCACTTTGTCATGAATGACGTTGGCGGTGGCCTGTTGCAGCGAGCGTCCGGCGTAATGCATCTGCGCCGCCACGTCGTAAGCGGCGAGCGTGCGGATAAACACTTCGCCGGTACCGGTACAGGAGACCGCTACGGTGTCGTTGCTGGCGTAGCAGCCTGCGCCGACTAAAGGCGAATCGCCCACGCGACCGGCCTGTTTGTTGGTCATGCCGCCGGTTGAGGTGGCGGCCGCCAGATTACCCTGAAGATCGAGCGCGACCGCACCGACGGTGCCGAATTTGCGATCCGGGTCCAGCGGATCGTCGCTGTGACTGTTTGCTTCGCCATCGTGATCCAGCACCATCTGCTGGCTGTGCAGCGCGCGCTGCAGCTGCTCCCAGCGCTCCGGCGTGGAGAAGAAATCGGCGTCGACCGGCGCTAAACCTTGCTCAGCGGCGAAAGCTTCTGCGCCCGCACCGATAAACAGTACGTGCGGGCTATTCTCCAGCACCTTACGCGCCGCCAGAATCGGATTGCGGATGTGGCTGACGCCCGCGACCGCGCCGACGTCCAGCGTGCGGCCATCCATAATGCTGGCATCGAGTTCATGCGTGCCCTGATGAGTGAACACCGCGCCCTTGCCCGCGTTAAACAGCGGACACTCTTCCAGCAGGCGTACGGCTTCGGTAACGGCATCTAACGCGCTGCCGCCCGCCGCAAGAATTTGCTGGCCTGCGGTAACGATTGCGGTGAGTTGCTGACGATAGTGCTGCTCTTTTTCGGCGCTCATTGCCGCACGCGTAATCGCGCCCGCACCGCCGTGAATTGCGATAACTGCTTTAGCCATAACCGGTACCCTGTTAAGGAATCAGAACCAAAAACACTGATTTAGAATGGTTTTCATCTTTTTTTGGCAATTTTCGACTATAGAAAGGCACCCTCATCTTGTAAAGCAGAAACTGCCTGCGCGGTCATAACCTTTTATTGTGGATTATGCTTTTTTGGTTGTGATGTGCTTAGCGGATGCGCACCTGTAAAACAGGAAAACCATTTTTACCATTCGCACATTCCGTAGCGGCGCGATTTATCGCGCAATAAATTGCGCCGCTACGGAATGTGCAGTGATTGAGTAAAGTGCACTCTCGCTTAACAGCCACGCATTACCCATAATAGACCGCATCTGAAATTAACCAGACAGAGATGGACATGGAACCTTTTACCGCAGGATTAATCTCCCTCGAAGACGCGCAGCAAAAGATGCTGCAACAACTGACGCCGATTAGCGATTCGATCAACGTCTCGCTGTTTGAGGCCGCCGGACGCATCACCGCCAGGCCGATCAACTCGCCGCTCGATGTGCCCTCGTTTGATAACTCGGCGATGGATGGTTACGCGCTGCGTCTGGCCGACATCGCACCCGATCGCGTGTTCCCGGTGGCCGGTAAAGCCTTCGCCGGTGCGCCGTTTAACGGTGCGTGGCCCGCGGGCAGCGTGATCCGCATCATGACCGGCGCGCCAATTCCCGCCGGTTGTGATGCCGTGGTGATGCAGGAGCAAACGGAGCAACGCGACGGCGGCATTGTCATTACCGCGCCGGTGCAGGCTGCGCAAAATATTCGTCGCATCGGTGAAGACATTCAGGCGGGCAAACAGGTGCTGGACGCCGGAGTGCGCCTTGGTGCGGCCGAACTGCCGCTGCTGGCGTCGCTGGGGATTGCTGAAGTCAGCGTGCTGCGCAAACTGCGCGTGGCAATCTTCTCCACCGGCGATGAACTGCAGGCGGTCGGCCAGCCGCTGGCGGAAGGTCAGATTTACGATACCAACCGCTTTACCGTGGCGTTAATGCTTAACAAGCTGGGCTGCGAAGTGATCGATCTCGGCGTGATTGCCGACGATCAGGCGGCGCTGCGTACCGCCTTTACCGAAGCCGATCGCCAGGCCGATGTGGTGATCAGCACCGGCGGCGTGTCGGTTGGCGAAGCCGATTTCACCCGTGCGATACTGGAAGAGCTCGGCGCTATCACCTTCTGGAAACTGGCGATCAAACCGGGCAAACCCTTTGCTTTTGGTCGCCTGGCCAACAGCTGGTTCTGCGGTTTACCGGGCAATCCGGTTTCTGCGGCCGTAACCTTCTATCAATTAGTTCAGCCGCTGCTGGCCACCTTAACCGGCCAAACCACGCGCATCATGCCGCTACGCCAACGCGCGCGTGCTACGCAACGTTTGAAGAAATCGCCGGGTCGTCTCGACTTCCAGCGTGCGATTTTCAGCCGCGGTGACGATGGCGTGCTGGAAGTGCGCAGCACTGGTGCGCAAGGTTCGCATGTGTTCAGCTCGTTCGCGCTGGCTAACTGCTTTGTGGTGCTGGAGCGCGAGCGCGGCGATGTGGAACCGGGCGAATGGGTGGAGATCGAAGCCTTTAATAGCCTGCTGGAGGGCTAATGAGCGTTGAGTTGAGCGACAAAGAGATGCTGCGCTATAACCGTCAGATTGTCCTGCGCGGTTTTGATTTTGATGGACAGGAAAAGCTAAAGGCGGCACAGGTGTTGGTGATCGGCCTCGGCGGACTCGGCTGTGCGGCGGCGCCCTATCTGGCATCGGCGGGTGTGGGACATCTCACGTTGCTCGATTTCGATAGCGTTAGCCTCAGTAATCTCCAGCGCCAGATCCTGCACAGTGATGCGAAAATTGGCGTAGCGAAAGTCGCCTCGGCGCAGCAGCAATTGGCGGCAATTAATCCGCATTGCCAGCTGGAGCCGATTGATGCGCAGCTGGATGACGCGCAGCTCAGCACATTAATTGCGCGCCATGATGCGGTGGTGGATTGCACCGATAACGTCGATACCCGCGAGCAGATCAACCGCCTCTGTTTTCAGCACAAGGTGCCGCTGATTTCCGGCGCAGCGATTCGCATGGAAGGCCAGCTCAGCGTGTTTACCTGGCAGCCCGGCGAGCCGTGTTATCGCTGCATCAGCCGCTTGTTTGGCGATCAGGTATTAAGTTGCGTTGAAGCCGGCGTGATGGCGCCGTTGGTGGGTGTGGTCGGTGCAATGCAGGCGATGGAAACCTTAAAAGTGCTGACGGCGTTCGGTCAACCTGCTAGCGCACGCTTATTGATGTACGACGCGATGAGCGCGGAGTTCCGCAGCATGAAGGTGGCGCAGGATGCGCATTGTGAAGTGTGTGGTGAATAAGGTCGCCATGAATGACGACCTTACAGATGTAAGTCGCGGGTTTTCGTAGGGTGCGCATTCATGCGCACCTGGTTTTTCACAATTAAACAATACCCTGGCTGCGCAGGTAATCTTCATAGTTACCCGTGAAGTCGATAATACGATCGGCTTTCATCTCCATCACGCGGGTAGCCAGCGAGCTCACAAACTCACGGTCGTGCGAGACAAAAATCAGGGTGCCTTCGTACATCTCCAGCGCCATGTTGAGCGACTCGATCGATTCCATATCCAGGTGGTTAGTCGGTTCATCCATGATCAGGATGTTTGGCTTTTGCATCATCAGCTTGCCAAACAGCATGCGACCCTTCTCACCACCGGACAGCACCTTAGCGGGCTTGTTGATCTCGTCGTGACCAAACAGCAGACGACCAAGAATACTGCGCACCGCCTGCTCGTCATCGCCTTCCTGCTTCCACTGGCTCATCCAGTCGAATACCGTCAGATCGTCAGCGAAGTCTTCCGCGTGATCCTGGCCGTAATAACCAATGCGCGCATTCTCAGACCATTTCACTGTGCCGCTATCCGGCGTATGTTCACCGACCAGCGTTTTCAGCAGCGTAGTTTTACCGATACCATTGGCACCGAGAATCGCCAATTTCTCGCCGACTTCTAACATCAGGTTGAGTTTATTAAACAGCGGACCGTTATCAAAACCTTTGGTCAGCGCTTCAACTTCCAGCGCATTACGGAACAGCTTCTTATCCTGATCAAAACGGATAAACGGGTTTTGACGGCTGGAGGCTTTAACTTCTTCCAGCTTAATTTTATCAATCTGTTTAGCACGCGAAGTCGCCTGACGCGATTTAGAGGCGTTGGCGCTAAAACGGCTAACAAACGATTGCAGATCGGCAATTTGCGCTTTCTTCTTGGCGTTATCCGATAATAAACGTTCGCGTGACTGGGTAGCCGCGGTCATATATTCGTCATAATTACCCGGATAAACGCGCAGTTCGCCGTAATCCAGATCCGCCATGTGCGTGCACACCATATTCAGGAAGTGACGGTCATGCGAAATGATGATCATGGTGCTGTTACGTTCGTTGAGCACTTGCTCCAACCAACGAATGGTATCGATATCCAGGTTGTTGGTCGGTTCATCGAGCAACAAAATATCAGGATTGGCAAATAATGCCTGCGCTAAAAGGACACGCAATTTCCAGCCCGGCGCAATTTCGCTCATCGGACCGTAATGCTGCTCCACAGGAATGCCAACACCCAGTAATAATTCACCGGCACGTGATTCTGAACTGTAACCGTCCATCTCGCCGTATTCGACTTCAAGGTCGGCCACTTTATAGCCTTCCTCTTCGCTCATTTCTGGCAATGCATATATACGGTCACGCTCTTGCTTCACTGCCCACAATTCATTGTGGCCCATGATCACGGTGTCCAGCACACTATATTGCTCGAAGGCAAATTGGTCCTGACGTAACTTACCGATACGCTCATTTGGGTCGAGGGAAACATTTCCACCCGTTGGCGCCAAATCGCCGCCCAGTATTTTCATAAAGGTAGATTTACCGCTGCCGTTCGCACCGATTAAACCGTAACGATTACCGCCGCCAAATTTAACGGAGATATTTTCGAACAGCGGCTTACTGCCGAACTGCATGGTGATATTGCTGGAAACTAACACGGCATTGACCTTTGTTACGCAGTGGAGGAAAAAACAGCGGGCATTATGCCAGAAGCGGGCACCCGGACGCCACCTCTGCGCCAGAGGCAGACGTTACGTTGGGCTAAAGGTGTTGTTGCTCATAAAGAAATAAAAACAACAAAAAAGCCGGGGGCATTTGCCCCCGGCTCCCACTTACAAGGATTGTGCGGATTATTTGATCAGGAAAGTGTCGAGGCTTTTACCTGAATCCAGCGCTTTTTTAATCGCTGCTGGTGTACGGCCCTGACCGGTCCATGATTTTACTTCACCGTTTTCGTCGGTGTAGGAATATTTTGCCGGGCGTGGTGCACGCTTAGCGCGTTTTTTACCAACTTCCAGAGCGCCCAGTAATTCGTTCGGGTCAATACCATCAGCCAGCAGCATTTCGCGATATTTAGACAGCTTCTCTTCTTTTTCGCGGTTCTGCGCTTCTTCAGCGTTTACTTCGTCACGACGTTCAGTCACGACAACCGTTAATTTTTCCAGAATTTCTTCCAGATCGCTCAATGGCAGTTCACGAGCCTGCGCACGTAATGTGCGAATGTTGTTCAGAACTTTAAATGCGTCACTCATCACAATGTCCTTGCTTAAGGGGGTTAAATAAACTGTAGTGGCAAGATTACCTAATTCAAATAAAAAAATAAATTAATTTTATTGCCCGGATTAATCTGAAGTTGCTTACATATTTCTTACGTTAGGGTTTAAAACGCGGATAACCGCTTTAATTAACCCTGAATTAACAACCGTAATGTGTTCCATATGTAGCAACTGGAATCGATTTCAAAGCAATATTCCCAGGTAATAAACAATCATTTAGCGGCTATTACGCGCTGCAGCATTAGTGAGCATAATGGTAAGCAAGGATTAATGGTGTAACGTAAAACCCGTTTTCATCACGGATTATTATATTGCCCGGGATGAGAGAAGAATCTCATTTTTTCATATCGTGCCGATAAAAAAAGCCGGTGTTTAACCGGCTGCTAAGGGAAATTAATGCACTTCCGTTGCGGGACCAAACACAGAATAGTCTGGCAAATTGACGTTTTGATAAGGTTCCCAGCCACCGCCCAGCGCTTTATATAACGCCACTAAATCAAGTGCACTTTGCATCCGCGCCTGCGTCGATTGCGCTTTAGCTTGCGCCAGTTGTCGCTGCGCATCTAATACATCGAGGAAGGTGGAAATACCCTGACGATAACTGTCGCTGGCCAAATCAAATGCACGTTGCAGTGCGCCGGTGGTTTCATCCAGCGCTATAACCTGCTGCTGATCGGCGCGATAACTGACCAACGCGTTCTCCACATCCTGCAGCGCAGTTAATACCGTTTGCCGATAATCGAGCGCCGCGCTGGCTTGCTGCGCGCGCGCCAATTTTACGCTGGACACTAAACGGCCGCCCTGAAAAATTGGAATCGACAGCGACGGACCAACGCTGAAGAAGTGGCTGCTCCAGTCATCCAGATAGCTGGCATCGGTATTTCGCACGCCCAGTTGCCCGGTGAGCGACAAGCTGGGGAACAGCTCGGCAACGGATACGCCAATATTCGCGGTCTGCGCATGCAGTGTGGCTTCAGCCTGGCGAATATCCGGACGTCGCCGCGCCAGCGTCGACGGAATGCCCACCGGCACCAATTTCGGCAAATCAGGCAGCGGTTTTTTGCTCATCAGCTCGTTATCCAGCGCGCCCGGTGTTTTACCCAGTAGCACCGCCAAACCGTTCATTGCCTGCAACTGCTGCGCCTGATATTGCGGCAGCTGCGCATTCAGCGAGGCTAATTGCGCGCGGGCATTTTCCACATCCGTGGTCGGCGCTAAGCCGTTTTGCTGCTGGCTCTTTGTCAGTTCCCAGGTTTGCTGCGCGACCTCAATTTGCTGCTGCAAGGTCGCCAGCACCGCCTGCGAACCGCGCAATTGCAGATAGGCGCGCGCCACTTCGGCTTCCAGCGAGACCAGCGCATCGTTGCGTTGCTCAATGGCCGCCTGCTGCTGCGCATCCGCGGCTTCCATCTGGCGGCGTACTTTGCCCCATAGATCCAGCTCCCAGCTGGCGTCAAAGCTGCCCTGATACAGGGTGACAGAATGGTCTAAACCGTTGAGCTGGCTGGCGACATCGCTATCAACCTGGTCATAAACGCCGTTGGATTTCAGCAAGCCTTTTAAACCGAGCTGCTGACGGGTCACTTTTGCCGAGCCGTTAAGCGAAGGGAATAACCCACCGCGCGCCTGCGCCAGCTGCTCACGCGCCCCGGCAATACGCAGCACCGATTGTTGCAGCGTTAAGTTGCCGGCAATAGCGCGCTCAATCAGGCTATCAAGCTGCGGATCGTTAAAGCTTTTCCACCACAGCGGATTGGTTGCTGCCGCCAGCGGCTTAGACGCTTGCTGTGAAGGCAAATCATGGTAACCGCCAGGTGTGTGCGCCTGCGGCGGCTGATAATCAGGTCCTACGGCGCATCCGGCCAGCAACAGTGACAGCGCCAGCAACGTCAGTGACGGCGTAGAGCGCGAAAACTTACTCATTTTAATGTGCTCCTGCACTGCCTTCGCTCTTGATCGGCGAAAGCAACCAACAAAATGGAATCAATAGCAACGCCACGATACTCAGGCCCGTAAATACGTCGATGTACGCCAGAATACGGGCCTGCGCGATCATCTCCTGGTAGAGCTGCCCGCTCGCCAGCACCAGCGGATCGCCCACTGCGGTGGTGAAATTACGGATCGAATCAGCCCAATGCTGCAGCGTGAGATTGTAAGGCTCATTGAGCGGCGACATGTTGTGCACCATGGTGGCCGATCGCGTCTGCATGCGTTCGGTAATGCCCGCCGTCGACAGCGAAATTCCGATCGAACCCGCGACGTTACGGAACATGGTGAACAGCGCCGACGCATCGGCGTTTAATCGCTGCGGCACGGTAATGAACGCAATGGTGGTCAGCGGCACAAACAGGAAGCCAAGGCCAATCGACTGCGCGCTGCGCATTAACACCAGCGTGGTGAAATCAACGTTGGGCGTAAGCCGGGTGGAATAGAAGAAGGCGCTGGCAAGGCAGGTGAAGCCGAATGCGATAATGTAGCGCGTTTGCACAATCGGCATCAGCTTCAGCACGATGGGTATCGTCAGCACAATCAATATCGCGCCGGGCGACAGCACCAGCCCCGACCAGGTTGCGGTGTAACCGAGATCCTGCTGCGCCAGTTGGGGAAGTACCACCGAACTGCCGTACAAAATCATCGCCATGCCCGCCATCAGCAAGCCCGCCACCCAGAAGTTACGATCCTTCATTACGCTGAGATCGACCACCGGTTTGCGTGCATACAGCAGCCAATAAATGGCGCCGATAATGCCGATCACCGCCAGCATGGCGAACAGGCGAATGAAGTGCGAGGCAAACCAATCTTCATCTTCGCCACGATCGAGGAACACCTGCAAACAGCCAAGTCCCAGCGTGATCAGGCTGATGCCAATGTAGTCGATCTTCAGGCGGCCTTTATCCCACTTGCGCTCCCACGGCGGATCTTCCAGCAGCTGGTAAATTGCCATTACCGTCAAAATACCGACTGGAATATTAATGAAGAACACCCAGCGCCAGCTGTAGTTGTCGGTGATCCAGCCGCCCAGAGTCGGACCAATCACCGGCGCGACGATAATCGCAATCGACGATAGACCAAAGGCTTTGCCGCGATCTTCCGCTTTGAAGTAATCGAGCAGCACCGATTGCTGTACCGGCTGCAATCCGCCGCCAAAAAAGCCCTGCAGGATGCGGAACAGAATGATCTGCCACAGCTCCGTCGCGATGCCGCACAGGAAGGAGCAGATGGTGAACATCACGATGCAAATCAGGAAGAACTGCTTGCGGCCAAACAGGCGGCTGAAGAACGCCGAAATGGGCAACACGATGCCGTTCGCCACCAGATAAGAGGTTAAAACCCAGGTCGATTCGTCGTAGCTGGAGGAGAGCGAACCGGCAATGTGTGGCAGCGCGACGTTCACGATGGTGGTGTCGAGGATCTCCATAAACACCGCCAGCGTCACCGTAATGGCGACCAGCCACGGATTGCTGGCCGGACGCCAGCTTTCGCTCGCACTCATTCCACTGTGACCTTCGGCTCAACCGACAAGCCCAGCGGCAGCGGATGATTGGGATCTAATCCTTTATCGATAACGATTTTCACCGGCACGCGCTGCACGATTTTCACGTAGTTGCCGGTGGCGTTTTCCGCCGGGAAGGTGGAGAAGCGGGAACCGGATCCCATCTGCACGCTATCCACATGTCCTTCCAGCTTCATATCCGGCCAGGCATCGACACTGATTTCCACTTTATTACCCGGCTTCATGCGCGCCAGCTGTGACTCTTTGAAATTGGCATTAATCCAGATTTCAGGCGAAACCAGCGAGAACAGCGCGCTGCCAGCCTGCACCAGCGTGCCGAGTTGCACGTTACGCTTGGTGACAAAGCCATCGTAAGGTGCGCGAACCTGGGTATAAGAGAGATTCAATTCGGCGGTGTTGAGCTGTGCCTGCGCCTGCTCAACCTGCTGCTCACGCGCTTCCACATTGGTTTCCTGCTGGCGGATTTGCAGCTTCACCTGAGAAGCCACTTCAACCTGCGCCTTAGCGCTTTGCAGTTGCGCTTCAGCCGAACGCAATTGCGCGGCGGCAGTATCAATATTGCGCTGTGAAGTGGCACGCGGATCAACACCGCGCTGGCGACGATAATCGGCCTGGGCGTTAAGCAAATTGGCCTGCGCTTTGGCCTGATCGGCGAGAGCTTGATCGCGCTGTGCCGGATACTGCACGCGGGACAAGGCTAACTGCGCCTGCGCCTGATGCAGCTGCGCCTGGGCCAGACCAAGCTGGGCTTTGGCCTGATCGCGCTGCGCTTCACTGTCGCGCGCATCGATCTCCACCAGCAAATCGCCCTGCTTCACGCGCTGGTTATCGCGCACCAGCAGCTTGACCACATATCCGGCTGCTTTCGGCGCGATGGTCACCGCATTGCCTTCGGTAAAGGCATCATCTGTGCTTTCGATATTGCGCGTGGTGAGCCAAAACCATAATCCCACCACGATCATAATCACCACCACAATGGCGAGAAAAATCAGAGGTTTCTTTCCGGGACGTTTACGTTCTGGTTCGTTGTTATCTTGATGGGTATTGGCGGTTTTTTGCGGATCCTGCTGATCGCGTTCAGACGGTTGATTCTGGTTTTCCATAATTTTTCATCGTAGGCAGTTGTCCCGATTCCCGGGCAAAAACGGTCAACATAACCTTAGATGGGAAATTGACAAATGCCAATGCAACTTTACACAAGCCGACATTGGCACGGTGCTAACGCATGAGGTGTAACAGCAGCCATCCGCCTAACATCGACCAGGCCAGCATCGGGATGGAAAACAAGTGGAAACGCCACCAAACGCGCGCGTCCTGCGCCATCCGCAAGGCAATCAGGTTGGCGAGCGAACCCGGCAATAAGCCAAATCCGCCGATATTCACCGCCCACGCCAGCACCTCCGACGGTGGCACTTTCTGCAAAAGCAGTATGGTGGCGGGAACGTTACTAATGAATTGCGACAAGCCAATCGCCAGCAAATAGATTCCGCCCTCGCCTAGCTGACCGATAGCGGCAAAGTGCGGCTGCAGCCAGGACAAATGCATCAACAGGAAGACATCGATAAACATCGCTACGAACACCAGCAGCAAACTCCAGTCGATGCTGATCAACACGCTGCGCGCCATGATCAGGAAACAGGCCGCCACCAGCAGCAGCGCCCAGCCGGTCATTTTTAGCTCCAGCGCGACAATAAATACGATATACAGCAGCACGCTAATCGTGAACAACGGTTTGCGCCACGCCTGAGTTTCACTCTGCTCATGCTTTTGGATCGCGCGCGCCGGGAAACTCCACCAGGTTAACGCCATCAGCGAAAGCAGTAAAAATGCCGCCAGCGGCGCCATCTGCGCAATGAAACCGGGCACGCTGAGCGTGCCGTGACTCCACAGCAGAATGTTTTGCGGGTTACCAACCGGCGTCAGTAAGGAACCCGCGTTCACTGCCAACGCTTCAAAAATGATCAGGCGCGAAATAGGCAGCCGCGAGAATTTACGCAGCGTCAGCGTGAGCGGCACCAGAATAAACAGCGCAACATCGTTGGTGAGAAAAGTGGAGAGCAACGCGGCGGCGCACACCATGAATAACGCCAATGCGCGTTCATGCTGGAAACGCTGAATCAGACGTGCGCCGAGCACATCAAAATAGCCGCTGTTTTCCAGCCCTTTGGTCAGCATCAGTAAGCCGGTGAGCGTCATGATGGTATGCCAGTCCACAGCGGAAGGCAGTTGCGACCAGCGGAAATTCGCCAGCGGCAACATGATCACACCCAACAGCAACAACAAATGCAAAATACGATCGCGCATAAAAGAACGAAGCAGATTGGGCATGATGGCGGAAGGCCTTGTAGTTAGCGATTCTCGTAGAATTTCTGGAACACGGCCAGAGTTTCATCACTGACGTGATGCTCCAGGCCTTCTGAATCACGGCGCGCGGTTTCCGGGCTAACGCCCAGCGCCAATAGGAAAGTTTCAACAATATGATGGCGGACGCGGCTCGCTTCAGCCAGCTTCTCGCCTTCGGCGGTGAGGAATACACCGCGATACGGCACTTGCTCAACCAAACCGGTGGTGCCAAGACGCTTTAACATTTTCGCCACTGTCGGCTGGGAAACCCCCAAACGTGCAGCCATATCCACCTGACGCGCTTCGCCAAATTCACGAATCAAATCAGAGATTAATTCAACGTAGTCATCGATCAGCTCACGACGATGCGCCTCGCGCACCTGACGAAATCCTTCGACATGCTCCTCTATCTCTTTTAGCGGGCCCTGGGGCATGTTGGTGGCGATTTTTGCACGACGACTCATCTAACTTCCTCTTTATTATCTGCCGCACTTTACCTGCGGTGCGGGCTGGCTGCGCCCATTGTAAACCAGGCACAAATAAGCACAAATTTTTCCTAAATAGTGTTGGCTAAAGAGTATAGCCAGTGCTATCTTTGTTGATAATGTAAGCGAATAGCTTATAAAGGCTACAAAGAAATGTCGTCATTCACTCGGGAGGTGAACATGACTACCATGAAAAACTGCCTCGACTGTGGCAAATGTTTCCAGGCTAAACAGAGCAAACCGGCTTTTGAGCTGAAATCGCTGCTCTGCCTGTTGACCCGCTCGCCGTTTGCGCTGCGCTTGATGCTGATTGAAAAGCTCACCGGCAAACAGCTGGTTGAACGTCCGTGCCCAAAACTGATCTGGCGCGGCTAACGTTCCCGACGCATACAAATTCCAATAAAGCCCGCTCATGTAGCGGGCTTTGTGTTTCTGGCGGCAGGTAAATCGTTAATCGCGCCCATAAAAAAACGGTCCCGAAGGACCGTTTATTGTGCAACTGGTCTAAGCAAGAACTTAGAAGCTGTAACCTACGCCAGCAATCCAGGTGCCAACGTCAACGTTGCGGATACGGCTCTGCTCGTAACCCACGTCAACAGCGATGTTTTCGATTGGGTTGAACTGCATGCCCGCACCGTAAGAGAAACCGTAGTCGCTGGTATCAGCTTTCTGGCGCTCTGGAGCGGTAGACTGGAATTTACCGTAGCCAACACCTACAACACCGTAGATGCTCGCCCAGTCGTTCAGACGGTAAGCTGGACCACCAGTCACACCGTAGTACTGGCCTTTATTGTAAACGCCAGCATCAGTACGATCTTTCTCGGTATAGGTGAAAGAACCGATCCAACCCAGTGGGTTAGTACCGTCTTCGTAACGATATTTCAGGTTGAAGCCGTTTGCTTTGTTAGCAACGCCTTGATAATCGCTCTGAGCGTAACCACCGGTAACGGTGCTTTGTGCCATGGCAGAACCTGCAGAAACTGCAAGTACACAAGCCAATGCTGAAAGACATGCAATTTTTTTCATAACCACCTCAAATGTGAATATACTTCTCTCCTGACAACGCTATAAATATAACAAAAAACAGCAAGAAACTCTGCCCGCATTTTGTTGTCTAATAGATTGTTTGGTGTAACAGAAAGTTAATGAAGTTTCCTATGTCATTCATTTTACTTATAAAAAGCATCATATCCCTGCAACATAAATAACGATCACAAAAAATGCCTTTAAGTAAATTCCTAAACTAACCTGACGTTTCTTTACGGAAATGGCACTAAAAATGGCCAAATTCTGACCTGTCAGCGCGTCTTATTTCCCCGATTCGCGTCTCCTTATTTGCCTGAGATTCCATTACACTGAGCGCTTGTTGCTCTGCTGTTAATAAATAAAAGGAATGGATTACAGGATGTCTGCCCCTCTGACGACCAAAAATATGGCCCCGGTGTTGTTCCCTATTGCGGTGCTGCTGATTGCCATGCTCTCACTACAGGGCGGCGCTTCACTGGCAAAATCGATGTTTTCCACCGTTGGCGCCACTGGCATTACCGCGCTGCGTCTTGGTCTTGGCACCCTGATTCTCTGCATTATCTTTAAACCGTGGCGTTTGCGCTTCACGCGCGAGCAGCGCAAACCGCTGCTGATGTACGGCTTAGCGCTGGGCTGCATGAACTATCTCTTCTATTTAGCGATTCGCACCGTGCCGCTGGGCGTTGCCGTCGGATTGGAGTTTTTGGGTCCGCTAACTTTGGCGTTGATCGGCGCGCGTCGTCCGCTTGATTTTCTTTGGGTGTTGCTGGCGGTGGCGGGTTTGTGGTTCCTGTTGCCCATCGGTGAAAGGATGAGTCATATCGATCCGCTCGGTGCGTTGCTGGCGGTAGGCGCGGGTGCCTGCTGGGCGGTGTACATCCTTGCAGGACAGCGTGCCGGCGCGGAGCATGGTCCGGCGACGGTGGCGATGGGTTCGCTGATTGCCTCGGTGATTTTTGTGCCGCTCGGCCTGACCTTTGCCGCGCCGGGCATCTGGCACTGGGAAGTATTGCCGCTGGCACTGCTGATCGCCCTGCTCTCCAGCGCCATTCCCTATTCTTTAGAGATGATGGCGCTGACACGACTGCCGGCACGCATTTTTGGTACCTTAATGAGTCTGGAACCGGCGATGGCGGCGTTATCAGGCATGTTATTCCTGGGCGAGCTATTGACGCTGAAGCAGTGGATTGCGCTGCTGGCGATCATCATCGCCTCGGCCGGTTCAACGCTCACCATGAAACAAAAAAGCGCAAAAATAAGCGAAGTGGACATTACGCATCCGCAATAAATATTCAACAATTCAGCCTGCTGCGCGGCAGGCTAAATATAGAAGCATTCTCATTATCATTTTTAACGCGGTATTAAGATTTTTCCGTTATTATTTTGCAACACGTTTAATAAATAATTAACATGCCTCACAAGCATCTGTTTTAACTGAAATAATCATCAAAATGCACAATCCCTGAGCAATATTAAGGTTTATCTATTCCTGTCATTGATTTAATCAACCCTGCAAGTTAAAAAACTGCTGCTATACTTATTTCCGTGCTTGATTAGGACAACCATCAATAAGAGGACATTAATGATGAGTACCGCAAAACTGGTTAAAACTAAATCGTCTGATCTGATTTACACCCGTAATGACGTCGCTGACAGCGATAAAAAAGCGACCATCGAGGTGCTCAACCGTCTGGTAGTGGAGTTTATTGACCTGTCGCTGATCACCAAGCAGGCGCACTGGAACATGCGTGGCGCCAACTTTATTGGCGTACATGAGATGCTGGATGGTTTCCGTACCGCCATTACCGATCATCAGGACACTATCGCTGAACGTGTAGTTCAGTTAGGCGGCGTGGCGCTGGGTACCACTCAGATCGTCAACGATAAAACACCACTGAAAAGCTATCCGTTGAACATTCATAGCGTGCAGGATCACCTGAAAGCGCTGGCCGATCGCTATGCGATTGTGGCGAATGACACGCGTAAAGCTATCACTGAAGTCAGCGATGAAGATACCGCTGACATCTTCACTGCGGCATCGCGCGATCTGGATAAATTCCTGTGGTTTATCGAATCGAATATTGAATAAATTTCAGTGTTATAACGAAGGCGGGTTATCCCGCCTTTTTTTACGTCTGTAACATTGTGGTGCTTTTTTTGACGTTGTTAACATTTCCTTAATCCCTTCTTTCGCTCTCCCCGCCCTTGGTGCACACTGTGCCTGCACCACAACAGCACCACGCACCAAAATGAAGCACCAATAAGGTGCAAAACTTTTCTTCTGCGCAAAATCGTGTCAGCAAGTGCTTAAAACTACTGATTTCGAGCAAAATGAAAAGTTGGCATAATTTTTTCATATGATAGGCCGTACATCGGGCCACCAGGCCTGAGGGGTAATAAGGAAAAAAATGATGAAGTCATTGATTAAAGTCTCCGTGGCCGCGCTGGCGCTGGCCTTCTCGCTTTCCTCCACCGCAGCAGACAAAAAACTGATCGTCGCAACCGACACCGCATTCGTTCCCTTTGAGTTCAAACAAGGCGATAAATACGTCGGTTTTGATATCGATCTGTGGGATGCCATCGCGAAAGAACTGAAACTCGATTACGCCTTCAAGCCAATGGATTTCAGCGGCATCATTCCTGCGCTGCAAACCAAAAACATTGACCTGGCGCTGGCGGGTATCACCATCACCGAAGAACGTAAAAAAGCCATCGAGTTCTCTGACGGCTACTACAAAAGCGGCCTGCTGGTGATGGTGCGCGAGAATGAAAAAGACGTTAAAAGCATTGACGATCTGAACGGCAAAGTGGTGGCGGTGAAGAGCGGCACCGGTTCGGTGGATTACGCCAAAGCGCACATCAAGTCTAAAGACCTGCGCCAGTTCCCTAACATCGACAACGCGTACATGGAGTTAGGCACTAACCGTGCTGACGCCGTGCTGCACGATACGCCGAACATCCTGTACTTCATCAACACCGCCGGTAAAGGCCGCTTCAAAGCGGTAGGCGAGTCAATTGAAGCGCAGCAGTATGGCATCGCGTTCCCGAAAGGCAGCGACGACCTGCGTGAAAAAGTGAACGGCGCCCTGAAAACTCTGCGCGACAACGGCACTTACAACACCATCTATAAAAAATGGTTCGGTACTGAACCAAAATAATTGCGGCCTGAGCCGATTTTTCCAGCAGGGAGCCTGACACTCCCTGCTTTTTACATTTCCACGCAACAGATTTTGGAGTCACACCATGGAGTTTGACTGGAGCGTCATTTGGCCTGCCCTGCCGATTTTAATCGAAGGCGCCAAAATGACCCTGCTGATCTCGGTCCTCGGCCTGGTCGGCGGTTTAATTATCGGTTTAGTTGCCGGTTTTGCCCGCGCCTACGGCGGCTGGATCACCAACAACATCGCCTTAGTCTTCATCGAACTGATTCGCGGTACGCCAATCGTGGTTCAGGTGATGTTTATCTACTTCGCCCTGCCGATGGCTTTCCCGGATCTGCGTATCGATCCGTTCAGCGCGGCGGTGGTCACCATCATGATCAACTCCGGCGCTTATATCGCGGAAATCACGCGCGGTGCGGTACTGTCGATTAATAAAGGCTTCCGTGAAGCGGGTCTGGCGTTGGGTCTGTCGCGCCGCGAGACCCTGCGTTATGTGATCATGCCGCTGGCCCTGCGCCGTATGCTGCCACCGCTGGGTAATCAGTGGATTGTCAGCATCAAAGATACGTCGCTGTTTATCGTGATTGGCGTGGCCGAACTGACGCGTCAGGGTCAGGAAATCATTGCCGGTAACTTCCGCGCACTGGAGATCTGGAGCGCCGTTGCCATTATCTATTTGGTTATTACGTTGGTGTTGAGCTTTGTGCTGCGCCGTATTGAGAAAAGGATGAAAATTCTGTGATTGAATTTAAAAACGTCTCGAAGAATTTCGGCCAGACTCAGGTTCTGCACAACATCAACCTGAAGATTAATCAAGGCGAAGTGGTGGTGATTATCGGACCTTCCGGTTCCGGTAAATCCACGCTGCTGCGCTGCATCAACAAGCTGGAAGAGATCACCACCGGTGAGCTGGTTGTCGATGGCATGAAGGTCAATGATCCAAAAGTGGATGAGCGACTGATTCGTCAGGAAGCGGGCATGGTGTTCCAGCAGTTCCATCTGTTCCCACAAATGAGCGCGCTGGATAACGTCGCCTTTGGTCCGATTCGCGTGCGTGGTACGAAGAAAGAGGAAGCGCATAAGCTGGCGCGTGAGCTGCTGGGTAAAGTGGGCCTTGCCGAGCGTGCACACCACTTCCCGTCTGAGCTTTCCGGTGGTCAGCAACAGCGCGTGGCGATTGCGCGTGCGCTGGCGGTGAAACCGAAGATGATGCTGTTTGATGAGCCAACCTCAGCGCTGGATCCCGAGCTGCGTCACGAAGTACTGAAAGTGATGCAGGATCTGGCGGAAGAAGGCATGACGATGGTCATCGTGACGCACGAAGTCGGTTTCGCCCAAAAAGTGGCTTCGCGTCTGATCTTTATCGACAAAGGCACCATCGCAGAAGATGGCAACCCGGACGATCTGATCACCAACCCGCCGAGCGACCGTCTGCGCGAGTTCCTGCAGCACGTATCCTAAGCTCTGCCATTAAACCGTCGCCCATTTTCGGCGGCGGTTTTTTACATGCACAATTTGTAGCGGCGCGATTTATCGCGCCACTACGGCAGGTACCACGATTCAATTTTCCTTTTCAAAATCTTCACCTTCCATCACTGACTATACTTCTCTCTTGTGCCGCTGCGCGAAGCTAAAGGAGAAAAGCGATGTCGTCTGCCAGCCCACCATGGCGTTCAGCCGTGTGGTTACTCTTCAGTTTGTTCACTCTATTTCTCATTCCCCCGGCGCAGGCCGTTAATCTGCCGCAGGCGGCCGTCGCAGCACAGCAGTCGCAAACCCCGGCAGCGGATGATAAAGCCGAAGGCGAACCCAGCTTAGACGAGAAAAAAGCCGCCTATGCCGCGCTGGCGAATATTCTGGATAACAATGCCTCGCGTCAGGAGCTGATCGATCAGTTACGTCAGGCTGCCAACAGCCAATCCACCAGCGACCAACCGGTGCTGGCGCCGCCGCAGGCCAATCAGGACGATCTCACGGTACTGGAGAGCGTCACCAGCGTAACGCGTGAATATGGCGGCGCGGTGGCCGCGCAGTTTGTGCAACTGCATGACAACATCACCAATGCGCCACACAAATCCTTTAACCAGCAAACCTTCTTCAACGCGCTGAAATACTTCGCTGCGCTCTCCGCCGCGGTGTTTGCATTTTACTGGCTGACACGCCGCCTGATGTGGCCGGTGTGGCGCCGCATGGGCCGCTGGGGACGCGATCAAAACCTTGAGCGCACCAAGTGGCTGCACTTGCCCGCCACTATCTTGATGGCCTTTGTGCTCGATATTGTGCTGCTAGCGCTGACGCTGTTTGTCGGTCAGATCATCAGCGACAACTATCACGACAACAACCGCACCATCGCCTATCAGCAAGGCCTTTTCCTTAACGCTTTCGCGCTGATTGAGTTCTTTAAAGCGGTGCTGCGGCTGATATTCTGCCCGCGTTTCCCTTCGCTGCGCTTCTTCCACTTAACCGATGCGCGCGCCAGCTACTGGAACACACGTTTGAGCTGGCTAAGCGGCATCATCGGTTACGGTTTACTGGTGGTGGTGCCGATTGTCTCCAATCAGGTGAATATTCAGGTGGCGGCGCTGGTCAACATGCTGATTATGGGGATCATGACCGGCTGGGCGCTGTGGCTGATTTTCCGCAACAAAAGCAACATCCATCATGAACTGTCGCGTCTTGCCGATCGCAGCTTGAGCTTCTTTGCGCTGTTCATCCGCGCCTTTGGCATGGTGTGGCACTGGCTGGCCAGCGCCTACTTTATCGCGCTGTTCCTGTTCTCGATCTTCAATCCCGGCGACAGCCTGAAGTTTATGATGTCCGCCACGGTGCGCAGCCTGGCGATCGTGGTTATCGCCGCGCTAATTTCCGGCATGCTGACGCGCTGGATTGGCAAAACCGTCACGCTGTCGCCCGACATGCGCCGCAACTATCCCGAGCTGCAAAAGCGCGTTAACGATTGGGTAAAAGCGCTGCTGAAACTGGCGCGCGTGGTCACGGTGTTTGCCACGCTGTTGCTGCTGCTCAATGCATGGAATCTGTTTGATCTCTGGCACTGGCTCACTATTGGCGCCGGCCAAAAAATGGTGGATGTGCTGATTCGTATCGTGATCATTGTGCTGCTGTCGGCAGTCGGCTGGACGTTGCTGGCAAGCCTGATCGAAAGTCGCCTCGCCTCGGATTCGCATGGCCGCCCCATGCCGAGCGCACGCACCCGCACGCTGCTGACGCTGTTTCGTAACGCGCTGGCGGTCGTAATAAGCACCATCACCATTATGATTTTACTGTCGGAAGTGGGCGTGAATATTGCGCCGCTGCTAGCCGGTGCCGGTGCGCTCGGTCTGGCGGTATCATTCGGTTCGCAAACGCTGGTGAAAGACATCATCACCGGCATTTTTATCCAGTTTGAGAACGGCATGAACACCGGTGATTTAGTCACCATTGGCCCGATCACCGGCACCGTAGAGCGCATGTCGATTCGCTCGGTGGGCGTGCGTCAGGATACTGGCGCGTATCACATTATTCCGTGGTCATCGATCACCACCTTCGCCAACTTTGTGCGCGGCATCGGCTCGTTCGTGGCAAACTACGATGTGGATCGCAGTGAAGATACCGAACGCGTTAACCAAACGCTGCAGGGCGCGGTGAAAGAGCTGCTGGAGAACCCGGAGATTCGCGGCATGGTGATTGGCGAGCCGAGTTTTGCCGGATTAGTGGGATTAACCAACCAATCCTTTACCGTGCGCGTGTCATTCACCACCCAGCCGCTGAAGCAGTGGACGGTACGTTTTGCGCTGGATGATAAGGTGAAGAAGCATTTTGATGCGGCCGGCATTAAAGCGCCGCATCAAACGGTAGCAGTGATGCAAACCGGCAGCGATATTACCTCCGCTGCCAGCTTACCGGCGTTGCCGCCGGCGCAATGAGGTTAGCGTTTCAGCTGTTTGGCGCGCGTCGCCGGCGGCTGGAACGTCCAGGCGATAAAGCGGCTCTGCTTCTGACCTTGCGCCATTTCGATGATGCGCACTTCATAAGCATCGAGATCGCGCAGTTGGTCGCGCAGCGTCGGTAAATTCTCTTTGCGCGAGACCAGCGAGGTGAACCAAATAATGGCGTCTGAGTGCGTCACGCTTTCAGCGATCATTTGACCAACGAACTTGCGCTCGCCGCCGTCACACCACAATTCGTTGTGATGGCCACCAAAATTGAGCGGCGCATTTTTGCCTAAGCCAAGGTTGCGCGTTTTGCGCTGACCCACGCTGGCCGCCTCTTCCGCAGATGAATGGAAAGGCGGATTGCACAGCACCGCATCATAGCGTTCATTTTTATGCACCACGCCGGCGAAAATCGCCGAGGCCTCTTTTTGCCGACGCAGACGCACGCCGCGCTGCAAGCCCGGATTACTCGCCACAATCTGCCCGGCCACGGTAATCGCTTCGGCGGTGATATCGGTGCCGGTGAAGCGCCAGCCATATTCGGCGTTGCCAATCAGCGGATAGATGCAGTTCGCGCCGCAGCCGATGTCCATTACATCCAGATCGCGTGGAACCACGCCGCCGTTGTCGCTCGCCAGCAGATCGGCCAGCGCATGCACGTAATCGGCACGGCCCGGCACCGGCGGCGTCAGATAACCTGCAGGTAACTGCCAGTTGAGGTTGTAGAACAGCTTCAGCAGCGCCTGATTCAGCAGCATCACCGCTTCAGGATCGGCGAAATCCACCGACAACTCGCCGTAGCCGTTGGGACGCACTTTCACCGCCAGCGGCGGATGGGCTGCGGTCAGAGCAGCAAAATCATAACGGCCCTGGTGGCGGTTACGCGGATGGAAAGGTGACGTGGCGGCTGGCTTGTTCATAGTTTCTCCGGAAAATAGCGCGGGCGTAAGATACTCTGGCTAGCGGCATCGCACAATGCGCTTAATCGAATTCACCGTATTAGATGAGATTAGTGCACCACACTCAGGTTCTCTTATAAGGATGGTTATGACTCGTCAGCGTTACTCTTATCAGCCCCGCGCGGGACACGGTTTGCCGCACGATCCGTTGAACGCCATCGTCGGCCCTCGCCCAATCGGCTGGGTCAGCTCGCAAAGCGCCCGCGGGGTTCGCAATTTAGCGCCCTACAGCTTCTTTAACTGCTTTAACTATCATCCGCCGATTATTGGTTTTGCCAGCAGCGGCTGGAAAGACAGCGTACAAAATATCTTAGAGACCAAAGAGTTTGTCTGGAATCTGGCCACGCGTCCGCTAGCCGAGGCGATGAATGAGAGCTCCGCATCGGTGCCGTCCGAACAGGATGAGTTTGCGCTGGCGGGATTAACGCCGCTTGCAGCGTCACACGTCAATGTCAGCATGGTGGCGGAAAGCCCGGTGAATTTTGAGTGTAAGTTGACGCAGTTGATTCAGTTGCAGGATGCCCAGGGCCAGCCGATTGATAGCTGGCTGGTGCTGGGCGAAGCGGTCGCCATTCATATTGATGAAGCCCTGCTGGAAGAGGGTATTTATCAAACGGCCAAAGCACAGCCAATCCTGCGTGCCGGAGGCCCGTCGGCCTATTACGGCATCAGCGAAGAACTGCGTTTCGATTTGGTGCGCCCGGACGCTCGCCGCTGATCCTTGGTCAGGTCGCCGTAAATGGCGACCATGTTACAAACCGCTCTTCAACACCTCTACCGCCCGCGCGATCTCCGGTGCCAGCCAGCGGTCTTCCTGCCAGTTGGCAACCACCGCGCGCAAGCGTCGCAATGCCTGCGCCGTTCCCTGCGCCAGCTGCTCTTCGCCGTGGAAATCCAGCGCCTGCGCCGCCAGCAGATACTCGATCGCCAGAATCTGCCACACGTTGCCCACCAGCTTCAGCAGCTTCAGCGCCGCGCCGGTGCCGAGGCTGAGATGATCCTCCTGCAAACCCGAGGTCACATAGTTATCCAGCACCGCCGGCTGCGCCAGCTGGCGATTCTCCGCACAGAGTGACGCCGCCACATACTGCGCAATCATCATGCCGGAGTTAACGCCCGGCTGCGCCACCAGAAACGCTGGCAAGCCGCTCACCAGCGGATTGACTAAACGATCAAGCCGCCGCTCGGCGATACTGCCGATTTCCGCCATGGCAATCGCCAGCAGATCCGCCGCCATCGCCACCGATTCGCCGTGCGGGTTAGCCTGCGACACTACGCGCCAGTTATCCGCCGTGCCGAGCACCAGCGGATTATCGGTGCAGGCATTGAGTTCGGTTTCAATCTGGCGCGCCGCGTGATCGAACTGATCGCGGCTGGCGCCATGTACCTGCGGCATGGATCGCAGGCTGAGCGCATCCTGAGTGCGAATGCCAACGCTGGTCGTCAGCAGCGGGCTATCACTCAGCAATGCGCGTAAGCGCTGACCGCTCAGCTGCATGCCCGGACTGGCTTTCAGCGCGATCACTTCGGCATCAAAGGCCACCCGCTGTCCACGCAGCGCCTCAAAACTCATCGCACCGGTGACATCGGCCCAATCCAGCAAACGCGCCGCATCATCCAGCGCCAGGCAGGACAAGCCGGTCATGCACGGCGTGCCGTTGACCAGGCTCAAACCCTCTTTGGCCCCCGGACGATAAGGCTGTAATCCCGCCAGCGTTAACGCCTGCGCCGCGGGCATGATCTGGTTTTGATACTCCACGTCGCCGACACCAATCAGCGCCAGACCGATATGCGCCATATGGCTGAGGTAGCCGACCGAACCCTGCGACGGCACCTGCGGCGTTATCTGCTGATTGAGCAGCGCCAGCAGATGCTGCACCAGCGCCACCGACACGCCCGATTTGCCGTGGCTGTAATTGGCAATCGCCGCGCACAGAATGGCGCGCGCCTGCTCACGCGTCAGCAGCGGCCCCACGCCACAGGCGTGACTCAGCAGCGTATTGCGCGACAGCTGGCTGAGCTGATCTTCCGGCAGCGTGATGTTGCACAGCGCGCCGAGGCCGGTATTGATGCCGTAAGCGATCTGGCCGCTGGCGACAATCTCATCGACAATCGCGCGCCCCTGCGCAATGCGCTGCCAGGCGCTGACGCTCAAACTGAGTTCCGCGTTGTGCCGCGCCACCTGCACCAGCTCTTGCCAGGTTAAGGGGCTGTCGCCCCATACGATGGTCATGCTGGCTGCTCCGCGCCGTGATGGCTGGAGATAAACTGCTTAAAGCGCTGCGATCCCTGCTCGCCAAACATCTCTTCCGGCGCGCCCTGACAATCAATGGTGCCCTGATGCATAAACACCACGCGGTTGGAGACGTTGCGCGCAAAGCCCATTTCGTGCGTCACCACCAGCATGGTGCGCCCCTCTTCCGCCAGGCTGCGCATCACTTTCAGCACTTCGCCCACCAGTTCTGGATCGAGCGCCGAAGTCGGTTCATCAAACAGCATCACTTCCGGATCCATCGCCAGCGCGCGGGCAATCGCCACGCGCTGCTGCTGGCCGCCCGAGAGCTGCGCCGGGTAGAAATCTTTGCGATTGAGTAAGCCAACGCGATCCAGCAATTGCTCTGCCTGGGCGATGCAGCTTTTCTTGTCGCGCTTCAGCACATAGTGCGGCCCTTCAATGACGTTTTGCAGCACCGTCATGTGCGACCAAAGATTAAAGCTCTGGAACACCATGCCAAGGCGTGAACGCAAACGCTCAATCTGTTTCGGATTGGCCGCCAGCTGATGGCCGCGCGCATGGCGTTTCATCTCAATGGTTTCGCCGCCGACGCTCACCACGCCAGCATCCGGCGTTTCCAGCAGGTTGATGCAGCGCAGCAAGGTACTTTTGCCCGAGCCGCTGGCGCCAAGAATCGAGATGACATCGCCTTGATGCGCCTGTAGCGAAATGCCTTTCAGAACTTCCATCGCGCCAAAGGATTTATGGATATCAGTGGCGGATAAGGTAACGGGTGATGTGGAATGCATATTACTCTCCGGCAAGCGGTTTAACGGCGGGCATCGGCTTTTTTGCGACACGATGCGCCGGGGTCAGACGGCGCTCTAACAGCGCGTACAGCTGGACGATAATAAAGTTGAGAATCAGGTAGATCGCCGCCGCACAGACAAACACTTCCATGGTGCGATAGGTACGCTGAATGATCTGCTGCGCCACGCCAGTCACGTCCCACACGGTGACGAGGCTGGCGAGTGCGGTGGATTTCACCAGCAAAATCGCTTCGGTGGAGTACGCCGGCAACGCATAGCGCAGCATGATCGGCGCGATAATGCGGCGCAGCAGCAGCCAGCGCGACATGCCGCAGGCGAGACCAGCTTCCACTTGTCCAGCCGGCACGGCGAGCAGCGCTCCACGCAAAATCTCAGCGGTGTAAGCTGCCGTACAGAGTGACAGCGCCAGTACCGCGCAGATAAATGGCTCGCGCAGGAACGGCCAGACGAAGCTGTGGCGGATCACGCCAAACTGGCCAAGACCGTAATAGATGAGAAACAGCTGAATCATCAGCGGCGAGCCGCGAAACACCAGAATGTAGCCGCGTGCGAAGCCGCTCAGCACCCGCCAGCGGCTCATGCGCAGTGACAAAATGCCAATCGCTAATATGCCGCCGCAGATAAAGGCGCTGATAAACAGGCCAAGCGTCACCGGCAGCGCGGCGCTCAGCTTGAGGAAGGTATCCGAGAGAAAAGCGAAGTCGATCATGCTGCTGCTCCTTAATGCTGCGCCGCAGTGCGACTTTGCCACGCGCGACCAAGGCGCGACTCTGCCCGACGAAACGCATGATTAGACACCAGCGTCAGCACCAGATAACAGGCAGCGCCAACCAGATAAAACGTGAAGTAATCGCGCGTGGATCCCGCCGCAACCTGGCTGGCGCGCATCAGCTCGACGATGCCGGTGACCGACACCAGCGCCGAGTCTTTCAAGCTCATCTGCCACACGTTCGACATGCCCGGCAGCGCGTAACGCACCACCTGCGGCAGCAGAATGCGTTGCGCGATGCGCCAGCGCGGCATGCCAATCGCCACCGCCGCTTCCACTTCGCCTTTGGCCAGCGCCAGACGCGCCGCACGATACACTTCACCCTGGTACGAACCCGAGATGAGCCCGATGGCCAGCGCCCCAATCAGGAACGGCGGCGCTTCGATAAAGCCATCTGCGCCGAACATCTGCCCAACCAGCGTAATCAGGCCGGATCCACCAAAATAGAACAGGTAGATCACCAGCAGTTCCGGGATGCCGCGAAACACCACCGAATAGCCTTCACCCAACCAGCGCAGCCAGCGCTGAGGCGATAATTTGGCGGCCGCCACACCGGAACCGACCACCGCACCAATCATCAGCGCCACCAGCGACAGCAGCAGCGTGGTACAGGCGGCGCTCAGGATCAGGCGGCCCCAACCATCAGCACCAAAACTCAGCAGGCTCATCATCTTTCACCTCACTTACGGAGTTACGTCAGTTTTAAACCACTTCTCACTGAGCTTTTTCACCGTGCCGTCAGCCAGCGCGGCATGGATCGCCTCATCCAGCCTGGCTTTCAGATCGTTATCCGCCATGCGCACGCCCATTGCTTCGCCCTCGCCCCAAATTGGACCGCCGAGCTGTGGGCCGCTGAAGACCAGATTGTTGTTCTCTTTGCGCGCCAGCATCGATTGCGCAAAGGTCACGTCATCGAACACCGCATCGATACGACCGGATTGCAGATCGAGCATCGCATCCGCCGAAGAGGTGTATTCGCGTACCTCGGTATCGCCTTTGAAGTACTTGTCGATAAAGGGCGTGTAAACCGTGCCGGAGGCGATACCAATGGTTTTGCCCTTCAGCGCCGCTTTCAGTGGGGCAATTGCCGCGTTGATCGCTTTCTCGTCGTCATGCAGCTTGATGATGTTGTGATCGGCCGGCAGCAGCGGATTGTCTTTAGTGGTAATAAAGGTGGCGGGCGTTGAAGCGTATGGCGTGGTGAAGTTAACCACTTTTTTGCGCTCTGGCGTGATGACAATCGCATCCATGATCACGTCATATTTTCCGGCGTTGAGGCCGGCGATCATGCCGTCCCAGTTCTGCACCACCAGCTTGCACTGAATGCCCATGCGCTTGCACAGGTCTTCCATCAGTTCCGGTTCAAAGCCGCCCAACTTGCCGCCCGGCAGCGTCAGGTTCCAGGGTTCGTAGCTGCCTTCGGTAGCGATGGTGATCGATTTCCACTCTTTCGCCTGGACGGCAATGCCGCTGATCATCAGGCTGGCAAACAGGGTCGTGAGGCAAAAACGGCGAATCGGGGCGCGGTGCGTCATGCGGCATCTCCTGGCTATTAATCGAATTTGGCAGTCTCTGCTTATGCAATATTTGCAGATGACCTTTCATGTATATACAAGTTAGCGTGCGGCAGATCATTGTCGGCATAAGCTTTTTGTGAGCCAGCCAGTATAAAAATTCATAATCGCTGCGCGGTCTTTACTTGTACATACAACCTAGCAAGCACTATGCCAAATCGGCAAAGCCGCAAATTCAGGGAGATGGTCACGCGATGGACGTAATATTGCACCGCGAGGAGGCAAGGTGTGCATTGTGGTGGTGCAGGCTCACGAATCGTAGCGGCGCGATTAATCGCGCGTATGAATGGCGACCACATTGCCAATCTGAATAACGTGCAATAAATTGCGCCGCTACGAATAGGTGCGGGGATTTAGTTCGATTTACCGGCGTCTAGAAACGCCTGCATCAGCGGTTTCAGTACCTTCTGCAGCTGCGCTGCGCGATCCTGCTGCCAGGCAAACGGCGAGGTTTCATCCATATAATTGAGCTGCGCCAGCTCCAGCTGCACCGCCTGCACGCCTTGCTCCGGCTGGCCGTAGGCGCGGGTAATATAGCCGCCTTTAAAGCGTCCGTTCGCGATCCAACTGTAATCGTTTTGCGCATGACACACCTGTTTGATCGCGTTGATCACCGCCGTTGAACAGCTGGCGCCATCATTAGTACCGATGTTGAGATCCGGTAAACGCCCCTCAAACAGCCGCGGGATCACCGAGGCGATCGAGTGCGCATCAAACAGCAGCGCGTAACCATGTTCAGCTTTCAGGCGTGCCAGCTCCTGCTGCAGCTGTTGATGATAAGGCTGCCAAATCGTGTCCAGATAACCCTGGCGTACCTCGGCGCTCGGCGTTTTACCCGGTGCAAAGGTGGGGCTGCCGTCGAACAGGGTTTCCGGATACAAGCCGGTGGTCGCCGTGGTGTAGAGCGGCTGATTATCCGCCGGCCGATTAAGGTCAATGACAAAACGTGAATAGTGACCAATTAACACGCTGGCGCCGAGATCGCGCACAAAATCGTACAGCAGCGGCAAGTGCCAATCGGTATCCGGCAGGCCGCGCGCTGCGTCGCTCAGGCCGGCGTCCACTTCCGGCGTTAACTGCGTGCCGGCGTGAGGAATGCTGACCAGCAGCGGAATCTTACCGGCGGTGAAATGAAAAGGTGTCATTGCGCTTCTCCACGATAAATAACCTGGCACGGCAATTCGCCGCCCAGCCAGTAAACCAGCTCAGCCGGACGCGCCAGCGGCCAGTGAACAAAATCCGCCACCTTGCCCGCTTCCAGCGAACCGTGCGAGTGCTGTAATCCCAGCGCTTTGGCGCCCCACAAGGTCACGCCCGCTAACGCCTCTTCCGGCGTCAAACCAAACAGCGTGCAGCCCATGTTCAACATCAGTCGCAGCGAAAGCGCCGGTGAGGTGCCCGGATTGGCATCGCTGGCCAGCGCCATCGGTACGCCGTGTTCACGGAACAGTGCAACCGGCGGACGCTGGGTTTCACGCAACAGATAAAACGCGCCCGGCAGCAACACCGCCACGGTGCCGTGCTGCGCCATCGCTTGCGCATCCGCTGCGGTGGCGTACTCCAGATGATCGGCGGAGAGCGCACCGTAACTGGCCGCCAGTGCCGCGCCGCCCAGCGCCGAAAGCTGCTCGGCGTGCAGTTTCACCGGCATGCCCAATGCTTTGGCGGCATCAAAGACCGTGCGAACTTGCTCAGGAGAAAAGGCCAAATGCTCGCAAAACGCATCCACCGCATCCGCCAACCCTTCTGCTTTCACCTGCGGTAACAGCCGCTGGCAGATGATATCGATCCAGCCTTGCGGATTGTCTTTAAACTCCGGCGGGAAACCGTGCGCGGCTAAGCAAGTGGCCTGCACATCGGCAGGCACCGTTTCCGCCAACTCACGAATGGCGCGCAGCATGGTCAGTTCGCTGGCTTCATCGAGACCGTAACCAGATTTAATCTCTACCGTGGTGACGCCTTCCGCCAGCAGGCGATCCAGCCGCCAGCGCGCACTTGCCACCAGCTCTTGCTGCGAGGCCGCGCGGGTGGCGCGCACCGTGGAGAGAATGCCGCCGCCCTGTGCAGCGATTTCTGCATAGCTCACACCATTAAGACGCTGCTCAAACTCCTGGCTGCGATCGCCGCCAAACACCAGATGCGTATGGCAATCCACCAGACCGGGCGTGATGATGCCGCCGGAAAATTGGTGCTGTTCGCGCGCGGCAAAAGCCGGGCATTCACTGCGTGGCCCCACCCAAATCAGTTTTCCCTGATTGACCGCCAGCACGCCGTCGGCAATCAGATTGTAGTGCCCGTCACGCATCGTAACGATGTCGGCCCCCAGCCACAGGCTGTCGATCTGCTCTGTTTCTGCCATCCCACTCCCCTTCGCGTTCGGCGATTTACACTGCGCTTCAAAGTATGTATATGTATATACAACTTTCCGCCATGCAGGATCAACCATGACAACCTATTTTGCCCCACGCGTACTGCTGGCCGACGGCTGGCATGAGCGCGTGCTGATTACCACCAACGCAACCGGACAGATCACCCAACTCGCGCCCAACAGCGAGCCCGGCGATGCCACGCGTCTTGCCGGACCGGTGATTCCGGCGATAGCGAATCTGCATTCACACGCCTTCCAGCGCGCGATGGCGGGATTGGCTGAAGTGGCGGGCGATCCGCAGGACAGCTTCTGGACATGGCGCGATTTGATGTATCGCATGGTGCAGCGCTTGTCGCCCGAGCAGGTTGGCGCTATCGCCACGCATCTCTACATCGACATGCTGAAAGGCGGTTACAGCCAGGTGGCGGAATTCCACTATTTGCACCACGATGCGCACGGCAAACCCTACGCCGATGATGCCATGCAGCTGGCACTGATGGCGGCAGCGGAGACCGCCGGCATCGGTCAAACCTTGCTGCCGGTGCTCTACAGCTACAGCGGTTTTGGTTCGCAGCCGGCCAGCGATGGCCAGCGCCGTTTCATTCAGCAAACCGACGCCTATCTGCAACAGCAGCAGCGCGTGGCGAGCTGGAGCGCGGATAAGCCGCTGCTTAATCATGGCATCTGCTTCCATTCGCTGCGCGCGGTAAATGAAGCGCAGATGCACGAAGTATTAGCCGCCTGCCCGCAGGATGTGCCGGTGCACATTCACGTCGCCGAGCAGGAGAAAGAGGTTAACGACAGCCTGGCGTGGAGCGGTGAGCGTCCGGTGGCGTGGCTGCTCAATCGCTTCGCGGTCGATCAGCGCTGGTGCTTGATTCACGCCACTCATCTTGATGACGACGAAATTCAGCGCATGGCGGCAAGCGGCGCGGTAGCGGGATTGTGTCCGACCACGGAAGCCAACCTCGGCGACGGCATTTTCCCGGCAGTCGAGTACATCGCGCGCGGCGGCCGCTGGGGCATTGGCTCCGACAGCCACGTGTCGCTTAGCGCATTGGAAGAGCTGCGCTGGCTGGAGTACGGCCAGCGACTGCGCGATCGTCGTCGCAACCGCATCACCTTGTCCAATCAACCTTCCGTAGGCGATCTGCTGTGGCAGCAAGCCGCACAGGGCGGCGCGCAGGCATGTGGTTTGCCGGCGGGTGAACTGGCGATAGGCAAACGTGCTGACTGGCTGGTGCTGGCTGAAGACGCGTTCCTCAGCAGCGTTAGCAGCACAGCGCTGTTGAACCGCTGGCTGTTTGGCGGCCAGCGCGAACAGATCCGCGACGTGTTTGTGGCGGGCAAGCAGGTAATCAGCGAAGGCCATCATGCGGCAGAAGAGCGTGCAGCAGCGAACTTTGCCGGGGCGATGAGGGCGTTACAATGAGCACCCGTTTTGCCTACGACCAGCTTCCGGTCAGCCGCTGGCGCAACGGCGGCGGTGAAACACGAGAAATCGTCAGTTATCCGCCGGGCGACGCGCAGTTTGCCTGGCGCGCCAGCATCGCTACCATCTCCGCCGACGGGCCGTTTTCACCTTTTCCCGGCATCGATCGCGTGATTACCCTGCTGCACGGCGATAGCGTGCTGTTGCGCGGCGATCACGGGGAACACGTTTTACAGCCGCATCGACCTTGGCCGTTTCCCGGTGAATGGGCGATTGACGCCCGCATTCGCGGCAGCTGTGAGGATTTTAATATCATGACGCGCCGCGACAGCTGGCGTTCTCAGGTTACCGTTGAGCAAAAAACGGCCAGCAGTGAAAACGGCGTGGCGTGGGTGTTGGCGGGAGAATGGCAAACATCGGCTGGGGAGATGCTGGAAGTGGATCAGGGGATCTGGTGGCTGGATGAAAAGCTTGAGCTGGCACCGCAAACGCCGGATGCCAGACTGTTATTTGTCACGCTTAGCCGTGTCCTCTAAAGCGCCCCAGCAACTTATAACGCGATCCCGGATACAACAGGCGCGCGTAGGTCACAATCTTGTTGTCGCTCCACGTCTGACGACGAATCAGCAGGCACGGCTCATGTTCATCCAGCGCCAGATGCTTACGCTGACGCAGATCCGGCAGCACCGCTTCCACAATATGCTCACCAGCGGTCAGCGGCGCAACGCGCATCAAATAGGTGTACGGCGTCAGCTGCTGATAATCCTGGCTGAGATAATCCGGAGCCACCAGTGGATTGACCAAGCGATCTTCCAGCTGTACCGGCAGATCGTTTTCGTAATGCACAATCAGCGAATGGAACAGCGTTTGCCCGGTGGATAACCCCAGCACCGCCGCCTGTTCCGGATCGGCCTTCATCTGCCCAATCGACAAAATCTTGCAGCTGTGACGATGGCCACGCTGCGCGATCTCATCTGCGATGTTGTGCACTTCCAGCATCGCGGTGTAGCCCTTCATCTCCGCGACAAAGGTGCCCACGCCCTGCATGCGCACCAGAAAACCCTCGCTGGTGAGTTCACGCAGCGCGCGGTTAATGGTCATACGACTGACGCCCAGCTCGTTCACCAGTTCACTTTCAGACGGCACGCGCTGGTTGGCTTTCCAGTGACCTTCGCGGATTTGGCTGACGATCGCCTGCTTCACCCGCTGGTAAATCGGCGCAGGCTCATCGCCCATCGCCGCAGCCAGCTGTGCTACTGCTGTTTGCTCCGCCATTTCCTGTTCCTTTAAAGAATAATGCCCAAAGTTTACTGTCTCAGCCCGTAAATGTATATACATCTAATTGTGCAAGGCGCCCAGCATTGGTGCAGCTTTCGCCCTGCTGCGGTGCAATCCCGCTGCGTTTACACCGCATAACGCGCATTGCGTCGTATTTCACAGAACGTGAACAATCTGGCATAGCGCTTGCTACTTGTATAGACAAGATTAGACACTTATGCTTCACTCATCGCAATCCACGGCAAATCGGACAGCCACATCGCAAAATATCGGCGTCCCATTCATGCCAGATCACTTGTATAGACAGGAGTAGACTATGTCAGGTTCGGTTCAGGAAATTCGCCTCGTTCCCGGTGAAGTGGACCTCGCTACCTTGCGCACCATCTATCAAAGCAAGGTAACGCTCACGTTGGCCGATGATGCGCGCGCAGCGATTGCGCGTGCCCATGAAACCGTCGATGCCATCGTCGCATCCGGCAACGTGGTGTACGGCATCAACACCGGTTTCGGCAAGCTGGCGCAAACCCAGATCCCTTCGGCGCGGCTGGCCGAGCTGCAGCGCAATCTGGTGCTGTCGCACAGCGTTGGCCTCGGCGATTTGCTGCCGGACAACGTGTCGCGTCTGGTGGTCGCGACCAAAATTATCAGCCTGGCGCGCGGTCACTCTGGCGTGCGTATCGAACTGATTGAAGCGCTGCTGGCGTTGTTCAACGCCGGTGTGATGCCGTGCATCCCGGAGAAAGGTTCGGTGGGCGCGTCAGGCGATCTGGCCCCGCTGGCACATCTTTCCCTGATGCTGCTGGGCGAAGGTCAGGTACACGTCGATGGCGAGTTAATCCCCGCGACCGCAGGTTTAGCGCGCGTTGGCCTGCAGCCGATTGTGCTGGGCCCCAAAGAAGGTCTGGCGCTGCTCAACGGCACGCAGGTTTCGAATGCGCTGGCGCTGCGCGGGTTGTTCGAAGCGGAAAACCTGTTCGCGGCGGGCCTGATGGCCGGCGCACTGTCGCTGGAAGCGATTAAAGGCTCGGTGAAACCTTACGATGCGCGGATCCACGAAGCGCGCGGCCAGCTGGGACAGATCAACGTTGCCGCTGCCGTCTCCTCTTTATTAGCTGGCAGTGAAATCCTCGGCTCACACACCCACTGCGGCCGCGTGCAGGATCCCTACTCGATTCGCTGCGTGCCACAGGTGATGGGCGCCTGCCTCGATAACCTGTCGCACGCCGCGCGCGTGTTGCAGATTGAAGCCAACGCCGCCTCCGATAATCCACTGGTGTTCAGCGACAGTGGCGATGTGATTTCCGGCGGTAACTTCCACGCCGAGCCGGTGGCCTTCGCCGCTGATATTCTGGCGCTGGCGATTGCCGAAATCGGCGCGATCTCCGAGCGTCGTCTGGCGCTGCTGCTGGATACCGGCCTTTCCGGTTTACCGCCGTTCCTCGTCAATGATGGCGGCGTTAACTCCGGCTTTATGATTGCGCAGGTCACTGCTGCAGCGCTGGCGTCTGAGAACAAATCGCTGGCGCATCCGGGCAGCGTTGACAGCCTGCCAACCTCCGCTAACCAGGAAGATCACGTCTCGATGGCGACCTACGCGGCCCGCCGCCTCGGCAGCATGTGCTTCAACACCGCCGCTGTGGTCGGCATTGAGGCGATGGCTGCGGCACAAGGCATTGATTTCCATCGTCCGCTGCAGAGTTCGCCGACGCTGGAGCAAGAGATGAGCCGCATTCGCGAGAAGGTGGCCTTCCTCGATCACGACCGTTTACTGGCGCCGGATATCGAATCCATGCGTCTGTGGGCCAGCGCTCCTGCATGGCCTGAATCTCTTACCGCGCTGCTTCCAAGCCAGCGTAAGACTGTTAATTAAGGAATCGATGATGAGCGAAACTTTGACTCAGGCTGTAGCCCGTGAAATCCGTGCGCCGCGCGGTAATGAATTGCACTGCGCCAACTGGTTGATTGAAGCGGCTTACCGCATGATCCAGAACAACCTCGATCCTGACGTGGCAGAATGCCCGGAAGATCTGGTGGTGTACGGCGGCATCGGTAAAGCCGCGCGTAACTGGGAGTGCTTTGAGCAGATCCTGCGTTCGCTGCGCGCCCTGCAGCCGGAAGAGACGCTGCTCATCCAGTCCGGTAAACCGGTGGGCGTGTTCCGTACGCATGCCGATGCGCCGCGCGTGCTGCTGGCTAACTCGAATCTGGTGCCGCATTGGGCCAACTGGGATCACTTCCACGAGCTGGATCAAAAAGGCCTGATGATGTACGGCCAGATGACCGCCGGTTCGTGGATCTACATCGGTGCGCAGGGCATCGTGCAAGGTACCTTCGAAACCTTCGCTGAAGCGGGTCGTCAGCATTACGACAGCGATCTCAGCGGCCGCTGGATCCTCACCGCCGGTTTGGGCGGCATGGGCGGCGCACAACCGCTGGCGGGTGTGTTAGCCGGTGCCAGCGTGCTGGCGATTGAGTGCCAGGAAACACGTATCGATTTCCGTATCCGCACCCGCTACGTCGACCACAAAGCCTATACGCTGGACGAAGCACTGGCGCTGATTGATCAGGCCAACAAAGAGAAGCGTGCCATTTCTGTTGGTCTGCTGGGCAACGCCGCTGAAATCGTGCCGGAGCTGGTGAAACGTGCCAAAGCGGGCGGCATGAAGCCGGACATCGTCACCGATCAGACCTCAGCACACGATCCGATTAACGGTTATCTGCCGGTTGGTTGGGATCTGGCGCGCTGGGAAGCCGAGCGTGTCAGCAACCCGAAAGCGGTGGAAAAAGCCGCGCGCGCTTCAATGGCGGTACATGTGCAGGCGATGCTGGATTTCCATCACATGGGCGTCCCGACCGTGGATTACGGCAATAACATCCGTCAGGTGGCGCTGGATGAGGGCGTGAAAAATGCCTTCGATTTCCCGGGTTTTGTGCCGGCCTATATTCGTCCGCTGTTCTGCGAAGGCAAAGGCCCGTTCCGCTGGGTGGCGCTGTCAGGTGATGCGGAAGATATCTACAAAACCGATGCCAAGCTGAAAGAGCTGTTCCCGGATCACCAGAATCTGCATCGCTGGCTCGACATGGCGCAGGAGCGTATCGCCTTCCAGGGCTTACCGGCGCGTATCTGCTGGCTGGGTCTCGGCGAGCGCCACAAAGCGGCGCTGGCGTTCAACGAAATGGTGCGTAACGGCGAGCTGAAAGCGCCGATCGTCATCGGTCGCGACCATCTGGATTGCGGTTCCGTGGCGTCACCGAACCGTGAAACCGAAGCGATGAAAGACGGCTCGGATGCGGTATCCGATTGGCCGCTGCTCAATGCCCTGCTGAACACCGCAGGCGGCGCGACCTGGGTGAGTCTGCATCATGGCGGCGGCGTCGGCATGGGCTTCTCGCAGCACTCCGGCGTGGTGATTGTGTGTGACGGCAGCAAAGAAGCCGATGCGCGTCTGGGCCGCGTGCTGTGGAACGATCCGGCCACCGGCGTAATGCGTCACGCGGATGCCGGTTACGAATTAGCGCAAAGCTGCGCGCAGGAGCACGGTCTCAACCTGCCGATGCAGAAATAACGTCCAACCCGCGCACGCCGCCAATCCCCTCTCCCGCCTGCGGGAGAGGGTTAGGGTGAGGGACAGCGCGCACCTTTCAACATTGTGCAGCTTTCCCCTGATCCCAGCCTTCTCCCGCAAGCGGGAGAAGGCGCTTAACAGCCCATTCGCTATATTCCATTCCGCTATACCCTATAGCCAAATTATTCCGTTCCGCGATAGACGCCGCCATACGCTTGCCACTACAGTAAATACATTATTTTGCAGCTCACGCTGCTAATGGAGAGTCTTACCTTATGAGCCTGCCTGCTGCACTGCTGGAAAACGCCCTCAACTGGCGTCGTCAGTTACACCAACATCCTGAGCTGGGTTACCAGGAGCAGCAGACCAGCGAGCTCGTCGCACAGGTCCTCACCGAGGCCGGATTACAGGTATTTCGTGGCTTAGCGGGCACCGGCGTAATCGGCACCTTAGAGAACGGTCCCGGACCGGTTATTGGTCTGCGCGCCGATATGGATGCGCTGCCGATCACCGAAAAAGGCGCGCCGCAGTGGAAGTCGCAAACAGCCGGCGTTATGCATGCCTGCGGTCACGATGGTCACACTTCGATTCTGCTGGCGGCGGCTTGTCAGTTGGCGGTTACGCGCAACTTCAGCGGTACTATTCATTTCATCTTCCAGCCCGCCGAAGAGAATCTCGGTGGCGCGCGCAAGATGGTGGAAGAAGGCCTGTTCCAGCGCTTCCCGATGGATGCGGTTTACGCCATGCACAACTGGCCGGGCATGCCGGTGGGCACGCTGGCGGTGAATCCGGATGCGATGATGGCGTCACTCGACTCGTTCGAAATTACGCTGCACGGTAAAAGCTGCCATGCGGCGATGCCGGAAAGCGGGGCCGATCCCATGGTGGTCGCCGCCGAGCTGATTCTGGCGCTGCAAACCATTCCGTCGCGTCGTCTGTCGCCACTGGCTTCGGCTGTGGTGAGCGTGACGCAGATTCACGGCGGCGAAGCGATTAACGTCATTCCTGAGCAGATTGTGTTGCGCGGCACGGTGCGATGTTTGCAGACCGACGTGCGCAATCGCGTGCGCGGTCTGATCGAGGATTTTGTCACTACGTTGCCGCGCCCATTTGGCGTCAGCGGCGAGATTCACTGGTATCCCGGTTATCCGGTCACCGCCAACCATGCGGAGCAAGCCGAACAGGTGCGTGCGGTCGCGGTTGATCTGCTCGGCGAGGCGCAGGTGCATTGGCAGGTGAACCCTTCAATGGCTTCGGAAGATTTTGCCTGCATGATGCAAGCCTGCCCCGGCGCCTATTTCTGGCTGGGTGCCGATGGCGCGACGCCGTCCGCACCGCTGCATAACGCCAATTACGATTTTAATGATGAGCTGCTGCCGATCGGTATTACCTTCTGGCAGCAGTTGGTAGAGCGCGTGCTGGCGAAAGCGTAAGGGCGGTCGCCAGGAATGGCGGATGCTTGCTCGTGCCGTCGCGGCGCAATTTATTATGCAATAGCGGGATGGCGACATTGCCGCCATTGAACAGCGCGATTAATCGCGCCGCTACAGCTTGTGTGCGCTGTAAATGAGGCGCTTAATTCAATGGCTTTATTCTTCACATCCCCGCCAACTGTAACTTCACTTCTGCATCCGCCAGGCTAGCCGATTCACCGGTCGCCATCAAACAACACGCCAGCTGCAAACGCAGCGCCTGCGGCACCGCGCGTTCCCCGGCTAATACCTGATTGATCCACGCGGCGGTGTCCTGTGCACTTTTGCTTTCCGGCAGTTCCACACTGACTTCCGGCTGGCGCTCAACCCACACTTCCGCTTCTGCACCCGCGCCACGAATGTAGTTAATCGCCGGGCAGCGCTGCGGATTGGCATACACCTCGCCTTCGGTCCCGTTGAGCAGAATCGCCGGTGCATCGATATCCTGGAAGAATTTCCCCACGCGCGGCACATATTCCGGATGCGAGACGCTGGCCAGGCGCAGCGCAGCACGTTCGGCAAACGGCGTCGCCAGTTTCGCCAGCGTATGCGCGCTGTTACGCACGCCCATGCGCCAGCGCAGCGACAGCTGTTGCGCCATTGGCGCACACAGATGGTCGATGGTGATAAACGCCAGTTCGCCGTTATCCAGCTTCGCCTGCGCCTGTGCGGCGGAGGTGACAGGCGCGATGTCCAGCGCTGCCAGCACCGCTTCGGTGGTGATGCGCGTAGGATCGTCGCTGACGCCGTGCAGCAGCACCGGGAAGCCCAGCTTCACCAGCAGCAGCGCCAGCAGCGGCGTCAGATTGCCCTGACGGCGCGCGCCATTGTAGCTGGGAATGACAATCGGCATGGGCCGGTTAGCGGGTGCCTGCAACTGCATCATCTGCTGCTGCATCGCGTGATAAAAACCGCGCATCTCCTCTTCGCCTTCGCCCTTGATGCGCAGCGCAATCAGCACGCCACCGAGCTCCAGCTCCGGCACGTCACCGGCCAGCATCGCGCTGTAGAGCGCCTGCGCGGTGGCGAAATCGATATCGCGCGCGTGATTTTTACCGCGCCCAATCTCTTTAATAATTTTATTCAGTTCCATCAGGCATTCCCGCTTCCAGGGCGCGCCGCCGTGCGGCTGCCAAAAATTGATCGTTAGATTTTCTTACTGCGACGTTTTTTCGTCTTGTCACTGCTGGCTTCCGGCATCGGCGGTTGCTCAATCGGGAACACCGGTAGCGCGGCCAGCAGTCGGCTGCCATAGGCTTTGTTGAGCAGGCGGCGATCGTAAATCACGATTTCGCCAAAGCAGCTGTGGCTGCGAATCAAACGTCCTACCTGCTGAATCAAGGTAAAGGAGGCGCTCGGCAAGCTCTGCACTTCGAACGGATAGCGTTTCAGGCTCTTCAGCCATTCGCCCTCGGTCAAAATTACCGGACTGTCCACCGGTGGAAAAGCGATTTTATGGATATGCACCTGCGACAGCAGATCGCCTTTCAAATCCAGCCCTTCGGCGAACGATTGCAGCCCGACCAGAATACTGATTTTACCGGCTTCGACGCGTTCCCGATGCAGCGCCACCAGGCGCGAACGCGGCTGATCGCCCTGCACCAGCATCGACAGGCGCAGATCAGGAATATGTGCGACAAACTGCTGCATCGCGCGGCCACTGGCGAACAGCACCAGCACCCCTTTGTGCTTCTCTTCGGCGATCTGCTGGCGGAAAAAGCGCGCCATCTCGGCAATGTGCTCCGCTTCCTGCGCCATCTGCGGCTCAAACTGCATCTGCGGAATCACCAGCTTGCCCTGGTCGATATGGTTAAACGGTGAATCCAGTGCCACAAAGCGGTCGCCGGCTTTCTCACTCAGGCCGGACATCTCCTGCAAACGGTTGAAGCTGTTGAGCGAGCGCAAAGTGGCCGAGGTCACCACCACATGCGGGATTTTGCGCCACAGGATTTTTTCCAGCTGATCGCTCACGCGAATGCCCGCGCAGTGGAACAGCAGATGCGCCTGGCCTTCACGGATCTCACGCGTAATCCACTTCGACACCGGCGCATTGGAAGCTTTCTCCATCGCCGCCAGCCGCCACAGTTTGCTGATCGACTCGAACCAGCCGAAGTGGCGATTGAGCTGAATGATAGCTTTATGCAGCCGCATGATATCGGCTTTCCCGGTTTGCTCGCCCAACTCGTTGAGCAGGCCTTCGCTTAAGCCGCGCAGCGCGTCACTCAGCTTGAACAGCCGCGCGCACAGGCTCAGCAGCTCTTCCGGCAATTCACCCAATACAAAGCGGAACTCGCCCGGCTGATTATGGCCCGGCAGCAGCGGATTGAGCGCATCGCACAGGATCTGCAGCAGCTCGCGCATTTCATCGCAGTGGCCTTTCAGGCGTTCCGGATTGGTGAGCGGCGGCGGCGATTTTGGGCGGAACTGCGCCATGATAGTTTCCACCAGCCGCACAAACAGATCGAGCTGCAAACTGCTCCAGCCGGGCGTGATCTCTGCGCTCATCTCCAGCGCATCGCGCGCCACTTCCGGCAGATGATGGCCTTCGTCCAGCACCAGCATCAGGTTTTTCGCCGGTGGCAGCACCGATTCATTCTCCATCGCCGCCATCACCAACGCATGGTTGGCGACCACCACATCCGCCTGCTCAATTTCGCGACGCGCGACAAAGAACGGGCATTCGCGATACCAGCGACAGTGATGCCCGAGGCAGTTGGCTTTGTCGGTGGAGAGGCGTTGCCACAAGCTGTCCTCGATGTTGACATCGGTGTGATCGCGCAAGCCATCCCAGCGGTAGCTACTGAGCTGCTTCTCTAGCTTGGCGCAGAATTTCTGCTCCTCTTTCGAGCCGGTGACCGCCTCTTCATCCAGATAGAGCAGCAAATCGCCCTGCTGATCTTCGGTCGCCGCCAGCGCCGCAAGGTTGCGCGGACAAACATAGCGTCCACGGCCAAAGGCGGCAGTAAAAGTGAGATCGGGGATGATTTTCTTCAGCAGCGGCAGATCCTTGCTGAAGATCTGGTCCTGCAACGCCACGTTGGCGGTGCTGATCACCAGCCGCTTCTCCTCGGCGCGGCTCACCGCAATGCCGGGAATCAAATAAGAAAGGGTTTTGCCGACGCCGGTGGGCGCTTCAATCGCCAGATGACGACCTTCGTCACCGGCCAGACTTTTCGCCACTTCGGCAATCATCTGGCGCTGCGGCGCGCGCGGGATAAAGTCAGGAACCTGCTGCTGCAGCGCCTTATACCATTGCGCAATCTGGCTTTTTATCGCTGCTGTCAGGGCCATTTTCGTTACTGTTTGCTGAATTGGCCTGTATTTTTACACAGTATTGGCGCAGCGTCAGCTTTCGCTGCTATTTTTTCGCGCTGGATTCAGAATTTCACGCATCGCGCGGATTAAGGTTTCACGCGCGCGCCCACGGCGGAACGCAAAAGAGAAAGGCGCGCGGAAGTGGAAATGGTGCGGCAGCAGGCGGCGCAGCGTGCCCTGCAGTTCCCCGCTGCGCGCGTAGTGTTCGGGCAAATAGCCAATGAAGCGGCCAGAGAGAATCAGCGTCAGCTGCGCTTCGATGCTCTCCACTGAAGCGTTGCTCTGGCGGAAGCCGCGCTTGTTCAGCTCCTGCTGATTCCAGTAACGCCGCGTCACCATGCCGGTCTGCTGCACGGTGCGCACATCCGGATGGCCCTCAGCCAGCGGATGTTGCGGGCTGCAATAGAGCCAATGCTGTTCTTCGTAAAGCGGAATAGTCACCAGATTGCTGGCGCGCAGCGGAAAGTGCCCAATCGCCAAATCGAGCCGATCCTCCAGCAACTGCTGCTGCAACTCATTGGGATCGCGCACGCTCAGATTAAAGAACACCGCCGGAAAGCGCTGGTTAAAGCGGGCGATAGCGGCAGGCAGATCCAGCGTGCTATCGGTGACGGTGGCGTCCACCACGCCAAGCGAGAAAGTGCCGCCCTGCGCGCTTTTCAGCGTCTCAACCTGCTCCTGCCAACCCGCCAGCGTCGCCAGCATCTCCTGACAGTAGCGATAAAACTGCTCGCCTTTGCTGGTCAGGGTAAAGCCGCCGCGCCCGCGCTGACAGAGGATAAAACCGAGCTGGCTCTCGAGCTCGCTCATGTAGGCGCTGATGGCCGGCGTGGTCATGTTCAGCGCCTGCTGCGCGCGCGAATAGCCCTGATTTTCCACCACGCTGGCGAACACCTGCAGCAGTTTAAGATTGGGAAGCGTCTGCACCGATTTTCCTTCAGAGATTGCTGACTAAAGTTAAGTAATCTCTGAAGTGATTATCGGCTGTCAAGGATTTTTCCGGCGCGCGGGCTGGGTAATGATGGGTTTTACCTGACTGAAGGAGTGCGTGATGACCGATTTCCCCCAGCCGCAAGGCGGCAACGAAATGCCCCGTTTCGCCGGACGCGGCACCATGATGCGTTTACCCGCCGCTGAATCACCAGCCGATTTGGATGTGGCGTTCGTCGGCATTCCGCTGGATATCGGCACCTCGCAGCGCAGCGGTACGCGCTATGGCCCACGCGCCATCCGCGCCGATTCAGTCATGATCCGACCCTACAACATGGCCACCGGCGCCGCGCCCTTTGATTCGCTGCGCGTCGGCGATCTCGGTGATGTGCCGATCAACACTTACAGCCTGCTGAAATCAGTCGATATCATTGAAAACTATTATACCGAGCTGAATAACTGGCCGATTATCCCGTTAACGCTGGGCGGCGATCACACGCTGACGCTGCCGATTTTGCGCGCGCTGGCGAAGAAGCATGGGCCGATGGGGCTGATTCACATTGATGCCCACACCGACACCAACGACGAGATGTTTGGCGAGAAGATCGCGCATGGCACCACGTTCCGCCGCGCGGTGGAAGAGGGCCTGCTCGACTGCCAGCGCGTGGTGCAAATCGGGCAACGTGCGCAAGGTTACGCCGCCGATGATTTTCAGTGGGGCGTCGATCAGGGCTTCCATCTGGTGCCCGCCGAACAGTGCTGGTATCGCTCCATGACGCCGCTGATGGCCGAGGTGCGCGCGCGTATCGGCGACGGCCCGGTGTATCTCTCTTACGACATCGACAGCTTCGATCCCGCGTGGGCACCCGGCACCGGCACGCCGGAAGTGGGCGGTTTGACCTCGATGCAAGGGCTGGAGATCGTGCGCGGCTGCCGTGGACTCAATCTGGTGGGCGGCGATCTGGTGGAAGTCTCGCCGCCGTACGACATCAGCGGTATGACCTCGCAGCTGGCGGCCAATATCCTTTATGAGATGCTGTGCGTGTTGCCCGGCGTCCGTTACACAGAGAACAAGTGATGACACAACAGAATCTGGTTTTCCCGGCGCGCGTGCTGCGCGGTGCGGGCGTGATCAACCAATTAGGCGCGATCTGCGCCGGACTGGGACAGCGTGCGCTGCTGATTGGCGGCCATCAGGCGTTGCAGGCAGTAGAAGCGCAGGTTCGCGCGCAGCTGCTGGCGGCCAACGTCACGCTGTTAGCTCAAGAGTGGTTTGGCGGTGAAACCTCGATCAATCAGATCAATCGTCTGGCGACGATGGCCAGCGAGCTGCACGCCGAGGTGCTGATTGGCGTGGGCGGTGGTAAATCGCTGGATACGGTGAAAGCGGTAGGCGCCCAGATTGGCGTGCCGGTGATCACGCTGCCAACCATCGCCGCCACCTGTTCCGCGGTGACGCCGCTGAGTATTCGCTATGACGATAACGGCAATTTCTTCGACATCTTCCCGCTGCCGCAGGCACCGGCGGCGGTGATCATTGACAGCGAGCTGCTGGCTAAAGCGCCCGCCCGCTGGCTGGCCGCCGGGCTGGGCGATACGCTGGCGAAGTGGTACGAGTTCCGCGCGGTCAGTGCACGTCATCCGGCACGCGAGGGCAATGCGCTCTCGTCACTGGCGCACAGCCAGATCTGTTATGACGTGATTGGTGAACATGGACCGGCAGCCCATGCCGCAGTGCTGCGTGGTGAGAGCAGCGCGTCGCTCGATCAGGTGCTGGATGCGATTTTCACCTGGGCGGGATTAACCTCGCTGATGAGCAACGGCGCACACGCGGCGGCTTCGCACGCGATTTATGAAGGCTTTACCTTCTGCGATAAAACCCGCGAGTTTGGGCACGGCTTGCTGGTCGGCTTCGGCAATCTCTGTTTGCTGGCGCTGGAGAACCGCACCGATGAGGAAGTGCTGGATGAGATGCGCCTGGCGCGCGATTGCGGCGTGCCGCTGACGCTGAGCGAGATTGCCGAGCTGGATGAGAGTGAGCTGGCGCTGATTGTGCGCGAATCGGTGCATGCGCCGGATATGGAGAACATGGCCGAAGCAGTGACCGAAGCGCGCTTGCTGGCAGCGATAGCGCGGATTGAGGGGTTAGCGGGCAGGGTTTAGTTTGTGCTCGCTGTGGTTTGAATGTGCTCGCTGTGGTTTGAATGTGCTCGCTGTCCCCCATCCCGGCCTTCCCCCGCAAGCGGGGGAAGGAGACGCTGCCACATGCAGCTCCCAACTCACATATAGCAGCATCTTCCTCCCCCATTTATGGGGGAGGACCGAGGAGGGGGACAGCGTGCACCTACCGAGGAGGGGGACAGCGTGCACCTACCAACGGGACAGCGAGCACACACCAAAAAGAAAAAAAATCACCCAATCCCCAACAACCCCACCACTTCCCGCACATCCGCCACTTCATCCAGCTCCAGACACACCGCCTCGAGCCGTTCGACCTGCTCCAGCGGCAATACGCGCGCGGCCAAACTGCGGTATTTCGCCAGCAAGGCATCCAGCGTGAGCGGATTGGTTGGCGCGCCTGACGGCACCGGCACATGCTGCTGCCACTGCGCGCCCTGCCCGGTTTCCAGCCGCACCCACGGCTCGTCGTCGCGGCTCTGCTGCTCATCGATCACCAGCTCAATACGTGCCAGCAACGCTTCCACATCGGGATGCAGGCGTTTGGCGTCGTCATAACTGGCCAGCTCCGCCGAGCCGTACAGTGCGCGCGCCGCCAGCGCATACGGCAGGCTCATCTGCGCCGCCGCCAGGCTGTGTAACTCGCGTCCGCCGCACATCTCCAGCAGGAACGGATTAACGCCCACCACGATGCGAGCGATCTGCTCTACCCGCACATCATGCTGTTGCAGCAGGATTCCCAGCGCATCAATCGCCGCGTGGGTGCCACGGCACGAAGCGTAGGGTTTGATTGAGCAGCGCGCCAGTTTCCACACCTCGCCGAGATCGGCCGTCAAAGCCTGCGGCTGCTGGGTTTCCGCTGCTAAGGTTTGCAGGAAGCCGCCCCAGCGCGGTTCAAACACCACTGAAGGGCCGCTGATACCGCGTTGTGCCAGCAGCGCGGCCTGTACGCCGCCTTCTGCTGCGCGCGCGGCATGGAGTTTCTTGGTGTGCGATCCATCGTGAATAAAGCCCCACAAACCGCCGCTGAAGCTGGCGGCAATGCCCAGCGCAGACGCACACTGCGCGCGATCCAGCTGCAGCAGCGAACAGACCGCCGCCGCCGCACCAAACACGCCGCAGCTGGCGGTAGAGTGCCAGCCTGCGCCGTTGTGCGCCGAGTAACCGCCGCAGGCTTCTAACACGCGGCGGCCAACGTCATAGCCGATCACCATCGCCACCAGCAGCGCTTGCCCGTCCACCGGCTGCGTCGCCAGCGGCAAAGCCGCCAGCAGCGCCGGGATCACCACCGCACCGGAGTGATCGCAGCCGCCGGTATCGTCGAGTTCATACATGTGCCCCGCCACGCCGTTCAGCCACGCCGCCTGTCGCGGATTGGCCTGCTGCGCGCTGCCCCAAATCTGCGCCTGTTCGCGGCCACCTTCGGCCTGCACCAGCGCCAGACACTCGCGCCAGATCGGGCTGTCGCAGCCCGCCAGCGAAGCACCGAGCGTATCAAGCAGATGGCGTTTCGCCTGCTCCACCAGCGGTTCAGGCAGTTGTGCAAAACGCGTCCCGGCGATAAAGGCCGCCAGTTGATCAAGCGAGTTCGCCATGCGCACCTCCAGTGATGCGGGTAAACACCTCCGCCGGATGGCAGACATCGTTATCCGGCTGCGTCTGCCAGTGTGCCGCCGCCTGCTCAGCGGTGGCGATCCACACATTGTGCTGTTGCAGCATGTCGAGCAGCGCCCGCAACAAACCAATGCGTCCGGCGGTGCCGATGATTTCCGGATGCAGGCGCAGCAAGTAGCACAGGCCAAAGCGGTGGAAGCCGTGGAAATCCTGCGTCATATTCGCCAGAGTTTCGCCATACGGCGCGATGCGCGATTGTCCCGGCGGAATAGCCGGGCTGAGGTTAAAGGCGAAGTACGGCTCATCTTCCAGCGTGTAGTGCATCGGTAATTCCACCAGACGCGTACCGGGATGGAAATACGGCATATCGTCGCCGCGCCAGCTCGATGACCATTTAATGCCGCGTGCGATCAACGCCTGCGCCAGTCCCGGTTTCCACTGCCCGGCGGGCGTACGGAACCCCGTGATTTTGCGTCCGGTTATCTGCGCCAGCTTGTCGCAGCCGCGCGTCACGCTGGCGATCTGCTGCTCCAGCGTCAACAGCGAGAAATCTTCGTGGGTATCGCCGCTGCAGGCGATTTCATGGCCGCCGGTCACGATGCGCTGCACCAGTTCCGGCTGCTGTTCGGCGACAATCGCGGGCATACACCAGCTGGCTTTGAGCTGCTTTTCTGCCAGCAGCGCCAGCAGGCGATCGACGCCGCGCAGCGTGCCGTAGCGCCACACCGACAGCGTTTTATCGCGCCCCGCCACTGCCGGAGCCTGAGTGAGAATGCCGTGAATATCGTTGAAATCGATAGTGAGGATCGCCGCCGACTGGAAACCCAGCGGCCAGCGTGAAGGTTCAGTCATGCTGTTGCTCCTGCAAATACCACTGCGCCACCGCGTCGCAGCGCGCAAACCAAACGTCATCGCGCGCCGTCATATGTGCAAACAGCTGTTCCAGCAGCAGCAAGCGTCCCGGCTGGCCGGAGATTTTCGGGTGGAACAGCGTGGTGAGGCACAAGCCTTCATTCATCGCGCCATCGAACTCGCGCTGCCAGTTATCACGCGTGTGCGCATAGCTGGCGATGCGGTCGCCACCTTTGGGGAAGTCGGGCTGGCGCGTGTAGGCCAGCGAGGCGTAATCATCCATCTCCCACTTACCGGGGACCTCCACCAGCGGCGTATGGCCCGCCACCGGAATGCTGTAAGGACGATCGTCGCCGCGCATGCTGCTGGAGTAGATCACGCCCGCGTCACGCAGGATTTGTGGCGTTTCGGCATGCCAGTCGCCCGACGGCGTACGAAAACCGCAGGCGGTGATGCCCAGATGCTGGTGAAAGACTTCAGCGGATTTCGCCATGACTGCGCGCTGTTCATCCGGTGAAATCGCCCAAAAGGATTCGTGGCGATAGCCGTGATAGGCCACTTCGTGGCCCTGTTCGATAATCGCCTGACACTGCTGCGGCCACTGCTCCACCACCCACGCCGGCACAAAGAAGGTGGCGGGAAGGTGGAAGGCGCGCAGCAGGTCAAGCAGACGCCCGAGCGCGCGGTACGGCCCGTAAGCCCCAAAAGTAAAATACTCTGGCGTTGACCACAGGCTGCCATTCAGCATGGCATCGCCGGTGGGACCGTCGAGGTCAAACGCCAGCGCCATACAGCCGCGTTTACCCTGCGGCCAGCGCACTGCGCCCGGTTGTTGCATCTGCGCGCTCCTTAGCCCTGGTTGACGGTCGCCTTCGCCACGCCGTTGTCTGCCAGACCCCATTTGCCGAGGATTTTCTGGTAAGTGCCATCGGCAATCATCGCGTCGATAGCCGCCTGAATCGCGGTGGTCAGCTCGCCCGCATCTTTACCAATCGCCATGCCGGTGTACTGGAAGGAGAAGGCTTTATCCAGCGCCTTATATTTGCCCTTTTCCAGATCCATGATGTACGGCAACGTTTCACTGCCCTGCACCACGCCATCCAGACGGTTCTGACGCAGCTGGGTGCGCGCATCGGCGGTGCCTTCAGCACCTACCACAATGATCGCCGGCTTACCGGCCGCTTCACAGTGCGCTTTTGACCAGTTGGCAATCTCCTGCGGGAAGGTGGTGCGACGGCTGGTACCGACTTTCTTACCGCACAGATCCATCGCGCTGTTGATGTCGCTGCGCGCGGATTGGGTGTAGAACTGCGGGCCGGTTTTGAAGTAATCGATAAAGTTCACCACCTGCTGACGCTCTTTGGTGTCCGTCATGCCAGACATCACCAGATCGACGCGCTTGGTCACCACCGCGTTCACCATCTGTTCGAAGGCGATCTCCTGCCAGTTGATCTTAACGCCGAGTTTTTCACCAATCGCCTGGCCGAGGTCGTAGTCCACGCCGGTCAGCTGGTTGGTCGCCGGATCTTTAAAATCCATTGGCGGATAGTTCGGCATGATCGCTACCGTCAGCCCTTTCTCTTTGATCGCCGCGGGTACGGCGATGTCTGCCCAGGCAGAGGATTGCAGCAATACGGCGGCACTGATGGCACTCAATAACAGCTTTTTCATATTCACCCCGGTAATGTTTAAAGAAGAATCGCGTTGATAAAGTTTTTCATCCGTGGATTTTGCGGGTTCAGCAGAATGTCTTCCGGTGCGCCCTGCTCGATAATCCGTCCCTCGTCCATAAACACCACCTGATTGGCCACCTCACGGGCAAAGCCCATTTCGTGCGTGACCACCAGCATGGTGGTGCCCTCTTTTGCCAGCTGACGCATCACCGCCAGCACTTCGCCCACCATCTCCGGATCCAGCGCCGAGGTGGGTTCGTCAAACAGCATCAGTTTGGGTTTCATCGCCAGCGCACGAGCAATCGCCACGCGCTGCTGCTGGCCGCCGGAGAGCGACTGCGGATAGTCGTGCGCTTTGTGCGCCAGACCCACGCGATCGAGCAGCGCCATCGCCTCTTCGCTGGCTTCGCGCCTTGGGCGCAGCAGCACGCGACACGGCCCTTCGATGATGTTCTCCAGCGCGGTTTTGTGTGGGAACAGGTTAAAGCGCTGGAACACCATGCCGGTTTGCAGGCGCTGGCGCGCAATCTGTTTGTCGCTTAGCGTATGCAGTTTGTTACCGGCGATGCGATAGCCCGCCAGCTCGTTGTCAACCCAAATTCCGCCTTTATCGACCTTCTCCAGCTGGTTAATGCAGCGCAAAAAGGTGCTTTTGCCGGAACCGGATGGGCCGAGGATGCACATCACCTCGCCGTAGTTCACTTCGAGGCTGACATCCTTCAGGGCGTGGAACTGGTCGAAATATTTGTTCACCTTAACGGCGCGCACGATGTTTCTCATGTTGGGCTCCTGATTACTGACGCTGACGATGGCCGCGTGAGAAATAACGTTCCAGTCGGCTCTGTCCAAACGACAACACCGTGACCACAATCAGGTACCAAATGCCTGCCACGAACAGCAGTTCCATGACGCGCGCGTTGGCGAAGTAGATGGTTTGCGTGTTGTAGAGCAGTTCGGAGTACTGAATCATGCTGGCGAGGCTGGTGGTTTTGATCATGCTGATAAATTCGTTGCCGACCGGCGGCAGAATCACGCGCATCGCCTGCGGCAGAATGATGCGCTGCAGCGCCTGCAGACGCGGCATGCCGATGGCTTTCGCCGCTTCGTATTGTCCGGTATCCACCGACAGCAGGCCCGCGCGCACCACTTCCGAGGTGTACGCGCCCTGATTGATGCTCAAACCGAGCAGCGCGGCGAGGAACGGCGTCATGATGGTGACGGTTTGCACGCTGAACACGCCGGGAATGCTGATGGTGGGAAACACCAGCGCGAGGTTGAACCACAGCAGCAGCTGCAGAATCAGCGGCGTGCCGCGAAAAATCCACGCGTAGCCCACGGCGATGTAGTGCAGCACCGGATTCGGCGACATGTACATGATGGCGGTGATGACGCCAAACAGTACGCCGAGCCCCATCGCCAGCACCGACATGATCAGCGTGTTGACCACGCCGTTGAGAATCGCCTGGGCGGTAAAGAACTGGCCGACAAACGACCATTCGATATTGCCGTGCGCAAAGGCGTTTACCAGCAGCGCCAGCAGCAGCAGAATCACCGCCGACGCGGTGATACGGCCGTAGTAACGGCGCGGCACCACTTGGTAACGATCGAGATCGTAATGCGTCTGCTCGCGGCTGTTGTTCAAACCCGGCTCAATCGGCGTTGATTGCGACATAAGTTCTCCTCAGGCGCGTGGGCCAGCGTAATCTTCGGTCCAGCGCTGCTGGTCCTGCATCAGGGTTTGCAGACGTGCCAGCTGCTCACGTACGCGTGCCGGTGCGGTACCGCCGTAGCCGCTACGGGCCGCCAGCGCGGCTTCCAGCGTCAGCGCACTGCGCACCTCCGGCGTTAAGCGGACATCCACCGCCTGCAGTTGCGCATCGCTGAGATCCGACAGACCGCAGTTTTCGCGCTCGCACAATTGCACCAGCTGGCCGGTGATCTCATGCGCTTCGCGGAACGGCACGCCGCGCATCGCCAGCCAGTCGGCCACTTCGGTCGCCAGCGTGAAGCCGTCCGGTGCCTGCTCGCGCATCACGTCGGTGTTGAATTTCAGCGTCGCCATCATGCCTGCCATCGCCGGTAGCACTAGCAGCAGCGTATCCACCGCATCAATCACGTTGCGTTTGTCGTCGCTGAGATCGCGGTTGTAGGAGAGCGGCATCGCTTTCATGGTGGTGAGCAGCGCCATCAGATTGCCGACCAGGCGGCCAGCGCGGCCGCGCGTCAGTTCGGCGATGTCCGGGTTTTTCTTCTGCGGCATGATGGAGCTGCCGGTGGCGTAGCTGTCATGCAGCTCGACCCAGCGGAACTGGCGCGATGCCCACATGCACACTTCTTCGCACAGGCGTGACAGGTTGATGCCGATCATGCTGGTGACAAACAGGAATTCAGCGGCATAGTCGCGGCTGGCAACGGCATCAATGGAGTTTTCGCACGGCGCGAGATAGGAAAGATCGGCGGCGGCCTGCTCCGGCTGGCGCGCAATGGCGGAACCGGCCATCGCAGCGGCACCGAGCGGACAGCGTGCGCTGCGGCGATCCCAATCCTGCATACGTTCAATATCGCGGGCAAAGGATTGCGCGTGAGCCAAAAGTTGATGACCAAAAACAATCGGCTGCGCCTGCTGCAGATGCGTGAAACCGGGCGCGACGCTTTCGGTGTGCTGTGCCGCCTGCTCGACCAGCGCCTGCTGCAAGGCCAGCAGCGCGCTCACCACCTTGCGACCGTTGTCGCGCAGGTAAAGACGCAGGTCGTTAACGGTTTGATCGTTACGCGAACGCCCGGCGCGCAGCTTGCCGCCCAGCGGACCTAAACGCTCGGTCAGCGCGCGTTCGATAAAGGTGTGCACATCTTCGTCGGCGGCAATCGGATGCAGCTGACCGGCGCGATAATCGGCGTCTAACGCGTCAATGGCCGCCAGCATGGTGCTGAGCTCTTCGGCGCTCAGCAACTCGCCGCGCGCCAGTTCACGGGCATGCGCCCGGCAGCCCGCCAGATCGTAAGGTGCCAATGCAAAGTAATAATCCGGGCTACGAGACAGCGCGGTTAAACTCGCCGCCGGTGCCGCTTTAAAACGCGCGCCCCATAACAGTTCGGCATTATCAGACATGCTATTTCCCCTTACAGATAATCATCAGCGATATGAAAAAGATATGGATGAGCCAGTTGAAATAATAAAAACTTATTTTATGGCTACACTGGTAAATAGGGCCTATTTCAGGTTCACTGTACTTTCACCGCAATTATTCCGGAGTTGAATAGCAAAAATGGAAAGTAAAGTTTCCCAGTCCGGAAACAATGCAAATAATCGCAGCGATAATGCGGTTCTGGCACTGAGTAATATCGATTTAAAATTACTGCGGGTATTTAAATGCGTGGTAGAAGCGGGCGGATTAACCGCTGCCAGCCACGAATTGAATATTGGTCTGGCGGCGATCAGTAAACAGGTTTCCGATCTGGAAATTCGTCTCGGTATGACGTTATGCAGCCGCGGACGCGAAGGTTTTGAGCTGACGCAGTACGGCATCAACGTCTACCAGGCCACGCTGGAGCTGTTCGTCTCGCTGAATCTGTTTCGCGAGCGGCTGCACAACAGCCGCAACGAACTGCTGGGCGACATTGCCATTTGCGTGGTGGATAACACCATCTCCGATCCGCAATCTCCGGTCACCGCAGCGGTGCAACAGCTGCACCAGAAAGCGCCAAAGGTACAAATTCGACTGCAAACCGCGCAATTAGATGATATTGAGCGCGGCATCAGCGAAGGCCGTTTTCATTGTGGTATTGCACCGGTTTATGAAATGAAAAGTGATTTTGATTACTTCCCGCTTTATAAGGAATATTCAAAATTATATTGCTCCATGTCACATCCTTTATATTCTGGATCGTGCGATAAAAATATATCGCTGGACATATTACGTGAGCAGAAAATTATTAATCATTTATATGTAACGCCGCGCGACGATCGTCGCATCATTCCCTTACAGGACAGCGGCGTGCAGGCGGTTCAGGTTGAATCTGTCGCCATGCTGATTTTAACCGGCCATTTTATTGGTTATTTACCGGAACATTATGCCGCCGCGTTTATTGCGCGTGGGCAGCTGTGTGAGTTGGGTGATGATTCGACTCGCCGTGAAAACCCGTTTTGTTTGATGATGAAGAAGGGCCGCAAAATAAACCCGATTATCCGGCTGTTTATGCAGGCGCTGGGGATTGGCGAGGCGGAAGGACCGCACTGAGTTGGTGCATTTTGGGATTGTGCTTGCTGTCCCCGGTCTGTGCTCGCTGTCCGTCCAGGTTTGTGCTCGCTTTCCCCGGTCTGTGCTCGCTGTCCCCCTCCTCGGTCCTCCCCCATAAATGGGGGAGGAAGATGCTGCCATATGTCAGTGATGAAGCTGCATGTGGCAGCGTCTCCTTCCCCCACTTGTGGGGGAAGGCCGGGATGGGGGACAGCAGGCACAATCACAATCACAATCACAATCACCCCAAGACCTTATACATCACCGTAGTCGCATCCAGCACACCTTCGGTTGACTCGGCATACAGCGGAATTGAACCAGCAATCTGCCAATCCATCGACAAATAGAGATCCGTTGCCACGTCGCCGCTGCGCGTATCCAGCACCAGCAGGGTTTTTCCCTGCTGTGCCGCCAGCTGTTCCGCCTGCTGCATCAGGCGGCGCGCGATGCCCTGACGTCTGGCGCGGGGATGCACCAGCAGCTTACTGATCTCCGCCCGATGGCGACCGTTCGGCATTGCGCTGAATCCCACCATCACCGTCGCCACAATCACGCCCTGCTGATACGCCACCAGCAGCTGATTGTCGCCGCTCGCCAGGCTGTAAATTTTGTCCTGCCAGAAGCGCTCAATGGCCGCGCGATCGTCCGCATCAATAAAGCCCACGCTGGCGCCATCGGCGACGCAGCCCTGCAGCACATCACACAATGCCGCCAGCAGCGGCTGCGCCTGGGTGGCGCTGAGAGGTTCGATGTCAATCATGGTTTGCATACCACCAAAATGTAGCGCGCGCCGCCTTCTGCATGGGCGGCAAACGCGGATTTGCCGGTGAGATGAAAGCGCAGACAGTCGCCTGCCTGCAGCGTCCAGTGCTGATCGTCCATGCTGATCGTCAGCTCGCCCGATTGCAGCCAGATGTGCTGCTCCAGTCCCTGAATCGGCGGCGCATCGTAATCGATGCGCGCGCCAGGACGCAGCACACCTTCCACCACTTCCGCTTTAAAGTGGCTGGCGGGCGGTGATACGTTGCGGCGCTGGAAGCCGCTGACGTCATCGCGCCATACCGGCTGTTGCGCCGCTTTCAGCAGCAGCGCGGCCTCCTCTTCCACCTCGCTCAGCAGGCGCGACATGGTCAAGCCGTAGGCCACGCAAAGGCGGTTAAGCAAAGCGGCTGTGGGGCTCGTTTCGGCGCGTTCAATGCGCGACAACGACGCCCGACTGATGCCGGTCGCCATCGCCAATTCATCTAATGACCAACCGCGTTGTACGCGTAATTCAGCCAGTCGCGCCGCCAGTCGATCGTCGGTATCCGAAGCAGACATCTTCACCTCTCATATACGGGAAATAAATCTCACTTATGAGATATGACCTTAAATAAATAAAGCGGTCAAGTTGTACAATTAAAAAATCATTGTACAACCCAGTCGTGGGGGTTAAGGTGTTGTTATGCAGGTCAGAATTTTTGAGGACTTTATGGCCTTATACAGTATCGGGGATGTGGCCGAACGCTGTGGAATCAACCCGGTAACGCTTCGCGCCTGGCAGCGACGTTACGGTCTGTTAAAACCCCAGCGTACCGAAGGTGGTCATAGGCAGTTTGATGATGAAGATGTTCAGCGTATCGAAGAGATAAAGCGCTGGATAGAGAGCGGCGTGCCTGTTGGCAAAGTGAAAGCGTTGCTGGAAGGCGCCACGGTCAATGTGGATGACGGTTGGTCGGCGCTGCAGGAAGAATTGATGAGCGTACTGCGCCACGTTCGCCCGGCGAAATTGCGCGTTAAAATTGCCAATATTGGCCGGGAACATCCGGTGGATGCGTTAATCGATCACGTGTTCGTGCCGGTTCGCCAGCGTCTTGGTTTAGATCAGAACACCGCGCGCACCATGTGCAGTCTGCTTGATGGCGCGCTAATTGATTATGTGGCGTTTTGTCTGGCCTGTGGACGTAAAAAAGCCGGTAAAGATGCCTTGATGCTGGGTTGGGCGGTGGAAGATCGTACCCGCATCTGGCTGGAAGCCTGGCGTTTGTCGCAGCAAGGCTGGCGCATGGATGTGCTGGCGGAGCCTCTGGACATGCCGCGCCCTGAGTTATTCCCCGGACAAAACCTGTTTATCTGGACCGGCAAAAAGCCGACGCGTCGTCAGGTCGAGCAGTTTGAACACTGGCAGGCGCAGGGTTTTGCCATTCACCTGCACGATCCCGCATAAGTAAAATCGCACACACGGCCTTTGCCTGGCGTGGTGTGCGCGTTATCATGCCGCCCTAAATTTCTTTTCTCAGGTCTCCTCATGAACTGGAATAAACTCCTTATCGGTTCCCTGTTTGCCATCATGGCGCTTGGCGGCATGGGTGGCATGATGCTGGTCGGCTACAGCCTCATTGTGCATACCCACTAAGTTTGCGCTGCACGCGCTCTAGCAGGCGATCGCAAATCAACGCCAGCAGCGCCACCAGCAGCGCGCCCTGAATCACATAGGCGGTGTTAAAGCCGCTAAGACCGATAATCACCGGCGATCCCAGACTCTCCGCGCCCACCGTGGAGGCGATAGTTGCCGTGCCGATGTTGATCATCACCGAGGTTCGCACGCCCGCCATGATCACCGGTGCCGCCAGCGCCAGCTCAATCTGCCACAAGCGTCGCCACGGCCCCATGCCGAGGCCGACCGCGATTTCACGATTGCTGGCCGGTACGCTATCTAAACCTGCCAGCGTGCCCTGCAAAATCGGTAGCAAGCCGTAGAGAAACAGCGCCATTACCGCGGGCGTGGCACCAAACCCCATCACTGGCACCGCAATCGCTAACACCGCAACCGGCGGAAAGGTTTGCCCGGCCGCCGCCACGGTTTCCAGCAGCGGACGAAAGGCGCGCCCGGCGTGACGCGTAGCAAACACCGCACAGGCAACGCCGACCAGCAACGCCAGCAGGCTGCCGCTGACCACCAACGCCAGATGCGCCAGCGCCAGCCGCCAGAAACTCTCCTGCTGATACAGCGGACGCTCGAGCTGTGGAAACCAGTGAGCAAACAGCGGACCGCTGTGCGGCAAGCCCCACAGCAGCAGCAGAAAGGCCGCCAGCAGCCAGTAGAGCGGATCGCGTAACAGCCGCATCAGCTCGCCTCCCGCTGGCGCAGCAGATCGCTGAAGTGCAGCACGCCCAGCGGCTGTTGCTGCTGATCGATCACCGGCAATTTATCGGTGCGGCGCGCAATAAATTGCGACAGCGCTTCACGCAGCGTCAGCGATTCGGCAATCGGTTCGGCGTCCAGCCATTCACCGCGTCGCGCCGCGCTGCCCGCACGTCCCAGCGCCAGCAAACGCACGCCGAGCTCGCTGCGACCAAAGAACTCGCGGGCAAAGTCGTTCACCGGCTGCGTCAGCAGATCGATTGGCCTGCCCTGCTGCACGATTTCGCCGCCGTCCATCAGCACCAGCTGATCGGCCAGCGTCAGCGCTTCGTCGATGTCGTGCGTCACCAGCACCACGGTGCGACCGGACATTTTCTGAATGCGCAGCATCTCGTGTTGCAACGCCAGACGGTTAACCGGATCGAGCGCGCCGAAAGGTTCATCCATCAGCAGCAACTCGGGATCGGCCGCCAGCGCACGCGCCACGCCGACGCGCTGCTGCTGTCCGCCCGACAGCTGATGCGGCATGCGCGTCGCCAGATGGCTGTCGAGATTGAGCAGCACCAGCAGCTCCTCGACGCGTTGTTTGATCTTCGCCTGCGGCCAACCGAGCAGCGAGGGCACGGTGCCGATGTTCTTCGCTACGTTCCAGTGCGGAAACAGGCCAATCGACTGAATGGCATAACCGATGCGGCGGCGCAACGCGCGCGCATCCATGGTTTCGATGGCTTCTCCGGCAAAACGGATTTCACCGCTGTCGTGCTCCACCAGCCGGTTGATCATCTTCAGCGTGGTCGACTTGCCCGAACCTGAGGTGCCAATCAGCACGGTAAAACTGCCCTTCTCAATCTTCAGCGACAGGTTACGTATCGCCTCTTTGCCAGCGAACACTTTGCTCACCTGGTGAAATTTAATCATGACGTCTCTCCAGCAGTGCCGACAGTAAACGCAGCAGCGCATCAAAAATCACCGCCAGCGCCACCACCGGAATCACGCCCAGCAGCACCAGATCCAGCGCGCTGCTCAGCAATCCCTGAAAAACAATGGCGCCGAATCCGCCCGCCCCAATCAGCGCCGCGACAACCGCCAGGCCCACGGTTTGCACCACTACCACGCGCAGCCCGGAGAGCCACACCGGCAGCGCCAGCGGCAGTTCGGCGTGCCAGAACTGTTGCCACGCGCTCATGCCCATGCCGCGCGCGGTTTCACGCACTTCCTGCGGCACCTGCTGCAAACCGGCCACCACGCTGCGCACCAGCGGCAGCAGCGCGTAGAGCACCAGCGCAATCAAGGCCGGCGCAATACCGATGCCGCTGATGCCCCAACGGGCCAGCAGCGGAAAATGCGCCACCAATCCCGCCAGCGGCGCAATCAGTAAACCGAACAGCGCCACCGACGGCACCGTTTGAATCAGGTTAAGCACGCTAAATGCGGCATTCTGCCAGCGCGGACGCCGCGCAATCGCCAGCCCGAGCGGCAATCCGATGATTACCGTCGGCAGCAGCGTGCCGCCCAGCAGCCACAAATGCTGCGTGAAGGCCGCATCAAACACCGCCGTGCGGTTGGCGTACTCTTTCAAAAGCGAGAGACGATCAAGATGACCGCTGAGTAACAGCGCCAGCGGCAGCAGCCAGATTTGCAGGTTTAGCACAATGCGCCACGGGGTACTGCGGGTGATTTGCCGGACCGCTTCCGCCGCCAGCAGCAGCGCCAGCGCCGCCGCACACCACAAGCCGCTGCCAAACGCGGTGCGCGCCAGCGGACTACCGCTGTTCGCCAGTTGCGTGGCCTGTTGTCCGGCCAGCCAGATGAGTAAGGCCAGCAGCACTTCCGCCGCCAGCAGCACCGATATCGCGTGAATGCGGCGCGGCGGCCACCACAAGCTCTGCCACAGCCACAGCAACGGGATGAACAGCAGTATGCTGTTGGTCACCTGCCATAACGTCAGCGGCTGGCCAGAGACCAGCCGATTGGCGGCAAAGCTCAATAGCGGCAAGGCAAACAGCGCCAGCGTGATAAGCGCGATTAACACCAGCAGCACCGGCTGCTGGCGCGGTCGGAATAACAACGACGACACTGCTTACAGCAACTTATTGGTCTGTAGCCACTGTTTCGCGACCTGGCTGGCATCCTGACCATCCACCGCGATCTGCGCATTCAGCTGCTGCAGGGTTTTCTCATCCAGCTTGCTGAAGACCGGCTGCAGCCAGTTGCCGATGTCGGGATATTGCTTGAGCACGCTTTCGCGGATCACCGGCGCAGGGGCATAAATCGGCTGCACGCCTTTCGGATCGCTCAGCGTCTGCAGGCCTAATGCCGCCACCGGACCGTCGGTGCCGTAGGCCATCGCCGCGTTCACGCCAGAGGTTTGCTGCGCCGCCGCTTTGATGGTCACGGCGGTGTCGCCACCGGCCAGCGACAGCAGCTGCGCCTGTTCCAGTTTGAAGTTGTAAGCTTTTTCAAACGCCGGTAACGCATCGCTGCGTTCGATAAATTCCGCCGAGGCAGCCAGTTTGAAAGTGCCGCCTTTTTTCAGGTAAGCGCTGAGATCGTCCAGCGTGTTGAGGTTGTTCTTCTGCGCCACGTCGCCGCGCACCGCAATCGTCCAGGTATTGTTAGCTGGCGCGGGCGTCAGCCACACCAGATGATTTTTCTCGGCGTCGAGTTTTTTCACCTTCTCGTAGCCCTGCTGGGCGTTCTTCCACGCTGTGTCTTTCTCATCGTTGAAGAAGAATGCGCCGTTGCCGGTGTATTCCGGGTAGATATCCAGCTCACCGGCGGTGATCGCGCCGCGCACCACTTGCGTGGTACCGAGCTGGATTTTATTGACGGTTTTTACCCCATGTTTGTCCAGCACCTGCAGAATAATGTTGCCGAGTAGCGAGCCTTCGGTATCAATTTTGGAACCGACTTTCACCGGATCCGCCGCCTGCGCTGCACCCACGCTCATTGCCAATGCCATCATTCCCAATAAACCCTGCTTTATCATCCCGCTTCCCTCATTTGTTTTCATTGTGTGACTATCAAGCGTAGCCTGGCGAATGGGGATAGGCGCGGTCAAGCGGCTTACTTCGTGCTTTTTTTGCTATCAATTGCCTATCGGTTATAACCAAAACGCAGCACATATAACCAATTGGAATTTTCGATGTTAAGACGGCGGCTTATGCTCACCGTCCCACTCATTACAATAAATTACAAAACATCATGACCGACTTAGCTTCTCCGGCGCACGTCGCGCAGGCAGGGAATGCCCCCATCGGTGAGACCAAATGGATCCGCAGCGCGGCCGATGTCTCCGGGCTGGTGAACAACAGCACCGAATCACGCAGCAACGCGCGCATCGTCATCGCCATTGCGCTGGGCGGCGTGTTCCTTGACGCCTACGATCTCGGCGCATTGGCGTTTGGCATCAAAGACGTGACGCGCGAGTTCCAGCTGACGCCCGCAGGCACCGGCATGGTGGCATCGGCGATTACCTTTGGTGCGATTGTCGGGGCGCTGATTGGCGGCTACCTCACCGACAAAATAGGTCGCTATCGCGTGTTTATGGCCGACATGTTTTTCTTCGTGGTGGCAGCGTTAGCCTGTGCGTTCGCGCCAAACGAATATGTGCTGGCCGGTGCGCGCTTTGTGATGGGCCTCGGCGTCGGGATTGACTTACCGGTGGCGATGGCGTTTCTCGCCGAGTTTTCGAAGCTGCGCGGGCAAGGCAATAAGGCCGCCAGCGTGGCGATGTGGTGTCCGACATGGTACGCGGCGATCAGTATTTCCTACCTGCTGGTCCTGCTGCTGTATGCGGTGTTGCCCGAAAGCCACACCGATTGGCTGTGGCGTTTGATTCTGGGTTTTGGTGCGGTGCCTGCGCTGCTGATCATCGCTATTCGCAGCCGTTACATGAGTGAGTCGCCGATTTGGGCAGCCAATCAGGGCAACCTCACAGGCGCGGCGGAGATTCTGCGCAACTCTTACAACATCAACGCGCAGGTGGCGGATGACGCCGATCTGACGCCGCAGAAAGCGGTACGTAAAGCCAGCTGGCGCAACTACGGCGCGCTGCTGCATGGCGTCTATCGTCGTCGTACCATTCTGGCAACCGTCACCTCCATCGCCTCGTCGTTTGCCTATAACGCGGTGGCGTTTGGCCTGCCGGTGATTATCTCCAGCTTCTTTGCGCAATCGATGCTGACCACCATTCTGGTGTCGCTGGCGCTGAATCTGCTGTTTGCTTTTGTCGGCGGCTTGCTGGCGGTGCGGCTGGTGCCGCGTCTCGGCGCGTGGAAGATGTCGGTGGCCGGTTACGCTTGTCAGTGCGTGGCGCTGCTGGGATTGGCGTTGATTGGTCGTCCGGAAGGCGGCGAACAGGCGGCGGTGGCGATTGCCATGCTGGCGCTGTTCCTGTTTGGTCAGGGCTTTGGTCCCGGCTCGCACACCATGACATTTGCCTCGCTAAGCTATCCGGCTTCGCTGCGCGGCGTGGGCGTCGGCTTCAATCAGACGCTGATGCGCGGCAGTTCCACCGTGTCGCTGTTCGCCTTCCCGCTGCTGGTGGCGGCGTTTGGTACCGGCGTGTTCTGGGTGATTTTCCTTGCACCGCTGATTGGCTTACTGGCGCTATTGGCGATTCGCTGGGAGCCGTCGGGTTACGACGTGGATGCGGAAGATTTTCAGTGATGGATTAACAGAGGTCGCCATAAATGGCGACCTTCGTCTTTAAGCCGTCAGGCGAAACTCGCCCAGCGTGTTGGGAATGCGCGGGAAGGTATGCAAAAACCACGGCGTGAACTGCGCCGGATTCTCCTGCATCTCCTGCTGAATCTGCGCAATCGAGCGATAGCACCATGCATCCGCCTCCTCCGGGTTGAGGACCGGCTGCTCATCGCTGATGGCGAAGAACACGTGGCCATATTCATGCTCGGTCAAGCCGTTACTCAGCGGCAGGTTGTAGCTCAGCTCAAACACCGGCGTTAACGCAACATTCATGCCCATCTCTTCACGCAAACGGCGCTCGGCGGCATCGCGCGTGGATTCCTGCGGATAGGGATGACTGCAGCAGGTGTTACTCCACAATCCACCACAGTGATATTTGCTGCTGGCACGGCGTTGCAACAGCACTTCATGGCGCGAATTGAACACGTAAACCGTTACCGCGCGATGCAGCAATCCTTTTTCATGCACTTCCAGCTTTTCCATTTTGCCGATAGGGCGATCGAGGTGGTCAACGAGAATAACTTCAATGGCGGGCATGACAACTCCTTCGGAAAATTCGCAGCTATTGTACACAACCTCCAAAGGGTTGATGGAGGAAATAGCGCACATTCCGTGCGTTAACGTGGGCACATTAAAGCGTAGCAGCCTGCGGAGAATTCAGCATAAAAAAGCGGGGAATGGCGTTAATAGAGAAGATGTGTGCGGTGTGTGAGAAGGTCGCCATGCATGGCGACCGACTCCACAAAACTTACAGCTTAAAGCTTTGTACCACCTGCTCCAGCTGCACGCTTTGCTGCTGCATCGACTGCGCGGCGGCTGAAACCTGCTCGACGAGCGCGGCGTTCTGCTGAGTGCTGCCGTCCAGCTGGGTAATCGCCACGTTAACCTGATCGATGCCCATGCTCTGCTCGCGGCTCGCTGACATGATTTCGCTCATCAGCGTGGTCACGCTGCTGACGCCCTGCATCAGCTCATCCATGGTTTGCCCGGCCTGCTCCACCAGTTGGCTGCCGGTATCAATATTCGCCACCGACTCCTCAATCAGCTTCTTAATTTCACGCGCCGAGTTAGCCGAGCGCTGTGCCAGGTTGCGCACTTCCGAGGCCACCACGGCAAAACCGCGCCCCTGTTCACCGGCGCGCGCCGCCTCTACCGCGGCGTTCAGCGCCAGGATGTTGGTCTGGAAGGCGATGCTGTCGATGACGCTGATGATATCAACCACTTTGCGCGAAGAGTGATTAATCGCGCCCATGGTGGTGACCACCTGACGCACCACTTCGGTACCGCGTGCCGCAACCTGCGACGCGCCATCCGCCAGCTGATTCGCATGCGTGGCGTTATCGGCGTTCTGACGTACGGTGCCGGTTAGCTCTTCCATCGATGCCGCCGTTTCGACAATCGAACTGGCCTGCGATTCGGTACGCGCTGAGAGATCGGCGTTGCCACTGGCGATTTCACGCGAAGCCGCCGTAATCGCCAGCGCGCTGTCGCCCACCTGACGCATCAGGCCTTGCAGATAGGCGATGAACTGGTTGAAGCTCTGCGCCACGGCGTTGAATTCCGGGCTGTTGCTGGCGGGCAGACGCTGCGTCAAATCGGCACCGCCGGTCGATAAGGCTTCAATGTTGCTGTTCAGCACCGCGAGGCGTTTCATCATGGCGCGCACAAAGCCCAGCAGCACCAACAGCAGGATCACCGCCAGCGGAATCTGCACCAGACCCAGACGCGTCAACATGCTGTGAGTTTGCGCATCCAGCAAGCTCGACGGCACATCGCTGGCGAGATACCACGGGCTACCGGCAATCGCCTGCACAAACAGCGTGTGTTCGCCATCTTCACCTGCAAAGGTGGTTTGCGCGGGCTGGCTGCCCGCCTGCGCCAGCAGACCTTTTAACGCGGACGCCATCGGCAGCTGGGTATCGGCGAGGTTTTCCAGCTTCGGCGCACCATCCACCAGCGCGGCGTTACCGACCACTTTGCCGTCGGCTTCAACGATCAGTACGCGGCCCTGAATCGCCTCACCCATCTGTTTTGCCAGTTGGTTGAAGAAGCCGAGCGTCACGTCAATGGTCGCCACGCCCCATACGGTGCCATCGCGATAGATCGCCATCGCGCAGTTGGTACGTGGCTGCGGGCTGGCAGCATCCTGATAGGCTTTTGCCCATGCGCACTGGCCCTTCGGCGCGCTCAAACCATCTTTGTACCAGGATTGCTCCCAGTATTTGTCGGCGGCGTCCGAGTTCCAGTAAGTGTTGACCTGCAGCTGGTTACTGGCGTTGCGCGCAAAGAACGAACTGTCTTTCTCTTTGGCCGGATCGCGACGGTTCGGTAACGGCCAGATGCCACCGCCGAACACGTTGCTGTCCTGATATTGGTTAACTAAGGCGGGCAGCAAGGTATCAATTGCTGCGCTGTCCATCACGCCTGCGGCTTCGGTAATGGCGCGCTGCTGTGCCTGTACGCGGTTCATCTGCTCGACGATGCGTCCGGCCAGGCCGTCCACTTCGTAACGTACCAGACGACTTTCATTTTCGGAGAGTTGCGGAGCGATAAACTGATTAATTACCAGCACGGTAACCAGCATCAGACCGGCAAAAAAGGCGACCAGCGTCGCGGTGAAACGGGATTGTGTTGTTTTGAACATTATGTGTGCCCTTACCCTGGTTGGCGAGTTGCCTGATCGAGGTTAACGGCGTGTTAATGGGGAACTTGAGGTGAGCGCGATCACAAAGCAGTGAAATAGTTGATTTGGGTGATAATTTAAAATCGTAGGGTCGGCATTGATGCCGACCTGATTTACGGAGCGGGAGTTTCAACCACTTCCTGGCGCGGCCGGAACACATGATTATTGCCGTCCGCCAGCAAACGTTGCAGCAGCTGCTGCCCACCGCGATCGTCAGCCTGCGCAAACTGGCGTTCGGCTTCAGTAATTGGCGTGGACCACAGCAGATTCACGCGATCGCCATCGCGTTTCGGCAGGCGGAATTGCGCCGCTTCGGGAGCGAGATCGTTGGCCAGCAGGAAGCTTTCAAAGCCAACCGGCGCCACTTCCGACGCCAGCGTATGCCCTTCGCCAATCCAGGTCAGGCGCGCCCACGGCAGATGGGCAAACTCAGCCAGCGCGCTCGCCATCTGCACCGCATTGGCTTCGGTCATCACTTCACCGTCCACCGCCATCGCCAGCTCGACGCGGCGATACTGCGGCGCCAGCTCGTCAAACAGGTGATCCACCTGCGGCATCGGACGGATCCCCATGCCAAGCGTCAGGAAATACCAAACGCCATTGTGCAAGTGCTGCGAAATCGCCATTGGCGGCCAGTTGCCTTGATCGATGGAGTAATATTTTACCGATTCGCCAAACTGCGCCTGATAACACTGCATCAGCTCGCGCTGCACCACATCCCACAAGTGTCCGTCGTGCCAGTCACGCCAGAAGTGACGCTGCTGTTCAGCGCGCGCGTAGTAATCGTTGGTGGAGGCCGATCCCAGCGGTGCGGTCAGGCGATTCTCTTTGATGCAGGCAGCAGAAAAACTCACCTGCTTATCCTGATACAGGCTCCAGCCAGGGATCACCGCCAGCAGCTGGCCGTAATACCACAGCGCGGCGCCGTCGTCGCTGGGCTCCCACAGCACCTGTAAGCCGGCGGGATCGAGCATCGGCTCGGCTTCCAGCGTGCGGCAATACTCGGCACTCAGCAGCGGCGCGATGCCCTGCTCCATCGCTTCACGATCTTCCTGCGCGGGCGCAGGCAGCAGGTTACGCAGCCAGCAGCCGCGCACCGCGTATTGGCTGCGAAACAGGTCATTCGGCCAGATATAAAAATAGGCCGTACGCGCATCCTGCTCGACGATCGCGGTTAGTGTGTGTTGCTGATTCGGCACCTCAGCAATCAGAGGTTGGTGGGTCATAACGCCTCGATATTACCTGGAGGAATCCATTTTCCCCGAGAATAGAGTAGGATCGGCACTCGTGCCATGTGACACAAGGGTAAAACTCTCAAAGTGCCAGACGGGAAAGATGAGTGCGGCTTATCAATTGCCGCTTAACACGCTGACAAGCTTCAGATTAATTTGCGATTCTTTTACCATTTCGCGTGATATGGTTTGCGCATTCACCTCTTTGGAGCTGCCATCATGGTGCTGCAAAACCTCGATCTGAACCTGCGTGACGTGGTTATTTTCGCGATGTTGGTGTGGCTGTTTATCCGTTATACATGGGTGATGACGTCGCTGACGCTATTGCTAGGCGGCGTGGCGTTGCTGGTGTTATTACCGCTTGATATCTATTACAGCCTGCTGCCGCTGGCGCTGATTGGCCTCGGACTTGGCATGATGCTGCACCATTATCAGCAACGTCAGCAGGCACTAAAACGTGAAGCGCGCACACCGCGCACCTACACGCAGAAAGAGGATGAGCTACATTTGTAACGCTTAGCGGCCCATGCGCTGCATGGCGCGGGTATAAGCGCCGCGCTGAATCGACCAGCGCAGCAGCCCGGCAATCACCGCCATTTCCCGATCCACGCGCCACTGCGTCAGCGGCCCAACCGGCTGCTGAATCTGCTGTTGTGCCCAGTCAGGCAACAATCCCATTCCCGCTTTCAGCATCACGCGCATTGCCGGTTTCGCCTGCCAGCTAGGTGCAGGCGCGTTAATCAGCAATTGCATCACCTCCAGCGTGCGCGCATCACAGAGCAACTCGGGCCGCATCATCTGTAGATGCGCCTCAACCGCCTGCACGCTTTTCGGCACCCGCTGTGCGCCAAGCGCCTCGGCAACTAATGCCGCTTCTTGATAGTAACGATCCTGATCGGCCAGGCTGAGCTGCGGATTTTTGTAGCGCAGATGCGCCGCCAGAAAACGGCTGGTTTCCGCAACGTGTACCCAGGTAAGCAGATGCGGATCGCTGGCGGCATACGGCTTGCCCGCGTTATCGACGCCGGTGACGCGCAGGTGAATCCGTTTGACGCGGTCGATAAGGATGTTGGCATCGGCGGTGTTACCGAAGGTGGTGACGGCGATAAACTGGCTGGTGCGACGCAGGCGGCCCATCATGTCCTGCCGGAAATTGGAGTGATCCCACACGCCCGCCAGCGCCGCCGGATGCAGCATCTGCAGCATTAAGGCGCTGATACCGCCGCACAGCATCGAGGGGAAGTCGCCATGGACGCGCCAGATTACGTGGTCCGGGCCAAATAAGCCGGGATCGCCAGGCGGTTGCGAAATGTCGAATTCGTTGAGTGACAGGCCGTTGAGGCGGAATACTTGCTGTTGGATGCGTTCGCGGATGTTCATGGGTTTGTGCGCTCATTGGCCTGGTCGACATGAATGCCGACCCTACAAATCACCGAAGCATAACATGTAGGGTCAGCATTCATGCTGACCGAGCGAAAGAGCGCAACAATCTTACTTACAGATAATCAAACTGCGCATCCTGAGTGCGCACTGAATCCAGTCCAATCATCACGTTGAATTTGCCTGGCTCGGCAACCTGCTGCATCTTCTGGTTCCAGAATTTCAGCGCATCAACGTCGATCTTAAACTTCACGGTCTGCGATTCACCGGCTTTCAGCATGATGCGCTGGAAGCCGCGCAGCTCCTGCACCGGACGGCTAATGCTGGCGACCGGATCGTTGAGATAGAGCTGCACCACGGTTGCACCATCGCGTTTACCGCTATTGGTCACGGTCACTGACGCTTCCACCGAGCCGTTACGCGGCATAGTGCGTGACGACATCTTCACCGGCGACACCGTGAAGGTGGTGTAGCTCAGGCCGTAACCAAACGGATAAAGCGGACCGTTCACCGCATCGTAGTAGTGCGAGGTGTACTTGTTCGGCTTGGCGAAGTTGTAGGGACGACCGGTTGGCAAGTGGTTGTAATAAATCGGAATCTGGCCCACCGAACGCGGGAAGGAGACCGGCAGCTTGCCCGACGGGTTGTAATCGCCGAACAGCACATCGGCGATCGCGTTGCCGCCTTCAGTACCGCTAAACCAGGTTTCCAGCATCGCATCGGCTTGCTGATCTTCCTTCACCACCGTCAGCGGACGGCCGTTCATCAGCACGATCACCAGCGGTTTGCCGGTGGCCTTCAGTGCGGCCAGCAGCTTCTGCTGACTTTCCGGGATCACCAAATCGCTGCGGCTGGAGGCTTCATGCGCCATGCCCTGCGCTTCACCCACGGCAGCCACCACCACATCAGCTTTTTTCGCCTGCGCTACCGCTTCGTCAATCAGCTCCTGCGGTGAACGCTTGTCCACGCTGACCGCCTGCTCATACAGATTGAGGAAGTCCTGAATGCCTTTGTTGTCGGTGATGTTAGCGCCTTTGGCGTACAGCACCGTGCCTTTGCCCGCCATCGCATTGCGCACGCCTTGCAGCAGCGGAATCGACTGTTTCGCCACGCCGGCGGCCGACCAGCTGCCCATGATGTCGCGCTGGCTATCCGCTAGCGGACCCACCAACGCAATGGTGGCGTCTTTCTTCAGCGGCAGCGTTTCGCGCCAGTTTTTCAGCAGCACAATGCTTTTACGCGCCACGTCACGCGCTTCGGCGCGATGCAAACGGCTTTCCGCATTGGTGTCCTGCGGATCACTCTCTTTCGGCCCTAAATGACTGTAAGGATCGTTAAACAAGCCCATGTCATATTTGACGTTCAGCACATGGCGCGCGGCATCGTCCACTTCCGCCATGCTCACCGCGCCGCTCTTCACCAGGCCCGGCAGATATTTGCTGTAGTACTCGTCGCTCATGCTCATGTCGATGCCTGATTTCATCGCAATGCGCACCGCATCCTGTGGATCGCTGGCTACGCCGTGTTTAATCAGTTCTTTAATCGCACCGTGATCGCTAATGGTGATGCCTTTGAACTTCCAGTCGCCGCGCAGGATGTCTTTCAGCAGCCAACTGTCTGCCGTGGCCGGTGTGCCATTCAATGAGTTAAGCGCCACCATTACGCCACCGCTGCCCGCATCCAATGAGGCTTTATACGGCGGCAGATAATCCTGGAACAGGCGCTGCGGGCTCATGTCGACGGTGTTGTAATCTCGTCCACCTTCCACTGCGCCGTAGGCCGCGAAGTGCTTCACGCTGGTCATGATCGAGTAGCGATCCGCCGCGCTTTTGCCCTGCATGGCTTTCACCATGCTGCTGCCCATTTGCGCGCTGAGGAAGGTGTCTTCACCAAAGCCTTCCGAGCCGCGTCCCCAACGGGGTTCGCGGGACACATCAACCATCGGCGCCCACGTCATGTTGAGGCCGTCATCCGCGGCTTCATAAGCAGAGACGCGTCCCACCTCAGCGATGGCATCCAGATCCCAGCTTGCCGCCAGGCCGAGGGGAATCGGGAAAATGGTGCGCTGACCGTGCACCACGTCATAGGCGAAGAACAGCGGAATTTTCAGGCGGCTGAGCTGCATCACCTGATCCTGCATGGCGCGAATATCCTGACGCGTCACGGTGTTAAAAATTGCCCCGACCTGACCGTGCTGAATCATGTCGCGAATCGCCGATTTTGGCGTATCCGGTCCTACGCTGATCAAACGCATCTGCCCGATTTTTTCATCAAGGGTCATTTTGCTGAGCAGCTGATTCACAAAGGCGTCGCGCGCCTGTTCAGTCATCGGATGTGGGCCAAACAGATCGTCCGCGAAAGCGGGTTGCATGGCTAAGGAGACAGCGAGGCTAACAGAGTAAATCCATTTCATCAGGTCGGGTTCTCTTAAGTGACTGCGCAATATCGAAATAACCGGGGCAGTTTGCCACAAGATGAGGATAGCAGGTAGCCGCCATGTCACACCGCGCTCCTGTCGCTGGCGCATGCTACAGTAAAAGCGCCATGTTAAAGACAAGGATAGGCCAATGAATAACAACACTTCGCACCCTACTCTGCTCGCCGAACTGCGTCGTCTGGTCGGATCGTCGAACCTGTTAACCGACGCGGAACAGACCGCGCGCTACCGTAAAGGTTTTCGCTCGGGCGAAGGCGAAGCTCTGGCGGTGATTTTCCCCGGTTCGCTGCTTGAGCTGTGGCGTGCGTTGCAGGCGCTGGTGAGCGCCGATGCGATCATTTTGATGCAGGCCGCCAACACCGGCCTGACCGAAGGTTCCACGCCAAACGGCAACGATTACGATCGTCCAGTGGTGATCATCAGCACCTTGCGTCTGGATAAGTTGCAGCTGATCGACAACGGCAAACAGATCCTCGCCTTCCCCGGCAGCACGCTGTATCAGCTGGAAAAAGCGCTAAAACCGCTTGGCCGCGAGCCGCATTCGGTGATTGGTTCCTCCTGCATTGGCGCCTCGGTAATGGGCGGGATTTGCAATAACTCGGGCGGATCGCTGATCAAACGCGGTCCGGCCTACAGCGAAATGGCGCTGTTTGCGCAGATTGATGCCAGCGGCAAACTCAAGCTGGTGAACCATCTCGGCATCGATCTCGGCCATTCGCCGGAAGAGATGTTGGGTCGGCTGGATGACGATCGCTGGCAGCAGAGCGATGTGCGCTGGGATGAACGTCACGCCTCGGATCATGAATATGCCGACCGCGTGCGCGATATCCATGCAGAGACGCCAGCGCGCTTTAACGCCGATGAGCGTCGCCTGTTTGAAGCCTCCGGCTGCGCCGGTAAGCTGGCGGTGTTTGCCGTGCGTCTGAATACTTTCCCCACCGAACCGCAGCAGCAGGTGTTCTACATCGGCACCAATAATCCGGCGGAACTGGGCGATATTCGCCGCCATATACTGGCGGAATTTACCCATCTGCCGGTGGCGGGCGAATATATGCACCGCGACATTTTCGACATCGCCGAGGTGTACGGCAAAGATACCTTCGTGATGATTGATAAACTCGGCACCGACAAAATGCCGCTGTTTTTCACCCTGAAAGGCCGCGTGGATGCCTGGCTGGGCAAGCTGAGCTGGGTGAAACCGCATCTCACCGATCATTTATTGCAGCGCATCAGCAGCTGGTTACCGGCGCATCTGCCTAAACGCCTGAAGCAGTATCGCGACAAATATGAGCATCACCTGATGCTGAAGATGTCCGGCGACGGCGTTGCCGAAGCGCAGGCCTATCTGACCGAATATTTCCGCGAAGGCGGCGGCGCGTTCTTCGCCTGTGACGCCAAAGAGGGCGCGCACGCGTTCCTGCATCGCTTTGCCGCCGCCGGTGCTGCGGTGCGCTATCACGCGGTGCATGCCGATGAAGTGGAAGATATTCTGGCGCTGGATATCGCGCTGCGTCGTAATGATGAAGCGTGGTTTGAACGACTGCCGCCCGAGTTCGATAACGATCTGATCCACCGTCTCTACTACGGCCACTTCTTCTGCCACGTCTTCCATCAGGATTACATCGTGAAAAAAGGCGTGGATGCGCATGCGTTAAAAGAGAAGATGCTGGCGATTTTAGCCGCGCGCGGCGCCGAGTATCCGGCCGAGCATAACGTGGGCCATCTGTATCAGGCGAAACCGCAGCTGCAGGCGTTTTATCAGCAGCTCGATCCCACCAACAGTTTTAATCCAGGAATTGGGAAAACCAGTAAGCAGAAGGGTTGGGCGGTCATAAAATAAACAACGATGTGGCCGTGTGTTAGGCCCCATCTTTTCCGATCCGTAGCGGCGCAATTAATTGCGTTGTTTTGACCTTTTCATCGCGGTCAAATTGCGCGATAAATCGCGCCGCTACAGTAGGTGCAATCACGTCATTATGGCAACGGATCGCTTTGCTGATCTTGTGCTGCGGCCACGGCGCGGCGCTCGATGATCATGGTCTGCGGCGTCGACAGCATAATGCCCTCTTTACGCAGACGCGTCAGAATATCGAACAGCAGATCGCTCTTGGCACCGGAAATCTGGCGTTGGCCGGCAACGTTGCCGGTGACGCTCAACACGATACCCGCCGGCGTCAAATCTTTGAACGACACGGACGGCTCCGGCGTCTCCAGAATACGTTCGTTCTCCTGATACACTTCCAGCAGAATTTCACGCACCCGCACCGGATCGATATCCAGCGGGAACGTCAGCAAGATGGTGACCACGCCCTGCGCGTTACCCATGGTGGCGTTACGCACGTTCTGCGAAATAAATTGCGAATTCGGCACAATCACCGTCGATTTGTCGCCGAGCTGAATTTCGGTGGCGCGCACGTTAATACGACGAATATCCCCTTCAATACCGCTGATGCTCACCAGATCGCCCACTTTCACCGGACGCTCGGTTAACAGAATCAGGCCGGAAATAAAGTTCTTCACAATCTCCTGTAAGCCGAAACCGATACCGACCGACAAGGCGCTCACAATCCACGCCAGTTTGTTCCACTGCAGGCCCATAATCGACAGCGTCAGCAGGATAATCAGCACGTAACCGATATTGCTGAACAGCGTCACCAGCGACACGCGCATGCCGACGTCCATGGTGGTTTTGGGCAGGAAATCTTTATCCAGCCAGCGACGCACCGAACGCAGCACGTAAATGCCCACCACCAGACAGAGAATCGCGTTCACCATGTGTGCCGGCACAATGTTCAGCGACTCCAGCCCTTTGCCGCCCCAGAACTCAATCACCTTCTGGATCAGCTCAATCGGCGTTGATGAGGCAAAGGTGCCGTTCAGCAGTGCCAGCGCCAGAATGGCAATCAGCACGGTTTTACCCAGCGCGCTGAGCAGCGTCGCCGCCTGTTGCAGGTAACGCTCATCAATATTCAGCGTGGTTTGCAGGCGCTTGCCGGTGGCATTGCTGGTGGAGAACAGGCTTTCGCAGCCGTCATTCACCAGATGGCTGAGGAAGTAGAACGAACCAAACAAAATGCCGCACCAAATCACTTCATAGCTAAGGAAGCGCGCCAGCGTGACGTAACCGATGATCAGTGAAATCAGAATGCCGAGCGCCGTCAGCATCAGCGCCAGCTGCACCAATCCCACCAACGTTGAACGCGCTTCAGGCTGCTGACCTTCCTGCACCATGCGGCGGCGTACGCGGTTGATGCGCATGCCGATCGCCAGTCCGGTACTGCCAATCAGCAGCGCGGTCAAGCCGTTAGCAAAAATGGTGGTATTCAGGCTGGTGCCCACGCTGTAGTTGAAGGCTTCCACCGTCTGGAAAATAAACACCAGCGCCGCAGTGAACGGCGGGAACGGCTTCAACGCTTGCGCGACTTCGTTGGAGATGGCCGGCAAACGCCAGCTTGGGCGACGTGTGGAGAGAAACGCGCGGCCTAAACCGGCAATCAAGCCGCAATAGACGCTGAGCTGCACCAGCCGATCAACAAAATCCTGCACATCACCCGAGACTTCATCACGGCGCGTAAAGGCCAGCGCGATGAAGTTAAAGGTGATCACCACCGCGGCCAGCGTGGTGAGCGCGGTGGTGGCGGCGAGGAAGCTGCGACGTAAGCGCCCTTCCGGCATTTTATGAATGCTGACCCAGGCAAAGAACTCTTCGCTGTAGCGACGGCCCAGCGTCATCACCAGCATCGCGGCAAACAGCCAGGCCACGGTGCCGAAACGCCAGCCAGATTCCCACGACAGCGCGGCGGTGTCCTGCAATTCAGTAATGAACTCGCTGATCTTCTCGCCATCAAGATCCTGACTGCTGACCAGCGGCGCCCAGAAGCGCGGGCCAAGGATACTGCCAGAGTTCAGCGCCAGCTGGCTTTTCAGCTGGTCACGACGCAGGTTGACGATCTGCGATGACAGCACCAGCGCACCGTTTTTGATGCCATCGGCTTGTTTGATCTGATCGTCCAGCTTGGCTTTCTGGCTCTCCAGCGCCGCACGTTTGCGCGTCACTTCAGGCGTCTCTTTCACGCCGCTATCGGCTTTCGGTGCCGGGCCGAGAACCGCCAATTGTGCATCCAATTGCTGGCCCTGCGGGATCAACGCCTGGCCGAGGGTTTCGGCATTACCGGAAAGCTCCAGCGCCATCTCATTAAGCTGGTTGAGCTGGCTTTCATTGGTATCGCCCGAGACCTGGCCTTTAATTTTGTCGAGAATTTTCTGCATCTTAGGCAGCTCGACCGAGGCATTCACCTTGGGTGCGGCGTCCTCTGCCTGATCGTTGGGCGGCGTATCTGCGGCCACGCTCAGCGTGGGAGCTAACAGCACAAGCAGCAGTAAAAACGGGGTAAACAGATGACGAAACTTGAACATATGAATGAGATTCCAGCGTAATAACAGCCGATAAACGCAAGTGCGATCGTGAATGGCGGCTAGTTTAAGACGTTGCCGACACTGAAACTATAGGAATGAAGGTGTAAAACTTTGGCGCTAACGATAAGCGTTTTTGCAGATGAGCGTAACAACACAACGCTCAATCTGTAGCGGCGTAATCTATTGCGCCGCTACGGTATATGCGTGCTTCAAATAGGGTTATTCATTATTCGCGGTCAAGCCGGATTTCTGCTTTTTGTACGCCAGCGCAGCGGCCGGAACCGGTGCGGCTTTGCCGGTTTCCAGCCAGTCGCGCAGGCGGTTGGCATCGGCGAAATGGGTATATTTACCAAAGGCATCCAGCACCACCAGCGCCACCGGACGGTTGTTGATCACCGTGCGCATCACCAGACAGTGCCCGGCTTCATCGGTATAACCGGTTTTGGTCAGCTGGATGCGCCAGTCGTTTTTGTACACCAGATGATTGGTGTTACGGAACGGCAGCGCGTAGCTCGGATGTTTGAATACGGCGGTGTCTTCTTTGGTGGTGCTCAGTTCGCCAATCAGCGGGTACTGTCGCGTGGCTTTCAACAGCTTGACCAGATCTTCCGCGCTGGAAACGTTCTGAATCGACAGGCCCGTCGGCTCGACATAGCGCGTGTGCGTCATGCCAAGTGAGCGTGCTTTGGCGTTCATGGCGCGAATAAACGCATCGTAACCGCCCGGATAGTGATGCGCCAGGCTGGCGGCAGCGCGGTTTTCCGAGGACATCAGCGCCAGTAGCAGCATGTTGCGGCGGCTGATTTCGCTGTTCAGTTTGACGCGGGAGAACACGCCGCGCATCTCAGCGGTATGGCTGATATCCACCGACAGCATTTCATCCATCGGCAGTTTGGCATCCAACACCACCATCGCCGTCATCACTTTAGTGAGTGAGGCGATCGGACGTACGCGGTTAGGATGGCTGGAAAACAGCACTTTGTTGTTTTCCAGATCGACAATCATGGCACTGCCGGAGGCGATTTGCGGTTGGGCAATCGGCGCCAGGTTTGCGAGTGCCGCCGGCGCAGCGAGCGCGGGCGTTATAGCGGCTGGCGCGGCGACAAACAGCGCCAGCGACAGCAAGGAAATACGCATTTTTGCAGACATCGTGTCAAAAAAATCCGGTCAGGAGTTTTGCGCTGTGTTGAGACACAGGCCGCCCGCAACAATCCAGGCGGGATGCGGGCTGGCAGCAGTATCATACGCACTTACCTAAGAAATTTCTTATTGAGATTGTTTCCGGGCGTTAAAAAGGTCGCCATGGATGACGTGATGCTCGTCAATTAAGATATGAAAATCCCTGATTACCGAAAGCACAGCTTGTAGCGGCGCAATTCATTGCGCGATAAATCGCGCCGCTACGGAAGGTGCGGTGATTTGATACGGCGCTTATCTGATCGGCATTACGCCATTGATGCCGACCTGGCTTTCCTCAGAACAACCGTGGCCCGTAACCCCACAGAACCACCGTCAGCGCCAGCAGCACTTCAAACACCAGCACACCAATCGCCAATGTCGATCCGGAGAAGCGCAAGCTCTCATCACGGTCGATGCTCAGGAACACCGGGATGCCGACGTAAAGCAGATAACCGGTGTAAACCAGCGCCATCGCGCCCACCAGCACGCACAGCCACACCAGCGGATAGAGCGCCACCAGCCCGCTGAGGAACAGCGGCGTGGCCACATACCCGGCAAACACCGTACAGCGCTGCAAGCTGGGACGCTGCGGATAGTTACGCGCCATCCAGTGGATCACGCGGCCCATTACCGCCACGCCGCCGAGGATAATCAGATAGAACAGAATGCCGAGACCGATACCGGTCAGTAGATTGAGTTGTACGAACTGCCCTTCGCCCAGATTCCAGCCCAGCTGCGTGGTACCGATAAAGGCGCAGATCACCGGGATCGCCGCCATTAGCAGAACATGATGGGTGTAATGGTGCGAAACGCTCTCATTTTCCTGTTTAATATCGCGCATTTCCTGACCTGGATGCGCCAGTAAACCCCAGACATGATTCATACATTTACTCCTTTGCTGCGATGGGCTGCCCTTACAGCCAACGGCCTGATCAACGGAGGCAGCGTTAGCTCAAGTATAATCGTCGGCGCCGTTTTTGCGGGGCGCCACACAAATTAAGCCGCTGGTATACACTAATAGCGATTTCACACTTTGCAGGGAGGATAATTTGCATCTCGATATCAATGGATTAATCACCCAATACGGTTATCTGGCGCTGCTGATTGGTTGTATTGCCGAAGGGGAAACGTTCACGTTGTTGGGCGGTGTGGCGGCGCATGAAGGCTTATTGCGCTTCAGCGGCGTGGTGCTGGCGGCGATGGTCGGCGGCATTATTGGCGATCAGCTGCTGTTCTGGCTGGGACGCCGTTATGGCACGCGCATTTTGCGCCGTTTCAGTAAACATCAGGAAACAATTGGCAAGGCTAAGCGGCTCATTCAAAAACACCCGAGCCTGTTCGTGATTGGCGTGCGCTTTATGTACGGCTTCCGCATTGTCGGGCCGATCATTATTGGCACCAGCCGCCTCAAGCCGCTGCGTTTCTTCATTCTGAACGTGATTGGTGCGGCGCTGTGGGCGCTGATCTTTGTCTCGCTTGGCTACTTTGCCGGACAGATTGTCGCGCCGTGGCTGCACAAGATCGATCAGCACCTCAAGCCGCTGTTGTGGCTGGCGGCGGCGGTGATTTTTGGCATCGTCTTGCGTTACATCATTCGCCACTGGAATCACCGCCGCGCCGGTTGATTACGAGTGGTACCCCTTAAACTGCGGATTGGCCAACATAAAACCACCGTCGACAATAAACGATTGTCCGGTGGTATAAGTTGCCCACTCCGAACAGAGCCATGCCACTAAACTTGCCACTTCACGCGTATCGCCGGGACGCCCAATCGGGATTTCCGGCATACGTCGTCCTTGCTGGTCATCTTTCATATCGTTCATCGCCGTGGCAATTGCGCCCGGTGCGACCGCGTTCACCAGAATATGGTGCGGTAAGAGACTCAGCGCCATCGATTTGGTCAAGCCGCCGAGCGCATGTTTGGCAGCGGTATAGGCGGTGGCATCCGGCAGCGGCGTATGTTCATGCACCGACGTAATGTTGATGATGCGTCCGCCGTCGCCCTGATCAACCATATGACGCGCGGCAATCTGCCCGCAAAGAAACGCGCCATCGACATCCACGTTGAACACTTTGCGCCAATCCTCAAAGGTGACATCGAGAAAGTCGGCTTTGGTCATCACGCCGGCATTACACACCAATACGTCAATGCGCCCCAGCGAGTTGATCAGCTGCGTCAGTTGCTGTGCGCCGGCTTGTGGATCGGAGAGATCAACCTGCCGCACCTGCGCCTGCTGTCCACGGCTCTCCACCATGCGCGCGGTTTCCTGGGCGCCCTCTTCATCCGAACTCCAGGTGATGCCCAGCGTATAACCCGCTTCGGCCAGCATCACCGCACAGCTGCGGCCAATGCCTGAACTGGATCCGGTAACCACAGCGACTTTCTGTTTTCCTAAGCTCATAACATTCTCCTGATTGAGGGTGTCTTTACAGTATAGAAGTTATCCTTCTGTGCCTCGGGGCCGCCGAATCTGCCGTTTCGTCTATAGTTAACAATTACCTACGGCAAAGGGGGCACGATGAGCGAGATTAAACGCAGAATAGACGACCATGGCGTGATTGGTGATTTACGCACCTGCGCACTGATTGCTAACGATGGCACCATCGATTATCTCTGCTGGCCGGCGCTTGATAGCCCGTCGGTTTTCGCCGCGCTACTGGACAGCGATGAGGCCGGCCTGTTCTCCCTCGCGCCGGACTGGAAAAATGCCCGCCAGCAACAGCTCTACTTACCGGATACCAATATTCTGCAAACCCGCTGGCTGGATGACGCCGGCGTGGCAGAGATCACCGATTACATGCCGATCTGCGATGAGCAGAGCAAAGTGCCGCGTATCGTGCGCCGCGTAAAGATGGTACGCGGCACCGCCACCTTTCATCTGCTGTGTGCGCCACGCCACGACTACGCGCGTGCCGAAACCACCACCGAACTGCGGCCCGGCGGTATCGCCTTTCTTGCGTCGGGACAACCGGCGTTGCGCCTCAGCGCTTCGGTGGTGATGACGCGCGAGAATCACAGCGCGGTGGCGGAATTCACTCTGAAAGCCGGGGAAACCGCTGAGTTTGTCTTTGGTAACGATGACGATCCTAACGTGGCCACCATCGCCACCGAGCACTGTTTCCACGACACGCTGGAGTACTGGCGACGCTGGAGCAGCCACAGTTCCTATCGCGGCCGCTGGCAGGAGATGGTGACGCGTTCAGCGCTGGCGCTGAAGTTACTCACTTCGCATCAGCACGGTTCCATCGCCGCCGCCGCCACCTTCGGCTTACCCGAAGAGTTGGGCGGCGAGCGCAACTGGGATTATCGCGCCTCGTGGATCCGCGATGCCTCATTCAGCATGTACGCGCTGATGCGCCTCGGCTACACCGAAGAAGCGCGCGACTTTACCAAATGGGTCGGCCGCTGCGTCGAGCACAGCCACGACGACACGCCGCACCTGCAAGTGATGTATCGCCTCGACAGCGGCACCGAGCTACACGAAACCGAGCTGCTCAATCTTTCCGGCTACGCCAATTCACGTCCGGTGCGCATCGGCAATGATGCCTGGCGCCAGACGCAGCTCGATATTTACGGCGAGTTGATGGATGCCATCTACCTCGCCAATAAATATGGCGAGGCAATTTCGCATCGCGGCTGGAAGTATGTGTCCGATATGATCGATTACGTCTGCGTGAACTGGAATCAGCCCGATGCCGGGATCTGGGAGATGCGCGGCGAGCCGGAACATTTCCTGCATTCACGCCTGATGTGTTGGGTCGCGCTCGATCGCGCACTGCGCCTTGGCCTGAAACGTTCGCTGCCGATGCCGTACGACCGCTGGGATAAGGTGCGCAGCGAGATCCGCGACGATATCTGGCAGAACTTCTGGAACCCGGAGCTGGGCCATTTCACCGCGACGCGCGGCGGTAATTTCCTGGATGCTTCGATGCTGCTGATGCCGCTGGTGCGCTTTGTCAGCTCCACCGATCCCGACTGGATTTCGACGCTGGACGCGATTAAAACGCATCTGGTGAGCGACGGTTTAGTCCGACGCTATAACATTCACGAGACGCCTGCCGATGCTTTAACCGGCGGAGAAGGATCTTTCGGTGCCTGCTCATTCTGGTATGTGGAGTGTCTGGCGCGAGCCGGTCGCGTACATGAGGCGCATTTTGAGTTTGAAAAGCTGCTGAGTTACGCCAATCCGCTTGGTTTGTACGCCGAAGAGTTCACTTCACACGGCGAAGCGTTGGGTAACATGCCGCAGGCGTTGACGCATCTGGCGTTAATCAGTGCCGCTTTTTTCCTCAATCGCAAACTGAGTAATGAAGTGACGCTGTGGCAGCCGTGAAAATTCACATTTTGGGCTGCGGATCGAAGGGAATTGTCGGGTAAAGACAAGGAATTGCGTAAAGTATATGCAGCCAGTAAAAATCCTGATTTCCATCAATGCGCCAATGCACATATAATGCGCAGCGGGTCATACTGACCACGATGGATTCGACACACTGACAAGCCTGAAACATGGCCATAACGACTTGAAAAACATGAAAATGAGCATTCGCGCGTTCGCTTCACTCGCCCTCGCACTGGCGGCGTTCAGCCAGTCGGCATTTGCAGTAGTCTATCCGCTGCCGCCGGCTAACAGCCGTCTGATCGGCGAAAACATTGAAATCACTGTCCCTGATGACAGCAAACTTCCGCTGGAAGCCTTTGCTGCACAGTATCAGATGGGCCTCAGCAATATGCTGGAAGCCAATCCGGGCGTTGACGTTTATCTGCCAAAAGCTGGCACTAAAATGATCATCCCACAGCAGCTGATTCTGCCTGACGCGCCGCGTGAAGGCATCGTGATCAACAGCGCTGAGATGCGTCTTTACTACTACCCGAAAGGCACCAAGACCGTGGTCGTGCTGCCAATCGGTATCGGCGAGCTGGGTAAAGATACGCCGGTCAACTGGACGACCAAGGTTGAGCGTAAGAAAGATGGCCCAACCTGGACGCCAACCAAAGCGATGCACGCAGAATATGCTGCACGCGGCGAGAGCATTCCTGCGGTGTTCCCGGCGGGTCCGGATAACCCGATGGGCCTGCACGCGCTCTATATCGGCCGCCTGTATGCGATTCACGGCACTAACGCCAACTTCGGTATCGGCCTGCGCGTAAGCCACGGCTGTGTGCGTTTGCGTGCTGACGACATCAAATGGCTGTTCGACAACGTGCCAGTTGGCACCCGCGTACAGTTCATCGATCAGCCGGTGAAAGCCACCGTTGAGCCAGATGGTTCGCGCTACGTGGAAGTACACAATCCGCTATCGACCACCGAAGAGCAGTTCAATTCACGCGAAGTGGTGCCGATCAACCTGACTTCCGCTGTGACCAAAGTGATTGCCGATGCCAGCACCAACCAGGATGCGGTCAACAACGCTATCCAGGCGCGTAACGGTATGCCGATCAAAATCAACGGTCCAGTTGGCGAAGTGCAGCCAGCACCGGTGCCAGTTCAGGAGTCTTCTGATGCATTGCCGAAAGAAGAGCCAATGACACCGCAAGGTATCAACGGCGCAGCGCCAGCAGCGCAGCCGGCCACCAGCCTGTAATCGCGCGTTAAGACGCGCAACAAATTGCGCCGCTACAGATACATGCACCTACCGTAGCGGCGCGATTCATCGCGCAACGTTAATCAATCACGCGGTCGTCGAAACGCCAGCCAACCCGCCACCAGGGTAAACGCCAGCACTACCAACACCAGCAGCAAAAAGCCGTGCGGATTATTCGCCAGCGGAATTCCGCCCACGTTCATGCCAAAAAATCCCGCCACGATATTGATCGGTAACGCCAGCACGGTAATCACCGTCAGCAAAAACAGCGTGCGGTTGCTCTGCTCCATCAATCGTGCGGCAATCTCTTCCTGCAGCAAACGAATCCGCTCCATCAAACTCGCCAAATCATTCAGCGCCACGCTGAACTCTTCGGTGAAAATTCGCAGCTCGCCCAGGGGTTCACGCTTTAGCCATTTGGGCGGACGATTCAGCAAGCGGAACAGCGCCGCTGGTTCCGGTGCCAGCAAACGCTGCACGCGCAGCAGCATACGACGCAGTTGTCCCAGCTCACTGCGATTGGTTTTGATCGCCGCACTCAGCAAGCGCTCTTCAATCGCATCCACCGCCTGACTGGAACGCCGCACCACTTGCTCCAGCTGCGCTTCCTGCTCGCCAAGCAGCCACAGCAGCATCGCATCCGGCTCGGCGAACTTCAGTTCATTCATCTGCTGATGCATGCGTTCGATCATGCCAACCGGGCGAAAACGCGCGGTGACCACCACACGCGGGCAGCACCACATCCACAACGTGGCGTTCTGCGTGCTGCGCTCCTCTTTACTGAAGGTGACGTCATTGAGTACCGCCAGCAGCGCATCGTTTTGCTGGGCTAAACGGGTGCGCGGCGAAGCAGAATGTATCTCGTCGAAAAAATCGTGGTCTACGCCAAAGTGGTCCTGAACCCAGCGTTCAGCACGCGCGTGATTAAGGTTGATGTGCAGCCAGATAAAGGTCGACTCCGGCAGCTGCTGCTGCGATAGCTGGGCCGCTTCGCGTGCATTGAGCCGCTGTGGCAGCGACGCGGACGTAAAAAGATAACCATGAATCAGTCCGGCGACGTCGTTATTGAAGTCCGGCAGCGAGGCGAGCGGTAGTACGGGCTGGAGCATTAGCAGGTCATTCCCGAGCGGTCAGATCCACAGCGTGCGACAGGGATGTTGCAGCAAGATGACACCGGGCGTGCGCCATCATCATTCTGTCATACAAACCACGTATCACACTGCCATTAACGGGTGCCGTTCGAGCATCGTGATTTAACACTGAGGTGTTTTATGGCTGAAAACAGTTTACCTGCATCGACCTCCTCGTCCCACAGCGGACGCCCGAACCTTAACCGCGGCAACGGCCCTGCCTCACGTCTGATCTTTGTACTGTTGCTGATCGCTGGCCTGCTGTATGCCGGCATCAACCTGTTTAATGACGTTGAAGAGACCGGTGCGCCGGTCACCAGCTACATACCGTTCCTGCTGCTCGGCGTGGCGCTGATCATTGCGCTCGGTTTTGAATTTGTGAACGGTTTCCACGATACCGCCAACGCCGTCGCCACGGTGATCTACACCCATTCACTGTCGCCGGGCGTGGCGGTGATGTGGTCCGGTTTCTGTAACTTTTTGGGCGTGCTGCTCTCCAGCGGCGTGGTGGCGTTCGGCATCATCTCGCTGCTGCCGGTGGAGTTAATTCTGCAAGCGGGCAGCGGCCACGGCTTTGCCATGGTCTATGCGCTGCTGTTCTCGGCGATTATCTGGAACCTCGGCACCTGGTATTTTGGTTTACCGGCCTCCTCTTCGCATACGCTGATCGGTTCGATTATCGGCGTTGGCGTGGCGAACGCCTTGCTGCATGGCCGCAGCGGCACCAGCGGCACCAGCGGCGTGGATTGGGATCAGGCAATTAAAGTCGGGTATGCGCTGCTGCTGTCGCCGATTGTCGGCTTCGTCTGCGCCGCACTGCTGCTGCTGGCGATGAAAGCCTTTATCCGCAATCGCCAGCTGTATGAAGCGCCGAAGGGCAACCAGCCGCCGCCGGTGTGGATTCGCGGCTTGCTGATCCTCACCTGCACCGGCGTCTCTTTCGCGCACGGCTCGAATGACGGGCAGAAAGGCATGGGCCTAATCATGCTGATTCTGGTCGGCACCATGCCGATTGCCTACGCGTTGAACCGCTCGCTGCCGCCGGAGCAGATTCCGCGCGTCGCCGCCTTAACTCAGGTGACGGAACAGCAACTGCTGACGCTGCAACCGGCGCCCGCCGCCATGCCCGCGCCGCGCGAGGTGCTGACCGAATTCGTGCGCACCAGCCAGACTCGTCCACAGGTGTTGCCGGCGCTCGGCATGATGCTGGGCGATATCGGCGACCAGATTCGTCGCTACGGCGCAGTGGAGAATATCCCGGCGCAGGCGGTGACCAACACGCGAAACGACATGTATCTGGCCTCCGAAACCATTAAGCATCTGCAAAGCGCCAAAGTAGCGCTGCCGGAAGAGACCGCGCGCAACCTGGCGGCGGTGAAGAAAGAGCTGGATGCCGCCACGCGCTTTATCCCGATGTGGGTGAAAGTGGTGGTGGCGATAGCGCTGGGCCTCGGCACCCTGGTTGGCTGGCGTCGCATTGTGGTGACGGTGGGCGAACGCATAGGCAAAACCCATCTGACCTACGCGCAAGGTGCCAGCGCTGAGCTGGTAGCGATGGCGACCATCGGCGCGGCCGACGCGTTTGGCCTGCCGGTTTCTACCACGCATGTGCTCTCTTCCGGCGTCGCCGGTACGATGGCCGCCAACCGTTCAGGTCTGCAACTCGCCACCATCCGCAATCTGGCGATGGCGTGGGTGCTGACGCTGCCGGTGTCCGTGTTACTTTCGGGACTGCTTTACGCCCTGTTTATCCACTTTTAACTGCGGTAAACAACGGCGGCGCACGGGGGTTTGCCGATGAAGCGTTATTCGCTCAGCGCTTGCGCGGCCGTCTGCCGGCCGTGTTGCTGGTGCAGACGCAGCGTGATGGCAAACGCGCCCAGCACCATCAGCGCCGCCGCCAGATAGACCGATTGCATGCCCCAATGCCCAATCAGCAAGCCCGCCACCGGACCGGTTAATCCCAGTCCTAAATCGAGAAACGCCGAATAGGTGCCGAGCGCCGAACCCTGATCCTGCTGCTGTACACGCTTCACCGCTTCCACGCCCAGCGCCGGGAACACCAGCGAGAAACCGCCGCCGGTGAGAAACGCGCCCAAATCCACCAGCCAGATGCTGTCGGCCTGCCAAATCAGCAGCAGTCCGGCACACTCCAGCACGAATGACACCAGCGACACCTTCAGGCCACCGAAACGCGTGATGTAGCGACCAAAACCGAGGCGCACAATCACAAAGCCGAGGCTGAACAGCGTCAGCGCGAACGCCGCACCGCTCCAGTCGCGGCTGGCGAAATAGAGCGTGATAAAGGTGGAAATTACGCCGAAACCGATGGTGCCAAAGCCAAGCGCCAGCCCAAACATCCACACGCGGCTGACCACGCGATGAAACGGAATGCGCACGCCGGCGGAGACGCTGACGCCCGCTTTGCGACTCGCCATCCAGAATCCGGCAACGCCCATGATCGCCACCAAACCAGCAAAGCCGCTGATGCCAAACCACTGATTCAGCAGCACGCCGAGCGGTGCACCAATCGCCATGGCGAAATAGGTGGCTACGCCGTTCCACGAGATCACCCGCGCGGTTTGCAGCGGACCGACAATGTTCATGCCCCACAGCGTCGATCCGGTGCTACTAAAGCTTTCACCTACGCCGAGGAACAAGCGCCCCGCCGCCAGCAGCGCCAGGCTCAGCAGCGGCATGTCGCTGCACAGCGCGGCGATAATCGATAACACGCCGCTCATGCCGCAGAACACCAATCCCATCATCACCACGCGCTTCGGACCAAAGCGATCCGCCAGACGACCGGAGTGCGGGCGGCTTAATAGCGTAGCGAAATATTGCAGGCTGATGATTAATCCGGCGATGAACGAGCTGAATCCAAGCTGGTTATGCACGAATCCCGGCAGCACCGCGAGCGGCAAACCCACCGAAAGATAGCAAAAGAAGGTGAAGACAATGACGGAGAGAATACGTTTATTTAACTGAGCGTTACTCAGTACAGCGGCGTCAGACATGGAAAGTGGCGTCGGGGATCAGGATTAAAGTAGGCGGTCACTATAACCTTAGCGTGCTAAGAGATCGCGGGTTTTTTAGTTATAAAGTTTATGCACTTGTTGAGAAGGTCGCCATGAATGGCGACTCTACGAGGATTTGATTATTGCTGCGGCATGGCGCTCGATTGCGGTGGCGATGTCGGCGGAGACTTTGAGGGTGCGAACTTCGCTGAACAAGCCGTCGGCTTGGTGATACGCCTTGCGCAGGTAGCCAAGCCACTGCTTGATGCGCGCGACATGATACATGCCGGTATCGCCCTGCTTTTCCAGCTGAGTGTACTTCAGCAACAAGGCAACCACGTCGGGCCACGCCATCGGCGCTTCGTTGTATTTCACCACGCGCGCCAGATTCGGCACACTGAGCGCACCGCGCCCAATCATCACCGCATCGCAGCCGGTAATGCGCATGCAATCCTGCGCGTCCTGCCAGTTCCAGATCTCACCGTTGGCGATCACCGGAATGCGCAGACGCTGGCGGATTTCGCCAATCGCCTGCCAGTTAATGCTTTCGGCGCGATAACCGTCTTCTTTAGTACGACCGTGCACCACCAGCTCGCTGGCACCGGCTTGCTGCACCGCATCGGCAATCTCAAAACGACGATCGCCAGAATCCCAGCCCAACCGCACTTTCACCGTCACCGGCAGATGATCCGGCACCGCTTCACGCATCGCTTTCGCGCCGCGATAGATCAGTTCGGGATCTTTCAGCAAGGTGGCACCGCCGCCGCTGCCGTTGACCAGCTTTGACGGACAGCCGCAGTTGAGATCAACGCCCCAGGAACCGAGTTCCACCGCGCGCGCGGCGTTCTCGGCCAGCCACTCGGGGTATTGCCCTAGCAGCTGCATGCGAACGCGCGTGCCTGACGGCGTGCGGCTGTGGTTATGCAGCTCAGGACACAAACGATAGAAGGATTTTACCGGCAGCAGCTGATCGACCACGCGCAAAAACTCGGTCACGCACAAGTCATAATCATTCACCCCGGAGAGCAGCTCACGCACCAGCGAATCAAGCACGCCCTCCATCGGCGCCAGCAACACCCTCATGACGTTAGGCGTTCCCGGTTTTCTTCGGCGCCGGACGACGACGACCGCTGTTGGCGGCTGGCGCAGCCTGGCTTGCGCCCTGCGCTGGACGACGCGCGGAACGCGCTTCACCCTGCGGACGTGGCGCATTGCCGCTATGCGGGCGAGAAACGTTGCCGGCCTGGCCGCGACCCTGGCCTTGACCACGTCCACCTTGACCGCGACCGCCGCCCTGCTGCTGACGACCGTTCTGGATTGGCTCGGCTTTGATGCTGGGATCGACTTCGAAACCAGGCAGCTCGATGCGCGGGATTTCACGCTTCAGCAGACGCTCAATGTCACGCAGCAGTTTGTGTTCATCAACACACACCAGCGACAGTGCCGCGCCGGTAGCAGCCGCACGGCCGGTACGACCGATACGGTGCACGTAATCTTCCGCCACGTTTGGCAGCTCGTAGTTCACCACGTGTGGCAGCTCTTCGATATCCAGACCACGCGCAGCGATATCGGTCGCGACCAGTACGCGAATGCCGCCGGATTTGAAGTCAGCCAATGCACGGGTACGCGCGCCCTGGCTCTTGTTGCCGTGGATCGCGGCGGCGGTGATGCCGTCTTTGTTCAGCTGCTCAGCCAGATGATTGGCGCCGTGTTTGGTACGGGTGAACACCAGCACTTGCTGCCAGTTATCACGACCAATCATCAGCGACAGCAGTTCCCGCTTGCGCTTCTTATCCACGAAATGCACTTGCTGTGAAACTTGCTCAGAGGCGGTGTTACGACGCGCAACTTCAACCTGTTCTGGGTTGGTAAGCAGTTTTTCCGCCAGCGTTTTGATCTCGTCAGAGAAGGTGGCAGAGAACAGCAGGTTCTGACGCTTAGCAGGCAGACGCGCCAGCACGCGACGGATGTCGTGGATGAAGCCCATGTCGAGCATACGATCCGCTTCATCCAGCACGAGGATTTCAACCTGTGACAGATCAACCGCGTTCTGGTGCGCCAGATCGAGCAGACGGCCCGGTGTCGCCACCAGCACGTCAACGCCGCCGCGCAGTTTCATCATCTGCGGGTTGATGCTCACGCCGCCGAATACCACCAGCGAACGGATATCGAGATATTGGCTGTACTCACGCACGTTCTCGCCAACCTGAGCCGCCAGTTCGCGGGTCGGGGTCAGGATCAACGCACGCACCGGACGGCGGCCACGCGCCGTGGACGGTTTTGCAGTCAGACGCTGCAGCAACGGCAGCGTAAAGCCGGCGGTTTTACCGGTGCCGGTTTGGGCGCTCGCCAGCAGGTCACGACCAGCCAGCACCACAGGAATGGCCTGACGCTGAATCGGCGTCGGCTCTTGGTAGCCTTGTTCTGCTACCGCACGCAAAATATCGGCACTTAAGCCGAGAGAGTCAAATGACATGCAGGTGTATTACTCCGAACCGTCCTGACCGCCGTAGGCGATGTAGTTTTCAGGAGGGATATGACGCAAGCGCGGGGCTCACGTGTGAAAAGGGCACAAACTACCATGCGTAAGGGCGCGAGTTTAGCAGCTTTCCGCGCAGACAGCATCCATAAAAAAAGGAGCCGCACTGGGCTCCTTTTTGTCAGGTCCGCAGGGTTGCGGTCCCTAATCGATCAACTGCGCTTCTTCTCGATGCGCTGAACCGGCTCTTTCGCCAGCAGTGAAACCAGCGCCGGTCCCACCAACATCACCACGCCGAGGAGACCAATCAGCAGGTTGTTGTGGATAAAGCGGGAGATCAGGAACAGCGTTAACATCGCTGCGCCAAAGTAGTAAGTGGTGGTCACCTCTTCGAGGGAATCACCCATTCTACGTAAACGGGCACTACGCTGCATGACCAGCATGGTAATGAATACCACCGCATAAGCTGCCACCAGGGTACTGCTCACTTCAACCAGCGCCCTATGTTTCCAGCCCCAAACCAGTGCGGCAATCACCAGCAGGTGCATTGCAATGTGCAAACAAGTTTGTCCGGTAACAATCTGAACACGATTAGACCATTTCATTCTCTTCTCCTGGCAGACCCAACAGGTCGCCCAAGTGTATCTGGCTGGAGGCCAGACGAACGTCCTCAATGTAAAGCAAATTTCGGATTACGCCCTAATTTTCTGCCCTTAACACCATCCATTTGTGACAAAGACTACACTTTGTGCTGTTGATGATGAAAAGGAGCGCGTCGAAGTATGCCACAAAATACGCAAGGATTTTCATTTAAAGTCCTGACGATCAATACCCACAAGGGTTTCACCAGCTTTAATCGCCGCTTTATCCTGCCGGAATTGCGTGACGCTGTTCGCGCCACGTCGGCGGATATCGTCTTCCTGCAAGAGGTAATGGGTACCCACGCCATCCATTCGCTGCACATTGAAAACTGGCCGGAAACCTCCCATTACGAATTTCTGGCCGATACCATGTGGAACGATTTTGCCTATGGCCGCAACGCGGTTTATCCCGAGGGACATCACGGGAACGCGATATTGTCACGCTTTCCCATCGTTGAATATGAAAACCGCGATATTTCCGTCGCCGGAAGTGAAAAACGCGGCATGTTGCACTGCCAAATCCGCCTGCCGGATCGGGCGGAACCGCTGCATGTGTTCTGCGTACATCTCGGTCTGAAGGAGAAACATCGCCAGGCGCAGATGAAGATGATGTGCGACTTTATCGATACGCTGCCGCCCGATGCGCCTTTGGTGGTGGCCGGTGATTTTAATGACTGGCAGGTCAGCGCCAATCGCTTTCTCAAACGCGCGGTGGGCTTAGAGGAAGTGTTCAGCATCAAAACCGGCCGCCCTGCCCGCACCTTCCCGGCGCGTTTTCCGCTGTTACGGCTAGATCGTATCTACATCCGCAACGCTACGGTGAGTAAGCCGTGGGCGCTGCCGGTAAAACCCTGGTCTCACCTGTCCGATCATGCGCCGTTAGCGGTGGAGATTTTCCTATGAGTTTCAATTGGCGCGACGGTAATCAGCTCCGTCTGTTAGAAAATGGTGACCAGTTTTTCCCGCGCGTATCAGGCGCGATCCAACGCGCCGAGCGCACGCTGCTGCTGGAAACCTTCATCCTGTTTGAGGACGAAGTCGGCAACGATCTGCACGAACAGCTGCTCAATGCGGCGCGGCGCGGGGTCAAAGTCGAGGTGATGGTCGATGGCTACGGCTCGCCAGACCTCTCCGACCGATTTGTGGATAGCCTGACGGCCGCGGGCGTGCGCTTTATCTATTACGATCCGCGTCCGCTGGTGCTCGGCATGCGCACCAATGTGTTTCGTCGCCTGCACCGCAAGATTGTGGTGATCGATGAACAGATCGCCTTTGTCGGCGGCATCAACTTCTCCGCTGAACATAACATCGATTTCGGTGCAGAGGCCAAACAGGATTATGCCGTGGAGGTGAAAGGCCCGGTGGTGCTGGATATTGCCCAATACGTGCAGCAACAAATGGGCAGCGAACAGCACACGCGGCGCTGGTGGGGTGCGCGTTCCCATCGCCCGGCGGTCAACGCCATGCCCGGTGAAGCGCAGGTGTTGTTTGTCTACCGCGATAACGACGAACACCGCGACGACATCGAACAGCACTATCTCGCCATGCTGCGCAAGGCACAGAAGGATGTGATCATCGCCAACGCCTACTTCTTCCCCGGCTATCGTCTGCTGCGCGAAATGCGCAGCGCGGCTCAGCGCGGCGTGCGCGTCAGGCTGATTGTGCAGGGCGAGCCCGATATGCCGATCGTCAAAGTCGGTGCCGAGCTGCTGTACAACTATCTGGTCGATGGCGGTGTGGAAGTGTATGAATATTGCCGCCGCCCGCTGCACGGCAAAATTGCGGTGCAGGATCAGCAGTGGTCCACCGTCGGCTCCAGCAACCTCGATCCACTGAGTTTATCTCTCAATCTGGAAGCCAATTTGATGGTGCACGATCGCGCTTTCAACCAGACGCTGCGCGACAATCTGGAACTGCTGATTCAGCAGGACTGCGTGCGCGTGGAGGATGACAAGCTGCCGCCGCGCAACTGGTGGCAGCTCACCAAGGGCGTAATTGTGTTCCACTTTTTACGTCACTTCCCGGCTATTGCCGGATGGTTGCCTGCGCACACGCCACACTTGTCGCAAGTTGCTCCCCCCGTACAACCCGAAATGGAAACTCAGGATCGGGTTGAAGCCGATAATTCAGGAGCAAAATCCTAATGTCGAAAAAGAATCCGCGCTGGCAACTGGCGAAGAAAATCCTCACCTGGCTGTTTTTTATTGCGGTGATTGTGCTGCTGGTGGTGTATGCGCGCAAGGTGAACTGGGAAGACGTCTATACGGTGATCGTCGGTTATAACCGCTATGTGGTGCTAAGCGCTGCTGCACTAGTGGTGGTGAGTTATCTGACCTATGGCTTGTACGACCTGATTGGACGAGCCTACTGCGGCCATAAGCTGGCGAAGCGCCAGGTGATGCTGGTGTCGTTTATCTGTTATGCCTTCAACCTGACGCTCAGCACCTGGGTTGGCGGCGTGGCGATGCGCTATCGGCTCTACTCAAGACTCGGTTTGCCGGGCAATACTATTACGCGCATTTTCTCGCTGAGCATCGCCACCAACTGGCTCGGCTATATTCTGCTGGCCGGCGTGGTGTTTGCGGCGGGCATGGTGCCGATTCCCTCCGGTTGGTTCATTGGTGAAACCACGCTGCGCATCATTGGCGCGGTGCTGCTGGTGATGGTGGCGGTCTATTTGTGGGCTTGCGCCTTCGCGAAGAAGCGCCGCTGGACGGTTAAAGGCCAGCATCTGCAGCTGCCTTCGCTGCGCATGGCGCTGTTCCAGTTTGCGGTCTCCTGCGCCAACTGGATGGTGATGGGCATGATTATCTGGCTACTGCTGGCGCGTCAGGTGGATTATCCGATTGTGTTAGGCGTGTTGCTGATCAGCAGTATCGCCGGTGTGATCATTCACATCCCGGCCGGGATTGGCGTGCTGGAAGCGGTATTTTTGGCGCTGCTCAGTGGGCAACACGCCTCGCACGGCACCATTATTGCAGCGCTGCTGGCTTACCGCGTGCTCTATTTTATTCTGCCGCTGTTGGTGGCGCTGGTGCTCTATTTGTGGCTGGAGAGCCGCGCGAAGCATTTACGGCAGAAGAATGAGCAGAAGATGGAGAAATCGGTATCGCGGTGAGTTTGTGCGGAGTTCCCCTCTCCCGCAGGCGGGAAAGGGGACAGTTTGTTGCGTGGTTTAGCGGCGGTTGCCGAAGATGCGCAGCAGCATCAGGAACAGGTTGATGAAGTCGAGATACAGCGTTAACGCACCCATGATTGAGGCGCGACGCAGGTTCTCTTTGTCATTGACGTTGATATTCTCGCCAATCGCCTTCAGCCTCTGCGTGTCATAGGCGGTTAAGCCAACAAACACCACCACGCCGATATAGGTAATCGCCCACATCAGCGCCGGACTTTTCAGCCAGAAGTTCACCAGTGACGCCAGCAAAATACCGATCAGCGCCATAAACAGCAGGCTGCCAAAACGGCTCAGGTCGCGCTTAGTGGTGTAACCGTAGAAGCTCATGGCACCGAACATCCCGGCCGTCACGAAGAAGGTGCTGGCGATGGATGAGTAGGTGTAAACGAGGAAAATACTCGCCATGGTTAATCCGGTTAGCGCCGAATAGAGCATAAACAGTGCGGTGGCGACCGCGCCGCTCAGGCGATGCACCATGCCAGACAACACAAACACCAGCGCTAACTGCGCGATGATCAAACCGAAGAAAGTGATGCGGTTAGCAAACACCAGTTCCATTACTGCAGGTGTGCGGGCAGCAAACCACGAAACAAACGCGGTGAGCAGCAAGCCGCAGGTCATCCAGCCATACACCTGCGCCATGTAGGTCTGCAGCGAGGTGGATGCCTGCTGCACGATTGAATCATTACGTGGATATCGATCCATGAAGCGCCTCATTAGCGGTTACGTTAACAAACTCTGTAAGTGTGGAGTGTACACCCGTTTGCGTCAACGGCGCGTCAAGCACTGTTGATAGCGGCCATTTACGCGCTGAGCAAACCACGCGGTGGTGAGATTGCGGGTGATTTTCGGGCTCTCCAGCTTGATGCCCGGCAGCATTTCGCGCGGCAGACGTTTTCCGGCCATCTTATCGGCGAGGATAAAGGTCTGCTTCCACAGCGTGCTGTTAGCAAAATCTTCGCTGTCGCCCTTCTCCAGATCGCGGCGGATTTCGCGATTGCTCATATCCAGCTGCTTGCTAAGGCTGCGCACCGCCAGTTCGGTGGAACCGGCCTGATCGCTGCCATAGACGATCAGGTCGCCGTCCAGTGCCAGCTTGATGCCGCTGGCGCGCGCAATGGCCGCCTGAAATGCGGCGTTGCGGCTGGCGTACCAACCGGCGTTGAAGTCGGCAAAGCGATACAGCGGCTGGCTGTAATCGGCCGGGTAGCCAAGCAGATGCAGCGTGCCGAAGTAGATACCACCGCGACGGGTGAAGACTTCACGACGAATCGAGCCGTCAACCGCATACGGATAGCCTTTGGCGTGCGCTTCCGCAAACGCAATGCTGACCTGCATCGGCCCGCCGGTATGAATTGGGTTGAGGTTGCCAAACAGCTTTTGCCCCATCGGCACCATATCGATGAAATCATCAAAAATGGCGCTCAGCTCTTTCTCGCTGCGCACCTTATCCAGACGCGCAGCATAGCTTTCGCCATTTGGTGATTTGATCAGCAGAGCGGTGCGCACCAGAAATGCCGGCACATGCACTTTGGCGGCGCGGCGATCAATCTCGCCCCAGGCGATTTTCGGTAAGCCCGGCACCACCGCATCGGCGCTGAAGTTAGACTCCTGATCGGTAACGGCAATCACCGCGCAGAGGTTGCTGATGCTGGCATCAATTTGCTGCACGCGGAACGCGGTATAGATATCGTCGGCCCAGGCGGATTTCTGTTTAACGTCGCTGGGCAACAAATGCTGGATTTGGCTTTTTACATCGGCGGGCTGACGCGCGGGCGCCTGCGGCTCTTTTTTCGTGCTACAACCGGCCAGCACCAGCGCAGCCAGCAAAGCTGCGCCTTTCATCATCTTGCTCGTGTTCATCCTGCTCCCTGACGCCAACAAAAACCGTACCTTAACGTTTTCAGTGGCCTGCCGCTATCGGAGCCGGAGGATTTTGCGCGCTAGCTCCAGCGTTCAGCGGCCTGATGATCGCTATCTCGGGCATCAACCCAGCGATCGCCTGCGGCGGTGGCTTCACGCTTCCAGAACGGCGCGCGGGTTTTCAGGTAATCCATGATGAACTCGGTGGCGGCGAATGCGCTGCCGCGATGCGCGCTGCTGACGCCCACAAACACGATCTCATCGCCGGGAAACAGTTCGCCAACGCGATGGATCACCGTGACCTGCTGCAGCGCCCAGCGCTGACGCGCGTCTTCTACGATCTCCCCCAGCGCTTTTTCCGTCATGCCGGGATAGTGCTCCAGCGTCAAGGCCGCCACGCTGGCACCGAGATTGTGATTGCGCACTTTGCCGGTGAAGGTGACGACCGCGCCATCGCTGTCATGGGTGGCGAGTTTTTCGTACTCTTCGCCGACGTTGAACGGCTCTGAACCCACACGAATCCGCGTTTCCATCATCAGCCTCCGGTGACCGGCGGGAAAAAGGCCACTTCATCACCCGCACGCAGCGGATGACTCATCGGCACCAGCGTTTGATTTACAGCCGCCAGCAGCTTGCCGGATTCCAGCGCCAGCGCCCAGCGATCGCCCTTCTCTGCTAACGCCGCGCGCAGCGTGGCGACATCGGCGTAGTCAGGCTGCAAATCCAGTGAAGCGGTGCCGGTTAATTCCCGCACCTGAGCAAAAAACAGCACCTTAATCATGGCTCACCGCCTTGAAGTCGCCGGATTTGCCGCCGCTTTTGGTCAGCAAACGCAGCTGGTCGATGACAATGTCTTTTTGCACCGCTTTGCACATGTCATAGATGGTGAGCGCTGCAACGGACGCCGCCGTCAGCGCTTCCATCTCAACGCCGGTTTTGCCGGTAAGACGACAGAGTGAGGTGACGCGCACGCGATTGTGCTGCGGTTCCGCCAGCAAGGTAACTTCCACCTTGCTCAGCATCAGCGGATGACAGAGCGGAATCAGTTCCCAGGTGCGTTTCGCCGCCTGAATACCGGCGATGCGTGCGGTGGCGAACACGTCGCCTTTGTGATGGCTGCCGTCAATAATCATCTGCAGCGTTTCGGCGCTCATCAGCACCAGCGCTTCGGCCTGCGCTTCGCGCACCGTTTCGGTTTTGCCAGAGACATCCACCATGTGGGCTTCGCCAGCGGCATTGATATGAGTTAACGATGACATACTTACAACTTCTTCAAATGTGAGACGAAATTACACGGACGCGTACGCGCATCCAGCTGATCTTCGATAATGCGTTCCCAGGCGCTGCGGCAGGCGTTGGTTGATCCCGGCACGGCAAAAATCAGCGTCTGATTGGCTAATCCAGCCACCGCGCGCGACTGCAGCGTCGAGCTGCCGATCTCTTCATAGGAGATCATGCGGAACAGCTCGCCAAAGCCTTCGATTTCGCGGTCCAGCAGCGGCAGCAACGCTTCTGGCGTGCTGTTTTTGCTATTGAAACCGGTGCCGCCGTTAACGATCACCACTTGCACATCGTCGCTGGCAACCCAGCGCGATACCGTGGCACGAATGCGATAGCGGTTATCTGACACAATCGCGCGATCAACCACCTGATGCCCGGCTTCCGCCAGCGCTTCACGCAGATAATCGCCCGATGTGTCATTGCTGGCATCGCGGCTATCCGAGACGGTCATCACCGCCACATTTAAGGCGACAAATTCGCCGGAAGGTTTACCCATGGCCGTAACTCCTGTGTTTAGCCACCAATAAAGGAGAGATTTTGCGTGATGCCGGTGTTGCCCTGATGCAGGAAATGCGTCTGCTTTTTCTGCCCAAGGCTGTGCGCAATGCGCGCCTGCAACTCATCTTGCTGATCGTCAGAGGCCAGCAGATCGCGCAGCGACACGCCGCCGTCACCAAACAGGCACAGATGCAGATTGCCCAGCGCCGAGACGCGCAGGCGGTTGCAGCTGGCACAGAAATCTTTCTCGTACGGCATGATCAGGCCGACTTCGCCCTGATAATCGGGATGACGGAACACCTGCGCCGGACCGTCGCTGCGGCCGCGCGGCTGGCGTTGCCAGCCTTGCAGGATCAGCTGATCGCGGATCACTTCACCGGAGATGTGATGACGGCGGAACAGATCGCTGCCTTCGCCGGTTTCCATCAGTTCGATAAAGCGCAGTTGAATCGGTCGCAGGCGCAGCCACTCAAGGAAGGTGCTAAGGCTGTGGCTGTTCACATCGCGCATCAGCACGCTGTTGACTTTCACTTTCTCGAAACCGGCATCAAAGGCGGCGTCGATTCCCGCCATCACCTCGGCAAATTTGTCCTGGCCGGTAATGGCGTGAAACTGGCGTGCGTCGAGGCTATCGACGCTGACGTTGATATGGGTGAGACCGGCAGCGCGCCAGGCATGTACGTCACGCGCCATGCGATAACCGTTGGTGGTCATCGCGATCTGGCGAATGGCGGCGTTTTCACGCACTGCAGCGATGATGTCGGTGAAATCACGCCGCATGGAGGGTTCGCCGCCCGTCAGGCGCACTTTTTCCGTGCCCGCCGCCGCAAAGGCACGCGTCACGCGACGAATCTCATCCAACGAGAGAAAACTTTTATTGTGCGTACCGTTCGGCTTATAGCCGTTCGGCAAACAGTAGGTACAACGGAAGTTACACACATCCGTGACCGACAGGCGCAGATAGTAAAAGCTGCGCGCATAGGCATCTGTAAATTGTGGCACCTGAACACCTTTCCAAAGTCGGGAGATGCAGTCATTTCTTTCTGCACCCTGGCAGCTCAAGGCTGCGGCCTGCCTTCCATATCTATAACGACTTAGGAAACCAGGCTTGGGAGTTTGTTGTCATTATGGACAACACGGTTAAAACGAATGGTAGCGCGATTAACGGTTAGCATCCATGAGTGATTTTCGCTATATATCTTGATGCATAACGTTTTTTCACCGCATTTTCGCGACAGGATACGGTAAAATGCACCACAGATATTGATGCACATCAGTTCAACTACGCCTCAACGCGAGGACGTCAGTGACAAAGGAGAAACATGAATCGAACCCTGGCAGATTTGGATCGCGTAGTGGCATTAGGTGGCGGACACGGTTTGGGCCGCGTGATGTCGGCGCTGGCACCGTTAGGTTCGCGCCTGACCGGCATCGTCACCACCACCGACAACGGCGGATCCACCGGCCGCATTCGCCGCTCGGAAGGCGGCATTGCGTGGGGCGATATGCGTAACTGCATCAATCAGTTGATCACCGAACCGAGCGTCGCCACCGCGATGTTTGAGTATCGCTTCACCGGTAATGGCGAGCTGGCCGGACACAACCTCGGCAACCTAATGCTGAAGGCGCTTGATCATCTCAGCGTGCGCCCGCTGGAAGCCATCAACATCATCCGCAATCTGCTCAAGGTCGATGCGTTTCTGATCCCGATGTCGGAACAGCCGGTCGATCTGGTGGCGCAGGATGGCGAAGGCAATATGGTGTACGGCGAAACGGCAATTGATGAGATGAAGCAGCCGCCCCAAGAGTTGATGTTACATCCGAATGTGTTGCCAACCCGTGAAGCCATCGAGGCGATTGGCGAAGCGGATTTGATTCTGATTGGCCCCGGCAGCTTCTACACCAGCCTGATGCCGATTCTGCTGATGGAAGAGATGGCGCGCGCGCTGCGCCGTACGCCTGCCACCATGGTGTTTATCGGCAATCTGGGCCGCGAACTGAGCCCAGCGGCAGCTAGCCTGAATGTGGCCGATAAGTTGGCGATCATGGAGAAAGCGATTGGCAAGCGGGTGATTGATGCGGTGGTGGTGAGTCCGGCCGCCGATATTCGCGGCGTGGAAGAGCGTTTAATCATTCGCGAACCGCTGGAGGCCGCCGACATCAAATATCGCCATGACCGCCAGCTGCTGCGCATCGCGCTGGAACACGCGATTCAGGCCGTTTAATTTCCAGGTGCGCATGAATGCGCACCCTACGAAAACCGCGCTGAATTCCTGTAGGGGCGTCATTCATGGCGACCTGGATACCACGATCACGAAGCCGCAATAAACAGCTCGCGCAATTGATGCAACTGATCGCGCACGCTGGCAGCCTCTTCAAACTCCAGATTCTGCGCGTGCTGCTGCATCTGCCCTTCCAGCTCGTGAATCTTCTTCTGCATCGCCTGCGGCGTAAGCGCCATATAGTTGGCTTCCGCTTCTGCTGCGGTGCGTGAGGCGGTTTTGCCTTTACCACGCGTTTTCACTACGTTTTTGCCGAGCTCAAGAATATCGGTGATCTTCTTGTTGAGCCCTTGCGGCGTAATGCCATTCTCTTCGTTGTATTTCTGCTGCTTCTCACGACGACGCTCGGTTTCGCCCATCGCGCGCTCCATCGACGGTGTGATTTTATCGGCGTAGAGAATCGCCCGGCCATTGATGTTACGCGCGGCGCGACCAATGGTCTGTATCAGCGAACGCTCCGAACGCAGGAAGCCCTCTTTATCGGCATCGAGAATCGCCACCAGCGACACTTCCGGCATATCCAGACCTTCTCGCAGCAAGTTGATGCCAACCAGCACATCAAATTCGCCAAGACGTAAATCGCGGATGATCTCCATACGTTCCACAGTATCGATATCCGAGTGCAGATAGCGCACCTTCTCGCCGTGCTCCACCAGGTATTCGGTAAGATCTTCCGCCATACGCTTGGTCAGCACAGTCACCAGTACGCGCTCGTTAATCTCAACACGCTTGCGGATTTCCGACAGCAAATCGTCGACCTGCGTCGCCACCGGCCGCACTTCCAGAATCGGATCCAGCAGGCCGGTTGGACGCACCAGCTGATCGATCACTTCACCACCCGATTTTTCCAGCTCGTAGTTGCCCGGCGTGGCCGACACGTAAATGGTTTGCGGAGCGGCTGCTTCAAACTCTTCAAACTTCATCGGACGGTTATCCAGCGCCGACGGCAGGCGGAAACCGTACTCCACCAGCGTCTCTTTACGCGCGCGGTCACCACGATACATGCCGCCAATCTGCGGAATGGTGACATGCGATTCGTCAACCACCAGCAAGCCATCCGCCGGTAAATAGTCGAACAAGGTCGGCGGCGGCTCGCCCGGTCCGCGCCCGGAGAGATAGCGCGAGTAGTTTTCGATGCCGGAGCAGTAACCCAACTCGTTCATCATCTCGAGATCGAACTGCGTCCGCTGGGAAATACGCTGCTCTTCCAGCAGCTTATTGTTCTCCAGCAGCACTTTGCGGCGCACCACCAGCTCATCTTTGATCTCTTCCATCGCCTTAAGAATGCGCTCACGCGGCGTCACATAGTGCGTTTTCGGATAGACGGTAAAGCGCGGGATTACCGAATCAATCTGCCCGGTGAGCGGATCAAACAGCGACAGCCGCTCAACTTCTTCATCAAACAGCTCAATACGCAGCGCAATATCGTCCGATTCTGCCGGGAACACATCAATCACTTCGCCGCGCACGCGGAAGGTGCCGCGCTGGAAGGCCTGATCGTTGCGAGTGTATTGCAGCTCCGCCAGACGACGCAGAATGCTGCGCTGATCGATAATCATGCCGCGCGTCAGATGCAGCATCATTTTCAGGTAGAGATCGGGATCGCCCAAACCGTAGATCGCCGAAACCGAGGCCACGACGATGACATCACGGCGCTCCAGCAGCGCTTTGGTCGCCGACAGACGCATCTGCTCAATGTGCTCATTCACCGAGGCATCTTTCTCGATAAAGGTGTCAGAACTCGGCACATAGGCTTCAGGCTGATAGTAATCGTAATATGAGACGAAAAACTCCACCGCGTTATCCGGGAAGAACTCCTTCATCTCACCGTAGAGCTGCGCCGCCAGGGTTTTATTCGGCGCCAGCACCATCGTCGGGCGGTTGAGGTCGGCAATCACATTCGCCACGGTAAAGGTTTTACCTGAGCCGGTCACGCCCAACAGCGTTTGATGCGCGAGTCCATCTTCCAGTCCCTCTTCGAGACGGCGAATCGCCTCAGGTTGATCCCCTGAAGGCTTGAAAGCGGAGTTGAGTTTAAAGACTTTGCTCATGTTTTAGCGGTTCCAGCAGATGAAGTCGGCGGGCAGGCTGCTAATTCTACTCTGCTATGGCGAATTTGCCAGAAAAAAATACTGGACATAATCACAGTAACCTTGCACGATAATGGCACCTGACGGCGATTCTCTTCAGTGCAATTTAAGCGGCAGGCGGCAAGTTGTTGTTGCGCAATGTTATCCCCAGGCGGAGGATGCTTTTAACATTTGTCAATAGAGTGTCATTAAATTGCAGTCCGATGACAAGGCAGATAATTCGCATGCTTGATTTTAACTAACCTGCTGTTTTAATTCACTTTGACTCAAAAGCCCAGTTTCTCATCATAATGTAGGAAGGCCGCGAATTTACTCGCTTCCACACGGTTTTCAGTCGCTAATGCACAAGGTTATCCACAGTAATGGTGGATAAGTGAATCCAGCCCCGAGCCCATCGGCTGTGTATAATTTTCTCCCGCCCATTCTTAAGCGTGAAAAAAAAATTTTTCGCATTTATTTTTCCCGCCGTGCGTGTCGCATTACCCCCCTTTTTCCGGCTTTACCTTCCCGTGCCCGGCGAAAAGTCAGGCGTTAAGGCCATTTATTTCTCCGGTTATTGCCTTACGAACGATCAAATGCACCAGAAACGTTAAGCAGTCAGCACCGTCAAAGTGCAGTCGGTTTATCACCGCTGGCAATTGTTAAGCGTTTCTCAACTTTTAGCCGCTGATTTGTCAGGTTTCCGCCGCAGTTGCGCCTGAATTCCTAACCTGGCCTGGGAATTGCAGTGTTAGCACTATGGAGTGACGAGTCCATATCGGCGCTTGCCGACGACAGCGGTGTCCATCAATCGTGCACGACTGTATGCCAGACGACACAGAGCGGGAGCATTCAGGCTAATAATCTGGAAGGAGTATGTCAGATGCTGAGTTTACGTTCGGTGAATCAGTTTTACGGTCAAAATCACATTCTGTGGGATGTCGATCTCGATCTGCCGCCGGGCACCTGTACCGGCGTGCTGGGCAGTCCCGGCATGGGCAAAACCACGTTGGTGAACTGCATTATGGGCCGCCTGCCAATTAACAGCGGCTCGATGACCTGGCAGGAAGATGGCGCGCCGCCGGAAGATTTACTGTTGCAACCGGCCGAACTGCGCGCGCGCACCGGCATTGGTTATGTGCCGCAAGGACGGCATATTTTCTCGCAAATGAGCGTGGAGGATAACCTGCTGATCGCCCTGATGGCGGCACAGGACGATCGTAGCCGTGCCATTCCAGAAATGGTGTTCGACCTGTTCCCGGCACTCTATTCATTGCGCCATCAGCGCAGCGGCGAGTTGCCAATGGAACAGCAACAACATTTGGCCCTGGCGCGTGCGCTAGTGCTGCAACCCAAGCTGGTGATTCTGGATGAGCCGACAGAAGGGATGTCGCCGTGGCTGGAAGAGGAGATGGGCAATCTGATTCGTCGGTTAAACCGTGAGTATGGTTTAACCATTCTGCTGCTTGAGCAGCACGTCTCGTTTGTCCGCCGCGTCGCCGATTATTTCCTGCTGCTGCATCGCGGACGCAATGTGGCGCACGGCAAAGTGGCGCAGCTGGATGATTTGACGGTGAATAAGTGGCTGACCGCAAGGTGAAGATGTAGCCAGGTCGCCGTGAATGGCTACCTGGGTTATTTATTGCGGCAACGTCAAATAACGCCCGCACTCGGCCTGCTGCGACTCGTCGCGTAGGTGCGGAATCTCACCGAGGAACGGCGCATCAATGCGCTGACGCAGCGTATCCATATACTCCTGATGACGTTTGCCGGGCGGCTGAATATCATTGGCAATCCAGCCCGCAAGGCGCAATCCGCGCGCTTTAACCGCTTCGGCGGTTAGCATGGCATGATTGATGCAGCCTAACTTCACACCCACCACCAGAATCACCGGCAGCTGCTCGTCTTCCACCCAATCGGCGTAAGTTTGCGTCTCCGACAGCGGCGTAAACCACCCGCCTGCGCCTTCGACTAACACCCATTCTGCCTGCTGCTCCAGCGCGCGCAAGCCCGCTGACAGCGTGGTAAAGCTAATCGGCCTGCCCTCTTTCGCGCTAATGATATGCGGCGAGGTCGGCTCGACAAACGCCAGCGGGTTCACCTGCTCGTAGCTTAACGACAAGGTGCTGTAGCGCTGCAACGCCAGCGCGTCGCTGTTGCGAATGCCTTGCGGCGTGATTTCGCAGCCGGATGCCACCGGCTTATAGCCTGCGGTGCGTAAACCGGCGGCGCTCGCCGCCTGCAACAGCGCGCCGCTGGCCACGGTTTTGCCCACTTCGGTATCGGTTCCGGTAATAAACCAGCGTGTCATTTGCTTAAAACTCCATACATCAGGTGATAACTCAGGCGATAACCGGACTCGTCCTGCGGCCAGCGTTGCTCAAGCTGTGCCAGTTGGGAACGCGTTAGCACGCTGGCACCGCGACCATCGTGCAGGTGCGTGGCCCCAATGCCTTTCAGCGAGCGCATAGCGCTGAGCGCGCTGGGAAAATGCAGGGTGATAACCTGCTGCTGCACGGCGATCGGCAGCGTCGCGGTGGCCGCATGAAACTGCGCAGCGCTGAGGAAACGGTTGGCGTGCTGGCGACCATCCAGCTGCGCCCACGCGTAATGCACTTCGTGCAGCGAACCGTCGAGCAGCGTGGAAAACAGCACCGTGCCGCCCGGCCGCGTGACGCGCAAAAACTGCTGCAGCGCAGTATGCAAGTCGCTGCTCCACTGCACCGCCAGATTGCTCCACACGCCGTCAACGCTGGCGTCCGGCAGCGGCACCGCATCGATATCGCCCAACAGATAGTGCTGCGCCGATTGCTGATCGCGCGCGGTTTGCAGCATGTTGGGCGACAGATCGAGCGCCGTCAGCGTGCGCCCGCGATCGCGCCAGTAGCGGCTATACCAGCCGGTACCGCACCCGGCATCCAGCAGGTGCGGACCAAAACCAGCGGGCGCCAGCGCCAGCAGCGCATCGCCGCTCAGCCGCTGTAACTGCGCGTGCTGCTCGTAATGGGCAGCCGCACGACCAAATGCCTGCGCCACGGCCTGTTTGTTAACCTGCAGCGTCATACAGCGCCTCCAGCAGACGATCAATGTCATCGGTGTGATGTGCAGCGGTAAGCGTGATGCGTAGCCGAGCGGTGCCCGGCGGCACGGTTGGTGGCCGAATCGCACTGACCCAACAGCCGACCTGCGCCAGCCGCTGCGATAACGCCATAGCCGCGCTGTTTTCGCCAACGATCAGCGGCTGGATGGCGCTCGCAGAATCGACCAGCTGCCACGGCAAATCCGCCGCAGCGGCGCGGAAACGCGCAATGTGGCTGTGCAGTTTTTCGCGCAGCGCATCACCTTGTTGAATCTGCCGCAGTGCCGCCAGCAGCGCATAGCACTGCGCCGGTGGCATCGCGGTGGAGTAGATCAGATGGCGGGAAAACTGCTCGACGTAATCAGCGGTGGCGTCATCGCACAGCAGCGCCGCGCCGCTGACGCCAAACCCTTTGCCGAAGGTGACGATCAGCAGTTCCGGTTTGACCTGCTGCTGCCAGCAGCTGCCGCGCCCTTGCGCGCCGCTCACGCCGATACCGTGCGCATCATCCACCAGCAGCCAGCCGTTGCCGCGCCGCGTCTCCGCAGCGATCTGTGTTAGCGGAGCGCTGTCGCCGTCCATGCTGAATACGCCTTCGGTCACCACTAGCGTGCCGCCGTCCGACGGCGTTGCCAGCAGCTTCGCCAAACTTTCCGGCTGATTGTGGGCAAAACGGCGCAGGCTCGCCGGGCTGTGGCTGGCGGCATCCAGCAGTGAAGCGTGCGCCAGCTTATCGGCAAAGATGCGATCCTGCTTTTCCGCCAGCAGATGGATCACCGCCTGATTGGCGGCAAACCCCGAAATGAACAGCAGCGCGCGCGAATAGCCCAGCCAGTCAGCCAGTTCCTCCTCGAGCTGCGCATGGTGGCGGCTGTAGCCGGTCACATGCCCGGATGCACCCGCGCCAGCACCCGTCTCGGCCGCGCCCTGCTGCCACGCGGCAATCACCGCCGGATGCTGGCTCAAGCCAAGATAGTCGTTGCTGGAAAAGTGACGATAACGCTGCCCCTCCAGCGTAATTTCCCGCACGCTGTTGTGCTCAACGCGACGCCGTAAACGCCAGCCATCAGCGGCACGCCGCGCCGTCAGCGCCTCGTCGATACGTTGTGACCAGCCCATTTACACCGCCGCGTTGTAGAACTGCTCGGTATCCGCGTGCAGCAGCTGCTCGCTGAGCTGATGCTGCTGCTCATTGTCACCCGCCGTCGTCGCGGTGTGCTCCGGATTCAGGCCTAATTTGCGGAACAGAATCAGATCCTTGTCCTCTTCCGGATTTGGCGTGGTAAGCAGTTTGCAGCCGTAGAAGATGGAGTTAGCGCCGGCCATAAAGCACATCGCCTGCGTTTGCTCGCTCATCTGCTCGCGTCCGGCAGAAAGACGCACATGCGACGAGGGCATCATGATGCGCGCCACCGCGATGGTGCGGATGAAGTCGAAGGGTTCAACATCGTCGTTATCGGCCAGCGGCGTGCCTTTGACCTTTACCAGCATGTTGATCGGTACGCTTTCGGGCGGCGTCGGCAGATTCGCCAGCTGCACCAGCAAGCCCGCGCGATCTTTCACCGTTTCACCCAGACCCACAATGCCGCCGGAACACACCTTGATGCCCGCGCCGCGCACTTTATCCAGCGTATCCAGACGTTCCTGATAGCTGCGCGTGGTGATGATGTTGCCGTAAAACTCTGGCGAGGTGTCGAGGTTGTGGTTGTAGAAATCCAGTCCCGCTTCGGCGAGGCGCTGCGCCTGGTCGCCATCCAGCGTGCCAAGCGTCATGCAGGTTTCCATGCCCATCGCTTTCACGCCCTGCACCATCTGCTGAAGGTAAGGCATGTCGCGCTCGTGCGGGTTTTTCCACGCGGCGCCCATGCAGAAACGGCTCGATCCCGCCGCTTTGGCTTTGCGCGCCGACTCCAGCACCGCGTCCACTTCCATCAGACGTTCCGATTCCAACCCGGTTTTGTAGCGCGCGCTCTGCGGACAGTATTTACAGTCTTCCGGACAGGCGCCGGTTTTGATTGATAGCAGCGTGCTGACCTGCACCTGGCGTGGATCGAAATGTTGACGATGCACTTGCTGCGCTTCAAACATCAACTCAAGGAAAGGTTTATCGAAAAGTGCCTGAGCTTGTGTCAGTGTCCAGCGGTTTGCCATTGCTTACTCCAGAAAAAGGGGGTTCATCCCGACGATTAACGTGGTTATACTTGTAAACTAAATCTTTTTAAAATGGTTTACAACTCACATGTTCACTCAGGATGACCTCAACTTTGACCGTCAGCATATCTGGCATCCCTACACGTCGATGCGCGATCCCCTGCCCTGTTATCCGGTTGTGGCGGCGCACGGCTGCCAGCTGCAGTTGGCCGATGGACGTGAACTGGTGGACGGCATGTCGTCGTGGTGGGCGGCGATACACGGCTACAACCATCCGCGTCTCAATCAGGCGCTGCAGCAGCAAATGACGCAGATGTCGCATGTGATGTTTGGCGGCATCACCCATCCGGCGGCGGTGGAACTGAGCCGCCAGTTGGTTGCCATGACGCCTGATGCGCTGGAGTGCGTGTTCCTCGCCGATTCGGGTTCGATCGCCGTCGAAGTGTCGATGAAAATGGCGCTGCAATACTGGCTGGGACGCAACCAAACGCGACAGAAATTCCTCACGCTGAAGCGCGGCTATCACGGTGATACCTTTGCCGCGATGTCGGTGTGCGATCCGGAAAATTCGATGCACAGCCTGTGGCGCGGCTATCTGCCGGAACATCTGTTCGCCAACGCGCCGCAGTGCGCTTTCGATGACGCGTGGAACGAGGCCGATTTCGCCGATTTTGCGCAGCTGGTGGAAATCCATCATCGGGAGATTGCGGCGGTGATTCTGGAGCCGATTGTGCAAGGCGCTGGCGGGATGCGTTTCTACCATCCGCGCTATCTGCAGCAGGTGCGCGAGCTGTGCGATCGCTACGGTTTGCTGCTGATTGCCGATGAGATCGCCACCGGATTTGGTCGCAGCGGCAAGCTGTTTGCCTGCGACCATGCGGGTATCACGCCGGACATTCTCTGCCTCGGCAAAGCGCTGACCGGCGGTACCATGACGCTCTCCGCCACGCTGACCACGCGTGAAGTCGCCGACACCATTAGCCGCAGCGCAGCGGGCTGCTTTATGCACGGCCCTACTTTTATGGGCAATCCGCTGGCCTGCGCGGTGGCGGTGGAAAGTCTGAAGATGATCAATGAAGGCGGCTGGATAACGCAGGTGGCGCACATCGAACAGCAGCTGCGCACCGAGCTGCTGCCGCTGCGCCGTCATCACGCGGTGGCCGATGCGCGCGTGCTGGGTGCGATTGGCGTGATCGAAACCCATCAGGCCGTGAACATGGCGGCGCTGCAGCACTTCTTCGTTGAACGCGGCGTGTGGATTCGTCCATTTGGGCGCTTGCTGTACCTGATGCCACCTTATCTGATTTCTGCCGCCGAACTGACGAAACTAACGCAAGCGGTCGGTGCGGCACTGGATGTTGCGGCGCATTTCCACCATGATTGAGGGTTCTGCACAACCATAAAAGGAGCGATCATGCGCGTAGTTAGCCAGGATTTTAACGACGGCGATAAGATGCCAGAGCGACACGTTTTCAATGGCATGGGTTACCAGGGCGACAATCTGTCACCGCACCTGGCGTGGGATGATGTACCGGCAGGCACCAAAAGCTTTGTTGTCACCTGCTACGATCCTGACGCGCCTACCGGTTCCGGCTGGTGGCATTGGGTGGTAGCGAACATTCCGGCTGACGTTACCGTGTTGCCGCAGGGTGCCGGTTCCGGCGTGGCGGACTTGCCGGAGAGCGCCATTCAGACGCGTACCGATTTTGGCCAAACCGGCTACGGCGGCGCAGCGCCACCGCAGGGCGAATCCCATCGCTACATCTTTACGGTGCATGCGCTGGATACGGATAAAATTGACGTGGATGAAGGCGCGAGCGGCGCGATGGTTGGCTTTAATGTGCATTTCCGTGCGCTGGCCAGTGCGTCGATTACGGTGAAGTACGCGTAACAGCACAGAATCGCGCTGTTAGAAAATATGCCTGCCTGTTTGATCAGGCAGGCATTTTATTTATCCCAATTGGTGGATAACCACCCACATTGGGCCTTGTCCTACCGCGTAACGCGCCAGCGGATTAAGCAGACCGCGTTCCTGAATCTTATACACTTCGATGTGGTGCGATTTCTGTCCCGCCGCTACCAGATATTGACCGCTGTGATCAATATTGAAGCCGCGCGGCTGGGTTTCAGTTGGCTGGTAGCCTTCAATCGCCAGCACCGAGCCATCTTCACTGATGCTGAATACCGTAATGGTGCTGCTGGTACGGTCGCAGGCATAGAGGAAACGGCCATCCGGCGTGATGTGGATGTCCGCCGCCCAGCGCGTGTCGCTGAAATCTTTCGGCATCATATCAAGGCTCTGCACGCGCTCAACCTGGCCGTGCACATTGTTCAGCGCCCAGACATCCACTGTGCTATCCAGCTCGTTCACCACGTAGCCATATGCGCCGTTCGGATGGAAGGCCATGTGACGCGGACCGGCACCTTCAACGGTGGTGACCTGCGCTTGTTCGCGCGGAGCCAGGGTGCCGTCTGCGTTCAACTGATACAGGCAGATGCGGTCCTGCTTCAGTGCCGGTACAAACAGCGTTTGGTTATTCAGATCGATATTGGCGGAGTGGCAACCGTCTAACCCGCTGATCACCTGAACTGGCGCTTGCGGCAAACCATCGCTGCCAATCGGGCTGATGCTGACGCAGGCATCGTTGTACGAACCGCAGAACAGATAATTGCCCTGACGATCGGTGGAGATGTGGGTTGGGCTGCCCGGCAGCGGTGCTTCACCGGCGAGGCTCAGCGTGCCGTCGGCCGCAATGCGAAACGCCAGCACGCGAAAATTCGGACGCACACCGACATAGAGAAAATCTTTCTTCGGGCTCACCACCATCGGCTGCACCTGGCCGGCAACATCTGTTACCTGCAATAACGTCAGTGCGCCATCTTCCTGCAACTGCCAGGCATGAATCTGCTGGCTCTCGGGACTGGCGGTATACACGACTTGTTTCATGCGTTTTCCTTATTCGCTGCCTGATGAAAGGGATAACTGTAGCGCGTTTCATTTTGTCGCGCTGGATTCATTTGTGCCCTGTTTTTTGTCTCAGGGCCGTTGCCGGGTGTAGACTCAATGCTTTGCCAACTCCCGGACGGAAAGTGTAATGAGCTACCGCGTAATCGCCCTTGACCTCGACGGCACCCTGCTGACCCCGAACAAAACCATCTTGCCAGAATCCATTGAAGCGCTGGCCCGCGCGCAACAGGCGGGCGTGAAAGTGTTAATCGTTACCGGTCGCCACCACTGCGCTATCCACCCTTTTTATCAGGCACTTAAGCTGGATACACCCGCAATTTGCTGTAATGGCACCTATTTATATGATTATCCCGCGAAACAGGTGCTGGCCGCCGATCCGCTGGATAAAAGCCGAGCCGCGCGGGTGATTGAGATGCTGGATGAAGAGAACATTCACGGTCTGCTGTATGTCGATGATGCGATGCTGTACCAAACGCCAACCGGCCATGTGACGCGTACGCTTAACTGGGCGCAATCGTTGCCGGAAGCGCAGCGTCCGCTGTTCCTGCAGGTGCCAAGCCTGGCGCAGGCGGCGATTGAGGCTGATTCGATCTGGAAATTCGCGCTGTCGCATCCCGACACGCGCGCGCTGCAGCAGTTTGCCGAACGCACCGAAGCCGAACTCGGTCTGGCGTGTGAATGGTCGTGGCACGATCAGGTGGATATCGCCAAAGGCGGCAACAGCAAAGGCAATCGTCTGGCGCAGTGGGTTGAAAGTCAGGGCTTTAGCATGCAAGACGTGCTGGCGTTTGGCGACAACTACAACGATCTCAGCATGCTGGAACAGGTGGGGTTGGGCGTGGCGATGGGCAATGCCGATGACGCCATCAAAGCGCGCGCCAAAAAGGTGATTGGCACCAATCTGGAGCCGGGCATCGCCGAAGTGATCTATCAAGAGGTTCTGTAACCGTAAGATGTAGCGGCGCAATTCATGGCGCGGATTTTTCTCACACCGCGCAATGAATCCATTTACGCTGCTATCGACACGCTCTTGATCTGCGCATACAGCCACTGATCCGGTCGGATGCCCAGCTCATCGCGCGCCCACGGCGAAATGCGCGCCCACAGTTCGCTTATCCCAATGCGCAGCTTCACTTCCACCTGATCGTCAATCTCCAGCAGCTCAACCACCTGTGCCGGCAATATATTGCGGATCGAGGTGTTATGCGGCGGCTGCAATGCCAGCGACACATCGGCTGAGGCGATGCGAATACGCAGCGGCGTTTTCAACGGCTGATTCACCCGGCTCACCCAAATATGCTGATCGCCAAGCGACAGCGCGGTCATTGGGTAATCAGGATGCTGCTCCAGCACCTGCACGCGCAGCACGCTGGTGCGCTCGGCGAGCGGCAGCCACGGACGCATCGCCGAACTGCTCCACACTTTTTCCAGCGGACCAAAGGCTTTCACCTGGCCGGCATCCAGCACCAGCACGTTATCCGCCAGCTGCAGGATTTCATCGAGGCTGTGCGATACGTAAAGAATGGGAATATCGACCTGCTTCGCCAGCTTTTGCAGATAGGGCATCAGCTCACGTTTGCGCGGCAGATCAAGCGACGCCAGCGGCTCATCCATCAGCAGAATATCGGGCGCCGTCAGCAACGCGCGGCCTATCGCCACGCGCTGTTTTTCACCGCCCGAAAGCGACGCAGGAAAACGCGTCAGCAGCGATTCTAAACCCAGCAGCGCCACCAGCGCGTTGAACTGCGGCTTCATTGAGGCCGCCATGCCGTATTGCAGATTGCCGCGCACGCGATAATGTGGAAACAGCCGCGCGTCCTGAAACACATAGCCGATACGGCGCTTTTCCGGCGGCAAATTCACGCGCGTGGCCGAATCGAACAGCAGGCGATCGTTTAACTCAATACGCCCGCTCTGCGGCTGGGTTAATCCGCCAATCGCGTTAATCAACGAGGTTTTGCCCGCACCCGACACGCCGAAAATGGCGGTAATGCCGCTGGCGGGAATATTGATGTTAACGTCGAGCAGGTGCTCGCCCAACTGCTGAGAAAGTTGCAGATTGAGCATTATGCCGCTCCCAGCCGTTTACGGCCCCAGCGCGCCAGCATTTCCGATGCCACTAACGACATCAGCGCCAGCGCAATCGCCACCGCACAGAGGCGCGCGGCGGTGCCTTCCGCGCCCGGCGTTTCAATCAGGGTAAACATCGCCGACGGAATGGTGCGCGTCTCGCCGGGAATGTTGGAGACAAATGTGATGGTGGCACCAAATTCACCCAGCGAACGGGCAAAGGCCAGCACCGTGCCAACAATAATGCCCGGCAAGGTGAGCGGAAGCGTGATGGTGAAAAATACGCGCCAGCGCCCGGCACCCAGCGTGCGTGCGGCCAGCTCCAGTTTGGTATCCACCGCTTCCAGCGCAAGACGAATTGCACGCACCATCAGCGGAAACGCCATCACCGCCGAAGCGATCACCGCGCCGCGCCAGCTAAAGGCAAAGGTGAAACCGAACCAGTCATACAGCCATTCGCCAATAAAACCGCGCCGGCCTAAGGCGATCAGCAGCAGATAGCCGACCACCACCGGTGGCAGCACCAGCGGCAGGTGGACGATGCTGTCCAACAGGGTTTTGCCCGGAAAGCGGCAGCGCGCCAGAATCCAGGCCATCAGGATGCCAAACGGCAAGCTGCATATCACAGCTACACAGGACACTTTCAGGCTGAGAAAAACGGCCTGCCATTCGGGATCGCTCAATATCATTTCTTCGGCGTGAATCCATACTGTTTAAACACGGCAGCGGCATCTGGCCCCTGCAAATAGTTGTAGAAGGCTTCCACCGTTGCGTTCTGATGTTCTTTGACAATCGCCATCGGATATTCCACTGGCTTGTGGCTATCTTCCGGGAATCGTCCCACGACCTGCACTTTCTGGCTGGCTACCGCGTCCGAACCATACACGATGCCGTACGGCGTTTCGTTACGCTCAACCAATGCCAGCGCGGCGCGCACATTGTTGGCTGGCGCCAGCTGCGGGGATAAAGCTTCCCACGCGCCGAGTTTTTGTAATGCTTCTTTGGCATAAATGCCGGCTGGCACGTGATCCGGATCGCCCACCGCCAGACGCTCGCCTTTCAGCAGGCTTTTCCAGTCGGTTTTGCTATCAATGGTGACCGCTTTAGCCGCGTCGCTTTTCGGTGCAATCAGCACTAAATCGTTGCCAAGCAGCGTATAGCGCGTGCTGCTCACCACGCTGTTTTTTGCCACCACATCGTCCATCCACTGCTGATCGGCAGAGATGAACAGATCGGCCGGTGCGCCCTGATCGATCTGGCGCGCCAGCACCGAAGAAGAGGCAAAAGAGGATACCACTTCTACACCACTTTTCTTCTGGTACTGCGTCGCAATGTCCTGCAGCGCATTGGTCAGCGATGCTGCTGCAAACACGGTGATTTTCTCTGCGGCCGCGGCATGACCGGCCAATGAAACGCTTAAAACGGTTGCAGCAGCCCAACGGTACTTGATGGTTCGCATTTGTTGCTCCTTGTTACGTTATATATTTGATAATACAACGTACGCGCAAATGCGTCATGAGCTTTATATCGGCAGGATTTTACGGAAGTTCAGAAACAAAACGCCCGCAGGAAGCGGGCGTTGAGAAATTAGTGTTGTGAGCTGTTGGCAGGACGATCGTCGCGGCGGCCAAATTTTGAGATGACGTTGAAAACTTCACCCAGGCCGTAAATCAAACCGAGCATAATCGCCATCACAATCGGCACCATGATGATAGCCACAGCCAGGCTTTTTAACAGTTCCAGCATGGAAACCTCACGCAGAAAATAAAAAAGTGATTGTAACGGTTAGCGAAAAAAACGCACTGCCCTTTTCGTGCTTTTACTTTTAAGCAGTAAACTGAGCGGATTAACCTAAGGAGCTGACATGCAGGCAGAACTTTCTCTCCATATTCGTCTTCAGCAAAAGCTGTTTGCCGATCCGCGTCGCATCGAATTACTGAAACGCGTGCAGCAAACCGGCTCCATCAGCCAGGGCGCGAAACTGGCGGGCATCAGTTATAAAAGTGCCTGGGATGCGATCAATGAGATGAATCAGCTGGCCGACCAAACGCTGGTGGATCGCGCCACCGGCGGCAAAGGCGGCGGCGGCGCGCAGCTGACGCGTTATGGCGAGCGGCTGATTCAGCTGTTCCAGTTGATGGAGCAGATTCAACAAAAGGCCTTCGATGTGCTGCAAAACGACAGCTTGCCGCTCGACAGTTTGCTGGCGGCGATTGCGCGTTTCTCGCTGCAAACCAGCGCGCGCAATCAGCTGTTTGGTACGGTGCTGGCCAGCGATCATCAGCAGGTGCAGCAGCACATTGAGGTGCTGCTCGCCGATGGCTTAACGCGCCTGCAGGTGGCGATCACCGCACGCAGTGCCGAACGCTTGCAGCTCGACAGCGGCAAGGAGGTGCTGGTGCTGATTAAAGCACCGTGGATTCACGTCAGTCACGCCGCGGCCAGCAGCGACAATCAACTGGCTGCGCAGATCAGCGCAATTGAGCCCGGCGATCAGCTTAGCGAAGTATTGATGGCGTTGCCGAGTGGCGAAACGCTGTGCGCGACCGTCACCAATGAGGCGGTGAAACAGCAGAATCTGCAGGTTGGTGCCAGCGTCACCGCCAGTTTTAATGCCGAACACGCCATCATCGCCACACTGCTCTGAAATCCACGCCATGATTTGACTTCGTCTGCATCGCTGGCTAAAACTGGACGACACGATGCATAAAACGGAATAGATCATGGCTTCATTGCAAATTTCGCAAGGTACGTTTCACCTTAGCGACACCCGAGCACTGTCCCTTAACGATTTAACCCTCAACAGCGGCGAAAGCTGGGCGTTTGTCGGCGCCAACGGCAGCGGCAAGTCATCGCTGGCGCGCGCCCTATCCGGCGAGTTGCAGCCCGGTAAAGGCAGCGTGCAGCAGGATTTTCAGCGTCGTACGCGCCTATCGCTGGAGCAGCTACAGAAACTGGTCAGCGATGAGTGGGAACGTAATAACACCGATCTACTGAGTGAAGGCGAAGACGATACCGGTCGCACCGCCGCACAGATCATTCAGGATGAAGTGCAAGATGAGGCGCGTTGTCAGGCGCTGGCGCAGCAGTTTGGCATCACTTATCTGCTTGATCGCCGGTTCAAATATCTCTCCACCGGCGAGACGCGCAAAACACTGTTGTGTCAGGCGCTAATGGCGCAGCCGGATCTGCTGATCCTCGATGAACCTTTCGATGGGCTGGATGTGGCGTCGCGCGCCAGCCTGGCGCAAACCCTCAACGATCTGCATCGAAGCGGTTTTAGCGTAGTGCTGGTGCTCAATCGCTTTGATGATATTCCCGATTTTGTCGAGAAGGTCGGCGTGTTGGCCGAATGCACGTTAACCCACGTGGGCGAACGGGGCGCGATTCTGGCCGAAGCGCTGGTGGCGCAGCTGGCGCACAGCGAGAAGCTTGCTGGTATGGCGCTGCCGGAAGCGGATCAACCCGATCAACTGCCGCAGCTGGCCGAAGATGCGCCGCGCGTGATGCTGCGCAACGGCGTGGTGTCGTACAACGACAAAGCGGTGATTGATGGCCTGAACTGGCAGGTTAATCCCGCTGAACACTGGCAGATTGTGGGGCCGAACGGCGCGGGTAAATCCACCCTGCTCAGTTTGGTAACCGGCGATCATCCACAGGGTTACAGCAACGATTTGACGCTGTTTGGCATCCGACGCGGCAGCGGTGAAACCATCTGGGACATCAAGCAGCACATCGGTTACGTCAGCAGCAGCCTGCACCTCGATTATCGCGTCAGCTGTAATGTGCGCACCGTGGTGCTCTCCGGCTTCTTCGATTCGATTGGTTTGTATCAGGCGGTGTCCGATCGGCAAAAAGCGCTGGCGCGTCAGTGGCTGGCGCTGCTCGGTATGGATAATCAGCTGGCGGATGCGCCGTTCCACAGTTTGTCGTGGGGCCAGCAGCGGCTGGTGCTGATTGCGCGCGCGCTGGTGAAACATCCCACGCTACTCATTCTCGATGAACCGTTGCAGGGGCTTGATCCGATTAACCGCCAGTTGGTGCGCCGCTTTGTTGATGTGCTGATTGGCGAAGGCCGTACGCAACTACTGTTTGTCTCCCACCACGCCGAAGATGCGCCGCAGTGCATCACCCATCGCCTGAGTTTTGTCGCGCAGGAACAGGGTTACGGTTTCCTGCAAGAGTCGCTGCGTTAAATAGCGGTTGCCATAGATGGCGTAATGCTCGTCAATTAAGACATGAAAAACCCTCATCACCGAGAGCACACATTGTAGCGGCGCAATTCATTGCGCGATAAATCGCGCCGCTACGGAAGGTGCGGTGATTTGATACGGCGCTTAACTGAGCGGCGTTACGCCATCAATGGTGACCCTTATATCTACAAACATCTAACGTGCATAGCGCCATTGCCAAAATAATTCGAGCTGCGGCAAGCAGCAGCAGTTCGGAGTATGAAGGCAATGTAAGCGTTACCATTTCATCGCCTGGTAATTCAACAAACATACGCAACAACCCCACAAAATGAGAATCGTCACCTTGTGTAAACGATACCATTTATCCAGACTGGATCACGCTTTCACGCTGGTCTTTGTGCTACTTTGATCAAAATCATTTTTATCTGTTTGCCGTTTACCAGGACTCATCATGGAAAAATTTAACCCGGTCGATCACCCGCATCGCCGTTATAACCCATTGATCGATCAATGGGTGCTGGTCTCACCCCATCGCGCTAAGCGCCCGTGGCAAGGTGCGCAGGAAACCCCGGCACTGGAGCAACTGCCAGCGCACGATCCTGACTGTTTCCTCTGTGCCGGAAACACCCGCATTACCGGTGACAAAAACCCAAACTATAAAAGCACTTACGTGTTCACCAATGACTTTGCCGCGCTGATGACTAACACGCCAGACGCACCGCAAAGCGACGATCTGTTGATGCGCTGCGAAAGCGCACGCGGTACCAGCCGGGTGATCTGCTTCTCGCCGGATCACAACAAAACGCTGCCGGAACTGCCGCTGAGCGGGCTGGAAGATATCGTGCGGACCTGGCAGGAACAGACTGCCGATCTCGGTCAGCACTATCCGTGGGTACAGGTGTTTGAAAACAAAGGTGCGGCGATGGGCTGCTCCAACCCGCATCCGCATGGCCAGATTTGGGCCAACAGCTTCCTGCCGAACGAAGCGCAGAAAGAAGATGACAACCAACGTCACTATTTTGCCGAGAAAGGCACGGCGCTGCTGGTCGATTACGCTGCGCGCGAGTTGAGCGATGGCAGCCGTACGGTGGTGGAAACCGAACACTGGCTGGCCGTGGTGCCGTGGTGGGCGGCGTGGCCGTTTGAAACCTTGCTGCTGCCGAAAGCCCATGTGAAACGCATCACCGATCTCTCCGAGCCGCAGCGCACCGATTTGGCGCTGGCGCTAAAGCAGCTCACCAGCCGCTACGACAACCTGTTCCAGTGCTCTTTCCCCTATTCGATGGGCTGGCACGGCGCGCCGTTCAACGGCGAAGCCAACGATCACTGGCAGCTGCACGCACACTTCTATCCGCCGCTGCTGCGTTCAGCCACGGTACGCAAATTTATGGTTGGCTATGAAATGCTGGCCGAAACCCAACGTGATTTAACGGCGGAACAGGCAGCTGAACGTCTGCGTTCTGTCAGCGATGTCCATTTCCGCGAGGCGCAATAAATGTCATTAAAATCCATTACTCAACAGGTTTTCGCTGACACTTTCGGCTATCAGGCGACACACAGCATTCAGGCACCGGGCCGCGTCAATCTGATTGGCGAACACACCGACTACAACGATGGCTTTGTGCTGCCGTGCGCCATCGATTATCAAACCGTGATTGCCTGCGCCAAACGCGACGATCGCCAGGTGCGCGTGATTGCCGTCGATTACGACAATCAGCAGGACAGCTTCTCGCTGGATGCGCCGATTGAGCCGCTGAAAGAGCCAATGTGGGCCAACTACGTGCGCGGCGTGGTGAAACATCTGCAGAAACGCGATGCCAGCTTTGGCGGCGTCGATATGGTGATCAGCGGCAACGTGCCACAAGGCGCGGGCCTGAGTTCTTCGGCGTCGCTGGAAGTGGCGGTCGGTACCGTATTCCAGCAGCTGTATGCATTAAACCTCGATGGCGCAGCGATTGCGGTGAACGGTCAGGAAGCGGAAAACCAGTTTGTCGGCTGCAACTGCGGCATCATGGATCAGCTGATCTCGGCGCTCGGTCAGCCGGATCACGCCATGCTGCTGGATTGTCGTACGCTCGGCACGCGCGCGGTATCAATGCCGGAAGATGTCGCGGTGGTGATCATCAACTCCAACTTCCGTCGTAGCCTGGTGGGCAGCGAATACAATACGCGTCGTGAACAGTGTGAAACTGGCGCACGCTTCTTCAATAAACCGGCGCTGCGCGATGTGACGCTGGAAGAGTTTGAAGCCTCTGCTGGTGGGCTGGATGCGTTGGTGGCAAAACGCGTGCGTCACGTGATTAGCGAAAATGCGCGCACGCTGGAAGCCGCCGATGCGTTAAGCGCGGGCGATCTGAAACGCATGGGCGAACTGATGGCCGAATCGCACGCCTCAATGCGTGACGATTTCGAAATCACCGTGCCGCAAATCGATCAGTTGGTTGAGATTGTGAAAGCAGAAATCGGCCCGCGCGGCGGCGTGCGTATGACCGGCGGCGGTTTCGGTGGCTGCATCGTGGCGCTGATGCCAATCGATCTGGTCGATGCGGTGAAAACGGCGGTGGCCGAGAAGTATGAAGCGCAAACCGGCATTAAAGAGACCTTCTACGTGTGCAAAGCGTCCGCAGGAGCAGGCCAATGGTAAGTGATGTGAATTCACACGCGCCAGACGGGCAACCGTGGCGCATCACTGTGCTGCGCAATCGCAACGGCATGGTGGCTACTTTTATGGATTGGGGCGCGACTTGGCTTTCAGCGCGCGTGCCAATGTTGGACCACAGCGTGCGTGAAGCGCTGCTCGGCTGCGCCACACCGTCCGATTATCTGCATCAGGATGCTTATCTTGGCGCGACAATTGGCCGCTACGCGAACCGCATCGCCTCGGCCGAACTTAAGCAACTCAATTTACAGCTGACGGCTAATCAGGGCGCACATCAGCTGCACGGCGGGCCGCAAGGTTTCGATAAACGTCGCTGGCAGATTCTCAGTCAGAGCGAAAGCGAGGTGCACTATCGCCTCGATTCGCCGGATGGCGATCAGGGTTATCCCGGCAATATGATCGCCGATGTCATCTATCAACTTGATGACGATAATTGCTTGTCGATTCGCTATGAAGCGCAAACCGACAAGCCTTGCCCGGTCAATCTCACCAACCATGCTTACTTTAATCTTGATGCGCATCATGGTGATGCGCGCCAGCATCGCTTACAACTGCACGCCGATCGTTACCTGCCGGTGGACAGCGAAGGCATTCCTAACGCGCCGCTGAAAGAGGTGGCGGGAAACAGTTTTGATTTCCGCCAGCCGAAGCGCGTCGCCGATGAGTTCCTCGCCGATGACGATCAAAAAGCGGTGAAAGGCTATGACCACGCCTTTTTGCTCAACACCGCTGGCGACAGCAGCCAGCCCGCCGCCCATTTATGGTCTGCCGATGGCAAGCTGGAGCTGAGCGTGTTTACTGCCGCTCCGGCGCTGCAGTTCTACACCGGCAACTATCTGGCGGGAACACGCGCCCGTGAGCAGGACAGCTATACTGCTTTCCAGGGCATCGCTCTGGAGAGCGAATTTTTACCGGATTCGCCTAACCATGCAGAGTGGCCGCAGCCCGATTGCTGGCTACAACCCGGCGACAGCTGGCAGTCCGTGACGCGTTATCGCTTCACGCCGCACTGAGCCACCGGATGAAAAACGCGCACTGCGCTGCCGACAGGCTTACGCCGTGCGTTGTTTTCCGCTATGGTATGGCGCTATTAGTGAGCCGCTTCTCAGTGGCCGCAGCCGGTTTCAATACTAATCGTAAATCGAGCATTAAGGAGTAAAGCTATGGCCGTAACTAAGCTGGTACTGGTGCGACACGGCGAAAGCCAGTGGAACCAGGAAAACCGCTTCACCGGATGGTACGACGTTGACCTGTCTGACAAAGGTCGCACTGAAGCCAAAGCAGCCGGTCAGCTGCTGAAGAAAGAAGGTTTCGTGTTTGATTTCGCTTACACCTCAGTGCTGAAGCGCGCTATCCATACCCTGTGGAACGTGCTGGATGAGCTGGATCAGGCTTGGCTGCCGGTTGAAAAAACCTGGCGTCTGAACGAGCGTCACTACGGTGCGCTGCAAGGTCTGGATAAAGCAGAAACCGCCGCTAAATACGGTGACGAGCAAGTGAAACAGTGGCGTCGTGGCTTTGCCATCACTCCACCCGAACTGGATCGCGCTGATGAGCGTTTCCCTGGCCACGATCCGCGTTACGCTTCACTGACTGACGCGCAGCTGCCAACCACCGAAAGCCTGGCGCTGACCATCGAACGCGTGATTCCTTACTGGAACGAAAGCATTCTGCCGCGCATTAAGAGCGGTGAGAAAGTGATCGTTGCTGCACACGGCAACTCACTGCGTGCGCTGGTTAAATACCTCGACAACCTGAGCGAAGACGAGATCCTCGAACTGAACATCCCAACTGGCGTGCCGTTGGTGTATGAGTTCGATGAGAACTTCAAGCCACTCAAACGTTACTATCTGGGTGATGCTGATGAGATTGCTGCGAAAGCCGCAGCCGTAGCAAACCAGGGTAAAGCGAAGTAAGCGAACGCTGAAACGCAAAAAGGCCAGACGCAAGTCTGGCCTTTTTTATTGCCGCATTGGCTTAGCTGCGGCGCTGTTTGACCGCCTGAGCCAGCTGACGCAACGCCTTCTCAGTGTCTTCCCAGCCGATACAGGCATCGGTCACGCTCTGGCCGTACACCAGCGGTTTGCCGCTTTCGAGGCTCTGATTACCTTCCACCAGATGACTCTCGATCATCACGCCAGTAATCGCCTGCTCACCACCGGCAATTTGCTGCGCCACGTCGTCGGCAACCACCATCTGACGCTGGAACTGCTTGCTGCTATTAGCATGGCTGAAGTCGATCATCACTTGCGGACGCAAGCCTGCTTTCTCCAGACCGGTTTTCACGGCCGCCACGTGTTCGGCGCTGTAGTTCGGCTCTTTGCCGCCGCGCAGGATGATGTGGCAGTCTTCGTTACCGCTGGTTTCGACAATCGCCGAGTGACCATATTTGGTGACTGACAGGAAGCAGTGTGGCGCGCTGGCCGCACCGATGGCGTCAATCGCCACTTTGATGGTGCCGTCGGTACCGTTTTTGAAGCCCACCGGGCAAGAGAGGCCGGAAGAGAGTTCGCGATGCACCTGCGATTCGGTGGTACGTGCACCAATCGCGCCCCAGCTCATCAGATCGGCCATATATTGTGGCGTGATCATATCAAGGAACTCACCGGCCGCTGGCAACCCGATATCGTTGATATCCACCAGCAACTTGCGCGCCAGGCGCAGGCCGTCATTGATCTGGAAGCTGCCATCCATAAACGGGTCGTTGATCAGCCCTTTCCAGCCCACCGTGGTGCGCGGTTTTTCAAAGTAAACGCGCATCACCACTTCGAGATCGTCTTTCAGCTCATCACGCAGTGCCAGCAGGCGCGTCGCATACTCTTGCGCAGCCTGGGTATCGTGAATTGAGCACGGACCGATCACCACCAGCAGACGATCGTCCTCGCCATGCAGAATGCGGTGAATCGCCTGACGTGACTGCGCTACGGTTGTAGCCGCTTTATCGGTGGCGGGGAATTTTTCAAGCAAAGCAACAGGAGGCAGTAACTCTTTGATCTCTCTGATGCGTAAATCATCGTTCTGGTAATCCATACACAATTCCATTCAAATTTCTGGCCCAACGTCCGTCGGGCGCAACCCGCCCACTTTAGCCCTTCGCGCGGTGGGTGTAAATTACGCACCGCGCTTAAAATGTACATCTCAAATTTGCATTTATATATCCATGCACTAAGCTTTTTAAATGTAAGCACTAAGGAATGATGTGTTTGCAAAATTAAATTTTTAAGTGAAGCGTATAAGGTGGATTTTGTTCCATCGCGGCACGCTATTTTCGTCACTCAACACCAGCGGGTGTTAGACGGCAACTATCCATTAATTACTGGAGCATAATGATGAATAAGTTTGCAATGATCTTTCTGACAGCAGCGATGACCATGGGTAGCGGTGCTGTAATGGCTGCGGATAACAACAATGGTGCGGCCAACGCTTCAGCTGAAGCCGGTGCAGCAGCTGGCGGTGCAAAACAAAATCTGCCACCTAATAATGTTGATAACAGCAAAATTAACAGCGGTAGCACGAATACCAACAGCGCAGCAACGTCAGGCACTGACTCAAGCAATATGTCAGCCAACCAGGTGCACAAAAACAGCATGTGCAAAGACGGCAAATGCCCGGACATGAATAAAAAAGTCGACACTAAAGAGGGTGGCGGCCACGTGAAACATAAAACAGACGGTACTTCGCAATAAGTTTCCTTCTGTTTGATCAAGGGAGAGCTTCGGCTCTCCCTTTTATTTTGCCCCCCGCCCTTTTCCGCTATGCTGAAGCAATGAAATTCACAGGAACTGTTTCATGGCTTCATTGCTGCTTATTGATGATCACCCGTTAGTTGCCGTCGCACTGGAAGCGGCTTGCGTTAACGCTCCTATCACGTTGAACATTCACGCCGCTGGCGACGAAGCGCAGGCGCGCCAACTGCTTCAACAACATCCCATCGATTTAATTGTGCTGGATATCGGTTTACCCGATTGCGACGGACTCGAACTGCTGCGCCGGTTGCGCGTGCGTAATCAGTACTGCCCGGTGTTGATCTATTCCGCGCAGCAGAGCCGCCACACGCTGCTCAGCGCCGTGTCGCTTGGCGCTGCCGGTTACGTGGTGAAAAGCCAAAGCATGGCGCAACTGCTGAGCGCGATTCTGGCGGTGCTCGGCGGCCAGCAGGCTTTTCCGCCGCTGCCGGAACGTATCGAACTGCCGTTAACCGAGAAAGAGCAGCAGATTGTAGCGCTGCTGGTGCGCGGCCTCTCGAATCTGCAGATTGGCGAACAGCTGCATATCAGTAATAAAACCGTTAGCACCCACAAGAAGAACATCCTGGAGAAAACCGGCGTACAGTCGGTGGTTGAGCTGGCTGAGCTGTGGAAAGCGCAGCAGTGAGGATCTGTTTGCTGCTGTGTACGCTGCTGCTGAGTGTGATGGCGAAAGCCGATCTGCAACCCGCCAGCAGCGTGATGTTACCCGCGATGATGCCAGCCCCACACGCCGAACCGTGGCCTGGCGCAACGTTGCGCGTCGCGGTGCCGGCACAAAACAGCGCGCCCTGGGCAATGCGCATTGGCGATCACATCTGGGGCATCGACGCCGACTATCTCAGCGCCCTAAGCCAGTTGACCGGTACGCATTTTACGCTGCAAAGCTATGCCGATCGCGCGCAGCAACTGGCAGCCTTGCAGCGCGGCGAGGTGGATTTGGTGTTAAGTAATCAACATGCCCAGCTCCCATCCGATGTGCTGCTCAGCGACAGCTGGTACAGCAGCCCGATTCGCATCTATCGTAACCGGGATAATCAGCGCGCGGTGATGTTCAATAGCGAAACCGCGCAGCTCACCATTGCCGAAGCGACGCTGGCGCAGTTGCCCACTGAATTTGTGCAGCAGCATCGCTGGCACACCTTGCCGGGCGATCTGCAGGCGCTGTATGCGCTGCTCAATCAGCAAAGCGATTATCTGGTCGCCGATGAAGCCAGCGCCGGTTTCTTGCTGGGCCAGCTGCAGCAAGGACAAATTTACCAAATCACTGCCGATCCTGGCGCGGGCGAATTAACGCTACGCGCAATGACGCGCAATGCCGCGCTGATCCACTGGCTTAACAGCCAGCTGCGCCTGCTGCCCGCCGAGTTCAGCAGTCGGGTCCAGCAGCGCTGGAGCCCGCCGCTGCTGCGTTATCAGGACACACAAACTCTGATGCTGTCGGCCAGCGAAAAGCAGTGGCTGGCGCAACATACTGAGATTCCGTATGCGGTTGAGGCGGATAACGCGCCCTGGAGTTATCGCGACAGCAGCGGCAACGCGCGCGGCTTCGGCATCGACATGCTGAACGCGCTGAGCCAAAGTACCGGCCTGCGTTTTACCCCGCGCTGGGTCAACAATCCGCAGCAGGCCGCCACGCTACTGCAGCAACAGCAGGTGATGCTCAACCTGTTGCAGCCGCTGTATGGCGACGATCCCGGCAGCAATACTTTGCCGGTATGGCGCGCCATTTGGGGCATTTACACGCTTGCCACGCATCAGCCAATGAACTGGCAATCGTTACAAGGCCAGCGCGTGGGCGTATTACGCGACGATCTCGCCATACGTTTGCTGCCGTCAGGTATTACGCCGCAGCCGTTCGACGATCGGACGCAGCTGTGGCAAGCGCTGAATAACGGTCAGATCGATGCGCTGGTGGATAACGTGCTCTCTGCCCGCTGGCGTATGGCGAGTCACGAAGATAATCGTGTGCATCTGGCGTTTGCTGCCAGCGATATCGCCTGGCCGCTGGCGCCGCAGGTCACTGCTGAACAGCCTGAGCTGCGCGCCCTGCTCGACCATGCATTGCAGCAAATCCCGCCTGATACGCTCAACCAGATGCGCGTCAGCTGGTCACAGCCGCCGCAGCCCGGCACGACGATGGCGATGCGCAATATTCCGCTGATGATTTTGCTTGCGGCAGGCGTAATTATTCTGTTGCTGTTGGGCTTGCTGGCGCGTCGTTACTGGCAGCAGCGTCGTGACCGATTGCAGCGTGAGCAGGCCGAACGCGCCAATGCCGCCAAAAGCCAGTTTCTCGCCACCGCCAGCCACGAACTGCGCACGCCGATGCAGGCGATTCTCGGTTTGCTGGAGCTGGAACAGCAGCAGCATCCGAGTGAACGGCTGGCGCTGATGCACAGCAGCGCGCGGTCGCTGATGGCGCTATTGAACGACTTGCAGGATCACGCGCGTATTGAGAGCCAGAGCTTCCGTCTGGCGCCGCGTCCGCTCAATCTGACGCTCTGGCTGCAGCAACAGCAGCAGTTTTATCATCCCTTAATGCGCGATGCCGGGCCGAACCTGATTGCCGAAGCCCTGACGCCGCTGCCTGCCAGCGTGTTGCTGGATGGGGATCGCCTGCAGCAGGTGGTGAATAATCTGGTGGCCAACGCCCTTAAGTTTACCCGCGAAGGCGAAGTGCGCCTGTCGCTGGCGGTCAGTGAGCACATCCAGCTTACGGTCACCGACACCGGCAGCGGCATCCCGCTTAACGAGCAGGCAAAACTGTTTGAGCCGTGGTATCAGGCGCCGTCCGGCAAAAGCCATGCGGTGCAAGGCAGCGGCTTAGGTTTGTTTATCTGTCGCGAGATTGTGCAACGAATGGGCGGTACGCTAACGCTCACTTCAGCACCGGGCAGCGGCACCACGGTCAGCGTGCAGTTGCCATTAGTCGTGAGCCAAGAGCCGTTAACCGAGCGCACAGCCAGCTGGCCTGTTTACCCGCAGCTGCGCGTGGCGATTGTGGACGATCACCCGACCAATCTTTTGGTGATGCAGCAGCAGCTGGCGATGTTTGGCGTTGAGGCGCAGGTATTTGAAGAGGGCCGAGCGCTGCTGCGCGCCGATGCTCAGCGCGCCTTCGATATTCTGTTTATCGACCAGATGATGCCGCGCCCGGATGGTTTAACGCTGCTGCGTATTCTGCGCCGTCGTCAGCGCCAGCGCGGCAGCACCTCGCTACGCGTGCTCTGCTCTGCGGATGTTCAGTTGCTGAAAATCGCCTTGCTGGATGACGAAGCTCTGCTGCTCAAACCCATTGAGCTCGATCATCTGGCACCGCTGCTGGCGCGCGCCGTAAAAGATCCATTGGATGTCTTGCCAAACAGTTTACTGATTCTGGCGCAGGATAATCAGGCATTTATTCCGCGCATCTGTCAAACCTTGCAGCGCACGCTGCAACAGGATCGGGATTTGCTGTTGAACGCGCGCGATACACAAAATTGGACGGCGCTGGAACAGGCTGCACACCGTATGAAGGGCAGCTGGTTGATGCTGGGTATGGATGAGGTAGCCGAGCGCTGTCAGCAGTTGATTGAGCAGGTTAAACAGCAGCAGTTGCCGCTTGATGATCTCAATTTACTGATATCATTAACAAACAGGTTACTTAAACAACTGGATAATTATGGCACACACGCATTCTCACGGGACCGCTAACGGCAACCGCAAACGACTGGCCGCGGCGTTTGGCGTAACGGCGCTGTTTATGGTGGCCGAAGTGATCGGCGGGCTGGTTTCTGGCTCGCTGGCGCTGCTGGCCGATGCCGGACATATGTTGACCGATGCCGCCGCGCTGCTGATGGCGTTACTCGCGGTGCAGTTTGCTCAGCGCAAGCCTAACGCGCGCCATACCTTCGGCTTGCTGCGTCTCACCACCTTAGCGGCGTTCGTCAACGCCATTGCGCTATTGGTGATTACGGTGCTGATTGTCTGGGAAGCGCTGCGTCGCTTCTATGAACCCCAGCCGATTGCCGGCGGATTGATGCTCGGCATCGCCATTGCCGGTTTGCTGGCCAATCTGCTGTCGTTCTGGCTGCTGCATCGCGGCAGCGAAGAGAAGAATCTCAACGTACGTGCGGCGGCATTGCATGTGCTGGGCGATTTGCTGGGTTCGGTCGGTGCGATTGTCGCGGCGGTGATCATCATGCTGACCGGCTGGACGCCAATCGACCCGATTTTGTCGCTGCTGGTGTCATTGCTGGTGGTACGTAGCGCCTGGTCGCTGCTGCGCGAGAGCCTGCATGAGTTGCTGGAAGGTGCGCCGGGCCATATCAACGCGGATAAACTGTCACGCGAGCTGACGCGCAATATCGATGAAGTACGTAACGTGCATCACGTTCATTTGTGGCAAGTGGGTGAAAAACCGGTGCTGACGCTGCATGTGCAGGTGATTCCGCCATACGATCATGACGGCCTGCTTAAGCGCATTCACCACTATTTGCATGAGCACTATCAGATTGCCCACGCCACGGTGCAGATGGAATATCAGCCGTGCAGCGGGCCGGACTGCGAGTTGTGTTTAGATAATAGCGCCGCGCAGCACGATCACCACGATCATGCTGCGCTGGAAGGTCACGCTCATCATCACTGATGGGACAGCGCGCGCGAGCCATGTTCGCGTGCGCTTTGCATCCACAGGCGCGAACCGTTAAGCGCAATCAGCGTCAGAATCGCGTACTCCAGTGACATAGCATATACGCCCTGACGCGCAAAGATCATCACGCTGATAACGTTGATCACCACCCAAAGCAGCCAGTTCTCAACGTACTTACGCGTCATCAAAATCATCGCCACAATCGACAGCACCATCATGCACGAATCCCAGAACGGGAACGCGTCCGGCTGCAGTTGCGGCATCGCCACGTTGAGCCCCAGACTTTGCATGATGCCGACCGCTGTTTTGGTCAGGAAAGCAAAGACCGGATCGATGTACACCGTCATCAGCGCAATCGCCACCACACACGCCGCGCCCCAGCCCAATGCTTTCGGCAGCGGCAGCCAGCGAATTCTCAGCTCCGTTTCGTTGTTAGAGGTTTGCCGACTCCACGCGTACCAGCCGTAAACGTTGGCGACAAAGAAGAACAGTTGCAGCAACAAGCTGGCGTAAAGCTGAATCTGGAAGAAAATCACCGCGAACAGCGTGACGTTAATCAGCCCGAAAAAGTAGTTGATGATTTTCTCAAGGCTGGCGAGCCAGATGCACAGCAGGCCCGCAAGGGTGCCAACGGCTTCGATCCATGAGAGATCGTAACCGCCAACGCCGAGCGGAATGTGAACCAGAATATTTTGCGTGCTAAAGAAGTCCATATTAGGTGCCTGTGTAACGGGAGCCCGTCATGCATTCCCTTTGATTTTAAGTTTAAGATCTGCAGCAAAGGATAGCATGCGGTTGAGCGGTAGCAACGCGGCCTCACGCAACGCGCTATCCACATGGATCTCATGCGCGCTGCCGCCACGCTCCAGTCCTTCGGCAATCGCTTTCAGGCCGTTCATCGCCATCCAAGGACAGTGCGCACAGCTGCGGCAGGTGGCGCCCTCGCCTGCGGTGGGCGCTTCCAGCAACTCTTTGTTCGGCACCGCCTGCTGCATTTTGTAGAAGATGCCGCGATCGGTGGCGACGATCATCTGCGGATGCGGCAAACTTTGCGCCGCCTGAATCAGCTGACTGGTGGATCCCACCGCATCAGCCAGATCGACAATCGCCTGCGGTGATTCAGGATGCACCAGCACCGCCGCACGCGGATAGAGCGCCTTCATGCGTTGCAAAGCCTGTGTTTTGAATTCGTCATGCACAATACAGGCGCCCTGCCAGCACAGCACATCCGCGCCGGATTTTTGGGTGACGTAGCGGCCGAGATGGCGATCCGGTGCCCAGATGATTTTCTCGCCGAGGCTGTCAAGATGCTCAATCAGCTCAACCGCGATGCTCGAGGTGACGACCCAATCCGCACGCGCTTTAACCGCCGCCGAGGTGTTGGCATACACCACCACAGTGCGATCGGGATGCTGATCGCAGAAGCGGTTAAATTCTTCAATTGGGCAACCGAGATCGAGCGAGCATTCCGCCTGCAAGGTGGGCATCAGCACGGTTTTTTCCGGGCTAAGGATTTTTGCGGTTTCACCCATAAAACGCACGCCCGCCACCAGCAAGATTTTAGCGGGATGGGTGCTGCCGAAACGCGCTATTTCCAGTGAGTCCGATACGCAGCCGCCGGTCTCTTCCGCCAGCGCCTGAATTTCGGGATCGGTGTAGTAATGCGCCACCATCACCGCATCGCGTTCTTTCAGCAAGCGTTTGATTTTGTTTTTGTAGTGGGCTTTTTCATCGTCGCTGAGACGTGCCGGTTTCGGCGGGAAAGGATAGATCGCGCTTTCAGGATCGAACATCAGGCTCATGACACGGCTCTCGTTTTCTCAATTTAACAAAATTGCCGGTTACGGCAATGATGCGGCATCAAAACCGCTATCGTGTTTTATATGCTAAACACGATAGCGGAATTGCGCGAGAGTGTCGTCTCTTTTTTGCGCGCTCTACAGCAACAATGCGCTGCTCAACGTTTTCTGCGGACTTTCCAGCTCCAGCAGGAAGGCTTTAACGGTGAGTCCGCCTGCAAAACCGGTGAGTTTGCCGTTGCTGCCAATCACGCGATGGCACGGCGCCATAATCGACAGCGGATTTTTACCGTTCGCTGCTCCCACGGCGCGCACCGCTTTCGGATTGCCGATCTGCTCGGCGATTTGCTGGTAGCTGCGCGTTTCTCCAAACGGGATGGTGAGCAGCGCCTGCCACACTTTTTTCTGGAACTCGGTGCCGACGGTGTCGTACGGCATATCAAACTGCTGACGCTCACCGGCGAAATATTCGCGCAGCTGGCGTTCGGCCTCACACAGAATCGGATGCTGATCGTTACGGTTGATCGGCTTCAACGGCACGCGCTGCGCCCCTTCGTTTTCCCACAGAATCGCCGACAATCCTTTATCGGTGGCAACAAGCGTGAGCTCACCAACGGGCGTCGCGATGATTTTGGCATGATACATGGTGCACCTCCGGCATATTCTCTGCTGGCGATTATCGCATTTCCGCCGCAGGAAACTGGCTGTTTTCGGTCATCAGCATAAACTGGTTAGCTGTCCGAAAGCAGCGAGTTTTCCTGTTCAGCTTGCGCGACCATGCCGTTTATTTGCCGGAGACGATGATGTTTGATGCTGAAATTGCTTACCAGGCGCTGACGTCGCGCGATAGCCGCTTCGACGGGCTGTTTTTTGTTGGCGTGACATCCACCGGCATTTATTGCCGCCCCATTTGTCCAGTGAAAGCGCCGATGCAGAAGAACTGCCTGTTTTTTAGCAGCGCAGAGGCCGCCGAGAAAGCGCACTTCCGTCCGTGTTTACGCTGCCGTCCGGAACTGGCGCCCGGCTCTGCGCCGGTGGATAGCCATCACCGCATTGCCGATCGTTTAATTCGCCGCATCGAAGAGGGCTTGCTGGAAGAGCAGGAGACGCTGGCAGACATCGCTGGCGAGTTTGACCTCAGTGAACGTCAATTACGTCGCGTGGTGCAGCAGGAGCTCGGCGTATCGCCTCTAGAGCTGCGTCAGACGCGTCGTATGCTGCTGGCCAAGCAACTTTTGACAGAAACCTCTCTGCCAGTCACGGAAATTGCCTACGCGAGCGGCTTCCGCAGTTTGAGGCGCTTTAACGATGTGTTCCAGGCGCGCTATCGCATGACGCCCTCCCGCCTGCGCAAGCAGAATCAACCCGACGCCGTGAAAACCACGCAGGAGAGCGCCGAACTGCGCCTGAGTTATCGGCCGCCTTACGATTGGGATGCGATGCTCGATTTCCTGCAACAGCGCGTGATGAAGGAAGTGGAATGGGTGAACGAGGGCATGTATCACCGCACCGTGGCGCTGGGCAACTGTCGCGGCTGGGTGCGTGTGAGCCATGTTGCGGAGAAACAGTCGCTGAAGGTGCAATTCACAACGTCGCTGACGCCAGTGCTGCCCGCTCTGCTGCGTCGGCTACGCGATTTGTTTGACCTGGATGCGCAGCCACAGCGCATAGCAGAGCATTTAAGCCACGATCCGTTATTAGCCGAGAGCTTATCGCGCTTTCCCGGCTTACGCGTTCCTGGTGCGTTTGACGGCTTTGAGTTGGGTGTGCGCGCGATACTCGGCCAGCAGGTTACCGTCAAAGCCGCAACCACGCTAAGCAGCCGAATGGCACAGCGCTTTGGTGAGCCGCTGGTGACGCCGTGGTCAGAACTTTCGCGTTTGCCGCCAAATGCGGAGTCGCTAGCGGCGGCGAGCATCGATGATATTGCCAGCCTGGGAATCGTCAGTGCGCGTTCACATGCCATTCAGGCGTTGGCGCAGGCCTGCGCTTCTGGCGCATTACGCTTTAACGGTGCGGTGAATCCGGACGTGGTTCAGCAGCAGTTACTGGCGCTGAAAGGCATAGGGCCGTGGACGGCAAGTTATATCGCGATGCGCGCACTGCGCTGGCCTGATGCGTTTCCCAAAGAGGATATTGCGATTCGTAATAATCTCGGCGGCGTGAATGCCAAAGTAGCGGAGCAGTTATCGCAGGTTTGGCGGCCGTGGCGCAGCTATGCGGTGCTGCATATCTGGAAGAGTCTGACGCCGGTTAAGTTTAAAAAATAGATTTAGCTTAAAAGCTTGCCAATCAGCCGGAAGGACCGGGCGGTTCCGTAAAGTCGCCGTGGATACATCCCTGTAGGCTCTGCCGGCGCATCCATGCGCCGTAAGCTTTACTCCACCGCCCATTCCTTTCGTCTTCGTTCAGTATGCGTGCGATTATTTCAAGCAACGACAAAACATAAGGGCCAGAAAAGGCGGGAGCGGAAGGAGCGAAGCGTCCGAGCCATGGATGGCGAGGCCGATCCACAGGGATGTGAGGTTTCTTCGCGATCCGCCCCGCCTTATCTGGCCGGTGCACCATCTCAAAGCAAATCCACCTAGCGTAGAAAAGCAAAAAGGCGCCTTTAGGGCGCCTTTCTACATAACTGGTGGGTCGTGCAGGATTCGAACCTGCGACCAATTGATTAAAAGTCAACTGCTCTACCAACTGAGCTAACGACCCGCTGTGGGGCTTACAACCTTTACTTGATGGTGGGTCGTGCAGGATTCGAACCTGCGACCAATTGATTAAAAGTCAACTGCTCTACCAACTGAGCTAACGACCCATCAAGGTTGTGAAGCTTACTGAAGAAATCATCTCACTTACAACGGGTTGAGATGGTGGGTCGTGCAGGATTCGAACCTGCGACCAATTGATTAAAAGTCAACTGCTCTACCAACTGAGCTAACGACCCATCTTCAGTGCTGCCGATACTTGTTAAGATATGTCCCGGCAACGGCGGCATATATTACTGATTTAGCGGGGGGGCGCAACCCTTATTTTCCACTAAATGTCTCAATTGCTTACCTTTCATGCTGTAAGACCAGAAATCACACGAAATCCGGTCTTTTAGGCACAAATTACAACCCGGCAAGGCGTTTTTGCGCCTGCTTAGCAGAATCACTATTTGGGAATTGTTTGATCACTTGCTGGAAGACAGCCTTGGCTTTCGCCGTGTCGTTCTTCTCTTGCATGATCACACCAACCTTAAACAGCGCTTCCGGAGCTTTTGGCGATTTCGCGTAATTTTTTACCACAGTGGCAAAGTAATAGGCCGAATCGTCTTTTTTGCCCTTGTTGTAAAACAGCTGACCCAGCCAGTAATTGGCATTCGGCTGATAGGTAGAATCAGGATATTTCTTCACCCAAGCCTGCAGGGCAGTAATCGCCTGATCGTACTGCTTCTTCTCCAGAATCAGCGCAACCGCAGCATTGTAGTCCGTGTTGGCATCGCCGGTTTGCGCTGGCGCGGCCGAACTGGCGCTGCTACCGCTATCCGCAGAAGCCGCAGCGCCCGCTGCAGCGGCATCAGCACCACCGCTCGCCTGCGCACCGTTACTGCCGGAGCTAAGGCTGTCGATTTGCTGATAGAGCTGCTTCTGGCGCTCAATCACCTGATTAAGCTGATAGCTATTTTGCTGGATTTGCCCGCGCAGCGAATCGATATCGCTTTGGTTGTCGCTCATCTGCTGCTGCAATTGCTGCAAAAGCTGAGCCTGGGCATTAGAGATACGTTCAAGAGTGGTGACACGGTCTTCGACCGAGCCTGAGCCAACGCTACTGATTGACGCCTGGGCATTAGCGGCCCCCAAAGGAGCCGCTAAACCAACCAGTAACGACAGACTCAACAGATGAAGTCTGAAGTTACTCATCATGATATTTTCTTAGTAAACCAGTACGGCACGACGGTTTTTAGCGTAAGCCGCTTCGTCATGACCCAGTACAGCTGGTTTTTCTTTACCGTAAGAAACGATAGACATCTGGTCAGCAGAAACGCCTTTGCCTTGCAGATACATCTTAACGGCGCTTGCACGACGTTCGCCCAAGGCGATGTTGTATTCTGGGGTACCGCGCTCATCCGCATGACCTTCGATGGTCACTTTGTAAGACGGGTTGCCACGCAGGAATGCAGCGTGCTGATCCAGCATCTGAGCGTAGTCAGAAGCCACGTCATATTTGTCCAGACCGAAGTAAACGATGTTGTTCTGCTGCAGCTGCTGCATCTGCAGACGCGCTTGCTCATCAGAAGACATGTTACCGCCGTTCTGACCAGCACCATAAGCACCGTCGTTAGCGCCCATGCCAGTCTGATCGTTGTTGTTGTTTTTGTGTGAGCTACATGCAGCTACTGCGATAACCGGCAGAGCCAGCATCAAACCCTTCAGCACTTTGTTCAGTTGCATTTCTTTATCCTATTATTTTGTTTGCCATACATTTTAATCCCCCGCCGTGCAGGGGACCTATGCATCACAGATACGGCGACCAGGCAGGGAATTTGACCTGTCCATCAGTTGCCGGAAGACGCGCTTTGAAACGCCCGTCGGTTGAAACCAATTGCAACACGGAACCCATCCCCTGAGTAGAGCTATAGATTACCATTGTGCCGTTTGGCGCCAGACTCGGCGTTTCATCCAGGAACGTGTCCGTTATTGTTTGAACGGCTCCCGTTACCAGATCCTGTTTGGCGACGTGCTGAGCGCCACCGGCGCTGCTGATCATCACCATAGTTTTGCCGTCGGTTGACACATCCGCATCCTGGTTTTGCGCACCTTCCCAGGTAATACGTTGTGGCGCACCGCCGTTGATACCAACTTTATAAATCTGGGGCGCACCGGCCTGATCCGAGGTGTAAGCCAGTGTCTGGCTGTCCGGGAACCACGTTGGTTCAGTGCTGTTGTAGCGACCATCGGTCACCTGACGCGTCTGACCAGAAGCCAGATCCATCACATACAGGTTCAGGCTACCGGTTTTCGACAGCGCGAAGGCCAGTTTAGAACCGTCTGGTGAGAAGGCTGGCGCACCGTTATGACGCGGATAAGAAGCCACCTGACGGATTGCACCGTTAGACAGCGTCTGAACCACCAGCGCAGATTTGCCGCTTTCGAAGGTCACGTAAGCCACTTTGCTGCCATCTGGCGACCAGGCCGGAGACATCAATGGCTGCGGTGAACGGTGAACCACAAACTGGTTGTAGCCATCGTAATCCGACACGCGCAACTCATACGGGAACTGACCGCCATTGGTCTGCACCACATAGGCAATGCGGGTACGGAATGCGCCTTTGATGCCGGTCAGCTTTTCGAACACTTCGTCACTGGCGGTGTGCGCTGCGTAACGCAGCCACTGCTTAGTCACTTTATAAGAGTTCTGCGCCAGCACGGTGCCTGGCGCGCCACCGGTGTCCACCAGCTGATAGGCAACTTGATAGCTGCCGTCAGCGTTAGGCGTTACCTGACCAACCACAACCGCATCAATACCCAATGCGCTCCATGCGGCAGGTTGAACTTCCTGCGCGCTGGCTGGCTGTTGTGGCAGACGAGAACGATCGAGCGGATTGAATTTACCGCTGTTACGTAAGTCAGCAGAAACGATCCCGCCGATGTCTTCTGGTGCCGCGCCTGGGCCAGCCCATTGGAACGGAACCACACCAATAGGACGTGCGGTGTTAACGCCCTGCGTAATTTCAATACGGACTTCTGCATGAAGCATTGCTGCCCACAGCAGTACAAAAAAACCTAAGGTTACACGAAGTGCCTGCTTCATTTTTTCTCCCTTACCTGAACCAGAGGTTCATGATAATTCGCACAGTTCCTGAAAAACACGAGTACTCATAGAGTATGGCAAGCTAACCTTAGTTCAACCTGCCGTACGTTACTGCATTATTCTGGTTTGAAACGCATCGGTGCGTTTTTAAACACTTCATACACCGCCTGCGAAGGCGGCTTCGGAATCCGCGCCTGCTTCGCGGCAGCAATTGCCGCCTGACACAAGGCGGGGTCGCCACCTTCGGATTTAACGTCAATCAGCAAACCATCCGGTGCCAGTTTAATACGCAGGTTACACTCTTTACCTTTGTACAAATCTGCATCGTAGAAACGGCTCTGAATCGCCCCGACCACTTGCCCCAGATAATTATTGATATCTGCGCCTGACGCGCCCGCTTTCTTCTGATTGCCCTGCCCTGCAGCGCCACCCGATGCGGTGCCGCTTTTCGGTGCATTCTTACCAGAAGACAAACCACCTAACAGGTCATCAACCGCATTTTCGTTCTTCGCAGCTTCAGCGGCGGCTTTTTTGGCATCCGCAGCCGCTTTCGCTTTTGCATCCGCTTTTGCCTTAGCAGCCGCATCGGCCTTGGCTTTCGCCTCGGCGGCAGCCTTCTCTTTGGCTTCTGCTGCGGCTTTTTCCTTCGCCTCAGCAGCCGCTTGCTCTTTAGCCTCTTTGGCTTCCTGAGCCGCTTTCGCCTTGGCATCGGCAGCAGCCTGCGCTTTGGCTTCAGCGTCCGCTTTGGCTTTCGATTCTGCGGCCGCTTTTGCCTGCTGCGCCGCTTTCTCTTTCGCTGCTTCAGCGGCAGCGGCTTTCGCCTGCTCTTCTGCTTTCTTCTTCGCGTCAGCTGCGGCTTGCTTGGCTTCTTCTACCGCTTTGGCTTTGGCGTCAGCCGCTGCTTTTGCCTGCGCATCAGCTTCCGCTTTGGCATCAGCCTTGGCTTTTGCAGCTGCGGCTTCGGCAGTTTTCTGCTGTTCCTGGGCTTGCTTAGCGGCGGCTTCAGCGGCTTTCTGCTGCTCGGCCTGCTGCTTCGCCTGCTCTTTGGCTTCCTGCTGGGCCTGCAAGCGCTCTTTTTCCATCTCTTTCAGGCGCTGCTGCTCAGCAGCTTGTTTCTGCTGTAACTCTTCGGCCTGCTGCTGCGACTGCTTCTGACGCTGCTGCTCGGCGCGCTGACTGTCTCGTTGCTGATTCTGCTGGCGGTTATACTGCTCAACCACGGCGCCGGAATCGACCATCACTGCGTCAATATCACTGCCACCGCCACCGCCGCTGGATTCGATTTTTTCGTTAAACGAGCTCCAAATCAGTAAGGCGATCAGCACGATGTGCAGAATCACCGAAACGATTATCGCGCGCTTTAACTTGTCGTTCTGCTCGGTTGCCTTCGACACACTCGGTTCCCAAAAAACGGTTCGCTTTAAATCGGCTGCGTCATCAAACCGACAGATTTCACGCCGGCCTGATGTAACAGGTTCAGCGCCTTGATGATTTCGTCATAAGGGACGTCTTTCGCACCGCCGATCAGGAAGACCGTTTTCGGATTGGCTTCAATCCGGCGTTGCGCTTCGCTCACCACCTGCTCCGGCGGTAACTGCGTCATACGATCGTGATCCACCACCAGGCTGTACTGGCCAACACCAGACACTTCAACAATCACCGGTGGATTATCATCAGTTGAGACGGTTTTTGAATCTGTCGCATCCGGCAGATCCACTTCCACGCTCTGGGTAATAATCGGCGCGGTTGCCATAAAGATGAGCAGCAACACCAACAGCACGTCCAGCAGTGGAACAATGTTGATTTCCGACTTAAGGTCGCGTTTACCGCGACCACGGGTTCTGGCCATCGTAAACCTCGACTTACTTCGTGTTGTCGGTGGAGAAAGCCTGACGATGCAGGATAGCCGTGAACTCTTCCATGAAGTTGTCGTAGCCCTGTTCCAGCTTGTTAACGCGCTGGTTCAGACGGTTGTACGCCATAACGGCAGGAATGGCCGCAAACAGACCGATTGCGGTCGCGATCAACGCTTCGGCAATACCCGGTGCAACCATCTGCAGCGTGGCCTGTTTTACCGCACCGAGGGCGATAAAGGCGTGCATGATCCCCCACACCGTACCAAACAGACCGATATACGGACTGATGGAGCCAACGGTGCCAAGGAAAGGAATGTGAGTTTCCAGCGTTTCCAGTTCACGATTGAAGGAGATACGCATCGCACGGCTTGCGCCCTCAACGACCGCTTCTGGCGCATGGTTATTAGCACGATGCAAACGCGCAAACTCTTTGAAACCCGAATAGAAAATTTGCTCAGATCCGCTCAGTTCATCGCGGCGTCCCTGGCTTTCCTGATACAGGCGTGACAGCTCGATACCCGACCAGAACTTATCTTCAAACGCTTCGGCTTCGCGCCCCGCCGCATTCAAAATGCGCGTACGCTGAATAATGATCGCCCATGAGGCAATAGAAAAGCCGATCAAAATCAACATGATAAGTTTGACCAGAAGGCTCGCCTTCAGGAACAAATCAAGAACATTCATGTCAGTCACTGCTTGAACTCCGCGACAATAGACTTGGGAAGCGCAATTGGCTTCATTAGATGTGGGTTGATGCAGGCAATCAGGACTTCTGCTTCATTTAGCACTTTGCCTTCTGCATTCACGATACGCTGCAAGAACGTCATCGTTGCACGCGTCATTGAGGTCACTTCTGTTTGAATTTCCAAAAGATCGTCCAGACGTGCAGCCGCAACAAAATCGATCGTCATGCGTCGTACCACAAAAGCCACCTGCTCTTCCAACAGGACCTGCTGATTGAAATGGTGCTGGCGCAACATTTCGGTACGTGCTCGTTCATAGAAAGCAAGATAACTGGCGTGGTAAACCACACCACCGGCATCGGTGTCTTCGTAATAGACACGAACCGGCCAGCGAAACAGCGTTGTACTCACTCTACATCCCGGTCTCATTTTAAACGTTGCTACTATACGCAAGAGAGATCGGCTTGGGAATGGTCCGCTGACGCCGCGAGAAAATAATTATCACAGGTTAACAACTGGAAGGATTTATAGGATGTTTCTTGACCGGACGCTGACAAAACCTCACGTCAGCGTCTGAAATTGCGGCGTTTTTAAGTCCTGAGCCTGGACTTAATAGTAGAACCAGAAAATTCCTGCCACTAAAAGTATCATCGCGGGCAACGGCGAGAAGAGCGCTTGCCAGCGCAGGCGCTGCGGGCGAAATCCGGTGCCGTGAATAACGCCGGTACAAACGGCCCAAATCAGCAGCATTCCATGCCATATCGCTAAATCACTGGTACGCGCGGCAAAGCGTGAAGGCTGCCAAATGACACAGCCCGCCAGCCACAACGCGAGGATTAGCGAAAGGGCCCGAAGCGGGCCCTTGTCCATCAGACGATAAAGCGTCTGAATCAGTGTGCGCATCAGACTTGCTCGTCCTTCGCGCTGCTCTCTTCAACGTGCTCCAGCGCCAGCGCCGTAATCACACCGAACGCACAGGCCAGCAAGGTGCCAAGAATCCAGGCAAAATACCACATGCTCAATCTCCTTAATCAGTACAGGGAGTGCGTATTGCTCTCAATGTGTTCTTTGGTGATACGGCCAAACATCTTGTAATAACACCAGGCGGTGTACGCCAGGATAATCGGTACAAAGATGATGGCGGCAATGGTCATCACTTTCAGCGTCAGCAGGCTAGACGTGGCATCCCACATGGTCAGGCTGATGCCCGGCACGGTGCTGGATGGCATGATGAAGGGGAACATCGCAATCCCGGCCGTCATAATCACGCAAGCTAAGGTCAATGAAGACGAGATAAACGCCAGAGCGCCCTTCTCGATACGCGAGCAGAGAACGGTCAGCAGCGGCAACACCACGCCCAACAGCGGGAACAGCCACAGTACTGGCATCTGCTCGAAGTTCACCATCCACGCACCGGCTTCACGCACTACATCTTTACCCAACGGGTTGGATGCCGCGTGATGATCGATAACGCTTTTCAGCACATAACCGTCGATGCCGTATTTCACCCACACACCCGCAAGAATGAAGCACACCATCATTACAAGCGCCGAGATTTGCGCGGTGCTGCGGCTGCGGACGTGTAACTCACCGGCAGTACGCATCTGCAGATAGGTTGCGCCTTGCGTCAGGATCATCGCCACACTCACCACACCCGCCAGCAAGCCAAACGGGTTCAGCAACTGGAAGAAATTGCCGGTATAGAAGAGGCGCAGATATTCGTCAGCATGGAACGGCACCCCTTGCAGCAGGTTGCCGAACGCCACACCAATCACCAGCGGCGGAACAAAGCTGCCGATGAAAATGCCCCAATCCCACATGCCGCGCCAGCGCATATCTTCAATCTTTGAACGGTAATCAAATCCAACCGGACGGAAGAACAGTGAAGCCAGCACCAGAATCATCGCCACGTAGAAGCCGGAGAACGCGGCGGCATATACCATTGGCCAGGCGGCAAACAGCGCGCCACCGGCAGTGATCAGCCAAACCTGGTTTCCGTCCCAGTGCGGCGCAATGGTATTGATCATGATGCGACGTTCGGTATCAGTACGACCCAGAATGCGCGTCAGCATACCAACGCCCATATCAAAGCCATCGGTGACTGCGAAACCGATCAGCAACACGCCAATCAGCAGCCACCAGACAAAGCGCAATACTTCGTAATCAAACATGGTCGCTCTCCTTATCCACGCGCCGGCTGAGATGATGTCTTCAGCGTTTCATGATGATAGCGGCCGGTTTTCAGGCTGCTTGGACCGAGGCGCGCGAACTTGAACATCAGGTACATTTCCGCCACAAGGAACAAGGTGTAGAGACCGCAAATCAGCGTCATTGAGAACAGCAGATCGCCAACGGTCAATGAGGAGTTAGCGACCGCGGTTGGCAGCACCTCACCAATTGCCCACGGCTGGCGACCATACTCGGCAACGAACCAACCCGCTTCAATCGCAATCCACGGCAATGGAATGCCGTACAACGCGGCTTTCAGTAACCAGCGGGACTTACCGATGCGGTTACGAATCACGCTCCAGAAGGAGAGCGCAATAATGCCCAGCATCAGCACACCGCCCAGCACCATGATGCGGAAGGCGAAGTACAGTGGCGCAACGCGTGGGATCGAATCCTGTGTCGCTTTCTGAATCTGCTCTTCGCTGGCGTTAGCCACATCCGGCGTATAGCGCTTCAGCAGCAGGCCATAACCGAGATCCTGTTTGCTGGCTTCAAACTGGCTGCGCACCTCAGGATCTTTGCTGCCACCACGCAGTTCGTTCAGCAGCGCGTAGGCTTTCATGCCATTACGAATACGCACTTCATGTTGTGCCAGCAGCTCTTTCAAACCGGTGACCGGCGTATCCACTGAACGCGTGGCGATCAGGCCGAGCAGATACGGAATCTGAATCGCATATTTGTTCTCCTGCGTCTCCTGATCCGGAATACCAAACAGCGTAAACGCAGCCGGAGCCGGTTGGGTTTCCCATTCCGCTTCAATTGCCGCCAGTTTGGTTTTCTGCACGTCACCGATTTCATAACCGGATTCGTCACCCAGTACGATCACTGACAGAATCGCCGCCATACCGAAACTGGCTGCGATGGCGAAAGAGCGTTTAGCGAAAGCAATGTCGCGCCCTTTCAGCAGATACCATGCGCTGATACCAAGGATGAACATCGCGCCCGTGGTGTAACCGGCGGCCACGGTATGGACAAACTTCACCTGCGCAACCGGGTTCAGCACCAGCTCGGAGAAACTCAACATCTCCATACGCATGGTTTCGAAATTGAATTCCGATGCAATGGGGTTTTGCATCCAGCCGTTCGCCACCAGAATCCACAGCGCGGACATGTTCGAACCGAGCGCCACCAGCCAGGTCACCGCAAGGTGTTGCACCTTACCGAGGCGATCCCAGCCGAAGAAGAACAGGCCAACAAAGGTGGATTCGAGGAAGAACGCCATTAAACCTTCGATGGCGAGCGGCGCACCGAAGATATCGCCGACATAGTGTGAATAATATGACCAGTTGGTACCGAACTGGAATTCCATGGTCAGGCCGGTAGCCACGCCGAGTGCAAAGTTGATACCAAACAACTTGCCCCAGAACTTGGTCATATCTTTATAAATTTGTTTCCCCGTCAGGACATATACCGTTTCCATGATCGCCAATAAAAACGCCATACCCAGCGTTAATGGCACGAACAGGAAATGGTACATCGCCGTCAGGGCAAACTGTAAACGCGACAGCTCGACAATATCTAACATGATGACTCCTTGCTCCTCGCATGAATTTCCCCTGCGGATGACAACGGCAAACAACAGACATTGACGCGCAGAACAAGATTCAGGAACGACTGATTATTGATTCCAGTTTTGTTACTGATAGAACAGAGAAAGCTGTTGCCCGAAGAGAGCGAGTAACAGTGATAAAATTCCCTTAAAAATCGATCTTTTCAGTCAATTTAAAGCAGGAGTAACACGAGGAGGCGGCAGAATTGATATAACAACGCCTGGCACAAACTCCTGATAAATTATGACGAAGACTGAATTGATGCAGCGCAATTTATACCGGTTAGTCGGCCTTTTGCTAGCGGTAAAGTTTCCTATAAGTCGCCAATTATTGATCTAGATTAAGACAATAAATTTCCAGATATGTAGTGTTACAGTGGTTGTTAATTAGATGTCACAACATCATCATATTATTAAGAATATAATTACCTTTTCCGCAATTATTTAACCTCATTTTGGAAAGTCGCACGCCAATTGCTTGACAAAAATCCAGCGCCTTTTCCCTTCTTTACCTTGATGAGAGAGTAAGCATAGCCGCAATTTTTTGAAGCCGTTGCGCTTTTTTCCCTCTCTTTCAGGCGGGTTATTACCAAAAAAAAGCCACCCGAAGGTGGCTTTTCATTGTCAGTCTGTATTGGCTTATTTGAGTGGTAAAACCGCTTTAACCGCGTCACCAATGTCTGCCAGGCTGCGTACGGTTTTCACACCGGCCGCTTCCAGCGCAGCAAATTTCTCATCAGCGGTACCTTTACCACCGGCAATGATGGCGCCTGCGTGGCCCATACGTTTGCCTTTCGGTGCAGTCACACCGGCGATGTAGCCGACAACCGGCTTGGTCACGTGGGCTTTGATGTAAGCTGCTGCTTCTTCTTCCGCGCTACCACCGATCTCACCGATCATCACGATCGCTTCGGTCTGTGGATCTTCCTGGAACAATTTCAGAATATCGATGAAGTTAGAGCCAGGGATCGGGTCACCACCGATACCTACGCAGGTTGACTGGCCGTAGCCGATGTCAGTGGTCTGCTTAACGGCTTCATAAGTCAGCGTACCTGAACGCGATACGATACCTACGCGGCCTGGCTGGTGAATGTGGCCTGGCATGATACCGATCTTACATTCGCCTGGCGTGATCACGCCTGGGCAGTTCGGGCCGATCATGCGCACGCCAGCTTCATCCAGCTTCACTTTCACGGTCAGCATATCCAGCGTTGGGATACCTTCGGTGATAGTGATGATCAGTTTAATGCCCGCATCGATCGCTTCCAGGATACCGTCTTTGCAGAACGGCGCTGGAACGTAGATCACGGTGGCGGTTGCGCCGGTGGCTTCTACTGCTTCACGTACGGTGTTGAACACCGGCAGGCCGAGATGCGTGGTGCCGCCTTTGCCTGGCGTTACACCGCCAACCAGCTGCGTACCGTAAGCCAGCGCCTGCTCAGAGTGGAACGTCCCTTGACCACCGGTGAAACCCTGGCAAATGACTTTGGTGTTTTTGTCGATCAAAATGGACATTATTTACCCTCCGCTGCAGCTACAACACGCTGTGCAGCGTCTGTCAGGCTGGTTGCTGCAATGATGTTCAGACCGCTGTCCGCCAATTTCTTAGCGCCCAGCTCGGCGTTGTTACCTTCCAGACGTACCACAACCGGCACGTTGACACCCACTTCTGCCACGGCACCGATGATGCCGTCTGCGATCAGGTCGCAACGCACAATACCGCCGAAGATGTTAACGAACACGGCTTTCACTGCATCGTCAGACAGAATGATTTTGAAGGCTTCGGTGACGCGCTCTTTGGTTGCGCCGCCGCCAACGTCCAGGAAGTTTGCTGGCTCACCACCGTGATGTTTCACGATGTCCATGGTGCCCATCGCCAGACCGGCGCCGTTCACCATACAGCCGATGTTGCCATCCAGCGCAACGTAGTTCAGTTCCCACTGCGTTGCGTGGGCTTCACGTGGATCTTCCTGGCTCGGATCGCGCATTTCACGCAGTTCCGGCTGACGGAACAGTGCGTTACCGTCCGCGCCCAGTTTGCCGTCGAGGCAGATCAGATCGCCCTGCTTGGTGATCACCAGCGGGTTGATCTCAACCATCGCCAGATCGCGCTCAAGGAACATGGTCGCCAGGCCCATGAAGATTTTGGTGAACTGGCTAACTTGCTTGCCGGTCAGGCCGAGTTTGAACGCCAACTCGCGGCCCTGATACGGCTGTGGACCCGCTAATGGATCGAGCGCCATCTTGTGGATCAAGTGTGGCGTTTCTTCTGCCACTTTCTCAATCTCAACACCGCCTTCTGTCGAAGCCATGAAGATGACACGACGGGTAGCACGGTCAACAACCGCACCCAGATACAGCTCCTGATCGATATCCGTCGCGGCTTCAACCAGAATCTGGTTTACCGGCTGACCGTGCGCATCAGTTTGATAGGTCACCAGACGTTTGCCCAGCCAGTGTTCAGCAAAAGCACGAATGTCTTCTTTGCTGTTCACCACTTTCACGCCGCCCGCTTTACCGCGGCCACCGGCATGAACCTGACATTTCACTACCCACGGACCTGCGCCAATTTTAGACGCGGCTTCTTCAGCTTCACGTGGCGTGGTGCAGGCGTAGCCTGTCGGTGCTGGCATGCCATAGCGTGCAAACAGCTGCTTCGCCTGGTATTCATGTAAATTCATGATGTTCTATCCATTCAGGTATGAGTTTGGGCGCGCCTTAACACCGCGCGCCCGGCGAAATTAGACGTCCAGCAGCAGGCGAGCTGGATCTTCCAGCATCTCTTTCACCGCCACCAGATAGCCAACGGATTCACGACCATCAATCAAACGGTGATCGTAAGAGAGCGCCAGATACATCATTGGCAGAATCACAACCTGACCATTAACCGCCATTGGGCGATCTTTGATGGCGTGCATGCCGAGAATCGCGCTCTGCGGCGGGTTGATGATTGGCGTAGACATCAGCGAACCAAACACACCACCGTTGGTGATGGTGAAGTTACCGCCGGTCAGCTCTTCAACCGTCAACTTGCCGTCACGGCCTTTCACCGCCAGCTCTTTAATTTTCTTCTCAATGTCGGCCATGCTCAGTGCATCAACATCTTTCAGCACCGGCGTAACCAGACCACGCGGGGTAGAAACCGCAATGCTCACATCGAAATAGTTGTGGTAAACCACATCTTCGCCATCAATAGACGCGTTAACTTCCGGGAAGCGTTTCAGCGCTTCCACTACCGCTTTGATGTAGAAGGACATGAAGCCCAGACGCACGCCGTGACGTTTCTCGAACGCATCGCCGTACTGCTTGCGCAGATCCATGATTGGCTTCATGTTGATTTCGTTAAACGTGGTCAACATCGCGGTGCTGTTTTTCGCTTCCAGCAGACGCTCGGCAACACGCTTACGCAGACGCGTCATCGGTACGCGTTTTTCGCTGCGGTTAGCCACAGCGGCCTGCGGTGCAGCAGCGGCTGGCGCGGCAGCCGGTGCAGCTTTGCCACCGTCAGCTTTCTTCGCCAGATGTTTTTCCACATCTTCACGCGTCAGACGGCCACCAACGCCGGTGCCTTTGATCTGGCTGGCATCGAGGTTGTTTTCAGCAATCAGGCGGCGTACCGCTGGGCTGAGCGCATCGTTGCTCTCTTCTTCCAGCGAAGCGGTCTGGCGCTGTGCCGGTGTAGATTCGTTACTTTCCGCTTTGGCCGCAGTCTCTTTCCCGCCGCTGTTGCCCTCTTTCAGACGGCCCAGAATCTGACGAGAAGTGACGGTAGCGCCTTCCTCTTCCAGCACGGCTTCCAGGATGCCATCCGCTGAAGCAGGCACTTCCAGAACCACTTTGTCAGTTTCAATCTCTACCAGTACTTCATCGCGGCTCACAGAGTCGCCAGGTTTTTTGTGCCAGGTTGCAACCGTTGCGTCCGCTACGGATTCAGGCAAATCGGGAACGAGAATTTCTACGCTACTCATTTTCTTTCCTTTTTATTAACCAAGGTTCAGCGCGTCATTAACCAGGTCTTGCTGCTGTTTTTGATGTACGGACATGTAGCCCACGGCCGGTGAAGCAGAAGCCGGACGGCCTGCATAACGCAGTGACGCACCAAATGGAACCACTTCGCGGAAATGATGCTGACTGCAATACCATGCGCCCTGATTCAGCGGCTCTTCCTGACACCACACGAAATCCTGCACATGAGCATAGTTTTTCAATACGTCCTGCACGACTTTGTGCGGGAACGGATAGAGTTGTTCGATACGCACGATGGCCACGTCGGTCTGCTCGTTTTTACGACGCTGCTCCAGCAGATCGTAATAAACCTTGCCCGAACACAGCACCACGCGTTTTACCTGTTGTGGATCGAGATCGTCGATCTCACCAATCGCTGGCTGGAAGCTGCCTGTGGCCAACTCTTCCAGGCTGGAAATCGCCAGCGGATGGCGCAGCAGTGATTTCGGTGACATGACGATCAGCGGACGGCGCATACCGCGCAGCGCCTGACGACGCAGCATGTGGTAAACCTGCGCTGGCGTAGAAGGCACGCACACCTGCATGTTCTGTTCAGCACAGAGTTGCAGATAACGCTCCAGACGCGCTGAGGAGTGCTCAGGACCCTGGCCTTCATAACCGTGCGGTAGCAACATGACCAGGCCACACATACGGCCCCATTTCTGTTCGCCGGAGCTGATGAACTGGTCGATCACGACCTGCGCGCCATTGGCGAAATCGCCGAACTGCGCTTCCCAGATGGTCAGCACGCGCGGTTCTGCGGTGGCATAACCGTATTCGAAAGCCAGTACCGCTTCTTCAGACAGCACGGAATCCCACACTTTGAACTGACCCTGGCCGTTATGGACATGGTGCAGCGGCGTGTAGGTTGAGCCGTTGGTCTGGTTGTGGATTACCGCATGACGGTGGAAGAAGGTCCCGCGACCGGTATCTTCACCGGAAAGACGCACCGGAATCCCCTCGTCAACCAGCGTGGCATAGGCGAGGTTTTCTGCACCGCCCCAGTCGAACGCTTTGTTGCCTTCGGCCATCTCTTTACGATCGTTGTAGATCTTGGCAACGCGAGACTGCACTTCTACCGATTCCGGTACGCTGCTAATGCGACGCGCCAGTTCCTGCAGGCGTTTCAGTTCCACTGTTGCCGGGTAGCTTTCGTCCCACTCGTGGTTCAGATACGGCGACCAGGTGAATGAGTGCAGGCTCATCGGACGCCACTCTGGCACCACGCATTCGCCTTCATCCAGCGCGTCGCGATAGAGATTGACCATCTCGGTGGCATCTTCGCTGGTCGCTACGCCTTCGCTTTCCAGCTGATCGGCATAGAGTTTACGCGGCGTCGGATGCTTTTTGATTTTCTGGTACATCAACGGCTGCGTTGCACTTGGCTCGTCGGCTTCGTTGTGGCCGTGACGGCGATAGCACACCAGGTCGATGAAGACATCACGTTTAAAGGTGTTGCGATAATCCAGCGCCAGGCGAGTCACAAAGGCTACGGCTTCCGGATCGTCCGCGTTAACGTGGAAAATCGGTGCCAGCACCATCTTGCCGATATCCGTACAGTACGGCGTAGAGCGCGCATCTTTCGGGTTGGAGGTGGTGAAACCAACCTGGTTGTTGATCACGATGCGAACGGTACCGCCCACTTCGTAGCCACGCGCCTGCGACATGTTCAGGGTTTCCTGCACCACGCCCTGACCAATAACAGCGGCATCACCGTGAATGGTGATAGGCAGAACTTTGTTGCTGCTTGGCTCAGCCAGACGATCCAGACGCGCACGCACCGAACCCATCACTACCGGGCTTACGATTTCCAGATGTGACGGGTTGAACGCCAGCGCCAGGTGCACTAAGCCGCCTTCGGTTTCCACGTCAGACGAGAAGCCCATGTGGTACTTCACGTCGCCGGTGCCGAGGTGTTCTTTGTGCTTACCGGAGAACTCGTCGAACAGATCCTGCGGCTTCTTACCTAATACGTTGATCAGTACGTTGAGACGACCGCGGTGCGCCATACCCAGCACCACTTCGCGCGTACCGCTCTTGCCCGCGTGACGAATCATCTCGCGCAGCATAGGCACCAGTGCATCGCCGCCTTCCAGCGAGAAGCGCTTCGCACCCGGGAATTTTGCACCCAGATATTTTTCCAGGCCTTCTGCCGCGGTCAGCTCTTTCAGGAAACCTTTTTTCTCGTCACTGCTGAAAGACGCGTGGCCCACCACCGATTCCAGACGCTGCTGAATCCAGCGCTTCTCGTCGGTGTTGTTGATGTGCATGTACTCAGCACCAATCGAGCCACAGTAAGTCTGCTGCAGCGCCGCAAACAGATCGGCCAGCTTCATGGTCTCTTTGCCGATAGCAAAAGAGCCTACGTTAAAGCTTTCCTGAAAATCGGCGTCGGTCAGATCGTGATAAGCCGGATCGAGGTCGGCTACCGTGTCCTGTTTCCACAGGCCAAGCGGATCGAGGTTTGCATGCTGATGGCCGCGGAAGCGGAACGCATTAATCAGCTGCAGCACTTTTACCTGTTTGGAGTTGGTTGCCGGATCGGTCACGGTTGATGTGTAACGCGTAGCGTCTTTAGCCAGGCGGCGGAAGTAGTCACGCGTGGTGGAGTGAAATTGCTCAGGTTTCACGCCAGTGCCCGGCAGCTGTTGGAACAGCTCGCGCCACATGTCATCAACTGAGTCAGGATCGGTCAGGAAATCCTCATAGAGCTGCTCTATGTAAGATTGGTTCGCGCCGGCCAGCCAGGAGGAGTCCAGCCAGGGTTTCATCGCGCTGTTCTGCATTGTGATCCCTTAAGCATTAATCTGCTTTTTATGAGGTTTCATTTTTTACCGCTTACGCGGCTTGCCGTAGTGAGTTCAGCGATACGAACCTGTGCGCTACCGGCGCCTGGCTCGTAAGGGAACCTTTATAAGCGTGGTCAGCACCGCGCTTATAGAGGCTTCCGTAAACATCCGGGAACTCAGGTTCCCGGAGAGTGACTTTTTCTGTTACGCCCCGCGTTGCAGCAGCATCGACTTAATATGGCCGATGGCGCGCGTTGGGTTTAGGCCTTTCGGGCACACGCTCACACAGTTCATGATGCTGTGACAGCGGAAAACACTGAAAGCATCGTTGAGATTGTCGAGACGCGCATTGGTTTCCGTGTCGCGGCTGTCGATCAGGAAACGGTAAGCGGCCAGCAGGCCAGCCGGACCGACAAACTTGTCCGGATTCCACCAGAACGACGGGCACGACGTTGAGCAACAGGCGCAGAGAATACACTCATACAAACCGTCCAGATGCTCACGCTCGGCTGGGCTCTGTAAATGTTCGCGCGCCGGTGGATTTTCCCCATTATTCAACAGGAAAGGCTTAATCTTCTCATACTGTGCATAGAATTGTCCCATGTCTACCACGAGGTCGCGGATCACCGGCAAACCTGGCAGTGGACGGATAACAATTTTCTTCGAACCGTTGCCCAGCGCAGAGATCGGCGTGATACACGCCAGACCATTTTTACCGTTCATGTTCAGACCATCTGAACCGCACACGCCTTCACGGCAAGAGCGACGGAAAGCCAGCGTAGGGTCTTTCTCTTTCAGACGGATCAGCGCATCCAACAGCATCATGTCGCGACCATCTTCCGACTCCAGGGTGTACTCCTGCATGCGCGGCTTGGCATCGACTTCCGGGTTGTAACGATAGATTGAAAATTCGAGTCTCATGATGATCTCCGCAATTAGTAGGTACGCGCTTTCGGCGGGAAGGCCGCACGCAGTTTCGGTTGCATGTTCACCTCACGGCGCGTCATGCTTTCCGTCTGCGGAACATAGAGACTGTGGCACAGCCAGTTTTCATCATCGCGGTCCGGGAAGTCGAAGCGGCTATGTGCACCACGGCTTTCGGTACGGAAGTTGGCGGCAACAGCGGTGGCGTAAGCGGTTTCCATCAGGTTATCCAGCTCAAGGCACTCGATACGCTGGGTGTTGAAGTCTGGCGAACGGTCATCAAGACGCGCTGATTTCAGACGCTCACGAATCACTTTCAGCTCTTCCAGACCTTCACGCATCGCATCGCCATCGCGGAACACCGAGAAGTTGTTCTGCATGCAGCGCTGCAGCGCTTTACGGATTTCGACAGGATCTTCACCGGTGGTGTTATTTTCCCAGCGGTTGAAGCGCGCCATCGCTGCATCGATATTTTCCGGCGTGGCTTCACGCAGTTCGCCCTGCTCTTCAATACACTCCAGCAGATGCACACCAGCTGCGCGACCGAACACCACCAGATCGAGCAGCGAGTTGCCGCCGAGGCGGTTAGCGCCATGAACCGATACGCAGGCGATTTCACCGACGGCGAACAGACCCGGAATCACCTCATCCTGGCCCTGCTCATTCACGCGCAGCGCCTGGCCGGTCACTTTGGTCGGCACGCCGCCCATCATGTAGTGACAGGTTGGGATCACCGGAATCGGTTCTTTAATTGGGTCAACGTGGGCAAAGGTACGCGACAGCTCAAGGATGCCAGGCAGACGCGACTCCAGCACTTCGGCACCGAGATGGTCGAGTTTCAGTTTGATGTGCGGACCCCAGGGGCCATCGCAACCGCGACCTTCACGGATTTCCACCATCATCGAACGCGCAACCACATCACGACCCGCCAGATCTTTGGCGTTCGGCGCATAACGTTCCATGAAGCGTTCACCGTGCTTATTCAGCAGGTAACCGCCTTCACCACGGCAACCTTCGGTGACCAGCACGCCCGCACCGGCAATACCGGTTGGGTGGAACTGCCACATTTCCATATCCTGCACCGGCACGCCGGCGCGCAGCGCCATGCCAACGCCGTCACCGGTGTTGATGTGGGCGTTAGTGGTGGATTGGTAAATACGGCCCGCGCCGCCGGTCGCCAAAATAGTGGCCTTGGCTTTGAAATAGACGGTTTCGCCGGTTTCCATGCAGATAGCCGTACAGCCGACAATCGCGCCGTCTTCGTTTTTCACCAGATCCAGCGCGTACCATTCGGAGAAGATGGTGGTTTTGTTTTTCAGGTTCTGCTGATACAGCGTATGCAGCAAGGCGTGGCCGGTACGGTCGGCCGCAGCTGCGGTACGCGCCGCCTGCTCACCGCCGAAATTCTTCGACTGACCACCAAACGGACGCTGATACACCCGGCCATCATCCAGACGGGAGAACGGCAATCCCATATGTTCCAGTTCCAGGATCGCTTCCGGACCGACATGACACATATATTCGATCGCGTCCTGGTCGCCGATAAAGTCGGAACCTTTGACGGTGTCGTACATGTGCCATTCCCAGTTATCGTCATGGGTGTTACCCAGCGCAACGGTAATACCGCCCTGCGCCGATACGGTATGGGAACGGGTTGGGAATACTTTGGATAACAGGGCACAAGTCTGGCCCGATTGGGAGATTTGCAGAGCGGCGCGCATTCCTGCGCCACCCGCGCCGATCACCACGGCATCAAATTCTCTGACTGGCAAACTCATTTACACACCCCACACAACAACGGTTCCATAAATCGCATATGACAACAGCGCAACCACAATCACAAACTGCAGCAACAAACGGGTTGCAACAGGTTTCACGTAGTCAGTCAGCACCTGCCACATTCCAATCCAGCCGTGGATCAGAATCGAGAACAGCGTCAACATGGTGAACACTTTAGTGAAGGCGGACGAGAAGAAGCCATGCCAGACGTCATACGTCAGCGTGCCTGTCATCACGACAAAACCGAGGATGTAGAGAATATAGAGCGTAATTAAGATTGCAGCAGCACGCAGTAACAGCCAGTCATGGATACCGTTGCGTCCTAATGCAGAAGCATTGCTTACCATACGAGGACTCCAGCCAAAATTGAGAGCACGACAGTGATAACAAAAGCCGCTTGCGCGGAACGGGTTCCCACCTGCAGGGTTTCTGCTGTTACACCAAAATCAGCCAACATATGGCGAATACCGCTCACAGCGTGATACGCCAGCGCAGTTAAAATGCCCCACATGATGAATTTGGCGAAGAAGCTATCCATGATGGATGCCGCTTGCTGGAAACCTTCTGGAGAGGAGAGAGAGAGACCCAGTAACCAGAGCAGAATTCCGAGAGCGACAAAGGTGATCACGCCGGAGACGCGGTGGAGAATGGACGATATTGCAGTAACGGGAAACCGGATCGTCGAGAGATCCAAGTTAACAGGTCTTTGTTTTTTCACGGTTTTGCCCACACAGCTCTTTTTTATTTTGCTTCCTCCGGTCCTGAGTTGCATCAGAGACACAGCGTGTGTTCAGACTGCAACCGCCACCAAAATAGCAACATCCAGTGTTAAATAAAGCGGGTAAAACGCTGGGTGGCTCCTGGTGTCAGGGTGTTCCGGAGACCTGGCCGCAGTATAGGAGGATCACATTCTGATTACAATTCCCCTACAATCTCTTTGGTCACATTTAGGCTGAACAGTGATCAGTCTCACGAATTTCACAATTCATACATTTTTAATTATCTGATTTGACAAAAGATCAACATTTCAGTTACAAACAATCGCATTAAAGTCCTATGATGCACAAAAGTTATGGGGATACACTTTCCCCTAAGCTCAAGTTATGTAACATTGCCAATACAAGTAACACAAAGCATCAGGTTATTGGTTACCAAGAAGTTATGTCGTGACAGGAACTTTAACATCCTCGATGTGCAGCATGTCATGCCCCGACGCCACCGAATGGCCCAGTTCAGCATTTACTCTGTAACCCTGCACGACCAACGTTACCGCAGAGTGATGCTGTGAAGATTGTGGTTTTACGTAACAACATGGCTATTCTGGTGTCTAAGATCCTTACCTTAAAGGCGCTATGGAGACGAAATAATGACAGATAAAAAAGTGACGCTAACCCTACAAGATAATACTTCTGTTGAACTGGACGTGATGCAAGGCACGCTGGGACAAGATGTAGTTGATGTCCGCGCCCTTGGCTCACAAGGCCTGTTCACCTTCGATCCCGGCTTCACCTCTACGGCGTCCTGCGAATCTAAAATCACCTTTATTGATGGTGACGAAGGTATTCTGTTACACCGCGGTTTCCCGATTGATCAGCTGGCAACCCACTCTAACTATCTTGAAGTGTGTTACATCCTGTTAAATGGCGAAGCCCCGACCCAAGCCCAGTTTGAAGAGTTCCGCACCACCGTTACCCGCCACACCATGATTCACGAGCAAATCACCCGACTGTTCCACGGCTTCCGCCGCGATTCGCATCCAATGGCAGTAATGTGTGGTGTGACCGGTGCGCTGGCAGCGTTTTATCACGACTCATTAGACGTCAACATTGAACGTCACCGTGAAATCGCTGCGTTCCGCCTGTTGTCGAAAATGCCGACCATGGCAGCGATGTGCTACAAGTACTCGATTGGCCAGCCGTTTGTGTATCCGCGCAACGATCTCTCTTATGCCGGTAACTTCCTGCACATGATGTTCGCCACGCCGTGCGAAGAGTACAAAGTGAATCCAGTGCTGGAACGCGCGATGGACCGTATTCTGATTCTGCACGCCGACCATGAGCAGAACGCTTCAACCTCTACCGTCCGTACCGCAGGCTCTTCAGGCGCGAACCCGTTTGCCTGTATCGCCGCCGGTATCGCTTCACTGTGGGGACCGGCGCACGGCGGTGCCAACGAAGCGACACTGCGCATGCTGGAAGAGATCAGCACCGTTGATCACATCCCTGAGTTTGTTAAACGTGCGAAAGATAAGAACGATTCGTTCCGTCTGATGGGCTTCGGCCACCGCGTGTACAAAAACTACGATCCACGTGCCACCGTGATGCGCGATACCTGTCACGAAGTGCTGAACGAACTGGGCATGAAAGATGATCTGCTGGAAGTGGCGATGGAGCTGGAACACATCGCGCTGAACGACCCGTACTTCATCGAGCGTAAACTCTATCCAAACGTCGATTTCTATTCAGGCATCATCCTGAAAGCGATGGGCATTCCGTCTTCCATGTTTACCGTTATCTTCGCGATGGCGCGCACCGTGGGCTGGATTGCACACTGGAAAGAGATGCACGACGAAGGCATGAAAATCGCCCGTCCGCGTCAGCTTTATACCGGTTACACCGAGCGTCCATTCACCTCGGCGCTGGATAAATAAGAGAAAGGCGGCCATCTGGCCGCCTTTTTTATAGCGCTACAACTGGCATCCCGGGCACCAGTAAAACGGCCGCGATGACAGCACGCCCTTCTCAACCACCGCGCCGCACCGCCGACACTTTTTCCCCTGCCGATGAAACACCTCGAAGCGAAACGCTGCTTCTTCATGATACTTCTTCATACTGCCACGCATCTCGTATGACAAACGCGGCACCGCCAGCATCGCCTCACTTAACGCCGTCAGCTGCTGTTCGCTGAGGTCCTGCACCCGATGCGACGCCAGCAATCCGGCATGCCACAAAATCTCCACGCGCAGATAATTGCCGAGGCCGGCTAAAAAGGCCTGATCAAGCAGCAAGCCGCTGAACTGGCGACGACGAAAACGCGGCGACAGCAAACGCTCGCGCACCTCTTCCACCGTTAAGCTGGCATCCAGCACATCCGGGCCCACGCGCTGCAAAAACGGATGCGCAGCTAAAGTATCGGCGTTGAGCAGCTCAATATCCGACGCGCTATACAGCAAAATGGTTTTATCCGCCGTCGCGAGCCGCACGCGCAGCTGACGTGTGGTATTCGGTTGCGTACCGGTTGGCACCACGCGCCACACGCCGTACAGCTGATTGTGGCTGTAGAGCGTCAAACCATTGGAGAAGTGGGTGAGCAGCGCTTTACCGCGCGTTTCGAAGGCGTTGATGGTGGCATCCATCAGCGCCGGTTCGTAGGTTTTCAGCTGTGGAAAGGCAAACCACACATCGGTGAGGGGTTTGCCGACCATTGCCTCTGCCAGCTGATCCGCCGCGCGGCGGATCTCCGGTCCCTCAGGCATAACAACTCCTTTTAATGCGTAGCGCCACCGACGACGCGGATATCATTTTCGGTACTTAGGATCACCTGCAGCGAGGTTTCCAGCGCCTGAATCACGCTTGCAGTCGCCATGCTGGCCACGCCGGGATGGTGCACCGCTTGTTCCGGCATATACGGGATATGAACAAAACCGCCGCGCGCCTTGCTGTTGGTGGTGTGGATCCAGTGCAGCAGGCTGTACATCACGTGGTTACAGGTGAAGGTGCCGGCGGTTTGCGATACCGAGGCCGGCACACCCACTTCACGCAGCGCGGCAACCATCGCTTTGATCGGCAGCGTGGAGAAATAAGCCGCCGGGCCATCCGCCTCGATGGGCTGATCGATCGGTTGCTGCTGGTTGTTATCCGGTATGCGCGCGTCATCCACGTTGATCGCAACGCGTTCAACGGTAATATCGGCGCGGCCGCCGGCTTGCCCGACGCACAACACGCGGTCGGGTTGAATCTCCTCCAGCGCGCGCGTCAGCACTTCACCGCAAGTGGCAAATACCACCGGCAGCTGGCGTACCACAATGCGTGCACCGGCGATCTCTTTGCCGTCGAAGGTGCGCACCGCTTCCCACGAAGGGTTGATGTTTTCGCCACCAAAAGGCTCAAACGCCGTCATTAACACCGTTTTCATTGCAACCTCACAAGAACATCAGGAAGTAGAGCAGGAAAATATTCACTACCAACAGTAGCACACCGGTTGGCACCTGAGCCTTGATCACCGCGTTGCGGTCCGGCAGCTCCAGCAGGCGCGCCGGCACGATGTTGAAGTTGGCCGCCATTGGCGTCATCAACGTGCCGCAATAGCCGGAGAACATCCCAATCGCCGCCATTACCGCCGGATTGCCGCCGTGCTGCAGCACCAGAATCGGAATACCAATGCCGGCGGTGACAATCGGGAAGGCAGCAAACGCATTGCCCATCACCATGGTCAGCAATGCCATGCCACCCGCATACACCGCGACGGCAATCAGGCGATTATCTACCGCCAGATACTGTTCGGTGAGATGCGAAATTGCCGTGCCGACACCGGCGCTGGTGAACAGCAGGCCAAGCGTGGCCAGAATCTGCGGCAGAATAAACGCCCAACCGACCGCATCCAGCAGGCGACGGGTTTCCTGCATCGACTGCAGCGGCTTTTCATGGGTGATTTTCAACGCAATCAGCCAGCCCAGCAGGCAGCCAATCATCATGGAGAACAGCGTCACCAGCGTGGCGTGATTGCCGGGACCAAACACCGTATCCTGCAAACCGGGAATATGGTTAAACGCCAGCACGCCAATCACCGTCACCAGTGGAATCGCCAGCGCTGGCAGGAACAGTTTGTTGTGCATACGTTTAGCACTTTCCTGTTTCTGCTCATCGCTGCGCTGATGATAACGCCCCAGACGCACGCCGCCGAAACCGGCAATCAGCGCCATCAACACCACGGCCACGCCCACGCCGATATGCAACCAGCGGCGGCCCAGTTCCGCATCGCCCGCCCATTGTCCCATCAGCTGATAAGCACCGTCGCCAATCAGGAAAATCAGGCCATACAGTGCCCAGAACAGACCGGTGGTAAAACGGCGCGGGTTAGCGCTGTCACGCCATGAAAGCACGGCAACCACCAGCAGGATCACCCCTGCCAGCCACATTAAATATTGTTGCTGGAACATTACTTCGCTCCTTTGGCGTTCAGCGCCTGCTGGTTTAACGCGCCCAGTTCACGCGACAGCTGGCGATCGAGACGCACCAGACGAGCTGAATGAATGAGGAAAGCACAGAGCGCGGTAGGAATGCCCCACAGCGCGATATGCAGCGGTTCGGTGCTGATACCGGCAGATTCCTGCATAAAGTTATGCATGAAGATAATCGCGCCAAAGGCAACGAAGATATCCTCGCCAAAGAACAGACCGACGTTATCGGTCGCTGCAGACATGGCGCGCAGACGATGGCGCACGTCTGGCGGGACGTCACCGTAGCGGTTTTCTGTGGCACCTTCGGCCATCGGCGCCAGCAGCGGACGCACCATCTGCGGATGCCCGCCCAGGCTGGTTAAGCCCAGCGCGGCGGTGGCTTCACGTACAAACAGGTAGACGATCAGCAAGCGGCCGGCGGTGGCGGTTTTGATCTGCGCAATCCAGCTTTGCGCCCGCTCTTTCAGGCCATGACGCTCCAGCAAACCGATAACAGCCAGCGGCAGCAGCAGAATCAGCGGCAGATTACGCGTATTGAGGAAGCCAGAGCCGAGCTTTTCCAGAATGTCTGCCAGCGGCAGATGCGCTGCCAGCCCGGTGACGAAGCCCGCCACAATCACCACCAGCACCGGGTTAAAGCGCAGCACAAAACCCAGAATGATGGCGGCAATGCCCAGCAGCGGCCAGAGGTTTACCACGTTATCCATGTTGTTCCCTTATGTGAAAAGACAAAGCCCGGCGTGATGCCGGGCAATGAGTAAAAACGTTATGCGCTGGTGACCGCAATCTGACTGGTCGCAAATGCCGCGCGCAGCGTGCGGGCGAACTGCAGCGCATGTGCGCCATCACCGTGTAAACAGACGGTTTCGGCGTTAACCTTGACCCATTCTCCGCTGATGCTCTGCACCTGACGCTGCTGCACCATCGCCAGCGTTTGCGCCAGCGCCTGTTCGGCATCTTCAATCATCGCTTGCGGCTGGCTGCGTGGCACTAACGCCCCGCTCGCCAGATAGCCGCGATCGGCAAACACCTCTTCGCGGGTGCGCAGACCATGATGCGCCGCCGCCGCAATCGACGCGCTGCCCGCCAATCCGACCAGAATCAATCCGCTATCCACGGCTTTTACCGCGCGCGCGATGGCATCCGCCAGTTGCGGATCGCCCGCCGCCTGGTTGTACAGCATGCCGTGCGGCTTGACGTGTACCAGCCGTTCGCCTTCGCTCTCGGCAATGCTCTTCAGCGCACCAATCTGGTAGATCATCTGCGCATACACCGTTTCCGGCGGCAGCTGCATAGCGGTACGGCCAAAGTTTTCCCGATCGGGGAAACTCGGATGTGCGCCAATCGCCACGCCCGACGCTTTCGCCCAGCGCACCGATTGCAGCATGGTTTGCGCATCACCGGCGTGGAAGCCGCAGGCGATATTGGCTGAACTCACCAGCGTCAGCAGCTCCCGATCGCTGGCGCTGCCTTCGCCGAGATCGGCGTTAAGATCAATCTTCATGGGCCAATCCCCAGGCTATTTGGTCGAAGGAACGTTGTTGATGCTGTTTGGCGTGAATCGCGTCTTCCAGCGCGCAGTGGATAAAGTGAATCGGTTCGCCGAGACGAATTTGCGCCAGATGATAGAGATCGGCTTCGATGATGCAGGCAATGCGCGGATAGCCGCCGGTGGTTTGTGCATCCGCCATCAACACAATCGGTTGACCATTGGGCGGCACCTGTACCACGCCGGGCACTAAACCGTGCGACAGCAAATCGCGCGTCGCATCGCGATGCAGTTGACGTCCCTGCAGGCGATAACCCATGCGATTACTTTGCGGACTGAGCTTCCACGGGCTGCGCCAGAAACCCTGCTGCGCCTCACGCGAGAACTCGTTATATTCAGGGCCCGCTAAGGCGCGGATGCGGTTGCCCCATAGCAGTTGACGCACGCCGGCTTTATCTTTGAAGTCGCGCGTCGGTTTACCCAACGGCAGCTCGTCGCCATCCTGCAGTTTACGTCCCTGCCAGCCGCCAAACGCTGCCTTGAGATCGGTACTGACCGAACCGAGCATGTCCGGCACGGCAAAACCACCGTTGACCGCCAGATAGCTGCGCATGCCGCGCGTTGGCGTTGCCAGCGTCAGCACCTGCCCTTTTTTCACCGGCAGACGCCAGCCGGTCCAGACCGGTTTGCCATCCAGATCGGCATTGCAGCCCGCGCCCGTCAATGCAAACCAGCCATCGCGCGTAAACTGCGTTTTAAATTGTCCCAGCACGATTTCCAGCACTGCGCTCTGCTCGGGGTTGCCCACCAGCATATTGGCGGTGCGCATTGCCGGTTGATCGAGCGCGCCGCCCACGCTGATGCCATATTGGCGGAAGCCGGTGCGGCCGTGGTCTTGCAGCGAGGTCATCATGCCCGCGCGGAGAATTTTCAACATACGCCCTCCTGCTGCGGCACAAAACGCACGCTATCGCCGGGGCGTAACAGTGTCGGCGGATGCTGAAGCGGGTCGAACAGGCTGAGCGGCGTATGACCAATCAGTTGCCAGCCGCCGGGCGCGGCTAAGGGATAGATGCCGGTTTGGCTGCCGCCGATGCCCACCGAGCCGCTCGGCACCAGTACGCGCGGTTCAGCGCGGCGTGGCGTGTGTAAACGCTCATCCAGGCCACCGAGATAAGGGAAACCAGGCTGAAAGCCGATAAAATAGACCACATAATCGATGCTGCTGTGCAGTTCTACCGCTTGCCTGGGCGTCATGTTGGCGCGCTCCGCCACCTCCAGCAGATCCGGCCCGCCTGCGCCGCCGTACACAACTGGAATCTCGACGCGGCGCGATTCCGGCAGCTGCGCTTCGCTCTCTTCCCACCAACGCTGCAAACGCTCAATCGCGTCCAATGCATTGCGTTGCGGATCGCGCAGCAGCAACGTCAGGTTGTTCATGCCAGGAATCACTTCCTCAACCTGCTCGTTTTTCTGCAGTCGCTGACACAATCCCCAGATGCGCTGCTGGCTGGTCAACGAAACCGGTGGCTCCAGTTCCAGCACCACAGCGCGCTCACCTAGCAGATAACAACGTGCTCGTTGCAAAAACAACCTCCTGGTAAAAGTCTTACATGTCGCAGAACGAATGTTGCAGGATCGCCATTCATAGCGAACGAACTTCTCGTTTATGCGTAAAGGCCATAAGTTATGCGAAAGTGACAGAGATGTGTCAACAGATTTGCGCCCTTAACGCAGGTTAAGGGCGTGAGAGGGAAGAAATCAGGCAGGATTGTCGATGTCGATAAAGGTCACATCAAGGCCATGATGGGCAGCTAACCATTCGCCCAGCGCCTTGATGCCGCCGCGTTCGGTCGCGTGGTGTCCGGCGGCAAAGAAGTGCAAACCTTGTTCGCGCGCGCTGTGGATGGTTTGCTCGGAGACTTCGCCGGTGATAAAGGCATCGACGCCAAAGGCTGCCGCGCTATCGATAAAGCCCTGACCGCCGCCGCTGCACCAGGCAACGCGCTTGATCAATGCCGGCGCGTTATCGCCACAGTGCAGCGGTGTGCGACCTAAACGTTGGGCAATTTTTTCCGCCAGCGCCGCGCCACTCAGTGGTTGTGCCAGCTCGCCCCACGGCACCAGTGGCTGAATTTGGCCTTTCACTGCAATATCTAACAGACGCGCCAGCTGCGCGTTATTACCCAACTCGGGATGCGCATCCAGCGGCAGATGCCAGCCATACAAATTGATATCATTGGCCAGCAGCGTGCGCAGACGCTGGCGCTTCATGCCTTTAATCACCGGCGCTTCGCTTTTCCAGAAGTAACCGTGGTGCACCAGCACCGCATCGACGTTGCGCTTCACCGCCTCATCCAGCAGCGCCTGACACGCGGTTACGCCAGTGATGATGGTTTTCACCTCGGCGCGCCCTTCCACCTGCAAACCGTTCGGCGCGTAGTCGCTGAAGGCGCTGTTATTCAGCTGCTGGTTAACAATCTGTTCTAACTCGACATTATTCATTACGGCTCCCTGACCGCCTCAAGCCGCGCTGCGAGCGCGCTCAAAGGCGTCTAGTGTCTTTTTACGTGCGTCCTTATGTTCCACGATTGGCGCGGGATAATCGAGTTTCTTGTTATTTTTCTGCGCCCACACTTGCGGCTGATGGATATCGCTGTCGGGCACGTCGCTGAGTTCCGGCAGCCACTGACGAATAAACTCGCCCTGTTTATCGAAGCGCTCGCCCTGCGTGGTGGGATTGAAGATACGAAAATAGGGCGCGGCATCGGTGCCAGTTGACGCGGCCCACTGCCAGCCGCCATTGTTGGCGGCCAGATCGCCATCGATCAGCTGCTGCATGAAATAACGCTCACCTTCACGCCAGTCGATCAGCAGATCCTTCACCAGGAAACTGGCGGTAATCATGCGCAAGCGATTATGCATCCAGCCGAACGTGTTGAGCTGGCGCATCGCCGCATCAACAATCGGATAGCCGGTTTTGCCCTGTTGCCAGGCTTTGAGATGCCCGTCGTTTTGCTGCCAATCCACGTTGCGCGTCCAGTCGACAAACGGCTGATGTTTGCACAGCGCCGGAAACGCCACCATCAGATGACGATAGAATTCGCGCCAGATCAGTTCGTTCAGCCAGGTAAAGGCCTTGCCCTCGTTGAGAGCATCGGGATGCTCTTTGAGCACGCGATGAAGACATTGGCGCGGCGACAGCACGCCAGTGGTTAGATAAACCGATAAGCGGCTGGTGCCGTCAATGGCCGGTAAATCACGCTGATCCGGATAATGCTGCACCGCCTGTTTAGCGAAGTGGCGCAGCTGTTTTAACGCCGCCTCTTCTCCCGCCGGGAACAGGCTTTCATCAAAGGCTTCACAAGGATAATCAAAAGCGGGAATCTTCTTTTCGGTACTGATGGGCGCACCATCACGCGCTTTCGGTGCCTGATGGCACTCCGGTAAGCCCTGATGTAAACGACGAACAAAGGCTTTGCTGAACGGCGTGAACACTTTGAACATGGTGTTGCTGCCGGTTTGCACGCTGCCCGGCGGCAACAGCAAGCTGTCATCGAATCCCTGACATATTACGCCCTGCGCATCCAGACGTTTCTCCGCCTGCGCATCGCGTTCACGCTCGTTGATTTCATACTGGTAATTGTAGAACAGCGCATCAACCCGCTGCTGCTGGCAAAATTTCGCCAGATATTCAATCGAAGCGGCAAAGTCATCACACTGATGGAAATGCAGAGGAATGCCGCGTTCAGCCAGTGACTTCTGCAACAAGCTGAGATTTTGCTGGATGAACGCCGCCTGCTTTGGCGCCATATGGTGTTGCTGCCACTGCTGCGGTGTGGCGATAAACAGCGCAATCACTTTGGTCTGGCTATCGCGGCAGGCAGCGGCCAACGCCATGTTGTCATTGATGCGCAGATCGTTGCGCAGCCAAACTAAATGGGTGGTCATAAAGCCCCGAAATTATTGGCCGTAGCGCAAACGCAGCGCTTCCGGATAAGGATCAAAATAGCGCTGCTGTGCCAGCCACGGATGCGGGTATTCCGCCATGTAATGTTTCAGCATAGTGATCGGTGCTAACAGCGGCTGCACGCCCTGACGATAACGATCAATCAGTTGCGCCAGCTCCTGACGCTGCGGCGAACTCAACTGCGGACGGAAGTAGCCTTGTACATGCATCAGCACGTTAGTGTGATTGCGTCGTGATGCCTGATGTGACATCAGGTGCATCAGACGACTGCGGTACTCAAAGGCGTAATCCTCCAGCGAATCCCACTGGTCCATCGCCGCGACAAAGCGGCCCATCTCGCGGTATTCGTCCTGCGCATGAGATAGCAGCAATAATTTGTAGCGACTATGGAAGGCCATCAGCTTGTGGCGCGATAATCCGCTGCGCCACATTTCGTTGAATTCGTGTAGCGCATAGACGCGGCCGATAAAGTTTTCGCGGATAGCGTCATCATGCAGACGACCATCCTCTTCCAGCGGCAGCCACGGCATCTCTTTCTGTAAAAATGCGGTAAACATGCCGGTGCCCGCTTTACGATTGTTGTTGGTTTCAGGCTCGTAAACGCGGACACGTTCCAGCCCACAGCTAGGGGATTTGGCACAGAGGATGTAGCCGCACAGATGATGTAGCGACTTCACGCGTTCGGCGGACCAGCGCTGCATCTTTTCCGTCACCTCTTCGCCGCCATCTTTGCTGAAACAGAGATGGATGTTTTCATCGCTCTCTTTTACCAGGCGCAAAGCCGGACGTGGCGTCGGTAAGCCAATCGCCATTTCGGGACATACAGGTTCAAAGCGCACAAATGGCACGAGTTCGTCCGTGGCGAAAGCAAAACGTTTATGGCCACCATCAAATCGGACGTTATCCCCGAGCAGGCAAGCGCTGATACCAACAGGAATTTTCTCGCTCATACTTGTACAACCTCATAAATCTTGTAGAGGTTTTAAGTGTAGCTGAAATGCGCGGAGATAACAGCGGGAACGCGCGGTGGGGGTGAAAATTATCGATAAAAAACCCGGCGCTTCAGGTGAAGTCGCCGGGTTAATAGTGCGTTAAAATCGCTTACCAGTGAATGCCGGCAGCCGCTTCAGACTGCGCCAGCCAGACGGGTTTCGTGCTGGTTTTGCACCACATACGATGCAGGTAACTGTACAAACGTGCGCGATCTGAGCGGAATAACATCACTGGCAACGCCAGCAAACCGATTGCTACCACCAGCACGCGGCGCAGTACGATTTTATACAGTGGATATGCGCGATCCATCTTTGGCCCCCTTGTGGTAAACATTGCGTTGAAATGTGATCTGGTTCAGATATTACCCGTTATTGTGTAATTTTACTACTCATCCGACCACTATATTTGCGCTTTTTTTCAGCAATTTGTGTGGTGGTGAAAGTTAGTTACAAGATTGTGAATTAAACGATCCATTCAAGTTAAAAACTTCGTGACGGACGCCGGGCCGCTTTATTGCTAAAGTGATGCGTTAACTTTTTTGCCGCTGGAGGCAGCGTGACGACCATCTTGATAGTGGAAGATGAAAAAGAGATTCGCCGTTTCGTGCGCCTTGCGCTGGAGAGCGAAGGCCTGAAGATTGTGGAAGCGGAGCAACTGCAGCGCGGCCTGATTGAAGCGGCGACGCGTAAGCCGGATCTGGTGATCCTCGATCTCGGCTTGCCGGATGGTGATGGCAATGACTTTATCCGTGAAGTTCGTCAATGGAGCAGCATGCCGGTTATTGTGCTGTCGGCACGGAGCGATGAGCAGGATAAGATTGATGCGCTGGACGCGGGTGCGGATGATTATCTCACTAAGCCGTTTGGCATAGGTGAACTGCTGGCGCGCGTGCGCGTGGCGCTGCGTCGCCATCAAAGCAACCAGCCAGAACCGGTGGTGAAATTTGGCGAAGTCAGCATAGATTTGTCGGCGCGCCGTGTATTGCGCAACCAACAGGAAGTGCATCTGACACCGACTGAATTCCGTCTGCTGAGTTTGCTGGTGAACAACGCCGGAAAAGTGCTGACCCAGCGTCAATTACTGAATCAGGTTTGGGGGCCCAATGCGGTGGAGCACAGCCATTATTTGCGCATCTATATGGGGCACTTGCGCCAGAAGCTGGAAGCGAATCCCACGCAGCCCAGCCATTTGCTGACCGAAACCGGTATCGGCTATCGATTTATGCCATAAAAAAAGGCCGCGAAGCGGCCTTTTCTCTTCACTGCCCAATCAGGCGTTTTTCAGTACTTCGCTAACAATCTCAACCGCTTCTTTCTCGATTTGCTGACGATGTTCAGCACCCAGGAAGCTTTCGCAGTAGATTTTGTACGCGTCTTCTGTACCTGATGGACGCGCGGCGAACCAGCCGTTTTCCGTCATTACTTTCAGACCGCCGATTGACGCACCGTTACCCGGCGCCGCAGTCAGGCGTGCGGTGATCGGATCACCCGCCAGCGTATCTGCGCTCACCATTTCGGGTGACAGCTTAGACAGCGCGGCTTTCTGTGCAGAAGTCGCCGGAGCCTGCAGACGGTTATAGCTTGGCGCACCAAAGCGTTCGGCCAGCTCGTCATAGTGCTGCTGCGGGTTCTTGCCAGTTACCGCCGTGATTTCAGCAGCCAGCAGGCACAGAATGATGCCGTCTTTATCGGTTGACCAGGCTGAGCCATCGAAACGCAGGAAGGATGCGCCCGCGCTCTCTTCACCGCCGAAACCGAAGCTGCCATCGAACAGACCATCAACGAACCATTTGAAACCAACCGGCACTTCCACCAGCTTACGTCCAATGTCGTTAACCACGCGGTCGATCATCGCGCTGGAAACCAGGGTTTTACCCACAGCAACGTCTTTGCCCCACTGTGGGCGATGCTGGAACAGGTAGTTGATTGCCACCGCCAGATAGTGGTTTGGATTCATCAGACCTGCAGGCGTGACGATGCCGTGACGGTCGTAGTCAGGATCGTTACCAAAGGCCAGATCGAATTTGTCTTTGTACGCCAGCAAACCGGCCATCGCGCACTCGGATGAGCAGTCCATACGCACCACGCCATCTTTATCCAGATGCATGAAGCGGAAAGTCTGATCGATCGCATCGTTCACGATGGTCAGATCCAGTTTGTAGTGCTCAGCAATGCGCTGCCAGTAAGCAATACCGGAACCGCCTAACGGATCGACGCCAATTTTCAGGCCGGCGTTCTGGATGGCGGCGAAGTCAATTACCTGCGCCAGACCTTCAACGTATGGCTGGATCAGATCCTGCTCAACGATGTGGCCGCTCGCCCATGCCTGATCCAGCGGCAGACGTTTCACGTCTTTCAGCTCGCCTTTGATCAGTTGGTTAGCGCGATCTTCCACCACTTTGGTAACGTTGGTATCAGCCGGGCCACCGTTTGGCGGATTGTATTTGATACCGCCATCTTCCGGTGGGTTATGCGAAGGCGTGATAACGATGCCGTCCGCCTGCGCGCCGCCGCGTTTGTTGTGCTCAAGAATCGCGTTCGAGATTGCAGGCGTTGGCGTGTAGCCATTGTCCTGCTGAACAATTACGTCCACGCCGTTAGCGGCCAGCACTTCCAGCACCGACAGAATGGCTGGCTCAGACAGTGCATGCGTGTCTTTACCGACGTAGCACGGACCGGTGATGCCATTCTTTTTACGCTCTTCAGCAATCGCCTGTGCGATCGCCAAAATGTGCTGTTCATTGAAGCTTTGGCGTCCCGCGCTACCGCGGTGGCCTGAAGTGCCAAATTTCACCGCATGATCCGGATTCGCCACATCGGGCTTCAGGACGTAATACTGCGAGGTTAATTGTGCAACGTTAATCAAATCGCTCTGCTGGGCAGGCTGCCCGGCACGGGGGTGATTGGCCATTGGCGCTTCTCCCTGACGCTTCAGTTAAATGGTGCCGCGAACTTTCTCTGTCAGTTCCTGCGGGAACTGCATAGCCAGCATGATGTGTTCCACCATGCTGCATTTGCGACCTGTATTGGTGTTCGTGATCACCCAGTACGGTGTGCCGGGAACGTGCTTCGGCTTGGTATGGGTGCCATTTTGCAGCAGCGTGTGCTCGTCGCCCGCAAAGTAGACGCGGGTACGGCCCTGCAGCGAGGCAGTAGCTTCAGCAAACGCAGCCGGATCAAGACGATAGAGCGTTGACAGTACCAACATGAAGCGGTTAACCGCCTTATTCTGCTCGGCATATTCATCGGAAAGCAGCAGCTCACGTACCGCACGGACGCGATCCTGAGGACGCGCTTCACGGCTAGCAGGTTGCGCTTCTTTCATTGATGCACCAGCGGCGGGCGCAGCGGGTGCGCTCTGTCCGGCGGTGAACTTCAACATGCGGCGCAAAATATCTGAGGCGCTTTCACCAATGTGCTGCGTGTGGCTGGCAATATAACGGTAGAGTTCTTCGTCAACTTCAATCGTTTTCATCTTTTTCCGTACGATTCTGGCAAATGACAGAACCACGCATTCTTGCAACGTCCTTAGCAAAATCCAGTCGTGCAAAACGTGAGCGGGTTCTAACATAAGGATTATAAAGTTAAATCCGTGGCAGCCGATAGCGTTGGCAACGTTTACGGGCAAAAGTCGGAATATGCCCTAATGCCCACCGGCCTGACTGCTGGACAGGTGAATCCATGATAACCTAAGCCAAGGTCACAACCGTAAGAACTTTAGCCATGATTTTGAACGCCCGTCTGCAAACTGAACAATCTGCCCCCAATGCCACGCCGATTCTGTTGATCCATGGTCTTTTTGGCAGCCTTGATAACCTTGGCGTGCTGGCGCGTGGGGTGCGTGACGCACGTCCGACGCTGCAAGTTGACGTGCGCAATCACGGCTTGTCGGCGCGTAGCGATGAGATGAATTATCACGTGATGGCGCAGGACATTGTCGAAACGCTGGATGCGCACCATATAGATCGCGCGGGTGTAATCGGACACTCGATGGGCGGCAAAATCGCCATGGCACTCAGTGCCATCGCGCCGGAGCGTATTGATAAAATGGTAATGATCGATATCGCGCCCGTTGATTACCAAACGCGCCGCCATGACGAAATTTTTGCCGCTATCCGGGCCGTGAGCGCCGCGGGCGTCACGCGCCGCAGCGAAGCCGCTGAAGTAATGCGTCAGCATATTGATGAAGAAGGCGTGATCCAGTTCATCCTCAAATCTTTCGCAGAGGGCGAATGGCGCTTTAATGTGCCGGTGCTGTGGGATAACTACAGCACCATTTCCGGCTGGGAAGAGATTCCTGCGTGGCCGCATCCGGCGCTGTTTATCCGCGGCGGCGACTCGCCTTATCTGGATAATCAGCATCGCGATGCGCTGCTGCGTCAGTTCCCGCAGGCACATGCACATGTGATCAGCGGTGCTGGACACTGGGTGCACGCCGAGAAACCCGATGCGGTGTTACGCGCCGTTCGGCGTTTTTTTAACCTGTAAAAGCAAAAGCTTGCCGCTTGCGCTTTAGGGTTGGCGTCAGGGAAGGCGCTGGAGTATGATGTCGCGCTAAAAATTTGCCACGGATATTTTTTCGCCGTGGTCGGGCCGATAATGTTTTAATCGCGCAGCGCCTTTCCGCCGTTCGCGCCCACTCAGTTTTACAAACCATGGCAAAAGAACAGACAGACCGCACTACGCTTGATCTCTTCGCAGACGAGCGGCGTCCTGGTCGCCCGAAAACCAGCCCGCTGACGCGTGATGAACAGTTACGCATCAACAAACGCAATCAGCTCAAGCGCGATAAAGTGCGCGGGCTGCGTCGTGTTGAGCTGAAGATGTCGAGCGAGGCGGTTGACGCCCTCAGCACGCTGGCCGATCAGCAAAACATCAGTCGCAGCGAATTGATTGAACAAATGCTGCTGGCACAGCTCAAACTGTCGTAACGCGCGAAGACCGCACGCTGGAACACAAAGTCACGGCTTTATACGTTCCGCACTTTTTACCGGTCTGCTATTATTCGCATAACTGTGCAGTCAACTGACTTACTTTCACAATCAGGATTTAAGAGGTTACCTAACCCATGGCAATCGTAGGCATTTTCTTCGGCAGCGATACCGGCAACACTGAAAACATTGCAAAGATGATCCAGAAACAACTGGGTAAAGATGTCGCCGAAGTGCATGACATTGCTAAGAGCACCAAAGAAGATCTCGAAGCGTTCGACATCCTGCTGCTGGGTATCCCAACCTGGTATTACGGCGAAGCGCAGTGTGACTGGGACGATTTCTTCCCGACGCTGGAAGAGATTGATTTCAATGGTAAGCTGGTAGCGCTGTTTGGTTGTGGCGATCAGGAAGATTACGCCGAGTACTTCTGTGATGCGATGGGCACTATCCGTGACATCATTGAGCCGAATGGTGCGGTGATCGTCGGTCACTGGCCAACCGAAGGCTATCACTTCGAAGCCTCTAAAGGCCTGGCCGATGACAAAAACTTCCTTGGTTTGGCCATTGACGAAGACCGTCAGCCGGAATTGACCAACGAACGCGTTGAGAAGTGGGTGAAGCAGATCTTTGATGAACTGCAGCTGAAAGAGATTATTGAAGCTTAATTCCCTGCTCTGCCCGATGTGCGCACTGCCTCACATCGGGTAACGGAATTTCCTATAAAAATAATAGCTACGGTTTTTTAACTTTTCCCCGCAAATCTGTAGAATACCCGCAATGGTCATCCGCTTATTCCTCTGGCAGTAGAATGAGGCTGAGTGAAATGGAATCCAAAACCCAAGCGTCTTGAAGACGTTAGTGACGATATCCTTACAACCTTTGGTGATTAAGGACGTTGCCTTGGTTTTCATTTCACTGCTTGAGTTCTATAATGAGACGCAAATGAGAATGCGCGTTGACCTAAACATTCAAGGCCCCTGCGCCGCAAGTGACTAGCAAAGTAACAGGACAATATCCGCATGACTGACAACAACTCCGCATTGAAGAAGGCTGGCCTGAAAGTCACGCTACCCAGACTGAAAATTCTGGAAGTGCTTCAGGGACCCGGCCCAGAGTCCCATCACGTCAGTGCGGAAGATTTGTATAAGCGCCTGATTGATATGGGCGAAGAGATTGGTCTGGCAACGGTGTATCGCGTTCTTAACCAGTTTGACGACGCGGGCATCGTAACCCGTCACAACTTTGAAGGCGGCAAATCTGTCTTCGAACTGACTCAGCAGCATCACCACGATCACTTGATCTGCCTGGATTGTGGCAAAGTTATAGAATTCAGCGATGAATCAATCGAAACGCGTCAGCGTGAAATTGCCACTCGCCACGGCATTAAGCTCAGCAACCACAGCCTGTACCTGTACGGTCATTGTGCTCTGGGAGACTGCCGCGAAGACGATACGCTACACGATAAGTAATTGAGTGTGCTATGCAGTATAAAAAAACCGGCGCTTGAGCCGGTTTTTTTATGCCTGTAATCAGGCGACAAGCGTTTCCTGCAGGTAGCGCCAGCGCGGAATGGCGGTGCTGCAATCCAATACCGCCAGTGAAATGCGGCTCTGATTGATGCCGTTCATCATCTGTAATTCACGATACTGAATCGTCACTTCCTCGCTTTGCTGCGAGATGATGGCGTGCTCACTGGTGGCAATTCGCATGCCTTCACGCTGCCCCTGCAACTGGCGAAACAGCACTTCCATTTCATTGAGGTCCAATCGTTTGCCTTGCGGCGTGACCATTTTGAACTCGGGATGAAAGTGCGACAAAAACAGATCAATGCTGTCGTCGCTGCCTTCCGCCTGATTGAAAATACGTTCAATAAGCTGATGTAAAACCACCACGCTATGCCTGGCTTCCTGGGCGAGAGTTGTCATTTTTTTTCCTTAGATAAGCCGCAGAGCAACGTCTGAGAGCGCATAGCCTACCTGAAAAAAAGTTTTTCACACTGCCAAATGGGTTAATTTTTCTAAAGTCAGAATAGTCGCAAATAGGGAATTAAAGGCGGATTGAGGCGTGCAGCATAAAAGGTCGTATCTGGCCAAATTGAGATAATAAAAAAGGGCGATTGCTCGCCCTTTCATGATCTTATCGTGCTCGCGACTAAAACTATTAATCGCCGATTTTTGCCCAGGTATCACGCAAACCTACAGTGCGGTTAAACACCAGCCTGGAGGGCTGTGAATAGACGCTATCAGCACAGAAATAGCCTTCACGTTCGAACTGGTACGGTGCCATCGAATCGGCAGCACGTAAACCAGGCTCAACGAAGCCCTGTTTGATTTCCAGTGAGTTTGGGTTGATGGTGGTGAGGAAATCCTCAGCCGCGCCCGGATTTGGCACACTGAACAGACGATCGTACAGGCGGAATTCCGCTGGCAGCGCGTGGATTGCAGAAACCCAATGGATAACGCCTTTCACTTTACGGCCATCGGCCGGATCTTTGCTTAGCGTATCAACGTCACAAGTGCAATAGATGCAGGTGATATTGCCTTCAGCATCCTTAGCCACACGTTCGGCACGGATCACGTAAGCATTACGCAGACGCACTTCTTTACCCAGCACCAAACGCTTGTACTGCTTGTTGGCTTCTTCACGGAAGTCAGCGCGATCGATCCACACTTCACGGCTGAATGGCACTTCACGCGTGCCCATCTCCGGTTTGTTCGGATGATTCGGCATAGTGATGATCTCATCGTGACCTGCAGGCAGGTTCTCGATCACCACTTTCAACGGATCCATTACCGCCATCGCACGCGGTGCGTTTTCATTGAGATCGTCACGAATGCAGGATTCCAGTGAAGCCATCTCCACGATATTGTCCTGTTTGGTCACACCAATACGGCGGCAGAACTCACGGATAGAAGCGGCGCTATAACCACGACGACGCAGACCCGAAACGGTTAGCATGCGCGGATCGTCCCAGCCTTCTACCACCTTCTCGCTCACCAGCTGAGTCAGTTTACGCTTCGACATCACCGCATATTCCAGATTTAGGCGTGAGAACTCGTACTGACGCGGATGAACCGGAATGGTGATGTTATCCAGCACCCAATCATACAGACGACGGTTATCCTGGAACTCCAACGTGCAGAGAGAGTGCGTAATGCCTTCGATCGCATCCGAAATGCAATGAGTGAAGTCGTACATCGGGTAGATGCACCACTTGCTGCCGGTCTGATGGTGATCGGCAAACTTAATGCGGTACAGCACCGGATCGCGCATCACGATAAAGCTGGACGCCATGTCGATTTTGGCACGCAAACAGGCTTTGCCCTCTTCGAAACCGCCATCGCGCATCTTCTGGAACAGCGCCAGGTTTTCTTCCACGCTGCGATCGCGATATGGGCTGTTTTTACCCGGCGCCGTCAGTGAACCGCGATACTCACGGATTTCATCCGCCGACAGTTCATCAACGTAAGCCAGACCTTTGTTGATCAGCTCAACCGCATAGTTGAACAGTTGGTCGAAGTAGTCTGAGGAGTAACGAATGTTGCCGCTCCACTCAAAGCCCAGCCATTGCACGTCACGCTTAATGGATTCGACAAACTCCAGATCTTCTTTAACTGGGTTAGTGTCGTCGAAACGCAGATTGCACTGACCTTGGTAGTCTTGCGCGATACCAAAGTTCAGGCAGATAGATTTCGCATGGCCAATATGCAGATAACCATTGGGCTCAGGCGGGAAACGGGTATGCACACTGTTGTGCTTACCGCTCGCCAAATCTTCGTCGATGATCTGACGAATAAAGTTCGTTGGGCGGGCTTCAGCCTCACTCATCTCAAAATCCTCAAAAACTATAACGGGTGATTTGTACCACGAAGTAACGGAGTATGATCCACAAAGCGCAGGAGGGAAACAACCGTTTGTTGGTCGTTTTAAAACAAAAAAGGCAGGAATCGCTTCCTGCCTTCTGGCTCAATCACAAGGACTTAGCCTTTAACCTCGTAAAGCGGGGTTTCGCCTGCAACCACTGAACCGGTTGCCAGTAAATTCAGACCAGCGAAATCATCGCTATTGCTGACCACGACCGGACTGATCATCGAGCGGGCGTTGGCATTGAGGAAGTCCAAATCCATTTCCAGGATTGGCTGACCTGCAGTGACCGTTGCGCCCTCTTCAACCAGACGCGTGAAGCCTTTACCTTCCAGCGCTACTGTATCCAGCCCCATATGTACCACGATCTCGACGCCGTTTTCCGCCTCAAGGCAGAAAGCATGGTTGGTGTTGAAGATCTTCACCACAGTTCCGGCGGTTGGCGCAACCACGGTTTTGCCGGTTGGCTTGATGGCCAGACCATCACCGACTGCCTTGCTGGCGAATGCTTCGTCAGGCACATTTTCCAGCGCAACGATGTCACCGGTTACTGGCGCCAGCAGCGTAGCAATCACGGCTTTTTCGCTGTTCAGCACCGCCTGCGGTTTTACTGCAGCAGCAGGAGCAGCCGTTGACGCCGCGGCAGATGCCGCAACTGGACCTTTGCTCAGTACGGTTTTCATTGCTGTTGCAATGCTTTCCGCCTGCGTACCGACAATAACCTGTACGCTCTGCTTGTTCAGACGAATCACACCTGAAGCACCGAGACGTTTAGCGACACCTTCATTAACCTGCGCGGAATCTTTAACGTTCAGACGTAGACGTGTGATACAGGCATCGATGTTGGTCAGGTTTTCTGAGCCACCTACCGCCGCAATATAACGACGCGCCAGAGATTCAGTTTGGCTTTCACCGTTGCCGCTGTTATCGACATTGACGTCATACCCATCGGTTTCATCGCCCGCAGAGAGTTCGCGGCCCGGCGTCATCAGGTTGAATTTCTGGATGGTGAAGCGGAATACCACGTAGTAGATAACGAAGAACACCAGACCTTGTGGGATCAGCATCCACCAGTGCACCGCCAGCGGGTTACGCGTTGACAGCACCATATCCACCAGACCCGCACTGAAGCCGAAACCGGCAATCCACTGCATGCTCGCGGCGATGAATACAGAAAGACCGGTTAGAGCAGCGTGGATCACATACAGCACTGGCGCCACGAACATGAAGGAGAATTCCAGCGGTTCAGTGATACCCGTAAAGAAGGCGGCAAAGGCCGCCGCCAGCATAATGCCGCCGACTTTAGCGCGGTTTTCCGGGCGTGCGCAGTGGTAAATTGCCAGCGCTGCACCTGGAAGACCAAACATCATGATTGGGAAGAAGCCCGCCTGATAACGACCGGTGATGCCTGGGATACCTGTGCCTTCAGCGATAGACTGCGCGCCGCCAAGGAATTTAGGAATATCGTTAATACCGGCAACATCGAACCAGAATACTGAGTTCAATGCGTGGTGTAAGCCAACAGGAATCAGCAGACGGTTAAAGAAGGCGTAGATTCCCGCACCGACGGAACCCAGCTTCTGAATATGCTCACCAAAACTTACCAGTCCACCGAAAATGATCGGCCAGATATACATCAGAATGAACGCAACCAGGATCATCAGGAACGATACAAGGATCGGCACCAGACGGCGACCGCTAAAGAAGGACAACGCTTTTGGCAGTTCAACATGACTAAAGCGGTTATATACTTCAGCAGAAAGAATCCCGACAAGAATGCCAACAAACTGGTTATTAATTTTACCAAAGGCAGCGGGAACTTGCTCCACCGGCATCTTCTGAATCATTGCCACCGCTGCCGGAGAACAGAGTGTGGTCACAACAAGAAAGCCGACAAAACCGGTTAACGCTGCAGCGCCGTCTTTATCTTTTGACATACCGTATGCCACACCAATGGCAAACAGCACTGGCATATTGTCGATGATTGCCGAACCGGATTTGATCAACAGTGCTGCCAGCGCATTGCCTGCACCCCAGCTATCTGGATCGATCCAGTATCCAACGCCCATCAAGATTGCCGCTGCCGGCAGAGTCGCTACCGGCACCATAAGCGCGCGGCCGACCTTTTGCAGATATCCTAAAATACTCACCTTATTCTCCCCCTATGAGACTGGCGTTTTGCCGTGGCGCAGGTTGATTTTATTATCCCGTCGCCCGGTACCTTGATGACACTTTTCACCACGAGGCGCAGTGTAAAGATAAATTAATTCGCCTCGCAAATTAAAACCACTACAACTGTGACTTTAATCACCAAAATGGTGGTTTGATAATGCGAAATGCTAGCCAGCACCACAAACTTATTTTATGATAAAAAATATCGAGTCGCACTTATCCTTGGTGGCTACGCTTAAACGCATTACGCTTAAGGGCAAAAACTGTCAGAGAAACGGCAACTCCACATTTCCAATCTTAATTGAGGTGAAGACATGAGACTGATCCCTTTGGCCACACCGACCCAAGTGGGTAAATGGGCTGCACGCCACATTGTTAACCGCATTAATGCGTTTAAGCCTAGCGCAGAACGTCCCTTCGTGCTGGGTCTGCCAACCGGTGGAACACCGCTGGAAGCTTACAAGCACCTGATCGATATGCACAAAGCGGGCCAGGTTAGTTTCAAGCACGTTGTCACCTTCAACATGGATGAGTACGTTGGCCTGCCAAAAGAGCATCCGGAAAGTTACCACAGTTTCATGTACCGTAACTTTTTCGATCATGTTGATATTCAACAGCAAAATATCAATCTTCTGAATGGTAATGCCGAAGATATTGACGCAGAATGTCGCCAATACGAAGAGAAGATCCGCGCTTACGGCAAAATTAACCTGTTTATGGGCGGCGTGGGTAACGATGGTCACATCGCCTTTAACGAACCGGCTTCTTCCCTCTCCTCACGTACCCGCATCAAAACCCTGACGCACGATACGCGTATTGCAAATTCACGCTTCTTTAATGGTGATGTGGATCAGGTGCCGAAATACGCCCTGACGGTTGGTGTCGGTACGCTGCTGGATGCTGAAGAAGTGATGATTCTGGTTACCGGCCACCTGAAAGCGCAAGCGCTGCAGGCTGCGGTTGAAGGTAACGTCAACCATATGTGGACCATCAGCTGCCTGCAGCTACATGCCAAATCTGTCGTGGTATGTGACGAGCCAGCCACCATGGAACTGAAAGTGAAAACCGTGAAATATTTCCGCGAAATGGAAGCGGAAAATATGAAAGGTGTTTGAAAACACGTTGTAACAAAACCTGCTGCTTTCAGGCAGCAGGCTTAGCCGGGAGAGAGAAACGATGTACGCATTAGTGAACGGCCGGATTTTTACTGGTCATGAAATTCTGGACAATCATGCAGTTGTGATTGCAGATGGCCTGATTGAGCGCGTGTGTCCGCGTGATGCCCTGGACGCGGCAATTGCACAGCAGGATGTGGCTGGTGCGTTTCTCGCTCCTGGTTTTATTGATTTGCAGCTTAACGGCTGCGGCGGCGTGCAGTTCAATGATGACATCAATGCGTTAAGCGTTGAAACGCTGGAGATCATGCAGCGTGCCAACGAGAAATCAGGCTGCACCAGCTATTTGCCAACGCTGATTACCAGCACCGATGCGCTGATGAGACGCGCAGTCGAAACCATGCGCGCTTACCTGGCCAAGCATCAGAATCAGGCAATCGGCCTGCATCTGGAAGGTCCGTGGCTGAATAAAGCTAAAAAAGGTACGCACAATCCTGAATTGATTCGCCTGCCGGATGCCGAGCTGGTGGATTTCCTCTGCGCCAATGCCGACGTCATCACTAAAGTCACGCTGGCACCTGAAAATACGGGCAGCGAGGTGATTCGTCAGCTGCGTGATGCCGGCATCATCGTGTCAGCGGGTCACTCCAACGCGACCTATGAAGAAGCAAAAATTGGCTTCAGCGCGGGCGTCAGCTTTGCTACGCATCTCTACAATGCCATGCCAACCTTCGCTGGACGTGAGCCAGGTCTGATCGGTGCGCTGTTTGATTCGCCTGATGTATACTGCGGCATCATTGCGGATGGTTTACATGTCCATTACGCTAATGTGCGCAATGCAAAACGCATTAAAGGCGACAAGCTGGTGTTAGTGACGGATGCCACAGCACCGGCGGGCGCATCGATTGATCAATTTATTTTTGCAGGCAAAACAATATACTATCGCGATGGCCTGTGCGTTGACGAGAACGGTACGCTCAGCGGTTCTGCCTTGACCATGATTGAAGCGGTGCAGAACAGCGTTGAACATTGCGGTATCGCTCTTGATGAAGCGCTGCGTATGGCGACGCTCTATCCAGCGCAGGCGATGGGTGTGGAGAAGCAGTTAGGCACGGTCGAAGCAGGAAAAGTCGCCAACCTGACTGTCTTTACCCGCGATTATCAAATCACTAAGACGTTCGTCAACGGAGACAACGTCCTCAGCGAGTAAGCATTGAATGACCACTGGCGGCCAGTCTCAAATAGGAAATGTTGATCTTGTTAAACAACTCAATAGTGCAGCCGTTTATCGGCTAATCGATCAGCAGGGGCCAATTTCGCGCATTCAGATTGCCGAACACAGTCAGCTTGCGCCCGCCAGTGTCACCAAAATTACCCGCCAGCTCATTGAGCGCGGCCTCATCAAAGAGGTGGAGCAACAAGCCTCCACCGGTGGGCGTCGCGCGATCTCCATCATTACTGAAACCCGTCATTTTCATACTATCGGCGTGCGCTTAGGGCGTAATGACGCGACGTTGACGCTGTTTGATCTGAGCGGAAAATCGCTGGCGCAGGAAGATTATCCGCTGCCCGAGCGCACGCAGGAAACGCTGGAGAACGCGCTGTTCAATGCCATCAGCGCCTTTATGGCCGCGCATCAGCGTAAGATTCATGAACTGATTGCTATCTCGGTGATTCTGCCCGGTTTGGTCGATCCCATTAACGGCATCATTCGCTACATGCCGCACATCGCGGTAAGTCATTGGCCGCTGGTTTCCAGCCTGAAAAAACGCTTCAACGTCACCAGCTTTGTTGGTCATGACATCCGTAGCCTGGCGCTGGCCGAGCACTACTTCGGTGCAAGTCGCGATTGCGCAGACTCCATTCTGGTGCGTTTGCATCGCGGCACCGGTGCCGGAATCATCGCCAACGGCCACATTTTCCTCGGCAGTAACGGCAACGTGGGCGAGATTGGCCATATTCAGGTTGATCCGCTGGGTGAACGCTGCCACTGCGGTAACTTTGGCTGCCTGGAAACCATTGCGGCTAATGGAGCGATTGAAAACCGTGTGCGTCACTTGCTGAATCAAGGCTATCCCAGCTCATTAACCTTGAATGATTGCCTGATGCCGCAGATTTGTCGCGCCGCTAATCATGGCGACGCGCTGGCGTGCGAAGTGATTGAATATGTCGGCCGCTATTTAGGCAAGGCGATTGCTATCGCCATCAACCTGTTCAATCCGCAAAAAGTGGTGTTGGCCGGTGAAATCACTGAAGCCGATAAAGTACTGTTTCCTGCTATTGAAGGGTGTATCAATACGCAGACGCTGCCTGCCTTCCGTAAAAATCTGCCGGTGGTGCGTTCCGAGCTCGATCATCGCTCGGCGATTGGCGCCTTTGCTTTGGCAAAACGCGCAATGCTGAATGGCATTTTGCTGCAACATCTGCTGGAAGAGTAATCACCAGCCTGCTGTCAAGCAGGCCCGACCGGATGCAATCTATGACGATTAAAAGCGTAATCTGTGACATCGACGGCGTGTTGATGCATGACAATACCGCCGTTCCCGGCGCGAAAGAATTTCTGCAGCGCATTCTGGCGAAGGATATGCCGTTGGTGGTGTTGACCAATTATCCTTCGCAAACCGCGCTGGATCTGGCGAACCGCTTTGCCAACGCCGGCATTGACGTACCGGATTCGGTGTTTTACACCTCGGCGATGGCCACCGCCGATTTCCTGCGCCGTCAGGAAGGGAAAAAAGCCTACGTAATTGGCGAAGGTGCGCTGATTCATGAGCTGTATAAAGCTGGCTTCACCATCACCGACGTTAATCCAGATTTCGTTATCGTCGGTGAAACGCGCTCTTTCAATTGGGAAATGATGCATAAAGCCGCTTTCTTCGTGGCCAATGGCGCCCGCTTTATCGCCACTAATCCCGATACACATGCACGCGGCTTTGTTCCTGCCTGCGGAGCACTCTGCGCCGGTATCGAAACCATCTCCGGCCGTAAACCGTTTTACGTCGGAAAACCGAGTCCGTACATCATGCGCGCGGCGTTAAACAAAATGCATGCGCATTCGGAAGAGACGGTCATTGTGGGCGATAACCTGCGGACAGACATTCTGGCAGGCTTCCAGGCGGGTCTGGAAACCATTCTGGTGCTGTCTGGCGTTTCCACACTGAGTGATATTGATGCGATGCCTTTCCGCCCGGATTGGATTTACCCATCGGTCGCCGATATCGACCTGTTCTGATTCCAGCCATCACCCCTTCTTATGGCCCTGCTTATGCAGGGCTTTTGTTTTTTCTGTGGTTATGCCTTTCTTTACCGCTCGCCCCATGCCTACAAAACGAACGATAATGCAGTTTCATTAGATGCCATCTAAAATAAAAACGTAATAATTGAATAATATTCAATATTATTTGCCCATCAACATTCTTTTTATCAAAGAATCGCAATTTTGCTTGCACTAACACCGCCATTTAGCGCATTTTCTTATACATCACGCAGCCAAGGCTGCCGGACAAACGTAGAAATAACTTCGCCACAAGGTGAGATCAGGAGTCAGTTATGTGTTCAATTTTTGGTGTGCTGGATCTGAAAAGCGATCCTATTGAGCTGCGCAAGAAAGCGCTGGAATCTTCTCGTCTGATGCGTCACCGCGGCCCGGATTGGTCAGGTGTTTATGCGGATGATAAAGCCATTCTGGTGCATGAGCGTCTGTCGATTGTTGACGTTAACAACGGCGCACAGCCGCTGTATAACGCTGACCACACCCACGTACTGGCTGTTAACGGCGAAATTTACAACCATCAGGCGCTGCGTGCTGAGTTGAGCGATCGTTACGCTTTCCAGACCGGTTCTGACTGTGAAGTGATCCTCGCGCTGTATCAGGAAAAAGGCGTCGATTTCCTCGACGAGCTGCAAGGCATGTTCGCCTTCATTCTGTGGGACAGCGTGAAGCAACAATATCTGATTGGTCGCGACCATATCGGCATTATCCCGCTGTATATGGGCAACGACGAGCACGGCAACCTGTATGTCGCTTCCGAGATGAAAGCGCTGGTGCCGGTGTGCCGCAGCATCAAAGAGTTCCCGCCGGGAAGCTACATGTCGAGCGCCGATGGTGAAATCCGTCGTTACTGGCAGCGTGACTGGATGGAATATTCCGCCGTTGAGCACAACACTACGGATGCCGCCGAGCTGAAACATGCGCTGGAAGAGTCAGTAAAAAGTCACCTGATGTCTGACGTGCCTTACGGCGTGCTGCTGTCTGGCGGCCTGGACTCCTCCATCATTTCTGCCGTGACCAAGCGCTTTGCTGCGAAACGTGTTGAAGATGCGGATAAGAGCGATGCATGGTGGCCGCAGTTGCACTCCTTCGCGGTTGGCCTGGAAGGTTCTCCAGACCTGAAAGCAGCGAAATCAGTCGCAGAACACCTCGGTACCGTGCACCACGAAATCCATTTCACCGTGCAGGAAGGCCTGGATGCGATCCGTGAAGTGATTTACCACATCGAAACCTATGATGTGACCACCATTCGCGCCTCTACGCCGATGTATTTAATGTCGCGTAAGATCAAAGCGATGGGCATCAAAATGGTGTTGTCCGGTGAAGGTGCGGATGAAGTCTTTGGCGGCTACCTCTATTTCCATAAGGCGCCAAACGCCAAAGAATTCCACGAAGAGAACGTACGTAAACTGCTGGCTCTGCACATGTTTGACTGTGCTCGCGCCAACAAAGCGATGTCCGCCTGGGGCGTGGAAGCGCGTGTGCCGTTCCTCGACAAGAAATTCCTCGACGTGGCGATGCGCATCAACCCGGCAGACAAACTCTGTGGCAGCAACGGCAAGATGGAAAAACACATCCTGCGCGAATGCTTCTCTTCTTACCTGCCGGAGAGCGTGGCGTGGCGTCAGAAAGAGCAGTTCTCTGATGGTGTGGGCTACAGCTGGATAGATACGCTGAAAGAAGTGGCGGCGAAGCAAATCACCGATCAACAGCTGTCGACTGCGCACTTCCGCTTCCCGTACAACACGCCGAACTCGAAAGAAGCGTATCTGTATCGCGAGATCTTCGAGGAATTGTTCCCGATCGCCAGCGCCGCAGAGTGTGTGCCAGGCGGTCCGTCGGTGGCCTGTTCTTCGGCTAAAGCGATCGAGTGGGATGAAGCCTTTAAATCCATGGATGACCCTTCTGGTCGTGCCGTAGGTGTGCATCAGTCCGCGTATAAATAAGGTTTTTACTCAACAAGATATGGGGCTCATTCGAGCCCCTTTTTTATGCAATCCCTCGTACAACCTGAGAAATTAGCCGAATAAATCACCAGCCTGGTTACAAGCCAGACAAACAGGCGTTTTAAGGCGAAAAACGGCAAAAAAATTGTTGACGCTACAAGACTCAATACGCATAATGCGCCCCGCAACGCCGATGAAGGTTACGCGAAAAAGATGGCTACGTAGCTCAGCTGGTTAGAGCACATCACTCATAATGATGGGGTCACAGGTTCAAATCCCGTCGTAGCCACCATCTTTTTGCGGGAGTGGCGAAATTGGTAGACGCACTAGATTTAGGTTCTAGCGCCGCAAGGTGTGCGAGTTCAAGTCTCGCCTCCCGCACCATTTCAGTCTTCGGCAGCCGGATGGGGTATCGCCAAGCGGTAAGGCACTGGTTTTTGATACCAGCATTCCCAGGTTCGAATCCTGGTACCCCAGCCAATCCGGATTATGTTGTGGATACAAAGTCGACGAATGGGATATCGCCAAGCGGTAAGGCACCGGTTTTTGATACCGGCATTCCCTGGTTCGAATCCAGGTATCCCAGCCATCGTCGGACGCAGTAAGCAGTACAAAGGCTACGTAGCTCAGCTGGTTAGAGCACATCACTCATAATGATGGGGTCACAGGTTCAAATCCCGTCGTAGCCACCAAATTATTGGGGTGTCGCCAAGCGGTAAGGCTCTGGTTTCTGATACCAGCATTCCGGGGTTCGAATCCCTGCACCCCAGCCATAAAAAGACAATTTGATCAAACACCTATTGGGGTGTCGCCAAGCGGTAAGGCACTGGTTTCTGATACCAGCATTCCGGGGTTCGAATCCCTGCACCCCAGCCAAATTGCACAATAAAGCCCGCTTATGCGGGCTTTATTGTTTTCTGCGTTTGGCAAAGTGGCGAGCAAACTTTTAACCAAGAGCGCATCAATGCGCTCCATACAATCACAAACCTAATGCGTAACGCAGCACCTTACGTTTCAACTCTCCGGCATTCTCCGCCGCAATCAGCGCCAGGTTTCGCGCAAAACGCAGCGGCGGCAGTTTATTGCTAAACGCGAAGTAGAACAGATCCATTCCGCCCTGCATCAGTAAATTATCTTTGTAACGCTGACGATGATAACGCTGCAGCACAGCATCCGATGACCAGAGCTCCGCCTGGTTGCGCGCCTCGACCAGCCTCGTGATCAACGCATCCACATCCCTATAGCCCAGATTAACGCCCTGCCCGGCCAGCGGATTGATGGTGTGCGCCGCATCCCCCACCAGCGCCAATCCCGGCATCACATAACGCGTAGCATGACGTCGCACCAGCGGGAAAGAGGCCGCAGTTTTGACCTGAATACGGCCAACGCGTGCCGGGAAGTGAGCATAAATCTCTTTCTCCAGTTGCGGGAGCGGCAAACTTTGCAGCTGACGGATACGCGCGGGTGCGTCGTACCACACCAGCGAAGCACGACGATCAAACAGCGGCAGGAAAGCGCGCGGCCCTTGCGGCGTAAACTGCTGCCAGGTGGCATCGCCCGCCTCCTGCTCGCACTCCACGCTTATCAGCATGCAGGATTGCGCATAGTTCCAGCCGCGCACGCCAATACCCGCTAACTGGCGCACACGCGAGTTAGCACCATCTGCGCCGACCACTAAACGCGCATCCAGCGTTTGGCCGTTATCGAGTTGCACCTGCCAGCCAGCGCTGTGCGGCTGCAAACCCTGCAAGCTCGCCGGGCAGATCAGTGTGATGCCCTCTTGCTGCATTTTTTCCCACAGCGCACGCTGCAGCACGCTGTTTTCCACCATAAAGCCCAGCTCGGGCAACCCAAGCGACGCCGCATCAAACTTCACATGCGCGTTTTGCCACTCCCAGGTTTCCAGTTGGCGATAGGGCGCACAGCGCATCGCCTGCACACGTTGCCAGACATCCAGTTGCTGCAGCAGCGCCACCGACGACGCACCGATGGCGGAGATACGCACATCTGGCTCGCTGCTGGCATCAAAGCTTGCCGGTTCTGCCCGTTCAATGACCGCTACGCGAAACTGCTGCTGCGCCAGGCCACACGCCAGCGCCGCACCAACCATGCCACCGCCCACGATCACCACATCAAAATGTGAATCCTGCATCGACTCTAATCCTTCTTTTTGCCGTGAAACCTTCCAGCATCACGTTGATAGCTAAAGTGTACCGGAAATTAGCAGCGCGATGCGATGCAGATGCGTGAAGCCTGGTAACAACAGCGTCGAAGCATTACAATACGCGCCCTGCACTTCGCTTGAATCAATGGCTAGTTCGATGACCAAAAAACTGCACATCAAAACCTGGGGCTGTCAGATGAATGAATACGATTCATCGAAGATGGCCGATCTGCTGAACAGTACGCACGGCTACACCCTTACCGAGGAAGCTGAAGAGGCGGACGTTCTGCTGCTCAACACCTGCTCCATCCGTGAAAAGGCGCAGGAGAAGGTTTTTGCTCTGCTAGGCCGTTGGAAAAAGCTGAAAGCGACCAATCCCGATCTGATCATCGGCGTGGGTGGCTGCGTGGCCTCACAAGAAGGTGAACGTCTGCGCCAGCGCGCCAGTTACGTCGATATCGTCTTTGGCCCGCAGACCTTACATCGTCTGCCGGAGATGATTAACACCGTGCGCGGCAGTAAAAGCCCGGTTGTTGACATCAGCTTCCCTGAAATTGAGAAGTTTGATCGCCTGCCAGAACCGCGCGCCGATGGCCCAACCGCCTTTGTGTCGATCATGGAAGGTTGCAACAAATATTGTACTTTCTGCGTGGTGCCTTACACGCGCGGCGAGGAAGTCAGCCGTCCGAGCGACGATATTCTGCTGGAAATCGCCCAGCTTGCCGCTCAGGGCGTACGTGAAGTCAACCTGCTGGGCCAGAACGTCAACGCCTATCGCGGCGCCACCTTTGATGGCGATATCTGCACCTTTGCTGAGTTGCTGCGCTTAGTGGCGGCGATCGACGGCATTGACCGTATTCGCTTCACCACCAGCCATCCTATTGAATTTACCGATGACATCATCGAGGTTTACCGCGATACGCCCGAGCTGGCGAGCTTCCTGCATCTGCCGGTTCAGAGCGGATCAGATCGCATCCTGACGCTGATGAAGCGCGCGCACACCGCACTCGAGTACAAAGCGATTATTCGCAAGCTGAAAGCCGCACGTCCGGATATCCAGCTGAGCTCTGATTTCATCATCGGTTTCCCCGGCGAAACGCAGCAGGATTTTGAGCAGACCATGAAGCTGGTCGGTGAAGTGAATTTCGATGTCAGCTTCAGCTTTATTTACTCGATGCGCCCAGGCACGCCGGCGGCCGATCTGCCCGACGATGTGACAGAAGAGGAGAAAAAGCAGCGTCTTTTCATCCTGCAGGACCGCATCAATCAGCAGGTGATGGCGTGGAGCCGCCGCATGCTGGGCACCACGCAGCGCGTGCTGGTGGAAGGCATTTCGCGTAAGAATGTGATGGAACTGACCGGCCGCACCGATAATAACCGCGTGGTGAACTTCGAAGCACCGGTTGAAATGATCGGTAAGTTTGTTGATGTCGAAATTGTTGATGTCTATGCCAGCTCCCTGCGCGGCGTGCTGGTGCGCACCGAAGATCAAATGGCGCTCCGTGTGGCCGAAAGCCCGGCATCGGTGATTGCGCGTACCCGCAAAGAGAACGACATCGGCGTCGGACTGTTCCAGCCTTGAAACCTCGAACGTTGAGCGACAGCGCACAAAGCGCTGTCGCCTGTTTCATCCCCAGGCCCTTGCTTTCCACAAGTGCTGCCCAAATATCGACTCTGAAGCTTGCGCCAGTGCGCAGCGCCATAAATAATTTCATAAAGATGCGGAGAGATTGCTCTTCGACATCCGGCACACCTTTTCAACTGGCCCTGAGTGACCTTAAGGATTCATTTGAATATCGAAACGCGTGAAATCGCCCTTGAACCGGCAGATAACCAACGACTGATGAGCTTGTGCGGTCCGATGGATGACAATGTGAAACAGCTGGAGCGCCGTTTGGGCCTTGAGATCAAACGCCGTGACAACCAATTCACGCTTACCGGCCGCTCGCTGTGCGTGGACGCTGCCGTCAATATCCTGCGCACGCTGTATGTTGATACCGCCCCAATGCGCGGTCAGATCAAAGATATCGAACCGGACCAGATTCACCTGGCAATCAAAGAGAGCGGCGTTCTGGAACAAAGCGCTGAGAGCGTGCCGGAATTCGGCAAAGCGGTGAACATCAAAACCAAGCGTGGCGTAATCAAACCGCGTACGCCTAACCAGGCCCAATACATCGCCAATATCTTCTCGCATGACATTACCTTTGGTATCGGCCCGGCAGGTACCGGTAAAACCTATCTGGCGGTCGCTGCCGCAGTGGATGCGCTGGAGCGTCAGGAGATTCGCCGTATTCTGCTGACGCGTCCGGCGGTTGAAGCGGGTGAGAAACTCGGCTTCCTGCCCGGCGATCTCAGCCAGAAGGTCGATCCCTACCTGCGCCCGCTTTACGACGCGCTGTTCGAAATGCTCGGCTTTGAGCGCGTAGAGAAACTGATTGAGCGCAACGTGATTGAAGTGGCTCCGCTGGCCTACATGCGCGGACGCACGCTGAACGACGCCTTTGTGATTCTCGATGAGAGCCAGAACACCACAATCGAACAGATGAAGATGTTCCTGACGCGTATCGGCTTTAATTCGAAAGCGGTCATTACCGGCGATATCACGCAGATTGACTTGCCGCGCAGCACCAAATCCGGCCTGCGCCACGCCATTGAAGTGCTGGCAGAAGTCGATGAGATTAGCTTTAACTTTTTCCACAGCGAAGACGTGGTGCGTCATCCGGTTGTCGCACGCATCGTGAATGCTTATGAAGCCTGGGAAACCGCCGACCAGAAACGCCGTGATCAACAGGCAGAAGAGCGCAAACGCGAAGCTATCGCGGCTCAGCTTGCCAGCCAAACCAGCCCGCAGGAGCGTTCATGAGCGCGGTGATTCTTGATTTACAACTGGCCTGCGCCGATGAAAACCATCTGCCAGCGGAGAGTGATTTTCAACGCTGGCTGGAAGCGGCGGTAACGCCGTTTCAACCAGAAAGCGAAGTCACGATTCGTCTGGTGGATGAAGCCGAGAGTAATGAGCTTAATCTGACTTATCGCGGCAAAGATAAGCCGACCAACGTGCTGTCATTCCCGTTTGAAGCACCGCCGGGGATTGAACTGCCACTGCTCGGCGATCTGATTATTTGCCGTCAGGTTGTCGAGCAAGAGGCTGCTGAACAAGGCAAAACCGTCGAAGCCCACTGGGCGCATATGGTGGTGCACGGTACGCTGCATCTGCTGGGTTACGACCATATCGAAGATGAAGAAGCCGAAGAGATGGAGGCGCTGGAGACCGAGATAATGCTTGCTCTTGGTTATCCTGATCCGTACATTTCGGAGAAAGAAGACGCCTGAGCCGCTGGTTCAGGTTATTGCGCTGCTGGCGCGGATGCTAGCAGCCCCAATCCCTCATTAGAGAGAACGAAATAAAAACGCCATGAGCGACGACCATTCTCAAAACAGCGACGCACCCAGTAGTAAAAAGGGATTTTTCTCCCTGTTAATCAACCAACTGTTTCACGGTGAACCTAAAAACCGTGATGAACTGCTGGGGTTAATCCGCGATTCTGAGCAAAAAGAGCTGATTGATCAGGACACCCGCGACATGCTCGAAGGGGTGCTGGACATTGCCGAACAGCGCGTGCGCGACATCATGATCCCTCGCTCGCAAATGATCACCCTGAAACGCAACCAAACGCTGGAAGAGTGCCTTGCGGTGATTATTGAATCCGCCCACTCACGCTTCCCGGTGATCAGCGAAGACAAAGACCACGTCGAAGGCATTTTGATGGCCAAAGACCTGCTGCCGTTTATGGCCAGCGCGTCTGAGCCGTTCAGCATGGAAAAAGTGCTGCGCACCGCCGTGGTGGTTCCTGAAAGCAAGCGCGTCGATCGCATGCTGAAGGAGTTCCGCTCGCAGCGTTATCACATGGCGATTGTCATTGATGAATTTGGTGGCGTCTCTGGTCTGGTGACCATTGAAGATATTCTTGAGCTGATTGTTGGCGAAATTGAAGATGAGTATGACGATGAAGAAGATCGTGATATCCGCCAGCTCAATCGTTACACCTATACCATGCGCGCCTTAACGCAAATTGAAGATTTTAATGAGGTCTTTGGCACCGATTTCAGCGATGACGAAGTCGATACCATTGGCGGATTGGTCATGCAGGGATTCGGCCACCTTCCCGCTCGCGGCGAAAGTATTGTCATTGATGGCTATCAGTTCAAAGTCGCCATGGCTGACAGCCGCCGTATCATCCAGGTGCATGTAAAAATTCCGGAAGACTCACCACAACCGCAACTGGAAGACGAATAACTTTATGGCTTTAGCCTCTCTTTACTCGCAGCAGCGGGTTCGCCTGCTGCTGGCGTTAGTTACGGGTGCCATTGGCACCCTTTCCTTTTCCCCCTACGATTTCTGGCCTGCGGCGATAATTTCGCTGTTTGGTCTGCAACTGTTGCTGCTGGAACGTCGCACTGCGCAGGCTGCGGCAATCGGCTTCGCTTGGGGCTTTGGACTGTTTGGCAGCGGCATCAATTGGGTTTACGTCAGCATCGCCACCTTTGGCGGCATGCCCGGCCCGGTAAACATCTTACTGGTGATTCTGCTGGCGGCTTATCTGTCGCTTTATCCGATGCTGTTTGCCCTTCTGCTCAACCGTTTCTGGCCGCGCGCCACACTGTGGCGTTTGGCTTTAGCGGCACCCGCGCTATGGCAGATTAGCGAATTCCTGCGCGGTTGGGTGCTCACCGGCTTTCCGTGGCTGCAGTTTGGCTACAGCCAGATTGACGGTCCGCTAAAAGGCCTCGCGCCGCTCGCAGGCGTTGAAACCATTACCTTCCTGTTAATGGTGATCGTGGGCCTGCTGGTGCACGCGTTGCATCATCGTACCGTGAAAAGCTTGATAGCCGCCGCGCTCCTGCTGTTACTGCCCTGGCCGCTGCGCATGTTGCAGTGGTATCAGCCGCTGCCGGAACGCAGCGTTGATGTTGCGATGGTGCAAGGCAATATTCCGCAGTCGATGAAGTGGGATCCGCAGCAACTGCTGAACACGCTGCGCGTTTACACCTCCTATAGCCAGCCGTTTATCGGCAAAGCACCGATCATTATCTGGCCCGAATCAGCGATTACCGATCTGGAAAGCAACCAGCAGCCGTTCCTGCAGGCGCTGGACGCTGACCTGCGTGCGCGCGGCAGCTCATTGATTACCGGTATCGTGGATTCTCGCGTGGAAGGCGATAATCGCTATCACGACTATAACTCGGTAATTGTGCTGGGTGGTGAGCAGCCTTACAGCTATCAAAGCCAGAACCGCTATCAGAAGAATCATCTGGTGCCATTTGGTGAGTTTGTGCCGCTGGAAGCGTTGCTGCGTCCGCTGGCGCCGTTCTTCGATTTGCCGATGTCCTCCTTCAGCCGTGGCGCCTATGTCCAGCCGCAGCTGAAAGTGTCGGGTTATAACCTGACCAGCGCTATCTGCTATGAGATCGTGCTGGGCGAACAAGTGCGCGCCAACTTCCGTCCCGATACCAACTTCCTGCTGACCGTCTCCAACGATGCCTGGTTCGGTCACTCCATCGGGCCGTGGCAGCATTTCCAGATGGCGCGCATGCGTGCGCTGGAGCTGGGACGTCCGTTACTGCGCTCCACCAATAACGGTGTCACAGCGGTAGTAAATGCCAACGGTGAAGTAGAGAAAGAGCTGCCGCAGTTCACGCGGGATGTATTGGAAGCCAAAGTCACGCCAACCATCGGTGAAACGCCGTATGCGAAAGCGGGCATCTGGCCAGTGTGGCTAGTGACGTTGATTAGCATTGTGGTGGCCATTCTGCGCCGTCGCCACTAGTTCAGGCAGCTATGCAAACAGGCGAAGTGAATACTTCGCCTTTTTTATGCGCTGTTTTCTCTTCCTTCCGTGGTGCTTTCCCCGATTCTCTGCTGGCTTTTTACACTTCTTCATCGTGCTGGCACGATCATTGCTATTTATTTCAGTGATTTTCGCAAACATCGGCTTTTGTCAGCGTAGTGCAACCTTTACGCACTAATTTATGGCAATGATGCGCACTCTATTAGCGCATCGGGGAATTTTTGCCTTTTATTGGTGCGGAGCGGCTCGCAAAAAAGAAACTTTTTTGTTTCATTGCGTTAACAATTCGCTATGTTAATCACTATCCTGCGTGCGGTTGCGCTATGGGATAACAAAAAAAGCAGCACGAAATACACACAACATCACAATCTGCGCAGTTTATGTTCTGCGCGACATCCATACGAAGGAGTTGGAACATGCAGATACGCAAAGTGGCATTATCTCTTTTGCTGTTGGGAGCAGCAGCGGGAGCGGCCCAGGCGGAAGATCTCACCGGTACCCTGAAAAAAATCAATGATAGCGGCGTGATCGTCGTTGGGCATCGTGAATCATCAGTTCCCTTTTCTTACTATGACAACCAGCAAAAAGTGGTTGGCTATTCACAGGATTATTCAAACGCCATCATCGCGGCTATTAAAGCCAAACTGAATAAGCCTGATTTGCAGATCAAAATGCTGCCGATTACTTCGCAGAACCGTATTCCTCTGTTGCAGAACGGAACTTACGATTTTGAGTGCGGTTCTACCACCAACAACCTGGAGCGTCAGAAGCAAGCGGCATTCTCTGACACCGTGTTCATCATCGGTACGCGTCTGCTGGTGAAAAAAGGCGGCGACATCAAAGATTTCCCTGATCTGAAGGGTAAAACCGTTGTCGTGACCTCCGGTACCACTTCAGAAGTTCTGCTGCACAAACTGAACGACGAGCAAAAAATGGATATGCGCATCATCAGCGCGAAAGACCATGGCGATTCTTTCCGTACGCTGGAAACCGGTCGTGCTGTGGCCTTCATGATGGATGACGCGCTGCTGGCAGGTGAACGTGCCAAAGCCAAGAAGCCAGACAACTGGGACATCGTGGGTACACCGCAGTCGAAAGAAGCTTACGGCTGCATGCTGCGTAATCAGGATCCACAGTTCAAACAGCTGATGGATGAAACCATTGCTAAAGCGCAAACCTCTGGCGAAGCCTCAAAATGGTTTGAAACCTGGTTCAAAAAACCGATTCCACCGAAGAATCTGAACCTAAACTTCGAACTCTCAAGCGATATGCAGGCCCTGTTCAAAGCACCGAACGACAAAGCACTCTGAATTAACAACGACAACAAGGGCAGCCCCGCTGCCCTCTCGATTGCTGAACATGCGGTGCGGACAGACAGACTGTAACAGGCCGTTCCCCTGAAGCAGGATGCAAGACACCGCTCAACAATCTTATGGGTAGCCTCGCTACCCTTTTTTTACCGGAGCTCGTTATGGGTATCGATTGGAACTGGGGCATTTTTCTTGAACAGGCCCCGTTCGGCAATACGACTTACCTCGGCTGGCTGTGGTCCGGTTTTCAGGTCACCATTGCGGTGTCCTGCTGCGCCTGGATTATCGCCTTCCTGGTAGGTTCCTTATTTGGCATTCTGCGTACCGTGCCCAACCGCCTGTTGGCGGCAATTGGCACCTGCTACGTGGAGCTATTCCGTAATATCCCGCTGATTGTGCAGTTCTTCTTCTGGTATCTGGTTGCGCCAGAACTGGTGGGCGAAAAGCTGGGCATGTGGTTTAAGTCGGAATTGGATCCCAATATTCAGTTCTTCGTCTCCTCGACGATTTGCCTTGGTTTGTTCACCGCAGCGCGCGTCTGTGAACAGGTACGCGCGGCGATTCAGTCGCTGCCACGCGGTCAGAAAAATGCCGGCCTGGCGATGGGCCTGACGCTGCCGCAAACCTATCGCTATGTGCTGCTGCCGAATGCCTATCGCGTGATTGTGCCGCCGATGACGTCGGAAATGCTTAACCTGGTGAAGAACTCGGCGATCGCCTCAACCATCGGACTGGTGGATATGGCGGCGCAGGCCGGCAAGCTGCTGGATTACTCCGCGCATGCCTATGAATCCTTTACCGCCATCACTCTGGCGTACGTCGGCATTAACCTGGTGATCATGCTGATTATGAGTGTGGTAGAACGCAAAATTCGCCTGCCTGGCAATATGGGAGGCAAATAATGTACGAGTTTGACTGGAGTTCAATTGTTCCCAGCCTGCCTTACTTGTGGAATGGGTTGATCATTACCTTCAAGATCACCGCGATTGCCGTGGTGTTTGGCATTATCTGGGGCACGATTTTGGCGGTGATGCGCTTGTCGCCAATTGCGCCGATACGCTGGTTTGCCAAGCTGTACGTCAACCTGTTCCGCTCCGTACCCTTGGTGATGGTGCTGCTGTGGTTCTATTTGGTGGTGCCCGCCTTCCTGCAACAGGTGCTGGGCTTATCGCCTAAATCAGATATCCGCCTGATTTCTGCCATGGTGGCATTTGCGCTATTTGAGGCCGCGTACTACTCGGAAATCATCCGCGCCGGTATTCAGAGCATCTCACGCGGGCAGTCCAATGCCGCGCTGGCGCTCGGCATGACGCACTGGCAATCGATGAAACTGATCGTATTGCCGCAGGCGTTCCGCGCCATGGTGCCGCTGCTGCTGACGCAGGGCATCGTGCTGTTCCAGGATACCTCGCTGGTGTATGTACTGAGCCTGGCCGATTTCTTCCGCACCGCTTCAACCATAGGTGAGCGTGACGGAACCCAGGTTGAAATGATTTTGTTTGCTGGTCTGGTCTACTTTGTGATCAGCCTGAGCGCTTCGCTGTTGGTTACCTATCTGAAAAGAAAGAGGACGGTTTAAATGATTAGCCTGAAAAATGTTTCAAAGTGGTATGGGCACTTTCAGGTGCTGACCGACTGCTCCACCGAAGTGAAAAAAGGTGAAGTGGTGGTGGTCTGCGGTCCGTCTGGCTCAGGTAAATCAACGCTGATTAAAACCGTGAATGGGCTGGAGCCGATTCAAAAGGGCAGCATTCAGGTGACCGGCACCGAAGTGAATAACAAAAAAACCAACCTCGCTCAATTGCGTAGCAAAGTGGGCATGGTGTTCCAGCATTTCGAGCTGTTCCCTCATCTCAGCATCATCGAGAACCTGACGCTGGCGCAGGTCAAAGTGCTGAAGCGTGATAAAGCGGCCTCGCGTGAGAAAGCGCAGGGCTTGTTAAAACGCGTTGGGCTCTCTGCGCACGCGGATAAGTTTCCAGGCCAGCTTTCCGGCGGCCAGCAGCAGCGCGTAGCAATCGCGCGTGCGTTGTGCATGGATCCGGTGGCGATGCTGTTTGATGAGCCGACGTCAGCACTTGATCCTGAAATGATCAACGAAGTGTTGGACGTGATGGTTGAGCTGGCGAATGAAGGCATGACCATGATGGTGGTAACGCATGAAATGGGCTTTGCGCGCAAAGTCGCTAACCGCGTCATCTTTATGGATGAAGGGAAAATTATTGAAGACACCAATAAGGATGACTTCTTTAACAATCCGCAATCCGATCGTGCGAAAGACTTCCTGGCAAAGATCCTGCACTGATTAGCGCAATAAATTGCGCCGCTACGATAAGTGCTCGTACCCGTAGCGGCGCGATTCATCGCGCGGGGTTATTCGTTCATAAAATCAGGGTTCAAACGGCTGGCGCTGGAACTGATCGTGCCCGCACTCCGGGCAGCGCGTTAAGCTCTCTGGCGTATAAATCGCCCGTGTGAAGCCGCACTTCTCACAGACTAAATTCCCCAGCCCCACCACTTCACCGCTCTGGTAGACGCCGTGATGGCGCAAATCCTGAAACACTTCACGCCACTCGAGCTGACTTTTATCGGTGATATCCGCCAGCTCTTTCCACAGGCTTTCACGAATCACGCGCAAAAACACTGAATCGCCGACCACATCAGAAGACTCCTGATAGCTCAGCGCAAACTCGTGTAAATCGCGCCGCACGGCGCGCATCACTTCATTGACCTCGGCGGGTGACAGCGTTTTTTTCGCCAGCAAACTTTGCCGCGCCTCGGCCACCAGCGCATCAACATCGCGCTCGCCATGATCCAATCGTTGGGATAATGCTTCAATCGTTGCACGGTATTCCTGCGCCACGTTATTCATTTTATTCTCCTTTCCGCTGCGGATACTGCTATTAAGTTTAGCGGTTTTGTCACAATTGCATCGGCAGCAACCTAAGAAATCACAAAAGGGTGAAAGCGGCGGCGCATTCGGCAGAAATCCGGCCGGCGAGGGCGTGAAAAGTTGTTGAGGCGCAGCCTTATGGGTATGCTATGCGGATCTAAAAGTATGCTTAGCGATTTTCACAAAGGACCACAGGCAGCCATGCAAGAGCAATACCGCCCGGAAGAGATAGAATCCCGCGTCCAACAACACTGGGACGAAAACGAAACCTTTAAAGTGACCGAGCAGGAAGGCAAAGAGAAATATTATTGCCTTTCGATGCTGCCCTATCCTTCTGGCCGCCTGCACATGGGGCACGTGCGTAATTACACCATTGGCGATGTGATTGCGCGTTACCAGCGTATGCTCGGCAAAAACGTTTTGCAGCCAATTGGCTGGGATGCGTTTGGTCTGCCAGCCGAAGGTGCTGCGGTGAAAAACAACACCGCGCCGGCGCCGTGGACGTACGACAACATCGCTTACATGAAGAACCAGTTGAAATTACTGGGCTTTGGCTATGACTGGAGCCGCGAACTGGCGACCTGCCAGCCAGAATACTATCGCTGGGAACAGTGGTTCTTCACTAAGCTGTATGAAAAAGACATGGTCTATAAAAAGACCTCTGCGGTTAACTGGTGCCCGAACGATCAGACCGTGCTGGCCAACGAACAGGTTATCGACGGCTGCTGCTGGCGCTGTGATACCAAAGTTGAGCGCAAAGAGATCCCACAGTGGTTCGTCAAAATCACCGCCTATGCGGAAGAGCTGCTCAACGATCTCGATAAGCTGGAAGATTGGCCGGAGCAGGTCAAAACCATGCAGCGCAACTGGATTGGCCGCTCTGAAGGCGTGGAAATCACCTTTGACGTTGCCAACAGCGCTGAGAAGCTGACCGTTTACACCACCCGTCCAGATACCTTTATGGGTGCAACCTATGTGGCGGTTGCCGCAGGTCACCCACTGGCGCAGCAAGCAGCTGCCACTAATCCTGCGCTGGCTGAATTTATCGACGAATGCCGTACCACCAAAGTCGCCGAAGCCGACATGGCAACGATGGAGAAGAAAGGCGTGGCCACCGGCCTGTTCGCTATCCATCCGCTGACCGGTGAAGAAATTCCGGTGTGGGTCGCTAACTTCGTGCTGATGGAATACGGCACCGGCGCGGTAATGGCTGTTCCAGGCCACGATCAGCGTGACTGGGAGTTCGCTACCAAGTACAACCTGAACATTAAGCCGGTGATCCTGAATCTCGACGGTTCTGAACCGGACCTGAGTGCTGCCGCGATGACCGAAAAAGGCGCGCTGTTCAACTCGGGTGAATACAACGGTCTGGATCATCAGGCGGGCTTTAACGCCATCGCCGATGCGCTGGCTGCCAAAGGCGTGGGCGTGCGTAAAGTCAATTACCGTCTGCGCGACTGGGGCGTTTCCCGTCAACGTTACTGGGGCGCGCCAATTCCAATGGTGACGTTGGAAGATGGCACCGTGATGCCAACGCCAGAAGATCAGTTGCCGGTCATCCTGCCAGAAGACGTGGTGATGGATGGTATCACCAGCCCAATCAAAGCCGATCCTGAGTGGGCCAAAACCACCGTTAATGGCCAGCCTGCGCTGCGTGAAACCGACACCTTTGACACCTTTATGGAGTCATCCTGGTACTACGCGCGTTATACCTGCGCCAACTACCATGAAGGCATGCTGGATCCGGCGGCGGCAAACTACTGGTTGCCGGTCGATCAGTATGTTGGCGGTATCGAACACGCCATCATGCACCTGATGTATTTCCGCTTCTATCACAAGCTGCTGCGTGATGCTGGCCTGGTGAACTCTGATGAGCCGGCCAAACGCCTGCTGTGTCAGGGCATGGTGCTGGCTGATGCGTTCTACTACCTCGGCGTGAACGGCGAGCGTAACTGGGTTTCTCCGGTTGACGTGACCGTAGAACGCGACGAGAAAGGCCGCATTATCAAAGCCACCGACAACGAAGGTCGTGAAGTGGTTTACGCCGGCATGAGCAAAATGTCGAAGTCGAAAAACAACGGCATCGATCCCCAGCTGATGGTTGAGCGTTACGGTGCAGATACCGTTCGTCTGTTCATGATGTTTGCTTCGCCAGCAGAGATGACGCTGGAGTGGCAGGAATCGGGCGTTGAAGGTGCTAACCGCTTCCTGAAGCGCGTATGGAAACTGGCTTACGAGCACATTGCGAAAGGCGCGACCGTGGCGCTGGACGTCAATAACCTGAATGACGACCAGAAAGCGCTGCGTCGCGATCTGCACAAAACCATCGCCAAAGTGGCTGATGATGTGGGTCGTCGTCAGACATTCAACACCGCCATCGCTGCCATTATGGAGCTGATGAACAAACTGATCCGTGCCCCGCAGGAGAGCGAGCAAGATCGCGCGCTGCTGCAGGAAGCGCTGGTCGCGGTGACGCGTCTGCTCTATCCATTCACCCCGCACGCCAGCTATGTATTGTGGCAAGCGCTGGGCGGCGAAGGCAGCATCGACGAAGCCAGCTGGCCGGTAGCTGATGAAGCGGCCATGGTGGAAGATTCGCTGCTGGTGGTGGTGCAGGTGAATGGCAAAGTGCGCGGCAAGATTACCGTCGCGCCGGATGCCACGCAGGAGCAGGTGCAGGCGCGTGCTGCGCAGGAGCATTTGGTGGCGAAATATCTGGATGGCGTCACCATTCGTAAAGTGATTTATGTCCCTGGCAAACTGCTTAACCTGGTCGTAGGTTAAGTTCAGGAGGAACTGTGCGACAACTGATTATCAGGCTGTTTGTCCTGCTTGCGGTAGTGATTACCGCAGGCTGTGGTTTCCACCCGCGCGGCACCACCTCGGTGCCGAGTGAGATGAAAACCCTTATCGTCCAGAGCGGCGATCCCTATGGCCCACTGGCACGTGCCGTGCGCCAGCAGCTGCGCATCAACAATGTCACCATCATTGAAGACAGCAAAGCGGCCAGCGCCAAATACCCAACGCTGCGTCTGGGTGCTGAAGGCCAGGGACGTGATACCGCATCGGTGTTTATCAGCGGTACCACCGCGGAATACTCGCTGGTGATGACGGTCACCGCACAGGTTCTGCTGCCGGGTAAAGGTATCTACCCGATCAGCACCACCGTGTATCGTTCTTTCTTCGACAACCCGAACGCCGCACTGGCGAAGGATGCCGAGCAAGATATGATCGTGCAGGAGATGCGTCAGCGCGCGTCCGAGCAGTTAGTACGTAAACTGCTGACCGTGCATGCCGCGCAGGAAAGCAACAAAGATACTTTGCCGCAGCCTGAGACGATTGCACCGGGACAGAACTCACCGGAAGTGTCCTCTTCGTCAGCTACCAGTCTGCAATGATCAGGATTTATCCTGAACAACTGAGCGCGCAGCTTCGAGAGGGGCTGCGCGCCTGTTATTTTCTCACCGGTAATGAACCTCTGCTGATTCAGGAAAGCGCGGATGCAATCCGTGCTACCGCCAGCGCACAGGGATTTGAAGAGCACTTCAGCGTCACCATTGATGCGCAAACCGACTGGGATGCGATCTTCGTTAGCTGCCAATCGCTCAGCTTGTTTACCCAACGCCAAACCCTGACGCTGCAACTACCCGAAAACGGCCCCAATGCCGCTATCGCCGAGCAGTTAGTGAAACTCTCCACGCTGCTGCACAGCGATATTTTGCTGGTGCTACGCCTGGCGAAACTGACCAAAGCGCAGGAGAACAGCGCCTGGTTCAAAGTGCTGAGTACGCAGGCGGTAATGGTTCCGTGCCAGGCGCCTGAACAGGCACAGCTGCCGCGCTGGGTGGCGAGTCGCGCCAAAGCGATGAAACTCAGCGTAGATGATGCGGCGATCCAGCTTCTTTGCTACTGCTACGAAGGGAATCTGCTGGCGCTGTCGCAGGCGCTGGAACGCTTATCGCTGCTGTGGCCAGATGGCAAATTAACGCTGCCGCGCGTGGAAGCCGCCGTCAACGATGCTGCGCACTTTACACCGTTCCATTGGGTGGATGCATTGCTGGCAGGGAAAAGTAAACGCGCCCTGCACATCCTGCATCAGCTGGAGAAAGAGGACAGCGAAGCGGTGATTCTGCTGCGCACGCTGCAACGCGATTTACTCACGCTGCTGCACCTGCAGCGGAATCAGGCGAAACAAGCGCTGCGCACGCTGATGGATCAGCAACGTATCTGGCAAAACCGTCGCGCGCTGTTTACTGAAGCCTTGCAGCGCCTTGATGCTCAGCGTTTACAGCGCGCGGTGCATTTGCTGGCAGAGCTGGAACTCAGCATGAAGCAAGATTACGGACAAAACCTGTGGCCGCAGCTGGAAACACTGTCGCTGCTACTGTGTCACCGCGATTTCCCATTGAGCTTTACTGATGTCTAAACTCTACGCTCTGTTTGGCGGCACCTTCGATCCGATTCACTACGGCCATTTGCGCCCGGTAGAAGCGCTGGCACAGCAAGTGGGATTAAAAAAGGTCACGCTGCTGCCGAACAACGTGCCGCCGCATCGCCCGCAGCCGGAAGCCAGTGCGCAACAGCGCGTTGAGATGCTGCGCTGTGCTATTGCCGATCGCCCGCTGTTTGATATCGATACGCGCGAACTGGCGCGTGCAACGCCGTCCTGGACAGTTGCCACGCTGGAAGCACTGCGTGCGGAACGCGGCCCAGAACAGCCCCTCGGGTTTATCATTGGTCAGGATTCTCTGCTAACGTTAGCCAAATGGCATCGCTGGCAGGATCTATTGTCGCTGTGTCATTTGCTGGTGTGTAAGCGTCCAGGTTACGCCACGCAGATGGAGACGCCAGAGATGCAGCAGTGGCTTGATAAGCATCTCGCCGATGATGTGCAGCAACTCCATCACGCACCGGCGGGACACATCTGGCTGGCGGATACGCCGCTGTTCGACATTTCCGCCACCGAAATCCGTCAGCGCCGCCATGCGGGCATCTCCTGCGCGGATTTACTGCCAGATGCAGTGATCGGCTACATCGATAGCGTTGGCTTATATCGCAGCTAAAGGCAGCATGCTATACTGCGCCGCTTCATTTTCGGCTACCTTTCTCGCATCGTTAGCCCGTCCGTAATCACCTGTTTTTAAGGGGAACCTTTTGCAAGGTAAAGCACTCCAAGAGTTCGTTATTGATAAGATTGATGATCTCAAAGGCCAGGACATCATTGCTATTGATGTTCAGGGCAAATCCAGCATCACCGATTGCATGATCATTTGCACCGGCACTTCAACACGTCACGTCGCTTCTATCGCCGATCATGTGGTGCAGGAATCGCGCACTGCGGGCCTTAAGCCGCTGGGTGTAGACAGTAAAACCGCCTCCGATTGGGTGGTCGTTGACCTGGGTGACGTGATTGTGCACGTGATGGAAGCAGAGAGCCGCCAGCTGTACGAGCTGGAAAAACTCTGGAGCTAAGACGTGAAACTGCAGCTTGTGGCCGTCGGCACCAAAATGCCCGACTGGGTTCAGACCGGTTTCATGGAGTATCTGCGCCGCTTCCCGAAAGATATGCCGTTTGAACTGATCGAAGTAACTGCCGGCAAACGCGGCAAGAACGCTGACATCAAACGCATTCTGGAAAAAGAAGGTGAAGCGATGCTGGCCGCCGTGGGTAAAGGCAATCGTATTGTCACGCTGGATATCCCCGGACAGCCGTGGGAAACCCCACAGCTGGCGCAGCAGCTTGAACGCTGGAAACTGGATGGCCGCGATGTCAGCCTGTTAATCGGCGGTCCGGAAGGACTGGCGCCCGCGTGCAAAGCCGCTGCTGAACAAAGCTGGTCACTGTCAGCGCTCACGTTGCCACATCCGCTGGTGCGTGTGCTGGTAGCGGAAAGCCTGTATCGTGCGTGGAGCATCACCACGAATCATCCTTATCATCGTGAATAAACGCCTGACAACCCCAGACAATAAATGTAGCGGATGAAATTACAGAGCAACGCCTTTCGCGATTACACTGCCGAACAGAAACTTTTTGTCCGCCGAGCATTGGTGGCTTTTGTTGGCATTCTGCTGCTCTCCAGCATTCTGGTGGTCAACATGTACCACCTGCAAATTCTGCGCTTTGACGACTACAGCACCCGTTCAAATGAAAACCGCATTAAGCTGGTGCCGGTGGCACCGAGCCGCGGCATTATTTTCGATCGTACCGGCGTCCCGCTGGCAGTAAACCGCACGATTTATCAGGCCGAACTGATGCCGGAAAAGGTCGACAACCTGAAGCAGACCTTGCAGGATCTGCGTCCGGTACTGGATCTGACCGACGACGATCTCGATGCGTTTGACAAAGAGCGCAAACGCTCGCGCCGCTTTACCTCGATTCCGGTCAAAATCGGTTTAAACGAAGTGCAAGTGGCGCGTTTCGCCGTCAATCAATACCGTTTTCCTGGCGTGGAAGTAAAAGGCTATCAGCGCCGCTACTATCCGTATGGCCAGACGCTGACGCACGTAGTGGGCTACGTTTCCAAAATCAACGATCGCGACGTTACACGCCTCGATCAGGAAGGCAAATGGCCGAACTATGCGGCTACGCATGATATCGGCAAGCTCGGCATCGAAAATTATTACGAAGATGTGCTGCACGGTAAAACCGGTTATGAAGAGGTTGAAGTTAACAACCGTGGCCGCGTCATTCGACAGCTGCACGAGCAATCTCCGCAGGCCGGACGCGATATCTACCTGACGGTTGACCTCAAACTGCAGCAGTACATCGAAACCTTGTTGACCGGCAGCCGCGCGGCAGTGGTGGTGAGCGATCCACGCACCGGCGAAATTCTTGCACTGGTTTCTACCCCCAGTTACGACCCGAACCTGTTTGTCGACGGTATCTCGAGCAAAGATTATAAAGCGCTATTAAGCGACGAAAATCGTCCGCTGTATAACCGTGCGCTGCAGGCCTCCTATCCCCCAGCGTCAACGGTGAAACCTTACGTTGCCGTGTCGGCGCTGAGCGCAGGCGTGATCAACCGCAATACCAGCCTGTTCGATCCCGGCTGGTGGCAACTGCCTGGCTCGGAAAAGCGCTATCGTGACTGGAAAAAATGGGGCCACGGTCGCCTGAACGTCACTAAATCGCTGGAAGAGTCGGCGGATACCTTCTTCTATCAGGTTGCCTACGATATGGGCATCGATCGCCTGTCAGAGTGGATGACCAAGTTTGGTTACGGCCATCGCACCGGCATTGATCTGCCGCAGGAGAGCGCGGGCAACATGCCCACGCGTGAATGGAAGCTGAAGCGCTTTAAGAAGCCGTGGTATCAAGGTGACACCATTCCGGTGGGTATCGGCCAGGGCTACTGGACCGCGACGCCCATTCAGATGAACAAAGCGATGATGATTCTGATCAATGACGGTGTGATCAAAGTGCCGCACTTACTGCGCGCCACGCGTGAAGGCCAGGTCATGGTGCCTTATCGCCAGGTTCCGGATGCGCCGATTGGCGATATTCATTCAGGTTACTGGGAAATTGCCAAAGACGGCATGTATGGCGTAGCCAACCGCGCCAACGGTACCGCGCACAAGAGCTTTGCCGATGCACCCTACAAAATCGCCGCCAAATCCGGTACCGCGCAGGTTTACGGGTTGAAAGAAAATGAAGTCTACAACGCACACAAGATTGCCGAACGTCTGCGTGACCATAAATTAATGACCGCCTACGCGCCTTACGATAAACCGCGCGTGGCCGTCACCATGATTCTGGAAAACGGCGGCGCAGGCCCGGCTGTCGGCACCGTGATGCGCCAGATTCTCGACCACATTATGTTAGGCGACAACAATACCGTGCTGCCAGAAGCCGCACCGACACCGCCCGGCTACGAAGGTGAATGACAATGTCCATGAACGATAGTCCGCAGAAAAGATCGATCTGGACGCGCATCCATATCGACCCCCTGTTTATGCTGATCATTCTCAGCTTGCTGACCTACAGCGCCATCGTCATCTGGAGCGCTAGCGGACAGGATCCAGGCATGACCGAGCGTAAGTTCGGGCAGATTGCCATGGGCATCATCGTTATGCTGGTGCTGGCGCAGGTGCCGCCGCGCGTCTATGAAAGCTGGGCGCCCTATCTCTATATTGTCTGCGTAATATTGCTGATAGCAGTGGACGCATTTGGTCACATCAGTAAAGGCGCACAGCGCTGGCTCGATCTTGGTTTTGTGCGTTTTCAGCCCTCGGAGATTGCCAAGATTGCCGTGCCGCTGATGGTGGCGCGCTTTATTAACCGCGATGTCTGCCCGCCGACGCTGAAAAACACCGGCATCGCGTTGATTCTGATTTTCATGCCGACGCTGCTGGTGGCGGCACAACCCGATCTCGGCACCTCGATTCTGATCGCCGCTTCCGGCCTGTTTGTACTGTTCTTATCCGGCATGAGCTGGAAGCTGATTGGTATCGCGGTATTGCTGGTCGCCGCGTTTATCCCGATTTTGTGGTTCTTCCTGATGCATGATTACCAGCGCGCCCGCGTGATGATGCTGCTGGACCCGGAAAGCGATCCGCTCGGCGCCGGTTATCACATCATTCAGTCGAAGATTGCTATCGGTTCCGGTGGCCTGCGCGGCAAAGGCTGGCTGCACGGCACCCAATCGCAGCTGGAATTCCTGCCTGAACGCCATACCGACTTTATTTTTGCCGTTTTAGCGGAAGAACTTGGTCTGGTTGGCGTGTTGTTACTGCTGGTACTCTATTTGCTGCTGATCATGCGCGGACTGATTATCGCGGCGCGTGCGCAAACCACCTTTGGTCGCGTGATGGCGGGCGGTTTGATGCTGATTTTATTCGTTTATGTTTTCGTTAACATTGGCATGGTAAGTGGTATCTTACCGGTGGTTGGCGTACCGCTGCCGCTGGTGAGCTACGGCGGATCGGCATTGATTGTGTTAATGGCTGGATTTGGCATCGTGATGTCGATCCATACTCATCGAAAAATGTTATCTAAAAGCGTTTAAGAGGCTGCACATGCGTAAGGACTGGCTTGGGGTTGCACTGGCATCATTGGTACTGGCTGCCTGTTCCATACCGGAACAGCAGAATAATACTGCGCCACCGCAACCGGCCTATAACGGCCCGGTAGTGGAAATTCCTGGCGTGGAACCACGTTATGAACCGATCAATCCTTCCACCAGCCAGGATTACAGCGTCAACGGTAAAAACTACCGCGTGATCAAAGATCCTTCGAACTACAGCGAAGTGGGTTTAGCCACCTGGTACGGTGACGAAGCGCAGGGGAATCGCACCGCTATCGGTGAATCTTACGATCCGGAAGGCATGACCGCCGCGCATCCAACGCTGCCGCTGCCGAGCTATGTGCGTGTCACTAACCTCGCCAACGGCCGCCAAATTGTGGTACGCGTCAACGATCGTGGCCCTTACACGCCAGGCCGCATTATCGACTTGTCGCGTGCGGCGGGCGATCGCCTGAATATCTCTAACAACACCCGCGTGCGCGTTGATTACATTAAAGTGGCGCCGGATGGTTCCGTTTCCGGTCCCGGCACCATCGGTACCACCGTCGCCAAACAGAGTTACGCCCTGCCCGCGCGTCCCGATCTCGGCGGCGGCATGGTGATGATGGGTGGCAGCGCCAATGCGGCGCCAGCACCTGCACCGCAGGATGTGCGCGCTGTCGATAACAGCACCTTGCAAAGCAATGACAGCATGGGTGCGCCCGTCCAGAGCAGCGGTTTTCTCGGCGCGCCACAGCCGTTAGCCACGGGCGTGCTGGAAGGGAACGAGCCGGTTGCCGCGCCAGCCCCAGCAACGTCTTCCGCGCCAGCCGCTGCTGCCGCACCAGCTACCAGCCAGAATGCCCATGCCGACAGCGGTTATGTGGTTCAGGTCGGCGCGATTAACGATCCGGCGCGTGCACGTCAGCTGGCCGAAAGTCTGGGTAAACGCTTTGGCGTGCCGGGCGCGGTTGAAGCCAATGGCAACGTCTATCGCATTCAGTTAGGTGGCTATAAAAGCCGTGCCGAAGCCGCTGCCTTGCAGCAACGTCTTAACACTGAAGCGCAAATGAGCTCATTTATTACCACTGCCCGTCCATCGATGTAACGGACAGTGACATTTCCTGCTGAAACTGATTTGCAAAGCAAGATGTCGCCCGATCGGACGTTTGCTATAGTTAGGCACTTTTTTCACTCTAAACCCACGGATGTTGTAGTCCTGAACATGAATACGCTGAAACCTTCTCGTTTTCTGAAACGCCTGACAGTGGGATCACTGGTCGCCCTTTCTCTCAGCCATGCCGCATTTGCGGACGATGTTAATCTTAAGACTATGATTCCGGGTGTACCGGACATTGATGCTGAAGCTTATGTGCTGATCGACTATAACTCCGGCAAAGTGCTGGCCGAAAAGAACGCGGATGCACGCCGCGATCCGGCAAGCCTGACCAAAATGATGACCAGCTACGTGATTGGTCAGGCGGTCAAAGCGGGAAAAATCCATAACGATGACATCGTGACCGTGGGTAAAGATGCCTGGGCAACCGGTAATCCGGTATTCAAAGGTTCATCACTGATGTTCCTCAAGCCTGGCGATCGTGTGCCGGTTTCTCAGCTGACGCGCGGTATCGTGCTGCAATCAGGTAACGACGCTTGTGTAGCGATGGCGGATTACGTTGCTGGCAGCCAGGACGCATTCGTCAACCTGATGAACAACTACGTTGGCGCGCTGGGTCTGAAAAACACCCACTTCCAGACCGTGCACGGTTTGGATGCCGAAGGCCAATACAGCTCGCCGCGCGATATGGCGTTGATCGGCCAGGCGCTGATCCGTGACGTACCCGATGAGTACGCGGTTTACCGTGAAAAAGATTTCACCTTTAATAATATCAAGCAGACCAACCGTAACGGTTTGCTGTGGGATACCAGCCTGAACGTCGATGGCATTAAAACCGGCCACACAGACGCAGCGGGTTACAACCTGGTCGCCTCGGCAACGGAAGGCCAGATGCGTTTGATCTCCGCGGTGATGGGCGGTCGTACCTTTAAAGGCCGTGAAACCGAGAGCAAGAAGTTGCTGACGTGGGGCTTCCGCTTCTTTGAAACCGTCGCACCGCTGAAAGCGGGCAAAGAGTTTGCCTCTGAGCCTGTGTGGTTCGGTGACAGCGATCGTGTCCAGCTGGGCGTGGAGAAAGATGCCTATCTGACCATTCCGCGTGGCCGCATGAAAGATCTCAAAGCCAGCTATGTGCTGAACAACACTGAACTGCATGCGCCGCTGCAGAAAAATCAGGTAGTGGGCAGCATCAACTTCCAGCTCGACGGCAAAACTGTGGAACAGCGTCCGCTGGTGGTGCTGAATGAAGTGAAAGAAGGTGGTTTCTTCGGCCGCATCATCGATTACATCAAACTGATGTTCCACCACTGGTTCGGCTAAGGCGCGCTTGAAAAAACGCCAATTTGCCCCCAATTAAGTTACTATCTTTGCTCCCGCCTCGGCGGGAGCCTGTTTTTTAAGCACCGGAGTCAATGTATGAAAACCAAATTGAATGAACTGCTCGAATTCCCTACGCCTTTCACTTACAAAGTGATGGGTTTGGCGCAACCGGAGCTGGTTGATCAAGTGGTTGAAGTGGTGCAGCGCCACGCGCCAGGCGATTACAAACCGGACGTTAAGCCAAGCAGCAAAGGCAACTATCACTCTGTTTCCATTACCATCATCGCCACCCACATTGAGCAGGTTGAAACCCTGTACGAAGAGCTGGGCAATATCGAAATCGTGCGCATGGTGCTGTAATTCTGGCGCTGGCAAAGTCCGCTTTGCCAGCGTTATACTCTGCCTTCCACTCTTTACCGGATATCTGCTTTGTCAGCTAATACGCTTCTTGTTCGTCAACTCGGCCAGCGCGATTGGCAACCCATCTCCGATGCCATGCATCACTTTACCGATCAACGCGACAGCAGCACTGCCGATGAAATCTGGCTGGTGGAACATCATCCGGTGTTTACCCAAGGCCAGGCAGGGAAAGCTGAACATCTGCTGATGCCGGGCGATATTCCGGTGGTACAAAGCGATCGCGGCGGCCAGGTAACCTATCACGGCCCCGGCCAACAGGTGATGTATGTGCTGATTGACGTAAAACGTCGCAAGATGGGCGTGCGCGAGTTAGTGACGGCGTTAGAAGAAACGGTGATCGCCACGCTGGCCGACTATGACATCAGCGCGCGGGCGCGACCGGATGCGCCGGGCGTGTACGTTGGCGATGACAAGATTTGTTCGCTGGGACTGCGCATTCGTAAAGGCTGCTCGTTTCACGGCCTGGCGCTGAATGTGGCGATGGATTTAGCGCCGTTCCTGCGCATCAATCCGTGCGGATATGCCGGGATGCAAATGACGCAGCTTAGCCAGCTGCAGCCGGGCGTCACGCCCGCCGATGTGCGACCACGTCTGGTGCAGCATTTCGCCCATTTAACCGGATTTACCCAACTGGAATGGCATAGTGATGCCGCGGTCTGACCTTGACTGTACGTGCCTATTTACAAAATTGTAACTTTTGCACCGGCGAATCGGCTGCTTATGAGCAGACGAGATGATATAATTTTTGCCATATTTTCAAAAAAAGTTGAAAGCCTGGTTCTCAGTTTGAGTGAGGAAGCTTTCAAATCGCAATCCCGACCGGAACCTGCAGATTTATGAGTAAACCAATTCAGATGGAACGTGGCGTCAAGTATCGCGATGCCGACAAAATGGCGCTGATCCCGGTGAAAACCGTGATGGTTGAGCGTGAAGAAATTCTGCGTAAGCCGGAATGGATGAAGATCAAACTGCCTGCGGACTCCAGCCGCATTCAGGGCATCAAGGCCGCGATGCGTAAAAACGGTCTGCACTCGGTGTGTGAAGAAGCCTCCTGCCCTAACCTCGCAGAGTGTTTCAACCACGGTACCGCGACCTTTATGATCCTCGGCGCGATCTGTACCCGTCGCTGCCCATTCTGCGACGTGGCGCACGGCCGTCCGAATATGCCTGACGCTAACGAACCGCTGAAACTGGCACAAACCATCGCCGATATGGCGCTGCGTTATGTGGTCATCACTTCAGTGGACCGTGATGACCTGCGCGACGGCGGTGCCCAGCACTTTGCTGACTGCATCAGCGCGATTCGCGAAAAAAGCCCAACCATCAAAATTGAAACATTGGTACCGGACTTCCGTGGTCGTATGGATCGCGCGCTGGAAATCCTCACCGCGACGCCACCGGATGTGTTTAACCACAATCTGGAAAACGTGCCGCGCGTTTACCGTCAGGTCCGTCCTGGCGCCAACTACGATTGGTCACTGAAATTGCTGGAGCGTTTCAAAGAAGCGCATCCGGATATCCCGACTAAATCGGGTTTGATGGTCGGTCTGGGCGAAACCAATGCTGAAATCATTGAAGTGATGCGCGATCTGCGTCGCCACGGCGTCACCATGCTGACGCTGGGACAGTATTTGCAGCCGAGCCGTCACCACTTGCCGGTGCAGCGCTACGTTAGCCCGGCCGAGTTTGACGAAATGAAAGAAGAAGCAATGGCGATGGGCTTCACCCATGCCGCCTGCGGCCCGTTTGTGCGCTCCTCTTATCACGCCGATATGCAGGCCAAAGGTCTGGAAGTTAAGTAATATGCTTCGCGATTGCGCTCTTACCAGGGCGCAATCGCAAATATCTCCTTAAAAGTCTTAATCCCTGTCTCAAATCTGTCGCTTTAATCGCTGAGGCCATAAGAGCCTATTTCTCTTTTCTCAGTGTTTATTTTTGAAGGTCAGATAATGCAAACATCCTCTCACTTAAAGGGGCTCGATTTTCTCCGGGAACCCGATTTGTCAGGTCAAATACCCGATGTGCGGCTTAACAGTGCATCCGGAGAGAGTTTGGATGCGCTTAAAGCGCGCACCACGCCCATAGATAACACCAATCCCTATACTTCATCTCACGCCTCATGTGCCAATGCATTTATCGCTACCGCTATCAGTATTGAGCATCGATACGATGAAATTCATTTAGAGTTGCCACTAAAGGGTCATGAAACTGTCGCTGTGATGCCCGAAGTGGTGCGACACATCATGCCTTATGCTGAAGATATTGCTTTTCAAACTTCTCAGGAGAATGTACTCCCTGTGATTAATGAAGAGCCTGAACCTGAATGGAATTTTGATTTGCTGGAAGCGAAATTCAATGCTCCTCTGCCACAACTGTGGCAACCGGCTATCGGCATGCACCACGAGAGTTTGGAAATTGCCACGCTACCTGAACGCGAGAGTGCCAAACCTCAACTTTTAGTACAGGTACAGTCAAAGGTTATCGCTGAAAATGAGGTCATCATCGATGATCTGAATGAGGATGAAGGGTCTTTCAGCGGTGATGCGCCAGTTGGTACGACGTTATACTTTTATCTTGATGATGTGTGGGTCGGCAGCTCTGAAATTGATAGCCAAGGCCGCTGGCAGTTTGAACTGCCCACCGATATTTCTGTCGCTCAGCATGTTTTTAGTGCAGTCCCCATTAATCCGCAAGGCGTAATGGGTGGCAAAGTTGATTATCCGTTTTTGACTAAGCCTAAAATAGGTGAAATCATTATGCCAATTGATGAGAGTGAATCAGACAAAATTGAAATAGCACTCATTGATGTTATTACAGCCGAGGAAGAAGAAACAATATCGTTGATACCATTAATTTTAACTGATGATATGTTGCAGGGCTGGCATACCCAGGATGGGTTGAGCGACTTTGATGGCTTATATGGCTCAACAATATTTGATGTGGATGAGCAGGAAATCATTTACGCCAATTGGCACTAAGACGCAAAAAACAAAAACCAGGCTGGCGACAGTCTGGTTTTTTATCAACGTAATAAATATTTACACTTATTGACGTTCGGCGCAGAGATTACTCTTTGTGGCTGACACGTTCAGCAGGCACTTCTTCAGCGCTGCTTTTGGATGCGCCGGATTCATCATCTTTCATGGCTTTTTTGAAGCCTTTGATTGCGGAACCCAGATCGCCACCCAGTGAACGTAACTTATTGGTGCCAAAAAGCAGTACGATGAGCGCACCGATGATCAGCAGTTTGGCAATACTGATACCTTCCATAATTTACCTTTCAACCAATGTGAAAAACGGACCTGACTATTAACGCGCAGTTTATAAACGGCCTCAACTGCAATCTGTAACAGAGTGAGACCGCCTGCTCAGATAAAGCGGCTGAGAAATGCCTGCGTGCGCGGATGTTGCGGGTTACCAATCACCTGCTCCGGACTACCCTGCTCCACTACCACGCCGCCATCCATAAACACCACGCGATCGGCCGCCTCACGCGCGAAACCAATTTCATGGGTCACGACAATCATGGTTAGCCCTTGATCGGCTAAGGTGCGCATGGTGGCCAGCACTTCGCCAACTAATTCCGGATCGAGTGCCGAAGTGGGTTCATCGAACAGCATCAGCGCCGGTTTAATCGCCAGCGCACGCGCAATCGCCACGCGCTGCTGCTGGCCACCGGATAGATGACGCGGCCAGGCGTCGGCTTTGTCACTCAATCCCACGGTCGCCAGCAGTTCACGCGCATGCTTGAGTGCATCCTGCCGTGTAAACTTGTGCACACCTATCGGCGCTTCAATGATGTTTTGCAGCACCGTCATGTGCGGATAGAGGTTGAACTGCTGAAACACCATGCCGATTTTCTGGCGCTGATGAGCAATTTTACGCGCCGACAGACGATGCAAAATACCGCGCTTCAGTTCATAACCGATCTGATCGTCACCGACCACAATCGAACCGGCATTCATGTCTTCCAGATGGTTAATACAGCGTAAAAAGGTGGATTTACCCGAACCTGATGGCCCGAGAATCACCACCACTTCACCGGGAAACACATCGAGATCGATGCCTTTCAGCACTTCATTATCGCCATAACTCTTCTGCACATTACGCGCACGCACCAGTGGCTGAACTTCACTCATACATCCTCCTTCAGACGGTGCGCGACGGCTGGCGCGGCTTCGTTAGTGGCAACGCGACGTTTGTTCACCACCGTGCGGGTGGTGCCGCGTGCGTAGTAACGCTCGATGGCGGACTGACCAAGGTTGAGAATCGAGGTGATAAACAGATACCAGATCACTGCGACCATCAGCATCGGGATAATTTCAAAGGTGCGGTTATAAACGGCCTGCACTGAGTACAACAGATCGCCCATAGCGATCACACTTACCAGCGAGGTCGCTTTGATCATGCTAATCAACTGGTTGCCGGTAGGCGGAATAATTGAACGCATCGCCTGTGGAATGATCACGCGGCGCAGCGCACGACTGCGACTCATGCCAAACGCCTGGGTGGTTTCGACCTGACCGTTATCCACTGACAGCAGGCCGGCGCGAATGATCTCGGCCATATAAGCCGCTTCATTGAGCGCCAGTCCGGCAATGGCTGCGGTCAGTGGCGTGATCAGATCGTTGGTGTTCCAGCTGGCAAAAGTGATATCCGTCCACGGAAGAGTGATTGCGATGGTGGGAAACAGCGTCGACAGGTTGTACCAAAAGATCAGCTGTACCAGCAGCGGCGTACCCCGGAAAAACCAGATGTAGAGCGACGATAAGCCGCTCAGCAATTTGTTTTCCGAGAGACGCCACACGCCCAACAGCAGCCCGAGCAGCGTGCCGAGAATCATCGACACCACCGTCAAGCCGAGCGTGACCTGCAGGCCTTTCATCACCGAACCTTCGGTGAACCACTGCAGCACCACGTTCCACTCGAAATTGGGGTTGGTCGCCACCAGCCAGAGGAAGTTCGCGGCAATAACCAGCACCAAAATCCATGAGATCCAGCGCCCATAAGTCGGCGCACTGCGGGCAAAAGCCACATCGCGCTGCTGCACGTCGGCCTTATCCCTGGCTCGCGAATTGTTGGTGACCGGACTCATTTTGCAGCCCCTTGCGCCAGGTTACGTCCCGGTTGCTGCAACACGTTGCCGTCTAATTTCCACTTCTTCATGATGGCCGCGTAAGTGCCGTTATTGAACAGCTCTTTGTACGCATCCAGCACCACGTTGCCGAGTTCAGAACCCTTGGGTACCACGGTGCCCTGGAAAATGTCACCAAAGCCGTTTTTCTTGCCTTTGCCCGAAAGCTCCAGCTGGCCATTGGCCTGTTCGATGAAGTATGTCAGCGGCGCCTGCGAGGAGAAGAAAGCATCGGAACGTTTTGAACGCACGGCTAAAATCGACGATGGCTGGTCGGTGAAGGATTGCACCACCACCGCCGGTTTACCCGCCGCGACACAGGCATCGGACTGCTTGCGAATCACCTGCTCTGCTGAACCGGCCGCCATTACCGCAATGCGTTTACCGCAGGTATCTTCCAGACCGTTAATCTTCGAGGGATTGCCTTTCTGCACGCCAAACACCACGAACTCCTGCACGAAGTCGATAAAATCAACCTTCTGCTGACGATCCGGATAATCGCCAATCGGGCCAATCGCCATCTGGTAGCGGCCGGAATTAATGCCGGTGAGCACGCCCGATAAACCGCTGACGGTGGCATGTTCAATCTTCACGCCCAGCAATTGTGCCAGCGCTTCGGTGAGATCGGCGGAAGCGCCGTCCATTGAGTGCGGACCGTTAACGATCTCATACGGAGGAAAAGATCCGTTGTTCACCGAGATCATTTTACCGCTGCTTTTGATCTCTGCTGGCAGACGATCGTGCAGCGCCTGATCCACTTTTTGCGCAGGAATCACGTCGGCGGCCTGAGCGAAACAGGCCGTGAGGCCCAATGACAGCGCGATGGCGGTAGCAAGAATTTTCATCAGTCAGATTCCCCAGCGATCAAAGTGGTTTAAGTTCGGGACGCGCAAAACAGCGATTTTCCAGCACCGGTAGTACGCTGCGTGCATAGGCGATGCGCTGCGGATCGAGATCGGCAAACACCAGCGCGGCCGATTCCGGCGCTTTGGCAATCGCCACGCCCAACGGATCGATTACCAGGCTGTTGCCGATATTGCGTGGCCCGCATTCGCCCACCGCCACCATGTAGCAGGTGTTTTCCAGCGCACGCGCGGTGGTCAGCAATTCCCAGTGCATCTCTTTCAGCGGGCCTTTCACCCACGCTGCCGGCAGCACCAGCACATCCGCGCCGTCAAGCACTAGGCGACGCGCCAGCTCCGGAAAGCGCACGTCGTAGCAGGTCATCAACCCGACTTTCATGCCCGCCACGTCAACCAGCGGCGGAATCTCACGCCCCGGATTCACGCGCTGCGACTCCTGCATGGCGAAGGCATCATAAAGGTGCAGTTTCACGTACTCGGCGATGATTTCGCCGTTGCGAATGGCGATCAGCACATTGAGCGCCTTCTGCCCTTCTGTCGGCACGTGCACGCTCATCATGGTGGTCAGATTGTTGCCTTGGCTAACCGCCAGCAGCTGCGTGACGAAAGGACCATCAAGTGGCTGCGCCGCTTTCAATACCAGATCAGGATCGGCGATATCACGCGCCAGCACGCCTTCCGGCAGCACCAGCAGATCAGCACCGCCTGCCAATGCCTGGTTCATCAATCCGATGCAGATATCGGTGTTTTCCTGCCATTCGCGGCTGACGGCAAATTGTCCCATTGCTACTTTCATGGTTATTCTCCTTGCGCCGCAGCCGGGAAAATCGCTTCCGGCGTCAGCAATGTTTGGGTTAGGCCTTGCTGGAACAGCTCATTCGCAAAGTCGGCAATCATCTTTTTGTTAACGGAAAATCCGTTCTGATTCCAGTTGGCCGGTAATTCCTGTGCGGTGCGCCGCAAATCGTCCAGCAGCCACGGCGTGGTGTCGGCGTATTTCTCGCGCTTCTTCATCCACATCTGGTACGAACGATCGATGATGTCGCTCAGCGCCTGAGGCAGCCACGGATGCGCCTCCGCTAAGGCGGGCTTCAGTGCCAGTAAGTGAATGCCCGGCACATAACCGACGCGATTAAAGTAGTCGCGCTCGGCAGCGGCAAAATCCACCTGCAGCTGACGCAAACCCGAATCGGCGAGGAAAAAACCTTCCGGCATAAAAGGGGTAAAGACAGCATCCAGCTCGCCCTCTTTCAGCAACGCGATCAGTGGACGCTCACCTGGCGCCGGTTCAATACGCCCCGGACGACCAAAACCGGCCAGACGATCAACAATCGGGTGATCCTCAGTCAAACGCCCGGCAAACCAGTACGCATCATCAATCTCCACGCCCGCTTCACGCAGCACGGTGCGCGTCCAGGTGTTGCCCGAATCCTGCCAGCCGGTAACGCCGATCTTTTTGCCTTTCAGCTGCGCTGGCGAGGTAATCGGGCTGTCGCTGCGCGTAATGATGCAGCGCTGACGGAAACCGCGCATCAGAAAGTGTGGCAGGCCCAACAGTGAAGTGTCACCTTTAGCCCGAGCCTGAGCAAAGCGGCTAAACGACACCTCACCGGCATCGTATTTATCGCTGGTGGCGAGGTTATCCACCAGCGTGCCAACGCGATCGATCTCCAGCGAGAAACCTTCCGGTTTGATATCGCCAAGTGCCAGCGGTGTGAAGTAATCCCAGTCACGTACCGCCAGTCTGATGGTTACCATAGTTTTGCCTTCCCCGTCTGTTCTGCCAGCCCTGCGGCTGTGATTATTTATGCAGCAAATAGTGCTTGAATTTGAGTCTAAATCGCGAATACTAATCTGAACAATCTATTATTTGTTACTGAACAAAGGATTTTCTTATGACGCAAAGTGTGGATTTGGAGTGGCTCAGCCAGCAGATCACGGATGCTTCGGTGAAAGGCATCACGCATGCGGCATCCACGCTAATTCGCGATGGGCAGATTGCGGTGGGCATGCAGATGCCGGCAGTACGGGAATTGGCTGAGCGATTGGGCGTGAGCCCGGCAACCGTTTCCGCTGCCTGGGCGCAACTGAAGAAGCAGAAAGTGCTGGCGGGTAAAGGTCGCAGCGGCGTGTGGGTGAGCGGCAATAGCGTGATGCCGCGTCCGATTCGCTTCGAGAAAATCGGCAATTACGGCGAGAATGTTCAGGCGTCACTGGCAATGGCCTCACCGGATCCAACGTTATTGCCGGATCTACGTCAGGCGATGCTGGCGGGCATTGCATCGCCGCAACTGAATAGTTATCAGCGTGAGGCGATTTCACCGCAATTGCTGGATGCCGTAGCGCCACGTTGGCCCTATCCCGCCGAAGCCTGGTTGGCAACCGATGGCGGCTTCGATGCCATGAACCTGATCGTTCAGACGTTGCTGTCACCGGGCGATCGTGTGGTAATCGAAGATCCTACTGCAACGCGATTACTGGATATTTTAGACAACATCGGTGCTGAAATTCTGCCGCTGCCCTGCGATGAGCAAGGTCCCATTCCCTCGACGCTGACCACGCTGATGCAGAAATCTCCGGCGATGTTTATTTATCAACCGCGCACCCATTCCGCTACCGGAAACAGCGTGAGCCAGCGTCGCAGTGCAGAGCTGGCGCGCGTGCTGGCAAACAGCAGCACCGTCATTGTCGAAGATGACGGCATTGGCGATCTGTCGCGCTGCCCGGTGTTTAGCCTCGGCTTCCACTATCCCGAACGCGTGCTGCACGTGCACTCGTTTTCCAAAGCTTATGGGCCGGATTTGCGGCTGGCAGTGTTATCAGGCACCGCCGAAATGGTGAAGCGCCTGCAAGCATGGCGCAACTTTGGCGTGAGCTGGACCAGCCGTATTTTGCAGGATGCCGTGGCGTGGATGCTCAATGATGAAGAGACTCAGCAGCGTATTCAGCAGGCCAAAGCCACCTATGCGCAGCGTCGCCAGCAGTTACTGGCCGCGCTGGCGAAACGCGGTCTGGTGCTGGAAGAGCGTGATGGATTGAGCGTGTGGATTCCGGTGGAATCGGAGCAGTACGCGATGATCACGCTGGCCGCGCGCGGTATCGCCGTGCTGCCCGGGGAGCGCTGTAGCATTAGCAGCCGGCAGTTCATTCGCGTCAGCGCGGCGCTGCTCCCTGTTGCACAACTCGACAGCATCGCCGATGCCATCGTGATAGCCAGCGGACGCGAGCTCAATCTAAACCCAGAGCTTTAATGTGATAGCGCGGTGATTCCACATAGCCTTCACGCGCATAGAACTGGTTGGCTTTGAGGCGCGATGAATGGCAGTGCACTTCCATACGATCGCAACCGCGTGACCGCGCCAGCTGTTCGGCGTGGTTCAATAACTGCTGCCCGCTGCCTTTGCTGCGCTCGCCTTCGGCAATACAGAAGTAGCTGATGCGGGCAAAATCGCCGGCCAATGCCAGCTGCGGAATAAAGTGCAACGAGAGAAAGCCCAGCACCTGATTGCCGTGTTCCGCGACCAACAACATTTCATCGGGATGATGAATAAGCTGCGCCAAACGTGTATCGATAAATCCTTCCGTCGCGCTATAACCTAATTCGGTTAGCAACGCGCTCAATGCAAAACTGTCTTTTGCCTGTGCCTGACGTATGTTCATCCTGCCTCCTCATTTTCCCTGAGCAGTTATATAGCGTTGCCGGACAAAAATCTGCAAGTAAGCATTGTTGTGGCTATGTTACGGAAGTTATCTGTGAGATGTGCCGCAGAATCTGCCTTGTCACGAGAATGTCATAACGGCTTAAGGCTGGCTTAATCTGGCATTGGCATGCTGAGGGAAATCTCTTTCTGAGGCAGGCGAAATGAAAAACCTTATTCCACGCACTTTCGATGAGTTAATGGCGCTGAGCATCAGCATGCTTGCCTTAGCGAGCTGGATGATTATTTGGTGGCGAGCCTAAAAAAGGATAAAAAAAACCCGCCATAAGGCGGGTTTTCAGAATTCGAACTGTTAAATTACAGTGCGATAACGTTAGCAGCTGATGGGCCTTTAGCGCCGTCAGTGATTTCGAACTCAACGCGTTGACCTTCAGCCAGAGTTTTGAAACCGTTGCTGTTGATTGCAGAGAAGTGTACGAATACATCTTTGCTGCCATCTTCTGGAGTAATGAAACCGAAGCCTTTCGACTCATTAAACCACTTTACGTTACCTTTGATCTTAGACATCTATATTACCTTTACATGAAAAAAGGACACTAAACTGTGTCGACGTCTAGTACAGCAATTGCGGTGACATTTGTCCAGTGCGATTTGATGAAAAAGTGATAAATATTGATTTTTTGCATGCCGATCACACTTTATGCGTGCCGCAAGCGCTTAAAACTCAAATCTCAGCCATGCAAAGTAAACGTTGCCGTTATTATAAGTGCCGGGAATATAAGTCATTTGGAAAGTGGCTGGACCATATCCAATTGATGCCAAAGGCAATATCAGCGGAACCGGGATGTAGCGCCAGTTATCACGTGCCGTTACACCCGCCGTGTATCCGGCGCCCAAATGAAAGTTCTGATCGCTAAGCGGTCGCCAGGTCGCTTCCCAACCGTAACCGCCAATCGGCTCCCATTTGTTAAAGGAGTCCTTGAACGCCATCAGGTACAAACCGTGCCAGTTACCTTTCTCATCCCAGCGCGAAACGCCCGCACCTGCGCCCCACGGGCGCTCGTTGTATTTATCGATGTGCTCATCGTCGTAAGTCCAACGATTGTGCCAGGTAATCGCCGGCAGATAAAAATCATAATTCTGCGGTTGCGACCAGGTTTGCGACACGTTATTGCTAAAGGTGTTCCAGCCTGATTTGATGGCTTGTGAAGTTGTTACCGCTGATGCCGAAAATGAGACCGATGAGGTCAAAAGGCAGCCTAACAAAACTGCAGAAAAGTGCCGATTCACAACTTAATTTCCTGTTAATTCGTGCTGAAAAAATGCACTACCCTGAGGCAAAGTTTTCAGATTCTTGTACGACGCATTCCTAAGTAATCGCCAAAAGGATATTAAAAAACATGCTTAATATCTCCAGGCTAATTCTCGGTTGACGGCGAATTTTACCTCATGCGGAATGTGAAATTGAAACGCCGGATAAACGGAAAGGCATTACTGAGGGATGTACACAAAGTGCAATCATGTTGTGATGATGACGGCAAGCAATAAGATAGCTTTCAGTGACTTAGTATCAACTATTCACGCATGGAATAAATTAACAAAATTTATCAATTGAACTCGCCCGACGAATAAGATAAATCTCGATACTCCAGGACGGAGATGGGGAAAAAACTGACATGACTATTCGTTGTAGCCGCTGCGGTTGCACTAAATTTTTTTACACCTTAACGGACTGCAAACAGGTCGATGCAATAAATCATCATGGCGCCTGCTGCGCACAGTGTCAGAAACCGTTGACGCTGGGCGATCTCATCCTGCCGATTGCGTCTTTTAATGACAGCGAAAAATCCTATGCTGAATAAAAAATTCAGGCACCCGCAGGTGCCTGTTGTTGTCAGAAAATCAGTTTAAAGACGCCTGTTAGTGTCAGTAACCCAACGATGAAGATGATGGCGATAACCCACAGAATTATTTTCATTGTTCGCTCCTTCAAGTATGAAAAATAACGTGTCTGCTAACCAGTATAGATGATCATTCTGCTTTCGCTGGGCGCTGCGAGAGTGGTCACAACCCTTGGCTATCGTTTCGCTTAATGCCGATTTAATTCTGCGAGACGGGTCGCAGCCTGCGATTTTCCCTCTCCTTGATTCCGCACTCAGCGCCTGTCCGCAGTCTAAACTTATAGCGCCTGAAGAGGCCTCGATTGTTATCAATGCCGACGTAACAAGGAGATTCTTATGAGCACGATTAATACCAGCATGGGGCGTTATAGCCTTAAGGCAAAGGATTACGGCAACCACATCAGCGGCAGTATAGCGATTAATGATGAAGGTGGCACGCAACTCACCCTGCAGGAATTTGAAGAGCACTATCTTGACGATGTCGTCAACAATGTCATTTATCCGATCACTGGCGGAAACCGTGAAATTACCCGCGCGCTGCGCGATCAGATGGTCAAAGCGGGCTTTGAACAGCCGCACTGAGTTTTTGGGCCACACGTTGTGGCCCTTTACTTCTTATCATTGACTTGCGGTTATTACTGGTTTCGGCACAGGATGCATGATTGTTCATGATAAGGAGATTGACCGTATGAGTACTCTGCATCTTATTCCCCCTTCTCGCCTTCATCAGTTTGTTCAAGCCATTTGGTTACATGCTGGCAGCAGCGCCGAAGAAGCGCGCCTGGTCGCCGACCATTTGGTGGCCGCGAATCTGGCGGGTCACGATTCACACGGCGTTGGCATGATTCCGAGCTACATGAAATCGCTGGCACAGGGCTTTTTGCAACTCAACCAACATGCCAGCATTGCAAAAGACGCCGGCGCGGTGCTGACGCTACACGGGCACAACGGTTTTGGTCAGGTGGCGGCCTTTGAGGCGATGCAACTCGGTATTGAGCGCGCAGCCAGGTTAGGTATTGCGGCGGTTGGTTTACACCATTCGCACCACATTGGTCGCATCGGCCATTGGGCAGAACAGTGTGCGGCCGCCGGTTTTGTCTCCTTCCACTTCGTTAACGTGATGGGCGATCCGATGGTCGCGCCGTTTAACGGTAGCGATCGTCGCTTTGGCACCAATCCTTTCTGCGCCATTTTCCCGCGCCGCAATGCCAAACCGCTGTTGCTCGATTTCGCCACCAGCGGCATCGCCTTTGGTAAAACGCGAGTGGCGTGGAATAAAGAGCAGCAGGTCGCGCCAGGTTATCTGATTGATCATCAAGGCCAGCCGACCACCGAACCGGGCGTGATGCATCAGGCGCCGTATGGTTCACTGATGCCGTTTGGTCTGCACAAAGGCTATGCGCTGGCAACCATGTGTGAAATTCTCGGCGGCGCGCTGTCCGGCGGACGCACCACACATGATGAGACGCTGGTCACCAGCCACGATGCCATTTTCAACTGCATGACCACCATCATCGTGAATCCGGATGCGTTTGATGCGCCTGCGATGCAGGAAGAGGCGGAATCATTCCTGGATTGGGTGAAACAGTCGCCGCAAAGTGGCGATGCACCGATTCAGGTGCCCGGCGAGTGGGAAGAGCAAAACCGCGTGGCACGTGAACGCGATGGCATTCCTCTCGACAGCAACAGCTGGGAGCAAATCTGTGACGCGGCGTTACAAGCGGGAATGCCGCAAGAGGAACTCGCGGCATTCCGCGCCTTAACGCAGTAAACCGCAAGCGGCTGAGGCGCAGTGCCTCAGCCTTGATACTTAGATGACGTTGGCGAGCAGTAAGCAACCCAGCAAACCGCACACCGAAATAATGGTTTCCAGCGCCGACCATGAGCGGAAAGTTTCGCCGATGGTCAGGTTGAAATACTCCTTAAACAGCCAGAAGCCCGGATCGTTAACGTGAGAGAAAATCACGCTGCCGGAGCCGACCGCAATCACCATCAGTTCCGGACTGGCGCCGCTGGTGATGATCAACGGTGCGACAATGCCGCCTGCCGTAATCGCCGCCACGGTAGCGGAACCCAGCGCAATACGCAGCACCGCAGCAATCGACCACGCCATGAAGATCGGCGACAGATTGGTTTCATGCATCATGCTGGCGATATATTTATCGACGCCGCTGTCCACCAGCACCTGTTTGAACGCCCCGCCACCACCAATCACTAACAGCATCATCGCGATGATCTTGATCGAATCGGTGATGGTGCCCATCACGTCATCCATGCTGCGGCCACGGTTGAGACCAAAGGTGAAGATGGCGATCAGCACGGCAATCAAGGTTGCCATAATGGGGTCACCAAAGAACTCGGCATACGGCAACAACACGTGACCTTTCGGCAGCAGCATCTCCGCCACCGCGCGCAACGCCATCAGCACCACCGGCACCAATGCCGTCCAGACGCTGACGCCAAAGCCAGGCATCTCCGCTTCGGTAAAGGTTTTCGGGTTCCACAAGCCTTCCGGGATCGGCTTATCAATGCCTTTCAGGAAGCGCGCATAAACCGGACCGGCGAGAATAACGGTTGGAATCCCCAGCAGCGTTCCGTACAGCAGCGTTTTACCCATATCGGCGTTAAACAGCGTGGCGATCGCAGTTGGGCCCGGATGCGGTGGCAGGAAACCGTGTGTGACCGAGAGCGCGGCCGCCATCGGCACACCCACGTAAAGCAGCGGCACGCGCGCGGAGGCGGCGATGCTGAACACCAACGGCAGCATCAGCACAAATCCCACTTCGTAGAACAGCGCAAAGCCGACGGTGAAGCCGGTCAGCACCAGCGCCCACTGAATATGCTTCTCACCAAATTTAGCGATTAACGTGGTGGCGATTCGCTGCGCCCCGCCGCAATCCGCCAGCAGTTTACCCAGCATTGCGCCGAAGCCCATGATCAGCGCGAGGCTGCCCAATGTGCCGCCGACGCCGGTTTTAATCGAAACGATAACTTTGTTGACCGGCATGCCCTGCATCATGCCAACGGCCAGCGCCACCAGAATCAGCGCAATAAATCCGTTCAGTTTGAAACGAATCATCAGCAACAGCAGTAACGCTACGCCAATCGCCACATAGAGTAATGGCATAATTTTTCTCCACTTTTGCGCACGGTAAGTTACCGGCAGCGGTTTATTTTGGTTATCCCAGAGGACATGAGAATCAACAACGTGCACCACAGTAAACATCCTGCTGAGCAATGTTACGGGTATCATGTTAAGGGTAACATTGCGTACAAAGCACCTGGCGCCGCAGCGGAATTTCTGTTTTGCGAAGGTGATCAACTTTTTGCCAGCGGGTTATCAGAATGTTTGCAGCGGGAGTGTCATGGCTTATGGTTACACTTAGGTCTTTGAGCCAAACAAGAAGGACGTGCAGGTGAGTGAGAATCTGATCGAGTTGTACAGTAATCAACAAACCCTGTTTGGGCGCGGCAGCATTGACCAACTGATTCCGCTGCTGGCGGCCAATACCCAGCCGACGCTGCTGTTTTGCGGCCGCTCATTCCTGAATGGTCCGGCCTGGACGCGCTTAGGTGCCGCGCTCAACGATCACATCATCGGTTACGAGATTGTCAGCCATGAAGCCTCGCCAGATGAGATTGATGGCTGGGTGCGACGCTGGCGCGGCCATGTTGATCGCGTGGTGGCGATTGGCGGCGGCAGCGTGCTGGATGCGGCTAAAGCCTTTAGCGCGATGATGCAGCACCCGCTGAATACCGCGCGCTATCTGGAGAAAGTCGGTGATACGCCAGTGCAAGCGGTGACCTTGCCGCTGATCGCCATTCCCACCACGGCCGGCACCGGCAGCGAAGCCACGCAGAACGCAGTGGTGACCGATCAGCAGCATATTCAGGTCAAAGCGTCGCTACGCCATCCGGTGTTTGTGCCGCAGGTCGCAATTCTCGATCCTGATCTGCTAAAAGGCGCGCCCGACAGCGTGCTGGCAACCTGCGCCATCGATGCCTTCACCCATCTTTTCGAAGCCTATCTGTCGCGCAAAGGCAATTTGTTCACCCAGCAAACTGCCCTTAATGGGCTGCGACTGTTCTTCCAGGCTTGGCCAGATTTAAACCGTGACGACGAGCGTGGAGATGCCGCGCGCGAAGCGATGATGATGGCGTCATGGTTGGGTGGCGTGTGTCTGAGCAGCGCCGGATTGGGCGTGATCCACGGCATTGCCGGTGAGTTGGGGGCAATCAAGCCGTTCCATCACGGCGAAGTGTGCGGACGTTTACTGTTCCCGTTCCTCGAGGTGCTGGCAGAAACCGAGCATGCTGAACAGCAACGTTTGATGGCGCAGTTCGGCCAACAGCTGCTGCCGGACGATCCCGCGCCGCCCGCGCTGGCGTTGAAAGCCTGGATCCAGCAGCAGGCGATCGTGCCGTTCTGGTTAGAAGGCCCAACGCTGTCAGCCACCGACGTTGACTGGATTGTGTCGCGCGCCAACAGCAAAAACGGCTGGGTCAGCTACGATGCACCGACGTTAACCGAGATGATTGCCGCCGCCTGGCGCATCGTCTAAATGATAACGGGCAGCCGACGCTGCCCGATTTTTTACTGCTCAGCCACTTTAAACATCGCCATCTCTTGCGCCAGCTGCGCCGCTTCATCACGCAGCGCCTGGGTATTTTCGGCGGTTTGCGTCACCAGCATCAGGTTTTGCTGAATACCGCGCTCCATCTGTGATACGGCCAGCGTCACTTCCGCAATACCTTTGCTCTGCTCATCACCAGCCACGCGCATCTCGCTGACTACCTGCTTCACTTTATGCACGTCGGAAACCAGTTGCGAAAGCTGCTGCCCCGCGCCTTCCACCAGTTTACTGCCGGCCAGCACGTTGCTGTCGGAATCGGCAATCAGCGCTTTGATCTCCTGCGCCGCCGTGGCGCTGCGCTGGGCTAAGGCGCGCACTTCAGATGCCACCACCGCAAAACCACGCCCTTGCTCACCGGCGCGTGCCGCTTCCACCGCCGCATTCAGGGCAAGGATGTTGGTTTGAAACGCGATGCTGTCAATCACCGTCAGAATCTCCGCCACGCGGCGCGACGAGGATTGAATAGCGCCCATGGTGCTCACCACTTCGCCCATCACTTCGCTGCTGCTGCGGGCAATCTGCGCGGTCTGTTCGGCGGCAGCATCAGCCAGTCGGGTATTTTCAGCGTTTTGCTGCACGGTGGCGTTAAGCTGCTCCATCGCCGCCGCACTCTGCTCAAGCGCCGCAGCCTGCTCAGCGATTTTCTCCGACAGCGCGGTGTTGCTGTGCGCTAATCCCGATGCGTTGGCCGCCACCGTTTCGCCGCTGCCCTGCACGCGGGTAATCACGCCAGCGATCTTATCGACAAAGCTGTTGAACGCACCGGCAATATCCGCCAGCTCATCGCGCCCACTTTTGGTCAGACGGCGGGTTAAATCGCCATCGCCATTGGCAATCTCATCCAGCGCCGCGTGCGTCGCCTTCAGACGTTGGCCAATGCGTTGGGTAAACGCCCAGGTTAACAGCAGCAGCACGATCATCGCCGGAATCAGGAAAGTGAAGATGTCGCGCATCATGGTACGCGCCAGGCCGCTGACGGCACTTTCCGGCGTTACCAGGCCAATCACCCAACCGGTGCCGGGCATGCGGAACAGCGTCACCTGCGCGCTGTTGTGCAAGTAGCCGTCTGCAAAATCCGACAGTTGTAATACATCGCCATCGCCCTTCAACTGGGTGATACGGGCGGCCAGCGGCGCCAGCCAGCTGGATTTTTCCGCCAGGCTGCTCAAGGTGGTGAGCGATTTCATATCCTGGCCTGGGTAATAGAGCAGATTGCCCGCGCTATCGAGCGCAAAGGCATAACCGCCCGTCACCTGCCCTTTCTGCTGCATAAAGCCCGCAAGATTATCCAGCTGCACATCCAGCGTTGCGACACCGGCAAACCGATCGCCCGCCGCATACGGCACGCTGCAGGTCACCATTTTCACACCGGAGACCGGATCCTGATAAACCTCCGACCAACCGCAACGATCGCGCGGTCCGTTACGCACCGCGCTGTACCAGCTTTCCTGTTGATAGCCGTTGCCCGCAGGCAGGTTGTAGTCATCGGAATAGGCCAGCGCGCCATCACCCTGTCGCGCCCAGAAGAAGCTACGACGTTGCACACCGGCGCTAAACGCATCGGGTTCCGGCCACACACCGCCGCCGGCAATGGTTTTATTGCCGCTGCTGTTGATGATTTGTGGGAAGCTTTGCTGCCACAGCGTGGCATCGTGCGGCAACACTTCAGCAAGGCGCGCCATGCTGACGGCCTCGCCTTCAATACGCACCAGCTGCTGATTTAATTGGCTGACCAGATTGCTACCGGCCTGCTCAATCAGCGTATGGCTGGCTTCGATGACGCGCGGCTGACCGCGCAACAACAGAACGGAAAATACGACTGCGGTGGTGACGCACAGTAATAGCAGGCCACCCAGCGTCATGCGGGCAGCCAAACGGGTTGGCAACATAATTTATCCTTTCTAACCGACTGCATTAACGATTGAGATAAGAAGTGCCGCTCAGCGGCGAATTGTGCGTTCCGTCACAATCGAATATCGGCAAAGCAAAGAATAAATTCAGCTATAAATGACGATCAGATGACAAACGGCGGTTTGCCGGCCAGCATCTGCTCAATCACCTGTAAAACGCCCTCGTCGTTATTACCCGGCGCTTCAAAGCGGGCCGCATCTTTGACCTTCTGCGGTGCGTTCGCCATGGCAAAGCTGAAGCCCGACTGCTGCAGCATTTCGAGATCGTTACCGCCGTCGCCAAACACCAGAATTTCACTGCGTTCGATGCCCCAGCGTTTGCCCAACAGATCGAGGCCGTGACCTTTATGGTTGCCCGGCACGATCAAATCCACCGATCCATGACCGCTGGACGTGGCGGCAGCCGCCCCCTGATGCAGACGCTCAATGTCCGCCATCAGCGGTTCCACGTAATCATCAGACAGATTCAGCGCAAACTTGAACAGCTTATCGCCCGCCACGTCATCGAGGCTGCGAATCGCCTTCAGGCGGTGGCAATAGTGACGCATTTTCACCAGCCACTTTTCATCAAGGCCTTCGAAGTAGTACGCGCTGTCGCGTCCGCACAGGATGTAACGCAGTTCGGGATAATTACCGTTGTGCAACGTATCCAGCACCGCATCAATATCCGGACGGGAAAACTCGCCGCAGAATAACTCTTCATCACAATCGATAATCCACGCGCCGTTCTCCGCCACGAAGGCAATTTCGTGGGCGATCTCAGGGAAGAAGGATTTGAGTTGGTAATACTGGTTGCCGCTGGCTACCACAAACTTGATGCCGCGCTGCTTCATTTCCTGATAGCAGGCGTTAAAACGCGCGCGATTGTACTGTTTCTTGTCGTCGAGAAAGGTGCCGTCTTTATCCACCGCCACCATTTTTACCACGGTCATCATCACTCCTTAACGTATCGAAAGGAAAAACGGGTCGTAGAGAGAATAACCTGGTGAGCGGATAAAGCGCAGAGAAACACGGATGGCCGCAGCCATCCGCGGAGGGATTAGTTGAACGCGCCGTTGAGCAGAATTGCGGTAATGATGCCGGTTGCTGCGGCCACCAGCACGTAATTACCGTCGATGTAAGCCCAATGCTCACCGCGCGGTGGTTCATACAGACCACGGTCACGCCAGTCATCTACGCGATAATGCGGACCACGAAACTCCGGCGGTGCCGGATAGCCGCGACGGAAGTCATGTCCGCCCCAGGCGAAGCGGTCGCCGTCACGATGCCCTTCCGGCATACGATGGTCAGCATAACGGTCATGACGATCCGGGCCGCGATCGTGATCGTGACCACGGTCGTGATGATTGCCGCGATCCGGTCCGCGGTCGCCGCCACGATCCGGGCCACGTCCGTGGTCCTGATGCTGGTCGCCGCCGTGCGGCTGCCAGCGCTGGTCACCTGGGCCGTCTGCCCACGAGACGCTAGAAAACAGTGTGCTGCATGCAATAAATGACGCAATAAGAGTTAATGTTGTTTTTTTCATGGTGTTGCCTCCAATGATAACGGCGGTTGCTGTGCCGTTAAGCATTACTATTGATTAACTGGAGACAGAAAAGCATTTCCAAAACTCTTAAAAACCGCACACTTACAGGAAATTACGTCAACTTGTCACTTTCTTAACGGTTGTGTATTTTCTGACATTAACGGGATCGAAGAGACGCATCAGCGTTTATTGCGGCGAGAGCGGGAAATATAAAGAAAAACCCGATCGCAAGGATCGGGTGGATAACTCAATTTCCAGAAATTGCATAAAGGGGTAAACCCTGCAAAAGTGAGGGTAAAACTGAAGCACACAACGCCACATCACTAGCATTGCCAGCAAACAATACCATTTAAAATTGAAAACTTCTTTTGAAAAGGGCTATTTTTCAGAAAAATACGCAAAAATTAAATGACAGAAACAAATATTATTTTAGGAACGTTGTTTCAGGATAAATAAGGTCTGTGCTCTGACCAGATTCAGCAAAGACACAACAATAAGGCATTCAAGCAGCTAATCCATGCTATCAAGAATGGTTAATATCCCTTTAAAAACAACACTATTTGCTCTTTAAACCTTTATAATCTCAGCACGCCGCACGCGCAACCTGATGAGTATTTAACAATTACTGCTCCTTATTAGGCGCGGATTGTTTATCACCAACATTAATACACGGCGGTGATTACTATCGTGCTCAAAATTACCCTGCTTGCGTAACGTTTAAATATCACGAGGCAGCCTGATAAACTATTTAGGGTAAACGTTTACATGAGCAGAATATTGGTTTGCACGCTCACTATCTCATAAAGAAGATAAATGGCGCGTTGAGGACGCCGGATGACGTGCTAACGCTGCAGCAGGACGAATCGGTCGACGCACCAGTTCACCGCTGCAATTCGGGCAGCGCTGCGCCAGGATACCTTCCGCGCACGCCACACAGAACGTGCATTCAAATGAACAGATGCGCGCCTCAAGCGACTCCGGCGGCAGATCTCTATCGCAGCATTCGCAGTTAGGACGTAGTTCCAGCATGATTTCCTCCGGTGAGTTTCAGCCACCATCATCACCGTAATAGTGCTGCCGCGCCAGCCAGTGAACAGACATCAGGCGGACAAATCGGGACATCTTGTGTCTGCTCTCTTCACGAGCTTGAGCGAACCATCGATCCTAAAAACATTACTTTCCCCGTTAAGCGTTCTATAGTTCATTCGCCCTATCTACTGACGAGACTATGTAATGCGTATTAAAGGACTTAATTTAGGCTTCTTTATCGTTATTTTGGCGATCGTCACCTTCGCCTTTTTTGATGTGCTGACACCCTATTTTTCTGCCATTTTCTGGGCCGCGATTCTGGCGGTGATCTTCCATCCACTGAAGTCGCTGCTGCGCCGTAAAATGGGCGATCGCAACGGCCTGGCTTCGTTCGCTACGTTGCTGATTATCTGCCTGATGGTGTTCACGCCGCTGGCGCTGATCACCTCTTCAATGGTGGTTGAAGTTAACACCGTCTACACCAAGCTGCAGAACAACTCCGCGCAGTTCCCAGCGGTGTTTGCCGATCTGCTGCAGCATCTGCCTTCCTGGGCACGCAACTATCTCGCCGATAACAACCTGAACAACGCGCAGGAGATTCAGCAGAAGCTCTCTGGCTTTGCGCTGAAAGGCGGCCAATACATGGCGGGCAGCGTGTTCCTGATCGGTAAAGGGACGTTCACCTTTACCGTTGGCTTTGGCGTGATGCTCTATCTGCTGTTCTTCCTGTTGAAAGATGGCGCCTGGCTGGTGAATTTGATTCTGGAAGCGCTGCCGCTTTCAACCTACGTGAAACATCACCTGCTGATGAAGTTCGCAGCGGTATCGCGCGCCACGGTCAAAGGCACGGTGGTGGTTGCGGTGGTACAAGGTGTGCTGGGCGGCATCGCCTTCTGGATCACCGGCATTGATGGCAGCTTGCTGTGGGGCACCTTGATGGCGTTCCTGTCACTGATTCCGGCGGTCGGTTCCGCCATTGTCTGGGTACCGGCAACCATCTTCTTCTTCGCCACCAGCGCCATCTGGAAAGCGCTGTTCCTGATTGGCTTCTTCGTGGTGGTGGTTGGCCTGGTGGACAATATTCTGCGTCCGCTGCTGGTCGGTAAAGACACCAAAATGCCGGACTATCTGATCCTGATCTCCACGCTGGGCGGCATGGAAGTGTACGGCATCAACGGCTTTGTAATTGGTCCGCTGATCGCCGCGCTGTTTATTGCCTGCTGGAATCTGCTTTCTGGTCGCGATAACCGTGAGAACTCCGAAGAGATCGACGAAGAGTTTATCGAAGAGGGTAAAACCCGCGAGGAAGAGGGCAAAATCCGCGAGTAAGCGTTTCAAACGGCTACCGTTTATCGGTAGCCGCATTCACGCATGAGAATATCGGCCAGCCATTTGCTATCATCGTGGCATTGATTACGGCTTGCGACAAAAGAGAACAACATGTCCATGGAATCCTCCTTAGCGCGTGAAAATCAGGTTCTGTCAGTCTTCGATTTTGACGGCACGCTGACCATTCACGACAGCTTCATCCCCTTTCTGCGTTTCAGCTTTGGCAAACGCGCGTTCGCACGCAAAATTGCCAAACTGGCATTCCCTACGCTGCGCTGCATGCGGAAAAAGCTAACGCGTGATGAGTTAAAAGAAGTGTTGATTCACACCTTTTTAACCGGCGTTGAGGAGCAATGGATTCGCCAGCAGGCGCAACTTTTCTGCGCGGCAAACTGGAATAAGCTAATGCGCCCAGCCGGGCTGTTAGCGGTTGCCGCCGAAGTGAACTCCAGCGCCGAAGTGACCATCTGTTCCGCCTCGCCAGCGATGGTGTTAGAACCGTTCGCCGAGCGTCTGGGCATCAATCTGATCGGTACCCAATTAGAAGTGGTAGACGGCATTCTTACTGGTAAAATTACCGGCCATAACTGCCGCTGCGGGCAAAAGGTCAAGCGACTGGAAAGCGTTTACGGCCCGCTGCATAACTATCACCTGCGCGCCTGGGGCGATACGCGCGGTGATTTTGAGTTACTGGCCGCCGCGCAGGATCCACACTGGCGTCATTTCCATCCAACGTGGAAAAAACGCCGCGTGCCAATGGAAAAACTGCGCATGCTGCGTCTGGATCCTTAGGGGCACCATTCATGGCGACCGATTGACACTTCGTCGCTACGCAATAAGCACTTAGTCGTTTTGATCCATTATTGAGACAGTAAAAAGCCCCGGACCAGCCGGGGCTTTGTTAGCCATGCTTTGAATCAGACGCTCACGCCGTGCTGGGAAGCCAGCGCTGACAGGCCGCCTGCGAAGCCCTGACCAACGGCTTTGAATTTCCACTCGGCACCATTGCGATACAGCTCACCAAACACCATCGCGGTTTCGGTAGACGCATCTTCAGACAGGTCGAAACGGGCGATTTCAGCACCGCTGTCATTATTGAAGATACGCATGAAGCTGTTGCTCACCATGCCGAAGTTCTGCTTACGCGCTTCGGCATCATAAATGGTCACCGCGAAGACCAGCTTCTTCACCTCAGCCGGTACTTTAGACAGGGTAATTTTAACCTGCTCGTCATCGCCATCGCCGGCACCGGTGCGGTTATCGCCCTGATGCTCAACGGAACCACAAGCGCTCTGCTTGTTGTTGAAGAAGATGAAGCTGGCATCGCTCAGCACTTTACCGTCGTCACCGACCATAAATACTGACGCGTCGAGGTCGAAGTCCTGACCATCTGTTACACGTGCATCCCAACCCAGACCCGCCATGGCAACATTCATGGTGGGTGCTTCTTTAGTCAGGGAAACGTTACCGCCTTTTACCAGAGAAACTGCCATTTTAAAGCTCCTGCTTTTAATTGGATGATGCGGGCTGCGCGAAGCTGCCCGTGATAATTAAGACGCGTTGATGCCGTACTGAGCACATACCGAAGCGAGGCCGCCGGCATAACCCTGGCCTACCGCGCGGAATTTCCACTCGGCGCCGTTACGGTACAGCTCACCAAACAGCATCGCGGTTTCAGTTGAGGCATCTTCGGTCAAATCGTAACGCGCCACTTCACTGCGATCGTCATCGTTGACCAGGCGGATAAACGCGCCGGAAACCTGGCCAAAGCTCTGACGACGGGTCTGCGCATCGTGGATGGTGACCACAAACACAATCTTGTCGACGTCAGCCGGAATCAAATCCAGTTTGATTTTCAGCGATTCATCATCGCCATCGCCTGCACCAGTACGGTTGTCACCGGTGTGGGAAACGGAACCGTCGGAAGAGACCAGATTGTTGTAGAAAATAAAGTCAGCATCGCCGCGGACTTTGCCGCTGGCGGACAGCAAGAACGCTGACGCATCAAGGTCAAAGTCCTGACCATCGGTGGAACGTGCATCCCAGCCAAGGCCAACGAGGACGTTTTTCATGGTTGGTGCCGCTTTGCTCAGCGAAACGTTACCGCCTTTAGAAAGAGAAACGCTCATTGTAATTACCTCTTGGTTAATGATTTTTCAGACTCATTGCTGGCAGAAGATCAGCTCTCTTCTTTTTCCTCGGGTTTACCGGGGAACATCACGCTGAGTACGATACCGACCGCTAACACGCCGAGTACCACAAACAGGCTGGCGCTAGCAGAGATGCTGTAGCCGTGATGCCAGATATGATCGGTAGCATTCAGACCCAGTTTCACCGCGATGAAGAACAGCAGCACGATGACGGCTTTCTCGAGGTGAACCAGATACTGCTTCAATGCTTCAAGTACGAAGTACAGTGTACGCAAGCCGAGGATGGCGAACATCATGGCGCTATAAACGATCAGCGGTTCACGGCTTACTGCGATAATCGCCGGCACGGAGTCAAAGGCGAACATCACGTCAGAGAGTTCAACCACCGCCACACACAGCATCAACGGCGTGGCATACAGCGCTGCTTTCTTGCCGCGACCAATCGCTACGTCTTTGTTTTCTGGCTTCTGCAGCTCTTCATCAACTTCCTTCTGATTCAGCAGGAAGGCGTTACCGCGCATTTTTGGCCAGATTGGGAAGAAGCGCTTCACCATGCGATAAGCAAGGTGCTGCGAGTAATCTTCGATCTCGTCGCTGTCATCGCCGCTTTTCAGCATCATCACCGCCGTCCACGCGACGATCAGCGCAAACACGATTTCGACATACGGACCAAGGCTCAGCAAGCCGGTACCGATCGCCACGAAGATGCCACGGAAAACGATGGCACCGATGATGCCCCAGTAGAGCACGCGGTGACGATAGCGGTCCGGAACAGCAAACCACGAGAAGATCGCCATCATCACGAACAGGTTATCGACGGAAAGTACTTTCTCCAGCGCGTAACCGGTCACGAACAGGCTGGCAACTTCAGCGCCGTGATGGATATAGAGGAAGCCGGCGAAACCCATCGCCACCGCCACCCAGAACACCGACCACAGCGCCGCGCTTTTCAGCGAAATCGGCTTGTCGCCGCGGTGCATGAACAGGTCGATAAAAATAGCGCCCACCGACAGCGCGATGAAAACCGCGACTGTTTCAGTTGGGAAGCCAATGTGCGTAGACACCATGATGAACCCTTAAAAGATAAAAAATTACAGACCAAATATTGCTGGATCAAAGCCCAAAGCGACGGCGATTTCACGCACCGCTTTCTGCTCGTCAGCATCAAAATCACCATCACTCTTACCGACAGCAATACCTACGCGGATCGCCAACTGTGCGGCTTCCGGCTGATCTTTCAACGCCATGATGTGCTTCATAGTTTCGCCCTTGCCGATTTCCAGATCGAAATCAAAGCTGCTCACCAGCTTGTTGAAGAACTCAATCACTTCATTGGTATCAAAGACTTTCAACTCTTCGGAGGCGCGCAGAAAACCGATCATCTTTTGCTTCTCTTCCGCGCTCACGCCGCCGTCTGCCACCGCAATGCGTGCGCAAACCGCGACGGTGCCTTGCATAAATTTCTTGTTCTTAAAGCGGCTAACCTGTTTGGTTAATTCATCGCGGCCGGAATTAAATGCCCCTTTGACCTTGTTGAAAAAGCTCATAGTGAATCCTCTGTCTGTTATTATTTGGAGCCGGCTCGCCAGTTGAATCCCCAACCGAAAGCTTTGTCCATATCGGAATGCCCGTTAAAGAACTGATTGATACGCTCGACGCGGATACTGCCGTTCTCATTGACCAGGCGAGCAATCGCACACATGTTGCGGCGGTTCTCCCCTTCAGTCATACGCGTTTCAATCGGAGGCTGGTCTGGAATGTGCAGCGTGACTACGCCATCCGTTTTGTCCCAGCTCGCCGCACCTTGATAGATGAAGGCGAAAATTAATACCTCGCGAATCTGACTCCATTCGCGACCGTTGATGTGCAGCCATTCGCCGTCGGTCACTTCGCCGGTGCGATCATCGCCCTGCAAGTGTACGAAAGGTTTGGCATGCATAGCGCCAAAATTGCCGCCCAGCGCCTGGATCACACCGCGCGAGCCGTCTTGCAGCTCAACGAAGGCGCCGAGATCGAGATCCACGCCTTTGTTGCCGCCGAACAATCCGCGCAACCCGCCGCCACTGCTGGTTTCACGGTGCCAGTTCAGATTGATGCGGATCTCACCGAAGTTATCGCGCTTGGTCAGGCTGATAGCTGGCTTCTCTTTGGTAAGAGACACTTTGCTCAGATTGATTTTTGCCGGCGCGGGTGTCGGTGCTGGAGCCGGTGACGCCTGCGGTGCAGGCGCAGGCGTTGGGGCAGGCGCGGGTTCAGCCACATCCACACCAAAATGTTCCGCCAGCGGCTTTAAGCCGCCGTTGAAACCCTGCGCAATAAAGCGGAATTTCCACTCATTATTGCGGCGGTAAAGTTCGCCGAGGATCAACGCTGCTTCCTGACGTCCTACCAGCTCCACGCTGCCATTCAGCAACACTTCACCGCTCTGCTCCACCTGAATCGCCAGACGTTGCAAACCCGACACGTTGCGGCCGCCGTCACAGGTAACGGTAAAGGCCACTTTCTGCACGTCAGGACGCAAGCGGTTAAGATCGACAGAAAAGGCAGAGTTGTGCCCTTCGCTTTTCAGGCTGATGGTGCGGTCATCGTTATCCGGCTGACCGTAGAACACCATATCGGCATCGCCATTGACTTTGCCGCTGGCGAACAGACGAAAGGCCGAAGCATCAACGGCGGCGCCAGCGAGTACGCGCACCGTCAGCAGATTAGCGGGAACGGGAGCATTGCTCCCCGGCGTCATATTCATTAGCGCACCACTGCGGCAACGATGTCGTTTTGCATCGCGTCAATGGTACGGCCGGCACTCGCGCGGCCATGCGCCGTGAAGTCCCACAGCCCGCCGTTGCGGTGCAGCGAAGCAATCACAATGCCGGTATGGCTGCCTTGCTCAGTCAGCTCATAGCGCGCCAGCTCTTTGCCGTTTTGATCCACCACGCGGCAGAAGGCATTTTCCACTTCATTGAAGGTTTGACCCTGGAAGCTGTTCACGGTGAACGCCAGATACTCAACGTTAGCTGGCAGACGTGACAACTCAACGATGATCACTTCATCGTCGCCATCGCCTTCGCCAGTACGGTTATCGCCGCTGTGTTTCACCGCACCACATTTAGAGGTTAATGCGCGGAACCAGATGGTATCAATGGCATGACCAGATTGATCCAATAATACGCAGCTGGCATCCAGATCGATGGAATCGCTGCCACCACCAAAAAGCTTGCCCATGAAGCCTTTCTTTTTAATGGGATCCCAGCCTAAGCCGAAATGTAATTTATTCAGCGAAGCGGTTTGTTTGCTGAGTGAAACCGTCTGATTCTTGCTTAATGAAACCATGTCATAATTCCTTCAAACAGGTTTGAAAAGGGTTTTATATTTGCAACAAATTCCATGAGGGCAAAATCATAACATGAGGATATTCATGTTCAGCATTAATTTTCACAGCAATTTTATGAAATACAATAAATCCTTGCAGAAGAACAACTTAAAAGAATCCAGCCCGAACCAGCAACGCACTAAACATGACAATTCTTTACATTAAAATTCATAAGGTTACGTTAGGGTAAAAAATCATATTATGATTGACTCATTTCAAAGTGAGAAATAAACTCGCAAACCATAATCCAGCCACCAGCCTCTTGCGGAAATAATTAGAAATGTCTCACAAAATTTGGCTAATGGAAGGTTTATCCTCCCAGCGCGATATAATTAATGGCATAACATCTGCAGTTAAAAAACATAACTACAACGTGTCGATTTATGCATCACATCGCCAATCGCGTAATGAAATACTTTCTCTGGCGGATCATGCATTAATTGAACCTGATGATATTAATCAGCGCCTCGAATTTATTCTTTCCACCGTAGAAAAATATGCCATTCAGGCGATCCATACCGGTCGACATGCTCATTGGTTTGAAGCCCATCGCGCCGCTATCGAAGCCAGCGGTGCGCGCTTAACCACCGGCGCACGCGATGTTGCGATGCTGGATCTGGCCGATGACAAAGTCGCGTTTGCCCACCATATGAAAAGCCTGAATTTGCCGGTGGTGCCTTCACTGCGCGTTGATTCGCCCGTACAGTTGCGTGAGCTGATCGCCGGTAAACCCTTTGGCGATCTGCCGCTGTGCGTAAAACCGGTTACCGGTATTTATGGCATGGGATTCTGGCAGTTTGATGAAAGCGTCTCGCCGATGGCGCCGTTTACCCATCCCGACGCACGCCGGGTGAAAGCCGAATATTACTTACAGGCGCTGGAAGCCGCCGACAGCATGGAGCCGCTAGTCCTGATGCCGTATCTGCCGGGCCCGGAATATTCGGTTGATATGCTGGCGGAAAACGGCAAGGTGCTGGCCGCCGTGGCGCGCCGCAAAGAAGGGGCGCTGCAGTATCTGGAAAACCGCGGCGAAGCCTTTGAACTGGCGCTAGCCTGTGCCGCTGCGATGGGCGCGGATGGATTGATCAACGTGCAGACGCGCAATGATGCCAGCGGCAAACCGCTATTACTGGAGATCAATATGCGCCCTTCCGGCGGCATTGGTTATACCCGTTTCAGCAGCGTCAATCTTCCCGGCTTGTTTGCCCTGCGCCAGCTAGGCTTGATCAGTCAGCAGCAGGTGATCGACAACGCCCGCCGCGACTTCACGCCAGCCACCGTCCGCGCGCTGAGCGACGTGGTGGCGTACAACCCCGTCCTGTCCAACCAGGTTCAATAAGGAACAATCCATGACCACACTTTGGAGCAGGACGCTGTCATGCGGCACGCTGAGCGTTACGCCAACCGGCGGCATCAGCGCCATCGACGATCTGTTCGAGATCGCCGAGCGCCGCAATCCCAAACGCGCTTTTTTGTTCGTCAGTAAAGTGCTTGGCCGCCACATTCCGGTCGCGCCGGAGAAAATGCGCGCCGTGTATCGCCAACTGGCGGAGCAGTTCCCGCCGCTTTCTGACGGCCCGGTGCTGTTTATCGGCATGGCGGAAACCGCCGTTGGCCTCGGCGCAGGCGTATTTGATGAAGTGCGCCAGCGCGTCAGCGAACCGGTGTATCTCACCTCAACGCGTCATCCGCAGCAGGCCGATTTGCTGTGCGAGTTCAAAGAGAATCACAGCCACGCCACCGATCATTTGATCTACCTGCCCGATGATGCGCAGCTGCGCCAGCGCGTGATCAACGCGCGCACGCTGGTAATGATTGATGACGAAGCCACCACCGGCAACACCTTTATTAACCTGCTCGAAGCGCTGCGCAACGACGGCGGCTTAACGCAGATCGAGCAGGTTATCGCCGTCACGCTCACCGACTGGAGCGGCGATGCGTTACCCGCGCGCTGTCCGGTGCCGGTGCGCAGCGTGTCGCTGGTGCAAGGCGACTGGCACTGGCAGCAGGATCCCGACGCCGCACTGCCGCCGATGCCAGCGATGGTGCTTAACGATGCCGCCACCGTGCCCATCACCGGCAAACAGCGCTGGGGCCGACTCGGCATGGCAGCGCCAGCGGGCGATCTGGGTTGCGCGATTCAGGCGCAGCCGGGAGAAAAAATTCTCGTGCTCGGCAGCAGCGAATTTGTCTGGGAACCTTTCTTGCTGGCTGAACGTCTGGCGGCACAAGGCGCAGAGGTGAAATACAGCTCCACCACGCGCTCGCCAATCGCTACCGGATTTGCCATCGAATCAGCTATCGCCTTCGGTGATAACTACGGTCTCGGCATCGCCAACTTCGTTTACAACGTGGCGCATCAGCAGTTTGACCGCATTTTGCTGTGCATCGAAACGCCGGTCGACAGCGTGGATCCGCTGTTAACCACGGCACTGGCCCAGGTTGCGCCACTGGTGGAGGTGATCAGCTATGAATAAACCGGTGATTTTTTCCGACCTTGACGACACGCTATTTCAAACGCGCCGCAAAATGGTGGACGAGCTGGATCTTGAGCCGTTCCGTACTGGCGCGCTCGATCTCAGCCTGCAACCGCGCAGCTTTATGACGGAAGAGCAGTCGATGCTGGTTGACTGGATGATCGAGCAGGCCGATTTGATCCCGGTCACCGCGCGCGGCACCGAAGAGATCGCCCGCGTGCAGATCCCCTTTCGTTCGTGGGCGGTGACCACGCACGGCGCGGTGATCCTCAACCCGCAAGGTGAGGAAGATGCCGAATGGCGCGCGCAGATGCTGGAAAAACTGACGCCGTACGGCCCGGCGCTGCTCTCGATGCAGCAGGCGATCACCGACCTGATGGCAGAGCGCGACATCAACGGCTGGGCGCGCATCAACTATGAATATGGCGTCACGCCGATCTATCTGGTGATGAAGCACCGCGACAGTACGCGCCTCGAAGAGCTTTACGCCATCGCCGATGAAATCGAGCAACGCTTCCCCACCGCCGGTTATTACATCCATCGCAACAGCAACAACGTCGCCTGGCTGCCGAACGTGGTGGAAAAAGGCTTAGCCGTCAGCTACCTGCTGGAAAAGCTGCGTAACGAGCGCGGCGTTTTCCCGGTGATTGGCCTTGGCGACAGCCTCAGCGATCACCGCTTTATGAAGCTGTGCAGCTGGTACGGCATTCCGCGTCAGAGCCAGTTTGCCGAACGCATCAACCAGGCAATATTCGGAGAACAAACAGATGGTGAATAACTTGCCTTTCTCTGGATCGTACCGAGCCGGCGACGTCGAATTTCTGCTGAAGCCGGTTGAAATCGACATGACGCCGGTGGAGCAAAAAGAGCAGCTGATCCAATCTGGCGCGCGCCACTATTCCGAGATGTTGAGTCAGGAACCGGAACCGACGCGCTGGCACCTTGAGCTGTTTTCCCGCGCGCTTGACGCCGGTGCCGGACGCCTGGCGCAAGAAGTCACCATGCTGGCGCGGACGCTGGCACACCAGTTTGGCGACACGCCGATTGTGCTCGCCAGCCTGGTGCGCGCGGGGGTGCCGCTCGGCGTGATGCTGCAACAGGCGCTGCGCGCGATGGGCCGCGAATCCTACCATTACGGCATCAGCATCATCCGCGATCGCGGTATTGATCAGGCCGCGCTGGAGATCATCGAAGCGCGCCACGGCACCGCAGGCATTGTGTTCGTTGATGGCTGGACCGGCAAAGGCGCCATCACCGGCGAGCTGATCCGCAGCCTCGAACATCGTCCCGGCTATCCGGCACAGCCGCGCTTGGTGGTGCTGGCCGATCCGTGCGGTCGGGCGTGGCTTTCGGCCAGCGATGATGACTGGCTGATCCCGTTTGGCATTATGGGCGCGCCGGTTTCAGGTTTGATCTCGCGCTCGTTGTGGTCTGAAGCGGGCTTACACGGCTGCGTGCAGTGCGACCATCTGGCGCAATACGATTGCAGCCAGCAGCTGGTGAACACCGTGGCGGAATACGCGCGATCGCTGGATGTCAGCGCCCTGCCCGCGTGCCAGCAGGATCCACAACATCAGCAGCAGCTGGTGGCGCAAAGTGAAGCGGTGATCGCCATGCTGGCGGCGCGTTATCAGGTGAACAGCATCAACCGCATCAAGCCGGGCATCGCCGAAGCCACGCGCGCCGTGCTGCGTCGCGTGCCGGATCAGGTGCTGGTCCGTTCGGTGGACGATCCCGACGTGGCGCTGCTGGTCTATCTTGCCCAACAAAAAGGGCTGACCATCACAGAAGCGGGTGCCGATCTTGGGCAATACCGCGCCGTGACGATAATCAAAAAGGTGCTGTGATGAACGGCCGTCTCTCTCCGTGGCGTTTGGGCGCAACGCTGTATATGCCAGCGGTGCGCAGCGATATCGTCGATGCCATTCTGCACAATAAAATCAGCGGGTTGCGCTCGCTGGTGATCTGCCTGGAAGATGCGGTCAGTGATGCGGATTTGCCGCAGGCGCTGCACAATCTCCAGCAAATCTTAAATGTGTTGAACGCCGAACAGCGCGCCAATGGCAACGCGCAGTGGCCGCTGGTGTTTATCCGTCCGCGTAACAGCGAGATGGCCGCGTGGCTGGTGGAAAACCTCAACCTCAGCGCGATAGACGGTTTTGTGCTGCCGAAATTCACCGCCGATTCCTTGCCGGTGTGGTGGCAGATTCTCGAACCGAGCCATCTGTGCATGATGCCGACGCTGGAAACCGAAGAGGTGTTCGACGTGGTGGCGATGCGCGAGCTGGCCCTCACGCTGCAAAACCATGCCTGTCGCGAGCGCGTGATCGCCCTGCGCATCGGCGGTAACGATTTGATGAATGTGCTGTCGCTGCGCCGTTCACGCCACTTCACGCTGTATGACAGCCCGATGGGTTACACCATCAAAATGCTGGTGGCGGTATTCGCATCGCGGGATTTTGCGCTGACCGCGCCGGTGTGCGAGCACATCGACGATCAGCAAATTATGGATCAGGAAATGGCGCTGGATATCGCGCACGGTTTGGTGGGCAAAACCGCCATTCACCCGAGCCAGATCGGCAAGATTCAGGAGATGTTGATGGTTTCCGCCAGCGATCAGGCGGATGCCTTCCGCATCCTCAATTCAAGCCAGGCGGTATTCAAATCGCAGGGCGCGATGTGCGAACCGGCGACGCATCGCCGCTGGGCCGCCGCCATCCTGGCGCGCGCGCAGGAATACGGCATCGCACCCGATACCCGCTCAGACGGCGCGTTGATGCTGGTAACCTGACAACCCCCGCAGGGTGGGCATTCATGCCCACCGCGTTACCACTGAACCACAAACCGGACGTAGGAATTTTCGGACCCTATTTACCTGATATTTAAATACCCTCTGATACTGTCGAAAACCATTTGCCAGGAGGGCGATACCAACCATTGACCACTAACGCAGGCCTCATCGACCATGCAACTCAGTACCCGACAGACACGCGTATTCATGCTCGCCTCGCTGCTCAGCAGCGGCAAACCGGTCGCATCCAGCCGCATTCTCGCTTCGCTCGACTGCTCCGAACCCACGCTGACGCGTGCGCTAAAAGAGCTGCGTGAATCCTGGTCTGCGGAGATCAAATACAGCCGCCTCACCCACTGCTACCAACTTACTGAACCCGGCAAACTCGATAAGAAAAGCCTGCGCCATATTAATGAAGCGCTCAAACTTAATGCCGAACTGCAACAGAGCGAAACCGTCAGCCGGGTATTTCTGGATAAAGAGAAAAAGAAAGCGGTGTCGCTGTCGTTGCGTATGTCTGTTTTAAGGAAAATCGATCAGGTTGTGCGATTGAGTGAAACGACACGGAGTGATGCGGTGGAGATGCTGGTTGAGAGCGGGCTGGATGAGTTGATTGAAAAGTTAGTGCTTAAAAAGAACGAGTTAAAACGGCAGTAATATTTCAGCAGTGGTTTAACAACATTGAGTGGTGGGATATATTGCCGACGCACTTCAGCGATACCAATCTACCTCAGGCCCTTAAATTTTTGCTGGACCTTATAGACCTTGCCAATGTCCCCTAACCTGCCAAAACTGTTAACGTAATCACGTTTTATCGATCGTTATTTTCATCATTAACATTCACATCTTCACACCGCATGATTACTCACGCAGAACAGACTTCCCCTTTATTGAATTATCAAAAATCTTTCAAAATCAGAATGTAAAATAAAAAACCGCAGTAACTGAATCGCGTTAGGATTACTAGTAATGTCGAGGGTAAATCCTTGCTGAAAATTGGAATCCTGTTTCACAAACTCAAATTGTTAGTTTGATCAACTATCACTCCTTGTAATATCCTCAGGGCCGTTGGTAGGTGGAGATCGCCCTTTCAGGGCAGCGAGTCCACCTTTGCTCGGCTAAGTAAGCAGCGTGAGCAACAGCCATTTCTCGATTGAAATCGGTAATTGGATTAATGGATTAACAATGTTCAGGCGTTACCAGGAAGGTGCCCATGACGTTTTCACAACACAACATCACAGCGAATACTCTCGATGAGCTGATGCAGGATACCTGGCTATTGGCGCTCGCGATCCGTAATGGGCAATCCATCACGGTTGATGATGCACTCTACCAGCGCTGCTTCAATACGATTCAACAGGTTCAGCATCACCTCACGACAGCGGGAGCATCCGCTTCTCTCTGCGAAGAAATCAAATTTGCGCACTGCGTCTTTCTCGACGAACTGATCATGACCATTCCGCAAGCTGATATCTCTGCCTGGTGGAAACGCACACCTTTGCAGGGGCACTTTCTCGGGCACCTCATTGGTGGTGAGCAATTCTTTGACCGCATCAAAAATCTGCTTCGTGAACCTGCAACAGCTCAAGCCGCTATTAGCTGCTACTACAGAATGTTGCATTTGGGTTATGCCGGAAAATACCGAACGGAAGACGATGAGGAGCGCCAGTTGCTGATGCAGCAGCTAAAAGCGTTAATGCCGAAGCAGATTGGATCTGCCGACTCAGCAATAATTATCCAGCGCTCGAAACATAAAACATCTTTCTGGCAACGTTCTCCGTGGCTTATTCGCAGCAGTGTGCTGGTTGCCATTATTATCGCCACTTTCATCATGAACGGTCATCTGCAATATCTGTTAGTCAAAGGGTAGGTTTCAGGCAAACAAATTTCAGGAAGGAATCTGTAAATGGGCAAGAAGGATTTTGTGATTACGGCTGGCAAGACGCCGATATACAGCCACTATCAACTGAGCATCCAGATGCTGAAAAATCAGCGTCCCGATATTCTTTTGTCAGTGCTGCGTTTTAGCGGTGAAGAGGCATTAAATTCGCCGTGGAAGTACAGTATTGAATTCACTAGCGCTACACGCGATATTCCCGCCGATATTCTGATTAACAGCACGGCCCAGTTATTGTTTTACCCTGACGGCCAACCCTGGCAGTCAGTGGAACCCCGCATTTTGCGCGGTGTAGTTACCGCTTTCCAGCAGTGCGAATCCTCTGCTGACCAAACACGTTATGTAGTCACGCTGGAATCGCGCCTTGCGCTGCTAAAAAACAGCCTGACCTATGCCGTTTACCAGCATAAAAGTGTACCGGGTGCGGTAGAGGATATCCTTAAACGCTGGGAATATTCCTCGCTGGATTATCACTTTCGCCTGAATACTCAATATCCGATTCGCGATTTCTATATCTCATATGCGGAGAGCGATCTCGCCTTTATAGAGCGTCATCTGTCGCGCATTGGTGTCTTTTATTACTTCACCTGGGATGAAGAAAACCACCGAGATGTGCTGGTACTGGGTGACAGCGCGCAGGCCTATGGTGCTGAGCAAAGCATCGTCTTTCGCCATCCGTCAGGGTTATTTGATGGCGGCCTGGAATCTCTCTGGGATATTTCCGTTAATCGCCAATCCGTTGCCGCCAGCACACGACTCAATGATGAGTATTACCGCAACGCGCAAAATGACATGCAGGCGCAAGCGGAAACCGATCCTGATAAGCCTGCGCTTACGGGAGAGCTGTATCGCTATGGTGAAAACTATCAGTTGCTCGGCAAGGAGTACCAGGCGCTACCGGAACAGGGACAGTGGTTTGTCAGACGTCGCCAGGAACGCCTGATCACCGAGCAGGTCACTTTCGACGGTATGAGCAACGGCATGGATATCCGTCCGGGCATGGTGATCTCGCCACAAGGTAAAGAGTGGCCAGATGCGCCGGATGGCCTGCTGGTAGTGTCTACCTCATCAACCCGTATTTCGCGCGATACCGCCTATGTTATCCGCTTTACCGCTGTGCCCGTTCGGCCGCAAAGCACTTATCGCCCACCGTTGAAAAGCTGGCCGCACATCGCAGGCACGCTGCTGGCTCGCGTTACCAGCCCGGTAGAAAATGCGCAATATGCAGAACTTGATGAACATGGCCGCTATCGGGTGCGTTTTCAGTTCGATCTAAACGAATCCTGGCAGTCTGGTTTTGAAAGTGTACCGGTGCGGCTGGCGAAGCCCTATGCAGGCAATGTCTACGGCTGGCATTTTCCACTGATAGCTGGAACACAGGTGATGATTGCCTTCACCAACGGCGATCCTGACAGACCTTACATTCTCTGCGCGGTACATGATTCTCGCCATGAAGATCATGTCAATCTCTATAACTATCATCGCAATGTGCTGAGGACGCCGGCGAATAACAAACTCCGATTTGAGGATCGCCGTGGATATGAGCACGTCAAACTGTCGACGGAATTTGGCGGTAAGAGCCAACTCTCACTCGGACATATCGTCGACAGTTCACGTAGCAAGCGCGGCGAAGGGTTTGAGCTGCGTACAGACAGCACCGGTACGCTGCGAGCCGGCAAGGGCCTTTTCCTGACGGCTGATAAGCAGGCCACGGCAACCGGGCCGGTACTGGAAATGACATCGGCAATAAGCCTGGTCAAAGGTGCGATCAGCCAGATGAGCGGCTGGCAGTCGATCACTCAGTCGCACCATAATCTCCAGCCTGATGTCACGCATCTCAGGGCTTATCTGGCCGCTGTCGACCAGCTCAAATCCCCTGCCATGTTGCTGAGTGCGCCAGAAGGCATTGGCGTTGTCAGCCCCAAAAGCATTCTGCTCAACTCAGGCAGCACTCTGCATCTGCAAAGCCAGATGGAAACCAGCATTGCCAGTGGCAAACGCATTCAGGTCAACGCCAGCCAGGCGATTTCCCTGCTGTCGCAGCAGGAAGGGATTCGCATGGTGTCGGGCCAGGGTCCGCTGACGGTGGAATCGCACGGCGATACCCTGGGACTGACGGCGATGAAAGATATCAGCGTGCAGACCGTTCAGGGTGAACTGCGCCTGACCGCGAAAAACGGCATTGTGCTGGGATGTGGCGGCGCAACCATCAGGATTACGCCGCAGGGTGATATCCAAATTCATTCGCCGGGTAAAACCAGCATCCGTGGCGTTCATGCCTAGAATTCTCCTGCCAGCGAAGAAACAACGCTGCCTGATCTGCCTAAATCCGTGTGCAAAGAGTGCCTGAAAAAAGCACAGGAAGCCGCGCTGGCTTTCGCGCCAAGGGGATAGCGATGACGGACATGAATAATGGATGGTTGAAACAGGCTAACGCGCTTTGCACTGCTGCCGGACAGGATTATCTCGATGTGCTGGTTGATCAGGCTGGCACAGCACAGCCGCTGCAACAGGCGCTGAACCAAATTAACCCGCCGTTACGCTGGTTCGAGCTGTTTGCGAACACGCCGGAAGCGGCAACGCCAGAGTATTCACCGCTGGTGATGCGATTGCATTTTAGCATCAGCAGCCACCAGCGCTGGCTGGAACAGCTGGTGGAACACTTCTCCACGACGCCGCGATTGACATTGCTGATATCGCCACTGGCATTCGACCTGCTGAGTAGCCATTTGCAGGCACTTTCACAGGTTCACTGGGAAGAGCAAACCGGTTTACTGCGCTATTACGACAATCGCGTATTTCCCTCGCTACTTGAGCACGTCCTGACGCCAGAGCAGCAGGCGGCTTTCACCGATATTGCGCTGTTCTGGGGCTGGCGAGATCGTGATGACGAGGTGGTATGGAAAACCGGTACCTGGAACCCGGGTCGACAACTTGCTGATGCGCCAGAGATGAACCGCATGAGTGATGCGCAGGTTGAGCTGATGGGATGTATTAGTGATGCCGAGACGTTGATGAAGGAGCAGGCAACTTTGGTTTCCTCACGAGAGGAACACTTTGCGCAATGCCTGGCAATTGCCATCAGAGCAAGCCGGGCGGGATATATAGGCGATCTACTGGACTATAAGGAATAAAGCGAATGAAAAAATGGATATTTAGTACGCTGAGCAAACAGTTGATCTGCGCAATTTTGTTTGTGCAGCTAGCTGGATGCGGGACAATGATGCGCGGAGGAAGTAGTGAGAAAGTGTATCGCGGAGTTGATATCGATATACGCAATACAACTAATGCATACATGTGGTTATTTAGTGGTGGAATTTTACCCGTTTTCTCAATTATTTCGATGCCCTTTGATGCAGTGATCGATACACTTTTGTTGCCTGTCGATCTAGCCATCAGCAATTCGCCTAAAGTTTATAAACAACCCGCGGCAAATTATGTCCCAGTTTTTGCCGTCAATATGACGGGTCAACCAGACGTTGATTATACTATTCGCAAAAAAAGCACTGGAGAAATACTTACTCAATCCCGAAGTAAAATTATTCCTCAGGCTGGTAGCGCATCGGAAAAACTTAATAAAGCATCCCTGATGAAAAAGGATAATCCATCTATTCTCCCGGAATCTGTAACGATTAGCTGGGATGCTGGAACAAGGCTTCTACAAACAGAGTCGACGGATAGCAGTAACATCACTGAATCATATACTCCCGATGACTCTCTGCTTAAAGCCGCAAGTGTCATCGCAATATTTTTTCCTTGTAATCGAGTCATGCTGGTTAATTATGATTCTGGATTTTACAACTACGATTTTATTCATAAACAAGCCATACAGGATGTTTTCCAGCAATTAAAGTCATTATCCGAACGTTCTCAGTGTTCTGCTTCAGGACAGATAACGCTAATGATGCAAGGAGCCTGGAAATGAAAAAGAAAACATTCGATTGGTTGTATAAAGGAATGTTTTTTATCGTTGCTTCGATACTTTCAGGTTGCTCGCAGGCAAGCGTTGATGACGGCTATACCGCTGGCGATCTTCGTGCAGTAAACCATGTCGAGGGACAGGGTATAAATGGTTTTTCAGTGAATGGATACCACGTTCCAGGTCTAGGCGGGGGATATTGCTGCATCATGCTTCCTGAAAAGTGGACGCCTGATTTGAAAGCTAGGGTTGAATGGGAAGTTGACCCCAATCCTAATGTAATTTTACCTCCACTAGGAACGGATGAGTTCCGTAAAGCATACGAACAGCATAGAACAAAATATCAACAATACAGTGCCATCGTTAATATTCCGCAGTTTGGCAAGGAGCGCTGTGGCTTAACTGTGCACTTTCTGCCTTGTAATAAGGTGAAGGTCACAACTGTTTGTTCCGGGTATGGCACTGAGAATTATCCGATCAAGGAACCACTTAACATGAAGGAGCCACCGGCATGTCCCGTGAAATGAGCCTCGCGTTGCCTTGCTTTGCGCCCCCGGTTTTTCCTGATGCTGGACGCTTGCAACTTAGCGAAATGCAGATTAATGGCAATTACAAAAAGCAGATTCGCGAAGAAATTGATAACCGAGCCAGTCTTGCCGAAGATATCGGTAAGAAAGGCATCGTCCCTTGCTGTAGAAGCCTACATATCAGCTTATTTTTCGATGGGACGGGAAATAACGAAGAGAACGATACGCGTATTGCTAAACCGTCGCATCCTACCAATATCGCGAAGTTGTATCATGCGACATATCAAAATGCTGATGGTGAAGGCTATTTTCGCTATTACATTCCGGGTGTTGGCACCCCCTTCCCAAAAATTGGCGAAATGGATTACAGCAATGATGGTCTGGCTTTCGCCGCAGGTGGAGAAGATCGAATTAACTGGGCGTTGCTGAGATTAGTGGATGCTTTGACTTATGCCATCACCAAAGGAGCCAAACGCCTTGATGATGGAGTAGCGAAGGGAATGCTGCCCAGCATGCAAGCTCGCGGAGCTTTTTCAGGGGAAGTGAACCGACGTAATGTGATCAATCCCTTGTTAAAGACGTTGGAAAGTCAGGCAGCCCAAACCCAGCAGCCCCATCTTCTGGGTATTAAGTTGTTTATCTATGGTTTTTCTCGCGGAGCTGCTGAAGCGCGGACCTTTGTAAACTGGTTAACCCAGTTACCCGATCCCAAGCTAAAGGGTGATCACCTGAAACTCGCTGGTTTACCCATCAGTATTGAGTTTCTGGGATTACTGGATACGGTGGCGTCTGTTGGAGCAGCTCACATGATGCCGGGTGCTGCAGGTCATATGGGCTGGGCGGATAATAGTCAACAATTACCTGATGAGCGTAAATTTCCTGGATTGATTAAGTGTTGTCGGCATTTTGTTGCCGCACACGAACAGCGCTTATGTTTCCCTCTTGACTCCGTTCGTCGTCCTGATGGCAGTTACCCGGCCAACACTCAGGAAGTCATTTATCCCGGGATGCACTCGGATGTTGGCGGCGGTTATCCTCCAGGGGATCAAGGGAAATCATGTAATGGCACTGGCGAATTATTATCGCAAATTGTTCTTCACGATATATATATTGCGGCATTTGAGGCGGGTGCACCATTAGCAGTTTTACCTAAAAGTATTTCTGCACTAATAAAAGACGTTTCACCGTCAAGAGCTATGTCTCCTGAATCACAAGGAGAATTCGACTTCAGTAAAACGCTGGTCAAACGCTTCAACATCTGGCGTCAAACCCTGCTCAACACCACTCTGCAAGGCAGCGAAGAGCCGGGAGATACATCAGAAGGCTATCGCGCCTATCAACTTTCTCAGACACTTGAAAGTGCGCTGATCGATCAGATTGGCTGGATCACTGCCTGGCGCATTGGTCGTTATGCTCACGGCAGCATGCTTCCTCAGGGCGATGATTTTGCCAACAGTTTCTTTAACAAAGCACCCCAGCTAACTCCTGAAGGACTTAAAAAAGAAGCGGATGATCATAAAGCAGCGGTAAAAGCACTTGACTCACGCCGAGCAGAAGCCAAAAAGAGCCGCTTGCCGCTGGACGAAAGCTTGCAGGGCAAGCCCGATCTTGATCCGACTAACGCCCAATATCAACTCCGCGAAGCTGCGCGTGAATTCCAACACGACTATAGGCTGTGGCGGCGAGACATTAATGGTGGCTTGATAGATAAAACTGCGCAGATCGTTCTGGATGTGATCCCCAAGCACGCCATCTTCCTGATCAACGGTGACGATGAAGACGCGGAATACGCGCAGATGAAAGCCGATGGCAATCGTCGTTATCCGCAGCTGTTTATCGACAAGCTGGGCACCGGCATTCGTACTCAACCGCGTGCTGAACTGCTGACCCTCTTTGATGAACAAATTCACGATTCCCGCGCCTGGTTTATGCAAAGTGCATTGGGGGGACGTGAACCCTGGGGCGGTTATTTCCGCTATCGCATGATTTACTGCGGCAACCAGACTAATAAAAACCTTCGCCTGATTTCCGTCGAAGGCAAAGTTATCAACGCCGCGCCAACCTCCAATAACGTCATCTATTTTATCGAGCCGAAAACCGCTTATAACAATGTGACTTATAAAGTGAAGGACATGGCGAACGGCGTCGTTCAGATACTCAATCCTCCAGAGGCAACCACCCAACCAGGCGCCGCAGTTGCTCTGGCTCGCACCAGTGTGGTGAGCGAACAGCACCAGGCCATGATGACCTCTGCCATCGATATGCTGAAATCATCGGGAGCGCGAGTGGTATGACACTTAAAAAACTGGTGCGCGTTGGCGATAAGCTCAAACCTTACGGTGGTGAAGTGCTCAGCGGGAGCTTTGACGCATTTGGCAAGCCGGTGGCCTGCGTCAATGACAAAGCGAAATGCAACGAGCACGGCATGACCACCATTATTCAGGGAGCAACCAACAGCACCGTAAACGGTAAAGCGGTGGCGCTCGATGGGCATAAATGCGCCTGTGGTTGCACGCTGGTTAGTTCCCTGCCCGATATGGATGTCTGCGGATGAATCAACCGCCGGTTTATGCCGATTACGCCACCATTTACCCGCCCCGCTGGCGGCGCTGGTGGGTGGCGTTGCCCGTGCTGCTGTTTATATCAGCGATGATTACCATGCTGCTGTGGCCAGAGGGAAAGCCGACCCGTTCGCCGCTTTTCTGGTTCTGCGCGCTGGTCTTGCCGCTGCTGTGCTGGTTGCTGGCGGTGACGCTGCGCTGGCTGGTCTGGCTGCAATCTACCGATAACCGCCGCACGCACTATGCAGAAATCTCGCTGGCGCTGGATGCGTGGTGGCAAAAGCGCAGCCAGGCCTTGCCAGTTGAAGCCGTGTTGCTGGTGACGCCAGCCGGAGAAGACGCATCCGAACATCTGGCGCTGTTGTCACACCCTGCAGACGCTCCGCAACCGGGCATCACTGCGCAAGGTTATGCTGCGTTGCGTTGCCCACGGGTGCTTAACAGCGCCCGCAGTCGTCCTGTGATGCTGGCGGCTTATCTCGCCAATCGCCTGGTGACGCATATGCGTCAGTCAGGTGATGCACGCCCAATCAACCATCTCTGTTGGCTGGGTGATGACCAAAGTCTGCTCGCCTTTCGCGAAACGCTACTGGCAGCGGGCATGACGTTGCCAGAGGAAACCCTTCGACTCATTGCGATTGATGGCGCAGATACCATTATCGATCTCTTCGCCACTACTGCTCCGGTTTTGCTGCTGTGTGCCGGAAGCGGCGAAGGATTGTCTGATCGCACCCCGGTTGCCGGGGAAGCGGCCTTTGCCTGGCTCTGCTCGGCGCAGGGGACTGCGCTGATGCATCGCTCGGAGCGCTGGCAACCGGCGTTGGGTGAAACGGCCACTCTGACCGTCGCACAGCTTTCCCGTTATGCCGGATTAAGTGATACGCCGGATACGGTGATCGCGGCAGATGCCCCCGCCATGGAAGCGTTGCTGGAGGGCGGCTGGTCCGCGCTGGATCACGTACTTGCCCCGCGGATCGGCCATGCCGGGCAAATCACACCGTTTACGTTACGGTCGCTGGCGCTGCTCTCGGCGCTCAACGGCCAGTCCTGCGGCTGGATCGCCGCAGAAATGGAATCTCAATACATTACAGGAGTTTGTATTCCCCGTGGAAACCTCCCGCACTAATCCCCGGCACTCGCTGTTCTGGCTGGTTTCAGGATACTTGCTTGCTGTCACCCTGCTGGTGCTGACTGGCGCAGGGCTCTATTACTTCGCAGGCAGTAGCGTTGATCTGCCGGAAGCTCTGCCGCGCCAGATTGCTTTCTGGTCATTGATGGTCTGGCTGGCGCTGGTGTGGTTCTGTCCACTGTTTATTCTCGCCTGGCGCGGGCTGGTGCGACTCAACGCGCGTGAAGCAACAGGCTCGCAGAAACAGCGCCCTGCAGAATATCAGTGGGTGCATGAGATCATTACCCAGATGCGCTACCAGTATCGGTGGCGCTGGCGCAGCCGGGCACGCATTCTGCTGGTGGTCGGGGATGTGCATCTGGTTGAACGGAGTATTCCCGGCCTGACAACTCAACACTGGCTTGAGGGGCATCATACCTTGCTGCTCTGGCACGGCAGTCCGCAGGAAGATCCGCTACCCGCGCAGCTGCGGGCGTTACGCAAAATTCGCCGCCAGCTGGCCGATGCGGTGGTGTGGGTAGTGAACGCAGAAGCGGAAATGAACCAGGATGTGCTGGATACCACGGCTCGCCAGATGCAGAAGCGCTACAACCTGTTGGGCCAGGATATCCCGCTGTGGCTGTGGGAGATTCACGCCCCCTCTCTGCATAGCGCCCCCGCGCAGGGGATCGGATTTACCATTGCGCAAGGTGATAGTGCGGACGATTACCGTCAGTCACTGGATGATCTTCAGCACCAGTTGGTTGAGCGCGGCATGCAGCAAATTGAGCGTAATCGCCAGCACAGTTTTTTACTGGAACTGGCGCACGTGCTGCGCAGCGGTGGCGCGGATCGCCTGACACGAACTTTGTCGCAGCTCTCCACAGGCGCAAGAGCGCTGCCGCTGGCGGGAGTCGTGCTCAGCCAGCCGGAGATCACCGGAAGCGCTTCATTGCGAAATGCCTGGCAGCCGGGAAAAGCCTGGCGGGATTTACTGGCGCTACGCTGGCGCAGGCCGCTAACTAACGGTGCCTCATGGCGGAAAACGGTGCTTACGCTCTGCTCCTGCCTGCTGGTGATGTGGATGGCCTGCCTGGTGTTTTCCTGGATTGCCAATATGCGTCTTATACAGGCAGATCAGCAGCTTGCCGCCGCCGCAACAGATTTCCGTCAGCCGCTGCAGCAGCAACTTTCAGCCTTGCGCGAGTTGCAGAAAGAGATCGAGCGTCTGCAGCATCGCCAGCAATATGGTGCGCCCTGGTATATGCGTTTTGGCCTCAGCCAGAATGACGCACTGTTGGATTCTCTGTGGCAACAATGGCAGCAGGCGGCCATGCCGCTGCTGCGTGATGCCTCCGTCAAGCGCCTGACTACGCTGATGAGCGGCTGGCGTAACCTGCCGCCCGATAGCCCGCTGCGGGCCGATGAGGCCAAAAGCATGTATGACCTGCTGAAGGCGTACCTGATGCTGGCACATCCCGAACAATCCGATCCGGCGTTTTTCAGCGCCACGGTAATGAAGGTCTGGCAACGGCGTGATGGCATTCAGGACGCAAGCTGGCGCAACAATGGTGGCGCTATGCTGGCCTTTATGATGACGAATCTGCCTGCGCACCCAGAGTGGCCGTTACAACCGGATATGCGACTGGTCAGCAGTATGCGCTCAGCGCTGCTGCGTCAGATTGGTGCCAGCAATGCGGAGACCTCACGCTATCAGCAGCTCATCGAGCAGGTATCCCGTGATTATGCTGATATGACGCTCAGTGAGATGGTCAGCGGCACCGACAGCAGCAGGTTGTTCAATACCGATGAAACCGTGCCCGGCGTCTTTACCCGTAAAGCGTGGGAAGAGGCAGTAGAGCCAGCGATTGAGCAAGCGGCGAAAGTGCGTCGCGATGAAATCGATTGGGTGCTGAGTGATAACAAAACGGCCAGCAATAATGTTGTCTCTGCGGAAACGTTGCAAGCGCGGCTGACAGATCGCTATTTCTCCGATTACGCCGGAGCCTGGCTTAAATTCCTCAACAGCCTGCAATGGCAGCGGGCGGAGAGCCTGTCAGAATCGATTGAACAGTTAACCCTGCTGGCCGACATACGCCAGTCACCTTTGATTGCGCTGATGAACACGCTGAATGTGCAGGGCCGGACGGGGCAAACTGGCGGTAATCTTACCGATTCGCTGGTGAGCTCGGCAAAGAATCTGCTCAGCAGTGACCAAACCCAGGCCATCGCCAGACCACAAGGTGCACGTGGCCCAATGGATCACACCTTTGGACCTTTGCTGGCGCTGACCGATACCGGCGCAGCGGCTAAAGATAGCCTCAGCCTGCCAACCTTCCTGACGCGTATCACCCGTGTTCGTCTCCGGCTGCAGCAGGTCACCAATGCGCCGGATCCGCAGGCCATGATGCAGTCATTAGCATTAACGGTGTTTCAGGGCAAAGCCGTTGATCTCACTGACACCCGCGATTACGGCAGTCTGATTGCTGCCAGCCTCGGACAGGAGTGGAGCGGGTTTGGTCAGGCGATATTTGTCGAGCCGATGGTGCAGGCGTGGGAGCAAGTGCTCAGCCCCACTGCTGAAAGCATTAACAGCCAGTGGCAGAACGATATTGTAACCCCGTGGGATCAATCGTTTGCCGACCGCTATCCGTTTGCTAACCGACAAAGCGACGTCTCCTTACCGCATTTAGCGCAGTTTATGCGTACCGACACCGGACGTATCGCGCAGTTCGTTAACAGTCGCCTCGCTGGCCTGCTGCGGCTCGAAGGCGATCGCTGGGTGCCGGATGCCATGAACAGCCAGGGACTGACGTTCGATCCTGCTTTTCTCAACGCGCTGAATAAACTGACGCACATCGCTAACACCGCATTTGTCCGGGGAGATGTGGAACTGCATTTTCAGATGATGGCAAAACCTTCCCGCGACGTGGTGGAATCAGAGCTGACGGTGGATCGCCAGAAGCTGCAATATTTTAACCAGGAAGAGAGTTGGCAAACGCTGAACTGGCCTGACAACCGCTGGCAACCGCAAACCACGCTGACCTGGCGCAGCACCCATACCGGAACCCGCATTTATGCCGATCACCCTGGAAGCTGGGGCCTGATCCGCCTGCTGGATAAAGCCCGCATCACCAATCTGGGGAACAACATCTATCGTGTTACCTGGCCGACGCCGGACGGGCTGGCACTGAACTATCAGATACGTACGGAGCTCGGTAGTGGCCCGCTGGCGCTGCTCGAATTGCGCGGCTTCCGCATGCCTGCGCGGATATTTATTTCCGCTACGCAAAATGAAGATGCGTATCAGGGAGGTGAACAATGAAAGTTCGCTTCGCTCATGTGTTGCTGATTTTGCTGTCGCCAACGTTGCTGAGCAGTTGTGGAGCGTGGCAAAAAACCAAACAGGGAACAGCAAGCATTGCCGATGCCGTGTTTTATCGTCAGGTCAATATCCTGCACCTGACCTTCACTGCGCGTACGGCGATCAATCAGGACGACGCCCAGCAGTCGATGCCTTTACGCCTGAATATTTTGCAGCTCAGCACGCGTCAACGTTTCGATAACGCCGAATACAGCAGCCTGTTGGCACAGCCGGATTGGGTGCTGAAAGAGAGCCTGGTGGCGCAGCGGCAACTCAGCGTCATGCCGGGACAAAGCGTCAGCCTCGATATGCCAATGGAGAAGCAGGCGCAGTTTGTCGCAGTCGTGGGCTTGTTCCGCCAACCGGACCGGGAGCGCGGTACATGGAAACGGGTGCTGAGCCGTGAGGAGCTTGATGCGGATTCACCACGCACGATTGAAGTAAGGGATAACACCCTGAATTTGGAATTATTGAAGTAACTATTCAATTTAACGGCAGGAGCCACAAAGTGACGCTATACGATATAAAACCGAAGTTTCAGCATTTATTAAGACCGCTGGTCGTCAGGTTACATGCGCAGGGTATCACTGCCAACCAGGTAACCTTGTTTGCCATGCTCACCTCTGTAGTACTGGGCGCATTGTTGATGCGTTTCCCCGATCCACGCTTTTTTATCACCCTGCCCGTTTTCCTGTTTTTCCGCATGGCGCTAAACGCCATTGATGGCATGTTAGCCAGGGAATTCCATCAGCAATCCACCCTCGGGGCAATCCTCAATGAGGTGGGTGACATTATCTCCGACGCGGCACTCTACCTCGCTTTTGCCTTTGTTACTGGCATCTCTGCCTGGTGGGTTGTGCTGGTCGTGCTGCTTGCCTGGTTGAGCGAATTTTGCGGTGTGATGTGCCAGACGCTGAACGGCATCCGAAGCTACCGTGGCCCGTTAGGCAAAAGTGACCGCGCATTTATCTTTGGCGCTCTCGGCCTGGTGATTGCGCTGTGGCCGCAGTCTATCGGCTACGCTAACGCAGTGTTTGCCATCGCCGCCCTGTTATTGTGCTGGACCAGCCTGAATCGCTGCCGCAATGCGATGGAGGCGAAAAATGGCTGATTCCAGTCAAGTGCTTTATTACTGCTTGGGCGGTATCTTCGGCGTTCTCATTCTGGCGACGCTGATTATTTTTGTGCTGAGAAAGTGCCGCCCACAACGCAACTGGCTGGAATTGCAGCAGCGCGTTAATAGCTGGTGGGTGATTATCTGCCTGTTCTCGTTAGCAATGCTGTCGCCGAAGTGGCTGGCGCTAACCTTTTTCGGCTTCATCAGTTTCCTGTCGTTAAAAGAGTATCTGACGCTAGCACCCACGCGGCGTTCTGACAGTATGCCGCTGCTGTGGATGTATGCCGCTATCCCGGTGCAATATCTCTGGACCGGCATGGCCTGGTACGGCATGTTCATCATTTTTATCCCGGTTTATGTCTTCCTATTCCTGCCCGCTCGCATGGTGATTGCCGGTGATACCAAAGGTTTTCTGCACTCTGCGTCGGTAATGCACTGGGGCATGATGACCACCGTGTTCGCTCTGAGCCACGTTGCCTACCTGATGACTTTACCCGGTGCCGACGCCAGCGCCGGTGCGCTGCTGGTGTTCTTCCTCGTGGCGCTGACTGAGCTGAATGATATTGCCCAGTATCTGTGGGGAAAATCGCTGGGCAGGATTCGGGTAACGCCCAACGTCAGCCCGAATAAGACGCTGGCCGGTTTGCTGGGTGGCATCTTTACCACCATGTTGCTGGCTGCGATTCTTGGCCCACTGCTGACACCGATGAGTTATCTCCACTCGCTGGGTGCTGGGTTGATTATTGGTGCAAGCGGCTTTTGCGGCGATGTTGTGATGTCGGCGATCAAGCGCGATTTTGGTGTGAAGGATTCCGGCAAATTGCTGCCCGGACACGGTGGCATTTTGGATCGACTCGATTCACTCATCTACACTGCGCCGCTGTTCTTCCACTTCTATTACTACTTCTACGTGTAGGAGGCGCACATGAACCGCATGCTGCGCTGGCTCTTTACCCTGTGCATCGCTTATCCGGTGGTGTGGATCTGGCTGGGTGTCGCCGTGGCCAACCGCAAGAAGCTACCGAAAACAGGCCCGGCGATCATTGTGGCAAACCACAACAGCCATCTTGATGTGCTGACGCTGTTCACCTTGTTCCCCCTCTCGACGTTAATGGACGTACAGCCGGTGGCTGCGGCTGATTACTTCCTGAAAAACAAAGTGGTGGGTTGGTTTGCGCTCAAGGTGATTGGCATCATCCCGGTGTATCGCGGGGCGCATCAGGCTAATCCATTGCAGGCCTGCGTCGATGCACTGGCAGAAAAGAAAATTGTGATTATTTTCCCGGAAGGCACACGCGGCGAGCCGGGGAAACTGTCAGAAATTAAATCTGGCCTGTGGCATCTCAGCCAGCAGTGCCCGGATGTGCCCATCATTCCGGTCTATATGCACGGGCTGGATCGCTCAATGGGTAAGGGTCAGAAAATACCGGTGCCGTTCTTTATCGATATTTATATCGATGATCCGCTGCGTTATCAGGACAACAAGGCCGAATTTAAAAGCGCGTTATTAAATCGTTTTGTCGAATTACAACAGCAAGCCATAAGGAAATCATCATGAGCCAGGAAGCACGTTTATTTCAGGAAGGATCTTTTTCAACCAGCGACGGGGAATCTCTCTATTTTCGCCACTGGCCCGCGCAGGATGCGCAGAGCAAAAAAGTGATTGTGCTATTTCATCGCGGGCATGAGCACTCCGGACGTTTGCAGCATGTTGTCGATGAGTTACTGATGCCGGATGCCCATTTTTACGCATGGGATGCGCGTGGACACGGACATTCGCCGGGAGAGCGAGGTTATAGCCCAAGCCTGGCTCGCTCAGTGCAGGACGTCGATGAATTTGTTCGCTTTGTCGCTGAACAAGCCAGGGTGAGCATTGAAGATATAGTGGTGATTGCGCAAAGCGTCGGCGCGGTGCTGGTCGCTACCTGGGTGCATGATTACGCACCTAAAATTCGCGGTATGGTGCTGGCCTCTCCAGCGTTTAAGGTGAAGCTGTATGTGCCTTTCGCACGCACGGGATTGGCTATGCTGCAACGTATTCGCGGTCTGTTTTACGTGAACTCTTACGTCAAAGGGAAATTTCTCAGCCACGACCCCGAGCGCATTCGCAGCTTTGAGCAGGATAAATTCATCACCCGTCAGATTGCCGTGAATATTCTGCTGGATCTGTATAAAACGGCGGAGCGTATTGTTTCTGACTCTGCCGCCATCACCGTGCCAACCCAGTTGCTGATTTCCGGCGATGATTTTGTGGTGCACACCAAACCGCAGAAAAAATTCTATCAGGGGCTGCGTAGCGCCATCAAAGAGCAGCATATTCTGCCCGGTTTTTATCACGATACGCTGGGAGAGAAGGATCGCCAGCTTGCCTTCGATAAAATGAAGCCGTTTATTGAACAGCTTTACCACGCTGCGCCTTACACCTTCGATTACAGCCATGAAGATCAGTGGAGTCCGGGCGCTGATGCGTACCGTGAGTTGCAGGCGCCACCTAAGCGCTGCTCACTACAAGGTGTGTCCTACGCTTCATTAAGTTTTGGCATGAAAACCCTTGGCAGGCTGTCTAAAGGCATGCGCCTGGGATATGAAACCGGCTTTGACTCTGGCAGCACGCTGGATTATGTCTACCGCAACTCGGCTGAAGGCACCGGCATTATTGGCCGTATCATCGACAGGCAGTACCTCAACAGCATTGGCTGGCGCGGCATTCGCATGCGCAAAGAGAATATCCAGCAGGTGATTGCGCAGGCCGTAGCAAAACTGCAAGAGCACAATTTGCCGATTCGCGTAGTCGACATAGCCGCCGGACATGGCCGCTACGTTCTCGATGCGCTGGAGAAACAGCCGGGAATTGAAAGCATCTTGTTGCGAGATTACAGCGATCTGAATGTGGAAAAAGGCCAGGCGATGATTGAAGCGCGTCAATTAGGCCATCTCGCGCAGTTCAAAAAAGGCAATGCCTTCGATTATGGCTCGCTCGCCACACTCGCGCCTGCGCCGACGCTGGGCATTGTCTCCGGCCTGTATGAACTGTTCCCGAGCAACCAATTAATCAAAACTTCGTTGGCCGGGTTGGCAGCCGCCATTCCGCCGGGCGGCGTGCTGGTTTATACCGGGCAACCGTGGCATCCGCAGTTGAAAACCATCGCATGGACCTTAACCAGCCACCAGAACGGTATTCCCTGGTTGATGCGCGTACGCAGCCAGAAAGAGATGGATACGCTGGTCGAAGATGCTGGATTTGAGAAATGCCACCAGCTGATCGATGAGTTTGGCATCTTTACCGTTTCGCTGGCGGTAAGAAAATAGCATGACTGAATCGTTGCTGACACAGCGCCCTTTTCGCCCCTGGAAGCAGGGGCTTTACTGGCTGATGTTGCTGGGTCCCCTGTTTTTTCTCAGCTACGGGCAGGTGAATACCTTCACCGCGACCCGCGATGATGTGGAAAGCCTGGTGTTTGCCTGGGAACGTTCGATTCCATTTGTTCCCTGGACTATCGTGCCTTACTGGAGCATCGACCTGCTTTACGGTATTTCACTGTTCATCTGCACATCAAGACAGGAGCTGATGCGTCACGGCTATCGCCTGCTTGCAGCATCGCTGGTGGCGTGTGCAGCGTTTTTACTTTTCCCGCTGAAGTTTACCTTCACGCGCCCGGAAACCCAGGGTGCCTTCGGCTGGTTGTTCCGTCAGCTTGAACAATTTGATTTACCCTATAACCAGGCCCCTTCGCTGCACATTATTCTGACCTGGCTGCTCTGGCTGCGCTTTCGCCAGCATCTGAATCGCAATGCAAGAATCTTTGCGGGCGGTTGGTTCCTGCTGATTGCTGTCTCGGTACTGACCACCTGGCAGCACCATGTTATCGATGTCATTAGCGGGATTGGGGTCGCGCTCATCATCAGCTACCTGATTCCGATTAGAGGAGAATGGCGCTGGCAGCGGCCCACTTGGCACGCGCGACGTCTCGCAAGCAAATACGCCTTGGGTGGAATGCTGTTTTTACTGGCGGGGATAGCGATTCCCTGTGGTCATTTGCTGCTGTGGCCTGCCATAGCGCTGCTGGCGGTGGCTGCGGGCTATGCCGGCTTAGGCGTGACGGTGTTTCAGAAAAGCAGTTGCGGTAACTTATCTCTCTCAGCACGTTTGCTGCTTCTGCCTTATCTGGCAGGCGCGAACATTTCCCGCCGCTGGTTTTCCCGACATAGCGCGCAAAGTAATGAGATTGCCGCTGGCGTAGCGCTGGGCAGGTTTCAGGACAAGGCGCAGCAAGATTTTGCCGTTTTTGATCTGACCGCAGAATTTCACAAAGGCAACCGGAGCGCACAGCGATGGCAGGCCTATCCGCTAATGGATCTGCTGGTGCCCGACATTGCGCATTTGCGCACTGCAGTAAGACAGCTCCAGCAACTGCACCGGGAAAGTGACAAGGTGTTGGTTTGCTGCGCGCTGGGTTTATCGCGCAGTGCCACAGTGATTGCGGCGTGGCTGCTGGCGGAAGGACATGCAGCTTCTGTCGTTCAGGCCGTTGAACTCATTAAGTCCCGACGCCCGCAGATTGTTCTCACCCCTGCACACATTGCAATCCTCGAAGCCTTTAGCAAGGAACAGCTATGTCAGACATCATGATGACCAACCGAATTGTGCAAATTCATCTGGCAAGCTGGCGCTACTTTGCCGCGCTGACACTGCCGCCGTTGGCGCTGATACTCAGCCTTTTCTACTTCGCGCTGAGCCTGCCGTTAATGGTGTTGTTCTTCATCACACACTACTACTGCTGGCGTTTATGGCTCGATGAACGGCTCTTCGCATTGCTCAACAACGAAGACGACCTTGCTGAGTTTGACCGGGGCATGGCGCAGCTGTGGCCGAAAAAATTTGCCCGTGCGCGTTCACTGGCTGATCGCCTGCACGTAACAAGAGTCATGTTTTACCGGGCAATGATCTCACTGCTGGTGCTGTGGTTGGCTTCACTCTGCTCAGTGAGTTATCTGGCACTCACGCTGGGTGAGTAGGTGAACCATGAACGACCATGATTTTCTGAAATATTTCGACAGCGAAATGCGTTATCTGAAAGCCGCTGCGCAGGAGTTTGCGGAGGAATATCCGGAGGCGGGACGGCGACTGGGTGTCGACGGCATGTCTTTGAAGATGAATGACTCCGTAGAGCAACTGTTTCAGGGCTTCTCGCTGATGATGGCGCAGATGCGTCGCAAGATTGATGACGATATTCCGGAGCTGACGGAGCCGCTGCTCGGGCATCTGCTACCCGTGGTAAACCGTACGCTGCCATCAATGTCTGTGGTGGAACTTACGCCCGATAGCGTCGCTCAGGTACGTGATGCGGTGCTGCCGGAAGGTACAACGCTGCTGACCCGACCGATGGATATCATTGGCCAACGCTGCCCGTATCGCACGACCGATGCGTTGAAATTGCATCCGCTGGCGTTAGGCAATGTCACAACATCGTTTCACCCCGACGGGCACCAGATTATCTCCCTGCGTTTTACACTCAGCCCTCAAGCCGATACGAGCCAGGTCGATCTCAGCGATATTCCACTTTATATCAACGGAGATCGCCCAGTGCAGTCGCTGCTATACCATGCGCTGACCCGTCATCTGAGCAACATCACTTTTCGCCTGCCGCAGAGTGATAACCCCGATTCGCAGCCATTTAGTGGCGACATCCGTGCCCGCTGGCAACAGCACTGGCGTCCGGTCTGGCCGGAAAGCGACAGTCCTGCACTCTGTGGTGAAGTGCGCCCGCTACTGGAATATTTCAGTTTTCCGGCTCGCTACGCCTTCTTTACTCTTTCGGGGCTCGACACGCTTCCTTTCAATGAAAGCTGCCGGGAAGTGATGCTCGATATTCACCTTAGTCAGCCACTTCCGCATGATATTTTGCTGCCGGCAGACGCGCTGCGCATTCACTGCGTGCCGGTGATTAACCTGTTTACGCTGAACGCCGAGCCGCTGAAGGTGAAGCCTGCGGTGCTCGATTATCGTCTGCGTCCGCACCGCCTGCGCGATCGGCACACTGAGATTTACAGTGTTGATGAAGTTGCCGCCAGCGAAACACTGGATAAGCGGCGTTATGTGCCGTATCGGCACTTCCGGCAAAAAGGGGGCATGTTGCAACGCAAAGAATCCTGGCCGGAGCGATATTTCCACACGCGCATCTGGCGCGGTGTCAGCGGTCTTTATGAAACCCTGCTGATGCTGGGTGGCGATGAAAGCGAAACCGATCGAGGCGAGGATGATGCCACGCTGTTTATGAACATCACCTGCACCAATGGTAATTATCCGCGCATGGCGCTGGAGAAAGCCGTATTTGATGGAAGCGCGTTAACCGGCAACCTGACATTGCAGTGCATAACGCGTCATCCCCCTTCTATGCCTTATTACCCGCCAGCCACGCAGTTGTATCAGTGGCATGTGATGTCGCTGCTGCATCCGCGCGCCCTGAGCCAGATGATTAACGATGCTGCAAGTCTCCGAGCCGTGCTGGCGCTGTTTGACTGGAGCGATGACGATAACAACCGCCGTCGCATCAGCGGTATTCGTCACGTCAGCTGGCGTCAGGACTATAACGCCTCCTATCACTGGCACGGCGTGCGTATTCGCGTGGCGCTCGATGAAACCCAGTTCAGCGGCACCGGCGATGCCCGCCTGTTCTGCGAGCTGCTGGAACAGTTCCTGACGCAGTACGCCAGCGTTGTACGTTTTACCCAACTGACGGTGCTGCTGACCGCGTCGGGAACCGAATGGGCCTGGCCGGAGCGACGCATTGACAGGGTGCTGATGTGAGCGAAGAAAACAAAAAACCGTTCTGGCTGGACGATGACGGCAATGACCAGACCGCGCGTTACAACTTTTACCGCTTCTGCCAGCTGCTGGAGCAGACGACCGGCAGCCGTCTCGGCACGGGCCGCACGCCAGAAAGTGATCCAGTGCGTTTTCGTCCCAATCCGCATCTGGGCTTTCCCGCCGGGGAGCTAAAACGCACGGAAATTGACGCCGATAACCCTGATGCGATACCAACGGTCCGAACCAACTTCTTCGGCCTGTACGGCGTGGATTCGCCGCTGCCCACCAGCATCATTGACGACATCAACCAAGGCCGCGATGGTGCGGATGCGATGGCAGCGTTTCTGGATATCTTCAATCACCGGCTGATGACGCAGTTTTACCGCATCTGGCGCAAGTACAGCTATCCGGCCACCTTTGAGCCAGGCGGTACCGATAGAGTTTCGCAAAGCCTGATGGCGTTAACCGGCATTACCCACAGCGGCGACCAACCTTCGTCACGCCTGCTGGCGATACTGAAACCGTTGCTGCATACCACACACACTGCTGAAGGTATTACAGCGGTGATCAACAGCCAGGCACCAAACACCAAAGTGGAGGTTTTCGCACACCATCCAGTGAGCATGCCGGTGGCAAAACGCGCCCGCCTCTCACTGAACGGCGGCATGACGCTCGATCAGAATCCGATGCTGGGCGATGAAACCCGCGTGGCTGATTACTGCTCACGGGTAGAGCTTTCAACAGACGATCCTGATGAAGCGAAAGGCTGGATGCCTGACGGGCAAATCCGGCAGGACGTGATGGCGCTGCTGCGTACCTATCTGGGCTGTGACTATGATTTGCGGTTTTGGCTGACGATTCCCACCCGATTGCTGCCAATGCCGCGGCTAGGCGATGCCGGGTTGTTCAATGGATGCAATATGATGCTGGGGCTGAGGGAGGATAATCTGAGTGCGATGCCGGAAAGGGTGCGAATTAAAGTAGGTAAGCTGCGAGGGGAAAATGCCCAAGTAGCTTTTTGAATATTGACTATTTATATATAAATTTGCAACTAAAAGCACCCTATCATAATTAGGAAGGCAAAAAGAGCCATTAGAGTTTTGTGTAAAAACCGTATTAAATAACATTATGGTAAAAAATGTTATTCTTATTGGATGCTATATCTACATTCCTTTACGAACACTATAGGCTTAATTGATGACTTTAAAACCCGAAAAAATAATGCCTCTTGTGCCTAAAACCACTTTCTTCTACGAACTAACTTCCCATCGCCAAGACTGTAACTTCCAGAGTGAATAGCTAACCAGAAAAATATAGTCAACACACTCGGATGAATTATTATTTTACAAAGCAGTTTACGCATCATCCCTACAAGAGAAACTCCCTCATTATGATCTGATGTAAAAAAGAAGTGCTGGTAATCGCCTAATCTTCTGCGTAAATAACCTGACATCTCAAGCTTTGCATATTCTATCGAGTTGCAGTTCCATAACATCCCCCAGCGTCGCTGCCACTTATCATTGAATAGCCAATTGTAAGTCAAATGGGATGTTAATGAATTGAAATGCGGTATTTTATGGCCATCTGTCATAGTTAACTGGCAATCGATGAATTGGATTTCATCAATAGTGAAGAAAATACCGCGCTCACTCGATTCTATTAAGTCATCTTGGGGAATCTGTTCAAGAGTAACAACAAGAACGTTTTCATCAATATTTTTCAGCTCAATTTTCTGTTGATACCGAAGCCCACTTCCTCTGGCCTCAAAAAAAAGAACAGCTTCCTTAATTGGAGTTTTCAAGGAACGAAAAGCCACCTTAGACTTTATTTTTTTCATGGTCAGCGGGATTTGAAAGTCTTAGTGAATATTCAAGATGGTCATCTAAACTCTCCCAGTATGATCCCAGACGTTGTAGTTTCTGTTTGTCTTCGTGAGATTTTTTGTAGGTGTTATATAACCAAAGTCGGGTTAGTTTCTCCCACCCCCATTTAATTACTTTTCCAATTAATCCCCAAGGTGTAGGAATACTCATAATTGCCTCCAGCATTATCAGGTGGATAATGTAATCATTAAGCTCTGAGGATCTACTGAAATTCATTAAGTTTCAGATTGCAAGATCCAAAGGCAAATCCGATATATCTTTTAATCGCTTACCATTAACCATTACAGCAAGCATATCAGCGGCATCATGCAAACCGAGAAACTTTACTGCAGCCTGAAGTTCATAAAGAGCAAAGTGATAGACACAATCAATATCACCTGTACCAAGGGCTATTGAGGCAAGTCTGCTTGGGGTTGGTTCAGCAGTTACGACCATGATGTGTGGAAGTGTCCCTTTACGGTTTCGCATTAGATTAAGAGCTTCAGATCGTGCGTTCTGAGCCCGATCGCTTCTTATCGTCCATTTGCAGGAAATACTCGCGTGTAGTAACGGTTTACCGCCATTTGATTCGCGTAGTCCTGACATCAGAGTGACAGAATCATTCACGATCATTTCTGGCTTGTTAATGACGCTGTCATGCTCAGGCTGACGAGCGACAACAATATCGGGTGAAATGGTATAGTCACTTCCTAACGCAGCGGCAAGTTGTGCATCATTCTTAGCTGCGCTATCGAGGGCTATGAGGTGAGCATATTGTTCATACTTGGCTATTTCAAGGCGATTTCGACCAGATACTTGTTGAACATTCCATCTGCCTGGCCGTAGGTGGCCAAGTTTCAGAAATGTTTTTTCAACGAACTGAGCGCAGATGCTTTCGAACTGATTACCTGATGTTTGCCCGGCAATCCTCTCGCCTATAGTTTCAGCCTGCAGCAAACGGGCAATTTCACGTGCGATTGCTTTACTGTTGTTATTACTGCTATCAGCATTACTTACCACACCTGCAGCATTGATAGTCAATGTATTCAAAAGAAGCTGTGCGTGAAATTCTTTGCGAGCTTCAGCGAAAGCAACAGTACCAATTTCGTTATGTTCGTCCATAAACCTCTAACCTTCTATGCAGCGTCTTTTTTCTTAACCGTCACCGCATCATCTTTCTTTGCCCGCAGTACATCAAGTGCGTAAGCAGCGATTTTTTCGGCGAATAATGGTGGAACCGCATTGCCAATCTGACGTGCGACTTCCGTTTTAGAACCATGAAAAATGAAATCATCGGGAAATGACATCAGTCTAGCGGCTTCTCGGTGAGTAATAGGGCGATGCTGCTCAGGATGAAGATAACGCCCCTTCTCTGGCTTGAAGAACTCTGTACGTATAGTTACAGAGGGTCTTTCCCACCAAAGTCGACCAAACAAATCTGTTCCGCCTGATGTTTTTTTGATCCAACATGCAGGGGTTAAGTCAGGTCGATTCTTCTGTAAGTCGAAACGATTCCCACCTAGGGGCACCGCCTGATAGCGTTGTTTGGAAATCTCAGTTGGACTGCGACCAAAATGAAGATTCATGGGTGGCAATTCATCTCGGATCTCAGTACCAATAGGATCAGGTAAATCTCCAATCGCCTCTTGAGTTGAAATCCAGACAGGCAGCTCGCCAGACTTCTCGGGTGATCGATGAGAAGGGGCCGGAGGAAATGCGGGTACGTTGTCCATATCAAAAAGCTCTCGTTTGATACCGATAGCTATAGTTCTTTTCCTGGTCTGAGGCACACCATAGTCAGCAGTGTTAAGTACTTTTGGGTCAAGAAGCACAAAGCCCATAGATTCGGCTCTAGCAGCAATATCGACAAACTCATCGCTTTTAAGCAGGCCTGGGACATTTTCCATTACGAACATGGACGCGCCAGAACACTGAATGATGTCCATGTAGGGCTCCCAAAGCGCTCTACGGTGATCGCCTTCCCTGTTCTTGTTAAGGAGGCTAAATCCCTGGCATGGCGGCCCTCCGATTACGATATCGGCAGACGGAATCTCATTGGAAGCAATCCATTCATCGATATTGGCTTGGATACCATGTGAACCGAAGTTTGCGTTATAGGTCTTAATCGCAGCAGCATCGTTATCAATGGCCAAAATGCTTTCAAAATGAGCTGACATCTCGCCATGACAAAACCCAGTGGAGAGCCCACCAGCACCACAGAAAAGATCTATCACCTTGAATTTATTGCTCATAATACCGCACCGCTTAGTTATGATGACTATAATTAGCCATAATTTATCATATGTTTATGCTGTACAAAAACCCATACCTACTTCTCTTTAAGTTTAGGATGACGCTCAACAAATGCTAGGACGTGTTGTAGTGGCATGGATTTACTCGGTAGACAGCAAGTCAGGCAGAGCAATTGACGTTGCCCTGAATGGCACAGCCGAAGTCGTTCAATGCAAACAGATGGAGTGGCATTACAACTGGGTATTTGTTCACACCGAATTAGCGAAGAGAAGTGACGGAACCACAACAGCAACCGTGCGCAAAACGTGAGTTGATTCCAATACAGCCTTGAGAGCCTCTTTAAAGCGATCGAGCATTGATGATTTTCCGCTTTCATGACCTTCGCCATATATGGGCGAGCTGGCTTATTCAGGCCGAGGTGCCATTGTCACCATTACAGGAAATAGTGGGATGGGAAAGCATTGAGATGGTGCGTCGATACGCTTACCTGGCACCCAATCATTTAACGGAGCATGCACGCAAAATTGACTCGCTTATGGGAGGTGGCGACACAAATACGACATAAGGGGAAAATCAGGTGGGGTTAAAGCTGGCGTAAGTCATTGAAAGTATTTGGTACGCCCTACAGGATTCGAACCTGTGACCTACGGCTTAGAAGGCCGGTGCTCTATCCAACTGAGCTAAGGGCGCATAGTGATTGGGTCGGATTATACGTCCAGCGGCTCGCGCGTCAACGTTTTTGCCCTTGAACATAAGCGGAGTGCTGCCAGATTAACCAAAACCCCTTAATGCCGCTTGCGCCATTCGCTCATCGACACCAGATTCCCGCCCTGCTCCGTTTCGCCTTCCAGCTCAATCCCTTGCTGCGTGAAGTGCGCATTATACTGGTCGCGCAGCGCATGCAATTCCTGGCTGTCCGGTTCCAGCTGGCGCAAGAACCCCAACGCCAGCAACAGCTGCTGCCTCGAAATCAACGCAGAAAACCCCGCCCGGCTCAAAATGCCATGCCAGCGCTGCCTATTTTCGTCGCTGCCATCGACAATCAGCACCTGCCAAATCAGCAGCACCGCCGCGCCATTGTGCAGATGCGTGTCGTTATCGCCCGCGATGTAGTCGGTAAACTCTTTTGCCGCCTCTTTGCCCATCAGCGACAACATTGATTCGATATGCACCGGCGGCAGCTGCAACCGTTTATTAAGCGCCTGCACCGCATGGCGCGAGCTGGCCGTCAGCAGCTGAAAACCTACCACGAACACCACCGCCAGCGTGGCGAGAATTAACCAAATCATCACGTCATCCATCTCATTCACTGCCGGGCATCATAAGCGCTAACGCGGGCGGGCGCCACGGCGAAAAATCGGGAAAGCGGCGTTGATGGCGAATCTCTACCTGACAGCCGCACGCGCTTCTGACAGAATAGGCGCCATCCCCGATCTAACCCTCTACAGATGGATTTCCTCTCTGATGGCAGCAAAAATTATTGACGGTAAAACGATTGCGCAGCAGGTGCGCCTTGAGGTTGCCGAAAAAGTACAGCAGCGTCTGGCGGCCGGTAAACGTGCGCCCGGTTTGGCAGTTGTGCTGGTGGGTGAAAACCCGGCTTCGCAGATCTATGTCGCCAGCAAACGTCGTGCTTGTGATGAAGTGGGCTTCATCTCCCGCTCGTACGATCTGCCCGCCACCACCAGCGAAGCCGAGCTGCTGGAGCTGATTGATACGCTCAACAACGACAACGACATCGACGGCATTCTGGTGCAGCTGCCGCTGCCAGCCGGCATCGATAACGTCAAAGTGCTGGAGCGCATCGTGCCGGACAAAGATGTGGATGGTTTCCATCCGTATAACGTCGGTCGTCTGTGCCAGCGCGCGCCGAAGCTGCGTCCGTGTACGCCGCGCGGCATTGTCACCTTGCTGGAGCGCTACAATATCGATACTTACGGCCTGAACGCCGTGGTGGTTGGCGCATCGAACATCGTTGGCCGTCCGATGAGCATGGAGCTGCTGCTCGCCGGTTGTACCACCACCGTGACGCACCGTTTCACCAAAGATCTGCGTCATCACGTTGAGCACGCCGATCTGCTGGTGGTGGCGGTTGGCAAGCCGGGCTTTATTCCAGGCGACTGGATCAAGCCGGGCGCGGTGGTGATTGATGTGGGTATCAACCGTCTCGACAGCGGCAAGGTGGTCGGCGATGTCGAGTTCGAAGCGGCTGCTGAGCGCGCCTCGTACATTACGCCCGTTCCAGGCGGCGTCGGTCCAATGACGGTCGCGACACTGATCCAAAACACGCTAACGGCGTGTGAAGAATTTCACGACATTGAGGAGGCATAATGGCCAGTTTTTCTCTCGGTAAACATGCCCACGTAGATTTGTGCGACCTGCTGAAACTCGAAGGTTGGGTGCAAAGCGGTGCGCAGGCGAAAGCGGTGATTGCGGAAGGCGAAGTGCGCGTCGATGGCGCAGTTGAAACGCGTAAGCGCTGCAAAATTGTTGAAGGCCAGAAGGTCGAGTTTGCGGGCTTTAAGATTACGGTTGTTGCCTGACCTTTAGGCGTCCCAATCGGGACGCCTAAATCCGCTCTTCCCCCACCACCCGAGTTTCCCCTTCAATTTGCTCCAGCGCGATATGATTCACCGCCGTATGCTGCACAATCAGCGTCGCCAGTTTCGGTGAATGGCTGGTGATCCACAGTTGGCTAAACTGGCTGGCTTCGGCGATCAGTCGTGCTAATGCAGGCAACAAATCTTCATGCAAACTGTTCTCCGGTTCGTTCAGCGCCATAAACGCTGGCGGCCGCGGGCTGAGCAGCGCCACCACTAAGCAGAGAAAGCGCAGCGTGCCATCCGAGAACTCGGCGCTCTCCAGCGGACGCAAAATTCCCCGCCGTGACATCAGCATCTGAAAACGCCCGTTCTGCACGTCAACGTGAAATTCCGTGTCCGGGAAGGCTTCGGCCATCATCTCAAGCAGTAATTCGGAATGACCGCGTTCAACAATCGTAGCCCAGGCTGCGGCCAAATTGCTGCCATCGTGGCTCAGTACCGGCGCGCGCACGCCAATCTGCGGCGCACGAATCGGCGAACCGGGCCACACCGCAAACTCATGATAGAAACGCCACTGGCGCAGCCTTTCACGTACCTGCGAAAGCTCGGGATAAAGGTGCGGCTCGCCAAGCTGCCCAAACAGCGACTCTTCCGGATGCAGCACCGCAGGATAAGCAACGCGTTCGCCATCAACGTTGTGCAGAAAAGCGGTTTGATTTTGCCGCTGCAGGATGCAGGAGGAAGGACGCCGACGCTGGCCGCTCATCCATATACGCTCCTCTTTCACGAGCGGATCGAGGTTAAACATGCTGGTGGCTAACGGCTCAGGAAAACCGATATCAAGCTGATAATCCATATCATCCATCACCACCGCGAGCGCCAGACGTTTAGGATCGTGGCGACGATCGCCGCGCCGTAATCCGCCCGCCCACATCGCTTTCTGGATGCCGCCCTCTTCCGCCAGCGCCAGCGCTAAACGTCCGCTCGCCGCTTCGTGCAGCAATCGCACCGCTTTATACAGGTTGGATTTGCCGCAGCCGTTCGGGCCGCTCACCACGTTGAGCTGCTGCAGCGGTAGCGTCAGGTCGCGCACCGAGCGGAAGCCGTGAATATGAATCTGTTCAATCGCCATCAATAAAAAAGGGCGATTTCTCGCCCTCTCCGGTTATTTGCGTCGCCAGCTGGAACCTTGCGGCCCATCCTCAACGATCACGCCCAACTCATTGAGCTTATCGCGCGCCACATCCGCCTGCGCCCAATCTTTGGCTGCACGCGCGTCGGAACGGGCTTTCACCCAATGCTCGATTTCCGCCACTTCATCGTCATTCACCTGCGCACCGCTTTGCAGGAACTGCTCGGGATCCTGCTGCAGAATGCCGAGCACGTTAGCGATCTGGCGCAGTTTCGCCGCCAGCGCATCAGCGGAGGCTTTGTCTTCAGTCTTCAGACGATTCACTTCACGCGCCATATCAAACAACACCGAATAGGCTTCCGGCGTGTTGAAGTCGTCATCCATCGCGGTACGGAATCGCGCTTCAAATTCTTCGCCACCCGCCGCCGTGGCATTGGCATCGGTATGACGCAGCGCGGTGTACAGGCGCTCGAGCGCCGCACGCGCCTGGTTGAGGTTATCTTCGCCGTAGTTGAGCTGGCTGCGATAGTGGCCCGACATCAGGAAGTAACGCACGGTTTCGGCATCGTAGTGCTGCAACACATCGCGCACGGTGAAGAAGTTATCCAGCGATTTCGACATCTTCTCGCGGTCAACCATCACCATGCCGGAGTGCATCCAGTAATTTACATACGGGCCATCATGCGCACAGGTGGATTGCGCCACTTCGTTTTCGTGGTGCGGGAACATCAGATCCGAACCGCCGCCGTGAATGTCGAAATGGGTGCCGAGCTGTTTGCAGTTCATCGCCGAACACTCGATGTGCCAGCCTGGACGGCCGTTGCCCCACGGCGAGTTCCACGCCGGTTCGTCGGCTTTAGACATCTTCCACAGCACGAAGTCCATTGGATTGCGCTTCACGTCCGCCACTTCGACGCGCGCGCCGGCCTGCAGCTGCTCCAGATCCTGACGCGACAGCACGCCGTAATCTTTGTCGCTCATCACGTCGAACATCACGTCGCCGTTGTCCGCCACGTACGCGTGCTTACGCTCAATCAGCGTGCCGACCAGCTCGATAATCTCGTCGATATGGCGGGTGGCGCGCGGCTCCAGATCCGGTGGCAGAATGCCGAGCGCGGCGAAATCGTTGTGCATCTCGGCGATCATGCGGTTGGTCAGCGTTTCAATGCTTTCCCCGTTTTGATTGGCACGTTTGATGATTTTGTCATCGATATCGGTGATGTTACGCACATACTTCAGCTGATAGCCCACGTAACGCAGATAACGCGCCACCACGTCGAATGCCACAAATGTACGCCCATGGCCGATATGACAGAGGTCGTAAACCGTGATACCACACACGTACATACCGACTTGACCGGCATGGATGGGTTTGAATTCCTCTTTCTGTCGACTCAGGGTGTTATAAATCTTTAGCATTGAACGGTTCCGTTTATTTACGTGTGCGGGAATAGAACTATCAAAAATCTTGCTGTTTATTGCGTCAAGCCAACCAGTTAACCACTGTAATCCGTGACTGCACATTCCGTAGCGGCGCGATTTATCGCGCAATAAATTGCGCCGCTACGGAATGTGCGCGCTATGAGAACGGTTTTCATCTCTTAACTGACAAACATCAAGCCGGTTATTGTGCCGTATTTTTCTGACTTGTGCATCGCTCGGTTGCCAACTGCCGTCCGGTTACTGACGCGTTATTGGAAATTGTGATATAAGAAGCGTCTACAAAAATGCCCCGCCGCCTTACAGGCGTGGCAGTTGATACTGACGACAACCTTGACAGGAAGAAAATAATGGTCACTTTCCAGACGAACCATGGCGATATCGTAATCAAAACTTTCGATGACAAAGCGCCGGCTACCGTGAAGAACTTCCTGGAATACTGCGCGGAAGGTTTTTACGATAACACTATCTTCCATCGCGTAATCAACGGTTTCATGATTCAGGGCGGCGGTTTTGAGCCTGGCATGAAGCAGAAAGATACCAAAGCAGACATCCGCAACGAAGCGAACAACGGCCTGAAAAACACCAAAGGCACCCTGGCGATGGCGCGTACTCAGGCGCCACACTCTGCAACAGCCCAGTTCTTCATCAACGTGGCAGACAACGACTTCCTGAACTTCCGTGACGAAAGCCTGCAAGGCTGGGGTTACTGCGTGTTCGCTGAAGTGGTTGAAGGCATGGACGTGGTTGAGAAAATCAAAGCGGTGAAAACCGGCCGCAGCGGCATGCATCAGGACGTTCCGGTTGAAGATGTTGTCATCCAGAAAGTGACTGTTAGCGAGTAATGTCGCGCACGCTGTTTATCGCAGATCTGCATCTGTGTCATGAAGAACCGGCAATTACTGCCGGTTTTCTGCATTTTTTGCAGGGTGAAGCGCGCACGTGCGATGCGCTTTACATCCTCGGCGATCTGTTTGAAGCCTGGATCGGCGACGACGATCCTAATCCGCTGCATCAGCAGATCGCTGCGGCGCTCAAAGCCTTGCCGGTACCGAAATTCTTCATCCACGGTAATCGCGACTTCCTGCTCGGCCAGCGTTTTGCGCGTGCCAGCGGCATGACGTTGCTGCCGGAAGAAAAGGTGCTCGATCGCTACGGACATCGTGTGTTGATCATGCACGGCGATACCTTGTGCACCGACGATGCAGGCTATCAGCGTTTCCGCGCCAAAGTGCATCAGCGCTGGTTGCAGCGTCTGTTCCTCGCGTTGCCGCTGCGTCTGCGCATGCGTATTGCCGCGCGCATGCGCAATGGCAGCAAGCAGGCGAATCAGCATAAATCGGTCAGCATCATGGACGTCAATCAGTCCGCGGTGGAAGCCGCGATGACGCGTCAACAGGTGGCGATTCTGATTCACGGCCACACGCATCGTCCCGCCATTCACGCCTTCCCGCTGCACGGCAAAAACGCCCAGCGCGCGGTGCTGGGTGCCTGGCATGAGAACGGATCGATGATTCAGCTTGATGCCAGCGGCGTAAGCCTGATCGAATTCCCCTTCTGAAATCCGGGCATCAATGCCCGTTTTCCGCCTACGCAACCGTTTTCCTTGCTGCCATCTCATGCTATTCTCTGTGCCCTTCTTCGCCTGCCCGCCCGGCCAGGTTCGTTTGCATATTCACAGGAGTTGACCGCATGTCATCCAACGCCGCCCCGGCCCGTATCGCCATTGTCATGGGTTCCAAAAGTGACTGGGCTACCATGCAGTTCGCCGAGGAAATTCTTAACAGCCTGGATGTTCCCTTCCACGTTGAAGTGGTCTCAGCTCACCGTACGCCCGACAAACTGTTTAGCTTCGCGGAAACCGCCGCCGACAACGGTTTTCAGGTGATCATCGCCGGTGCCGGCGGTGCTGCCCATTTGCCGGGCATGTTGGCCGCGAAAACGCTGGTGCCGGTGCTGGGCGTGCCCGTGCAAAGTGCGGCGCTGAGCGGCGTCGATAGCCTCTACTCCATCGTGCAGATGCCGCGCGGCATTCCGGTGGGTACGCTGGCAATTGGTAAAGCCGGTGCTGCCAACGCCGCCCTGCTGGCGGCACAGATTCTGGCGATCCACGACAGCGCGCTGTCAACGCGCATCGCCCACTGGCGTCAAACGCAAACTGATGAAGTGCTGAACAACCCGGATCCGCGGGAGGACGCATGAAGCCGGTTTGCGTATTAGGAAATGGTCAGTTAGGCCGCATGCTACGCCAGGCGGGTGAACCGCTGGGTATCGCGGTGTATCCGGTGGGCCTGGATGCGGAACCTTCTGCGCTGCCGATCGCCGAAAGCGTGATCACCGCTGAGATCGAGCGCTGGCCGGAAACCGCGTTAACCCGCGAACTGGCGAGCCATCCGGCTTTTGTGAATCGCGATATCTTCCCGCGTCTGGCCGATCGCCTGACGCAAAAACAGCTGCTGGATCAGCTGAACCTCGCCACCGCGCCGTGGCAGCTGCTGGCCGATAAAGCCGAGTGGCCAAATGTGTTCAGTAACTTGGGCGAACTGGCGATTGTAAAACGTCGTACCGGCGGCTATGACGGCCGTGGCCAGTGGCGTTTGCGCGCTCATGAAACCGACGCGCTGCCGGATGAGTGCTACGGCGAATGCATCGTTGAGCAAGGCATTAATTTCAGCGGTGAAGTGTCGCTGGTCGGTGCGCGTGGACACGATGGCAGCACGGTGTTTTATCCGCTGACGCATAACCTGCATCAGGACGGCATTCTGCGCACCAGCGTGGCGTTCCCGCAGGCCGATGCCGCACAGCAACAGCAGGCGGAAGCGATGCTCAGCGCCATCATGCATGAGCTGAACTACGTCGGCGTGATGGCGATGGAGTGTTTCATTACGCCAGAAGGTTTGCTGATCAACGAGTTAGCACCGCGCGTGCACAACAGCGGTCACTGGACGCAGAATGGCGCGTCAATCAGCCAGTTCGAACTGCATCTGCGCGCGGTTTTGGGCCTGGCGCTGCCAAAGCCGGTGGTGTTTGCGCCGTCGGTGATGGTGAATCTGATTGGTACTGAGATGAATCTGGCGTGGCTGCAGCAGCCGCTGGTGCATCTGCATTGGTATGACAAAGAGGTGCGTGAAGGCCGCAAGGTTGGGCATCTTAATCTCACCGATAGCGATCACGCGCGTCTGGCATCAGCCTTGAATGCGCTGGTGCCGCTGCTGCCGGAAGCGTATGCAAGCGGGATTGTGTGGGCGGTTGAGAAGCTGTAGTTCAGCTGTTTTTCCCCTCACCCTAGCCCTCTCCCACTGGGAGAGGGAACCGAACGCGCTAACATCTCCCTCTCCCACTGGGAGAGGGAACCAATCGAGCTAACATCTCCCTCTGGGAGAGGGCCGGGGTGAGGGCATCAGCCCGCCCAGAACTCCCCTTACCCCACCATCTTCATCGCCACATGGCTCCAGCGATTCAGATGCGTAATCTGGAACCCATGCGCACTGAACAATGCATTCAGCGACGCTTCCGAATGAATCGTAATATGACCGGTGCGCGGCGCAATATACCAGTCAGTCATCCCCAAATGACTCACTTCGTCAGTGGTCGCGGTGCTGAAGAAAAACACTCCGCCTTTTTTCAAAAAACCTGACACTTCTGCCAGCGTTTTATGCGGATCCGGCGTATGCTCAAACACCTCAAAACTGGTCATAAATTCATAAGAATTCAGTTCTGGATAATCGCCGGGCACAAACGGATCCCACGCCACCATATCAATGCCCACTTCCTGCATTAAGCGCGCCAGCGTGCCGGTGCCGCCACCGTAATCCAGCATTTTTTTGCCGTGATATTTTTTGAATAACGTCAAAATCAGATCGCGATTTCTCATTGGTCGATTGATCTCATAGTTAGGATCAAACTGCCCGTAAGCCTCGTTATACATATGCTGTGCATAATCCGCTGGCGTCCAGTCATCGCATGCGTGGGTATACACCAAACCACAGGTCTGGCATTGATGATAATAAATCGCCACGCCGGTGAGCGGATAAGTGTAACGACTGGCATTTTCCGAATGACAGATGGTATTGAAATCGGTCACACCATACAGCGTGGCCTCGCCCTGGCAGACTTTACAGCAGCCGATTTCAACAACGGATTTGACGATAAGTGGAGATGACATGTTTAGCCTTAAATAAGTCTGGTCTGCTTTCATGAGTCGACTCACGCAGACCAGAACTTAAATTTAAGACAAATCGTTTTGCTTATCCGGCACTGAAGCTTCTGAACAGCGCCTTCTGTTTTAATAGTCGAATACCCAACCAGGCACCGCACAGCGAGAGCAGCAGCGCGCCGCCGATCGGCAAGGCAATCCATAGCGTCCAGTCTGGCTGCCACGGGAAATCGAAGATCTTGCGCTGCAAGCCCCACAGCGCCGCTTCCGCGCCCAGCGCCGCCGCAATCCCCGATACCACGCCAAGCAGCGCAAACTCACACCATAAGGTGCCGCGCAGCAGGCGCTTGCTGGCACCCAACGTGCGATAGACCACCAACTCCTGCCGACGCTGACGCATGCCAACCTGGATCTGCGCCAGCAACAGCAGCACGCCGCACACCGTTACCAGCACCACCATCACTTCCAGCGCCTGGCTCACCTGCGTCAGCACCTGACCGATCTGGCGCATCATGCTGCCGATATCCAGCAGGCTCAGCGTCGGGAATGAACGATTTAGCTGCGCCAGCAGCGCCGGATTGCTCTCCATGCGGAAGCTGGTCAGCCAGGTTTGTGGCTGTTGATCGAGCGCGCCCGGCGGGAAGATAAAGAAGAAGTTCGGCCGCAGACTCTCCCAATCCACCTTGCGCAAGCTGGTGATTTTGGCGCTGAACTGCTGAGTATCGCCGCTGAAGGTTAAGCTATCGCCGAGCTTCACGCCCAGACGATCCGCCAGCTCCACCTCCATCGACACTTCACCGGGCTGCGGCGGCCAGTTACCGGAAATCAGCGGATTGTGATCCGGACGCTCCGCTTGCCACGTCAGATTGAGTTCGCGATTCAGCGCGTTATCCAGCTGCGGATCAGCCTCTTTGCCGTTTAGCTCGGTGAGACGTGCACGCACAATCGGGTAGAAGGTCTCCGGATTAAGCTGATGCCCAGCTAGGAAGTCGCGTACCTGCGGCACCTGCTCTTTGGTGATGTTCAGCAGGAAATAGTTCGGACTGTCCGGCGGAAGTTGCTGTTGCCAGCGATCCAGCAGATCGCCGCGCATCACCAGCAGCAGCGCCAGCAGCATAAATGACAGCGAAAACGCCGCCAGCTGGCTGAGCGTCATCGCCGGTTGACGCAGCAGACGGTTGATCGCCAGGCGCAGCGCCAGATTGCGCACCACCAGCCGACGCAGCAGCAGCAAGGTGCCCCAGCCGAGTAACGCCAGCAGCAGCGCCAGCATCACCACGCCCGCCAGCAGCGCCCACAGCATTTTGCTGCCGCCCATTAGCAGCGCCAGCAAGCCAATCACCACCAGCGCCATTGCCGGCAGATAGAATCGCAGCGGCCAAACGTTCGCCACCGCATCCCGCCGCAGTACGCGCAGCGGTTGCGTCGCCATCAGCAAACGATACGGACGCAAACCCACCAGCAGTGAAATCACAAACATCGCGCCGATCGCCCACAGCCACGGCCAGAAACTCGCCGCAGGCAGCGCGCCCGGCAGCACCGGTTTCAGCATCAGCAGCAGAATCACTTCAATGCCCTGCCCTAAGGCGCTCCCGACAATCGCCGCCAGCAGCAGCACCGCCAGCCATTGACCGATAATCAGCCGCTGCAGCGCCTTGCGCGTTGCGCCCAGCGTTTTCAGCACCGCCACCAAATCGTAGCGGCTGCGGCAGTAATGACTCATCGCCACCGCCACCGCAGCAATCGCCAGCATCAGCGTCAGCAAGGCGGAAAGCAGTAAAAACTGCTGCGCGCGCTGCATCGAACGGCCCAGCGCATCTTCCGAATTATCCACGCTGATCCAGCGCTGATCGGCTTTTAGCTGCGGCGCGATCCACCTGTCATAGCGCGCCAGCGGTGCCGGATCGCCGGAGAATTTATAGCGCCAGCTCAGACGACTGCCCGGCTGCACCGCACCGGTTTTCTCCACGTCGGCCAGATTCATTAGCAGACGTGGCGCGGTCTGGAACGGATTAAAGCCGCCATCCGGCTCCTGAATCACTTCCCCGGCAATGCGCAGCGTGGTGTCGCCGACATCCACGCTATCGCCCACTTTCAGATTCAACAGCGCCAGCAAACGCGGTGCGACCAACACCGTGCCCGCTTGTGGACGTAGGCCCGGCGGATCGGTTTGCAGCGTGCCGAACATCGGATAGGCATTGTCCACCGCCTTTACGTCCGCCAGCTGCGGCGTCTCTTGCGCGAAGGTCATGGTCATAAAGTGCAGCTGGCTGCTGACCGACAGCCCTTCATCACGCGCTTTGTTAAGCCACGCTTCCGGCGCGGGCGCGGTGGTGCGCAGCGTGCGATCGCCCGCCATAAAGTCGCGGCTCTGCTGGCTTAAGCCTTTCTCCATGCGATCGCTGATCGAACCCAGCGCCAGCACGCAGGCCACCGCAAGCGTGAGCGCCAGCCAGACAATCAGCAGCGAGGGCGAACGCCACTCGCGCCAGAACCAGCGCCAAATCATGACTCCTCCCACAACTTGCCGTCGCGCAGCCGTAAGCGACGGTCGCAGCGCGCCGCCAGTTGTTCATCGTGCGTCACCAGAATCAGTGTGGTGGCAAAATCGCGGTTGAGGGAGAACAGCAGATCGGCGATACGATCGCCGGTTTTACGGTCGAGGTTGCCGGTGGGTTCATCGGCGAACAGCAAACCGGGACGGCCGCTAAAGGCACGCGCCAGCGCCACACGCTGTTGCTCCCCGCCAGAAAGTTGCGCCGGCAGATGGTGCAGACGATCTTTCAGACCCAGCACCGTCAGCAGTTCCACCGCCTGGCGGCGACTTTCGCGATCGCTGTCGCCACGCAGCAGCGCCGGCAGCTGCACGTTTTCCAGCGCATTCAGCGTCGGCACCAGCATAAAGGATTGAAACACAAAGCCCACTTCGCGCGCGCGCAGCGCCGCTCGCTGCTCTTCATTCATGCTGTGCAGCGGCTGGCCAAGCAGATGCACTTCGCCGCTGCTGCCGTCATCCAGTCCGGCCAGAATGCCCAGCAGCGTGGATTTGCCCGAGCCGGACTCGCCAATCAGGGCGATGGTCTCAGCTGGTTTGACAACCAGCTCAACTCCGGTAAGGATGGTCAGCTGATGCTCTCCCTGACCGACGGACTTAGTAAGATGATGAACTGCAACAATGTTTTCCGCTGGCATTATCCCTTCCTGTTGTTATTGCTTCTGCTGGTGTCCCGACTCGCCGCCGCCGATACCCTGCTGGTGTTGGGCGACAGCCTGAGCGCCGGGTATCGCATGTCGGCCACGGCGGCCTGGCCCAGCCTGCTGAATAAAGAGTGGCAACAGCAACCCAAAGTGGTCAACGCCAGCATCAGCGGAGATACCGCAGGACAAGGGCTGGCGCGTTTACCGGGCCTATTAAAACAGCATCAACCCCGCTGGGTGTTAATCGAATTGGGCGGTAACGATGGCCTGCGTGGTTTCCCGCCGCAGAATATCGCCGCGGACCTGACCAAAGTGATTGACGAAGTGAAAGCCGCTAAAGCGCAGCCGCTGCTGATGCAGATTCGTCTGCCGGCTAATTATGGACGTCGTTATACGGAAGCGTTTAGCGCGATCTATCCGCGCCTGGCACAGCAGTACAACATTCCTCTGGTGCCCTTCTTTATGGAGCAGGTCTACCTGAAGCCGGAGTGGATGCAGCAGGATGGAATTCACCCCAATCCGGATGCTCAGCCGTTTATCGCCAACCTGATGGCGACCGAACTGGCTCCGTTAGTAAAGCATGATTAATGCAGACGCGTGATTTTTAACGGGTAAAAAAATGCAAAGAACTATTCTTATCACCGGCTGCTCGAGCGGTATTGGTTTGGTCGCGGCGAACGATCTTTTATCGCGCGGCTATCGCGTGCTGGCCGCCTGTCGCCGCGCCGACGATGTGGCGCGCATGGAAGCATTGGGATTTACTGGCGTGCAGCTCGATCTCGATGATGCCGCCAGCGTCGATGCCGCCGCCGATCGCGTGCTGGAACTCACCGATCATCGCCTGCACGCGCTGTTTAACAACGGCGGTTTTGGTCAATATGGGCCGCTCAGCAGCGTTTCGCGTCAGCAATTAGAGAAGCAATTTTCCACCAATCTGTTTGGCACTCATCAACTGACCATGCGCCTGCTGCCCGCGCTGCAAGCCAGCGGCAACGGACGCATCGTCAATACCAGTTCGGTACTGGGACTGATCTCGACGCCGGGGCGCGGCGCCTATGCCGCCAGCAAATGGGCGCTGGAAGCCTGGAGCGATGCGCTGCGTCTTGAAGTACGCGACTCTGGTGTGCGCGTTAGCCTGATTGAACCCGGCCCGATAAGCACGCGTTTCACCGATAACGTGCATCAGGGCCAGCAGGATAAACCGGTACAAAATCCGGGCATCGCCGCGCGTTTCACGCTGCCGCCGGAAGCGATTTTGCCGAAGCTGCGCCACGCGTTAGAGAGCAAACATCCGCGCCTGCGCTATCCGGTAACGCTGGTGGCCTGGGCGATGAGCCTGCTGAAACGCCTGCTGCCAGGTTGGATACTGGATCGCATTTTGCGCAGCAACTAAGCTGCAACGCAGAATCAAACTTGAACCGGGGCAGCTTGCCCCCATATCCTCAACACACTTTCTGACAAGAGACGTATTCATGTCACACGCTTTGATTATCGACATCAACGAATCCAACCTGCAGCAGACCTTAGAACAGTCGATGCAGCTGCCGGTGCTGTTCTATTTCTGGTCCGAACGCAGTCAGCACTGTCTGGAACTGACGCCGGTGCTGGATCGCCTGGCGCAGGAGTATGCGGGTCAGTTTATTTTGGCGAAGCTGGATTGCGATAAAGAGCAAATGGTGGCATCGCAGTTTGGCCTGCGCTCGATCCCAACCGTTTATCTGTTCCAGAACGGTCAGCCGGTTGACGGCTTCCAGGGACCGCAGCCGGAAGAGGCGATTCGCGCTCTGCTGCAAAAAGTGTTGCCGCGTGAAGAAGAAGTTAAAGCGCAGCAGGCGATGCAATTGATGCACGAAGGCAAACCGCTGGAAGCGCTGCCGCTGCTGAAAGACGCCTGGCAGCTGAGCAACAAAAACAGCGAAATTGGCTTCCTGCTGGCAGAAGTGTTGATCACCCTGAACCGCAGCGACGAAGCAGAAACCGTGCTGGATGCGGTGCCGCTGCAGGATCAGGACACGCGCTATCAGAGCCTGATTTCGCAAATCGATCTGTTAAAGCAGGCCGCCGATACGCCAGAAATTCAGCTGTTGCAGGAGCAGTTAGCCAGCGATCCGACCAATGCCGAACTGGCTGCTAAACTGTCGTTACAGCTGCATCAGGTTGGCCGCAACGAGGAAGCGCTGGAGTTGTTGTTCAGCTTCCTGAAAAGCGATCTCAGCGTTGGTGACGGCCTGGTGCGTAAAATGTTCCAGGAAATTTTGGCCGCACTCGGCACCGGCGACACCCTCGCCACGCGCTATCGCCGCCAGCTTTACTCGCTGCTGTACTGATCGGTACCGCGCGTTAAACGGGCCGAACGACTCGGCCCGACAATCTGACAGCCAGGAGGTTATATGTTAACGGTCATTCCCGTCATCATTGTGCTCGCACTCGTTACCGTGTGGGCCGGTGTAAAAATTGTTCCACAAGGTTACCAGTGGACGGTAGAGCGCTTTGGCCGCTACACCAAAACCCTGGCGCCCGGCCTCAATTTGCTTGTGCCGTTCATGGATCGTATTGGTCGCAAAATCAATATGATGGAACAGGTGCTCGATATCCCTTCCCAGGAAATCATCTCTAAAGACAACGCCAACGTCACCATTGATGCGGTGTGCTTTATTCAGGTTGTCGATCCGGCGCGCGCCGCCTACGAAGTCAGCAATCTTGAACTCTCGATCCTGAATCTGACCATGACCAACATCCGTACCGTGCTCGGCAGCATGGAGCTGGATGAGATGCTGTCGCAGCGCGACAACATCAACACGCGTCTGCTGCATATCGTTGATGAAGCCACCAATCCGTGGGGCGTGAAAATTACCCGTATCGAAATTCGTGACGTGCGCCCGCCGCAGGAGTTGATCGCCGCGATGAACGCGCAGATGAAGGCGGAACGTACCAAACGCGCCGATATCCTTGCCGCCGAAGGCGTACGTCAGGCGGCGATTTTGCGCGCCGAAGGGGACAAGCAGTCGCAGATCCTCAAAGCAGAAGGCGAACGCACCTCGGCCTTCCTGCAAGCTGAAGCGCGCGAGCGTCAGGCGGAAGCGGAAGCCACGGCGACGCGCATGGTCTCCGAGGCGATAGCCGCCGGTGATATTCAGGCGGTGAACTACTTTGTGGCGCAGAAATACACCGACGCGCTGCAAAAAATCGGCGAAGCCAACAACAGCAAAGTGGTGATGATGCCGCTGGACGCCAGCAGCCTGCTCGGTTCAATTGCCGGTATCAGTGAACTGCTGAAGGAGAACCGGACGGAGCGCAGACCATGATCCTGATGGAGCTGATTGCGCATCCACACTGGTTCTGGCTGACGCTGGGCGGCCTGCTGTTGGCCGCCGAAATGCTCGGCACCAGCGGTTATCTGCTGTGGAGTGGCTTAGCCGCCGTCGCGGTGGCGCTGATTGAGTGGCTGTTTCCCATCTCATGGACCAGTCAGGGCATTGTGTTTGCGGTGATGACGTTGTTCAGCGCGTTCTTCTGGCATCGCTGGATGCGCTATCGCGAATCGTCGCAGGTCGCTAACACGCTTAACCAACGCGGTAACCAGTTAATGGGCATGCAGCTGACGCTGGATAATGCGCTGAAAAACGGCCTTGGACACGTACGCATTGGTGACAGCAGCTGGCGCGTGCAGGCGGACAGCGACCTGCCGGCGGGCACGCCGGTGATTGTCACTGGCGTGGTCGGCATTACGCTGATGATTCAGCCGCGCTTTCCATCGGCGTGATGGCAGCAACCGGCCAGATGATTGATGATCGGGCACTCTGCGCTGTCATCGCCGGGGCAAGCCTCCGCCAGTTCCAGCAAGCGCGCGCGCATCGCATGTAACTCTTCGATGTGCGCAGCAATCTCGTCGGCTTTCTGCAAAGTGCGCGCTTTAACATCGGCGCTGTGGCGCGCGGGATCGTTGAACAGCGTCACCAGTTCACGGCACTCTTCCAGCGTAAAACCCACCTGACGCGCCTGGCGCAGCAGATTCAGCTCATCAATATGATGCGCCGCGTAATGGCGATAGCCATTGTCACCGCGCGACGGCGGCGTCACCACGCCCTTCTCTTCGTAGAAGCGAATCGCTTTGCTGGTGAGTCCGGTTTTTTTTGCCACATCGCTGATGTTCATTTTTCCCCCTTGACCTTCCATTCAGGGGAAGGTTTAGGCTGTAGTTCTAATGCAAATTTTGCATGCAGTCAAAATCATTAGCCTGAGGAGTACACCATGTCACATACCCAACTGCTGGCGCTGGACGGCTTGTCCTGTGGCCACTGTGTAAAACGCGTCAAAGAAGCGCTGGAGCAGCGCAGCGATGTTGAACAGGCGGACGTCACGCAGCAAGAAGCGCGCGTGACCGGTGCGGCGAGCGCCAGCGATCTGATCGCTACGGTTGAACAAGCCGGTTATCACGCGGTGCTGAAAGACGGCGCAGCCAGCCCAAAGCCTGATCCGTTGACAGCTACAGAGCCGCCGCCGGAGGCGCTGACAACGGAGTCGCAACCGGCACAATCCACTGAAGCTGAGCTTCCTGTGCATCATTTACTGATTGGCGGCATGAGCTGCGCCAGCTGCGTAAGCCGCGTGGAACAGGCGCTGCAAAAAGTGCCGGGCGTCAGCCAGGCTCGCGTCAATCTCGGTGAGCGCAGCGCGCTGATCATGGGTGATGCAAGCGCCGAAGCGCTGGTGAGCGCGGTCGATCAGGCTGGTTATTCCGCCGAAGTGATCGAGGATGAACAAACCCGCCGCGAACGCCAGCAGGTTAGCGCGCAGCACGCCATGCGCCGTTTTAGCTGGCAATCGGCGCTGGCGTTGCTGCTCGGCGTGCCGATGATGGTTTGGGGCATGCTCGGCGACAACATGATGCTGAGCGCAGATAACCAAACGCTGTGGCGCACGCTCGGCGTGATTACCTTGCTGGTGATGGTGATGGCCGGCGGCCACTTCTATCGCAGCGCGTGGCGCAGTTTGCGTCACGGCACAGCCACCATGGACACGCTGGTGGCGCTGGGAACCGGCGCGGCGTGGCTCTATTCGATGAGCGTCGCCCTTTGGCCCGAATTCTTCCCGCATCAGGCGCGTCATCTCTATTTTGAAGCCAGCGTGATGATCGTTGGCCTGATCAATCTCGGCCACGCGCTGGAGCAGCGCGCACGCCAGCGCGCCTCGCAGGCGCTGGAACGATTACTGGATTTAACCCCGGCGCAGGCGCGGGTCATCAGCGATCAGGGTGAAACGCTGTTGCCGCTCAGCGAGGTTCAGTCCGGCATGACGCTGAAGCTGGTCACTGGCGATCGCGTACCGGTGGACGGTGAGGTCGCCAGCGGTGAAGCCTGGCTGGATGAAGCGATGCTGACCGGTGAAGCAGTGCCGCAGGCCAAACAGCCGGGAGATAAAATCTTTGCCGGTACGCTGGTACAAGACGGCACGCTGCACTTTGTGGCGCGCGCCATCGGCAGCCACACCACGTTGGCGCGCATTATCAATCTGGTGCGTCAGGCGCAAAGCAGCAAACCGGATATTGGCCGACTGGCGGATCGCATCTCCGCCGTATTTGTGCCGGTGGTGGTGGCGCTTGCGCTGCTGAGCGGGGTGATTTGGTATCTGGCGGGTCCGCAGCCGCAACTGGCTTACACGCTGGTAATTGTCACCACGGTGCTGATCATCGCCTGCCCTTGCGCTTTGGGTTTAGCCACGCCGATGTCGGTGATTGCGGGCGTCGGGCGCGCCGCAGAGCTGGGCGTGCTGGTGCGTGACGCCGATGCGCTGCAGCGAGCCAGCGAAGTCGATACTATCGTGTTCGATAAAACCGGCACCCTGACGCGCGGCACGCCGCAGGTCAGCGATGTGGTGCTGTATGGCGAGTGGAATCGCGAGCAGGTGCTCAGCGCGGCGGCGCAGATGGAGCAAGGCTCCAGCCATCCGCTCGCCAAAGCGATTCTTGAGGCTGCGCCTGCGGTGAACGCCGAAGCGGTTAAGCAATTTCGTACAATACGCGGCAAAGGCATCAGCGCTACAGTGGTAAACAGAACGCTGCTGCTGGGGAATCAGGCGCTGCTGGATGAGCAGCAGGTTGATTACCGCGCCGCGCAGGACGATATCGCGCGCTTCGCCGCACAAGGCGCAACGCCGGTGCTACTGGCCGACAATCAGCAGCTGCTGGGATTGATCGCGCTGCGTGACAGCTTGCGTCCCGAGAGTAAAGCGGCGCTGCAGCGTCTGCATCAGCAAGGTTATCGCCTGATTATGCTGACCGGCGATCACCAGAAAACCGCGCAGGCCATTGCCGCCGAAGCGGGTATTGATGAAGTGATTGCCGGCGTGTTGCCGGATGGTAAAGCGCAGGCGATTAAGCAGCTACAGCAGCAAGGCCGCAAAGTGGTGATGGTCGGCGACGGCATTAATGATGCGCCCGCGCTGGCGCAGGCGGATGTCGGCATTGCAATGGGCGGCGGCAGCGATGTGGCGGTAGAAACCGCCGCCATGACGCTGATGCGCAACGATCTGCACTGCGTCGCCGATGCGCTGTCGATCTCCAGCGCTACGCTGCGCAATATGCGGCAAAATCTGTTGGGCGCCTTTATCTACAACAGCCTCGGGATTCCCATTGCGGCCGGCGTGCTCTATCCGTTTACCGGCATGCTGCTGAGCCCGATTGTCGCGGGCGCGGCGATGGCGCTGTCATCCATTACCGTGGTGAGCAACGCTAACCGTTTGTTGCGCTTCAAGCCCGCGCAACGGCAATAGCCATTCCAGCCCTGTTTTTCATGAGATGAAATCGCTAGCATGGTTTTTTGCCTTAAAAAGGACAGGGAATGAGACACGGTCTGTGGCACAGCATCCAACAACGGATCGCGACCCTTTTTCCGCCCAGTTACAGCTGGCCGGCCATGGATATTCAGCTGGGCGATCGTCGTTTGCATTTGGCGGGCAGCATTCACATGGGCACGCGCGATATGCAGCCGCTGCCTGCCGGGCTATTGCGCCAGCTGCATAAAGCCGACGCGCTGATTGTCGAAGCCGATATCACTCAAGGCGAATCGCCGTTCAGCAATGATGATGAACATCCGCCGCTGGCAATGCGACTCGACGACGACGTGCTGCAGCGCTTGCAGGCCTTGTGCGATGAGCTTTCGCTGTCACTGAGCCTGTTCGATACGCTGCCGTTCTGGCAGATCGCGCTGATGTTGCAGGCGCAACAGGCGCAGCGGCTGGGATTACGTCCGCAGTTTGGTATCGATTATCAGCTGTTGCAGGCGGCCAAAGCGGCCAACAAACGCATTATCGAGCTGGAAGGTCCGGAAACGCAGATCGCCCTGCTGAAATCGCTGCCGCAGGATGGTTTGCCGCTGTTGCTGGATACGCTGGAACACTGGCACACCAACGCGCGCCTGCTGCAAACCATGATCAGCTGGTGGCTGGATGCGCCGCCCACCCAGCAACCGGTGGCGCTGCCGACCACCTTTAGCAGCGAGCTGAACGACACGCTGATGCGCAACCGCAACCAGCACTGGCGCGAGCTGCTGCTGGCGTTACCGAAAGGGCGTTATGTGGTGGCGGTGGGCGCACTGCATCTGTATGGCGATGATAATTTGCCGGGACTGCTGAAGAGCTGATTTATGCACATTTCTTAGCGGCGCAATTTATTGCGCGATAAATCGCGCCGCTACGGGCTTGTGCGGTTGATTAATTGTGCGTTCGGCAGAAAAAAAGAAGGCCAATAATACTATTGGCCCGTCAAAGAGGAATTTGTTTATGATTTTGGTTATCACCAACAATCTCTTGCTAGCGCGGGCCAATTCTCGCGCAAAGTTCAGAATTTCGCCACTGTTTTTCCATCAAAACTGAAATAAGAATTTTCCTAACAAGGACCGATCATGACGCCCGCGGTAAAACTTCTGGAAAAACAAAAAGTCACCTTTACCCTGCATCCCTACCACCACGATAGCCACGAAACCAATTTTGGCGACGAAGCGGTGCGTAAGCTTAATCTGGATGCGCGCCAGGTGTTCAAAACCTTGCTGGTATCGCTCAACGGCGATGCTAAAGCGCTGGCGGTTGCGGTAACGCCGGTCTCAACCCAATTGGATCTAAAAAAGGTCGCCAAAGCGCTGGGCGCGAAGAAAGCGGATATGGCCGATACGCAGCTGGCACAGCGCGTGACCGGTTATCTGGTAGGCGGCATTAGCCCGCTGGGACAGAAAAAGCGTCTGCCAACGGTGATCGATCGGCAGGCAGCGGAGTTTGCCACCATCTTTATCTCCGGCGGCAAACGCGGGCTGGATATCGAGCTGGCCGCGCAAGATTTGTCTCGCCTGCTGGATGCGCCGCTGGCCGACGTCGCACGGCGCGATTAGTCGGGCTGCTGGGCGCAGAGTTGATCGATCATCCAGCGCCCGGCCGGTCCCGGCGGATTACGCCGCGACCACACCACATCAACCGCGATATGCTGCGGCCAGCCCGGCACCGGCAACTCCTTCAGCACCTGATGACCAAACTGCTCCACCAGCCAGCGCGGTAATATACTCCAGCCAAAACCCTGCTCTGCCATCTCTAACAGCAATAAATAAGATGGCGCCGACCACACGCGTCCGGCGGGCAAGGGATCGCGATTTTGTACCCAGGTATTGAGTCGCAGATGCCGCAACTCACCTAACTGCCCTTCACTCACCTGCTGAGCCTGCGACAGCGCATGATCCTGATGAAGGTAAATCGCCATCTGCGCCCCCACTTGCAAGCGTGCCACCGCCAAATCCGGCGGCAATTGTGGCTGCGCCCGCACCACGCCAAGGTGCACGCGCCCGGCTTGTATCAAATCTAATGCATCAGCATCCTCGGCGATCATGCATTCAAAATCGATATCTGGATAACGCACCTCAAACCGGTTAAGCAGATTTTCATGGTGATCCGCTTGCCAAAAATCGGAGATCGCCAGGCTAAGGCGCGGTTCTACGCCCTGCGACAAGCGCACTGCCAGCTCATCCAGCCGCTGGCTGGCGGCCAGAATCTGCTGCACCTGCGCAAACGCGCGCTGGCCATGCTCGGTCAATATCGGATTACGTCCGCTGCGATCAAACAGCGTGAAACCCAAATCGTCTTCCAGATTAGCGATCGCGTTACTGATGGTGGACTGGCTTTTAGACAACGCGCGCGCCGCCGCCGAAAAGGATCCGCTGGCCACGGTTTGCACAAATGCCTCAAGGGATTCCGGGGAATATTTCATGTTGAACCATCGCTTTTATCGATAGGTGATCATTTTATCTTAGCATCACCCAGTGCGAAAATAGGGGTTATCACCAATAAGGAGGTTTATATGCGTACCCGTTCGCTGAAAGAACGTTTTTGTCATGCCGCAGGCTTTGAAGGGTTAGCACTTATCACTGTTGCGCCGCTGGCTGCCTGGATCATGGAGAAACCGCTGTTTCAGATGGGCGCGCTGGCGATTATGCTGTCAACCGTCGCCATGCTGTGGAACATGATCTATAACACCGGCTTTGACCGCATCTGGCCGCCGCAGGTGAAACGCGGATTCGGTTTACGCGCCATGCATGCGCTGGGCTTTGAAGGCGGTTTTATCCTGATTGGCTTGCCGATTGCCGCCTGGATGCTGAATATTTCGCTGCTGGAAGCCTTTGTGCTAGAAGTGGCGTTCTTCCTGTTCTTCCTGCCCTATACCATGGTTTACAACTGGATGTGGGATAAGTTGCGCCACCGTTGGGTGACGCAGAAATCCTGTCGGGCCTGATGTGCGTATAAAAAGTGGTCGCCATAAATGGCGACCTACGAGCGCAGAGTTCAATGTTGTGCGGCGCGCGGCCAGATCCACGCCAGAATCATTTGCGGGTAGCTTGGTTTGCGTTGCTTCTCCAGCGCTTTGTTGCGCTCTTCAATTTGTGCTGCCGTCAGATGCACAATCCCGCCAGGTTGATAATCCGCTACCTTCAGCGGTGAATGCTGGCTGACATACTCACGCAGCACATCCGCATCGCGCTGCCCGCTGTTGCTGAAGCCAGCATGGGTTTCAATGTTCGGATAACCATCGCCGCCGCTGGCGTTAAAGCTGTTAGTCGCCATGCGGTAGGTTTTATCCTTTTGCAGCGGTTCGCCATTAATCTTCACGTCGCTGACGCCTTTACCATCCGCCACCAGGCTGATGTTGCTGAACTGCGCGAAGCCGCCGGAGTCCACTTTAATATTGGCAACCGTCGCCAGATAATTCAGCACTTCATTACCCTTCAGCGTCACCGACACCACCTGATTGCCAAACGGCTGCACCTGCAACAAATCGCGCCAGCTGAGATTACCCTGCGCCAGCGAAGTGCGAATGCCACCGCCGCTCATCACCGCAAAGTCCGCTTTGGTCGCCGCCATTTGGGCGCGCAAAATTAGCTGCCCAAGATTGGTCTGCTCAAAGCGTACCTTGTCGCGCTCACCGACAAACACGCCGTCGCTGCTGCCGACGTTGACATCCAGTTTCTTGCCAGCACGCAGTTGATACGGCGTTAACAGCTTCATCATCGCGCTGTTTTTCGGGATCTCTTCCTGCCAGGTGAGCCAGGATTCGCTGCCATCAAGATTTTTTACCTTGTGCTTGAGGTTGACCGGGATCAGCTGGTAATTCTCCAGCGTCAGCTCGCCATTGCGGAAGGTGAAGTCGCCGCGCCCAACAAATTTGCCCCACTCTTTTGCCTGCATGATCCACACGCCGTTTTGCCGATCCGGCTGGCAGGGCTGGCCTGGCTGATAATCTTTTACGCTGACGTTCTCTTTCTCCATGCACACCGCATCCTGTGAATGGCCGCCAATGATCACGTTGATGGTCCCCGGCGGCAGGCTGCGCGCCAGCTCCACGTCGCCCGGCGCATTGCTGCCGTGCTGACCGTCGTCGTAGTGGCCCATGTGTGTCAGCGCGATGATCACATCAGGCTTTTCGCTGGCGCGTAGTTCCGTCACCGCTTTTTCGGTCTCTTTCACCGGATCGCGAATATCAATCGTCGCAATGTTTTCCGGATTGGCGATGCGCAGCGTGTCGGTGGTGGTCAGGCCGATCACCGCAATCTTCAGCCCCATGCGGTTAAAGGTTGCCCACGGCTTAAATAAGCGCGTGTCGGTGCCTTTTTGATAGATGTTGGCCGAAAGGAACGGAAATTTGGCCCACTTCTGCTGCTGTTGCAGCACGCTAAGCGGTTTGTCGAATTCGTGGTTGCCCAACGCCATGGCGTCATAGCCCACCAGGTTCATGCCGCGAATGTCGGGTTCAGCATCCAGCATGTCTGACTCTGGCACGCCGGTGTTCACATCGCCCGCCGACAGGATCAGCGCGCCGCCACCTTTGGCCTGCACATCGTAGCGCTGTTGATCCATCAGCGTTTTCTGTGCCGCAAGGCCATATTCGCCCTGTGCGTTCGGCCAGTAACGACCGTGATGATCGTTGGTGTGCAGAATGCTGAAACGATAACTGCGATCCGTTTGCCACGCCTGCGCCAGCATCGGCAGCAGTAACACTGTCAGCGCCAGCCAGCGCCCTTTTCGCGGTGATAAAAACAAAGTCGATCTCCTTATTCTGCGTTTTTCCACTTAGCGGTGGACTTAATGTGCGTTATCGCCCTTCTGTGTCGCACAGATGGCTGGCTAACTCAAGATGAAACACGCATTGCATCATGGCACAGCGTGACGACCAGCGTTTTTAAATTCGCTTCAAGCTGGGACTGACAACCCAATTCTACACCTGGCGGTGACTTTATCGACTTAGGACCGCTTTAACCGTAACAACCCCTGCTGCGAAGCCAATTTCCCCCTGCAACTATTTTTTCCGCGCCACCCTTCATTCTGCGTAATTCCAGCCGATATCGTGAGATAACTGACGAAAATGGAGCTTCAGCTGCGTTTTAGTCTCATTTTTTCAATTTAGTGGGCTTTAACCGCTCAAATGTTTAAACGCGGTAAGGAATTGTGCATTACACTAGGTTGTTACAAGCGGATACATTTGCACACAAGGAGACAGGCATGCATCACACCACACCGTTGATCACTACCATTGTCGGGGGACTGGTCCTCGCATTTCTCCTTGGTATGCTGGCAAACCGCCTGCGCATCTCACCGTTAGTCGGTTATCTTCTGGCTGGCGTCCTGGCCGGCCCCTTCACGCCAGGCTTTGTCGCGGATACCAACCTTGCCCCTGAACTGGCTGAACTCGGCGTTATTCTGCTGATGTTCGGCGTCGGTTTGCACTTCTCGCTGAAGGATTTGATGTCGGTAAAGTCCATCGCCATTCCTGGCGCCATCGCGCAAATCGCCGTGGCGACGCTGCTGGGAATGGGACTTTCATGGACAATGGGCTGGTCGTGGATGACCGGTTTGGTATTTGGGTTGTGTCTTTCCACCGCCAGCACCGTGGTGCTACTGCGCGCGCTGGAAGAGCGTCAGCTGATTGATAGCCAGCGCGGGCAAATCGCCATTGGCTGGTTGATCGTGGAAGATTTGGTGATGGTGCTGACGCTGGTGCTGCTGCCAGCCATCGCCGGCATGCTGGAACAGGGCAACGCCAGCCCAACGCTGCTGTTGTGGGATCTGCTGCTGACCATCGGTAAAGTCGTCGCCTTTATGGTGCTGATGATGGTGGTAGGCCGTCGCGTGGTGCCATGGATTCTGGCAAAAAGTGCCGCGACCGGTTCGCGTGAGCTGTTTACCCTTGCGGTGTTAGCGCTGGCGCTCGGTATCGCCTTTGGCGCCGTCGAATTCTTTGATGTCTCCTTCGCCCTCGGCGCCTTCTTTGCCGGCATGGTGCTGAACGAATCTGAACTCAGCCACCGCGCGGCGCACGATACCTTGCCGCTGCGGGATGCGTTCGCCGTCCTGTTCTTTGTGTCCGTCGGCATGCTGTTTGACCCGATGATCCTGATTGAGCAGCCGCTGGCGGTGCTTGGCGCGCTGGCGATTATCGTGCTGGGTAAATCTATTGCTGCCTGGCTGCTGGTAACGCTGCTGGGTCATTCACGTCGCACCGCGATGACCATTTCGGTGAGCCTGGCGCAGATTGGTGAATTCGCCTTTATTCTCGCCGGCCTCGGCATCTCGCTCGGCATGCTGAGCGAGGAAGGCCGCAATCTGGTGCTGGCGGCGGCGATTCTCTCCATCATGCTTAACCCGATTCTGTTTAGCGTGCTGGAACGCTACCTCGACAAAACCGAGACCATAGAAGAACAGACGCTGGAAGAAGCGATCGAAGAAGAGAAGCAGATTCCGGTGGATATCTGCAATCACGCAGTTTTAGTAGGTTATGGCCGCGTCGGCAGCCTGCTGGGGCAAAAGCTGATGGAAGCGGATGTGCCGCTGGTGGTGGTGGAGAACTCCCGTCCGCGCGTTGAAGCGCTGCGCGAGCAAGGGATCAAAGCGGTGCTGGGCAATGCGGCACGCGTGGATACCATGGAACTGGCGCGCCTCGACTGCGCCCGCTGGCTGCTGCTGACCATTCCGAATGGCTACGAAGCCGGTGAAGTCGTGACGGCAGCGCGCGAGAAGCGTCCGGACATTGAGATTATTGCCCGTGCGCATTATGACGATGAAGTGGCCTACATAATGGAGCGCGGCGCGAATCGCGTAGTGATGGGCGAGCGTGAGATCGCTAACAGCATGTTGCATGTGCTGGAAGAAGAGATTGCGCAGAACCCGATTGTACGTGAGTGCCCAATTTAAGTGAGTGTGGTCTTTAGCAAGGTCGCCATTAACGGCGTAATGCCGATCAGTTAAGCACCTTATCAAATCACCGCACATTCCGTAGCGGCGCGATTTATCGCGCAATAAATTGCGCCGCTACAATGTGTGCTCTCGGTAATTAAGGGTTTTCATGCCTTAACTGACGAGCATTACGCCATGAACGGCGACCTTGCGTTTTATCTGTCCCAATACGACTCTTCTAAGCTGTCTTCCCGCTCCGGCAGGCCGCGCGTCAGGCGCGGTGAATGCTGGTTCAGTACCTGATAACTTACCCGGTTCGCGTATTTACACACCTGTGCCAGCGACGAATAGGTCAGGTAGGCGCGGCCGTGTTTGCTGGAGTTCGGCACTTTTTGGCGGTGGAAGTTGTTAGCGGTGATGTCATGCAGCAGCGCCGCCAGCGCACCATCGCCCGCGCCATTGGTGTTCATGATCTTCTCTGGGCCGCCCATATATGGCGCGATATGCGAGAAGATGCGCAGCGGCTGTTCGCAATCCTTGTGGCGCATCGCGCGGCTAAATTCATATTGGTTGAACTCAGCCAGCGCGCCCGGCAGCAGCGGATGGTTGGTTTTGCGCTTGTACTCCTCTTCAGTGAAACCGGCCATGTACAAACCGGTTGGCCCGGCGGTACACAGCACCAAATCCACCCAATCCAGCGCCATATTCGACGCCAGTAGCGGATCCTGCTCGCCGGTCAGCGCAAAGGCTTCTTCTTCGTTCATCGCCACAATTGAGACGTGATCGCGCAGGAAATCGCGCCAGAACTGCGGATTATCCTGAATCACGTATTTGGTGCCGAGCGTCAATACCACCGGCACGTTGTGTTTTTTGGCGTAGTCGATGGCGCGTAAAGTGGCTTCCGGCATCGGTTCGCCCGGCTGACAGCGCACCAGATAGGAAGTCAGCACCAGCGCCGACGCGCCCGCAATAACCTCTTCCGGAATGCTGTTGGCCTGCAGCTGGTTCATCAAGCCGGGACTGATGGCAAAGGTACGCTCGCCCTGCTCGCCAATCAGCGTAAAGCAGCGGCCAATCGCGCCATCGACGCCCTGCAGGAAGTTAAGATCCATGCGGCTGGAGGTGTTGCACAGGTAGCGATAGGCGTAGCCGCCGATCTGGATGTTATTGCACATCACGCCGAGCAGCACCGAGCGGTCATCTGCCAGCACCGAATAGTTATGCAGGGTATTTCCGATGGTGCCACCGGCAAATTGATGGCTGATGAGCGCTTCGCGCATCAGTTCGTTGTAGAGCGCCTCGGCGGTAGCATCGTCGATCACCAGCGAGTGACCGGCGCTTAAACCGTAACGCTGCAGAAAGTCGTCGTCGACTTTGGCTTCAATATCCACCAGCGTCTGGTCGATACCCACCACCCAACTGCCCTCTTCCTGCTCTTGCTGCGTGGCTTGCAGCAGCGGATCGCGCGCGTTGACGGGGAAATAGTGTTTGGATTTGCGTTTGCCGGGAAATTTCATCGAGAGTGCCGTCAGGGAAAATCAGGCAGAGAATGATATCACACTCTCTGCCACACCCTTAACGGCGCGCGTTGACCAGTTGCACCATCATTTCAATGTGCTCCGCATCGGCGTTGAGCGCAGGAATGTACTCGAACTTTTCGCCGCCGGCATGCAGGAAGATCTCGCAGTTCTCACCGCTGATCTCCTCCAGCGTTTCAAGGCAATCCGCCGCAAAGCCCGGACTCATCACCTGCACATGCTTGATGCCTTTGGCCGGCAAACTTTTCATGGTTTCGTCGGTGTACGGCGTCAGCCACGGCTCGCGACCAAAGCGCGACTGGAAGGTCATCATGATTTTGTGCGGCGCAATGCCCAACGCCGCGGCCAGCGCATCGGTGGTGTCTTTGCAACGCAGCGGATAATCATCGCCTTCATTGGCGAAACGCTGCGGAATGCCGTGATAGGACAGCACCAGAAGATCCGGTTCGCCATGCAGCGCAAACGAGCGCTCAACCGAGGCTTTCAGCGCGGCGATGTAAGCCGGATGCTCCGCGTAATCGCGGATAAACGCCACTTCCGGCAGCGAGCGCAGTGGTTTAAAGCTGGTGGCTAAGCCGTCCCATACTGCGGCAACCGTCGAGCAGGAGAACTGCGGATAGAGCGGCAGCACGATGAGTTTGGTCACGCCCTGATCCAGCAAGCGTTTCAGCGCGCTGTCGAGGCTTGGCTGGCCGTAGCTCATGCCCAGTTCAACCGGCATATCGAGGCGCTGCGCCAATGCGTCACGCTGACGCTTGCTGAACACCATCAGCGGTGAACCTTCATCCATCCATACGGAAGCATACAGTTTCGATACGCGTGGCGAGCGAAAAGGCACGATGATGAAATTGAGAATCGGCCACCACAGTAAGCGCGGTGTATCAACCACTCGTGGATCGCCGAGGAATTGTTTCAGATAGCGTTTAACCGCAGGTGTTGTGGGTGCGTCTGGTGTGCCTAAGTTAACCAGCAAAACCCCGGGCTTTTCTTGCCTCATGGTATTTCCTTGATGTCGAAACGAATGGGTCGAATGCAAAATCAGGGGGAAATTGTAGCGGAAATTAAAGGAGGGGAAAGCAATTGCTGCAAAAGGGCCGGACAACCGGCCCCTCAACGCATTAACCGAGAATCGTGGCCAATTGCGTGCTCACTTCGGCGACAGGACGCGTGCCGTCGATTTTGTGATATTCGGTGTTGCCGTCTTGCGCTTCTTTGCCGTAGTAGGCAATCAGCGGCGCAGTCAGTTGATGGTATTCCACCAGACGCTTACGCACGGTCTCTTCCTGGTCATCTTTACGCGTGGTCAGCTCTTCGCCGGTCAGGTCATCTTTACCTTCCACTTTCGGTGGATTGTAAGTGACGTGATAAACGCGGCCCGATGGCGTATGTACGCGGCGGCCAACAATACGATCCACAATCAGCTCGTCCGGTACAGCGAACTCCAGCACGTAGTCAACCTTGATGCCCGCTTCTTTCATCGCGTCAGCCTGCGGGATAGTGCGTGGGAAGCCATCGAGCAGGAAACCGTTTTTGCAGTCTTCCTGCGCGATACGCTCTTTAACCAGCGCAATCACCAGCTCGTCAGTCACCAGTTTACCGGCATCCATGATCGCTTTTGCCTGTTGGCCCAGTTCCGTACCTGCTTTGACTGCCGCACGTAACATGTCACCGGTGGAGATTTGCGGAATACCGTATTTCTCCATGATGAATTGAGCCTGAGTGCCTTTACCTGCGCCCGGAGCTCCGAGCAGAATAATACGCATTGCGTAATTCCCCTTGCGAATCGCATTGTTCAATCTGAGAAGGCGAAGAACATACCATTATGGCCCGCACACCACAAGGAAACGGGCGCGCTCGCCACGAAAGGTCTACTTTGACCTGCTTTGTCAGCAAATACCAGCAGAGTGCCCGTTTTTAGGAATCACGGCTAAGCATGAGTAGGTCTTTGAGGCGTTTTTTCAGTGCGGGTGTGACGTTCAGCTGTTTGTTGACCCCGCCGCGCACGTCGGCGCGCAAGCGTAATTGCGCCTGTTCGGGCAGCACCTGAACATCCTGCGGCAATTCACTGGCATTGAGGCCGTTCGGCAGCGGAAAAAGCGCAAAGGGTAATCCCGGTTGCTGAATGGAGTGCAGGATGAATGGCGAGTCGAGCGCGATTTTTTCCACCATCGCAATATTGTACGGACGCCATTCGCTCTCCTTCATCATTGCCAGCGCCTGTTCTGGCGCGCCACCGAGCGCTAATCCTTGCTCAAACAGCCGCAGCTCACTGCGCACCAATGTGCTGAAATCGGCGGTGCGCAATGCGATTAACACCAGATCGCCGCATAACGCCGAATGGCGATCAAGGCGGGCGACAAACAGTCGCGCATCGCTCACCAGCCGTTTGTGTAGCTGCGTGGCAAACGACTCCGATGCATCGGTGACGCCGTGGCTTTGACATTCGCTCAACGCACGCACGCGACCTTGCTGCATATCAACATGATCCACCAGCGCAATGTTGCCCGCCGTCATTGGCAAGGTAGGCAGCACGCTCAGTTCACTAACCGGATAGTGCGAGGCATAGCGCGTGTGATTACGTGATTGCTCCTGACGGAGAAACAGCTGGGAAAGCAGCACTCGCGAGATATGCAAAGAGGGAGCGAAAAAGAGATCGAAATTTTCAAGCCGGTAATAGCGGGAAAGCGAGCCGCGAAGCTTATCGCGCGCCGCCGCCGCCCTGGCAGAAGCAAGTTGTGGAGCCATCGCGTGGTATGTCTCTGGTTATTATGCTGTGTGTGGGAGGTGAAACCTGCGGTGATAGTCGGCGTAAAACACAGAGAGCCGTAGCCGTCAACCTGCCAGAATCTGGTGGAAAGGTTAGGCCAATGCGGCTGGACATTAAAATGATATAAACTGACAATCCCTGTTAGGTTTTTACACAGGGGACGAGTATGACCGTGCTTCCATCGTTACGTGCACTGCACTATTTCCACCAGGCGGCACTGTTCAGCAGTTTTAGCGTAGCGGCCGAACGTCTGCATGTCACCCATAGCGCCATTAGCCATCAGGTTCGACAGCTGGAGAGCTGGATGGGGAAGCCGCTGTTTGTGCGTACTAATGGACGCGTCAAATTAACCTCACACGGTGAACGTTTGCTGGTGAGTTGTCAGAAAGCCTTTAGCGAGCTCTCCACCACCTGCGAAAGCATCCGTACCGGCATGCGCCATCATATCAGCGTCTCCTGCGCGCCCAGCTTTCTCTCGCAATGGCTGATTCCGCGCATCGCCAGCTTCTATCAGCGCTATCCCGATATTGAAGTGCAGTTTCAGCCGCTGGTAGAGATTGACCAGCTGCGCAGCGAGCATACCGATGTGCTGATTCTCAGCGCCGAGCAGTCGCCGGATGACGATATTGATGCCACTTTGATCAGCGATGATTACATCGGCCCGCTGTGCGCCCCGCAGTTTGCCGCCCGCTTTCAAAGCGAGCAGGATCTCGCCTCACTGCCGCTGCTGCACGCCGATACGCGGCTGCATGCGTGGGCCGAATGGGCGAAAACCAGCGGCGTACGCGGCAATTACTGGATCGGCAAGCATTTCGATAATTTGACGTTAGCCATTCAGGCGGCGAGAAACGGATTGGGCGTGATTATGGCGCCACGCTTGCTGGTGCGTCAGGAGTTGAGTGACGGCACCTTGATCGCACCGCTGGGCTTTGTGCGCGTCGATCGCGCCACGTTGATGATGACCAAGACTTCGCGTCAGCACGATGCAGAGATTACGTTGTTTCGCGATTGGTTGCGGGATCAGGCGCAGATTTAACAGCAGATATAAAAAAGGTCGCCATTCATGGCGACCTTTCGGGTTTGGTGCGATTACGCCGTCAGCAACTGGTTCATGCGACGGATGAACTGGTTTGGATCGTCAAGCGTACCGCGCTCGGCGAGCAGCGCCTGATCCAGCAGCAGCTCAACCCACTCGGCAAAGCGCGTCTCGTCCTGGGTATCAGCCACGCGTTTCACCAGCGTATGATCCGGATTGATCTCGAAAATGTACTTCACGTCCGGCACGTCCTGACCGGCCGCGGCAAACAGCTTCGCCATCTGCGTGGTCATTTCGTTAGCATCGGTGGTGACGATCGCTGGCGTGTCAGTGAGACGATGCGTCAGACGCACCTCTTTCACACGCTCGCCCAGCAGCGTTTTCACGCGCTCAACAAACGGCTCCAGCGCCTTCTCCGCTTCTTTCTGCTCTTCGGTCTCTTCATCGGCCAGTTTGCTCAGCGAATCATCCGCTTTGCTGACTGACTGGAAGGTTTTGCCGTCGAACTCGGTGAGGTAGCTCATCATCCATTCGTCGATACGATCGGAGAGCAGCAGCACTTCGATGCCTTTCTTGCGGAACAGTTCCAGATGCGGGCTGCTCTTCGCAGCGGCATAGCTGTCGGCGGTGATGTAGTAAATCTTGTCCTGACCTTCCACCATGCGCGTCACGTAATCGTCGAGCGAAACGGTCTGCTCAGCGCTTTCGCTCTGGCTGGTGGCAAAGCGCAGCAGTTTGGCAATCTGTTGCTGGTTAGCGTTGTCTTCGGCTGGACCTTCTTTCAGTACCAGACCGAACTCTTTCCAGAACTGCTGATATTTTTCCGCGTCGTCTTTCGCCAGCTTCTCTAACATCTGCAGGCTACGCTTGGTCAGCGCGCCACGCAGGCTCTGGGTCACACGGCTGTCCTGCAGGATTTCACGCGAAACGTTGAGCGGCAGATCGTTGGAATCTATCAAACCACGCACGAAGCGCAGGTAGTTCGGCATGAACTGCTCGGCATCGTCCATGATGAACACGCGCTGTACGTAGAGTTTCAGGCCGTGCTTGCTGTCGCGGTTCCACATGTCGAACGGCGCACGCGCCGGGATATACAGCAGGCTGGTGTATTCCTGCTTACCTTCCACGCGGTTATGGCTCCAGATCGCCGGATCGCTGAAATCGTGGGCGATGTGTTTGTAGAACTCGTTGTACTCGTCGTCGCTGATCTCAGACTTGTTGCGCGTCCACAGCGCCTGGGCTTTGTTGATCTTTTCCCAGGTGGTGGTGTCGCTCTCTTCGTCTTTGCTTTCAATCTCAACCGGCAGCGCGATGTGATCGGAGTATTTGCTGATCACGTTACGCACGCGCCACGCATCAAGGAAATCATCTTCGCCTTCACGGAAGTGCAGCGTGATTTCGGTACCGCGATCGGCTTTCTCAATCTCCGCCAGCGTATATTCGCCTTCGCCAGCAGATTCCCAGAACACCGCTTCATCGGCTTTAGCGCCGGCGGCGCGGGTGCGCACGGTGACTTTATCCGCCACAATGAACGCAGAGTAGAAGCCCACGCCAAACTGGCCGATCAGCTGGCTGTCTTTCGCCTGGTCGGAGCCCATGGATTCGAGGAAGGATTTGGTGCCGGATTTAGCGATGGTGCCGAGGTTCTCAATCACCTCATCACGGCGCATACCGATGCCGTTATCGCTGAGCGTCAGCGTGCGATTTTCCGGATTGACCGAGATACGTACGCGCAGGTCGCCGTCGCCTTCATACAGATCGGGCGTCGACAGCGCGCGGAAGCGCAGTTTGTCGGCGGCATCTGAAGCGTTGGAAATCAGCTCGCGCAGGAAAATCTCTTTATTTGAATAGAGTGAATGGATCATCAGGTGCAGAAGTTGTTTTACCTCTGACTGGAAGCCACGCGTCTCTTGTCCTTTCATGGTCATTGCTACCTCAACTGAATCGGGGTTGATGATACGTTGAGAGAGAAATGGGGATGAAGGAGAGGATTTCAAGCCGATGTCTGTGAAGACATCGGCAAGTGATTAGAAATTAATCTTGTGGCGTCCGGCGAGCGAGTGCGACAGCGTGGTGCCATCGACCATTTCCAGCTCACCACCGACCGGCACACCGTGTGCAATGCGGCTGGCATCAACGCCATATTGTCCGCACAACTCGGCGATGTAGTTGGCTGTGGCTTCCCCTTCCACCGTGGGATTGGTGGCGAGGATCACTTCGGTTAAGGTTTCGCGCTCGAGACGCTGCTCCAGCCGATCCAGGCCGATATCCTGTGGACCAATGCCATCCAGCGGTGACAAGTGCCCCATCAGCACAAAGTAGCGGCCGCCAAACTGGCCGGTCTGCTCAATGGCGTGGATATCTGCCGGGCTCTCCACCACACAAATCTGGCCGTTTTGCTGACGACGCGGATTGGCGCAGATGGTGCAGATTTCCTGTTCGGTGAAGGTACGGCAATCGGCGCAGTGACCGATTTCCGACATGGCGCGGGTCAATGCCTGCGCCAGACGCATGCCACCGCTACGATCGCGCTGCAACAGCTGAAAAGCCATACGCTGCGCCGACTTCGGGCCAACGCCCGGCAGGCAGCGCAACGACTCCATCAAAGATTCAAGCAGTGGACTGGTTTGCATCAGAACGGCATCTTGAAGCCGGGCGGCAGCTGCATACCTGAAGAGACCGCAGCCATCTTCTCTTTCTGCGTTTCGTCAATACGGCGTGCCGCATCGTTGAAGGCCGCGGCGATCAGATCTTCCAGCATGTCTTTGTCATCTTCCAGCAAGCTAGGATCGACTTCAACACGACGGCAGTTGTGCGCACCGTTGATGGTTACTTTAACCAAGCCAGCGCCTGATTCACCGGTCACTTCGATCGCGGCGATCTCTTCCTGCACTTTGGCCATTTTGTCTTGCATCTGCTGGGCCTGTTTCATCAGGTTGCCCAATCCGCCTTTACCAAACATAGTTTTCTCTCTCTGCTGGGGCTGCGCGCAGTTGACGCGCGGCAGCATGTTCACACCGGTCGAATACTCTCTTCATCCAAATCGGCATCGAAGAATCGACGCAATGTCTGAATATGGGTATCGCTTTCGATCGACTGTCGCGCCTGCGACAGCTTCTCTTCATAAATGGCCTGACGCCACTCCAGTGGCGTCAATACCGTAGGATTATCGTCTTCAATAATCGTCAATTCAACCGGCTGACCGGCAGACTGACTTAGCGCTTCCGCCAGCGCCTGCCTGGCAGAAGCTGAATTCAGATGGCGCTGACTGCTGCGCAGATGCAGCGTAACGCCTGCTTCGCCCACCTCTTTCCACGCATTGAGCGCCACTTGCTGCACCAGTTTTGGTAGCGTCAGCGCGGCGATTTCAGCAGCCCACGCATCGCGCTGCTGGGCTTCTTCCGCCAGACGCAGCGCCAGCTCAGGGGTTTTCTCATGCTCCAGTGCCGAACGCAAGGCTTTTGGCGTCGCCACCGGCTCCGCTTTAACCTCTACCGGCAGCTGCGTTTTCCAGCGATAAGCTTCCGGTTTGGCCGGGGCTTTTACCGTGGGTTCGGACGCACGTTGTTGCACACGTTCAGTGACGCTAGCGAGACGTTCCAGCGCCGGATTCGCCGGCCGCGCGGAACGCGCTGCCGGCTCACTCTTTTTTGCTTTGCCGGCTCCCTGACGCAGCAACTGCGTTCGCGCCTGTAACAACTGGCTGGTGGAGTCAGGTAACGGATCGGGCGCGGGCTGCATGTCTGGATAATCATCCGACACCGGCGGCGCGTCAGGGTTTGGCGGTGCCATCTGCGGCTGCGCAGCCGGTGCGGGCGCGGCTTTCGCTGCGGCTTGTGGCGCAGCAACCTGCGGCGCAGCTTGTGGCGTCAAGGTGGGACGCGCCACCGGCTCCGCAATCGTTGCCTGCGGATGGAACGCCAGCGCCCGCAGCAGCGTCATCTCTACGCCTAAGCGCCGATCCGGTGCCAGCGGCAGATCTTTACGTCCCATCAACAACGTTTGGTAATAGAGCTGCACGTCAGCCGGTGGCAGCACGCGCGCTAACTCGCGCAGGCGATCGGCCTGGCTGAGATCGTCCTCGCTGAGCGAGCTTGGCAGCAGCTGCACCATCGCAATGCGGTGCAGTAAACGCAGCATCTCGACCAGCAGCGCTTCCCACTCAACCCCACGCGACGCGGCCTGATTCAGCAGCGCCATCACCTGTTCACCCTGGCCATCCACCAGCGCTTCAATCAGCGCCAGCGGCTGTTCATCGTCGAGCGTGCCGAGCATTTGTGCCACGGTGTCACGCGTTACGCTGCCCTGCCCCATGGCAATCGCCTGGTCGGTCAGACTCAGCGCGTCGCGCATGCTGCCATCAGCGGCGCGTGCCAGCAGATGCAGCGCGCGCGGTTCGGCAGCAATCTGCTCCTGCTGCAACACATGCGCCAGCTGCTGCTGGATTTGCTCCACGTCCAGCGCTTTGAGATGGAATTGCAGGCAACGGGACAGAATCGTCACAGGCAGCTTCTGCGGATCGGTGGTCGCCAGCAGGAATTTCACGTGCGATGGCGGCTCTTCCAGCGTTTTCAGCAGCGCGTTGAAGCTGTGACGCGACAGCATGTGCACTTCATCGATCAGATAGACCTTGAAGCGACCGCGCGCTGGCGCGTACTGCACGTTATCGAGCAGATCGCGCGTATCTTCAACTTTGGTGCGTGATGCGGCATCGATCTCAATCAGATCGACAAAACGGCCCTGCTCGATTTCGCGGCAGTTATCGCATTGCCCGCACGGCGTTGACGTGATGCCGGTTTCACAGTTAAGCCCCTTCGCCAGCAGACGGGCGATCGAGGTTTTCCCGACGCCGCGTGTGCCAGAAAAGAGATAAGCATGATGGATTCGTCCCAGTGACAACCCGTTGGCCAGCGCAGTCAGCACATGTTCCTGACCGACTACGTCAGCGAAGGCCTGGGGACGCCATTTTCGCGCAAGTACCTGATAGCTCATGTGGATTCAATCACTGGAATTTAGGGAGAAGGGAGAAAATGCGGCTTCGCAAACCCTGTTTATTTTGGCAGTAGTTTAACAGTCACCAGCGGATCAGCAACCACTAACTTTGCAGAGGTGGCGCCCCGCCGTGCAGCGGAGCGCGCAGGCCTTAGTGGCCGGGGAAATTCACCAGGCTGAAGCACTCGACGCCCATGGCAGTCAGGCGGGCTTCACCGGTCAGGTCAAACAGATTAATCACGAATGCGGCGTCTTTCACTTCTCCACCGGCGCGGCGGATCAGCTTCACCGTTGCTTCCAGCGTGCCGCCAGTCGCCAGCAGATCGTCCACCACCAGCACCACATCGCCTGGTTTGATGGCATCTTTGTGCAGTTCCAGCGCATCGGTGCCGTACTCCAGCTCGTAGCTTTCGCTGAAAGTTTCACGCGGCAGTTTGCCCGGCTTACGCACCGGCACAAAACCCACGCCCAAACCCAGCGCCACCGGTGCGCCAAACAGGAAGCCACGCGCTTCCGTTCCCACCACCTTGGTGATGCCTTTGTTACGATAACGCTCCACCAGAATGGCGATCGACGCGGCATACGCCTGCGGATCTTCCATAAGACTGGTCACGTCACGGAACAGAATGCCCGGCTTCGGATAGTCAGGAATGCTTTTAATGCTGTTTTTGATGAGTTCAAGCTGCTGCGCAGTTGCGGTCATAAATGTTACGCCTGGAGAAAATATCTAATACGCGCAGCTTCTCTAGCGCCAAACCCCGGAAACCGGGTTAAGCGAAGTCGTTTATAAGGGAAGCCACGCACGAAGATGCCCAAATCTATGCAAATACCCGGCTAAATGCAACCCTCACGCTACTGTTGTGGCGGGTTGGCATCCTCGGTTACAACCGGAATGCGCCACATAAAAAGCAGCAGCAGGCACAGCATCGCGCCTAACAGGATGCGCACCCACAGCAGGTTTACTAAATAAAGGGACACCGAAAAGGTAATCACAATCAGCAACATGGCGCGCCCTTTGGCGCCGGGCGGCATGGCACGATGCTGCTGCCAGTGGCGAATAAAGCGACCAAACGGCGACTTCCATAGCAACCAATGATGGAAACGCGGCGACGAGCGGGCAAAACACCAGGCCGCCAGCAACACAAATGGCGTCGTCGGTAATAAAGGTAATACAATGCCCAGCGTACCTAGCACAATCGCCAGCCAGCCAAGGCTCAGTAGTAAAATGCGCTGCATGCCTGATGCCTGAATAAGTCAAAAACAGCGTTACGTTAACACAGTCGGAAACAGAGTGATGCCCCAACCGCCCGCCCAGCAACGTCTCCATGCCATGTTAGAGTTACTGCGCCAGCAGATTGCGCAGCAGCCGGATGGTGCCTGTCGTCAGCCCCGTTTTGATTCTCACCTGTTTCGCACCAGCGGCACGCGCCTGGCGGATTATCTGCGCGAACTGGAAGTCAATGTGACGCAGTTAACCGCTGCTGACACTGATGTGGAGCGCCGTCAATGGCTGGCGGAGAAAGTGCTGGATCAAATTGCCGCATTACAGCGCGAATGCCAGAGCCAGCAGCTGCGCGTCAAGCGCGAGCGGCCACGTGTCGATGCACGCCAGGCCAAGCGTGAAGAGTATCAAGGCTACGAAAAACGCTTACTGGCGATGATTGCTCAGCGCGAGCAGCATCTGGCGCGCGCTGAAACGCTGAGCGTTCAGCAGCAGTTAATTCGTGAAGTCGATCAGCTGCAAGAACGTTTGGCACGCTGCCGCGCCGCTATCTACAAACTGGAGTTGCCGCCTATGCCGCGCTGAACGCGGCGCTTTTTCCTCTATACTCATTGCGGTGAGAAAAAGGAGTAAAATCATGACGCTGGTATTATGGATTGTGATCGGTTTAGCGGCAGGCTGGCTCAAACGGGTGATTTTTCCCGGTCGTCCGGGAGGATTTGTGCCGACGTTGATACTGGCGGTGATTGGCGCGCTGATTGGCGGCTATATCGCCACCTACTTCACCACCGGCGATCTGGCCGCCCTGCATCCAGCCGGTTTCGCCAGCGCACTGCTGGGCGCACTATTAATGCTGCTGGTCGCGGCGAAATTACGTATTTAGGAGAAAAAATGTCACTGGACAGCGCACCCGACGACATCAAACTTGCCGTCGATCTGATTCAACTGCTTGAAGAGAATAATGTCCCTACCGCCACCGTGCTGGCTGCGTTGGCGATTGTTCAGCGGGATTATGAGCAGAAACAAGCGGCGGAAATCAAGGCCGACTAAGCAGCGTTGGACTTAGGCGCAACATATCAAGAAACGCATCCACCAGCTGAGGCGCATCGGCTGCCAAATCAAAACTTTGCGGGTTGAACAGCCAGCTTTCCATCATGCCATTAATATAGCCGCGCATCAGTAGCGCCGCCTGACGCGTATTCAGGTTCTCAGGCAATTGGCTGGCATCAATACAAAGACGTAGTACAGTTTCAATTCGATCGTAACACGCTTGCAGTAAGCTCTGCTGCATATCCTGTAACGTCGACATTTCGCCAACAAACTCACATTTGTGAAAGATAATCTCCATTAATGCGCGTCTTTGCGGATCCTTTGCTGTGGCGTCAAGGATATAGATCAACATAGAACGAACAACAGAAAGTGGATCGCCCGGGTATTTTGTCTGATACTCAAGTTCCACATCGTCCAGCCCAGCGTCACAACGCAGCCAGATTTCCTGTAAGAGATCGGCTTTATTTTTGAAGTGCCAGTAGATAGCCCCGCGCGTGACGCCGGCCGCTGTTGCGATATCCGCCAGAGACGTGGCGGCCACACCATGTTCGGAAAAGTGTGCTAATGCGGCGTCAAGAATTTGATGCCGTGTTTCAAGAGCTTGCGCTTTGGTTTTTCGTGCCATGCTGGGCTTGTTTTACAAACTTGTAAGTTTACATACATTTGTGAATGTATGTACCATAGCATGACCCGTGTTTTAACGCAGCAATGGGTTTATCGGTTTGTGATCCATTGATCATTTGATATCGGACACTAGAGGTTTATTTATGAATAAAAACAGAGGATTAGCGCCTCTGGCGGCCGTCCTGATGCTATCAGGCAGCTTTGTGTTAACAGGATGTGATGATAATAAATCCCAGCAAGCCGCCCAGCAGCAGCCCCCAGAAGTGGGTGTTGTAACGTTAAAAAACGAACCCTTGAAAATTACCACCGAGCTGCCGGGCCGTACCTCGGCTTTCCGCGTTGCGGAAGTTCGCCCTCAGGTGTCAGGAATTATCCTCAAGCGTAATTTTGTTGAAGGTAGTGATGTAAAAGCCGGTCAGTCGCTTTATCAGATTGATCCCGCAACCTATCAGGCGGCCTACGACAGCGCTAAAGCGGATCTCGCCCAGGCTGAAGCCAATGCGCGTGTTGCGCAGTTAACCATTACTCGCTATAAGCCGCTGCTGGGTACCAAGTACATCAGTCAGCAGGACTATGACACCGCCGCTGGCACCGCAGCCCAAACTGCTGCTGCCGCCCAGGCTGCGCGTGCCAACGTCGAAACTGCGCGCATCAATCTGGCGTATACCAAAGTGACGTCACCCATCAGCGGCCGTATTGGTAAATCGTCGGTAACCGAAGGTGCGCTGGTTTCCAACGGGCAAACCACTGCCCTGGCGACCGTGCAACAGCTCGATCCTATGTATGTCGATGTGACCCAATCCAGTGATGATTTCCTGCGTCTGCGCGCAGAGCTGGAATCCGGTCAGTTGAAACAGAACGACGGTAAGGCCAACGTCACCCTGCTGATGCAAAACGGTAACGCATACCCGCAGACAGGCACATTGGAATTCTCTGATGTGAGCGTGGATGAAACCACCGGCTCGATCACGCTGCGCGCCATCTTCCCGAACCCGGACAATCGCCTGCTGCCAGGCATGTTTGTTCGTGCGCGTCTGGATGAGGGCACCAATCCCACCGCACTGCTGGTGCCGCAACAGGGCGTAACACGCACCCCAACCGGTCAGGCAACCGCAATGGTGGTTGGCGCAGATAATAAAGTGGAATCGCGTAACATCACCGCTAATCAGGCATTTGGCGACAAATGGCTGGTGACGGAAGGTCTAAAAGAAGGCGATCGGGTGATCACCACCGGTATCCAGCGTGCCAAACCGGGTGCGCAGGTGACGCCAAAAGAAGTCTCCGATGATGCCAAAGCTGCACCAGAATCACCGTCTGCTAAATCATCGTCATAACAGGAGCCACTGATACATGGCTAAGTTCTTTATTGATCGCCCCATTTTTGCGTGGGTGCTCGCCATCATCATCATGTTGGCCGGTGTGCTATCGATTATCAGCCTGCCGATTGAGCAATATCCCAATGTTGCACCGCCGGCGGTTGAAATCCAGGCCACCTATCCGGGTGCTGATGCGAAAACGCTGCAAGATTCGGTGACGCAGGTCATCGAGCAAAACATGAACGGTATCGATGGACTGATGTATATGTCCTCGAGCAGTGACTCGTCGGGGACATTGACGCTGACGCTGACCTTCCAATCCGGTACTGATGCCGATATCGCGCAGGTTCAGGTGCAGAACAAACTGCAGCTGGCCACGCCGTTACTGCCACAGGAAGTACAGCAACAGGGTATTCAGGTTAAGAAATCCTCTAGCAGCTTCCTGATGGTGGCGGGTTTTGTCAGTGATGACGGCACCATGACGCAGAATGATATTTCTGACTATGTTGCTTCAAACATCAAAGATCCGGTTAGCCGTATGCCGGGTGTCGGTGATACTCAGGTGTTTGGTGCGCAGTATGCGATGCGCATCTGGCTGGACCCACACAAGCTGAACAACTATTCACTGACACCAGTGGATGTGATCAATGCGCTGAAAGTCCAGAACACCCAGATCGCCGCGGGTCAGTTGGGCGGTACGCCACCTGTACCGGGCCAACAGCTGAATGCCTCGATCATTGCGCAAACCCGTCTGACATCGACAGATGAGTTCGGCAATATTCTGCTGAAGGTGAATCAGGATGGTTCGCAGGTACGTCTGCGTGACGTGGCGAAGATTGAACTCGGTGGTGAAAACTACGAGATCATCGCGCGTTATAACGGCAAACCGGCTTCCGGTATCGGTATCAAACTGGCCACCGGCGCTAATGCACTGGACACCGCCGATGCGGTGAAAGCTGAACTGGCGAAACTGGAGCCGTTCTTCCCGGCAGGCATGAAAACGGTTTATCCGTACGACACCACACCGTTCGTGAAAATTTCGATTTTCGAAGTGGTGAAAACGCTGTTTGAAGCAATCGTGCTGGTGTTCCTGGTGATGTATCTGTTCCTGCAGAACTTCCGTGCGACGCTGATTCCAACCATCGCCGTTCCTGTTGTGTTGCTCGGAACCTTTGCGATCATCAGTGCCTTTGGCTACTCGATAAACACCCTGACGATGTTCGGGATGGTGCTCGCCATCGGCCTGCTGGTGGATGACGCCATCGTGGTGGTAGAGAACGTCGAACGTGTAATGGCGGAAGAAGGCTTACCGCCGAAAGAAGCGACCAAACGTTCGATGGAGCAGATTCAGGGCGCATTGGTCGGTATTGCCTTGGTGCTGTCAGCGGTATTTATTCCAATGGCGTTCTTCGGTGGTTCAACCGGCGTCATTTATCGCCAGTTCTCCATCACCATCGTTTCGGCGATGGCGCTGTCGGTGCTGGTGGCGTTGATCCTGACGCCTGCGCTTTGTGCCACCATGCTGAAGCCAGTGGAGAAAGGCGCTCACGGCAAAACCACCGGTTTCTTCGGCTGGTTTAACCGCCTGTTTGATAAGAGCACCAACCACTACGTTGATAGTGTTGGTCATATCATTCGCAGCACCGGCCGTTACCTGCTGATTTATCTGGTGATCGTGGTCGGCATGGCGTACCTGTTCCTGAAACTGCCTACCTCATTCCTGCCGGAAGAGGATCAGGGTTTGTTACTGGCGCAGGCGCAATTGCCAGCCGGTGCTACCCAGGAACGTACCCAGAAAGTATTGGATCAGGTGACGGATTACTTCCTGACCAAAGAGAAAGACAGCGTTAATTCCGTGTTTACCGTTAACGGCTTCGGCTTCGCCGGTCGTGGACAGAACACCGGTATTGCGTTCGTCAGCCTCAAGCCGTGGGATGAGCGTGGCGATGCCAACCTGAAAGTGCCTGCGATTGCCGGTCGTGCCATGCAGGCGCTCGGTCAAATCAAAGATGCGATGGTGTTCCCGTTCAACCTGCCAGCAATTATCGAACTGGGTAACGCCACCGGCTTCGACTTCATGCTGACCGATCAGGGCAACCTGGGTCACGAGAAGCTGACCGCCGCGCGTAACCAGCTGTTTGGCATGATCGCCCAGCATTCGGATACGCTGGTGGGTGTGCGTCCAAACGGCATGGAAGATACGCCGCAGTACAAACTGATCATCGATCAGGAGAAAGCGCAGGCGCTGGGTGTGTCGCTGTCCGACATCAATACCACGCTGGCTTCAGCATGGGGCGGTTCTTACGTCAACGACTTCATCGACCGCGGTCGCGTGAAGAAGGTGTACGTTATGGGCAAGGCCGATTCACGTATGTTGCCGGACGATATCAGTAAATGGTACGTGCGCAACAGCGGCGGCACCATGGTACCGTTCTCCGCCTTCTCTTCGGCGAAGTGGCAGTACGGTTCACCGCGTCTGGAACGTTACAACGGCTTGCCATCGATGGAGATTCTGGGCCAGGCTGCGCCAGGCAAGAGCTCCGGTGATGCCATGAACCTGATGGAAGAGTTGGCAGGAAAACTGCCGGCGGGTATTGGTTACGACTGGACCGGCATGTCCTATCAGGAACGCTTGTCAGGTAACCAGGCTCCGGCGCTGTATGCTATCTCACTGATTGTGGTGTTCCTGTGTCTGGCCGCGCTGTATGAGAGCTGGTCGATTCCGTTCTCGGTCATGTTGGTGGTACCGCTGGGTGTTGTCGGCGCACTGATCTTCACCACGCTGCGCGGCTTAAGTAACGACGTCTACTTTGTGGTGGGCTTGTTGACTACCATAGGATTGTCGGCGAAGAACGCCATCCTGATTGTCGAATTCGCCAAGGATTTGATGGAGAAGGAAGGTAAAGGGTTGGTGGAATCCACGCTGGAAGCATCCCGTATGCGTCTGCGTCCGATTTTGATGACCTCACTCGCCTTTATCCTCGGCGTAATGCCGCTGGCGATCAGCACCGGTGCGGGTTCTGGCGCACAAAATGCGGTAGGTACCGGCGTAATGGGCGGGATGGTAACAGCGACCGCGCTGGCTATCTTCTTCGTTCCGGTGTTCTTCGTGGTGGTACGTCGCCGCTTCAGTAAGAACAAAGGTGACCTGGAACACGGTCATCCGGTTGAGCACAAACACTAAGTTTTACTCTTCCCCAAAAAGGCCGCTGATGCGGCCTTTTTTATTGCTGTTTCCCTGCCCCGCCAAAATCCCTGCGTTTTTCACGGTTGCAATCAGCCATATTCGGGCTCATACTATTGTTATAGTATAACATTACATAGCGAGGTTACTATGAAACCGAATATCCATCCTCTTTATCGCCCAGTGGTGTTCCACGACACCTCGGCCAACGAATACTTTAAAGTCGGCTCCACCATCAAAACCGAGCGCACCATTGAGTATGAAGGTGAAGTGCTGCCGTATGTCACGCTGGATGTCTCGTCAAAATCTCACGTGTTCTACACCGGTAAGCAGAAAGACTTTGCTAAAGAAGGCAGCACCGCGCGCTTCAACCAGCGTTTCGGCAGCTTCCTGTCGCGCAACAAGTAACGCTGGAGAGAACAGATGCAGGTATTGAGTTCATTGCGCTCTGCAAAGACGCGCCATAAGGATTGCAAAGTCGTGCGTCGTAAAGGTCGCATCTATGTGATTTGCAAAACTAACCCGCGCTTTAAGGCGGTTCAGGGAAGAAAGAAAAAAAGGTAGGAAAGTGTCGTGATAGTTGGCCGGGATGCTCCCCGGCCTTTTTTTTACTTCATGCTATGCAAAATGGCGTCAACATTGTGTTTGAACGCGGCGACATAGGTGGCTGCTGGGCCATTCGCTTCCGACAGCGCCTCAGGATAAAGTTCCCCGCCCGGCTGCGCGCCGGTTTCGCTGGCAATCTGTTTTACCAGTCGCGGATCGGTTTGATTCTCCATGAAGTAGGTTTTGATGTGCTCGGCCTTCAGTTGTTGGATGATCGAGGCCACGTCGCTGGCGCTGGCTTCCGCTTCGGTAGAGAAACCCACCGGCGCCAGGAAACTGACGCCATAGCGTTGGCCAAAGTAGCCAAAGGCATCATGGCTGGTCAGCACTTTACGCTTGCTCTTCGGCACTTCGGCAAAGGCATTTTTCGCCCAGCTATCCAGCTTCTGCAGCTGCTGAATGTAACTTTCACCGCTTTTACGAATATCCGCCGCATCTTCTGGATCGGCTTTGATCAGCGCATTCATCACATTAGTGGCGTAGATCACACCGTTTTGCATGCTGTTCCACGCGTGCGGATCGGTGACGCTTTTGCCGTCCTCTTCCATCTTGCGCGTGTTGACACCGTTCGATGCCACCACGATGGTGCCTTTATAGCCTGACGCGCTGATCAGGCGATCCATCCAGCCTTCCATGCCCAAACCGCTCACGAATACCACATCCGCCTTCGACAGCGCCTGGCTATCCTGCGGCGTCGGTTCGAAGGTGTGCGGATCGCCATTCGGCCCGACCAGCGATTTCACGTTAACGTGATCGCCACCAACCTGTTTAACGATATCCGCCAGCACGGTAAAGCTCGCCACAACATCAACGCTTTTCGCCAGCGACAGCGGGCTTGCCAGCATGGCGCCAATCGCCAGACTCAGCGGTAACTTTTTCATTCCTATCCCCTTATTGGTTTGGTTATCGACGGCGCAACAGGCCGCCACATGGTCCTGTCAAAACAGAAAGCAGAAACAGCACCGCAGCACTGAGCACCACCGCCGGTCCAGCCGGCAGCGAGAAATGCCACGAAAGAATCAGGCCGATAAATGCTGAGACGATCGCCAGCAGCATGGCGATGCCGAGCATGTAAGCCAGATGGCGGCTCCAGAAGCGTGCGCTGGTGGCCGGCAGCATCATCAATCCCACCGACATCAGCGTGCCCAGCACCTGAAAGCCCGCCACCAGATTGAGCACCACCAGCATCAGAAACAGACCGTGCACCAGCGGTGCGCTCCATTTGCCCTGAGCGCGCAGGAAATCGGGATCGAAGGCATCGATCACCAGCGGACGGAAGATCACTGCCAGCAGCAGCAAGGTCGTAGCCGCAATGCCGCCGACCAGCAGAATCGCCGCGTTATCCACCGCCAGCAGCGATCCAAATAACACGTGCAGCAGATCGACGCTGGAGCCGCGCAGCGACACCAGCGTGACGCCGAGTGCAAGAGAGCCGAGGTAAAAGCCGGAAAAGCTGGCATCCTCTTTGAGATGCGTATAACGGCTGACCGCTCCCGAGAGCAGCGCCACCGCCAATCCGGCAATCAGGCCGCCGATACCCATCGCCACCAGCGATAATCCCGATACCAGATAACCAATCGCCGCGCCGGGTAACACAGCATGTGATAAGGCATCGCCGACCAGACTCATGCGGCGCAGGGAAAGGAAAACGCCCAGCGGCGTGGCGCTGATCGCTAATGCAACGCAGGCCACCAGCGCACGGCGCATAAAACCAAATTCGATAAAGGGTTGAAGTAATGTCACGACGCTACCCTACGCAATGTTGGCGTTTGTGCGGAATCAGCGTCATCGAGCGATAACACATCCTGAAAATAGCGCGCCACCAGCGGACGATCGTGTAGCACGACTAATAACGTGGTGCCCGCCTGCTGCTGCTGTTCGAGGATCGACATCAGCAAGGTGACGGTTTGGCTATCAATGCCGTTGAAGGGTTCATCCAGCAGCCAGAGCTGGCTGCGCTGCAGCATTAAGCGCGCGAACAGCACGCGCTGCAGTTGCCCACCAGATAACGTCGATGGCTGCGCATCGGCGAACTCACGCATTTGTACCGCATCCAGCGCGGCATCGATTTCCAGGCGCAAGGCGCGATTGATACCACCAAACCAGCCGCAGCGTGGCCAGCAGCCCATCGCCACCAGTTCATAGGCAGTAAGAGGAAAGCGGGTTTCAAGTTCACTGCGTTGCGGTAACCAGCCCAGCGCTTTGCGTGGGATGTGCAATTCGCAGTTGCCGGAAATTGGCGGTAGTAAGCCGGCAATGGTTTTTAATAATGTCGATTTGCCGGTGCCGTTAGCGCCAATCAGCGCCGTCATGCTGCCTGTTGCCAGCTCACCGTTAACGACCGGCGTCACCGCACGGCCTTGATAACCGGCTTGTAAGCGGTTGAAATGTATCATTTCTGCATGCCCCAATATAAGGCCAGCGCTAGCAATGCAATCAGCATCAGCGCAACCAGCAAACGGCCGCCAAGGGAAAGAAGTAAACCGCTGTGATTCATACTCAACAACCAATAATGTTATAACATAACAATTATCATACCCGACTCATCCTCCATTGCGCCCAGGCAAAAGTGTTTCAAAAGTTGATCGATCATAAAGATAGCCGCGCTAATTCGCCGTTTCGCCATGATTGTGTTATGAAACCCATCACAACGATTACTCTTTCTGTTTATTAGCGACTTGCAATGTCACTCAATAAGCTCAATGATAGAAACATCATTCTTTTACTGGATACAAAATGCCGTCTATTATTCATTGTGATATTGCTGTGGATGAGGACGATTGCGAAAAGTTGGTTAGAATTATCCAGGGGAATATTCTCAAAATAGCCGAGGCATTAGCCGGTGATTTACAGTGGTATTCTCAAAACGCGCAATTAGTTCCCGATAGCTTCCAGATTATTTCTATTCAACCAACCGACAATAATCGATTTAAAATGCTTTACGATTTCAGCTGGAATTTATTTAATCCTTGCCTGGATTTAAATGAAACGTTTACGCGTCGTGAAGAAGTGTTGTTTCAGGTAAAGCCCGGCGCGCTGGTGTTTGACGTGATTGACAATGAGCGCCCCTCTCCTGCTGATGAATTGTAATATTTGGTAATTGAGGTGAGCAAAGCTAATGATTGTGGATTACATTTAAGGAGTCGCTGAATTCAATTTTATTCGATATCGCTTCCTGGTAGCTTTTCTTAATCTCGCCGCGCTGCGGTAACTGTGCTAGCTATGGAGGGGAAAAAGATGGACGAATACTCACCGAAACGGCATGATATTGCCCAGCTTAAATACCTGTGTGAGAACCTGTTCGACGAAAGTATGGCGACATTGACTGACAGCCATCATGGTTGGGTTAATGATCCTACTTCGGAAAGCAATTTACAGCTCAACGATTTGATTGAGCATATCGCTTCTTTCACGATGAATTACAAAATTAAGCACGTTGAAGATGAAGCCCTGATTACGCAAATCGATGAATATCTTGACGATACCTTTATGCTGTTCAGCAGCTATGGAATCAATACTCAGGATCTACAACGGTGGCAGCGTTCAGCAAAACGCTTATTTAATCTGTTTGCCGAAGAGTGCGCTTATCTCCAACAACCTAGCCATTCCTTTTAGCACCAGACTGAGACCGGTTTATTTATGAGCAACCAAGCCTTAACTAAAACAGATTATTTGATGCGACTGCGCCGCTGTCGCTCAATCGATACCCTTGAACGGGTTATCGAAAAAAACAAGTATGAATTACCTGATAATGAACTCGCGGTATTCTATTCGGCAGCCGATCATCGTCTGGCTGAACTGACAATGAATAAGCTTTACGATAAAGTACCGGTTTCTGTCTGGAAGTTCGTCCGCTAAGTTTTTCCCCTAACAGCCGATCTGCACCATCATCGTTTTGATCAAGGATTGAATCACCGGCAAAGGATTGCCAGATTTCTCTGTGCGTAAAATTCTGTGGAGTATGAGGCGGGTACAAATTGGTGGGGGCCCTGCCAGCTACATCCCGGCACACGCGTCGCCTGCTGCGGCTGCTTCCTTCCGGATCTGACCGAGTTCACAAGTTAGCATTGCGGGAGAACCAACAGGGCCCCCATTGACAAGCCCTCATTTCGAGAGCGCAGGCATTATCAAGTATGCCCCCGGCAATTGCAAGCGCAGGCCCGACAACCGTTGGTTTCTTGCACAAGCACACATCAATGCGCTGATGTCTACCCTTCTGCATGCTAAAGTTTGCCCTTTCCAGATAAAAATAGGTGCGCATATGAGCGACCAAAACAATTTTTCTGAGCGCGTCTGGCAGATCATCGCGGCCATTCCGCCAGGAAAGGTCACTACTTACGGGGATGTTGCGCAATTAGCGGGTTCGCCGCGCGCGGCACGCCAGGTGGGTGGCGTATTACGCCGTTTGCCGGAAGGCAGTAAATTACCCTGGTTTCGCGTTATCAATCGCCATGGCCGCATTTCACTGCAGGGTGACGACTTGTTTCGTCAGCGCGATGCGCTGGAAGCGGAAGGGATTGAAGTTAGCGATGCTGGGGAGATCGAGTTAGAGAAATATCGGTGGGAGATTTAGCGGTGCGATATGTCGCGCACAAGCCTGCAGCCAATCGCACTGAACGTCGCACGCTGGAAAGCATCGTTGTGGAGTAAAGCGTCACACACCATGGATGGCGTGTGACGAGCGTTCTGGGACGAGACAGCGACTTTACGGAACAACGATGCTTTCCGGCGCTCTCCCGTCCCATCAATCGAAATTACAGACTTGTCGGTGCCGGCACCGAAGCAGATGGCGTCACCTGCGTAGGTGAAGTCGAAGGCACTGTTGTTGCTGCTCCCGGCTGGGTTTGCATCGCGACGTTGGTCACTGGCACCAACAGCAGTTCGGCTTTTGTGCCGCCCTGATTAATCACCGGTTTCACCGTATCGGTGATAAACGCCAGCTTGCCATCAATCGAAATCGCCGCACTCAACAGAATGCGCGCGTTCGGCTGGATGTCAGCCGGGTTAAACGGCAAGACAAACTGGAACGGCGACTGTTTCCCTTCAGTACGCACCACGCGCTGCGACAGCACTTTTGAAGGCGCGTCGGCCAGCGATGCATCTGATAGCGTAACGGTCAGCACAGAATCCGGCGGCAGCGCAATGCGCTGGCGGATATACACCGAACCACTGACATTAGGCTGCGCAATCGCGGCCTGCTGCCCCGCTACCGCTGAGCCGAGTGTGGGTGTGGCTACCGGCTTGCTGTGGTCCGCACAACCGGTAATCGCCGCAGCCAGGGTCATACCGCTAATAACTTGCCAGAGTTTCATCGATGTCGTCTCCTTATGAACACTATGATTGTCGGCGGTAAATTTATTGCTTAGCTTTTCAGCCGCCGAATGACCTTAATTCTGGCACAAATATCGGCATTGCGCCTAAACCCTCCGCCAGCCCGCTGAAATCGCGGCAAAATCATTGACGGAAACTGGTCGGATCTTTCACACTGACGCGATAAGTCACGCTGAGGAATCCGCTATGAGCCAGGCACTGCACAACCTGCTTAATTTATTAAATCTGGAAAAACTGGAAGAAGGCCTGTTTCGTGGTCAGAGCGAAGATCTGGGCTTGCGCCAGGTGTTTGGTGGCCAGGTAGTCGGCCAGGCGCTGTATGCCGCGAAACAAACGGTGCCGGAAGAGCGCATCATTCACTCCTTCCACAGCTACTTTCTGCGTCCGGGCGATAGCCAAAAAGCCATCATTTATGATGTCGAAACGCTGCGTGACGGCAAAAGCTTCAGCGCACGCCGCGTTAGCGCGGTACAGAATGGTCAGCCGATCTTCTACATGACGGCTTCGTTCCAGGCACCTGAAAGCGGCTTCGAGCATCAGAATGAAATGCCGCAGGTGCCGGGCCCGGATAATCTACCATCGGAACAGGATTTGGCGAAGAAACTGGCCGCGCATCTGCCACTCAAGCTGAAAGAAAAATTCCTCGCCGAGCGTCCGCTGGATATTCGTCCGGTGCAAATTCATAACCCGCTGAAAGGCCACGTCGATGAGCCGCTGCGTCAGGTGTGGATTCGTGCCAACGGCGAGTTACCGGCCGATCGTCGTATCCATCAATACCTGCTGGGCTATGCCTCGGATCTCAACTTCCTGCCGGTGGCGCTGCAGCCGCACGGTAAAGGCTTCCTCGAAGCCGATATGCAAGTTGCAACCATCGATCACTCAATGTGGTTCCATCGTCCGTTCGACTTGTCTGAATGGCTGCTGTACAGCGTAGTGAGCACTTCCGCCTCGGGCGCGCGCGGTTTTGTGCGGGGTGAGTTTTATACCCAGAATGGCCGACTGGTGGCGACCACGGTGCAGGAAGGCGTGATGCGCCAACGCGACGCATAAAAAAAGGGGCGATAGAATCGCCCCTCTGTTTTTTTATAATTTTAGCGCACTGCTCTTCTTTAGCCCGGCGGTTACTGGTTGTAAGCGTTCTCGCCGTGGCTGTTTACATCCAGACCTTCACGTTCCTGATCTTCCGGAACACGCAGTCCAACAATCATATCCGCCAGTTTGAAGCCGATGAAGGCTACAACTGCAGTCCAGACGATGGTCACACCCACGCTGAACAGCTGAATCCAAACCTGATGGCCCATGGTCACGCCTTCTGCGTAGCCTACGCCGCCCAGTGAAGAGGACGCGAACACGCCGGTCAGGATACAACCAAGGATGCCACACACGCCGTGCACACCGAACACATCACATGGGTCATCAACGCGCAGCCATTTCTTCAGGGTTGTTACGCCCCACAGACCGGCTAAACCACCCGCCAGACCTATAATCAGCGCGCCGCCGACACCGACATAACCACAAGCAGGGGTAATCGCCACCAGACCGGCGATGAAGCCCGAGCAGGCGCCAAGCAGAGAAGGTTTACCGCGTACCGCCCACTCGCCAAACACCCACGACAGCACCGCACCCGCTGTAGCCACCACGGTATTCAGGAACGCCAGCGCAGCGATTTCGTTAGCTGAGGAAGCAGAACCAGCGTTGAAGCCGAACCAGCCCACATACAGAATCGCGGTACCGAGGAACACCATCGGCAGGTTGTGTGGTTTGAAGGCCTCTTTGCCGAAACCAGCACGTTTGCCCACCAGATAAGCCCCCACCAGGCCTGCAACGGCGGCGTTGATGTGAACCACGGTGCCGCCCGCGAAGTCGAGCGCGCCATCTTGCGCCAGCAAGCCACCAGCCCATACCATGTGTGCGATTGGCAGATAAGCCAGCGTCAGCCATACCACCACGAAGATCAATACCGCAGAGAAGCGAATACGTTCAGCCAGCGCACCAACAATCAGGCCGACGGTGATACAGGCGAAGGAAGCCTGGAACGCGATGTGAATGTACTGATAGAAGCTGCCCATCAGCGCTTTCAGCTCAATATTTTTCAGCATTGCCCACTGGAAGCTACCGAAGAAGGCGTTGCCTTCACTGAACGCCAGTGAGTAGCCGTAAATTACCCACAGCACGCAAACCAGTGAGAAGGTCACCGCAACCTGCGTCAGCATCGACAGCACGTTCTTGCCGCGAATCAAACCGCCGTAGAACAGCGCAATGCCGGGAATCGACATAAACAGTACCAAGGCGGTACAGATCATCATAAAGGCGTTATCGGCTTTATCCGCTACTGCAGGGGCGGCCGCCATCGCCAGAGAAGGTAACAGCGCAAGGCTGGTGAGGCCCAACTTCGTTATCAGTTTATTCATTTCTTTCCATCCCATCACAATTCAGAGCCCCAGTTACAGTGCTGCTTCGTCGGTCTCGCCGGTACGAATACGAATGACGCGCTGCAGTTCTGCGACGAAAATCTTGCCGTCGCCAATTTTGCCGGTATACGCGGCTTTGCTGATGACATCGACCACTTCATCAAGCTGGTCGTCCGCAATAGCGATATCAATTTTTACTTTTGGCAGGAAGTTAACGCTGTACTCGGCACCGCGATAAAGCTCTGCGTGACCTTTCTGGCGACCGAAACCTTTAACCTCGGTAACTGTCAGTCCCTGAATGCCAATAGAGGATAAGGCTTCACGCACGTCCTCCAGCTTAAATGGTTTGATTACCACGGTAACCAGCTTCATACGTTCCCCTCCGGATAAGAAATTGAGTGAGTCTTTGCGGACACGTAGGGATACAAGCAAAGGCTGTGCCATAAATAAAAAAAGGGGAATGTCAGTAGCATAGGCGCGCTGCATCACGCTTCGTTATGTGAAGCACAGCGCAAATCGCGGGGTAAGAAGAGGAAAGGTGTTGCAATATTGCACTTCTTTGGTGCTTCAAGCCTCAAAGAAGTGCATCAATACAGAACATTCCGATAAAACTGTGCAAAAAAGGTGCAATTCACCCTTCAGCTTGTACGGGGATGCCCGCCGCGAGTTCATCGCCGGCCTGCTGCAGCTGATACATTTGCCAGTAACGGCCCTGCTCGGCCAGCAGCTCAGCATGCGTACCGCGTTCAACCACCTGACCGCGATGCAGCACTAAAATCTGATCGGCTTCGGTAATGGTGGAAAGGCGATGCGCAATCACCACCAGCGTGCTGTGCTGGCGTAGTGCACGTAACGCCTGCTGAATCGCCTGTTCCGTGCCGGAATCGATATTGGCCGTGGCTTCGTCGAGGATCAGGATTTGTGGCAATGACACCAGCACGCGCGCCAGCGCCAGCAGCTGTTTCTGCCCAACCGACAGATTATTGCCCTGCTCGCCTAAACGCGTATGGATGCCGTCCGCCATGCTGCGCGCCAGCGGTGCCAGCTGCACCGTCTCTAGCGCCTGCCACACCTGATCTTCCGGGATATCGCGCCCCAAACGCACGTTGGCCAGCAGCGAATCCGCCAGCACCACCGGATCCTGTTGCACCATCGCAACGCTTTGACGTAAAGCGGCGTGCGACAGCTGCGGCAGCGGGCGACCATCCAGTTCGATACTGCCGCGTGTCACCGGGTAATAGCCCATCAGCAGATTCGCCAGCGTACTTTTCCCGCTGCCGGTGTGCCCCACCAGCGCAACAAAATGACGCGCCGGCACTTCGAGATTGATGTGGCTGAGCACATCGCGATTATCGCGATAGGCAAAGCTCACATCACGCAGCGAGATGCTACCGGAGGCTAGCGGCAGACTATCGCTGCCATAACCTTGCTGCTCCGCATCCATCAGTCCAAAGATACGCTCGCCGGACACCACCGCCTGTTGCAGCATCGACTGCTGCGTGGTGAGTTCAATCAGCGGTTCATTGAGGCGGCCAAGATAGGTAATAAAGGCATACAGCACACCGACTTCAAACACGCCCGGCGTGGCGAAGCTGAACAGCATCAGCAAACCGCACAGAATCATCGCCGAAAACAGACTCAACAACGGGCGCAACAAAAAGCCATCCAGCCGCAGCGTTTCCATACGTGCCAGATAGTGTGAACGGCTGGCTTCGCCCATGCGTTCACCAAAGCGCGCCTGCTGGCGGAACTGCTGGATCACGCTCATGCCGTTGATCACTTCATTGAAGCCGTTGTTGATGTCCGCCAGATAGCTGCGCACGCGACGCGCAATCGGCGTGCTAAAGCGCTGATAAATCAGCATCACCGTTAGCACCAGCGGGAAAATCACGATCGCTACCAACGCCATGCGCCAGTCGAGGGAGAACATCGCCACCAGCATCGCGCCAATCAACGCGGCGGCGCGCAAAACTGTGGCCACCACGGTAACGTAGAGATCTTTGATCACTTCGGTGTCGTTGGTGACGCGCGAGATGATTTGGCCGACCGGCTGCGTATCGAAGGCGCTGAGCGGCTGGCGCAACGCCGCGTTCATCACGTCCACGCGCAATTGCTGCACCACGCCAATCGCCGCGCGGTTAAACAGCAACGCCTGAAAATAGTGCAAACCGGCGGCCAGCAATTGCAGTAGGACAAAGCCCACCAGCAGCCCCGCGACGATGCCCCACGGCATCTGATGTTTCGCCACCAGATTATCGATGAAGTAGCTTACCAGCACCGGTCCGGTGACTTCGGCTGCCGCCGCAATCCACAGCATGCCGACCGCCAGCCACAGCGATTTACGCCACGGTTTGCCATACGCCAGCAGTCGTTTCAGCGTCGGCCATAAACGTTGTGATTTAGCCACGGCTTGCTCCTTCTGCCACTTCATCGTCATCCAGTGCGGCTTCCAGCTGCTGATAACGGTACATATCGCGATACCAACCCTCTTTGCCCGCCAGAGTTTCATGATCGCCACGCTGCGCCACGGCACCCTGCTGCAGCACCAGAATTTCACTCGCTTCAGTGAGCGCCGACAAACGATGCGCGCTGATAATCAAGGTACGCCCTTTGCCCCACTGACGCAGATTATGCAGGATGTCATGTTCAGTGCGGCCATCAACCGCCGATAGCGCGTCATCCAGAATCAGGATTTCGGCATTCAGCAGCAGCGCGCGTGCAATCGCGATGCGCTGCTTCTGTCCGCCCGATAACATCACGCCGCGTTCGCCCACTTCGGTCTCATAACCTTGTGGCAGGCGCAGAATATCATCGTGCACGCAGGCCATGGTTGCCACACGTTCCAGCTCTTGCTGCGTCGCATTCGGGCGACCCAGCGCCAGATTGGCGGCAATGGTGTCAGAGAACAGGAAAGGCGTCTGGCTGACGACCGCCAGCCGGCTGCGCCAGCTATCGAGCCGCAACTGCGGCAGCGGCGTATTATGGTAGCGAATATCGCCTTGATCGATGTCGAAGTGGCGCTGAATCAAGCTTAGGAGCGTGCTCTTGCCGCAGCCGGTTGGCCCACATAATCCCAGCATTTGGCCCGGTTTTAACTGGAAATTAAGATGGCTCAGCACCGGGCCAGAACTGGCCGGATAGCGGAACTCACGAATGGCAACCTGCAGGATGCCAGGTTCGGGCGGTAAAACTTTCTGACCATCTTCAACCGCTGGCGCTTCCGCCAGTAATGAACGGATACGGCTCCACGCCGCACTGCCGCGCTCAACGATGTTGATCATCCACGCCAGCGCCAGCATGGGCCAAATCATCAGGCCGAGGTACATTACAAAGCTGGTGAGCTGCCCAAGCGTCAAACTGCCGTTCCACACCATCCAGCCGCCACCGGCAATTGCCAGTAGGTTAGAGAAGCCGACGGCGATATAAATGATCGGATCGAATCGCGCATCCACGCGCGCCACATGCAGGTTTTTCTTGCCGGTATCAGCAGCGATGCCGGCAAACTGCTGCGACTGGTGATCTTCGAGACCAAATGCTTTGATCATACGGATGCTGGTCAGGCTTTCCTGGGTTTGATCGTTCAGGCTTGAAAACGCCGCCTGCGCCACTTTGAAACGTTGATGCAAGCGGGCACCGTCTTTCTGGATGGCGAAAGCCATAATTGGCATCGGGATCAGCGCCAATAACGTCAGTTGCCAGCTAATTTGGGTGCTCATCACAATCAGCACCACCAATCCCATCACCAGCGAATCCACCAGCGTCAGCACGCCTTCACCGGCGGCAAACACCACGCGATCCACATCATTGGTGGCGCGGGCGATCAGATCGCCAGTGCGATGGCGCAGATAAAATGCCGGATGCTGGCGGCTGAGCTGGCGATAAAAATCTTCACGTAGCTCAACGGCTAATTGATAGGATGCGCCAAACAGCAGCACGCGCCAGACGTAGCGCAGCAGATAGACAATCACCGCCGTCACCAGCATCACGCCGATCCACATAAAGATCTGCCCGGCGCTTAAATTATGCTGGGTGACGCCGTCGACAATTACGCCAACCACGTGCGGTGGCAGCAATTGCAGTAAGGCAATAACGATCAGCAAGCTGACGGCGCCCAGATATCGCCGCCACTCGCGCAGGAAATACCAACTTAACTGGCTGAATAATTGCACAAGCGTGTCTCTTTCTGTGCCCGTTAGGGCGCTACCGGCAAGGCGGTGGTGTATTTAATCTCTTCCATGGCAAAACTGGAGGTCACATCTATCAGTCCCGGTACGCCGTTCACCAGGCGCTTATAAAAGCTGTCGTAACTCTTCATGTCCGCGACCTGAATGCGCAGCAAATAATCGTATTCGCCCGCCATGCGGTAAAACGCCATCACTTCCGGCATTTGCTGCACCACGGCGACAAATTGCTTAAACCACTCGCTGCTGTGCTGCTGAGTTTTGACAAACATAAAAGCGGTAAGTGACAGACCGATTTTTTCGCCGTCCACCAGCGCCACACGCGCACGAATAATGCCATCATCTTCCAGTTTTTTCAGGCGTTTCCAGCACGGCGTGGTGGTGAGATTCACCGCATCGGCCAACGTCTGCAGCGACAATGTGCAATCCTGCTGCAGCATTGCCAGCAAAGCGCGGTCAGTTTTATCTAACATTTGCCACTCCCGGAGAAAAATTTTCTCTAAGCGCACCATTATACCGCGATTAAAGCAACCTCTTTTTCCTGCCAGTGCCTTACACTGTGCGCAATAATGATTACGGAAATGCCACATGCAAACGCCCTGGGTTCGCCACGCCATCAATGAAATTAACGCAGATTTTCAGCGCTCTGCGGATACGCATCTGATCCGCTTTAAGCTGGATGATTTTCCCGGCATTCACTTCTATCTCAAGGATGAAAGCACGCATCCCAGCGGCAGCTTAAAACATCGTTTGGCGCGTTCCCTGTTTCTCTATGGCCTGGCGAATGGCTGGATCCACGAAAATACGCCGATCATTGAAGCCTCATCCGGCAGTACTGCAGTATCGGAAGCTTACTTCGCGCGTTTGCTCGGTTTGCCCTTTATCGCTGTGATGCCCGCCAGCACCGCGAAACGCAAAATCGAGATGATTGGTTTTTACGGTGGCGAGTGCCATTTCGTCGCCGATCCCTGCCAGCTGTACAGCGAATCCGAGCGTTTAGCACGTGAACTCAACGGCCACTTTATGGACCAGTTCACCTACGCAGAACGTGCCACTGATTGGCGCGGCAACAACAACATCGCCGAAAGCATTTTCCGCCAGATGTCACACGAACCCTTCCCGGTGCCGCATACGGTGATCATGAGCGCCGGTACCGGCGGCACCTCGGCAACGCTGGGCCGCTATATCCGCTATCAGGGCCATGACACGCGCCTGCTGGTGGTCGATCCGCAGCATTCAGTGTTCTTTGATTACTGGCAGAGCCGCGACAAAACGCTGCGCAGCGAACGCGGCAGCCTGATTGAAGGCATTGGTCGTCCGCGCGTGGAACCGTCGTTTTTACCCGACGTGATTGATGAGATGATGAAAGTGCCGGATGGCGCGACTATCGCCGCAATGCTGCAGCTGGAAAAGGTGCTGGGACGTCGCCCTGGCGCTTCAACCGGTACCAACTTCTGGGGCATGATGCAGGTGGCAAAACGCATGCGGGAAAAGGGTGAGCAGGGTTCTCTGGTGACGTTGCTGTGTGACAGCGGTGAGCGCTATCCCGACACCTATTACAATGCGCAGTGGGTAGAGCAGAATATCGGCGACATTGCGCCGTGGGTTCATGAGCTGCAATAAAAAACCGGACATCCTGTCCGGTTCACTGTAAGCCTCAGCATTCGGGGGAATAATCGAGGTGTGGTGTGGTCATCCAGTGATTAAGGTAGTGAGACACCGCCTGTGTCTCGCAATGTCCGATAATCGGTAAATGGGGCAACGACGCTTTCAGTTGATGCATGGCGTTGCCCATAATGAAACCGCTGCCAACACGTTCCAGCATTTCGCGATCGTTCATGGCATCGCCAAACGCCATACAATCCGCCAGCGACAGCGAAAGATGCTGGCACAAACGTCCCAATGCCGCGCCTTTATGGCAATCGACCGGCAACACCTCCAGACAATCCCACGCAGAGAAGCAAATGTTGGCCCGCTCGCCCAACGCGGCCTGCAATTCGCTTTTTAACGCCTGCAACATTTCATGTGGCGCAATAAAACAGATTTTCGTGACTTCATGCGCCGACATCTGACGCAAATCGCGCAGCTGATAATGGAAGCCACTCATCGCATGCGCTTCCAGCACGCCGAGCAGCGGCTTATCGGTAAACCAGCCCTCATCGTTGAAAACATGAATCGAGGCCGGCGTTTGCCAATGCGTATGAATCACCTCTTCCGCCACCGATGGCGATAAATCGCAGCCGTAAAGTTGGTTGCCTTCCAAATCGTGAATGCGCGTGCCGTTGCCGGTAATCAGCCACGCAGGCAAGGTGATTTGTTCGCGTACTCGCTGCATATCCATGAGATGACGCCCGGTGGCAAACGCCAACGTGACGCCGCGTTGATGCAACGCATGCAGGCTTGCCAGCGTTTCATTACCTAACCGGTGCGAAGGCAGCAACAGCGTGCCGTCCATATCAAATGCCGCGAGGCGAGCCATGCGAATTCTCCTGTCTGAGTGAGGCAGGTACTATCGCCTGGTAATTACGGAACTAATAGTGAATACTTTTTAAAAACTGTTCCGGGTTTAGCTATGCGTGAACTTCATCGGGTCAATCAATTTCAGCGCCTGTGGCAACTCAGCCACGGCGAAACTCAACGCCTCAGCGTCGCCGCGATGGCGCAACACTGCTTTTGCAGCGAGCGCCATCTGCGCACGCTGCTGCGTCAGTGGCAGGATGCCGGCTGGCTGCAGTGGCGCGGTGAATCCGGGCGTGGCAAACAGGGTGAGCTAACTTTCCTGGTGTCGCCGGAACAGCTGCGCCAGCAGTTGTTAACGCAGCAACTCGACGCCGGCGAGGCGGTACAGGCGCTGCAGGTGCTCGATCTGCATCCCGAGCGATTAGTAAAATTGCTGCGACCACTGATGGGCGGTCAGTGGCAGAAGCAATCGCCGGTGCTGCGCATTCCTTACTACCGCGCGATGGAGCCGTTGCGTCCGCTGCAGCTGACCGGACGTGCCGAGCAACATCTGGCGCGCCAGGTTTTCTCCGGGTTAACGCGCTTTCGCGATAACGATGTTGAAGGCGATCTCGCTCACCATTGGCAGCATGATGCCAGCGGCCGTGACTGGTATTTCTGGCTGCGCCCACAGCTCAGCTGGCACAACGATGAACCGGTGCAGGCGGCACAGTTGGTTGAGCAACTGCAACAGATCAGGCATTCGCCACGCGGTGCGCGGCTGCTGGCGGCGATTGAACAGATTGAAGCGCCGCATCCGCTAGCGATACATATTCAACTGCGTGAAAGCGATTACTGGCTGCCGCAGCGGCTGGCGCACCAGTTCTGTCTGTTACCGCATCCTGAATTCGCCGATATCGGTAGCGGGCCGTGGAAACTCACGCATTTCACCGCTGAGATGGTGCGGCTGGAGAGCCATGCGCGCTGGCATTTGCAGCGCCCGCTGATCCAGCGGATGGAATACTGGATCACACCGCAGCTGTTTGATCGTGATCTCGGCACCAGCTGCAGCCATCCGGTGCAAATCGCCATTGGCGATCCTGACGAACTCGGCTCGCTACGTCCGGTTGATCGCAGTATCAGCCTGGGATTTTGCTATCTGGCGCCACGCATCTCGGCGAACTTCAGTGCCGAACAGGCCCAATCGCTGATTGCCCTGATTCAGCGCAGCGGTGTGATTCAGCAACTGCCGCTGGATGAGGGTTTAATCACACCGAGCCATGAGCTGCTTCCTGGCTGGCCGGTACCGCGCGCCGAAAGAGAGACGATTGCACTGCCGCCCACATTAACGCTGCATTACCACTTGCCGGTCGAACTGCATGTGATGGCACAGGCGTTAATTCCACTGCTGGCGCAACACGGCTGCGCCCTCACCTGCATCTTCCATGACGTAAAAAGCTGGCGTGACGATAGCGATCTCAGTGAGGCCGATGTGGTGATGGGCGATCGACTGATTGGCGATGCACCACTGTTTACGCTGGTGAACTGGCTGGAGAACGATCCGGTCTGGCAGCCGCTACGCGAACAGGTTCTGCAAACGCCACTGAGCGCGATTGCCCAACAACCTGATGCACTGCAGCGCAGTGAATTGACTCAGCAACTGTTTCAGCAGCTGATGTGCGATGGCCACTTACTGCCGCTGTTTAACTATCGCTATCAGGTTTTTGCGCCGCCCGGCGTGGAGGGCATCCAGCTTAATAGTTTGGGATGGTTTGATTTCACCCGCGCCTGGATTCCGCCGCCAACCACAGCTAGCGCTGTTCAGCCTGCGTCCGAGCCAGTACCATAAGCGCACTGATTTTTGGGGAAGAAAAAATGAAACGAGCCGTTGTGGTATTCAGTGGCGGACAAGACTCCACCACCTGTTTAATTCAGGCGCTGCAACACTATGATGAAGTGCATTGCGTTACTTTTGATTACGGCCAACGCCATCGTGAAGAGATCGAGGTTGCGGCTGAGCTGTCGCACAAGCTGGGCGCGCGCGCACACAAAGTGCTGGACGTTACGCTGCTCAACGAGTTAGCCGTCAGCAGCCTGACGCGCGACAACATTCCGGTGCCGACCTATGATCCCAATGCCAGCGGTTTGCCGAGTACCTTTGTACCGGGCCGCAATATCCTGTTCCTGACGCTGGCATCGATTTATGCCTATCAGGTCGAAGCCGAAGCGGTGATCACCGGCGTGTGCGAAACCGATTTCTCCGGCTACCCGGATTGCCGTGATGAGTTTGTTAAAGCACTGAATAACGCCGTCAGCCTCGGCATGGCGCGCAATATTCGCTTTGAGACGCCGCTGATGTGGCTGAATAAAGCGGAAACCTGGGCGCTGGCCGATTACTGGCAGCAGCTGCCGCTGGTACGCGCTGAAACGCTTACCTGCTACAACGGCGTAAAAGGTGATGGCTGTGGCGAATGCGCGGCCTGTCATTTACGCGCCCGTGGCCTGGCAGATTATCAGGCGAACGCGCCGGCGGTGATGGCAGCGATGAAACAAAAAAGCGGCCTCAACTGATTCAGGCCGCAGGGTAAACTGGCGTCATCGGCGCCAGTTATTCATTTTCCACCATCAATGACATCAGACGCTCGCGCAACTCCCCTTCCATCGGCACCGCTTTTTGCGTGCGCAAATCGATACAGACAAAGGTCAGCGCGGCATCGGCCACCACCGAATTATCACTGGCCAGCAAGACACGCTGCGCAATGATGCCACTTTTACCGCTGAGCTGTGACACTTCACTTTCAATATTCAATACGTCGCCCAATACCGCCGGACGACGATAGTTGATGTTGATATTCACCACCACAAACGCCAGTTGCTGCTCCATCAGCCAATGAAACGCATCGACATCCTCCAGCCACTGCCAGCGCGCCTCTTCCAGAAATTCCAGATAGCGCGCGTTATTCACGTGCTGATAAACATCCAGATGATAACCGCGCACTTTAATTGTGGTTTGCATTGTTGCTCCTTGTTCAGGCTGAGAATGACAACTGGTAAGACCTGTTGAGCATAGCACAGCCTGAATCCGGGCTTTTTCAATCCTTCAAAGTCGCGAGACGCTTCACAGTTTAAGCCGGGCGCTGTTGCGCTCAATCAGGGCGCTACCAATGCCCGGCACCTCCTTGAGCTGTTCAATGGCGGTAAAGGGCCCGTATTGTTCGCGATAACTGACAATCGCCTGCGCCTTCTTCAGCCCGATACCGTTCATACCAGCCGCCAGTTGTTCGGCAGTGGCTGAATTGATGCTGACCTGTCCTTCCTGTGGCGTGGAGACTTGCGTCGCCTGCGTTTCACTGGGACTTTCGGCAGCCGCCAGTCCGGTGGTATAAACTGCGCCGCCCAGCGCCAGCGTAATGCATAGGGCTTGAAACGTTGATTTAACCATGCTGTGTTTCTCCTTGTGTTTGACAGCAACAGCAGGGTGTCACAGCTCAATTCAACGCTCAAAAGGGCAATTATAGAAATGGAAAAGGCCGCATAAGCGGCCTTTCGGGTATTGCAGTGATTTAACTTTTTTTGTGAGGCTTACTGGTTTTGTGCTGCGGCGCCGTACTTAATCTTCGCCTCTTTACGCAGGTTTTCCAGCAGCGCTTCAAAGGCGATTTGCGCGTTATTCTGCGTTACGCCTTTTACCATCTCATCGATCTGCGCCTGCGGCATATTGCCCGCGCTGACTTTATCCAGCGCGATCAGCACCACATTGCCCTGCATATCTTCGCTCACGCCCCACGACGGTTTATTGTCGGCAGGTTGTGGCAGATTGAAGGCTGACTGAGCAACAGGATCCTGCGCGTTGCGATCGAACGATTTGCTGGCGCTGAGCGTCAGGCCTGCAGCCTTCAGTGCATCCGCTTTACCGGCTTTCAAATCGGCCAGCAGCTTATCTGCTTGTGCTTTCGCCTGCTGCGTCGCTTTATCATGCTTCAGCGAGTCTACGATCTGTGCTTTTACCTGATCCAGCGGCTTCACCGCTTCCGGTTTGTGCTCGCTGATACGCAGGACATAGGCACGATCGCCATCCACAGAGATGATGTCGGAGTTGTTACCCGGCGCACCATTCTGGCCTACCAGACCACCGTTGAAGATCGCCTGTTTAACCTGATCGAAATTCAACTCGTCTGGCAGGTTATCGCGGGTGATCCAATTGGTTTCTACCACTTTCAAGCCGGAAGCCTGCGCGGCGCCCGCCAACGATTCGTTGTCGTTGCTGGCTGCTTCGCTGACTTTCTGCTGAATTTTGTAGAAGGCATCAACCGCTTTCTCTTGTTTTACTTTATCGGCAACGATGTCATGAACATCGGCCAGCGGCTTAACCTGCTCCGGCTGGATATCATCCAGACGCACCACCAGGAAGCCAACCGACGATTTGATAGCGCCGGAAAGCTGGCCTTTCTGCGTCAGATTGGCGTTTTTCAACTCGTCTGGCGTAGTGCTCGGCTCCAGCCAACCCATGTCACCGCCTTTGCGGGCTGAGATTGGGTCGATGGATTTGCTTTTTGCCAGCGCAGCGAAATCTTCGCCTTTCTTCAGCGCGTCAACCACGGCGTTAGCGTCAGATTCCGTCCTGGTCTGGATCACGCTGTAGCGATTACGCTGTGGCTGTGAATAATCCGCTTTATGTTGATCGTACCAGCTTTGAATGTCCGCTTCGCTGGCCGTTTCCTGCATGCTAGCGGCATCCATTTTGATGTAGCTTACGCGGAACTGTTCAGGCGCCATGAAGCTATTCTGATGCTGCTGGTAATATTGGCTGACTTCGTCGTCGCTGACCGTCTGCTTAGCCGCCAGCGCGTTGACATCAATCACCGCCTGACGCACTTCACGCTGCTGAGACACCAGATCCACCAGCTTGCTGGTTTCGCCTTTTAGCATGAAATCGGTGTTAGCAATTGCGTTAATCAGCTGCTGCGTCGCAAGCTGCTTGCGCAGCGCTTCGGCATACTGATCGGCAGTGAAGCCCATGCTGGTGATCAGGCCGCTGTATTTGGCGTTGTCGAATTTACCGTTGGTCTGGAAAGCTTTCTGATTGAAGATCGCCTGTTTCACCTGATCATCGCTGATGCCGATGTGCAGATCTTTGATGTACTGATCAAGTAACGCCTGATCGATCAACTGCGACAGCGCCTGCTGGCGCATCTGCTGCATGTAGCCTTCGTTGCTGGCTAACTGCGAGAACTGATCGCCCAGCATCTGCTGCTGACGATTGCGCTCGTTGTTATAACCCTGCTCCAGCTCTGCACGGCTGATCTCGTGGCCGTTAACTTTGGCAGCATAATCACCGCCGCCACCGATCAGGTAGTTGCCCACCCCGGTGAGTACGAAAGACAGGATGATCAATCCCAGAATAATCTTGAGCACGACATGATTCGACGCCGCGCGTAAATTGTCCATCATGGTATGACAACACTCCGCTGTAGTGTGAATGTAAAGCTCTAACACGATGTCATCATCGTGCAACTGCTGTTCAGGCTGGCAGTTGGCAACCATGCGGAGACAACAACCAAAGGCTATCGCCGCGCATCAAGAATAAAAAAGGCACATCAAAAATGATGTGCCCGTATGTTACATGAGAACGGCTTTTGCGTCCTCAATCCACGGAAGAAAATGCTTCAATGGATGTATCAGCGGTCATTAATTGACGGAATCTTTCAGTGCTTTACCAGCACGGAAGCCCGGAACTTTACCAGCCGGAATGGTGAGCTCTTTACCCGTTTGTGGGTTACGGCCTGTACGAGCTGCACGCTCACGTACAGAGAAAGTACCGAAACCAACCAGTGCTACTTCATCACCGCCCTTCAGAGCTTCGGTAACGGAGTCCATGAATGCATCTAAAACACGTCCCGCTGCCGCTTTAGAAATGTCAGCATCTGCAGCAATTTTGTCGATCAACTGTGACTTATTCACTCTCTTCATCCCCTCTTTTATTATTCACATCGCACCCGTGCTTCCCGCCCGGTGCGAACGCGCAGCCAGTTATATCAAGCCTGTGGAGCTGAAACAACGGTATTCATCTTAATCGTTGATCCAGCAGCCCACTAAGTTAGCGGCACAAAAAAAAGCTGGCAAGCACCATTTTGCCTGCCAGCTTCGCTTTTTAGCGGTTTATGCCGCTAATCACTATTTTGCGGTCGCAACCTGCATGCCGTAAGGCGCATTTTCCAGTGCCAGGTTCAGCACTTCTTCAATACGCTTCACCGGATGAATCTCGAGATCGGCAATCACGTTCTGGGGAATATCCTCCAGATCGCGCTTGTTTTCGTCCGGGATCAGCACGGTTTTGATGCCGCCACGGTGTGCCGCCAGCAACTTCTCTTTCAGGCCACCAATCGGCAGAACCAGACCACGCAGGGTGATTTCACCGGTCATTGCGACATCAGAACGCACCGGGTTACCGGTTAAGCATGACACCAGCGCGGTGCACATGGCGATACCGGCGCTCGGGCCATCTTTCGGTGTCGCACCTTCTGGTACGTGCACGTGGATGTCGCGTTTCTCGTAGAAATCACCGTTGATGCCCAGTTTCTCTGCACGCGCGCGCACCACAGTCAGCGCGGCCTGAATCGATTCCTGCATCACTTCGCCCAGCGAACCGGTGTACGTCAGCTTGCCTTTACCTGGTACGCAGGCGGTTTCAATGGTCAGCAGATCGCCGCCCACTTCCGTCCACGCCAGACCGGTCACCTGACCCACACGGCTTTCGCTCTCTGCGCGACCATAATCAAAGCGCTGCACGCCAAGGAAATCCTTGAGATTATCGCCATTGATCACGATGTGCTTTTTCGACTTATCCATCAGCAGCGCCTTCACTGCTTTACGGCACAGCTTGGAGAGTTCGCGCTCCAGACTACGCACGCCCGCTTCACGCGTGTAGTAGCGGATGATGCCAACAATCGCGCTGTCGTCGACGGTGATCTCTTTCTCTTTCAGCGCATTACGTTCAATCTGCTTCGGCAGCAAATGTTGCTTCGCGATGTTCAGCTTTTCATCTTCGGTGTAACCGGAGAGACGAATCACTTCCATACGGTCAAGCAACGGTGCTGGGATGTTCATGGAGTTTGAGGTCGCCACGAACATAACGTCAGAGAGATCGTAATCCACTTCCAGATAGTGATCGTTAAACGCGATGTTCTGCTCAGGATCCAGCACCTCAAGCAGCGCTGAAGCCGGATCGCCACGCATGTCAGAAGACATTTTGTCGATCTCATCCAGCAGGAACAGCGGGTTTTTGACGCCCACTTTCGCCATTTTCTGGATCAGCTTGCCAGGCATAGAACCGATGTAGGTACGACGATGTCCGCGGATTTCCGCTTCATCACGCACGCCACCCAGCGCCATACGCACGTATTTACGTCCGGTGGCCTTAGCAATCGACTGTCCCAGCGAGGTTTTACCCACGCCCGGCGGTCCAACGAGGCAGAGAATTGGGCCTTTGATTTTGCTAACGCGACTCTGCACCGCAAGATACTCAAGGATGCGATCTTTGACGCGCTCCAGACCGTAATGGTCGATATCCAGCGTTTCCTGCGCTTTACGCAGGTCTTTTTTCACCTTGCTGCGCGCCACCCACGGAACCTGAACCATCCAGTCGATGTAGCCACGCACCACGGTCGCTTCTGCAGACATCGGCGACATCATCTTCAGCTTCTGCAGCTCAGCTTCGGCTTTTTCACGCGCTTCGGTCGGCATTTTGGCCGCTTCAATCTTACGTTTCAGCGCCTCGTACTCATCCGGCGCATCATCCATTTCGCCCAGCTCTTTCTGAATGGCTTTCATTTGCTCATTCAGGTAGTACTCACGCTGGCTTTTTTCCATCTGCTTTTTAACGCGGTTGCGAATACGCTTCTCAACCTGCAGCAGATCGATTTCTGATTCCATCATCGCCATCAGATATTCCAGACGTTCATTGACGTCGGACATCTCCAGCACGGACTGTTTATCAGCCAGTTTCAGCGGCATATGCGCTGCGACGGTATCGGCCAGACGGGCCGCATCGTCGATGCTGTTGAGGGAGGTTAAGACCTCAGGTGGGATTTTTTTATTGAGCTTGATGTAGCCTTCGAACTGGTTGATGGCCGTGCGCACCAGCACTTCCTGCTCGCGCTCTTCAATTTCTGGCGAGACAAGGTATTCGGCCTGGGCAACAAAATGGTCGCCATTATCAGCCAGCGTGGTGATGTGCGCGCGCTGTAAACCTTCGACCAGCACTTTTACCGTGCCGTCTGGAAGTTTCAGCATCTGCAATACAGAAGCGACGGTCCCTACTGAGAAGAGATCGTTAATGCCAGGTTCATCCGTTGAAGCCTCTTTCTGTGCAACCAGCATGATCTTTTTATCATGATCCATCGCGGCTTCGAGGCACCGAATCGATTTTTCCCGGCCAACAAACAACGGAATTACCATGTGCGGATAAACCACCACGTCGCGCAACGGCAACACGGGGATTTCAATGCGTTCAGAACGCTCAGGATTCATAGAGCTCTCTCTTAGTTTAATGTCCGCCAGGTGATGGGTACCGCGCAATAGAGGTTTTGCAGTTAAACCCACAGGATATTGAGTATATGGGGATGCTTGTACGACATTCAATGTCACTGGCGAGAGAAAAACAAAAGGGGAAAGATTTTTCCCCTTTTTTAAGATAACAACGTGGTGCAATTGTTTATTTATTCACCAGAAGCCTGGGCTTCATGCTTTCCATAAATCAACATCGGCTCGGATTGACCTTCAATGACTGATTCATCAATCACCACTTTTTCAACGTCATCCATCGAAGGCAGGTCGTACATGGTTTCAAGTAACGCACCTTCAACGATAGAACGCAGACCACGCGCACCGGTTTTACGTGACATCGCTTTTTTAGCGATTGCCGTTAAGGCTTCGTCGCGGAATTCCAGTTCTACGCCTTCCAGATTGAACAGCGCCTGATACTGTTTGGTTAGCGCATTCTTCGGCTCACGCAGGATCTGAATCAGCGCTTCTTCACTCAGTTCGCTCAGCGTTGCCACAACCGGCAAACGACCGATGAACTCAGGAATCAGGCCAAACTTGATCAAATCTTCTGGCTCAACCTGAGACAGCAATTCGCCTTCACTCGCCTTCTGGGATTTGCCCTTCACGGTTGCACCGAAGCCGATGCCGGACCCGGTTTCAACACGCTGGGAGATCACCTTGTCGAGACCGGCGAATGCGCCACCACAGATAAACAGAATCTTGGAGGTATCAACCTGCAAGAACTCCTGCTGCGGATGTTTACGTCCGCCCTGCGGCGGTACGGCAGCCACGGTGCCTTCAATCAGTTTCAACAGCGCTTGCTGTACGCCTTCGCCCGAGACGTCACGGGTGATCGACGGGTTGTCAGACTTACGAGAAATCTTGTCGATTTCATCGATGTAGACAATGCCGCGCTGCGCTTTCTGCACGTCGTAATCACACTTCTGCAGCAGCTTCTGGATGATGTTTTCAACGTCTTCACCCACATAACCCGCTTCGGTCAGCGTGGTGGCATCCGCCATCGTGAAGGGCACATCCAGCAAGCGCGCCAGCGTTTCTGCCAATAGTGTTTTACCGCTACCGGTTGGACCGATAAGCAAAATGTTACTTTTGCCCAGTTCAATACCGTTGCTGGTATCGCCATTGCGCAGGCGTTTGTAGTGGTTATACACCGCTACTGCCAGCACTTTCTTCGCCCTTTCCTGACCAATAACATAGTCATCAAGGTGATGGCGGATTTCATGCGGCGTCGGCAGTGAGCTACGCTCGCGGTGCGGCGCAACTTCCTTAATCTCTTCGCGAATGATGTCGTTGCAAAGATCAACGCATTCATCGCAAATGTACACTGACGGCCCGGCAATTAGCTTACGGACTTCATGCTGGCTTTTGCCGCAGAAAGAGCAGTACAGCAACTTACCTGAACCGTCTTTGCGCTTATCTGTCATCAGCTAACCTCTTTTCTTTCTCAGACCAAATTTGTTGTACGGCGCTGGCCGTACATCAACGGCCGATATGCATTCAACTCATCTGCCTGCTACCCGTTAACTATAGCGTAAGGGGCAGACAGATGTGTCTTATTGGCGATGCGTCAGGATTGAGTCAACCAAACCGTACTCAACCGCCTCGCCCGCAGAGAGGAAACGATCGCGCTCAGTGTCGCGTTCAATCTCTTCCAGCGATTTGCCAGTGTGCTCAGCCATCAGCTCATTCATGCGCTGCTTCACTTTCAGGATTTCGCGCGCATGGATTTCGATATCCGTCGCCTGGCCCTGATAGCCGCCCAACGGCTGATGAATCATCACACGTGAATTAGGCAGGCAGAAACGTTTGCCTTTGGTGCCTGCTGTCAGCAGGAACGCACCCATTGAACAAGCCTGACCCATACAGATGGTGCTGACATCCGGCTTGATAAACTTCATTGTGTCATAAATCGACATCCCAGCAGTAATCACGCCGCCTGGCGAGTTAATGTAGAGATAAATGTCTTTTTCAGGATTCTCAGCTTCCAGAAACAGCATCTGCGCCACGATCAGGTTAGCCATATGATCTTCAACCTGACCAGTCAGGAAGATCACACGCTCTTTGAGCAGGCGAGAGTAGATGTCGTAAGAACGCTCGCCGCGCGAGGTTTGTTCGACCACCATTGGCACCAGCGCCATGTGCGGTGCAGTAAATTCACGATCGCCACTGTATGACATTACCGTCTCCTGATAAATTTCATTGGCAACATTCTGTACCGATTTTACGTGAGGCGCGCCGGGAAAACTATGCGCTGCAGTCTCACTCCGCAGTAACAAGACGGTTAATCAGTCAGTCTCACTGTTTTCATGCATTCTCCCTGTATCTGGGGATGCTGCCCAGTTGTTTCAAGCATAACAACCTTTTGCCCATTCGCTAACACGGAAAAAGAGCTTAGCGGATAATTTGCCGATTAATTAAGCAAATAGAGGGCAAATCGGTGTATTTGGCGCCAGAAACGAAAAAGCCCGCGACTTTTCAGTCACGGGCTTAGCACTAACGGTTAACGAATGAATCAGGCCGCAGAGGTCTGGTTCATCAGTTCCTGGAAGTTAGTGGCTTTATCGGTCACTTTCGCTTTCGCCAGTACCGCTTCAACCGCTTGCTCTTCCAGAGCCACGTTGCGCATGTTGTTCATCAGCTCGCTGTTCTTGCTGTAGAACTCGATCACTTCCTGCGGATCTTCGTACGCAGAAGCCATCTCTTCGATCAGCGTTTTAACGCGATCTTCGTCAGCCTGCAGTTCGTTGATACGAATCACTTCGCCCAACAGCAGACCCACAACGACGCGACGTTTAGCCTGCTCTTCGAACAGTTCGCGTGGCAGTTCCAGCGCTTGCTTCTCGTTGCCACCAAAACGCTGTGCAGCCTGACGACGCAGAACGTCAATTTCGCTGTCGATCAGCGCAACCGGAACGTCGATGTCGTTGGCGTTAACCAGACCGTCGATTGCCTGCGTCTTGACGCGGTTACGGATAGCACCTTTCAGCTCGCGATCCATGTTCTTACGCACTTCAGCACGCAGACCGGCAACTGAACCATCTTCCACGCCAAAGCGCTTGATGAACTCTTCAGTCAGCTCTGGCAGTTCGCGAGTTTCAACTTTCTTCAGCACGATTTCGAACTTCGCATCTTTCCCTTTCAGGTTTTCTGCATGGTAATCGTCTGGGAATTTCACGTCGATAGTGAAGGTTTCGCCGGCTTTGTGGCCAACAACGCCCTCTTCGAAGCCTGGGATCATACGGCCCTGGCCCATTGCCAGCACGAAGTCAGAGGCTTTGCCGCCTTCAAACTCTTCGCCGTCAACAGAACCGCTGAAGTCGATGGTCGCGCGATCTTCAGCTGTCGCTGCGGCATCGCTCTCTTTCCAGGTCGCCTGCTGCTTCTGCAGGGTTTCCAGCATGGTATCAACGTCAGCGTCTGTCACTTCTACCACTGGCTTCTCAACTTCGATTGCGTCCAGGCCTTTCAGCTCAACTTCTGGATACACTTCGAACTCAACCGCGTAGGTGAAGTCTTCGCCTTCTTTATATTCGCCCGGCACATAGTTTGGTGCGCCAGCCGGATTGATTTTCTCTTTGATGATGGCGTCAACGAAGTTGCGCGTCATCAGCTCGCCCAGCACGTCCTGGCGAACAGAAGCACCGTAGCGCTGAGAAATGATGTGTGCCGGCACTTTGCCTTTACGGAAACCGTCGATACGGACTTTCTTAGCCACTTCCACCAGTTCTTTCTTTACTGCGCTTTCGATGCTGTCAGCTGCAACAGTAATCGAAATGCGACGGCCCAGACCCTGAGTGGTTTCTACTGAAACTGTCATCTTGTTACCTCAAAAAATCACGTGCTCGGTCAACTTCAGACACCACACATAAAATGCGCCGTATCCAACAACCGGGACGGCCTCTGCAGGCAGAACCAAATCCCTGTCACCAGAAGCGTCCCGAAGACATTCCGGAAAAATAGACGCAGCATTATAGCGGCATCGCTGGAATGAGTCGAGGCTGCAAACTCACCACTTTTTAGCGGTTTTGCTGCTTTTTTGCGCCGTAGATCGCGTTTGAGTGTAATAAATGAAAAGAAAACGGCCCGCAGGCCGTTTTTAAGGATGAGTAAAAAGGGAATTCAGGCGAGCGTTCCCGCGCCGCGACAATTCGGCGAGGCCAAAACCGTATCCTGCAATCCATCCCACTCTTTTTGCGTGTAAGTATGCAGTGCCAGCGCGTGTACGCTGCCCGCTAATTCGGTCGCCAGTTCGCCATAAATAGCGCGATGACGTTGCAGAAAGCGCTGACCGGTAAATCGATCGCTGACAATCACCACTTTAAAGTGACTTTCAGAACCGGCGGGCACGTTATGACGGTAGCTTTCATCATGCACTTCAAGATGTGCAGGCTCGAAAGCGTTACGCAACTTTTCTTCTATTTGTTCGCGAATCATGATTAACACTCCTTTCCGGCGAGCGCTGTGCCCATCTGTTTAAATATTAGTAGGTTTTTCACCGCTTCCGCAGGTTGACCGTAAATAAATCCGCCAGCGCTGCGCATAGTAACTCGCTTATCTCTCAGGTCAACTGGCTGGCGTTTCATCCTGTCCGAAAAAAGCCTTTACAATCAATTTCCATTGGCCCGGGGCTTTTTTCACCGCTGCGCAATGCTATGATGGCCGCAGTTTTGCAAACCAACCCATATGCTAACGAGAATGAGTATGTTGAAAAAACTGTTATTCCCTCTGCTGGCTGCTTTTATTTTGGCCGGCTGTGCCAGCAACAACACCACATTGGATATTCAACCGAAGATTCAATTACCGCAGCAAGATCCAAGCCTGATGGGCGTCACCATCAGCGTTAACGGTGCCGATCAACGTTCCGATCAGGCGCTGGCCAAAGTAAACCGCGACGGTCAGTTGATCACGCTGACACCATCACGCGATCTGCGCTTCCTGCTGCAGGAAGTGTTAGAGAAGCAGATGACGTCACGCGGCTATATGATCGGCCCGAGCGGTGCCGTTGATCTGCAGATCGTGGTGAATGGTCTGTATGCGGATGTGACCCAAGGCAACGTGCGCTACAGCATTACCACCAAGGCGGATATCTCCATCATCGCCACCGCGAAAAACGGTAACAAGCAGGTGAAAAACTATCGCCAGACTTACAGCGTAGAAGGCGCGTTTACCGCCACCAACGCGAAGATCACCAACGCGGTTAACTCAACCCTGAGTGACGTGATTGCTGATATGGCGCAGGACACCAGCGTTCACAACTTCATTAAGCAGAACGCCCGCTAATTTCCGCAGTATTTTGCCCGGCGACTCTCAGCCGGGCTTCATTTCAGGTTGGCTATGACATCTCACTATCTGCGAATTTTTACCCAACGTAATGCGGCGGTATTGCTGCTGCTGGGTTTTGCCTCAGGCTTACCGCTGGCGTTAACCGCCGGGACGTTACAAGCGTGGATGACGGTAGAGAATGTTGACCTGAAAACCATCGGTTTCTTCTCCCTTGTCGGTCAGGCTTACGTGTTTAAGTTCCTGTGGTCGCCGATGATGGATCGCTATACGCCACCGTTTCTTGGCCGCCGTCGCGGCTGGCTGCTGGTCACGCAGTTGGCGCTGATTGGCGGCATTATTGCCATGGGCTTTGTGCAGCCTTCGCGTGACTTAACGCTGCTGGCCGCGCTGGCGGTGCTGGTTGCCTTCTGTTCGGCTTCACAGGATATCGTGTTTGATGCCTGGAAAACCGATGTGCTGCCGCCGGAGGAGCGCGGCAGCGGCGCGGCAATCACCGTGCTGGGCTATCGTCTGGCGATGTTGATTTCAGGCGGACTGGCGCTGTGGATTGCGGATCGCTACCTCGGCTGGCAAGCCACTTACTGGCTGATGGCGTTGCTGATGGTGCCGGGCCTGATCGCCACGTTGCTGGCGAAAGAACCGGTGGCGCCAGCGCGCGAACCGCACTCGCTACGCCAGGCCGTGACATTCCCGCTGAAAGACTTCTTCCAGCGTAACAATGCCTGGCTGCTGATCACGCTAATTATCCTTTACAAGCTTGGCGATGCATTTGCCGCCTCGCTCACCACCACCTTCCTGATTCGCGGCGTCGGCTTTAGCGCGGGCGATGTCGGTCTGGTGAACAAAACGCTGGGTTTGTTGGCCACCATCATTGGTGCGCTGTATGGCGGTGTGCTGATGCAGCGCCTGAGTTTGTTCCGCGCCCTGATGATTTTTGGCGTGCTGCAAGCGGTGTCGAATTTTGCTTACTGGTTGCTGGCGGTAACGCCACCGCACTTGTGGAGCATGGCTAGCGCGGTCTTCATTGAAAACCTGTGCGGCGGCATGGGCACCGCGGCCTTTGTCGCGTTGCTGATGACATTGTGCAACAAATCCTTCTCGGCGACGCAGTTCGCACTGCTCTCTGCCCTCTCCGCCGTGGGCCGCGTTTACGTCGGTCCCGCCGCAGGTTGGCTGGTCGAAATGTGGGGCTGGCCCACCTTCTATGCTTTCACCGTGTTTGCTGGCGTACCGGGATTACTGCTGTTATGGCTGTGTCGCGGCACTTTGCATAGCATGCAGCAAAGCGGAGAGTTTGTGATGCGCAGCTTGTGGCCGCAAGGTTACCGCTGGACGGTGCGTCTGTTTAGCATCGGCTGCGGCTTACTGGCCTTGTGGTTACTGGCTTTAGCCCTTAACGCCAGCGGCGTTGTGCAGATTGATGCGCTACTTACGCCAATGTTTGAAGCCGGCATGGCATTTGCGCTGTTGGCGGTCGCACTCGGTGTTATTTTGGATAGTTTGGCATTAAAAAAAGCGGCGCGGGAAAATCTGGGTTGAGTAAGCCAATTTTCATAACGAAATAATGGGGTAAAAATATCAGTTGCTCATTTTCCCAATAGCATTTTTTTTAAAGCGAATTAGAAACATTAAATTAACAACTGCGAGCGAATATTTAAATCCGGTGCGCAATTACTTTGTATAAAAGTCATCGCCGAAATGATGCAGAAATGTTAAATAAATGAGTATTAAGAGTACGGTTTATACTTTCCCTGATTTTTCTGCGGTTTCTACCATTGGTTTTTGTTATATTGATGCCAACTGCTTGTAGCAGTTAATAATTTGTCACCCTGCGTAACATCTGTGACACCCTTAGCAAAAGGTGTCAACAGCCTTCTGACACATCCTTAAGCTGGTTTACACTGCATAAACCTTCCCGTAAAATGCGCGCACACTTAAACGACAATAGAGCCCTTTGTCATTGAGGTCGTTAAATGAGACTCAGTAAATACAATAAAAGTTTGGGGATTTTGTCATTAATTGCAGGCGCTGTATTACTCAGTGGCTGCGATAGTGCGTTGTTAAATCCCAAAGGACAGATTGCACTGGAGCAACGTTCGTTGATTCTGACAGCTTTCGGCTTGATGATGATCGTAGTTATCCCGGCAGTCTTCATGGCAGTATTCTTTGCCTGGAAATATCGGGCAACCAATACTAACGCAACTTATAGCCCTAACTGGTCACACTCAAACAAAGTGGAAGCCGTGGTCTGGACCATTCCGATCCTGATCATTATCTTCCTCGGCGTTTTGACCTGGAAATCAACCCACGCGCTGGAGCCGAGCAAACCGCTGGTTTCTGACGTTAAACCGGTTGAGATCGACGTAGTGGCACTGGACTGGAAATGGCTGTTCATTTACCCGGAACAGGGTATTGCAACCGTCAACCAGATTGCCTTCCCGGCAAACACTCCGGTGAACTTCAAGATCACCTCCAACTCCGTGATGAACTCCTTCTTTATTCCTACTCTCGGCAGCCAGATTTATGCGATGGCCGGTATGCAGACCAAATTGCATCTGATCGCCAACGAGCCAGGAACATTTGACGGTATCTCTGCGAACTTCAGTGGTCGTGGTTTCTCTGGCATGAAGTTCAAAGCCATTGCAACTAAAGACGATGCGGAATTCCAGCAGTGGGTTGCCAAAGTTAAAGCGGCACCTAACGCGCTGAACACCATGGATGATTTCGAGAAACTGGCTACGCCAAGCGAAAATCACCCGGTGGAATATTTCTCAACGGCAAATCCAGAACTGTTCAAGCAAGTGATTGATAAGTTCATGATGAGCCACGGGAAGATGGACATGCCAGAACATAAAGGCATGGACATGAGTCACGCCGCTTCCGCGGGAGCCGAGGAATAATACGATGTTCGGAAAATTAACACTGGATGCAGTGCCATACCACGAACCCATTATCGTGGTTACGGTCGCCGCTATCATCTTAGGTGGTCTGGCGCTGGTTGCTGCGATTACCTACTTTGGTAAGTGGCAGTACCTGTGGTCAGAATGGTTCACCTCCATTGACCACAAAAAACTGGGTATCATGTACATCATCATGGCTTTCGTCATGTTGCTGCGCGGCTTTGCCGATGCGGTAATGATGCGTACCCAACAAGTGATGGCTTCCGCTGGGGAAGCCGGCATACTACCGCCGCACCACTACGACCAGATCTTCACCGCTCACGGCGTGATCATGATCTTCTTCGTGGCGATGCCGTTCGTGGTAGGTCTGATGAACATCGCGGTACCGCTGCAAATCGGTGCTCGTGACGTTGCCTTCCCGTTCCTGAACAACCTGAGCTTCTGGTTTACCGCGATCGGTGTGATCCTGGTGAACATCTCTCTGGGTGTGGGCGAGTTCGCACAGACCGGCTGGTTGGCTTATCCGCCGCTTTCGGGTGCGGAGTACAGTCCTGGCGTCGGGGTCGATTACTGGATCTGGAGTCTCCAGCTGTCCGGTATCGGTACGACACTGACCGGTATCAACTTCTTCGTGACCATTCTGAAGATGCGTGCGCCGGGCATGGACCTGTTCAAAATGCCGGTATTCACCTGGGCATCACTGTGTACTAACGTCCTGATCATCGCTGCGTTCCCGGTACTGACCGTTACGCTGGCACTGTTGACGCTTGACCGTTACCTTGGCTTCCATTTCTTCACCAATGAAATGGGCGGTAACATGATGATGTACGTCAACCTGATTTGGGTCTGGGGTCACCCGGAAGTGTACATCCTGGTTCTGCCGGTGTTTGGTGTCTTCGCTGAAGTCACGGCGACCTTCTCTAAAAAGCGTCTGTTCGGTTACACCTCTCTGGTGTGGGCGACCATCGCGATTACCGTTCTGTCGTTCATTGTTTGGCTGCACCACTTCTTCACCATGGGTGCGGGCGCGAACGTAAACGCCTTCTTCGGTATCATGACGATGATCATCGCTATCCCGACCGGCGTGAAAATCTTCAACTGGCTGTTCACCATGTATCAGGGTCGCGTTGAGTTCCACTCAGCGATGCTGTGGACCATCGGCTTCCTGGTTACCTTCTCTATTGGTGGTATGACAGGTGTTCTGCTAGCGGTTCCAGGTGCGGACTTCATTCTGCACAACAGCCTGTTCCTGATCGCGCACTTCCATAACGTGATTATCGGTGGTGTGGTGTTCGGTTGTATGGCTGGCGTGACCTACTGGTTCCCGAAAGCGTTCGGCTTCACGCTGAATGAAAAATGGGGTATCCGCGCGTTCTGGTTCTGGATCATCGGCTTCTTCGTGGCATTCATGCCGCTGTATGCGCTGGGCTTCATGGGCATGACGCGTCGTATCAGCCAGGACATCGATCCTCAGTTCCACTCACTGCTGGTGGTTGCAGCAGGCGGTGCGGCGCTGATCGCTTGCGGTATCCTGTGCCAGGTTACCCAGTTCTACGTTTCTGTGCGTGACCGCGACCAGAACCGTGATCTGACCGGTGACCCGTGGGGTGGACGTACGCTGGAGTGGGCAACCTCTTCACCGCCGCCGTTCTACAACTTTGCTGTTATCCCGCATATCCATGAGCGCGATGCGTTCTGGGAAATGAAAGAGAAAGGCGAAGCGTACAAGCAGCCAGAAAAATATGAAGAAATTCATATGCCGAAAAACAGTGGCGCAGCTGTTGTTATCGCGGCTCTGATGACTGTGTTCGGTTTCGCCATGATCTGGCATATCTGGTGGCTGGCTGGCCTCACCTTCGTGGGCACTATCGTCACCTGGATTGTGAAGAGCTTCGATGAAGACGTGGATTACTACGTACCGGTTGCTGAAGTCGAGCAGATCGAGAAGAAGCACTTTGACGAAATCAGCAAAGCAGGTCTGAAATAATGTCAACTGAAACTGCAAAACACCACCACGACGCCCATGCGGAGCATGGGCATCACGATGCAGGAGCCAATAAAGTCTTTGGCTTCTGGATCTACCTGATGAGTGACTGCATTATCTTCGCAACCCTGTTTGCGACCTATGCAGTTATGGTCAATAACACTGCCGGTGGCCCGGCAGGTAAAGACATCTTCGAACTGCCGTTCGTTCTGGTCGAAACCGCGCTGCTGCTGCTCAGCTCCATTACCTATGGTATGGCAGTGATTGCGATGAACAACCAGAACAAGGGCTCGGTCATCAGCTGGTTAGCGTTGACCTTCCTGTTCGGTGCTGGCTTTATCGGCATGGAAATCTATGAATTCCATCACCTGATCAAAGAAGGCTTCGGTCCTGATCGCAGCGGCTTCCTGTCAGCGTTCTTTACGCTGGTTGGCACGCACGGTCTGCACGTGACCTCTGGCCTGATCTGGATGGCAGTGATGATGTTCCAGATTTCTAAACGTGGTCTGACTGCAACCAACCGCACCCGTATCATGTGCCTGAGCTTGTTCTGGCACTTCCTGGATGTGGTTTGGATCTGCGTATTCACCGTTGTCTACCTGATGGGAGCCATGTAATGAGTCATTCTGTTAACGAACATGGCGCTTCTCACGGTAGCGTGAAGTCTTACATGATCGGCTTCGTCCTCTCTATCATCCTGACCGGTATTCCGTTCTGGATGGTCATGGATGGCGGCGCTTCACACGGCACTATTCTGGGTGTGGTTCTGGTGTGTGCGGTAGTTCAGGTGCTGGTTCACCTGGTCTACTTCCTGCACTTAGACAGCAAATCAGAAGGTGGCTGGAACATGGTGGCCATTGTCTTCTCAGCACTCATCATCTTGATTGTTGTCGTAGGGTCACTGTGGATTATGTGGAACCTCAACTACAACATGATGGCCCACTAAAGAGTCGCGTAATGATTAAGCAATACCTGCAAGTAACAAAACCAGGAATTATTTTCGGCAATTTAATTTCTGTGATCGGTGGATTCCTGCTGGCTTCGAAAGGCAGCATTGATTACACCCTGTTTCTCGCCTCGCTGGTTGGCGTATCGCTGGTTGTCGCATCAGGTTGTGTTTTCAACAACGTGATTGACCGCGATATCGACATCAAAATGGAGAGAACGCGGAACCGTGTTCTGGTCAAAGGCCTGATCTCGGCGAAAGTAAGCCTGGTTTATGCAACCGCATTGGGTATTGCTGGCTTTGCGTTGCTGTATTTCGGCGCTAACCCGCTGGCCATGTGGCTGGCGGTGATGGGCTTCGTGGTTTACGTAGGCGTTTATAGCCTCTATATGAAACGTAACTCTGTCTACGGCACGCTGATTGGTAGTCTCTCTGGCGCTGCGCCGCCGGTGATTGGCTACTGCGCAGTGACCAACCAGTTTGATGCTGGCGCGTTGATTTTACTGGCTATCTTTAGCCTGTGGCAGATGCCGCACTCCTATGCGATTGCCATCTTCCGCTTTAAAGATTACCAGGCAGCCAACATCCCGGTTCTGCCAGTGGTGAAAGGCATTTCGGTGGCAAAAAATCATATTACGCTATATATCCTGGCGTTCATGATTGCCACGCTGATGCTGACCCTTGGCGGTTACGCGGGCTACAAATATCTGGTGGTGGCTGCGGCCGTTAGCGTGTGGTGGCTCGGCATGGCGCTTTCAGGTTACAAAACCTCAAACGATAAAGTTTGGGCGCGTAAACTGTTTGTGTTCTCGATTGTCGCTATCACCGCTCTGAGCGTGATGATGTCCGTTGATTTCATGACGCCAGCGTCGAAAGATTTACTGACTTACGTCTGGTAATTCAGCTCCGCAAAACCAGAAAGGGCGCGAATTTCGCGCCCTTTCTTTTTGTTACCACTGCTTAAGAACAAATGTTTTACCCGCCCTGCCCTGCTGCCTAAAATGGGCGCAGTATAATTTTGAGGTAAACATGAACGACAATAAAATGACGCCAGTAGAGCTTCGTGCTACATGGGGTTTAGGTACCGTTTTTTCCCTGCGCATGCTGGGAATGTTTATGGTCTTGCCGGTACTCACCACGTACGGCATGGCGTTACAGGGCGCCAGTGAAACACTGATTGGGTTCGCAATCGGTATCTATGGTTTGGCACAAGCCATCTTCCAGATTCCTTTTGGTCTGCTCTCCGATCGCGTCGGCCGAAAGCCGCTGATCGTTGGCGGGCTGCTGCTGTTCGTTTTCGGCAGCGTCATCGCCGCCACCTCCGACACCATTTGGGGCGTGATTTTAGGCCGCGCGTTACAAGGCTCCGGCGCGATTGCCGCTGCGGTAATGGCGTTGCTGTCAGATTTAACCCGTGAACAAAACCGCACCAAGGCGATGGCGTTTATCGGCATCAGCTTCGGCGTCACTTTTGCTATTGCGATGGTAGTTGGCCCGATTGTCACCCACGCACTCGGCTTGCACGCGCTGTTCTGGATGATCGCCATCCTCGCGACGCTTGGCATCGTCATCACCTTATTAGTGGTGCCGAACGCACCAAACCACGTATTGAACCGCGAATCCGGCATGGTGAAAGGCAGTATCCGCGCGGTGTTGACCAATCCAAAACTGTTAAAACTGAATATCGGCATTCTCTGCCTGCACATTCTGCTGATGTCGAGCTTCGTGGCGCTGCCGGGACAGTTTGAACAAGCCGGTTTACCGGCGGCCGAGCACTGGAAAGTCTATCTGGTGACGATGTTGGTGGCCTTTGTTGCCGTGGTGCCTTTCATTATCTATGCCGAAGTGAAGCGCCGCATGAAGCGCGTGTTTGTCGGCTGCGTGGCGATCATCATCATTGCAGAAATCGTATTGTGGGGCGCGGCAGGCCACTTCTGGACGCTGGTGATTGGTGTGCAGCTGTTCTTCCTCGCCTTCAACCTGATGGAAGCGATTCTGCCATCACTGATCAGCAAAGAGTCGCCGCCGGGCTACAAAGGCACCGCGATGGGCATCTACTCCACCAGCCAGTTCATTGGTGTGGCGATTGGCGGCAGCATGGGCGGATGGATCTATGGTCATGTTGATGCTCAAACCGTGTTCCTGGTCGGTGCGATTGTCGCGGCTGCCTGGCTGTTTGTGGCGATGTCGATGCAGGAACCGCCTTACGTCAGCAGCCTGCGCATTATGCTCAGCGATGCGGTGCTGGCGGTGCCGAATCTGGAGAAGCGTTTGAAAGCGCAGCCCGGCGTGGCGTCGGTGTTTATCGTGCCAGAAGAGAAAAGTGCTTACATCAAAATCGACAGTAAAGTGACGAGCCGCGTCGAACTCGAAGCGCTGCTCGCCAGTTGCTAAGTGTCCAGCCCGACCATCGCGTCGGGCTTTTTGTTACAGCGACATATCCACCACGATGCGTCCTTCAATCTTGCCAGCGTGCATCCGCGCGAAGATATCGTTGATGTTAGTCAGCGGTTCTACCGCTACGGTGGCTTTCACCTTGTGACGACCGGCGAAATCCAGCGCTTCCTGCAGATCTTTGCGCGTCCCGACGATGGAACCGCGCACCGTAATGCCGTCCAACACCATATCGAAAATCGACAGATCAAATTTGCCCGGCGGCAAACCGTTCAGCACCATGGTGCCGCCACGACGCAGCGTACCAATCGCCTGTTCGAACGCTTTCGGTGAAACTGCCGTGACCAGCACGCCATGCGCACCGCCAAAACTCTCCTGGAACACCTTGGCCGGATCGACATTTTTCGCATTCGCCACCACGCTGGCACCGAGACGTTTAGCGAACGCCAGTTTCTCATCATCAATATCCACCGCCGCCACGTTCAGACCCATGGCAACCGCGTACTGCACCGCCATATGCCCTAAACCGCCAATACCGGAAATCACCACCCAATCGCCGGGTTTGGTGTCGGTCATTTTCAGCCCTTTATACACGGTGACGCCGGCACAGAGGATTGGCGCGATTTCGTTGTAATCGACGTTATCCGGAATGATGCCGACATAGTTGGCATCGGCGAGGCAGTATTCCGCGAAGCTGCCATTCACTGAGTAACCGGCATTTTGCTGCGACAGACACAACGTTTCCCAGCTATCGAGACAGTGTTCGCAGTGACCGCACGCCGAATAGAGCCATGGCACACCGACGCGATCGCCCATTTTCAGGTGCTTAACGCCCTCGCCGAGCGCCACAACCTGGCCCACACCTTCGTGGCCCGGAATAAACGGCGGATTGGGTTTAATCGGCCAGTCGCCTTCGGCCGCGTGAAGATCGGTATGGCACACGCCGGTAGCCGCAATTTTCACTAAAATCTGCCCCGGCCCGACCTGCGGCACCGGCACCTGCTCAATCACTAACGGTTCACCAAAAGCCTTCACAACAGCGGCTTTCATGGTGGTTTTGATTTGCATATTCATCTTTCACTCTCCATTTGAACGGATGCGGACTTAGAACAGGCCCAAAGGCGCGGTGCCATAGCTAACCAGCAGATTTTTGGTTTGTTGATAGGCGCTGAGCGCCATTTTGTGCGTCTCACGGCCTACACCCGACTGCTTGTAACCGCCGAATGCCGCGTGAGCGGGATAGATGTGATAACAGTTGGTCCAGACGCGCCCGGCTTTGATGCCGCGTCCCATGCGATAAGCCAGATTGGTATCGCGCGTCCACACGCCCGCACCAAGACCGAACTGGGTTTCGTTGGCGATGGCGAGCGCTTCTGCCTCATCCTTAAAGGTGGTAACACCAATCACCGGCCCAAAAATCTCCTCCTGGAAACAGCGCATCTGGTTGGTTCCTTTGATTAAGGTCGGCTGAATGTAGAATCCATCATTCAGCTCGGTGGCCATGCTGGCGCGATCGCCACCGGTGAGAATTTGCCCGCCTTCGTCGCGTGCGATGTTGATATACGACAGGATTTTATTGAATTGCTGGCGTGAAGCCTGTGCACCAATCATGGTGTCGCTATCGAGCGGATCGCCGCGACGGATGTTCGCCACCTTGGCCATCACGCGATCCATAAAGGGTTGGTAGATCGATTCATGAATCAAGGCGCGCGACGGACAGGTACAAACTTCACCCTGATTGAAGAAACCGAGTACTAACCCTTCCACCGCCTTCTCAATAAACTCGTCCTCGCCATCCATCACATCAGCGAAGTAGATATTCGGCGACTTGCCGCCCAGCTCGACGGTGCAGGGAATGATGTTTTCAGCAGCGCAGGCCATAATGTGGCGCCCCACCGGCGTTGAACCGGTGAAGGCGATTTTGGCGATGCGTTTGCTGGTCGCCAGCGCTTCACCCGCTTCACGACCAAAGCCCTGCACCACATTCAACACGCCAGCCGGGAACAGATCGCCAATCATCTCCATCAGCAGCGTAATGCCCAGCGGCGTCTGTTCCGCCGGTTTCAGCACGACACAGTTGCCCGCCGCCAGCGCTGGCGCCAGTTTCCACGCCGCCATTAACAGCGGGAAGTTCCACGGAATGATTTGCCCAACCACGCCGAGCGGTTCATGAAAGTGATATGCCACGGTGGTTTCATCGATCTCCGCGGTGCTGCCCTCTTGCGCACGCAGGCAACCGGCGAAGTAACGGAAGTGATCCACCGCCAGCGGAAGATCGGCGTTCAGGGTTTCGCGAATCGGTTTACCGTTATCCCAGCTCTCCGCTACCGCCAGTTTTTCGAGATTGGCCTCAATGCGATCCGCCACCTGCAACAGGATGTTGGCGCGATGCTGCACGCTGGTTTTTCCCCAGGCATCGGCCGCCTGATGCGCCGCATCCAGCGCTAAATCGATATCGCGCGCATCCGAACGCGGGAACTGCGCGATATCGCTGCCATCCACTGGCGAGGTGTTAGTGAAGTATTGGCCGCTGAGCGGCTCGACGAATTTGCCCGCAATGTAGTTGCCGTAAATCGCCTGGAATGAAACCAAAGCGCCGGGCGTACCGGGATGTGCATAACGCATCGCAAACTCCTTTATGTAGGGTCAGATATTCTGAAGGCTCAGTCGCCTTCCAGAAAACGTGCTGTCAGAGGAGCTATTGCAGCGGGCGTGCCAGCTTTTTTCATCAGACGATATTTCATTAAAAAACCAATATCATCATTAAGTTAAGAGCCGCCGCACAACATGACCTGGCTATGTTGTGCAGAAAAGTTCACCATCTGTGTTGCGTATCGCAACAGTACAGAAACCGACCCGCTACAATGTCGCAACACTTTCGCTTGGGCATGAGGTCATCAATGCAGGGACATCCATCCGCGTCTGCCGTTAACGCCAATCCGCTATTAAGCGACTCCTGGTTCCGTAGCCAGCTGTATGGCCTCGATCGCACCGCCGATGATTTTCCGCGTGTTCGCCAGGGTGAACTGGCCGATGTACTCGCCAGCAATGCCGGGCTGCAGCAGTTCGCTCAGCCGGTGATCAAACAGCTGGCGCAGAAACTCGCCGAGAAGCAATCGGTGGTGATTCTGTCGGATGCCACCGGTCTGGTGCTCAATACCTTTGGCGATATGCCCTCGCTGGAAAAAGCCCAACGTTATGCGCTGGCGCCGGGTAATTTATGGAGTGAATGCGGGCGTGGCACCAATGCGATTGGCACCGCGCTGGCGATTGATGATGGCTGCGAGATTCAAGGTCATCAGCACTTCCTGACGCTCAATCAAGGTTTGTACTGTGCGGCGATGCCGCTGCAAATGCCCAACGGTCAGATTGCTGGCGTGCTGGATATTTCCGGCCCGGCGCACTTCCCGCATCCGCAGACCTTTAGCTGGGTGAAAGCTGCGGCGAAACAGATCGAATATTTGTGGGTGAAGCAGAGCCTGCACCCGCAGCAATGGTTGATGAGCCTGCATCTGCAGCCGCAGGGTATTGATACCAGCGATGAACTGCTGCTGGTGTTCTCGGATAACGTCCTGACCGCCGCCAATCGTCTGGCGATGCGCGAGCTGGCGCTGAGCGTCGGGCAACTCGGCAGCGTGACCTTTCAACAACTGTTTCCGCAACAGCAGCAGCACGCCAACAGCATTCCCGCTCCGCTCGATTACGCTACGCAGCGCTACTATTTTCGCCTGCGAGCACCGCAGCGCAGCCATTTTGCCACGCCGAGTGAACCCGCCAGCGAGCTGCCTTTCTCGCTGGGCCGCGATGGCGAGAAGATGGTGCGGCTGCTCAATGCCGGCGTTTCACTGTGCATTCACGGCGAAACCGGCAGCGGCAAAGAGTATGTCAGCCGCGCACTGCATCAGCAAAGCCGCTGGCGCGAAGGCAAATTCGTTGCCATTAACTGCGCGGCCATCCCCGAAGCGCTGATTGAATCTGAGCTGTTTGGCTATCAACCCGGCGCGTTCACCGGCGCGAGCAAGAATGGTTACATCGGCAAAATCCGTGAAGCGGATGGCGGCGTGCTGTTCCTTGATGAAATTGGCGATATGCCGCTGGCACTACAAACCCGCTTGCTACGCGTGTTGCAGGAGAAAGAGGTGGCGCCGCTCGGATCCAGCCGCAGCTGGCCGGTGAATTTCGCGGTGATCAGCGCCACGCACCGCGATTTGGCACAGCGCGTGGCCGAAGGCGAATTCCGCGAAGATTTGCTCTATCGCCTGCAGGAATTCTCGATGACCATTCCGCCGCTGCGCGCCTGGCCGGAAGTAGAGGGCTTTATCAGCCGTTTATGGCTGGAGCTGGGCGGCGCGGATCGCGATATTCAGCTCTCACCTGCGCTGTTGACGGCTCTGGCGCAGCTGCCGTGGCCGGGCAACGTGCGGCAATTGCGCAGCTTGTTACGCGTGCTGTTGGCACTGGCGGATGAAGGTGAAGAAGTGACAGAAGTGCATTTACCGGCAGAGTATCAGCGTGCGGCGGTGCAGCCACAGTCCGATCGGCAGAGTCATGATAGGCGGTTGATCAGCGAAACGCTGCAGCGCTTCAATGGTAATATCAGTAAAACGGCGGAAGCCTTAGGCGTCGCGCGCAGCACGCTTTATCGTCGTGCGGCGCGCGACAAACGCGATTAATCGCGGAAGTTTTTGAACTGGAAAGGCTGACCGAGGTTGCCACCGCGCACCAGCGCCATCGCACCTTGCAGGTCGTCGCGTGACTTACCGGTTACGCGCAGTTCTTCACCCTGAATCTGCGTCTGCACTTTCAGCTTGCTGTCTTTAATCAGCTTCACCAGCTTTTTCGCGATATCACTTTCGATACCTTTCTTCAGCTTGGCTTCCACCGACCAGTTTTTACCGCTGTGCACGATCTCTTCTGGCACTTCAATCGCCGCGCCTTCAATGCCACGCTTCAGCAGCTTTTCGCGCAGAATATCCACCAGCTGTTTGACCTGGAAATCAGATTCGCTGCTGAGTTTGATGGTCTCGTTCTTTTCGTTGAGCTCAATGGTTGCACTCACGTTACGGAAATCGAAACGAGTTGAGATCTCGCGGTTCGCATTCTCCACGGCATTTCGCACTTCCGACAATTCGACTTCGGAAACGATATCGAAAGATGGCATCTTTTCTTCTCCTGATACTAAAGTGACATGCATAATACGCGTCTTGTGGCGCTAATAAAACACGATACGCGGAAAGCTATACTTACCCGTAACGTGAAAACAGGAACCCGCCCACGGGAGGCAAAATGAAAATTACCGTGTTGGGGTGTGGCGCCTTAGGTCAAATTTGGCTCGCCGCTCTCGCCCGTCAGGGACATGAGGTGCAGGGCTGGTTACGTGTACCGCAGCCCTATTGCTCAGCCAACGTAGTCGATCCGCAAGGCGAGGTGAGCAATCACACCTTTATTGCCAACGATCCGCTGTTCCTCGCCGAAAGCCAGCTGTTACTGGTGACGCTCAAAGCGCCACAGGTTTCACCTGCGGTGAAAAATCTGCAAAGCGTGCTGCCGACGCACGCGCCAATTCTGCTGCTGCATAACGGCATGGGAACGCTGGAAGAGCTGAAAGATCTGCGTCAGCCGCTGTTGCGCGGCATCACCACGCACGCGGCAATGCGCGACGGCACGGTGATTAAGCATATTGCGCACGGCATCACCCATATCGGCCCTGCTAATCGTGAGAGCGCCGCACTCAGCGATATCGCTGATATTCTGCATCAGGCGCTGCCGGATGTGGCCTGGCATGACAACATCGCCGCCGCCAGCTGGCGCAAGCTGGCAATCAACTGCGTGATCAATCCGATGACTGTCGAGCACGATTGCCAAAACGGGGCGCTGCGCGCCTGGCCGGAACAAGTCGCGCTGCTGTGCGAAGAGATCGCCTGGGTGATGGAACGCGAAGGCCAGCACATGGCGGTGGATAATCTGCGCGACATCATTTACGACGTGATCGATAGCACCGCCGCCAATACCTCATCAATGTTGCAGGATGTGCGCGCGCAGCGTCTGACCGAAATTGATTACATCACCGGCTACCTTTTGCGTCGCGCCCGCGCGCAGGGCATTTCACTGCCGGAAAACACCCGTTTGTACGATCTGATTAAACGTAAGGAGTCCCACTATGAGCGCGAACGCATCGGTTCTGGTTTGCCTGGCACATGGAAGTGAAGAGACCGAAGCGGTCACCACTATCGATTTGCTGGTACGCGGCGGATTAAGCGTCACCACCGCCAGCGTGGAGAGCGATGGCACGCGTGAGATCGTCTGTTCGCGCGGCGTGCGGCTGCTGGCGGATGCGCCTTTGGTTGAGGTGGCGGATAACGACTACGACGCGATTGTGCTGCCCGGCGGTTTGAAAGGCGCGGAGACCTTCCGCGACAGCCCGCTGCTGGTGGAAACCGTGCGCCAGTTCCATCTCTCCAGCAAGATTGTGGCGGCGATTTGTGCCGCGCCCGGCACGGTTTTGGTCGCGCACGATCTGTTTCCGGTCGGCAATATGACCGGTTTTCCCGGCCTGCGTGACACCATTCCCGACAGCAAATGGATGGAGCGCCGCGTGGTGTGGGATCCGCGCGTTAATCTGCTGACCAGCCAGGGACCGGGCACCGCAATGGATTTTGCGTTGAAGCTGATTGATTTGCTGGTGGATAAAGAGACCGCGCGTGAAGTGGCTTCACAGCTGGTGTTAGCAGCAGGGATTTATAATTATCAGGAGTTTGAAGAGCGGTAACGTTGTTACAACAAGCTGCACATGATTGTAGCGGCGCAATTAATTGCGCATTTCACTGCAACGCTGATGCCGCATGAAATACGCGTGATTCATCGCGCCGCTACGGTTTATCGCTTATGGACGATAAACCTTCACGTTTTTGAAGCCCTGCTCATGCAGATAGAGCGCCTGCAGGCGACTCATCACACCGCGATCGCAATACAGCAGCCAGGTTTTACTCTGGTCCAGGTCGCCAAACTGGGTGCTGAGTTTGTAGAACGCCAGAGTTTTCACTTCAACGCCTTCGACGATCAGCGGATTCGCCTCCTGCTCATCGGCCGAACGGATATCCAGCACCACGTCGTTGCTGATGAAGGAGTCAACGGTTTCAACTTCCACCACTTCTTCTTCCGTCTGCTCGGCGATTTCACGGATATCGACGTTGCTGGCTTCCTGCACCACGCGATGAAGGATCTCGAAATCGAAGTTTTGCTCTTCCGCTTCGATCTTGCCCTTCACCGCTTTAACGGTTGGGCTTTTCGAAATCACGCCGCAATATTCTGGCATGGTGCGGGCAAAATCTTCGGTGCCGATCTTACGCGCCACATCAATGATGTGCTCTTTGTCATGGGAGATCAGCGGACGCAGGATCAGCGTATCGGAGGCGTTATCGATCAAACGCAGGTTGGTCAGCGTCTGGCTGGAAACCTGGCCCAGCGCTTCGCCGGTCACCAGCGCCTGCACGCCGTAACGTTCTGCTACCATCGACGCCGCACGCACCATCATACGCTTCAGCACCACGCCCATTTGGCCGTCGTCCACTTTCTCCAGAATCTCACCGACTACCGGCTCGAAGTTGATCGCTACGAAACGTACGCGGTGTGAGCGACCAAAGCGCTGCCACAGGTAATGTGCAACCTGGCGCACGCCAATCTCGTGTGCCGCACCGCCAAGGTTGAAGAAGCAGTAATGCACGCGGCAGCCGCGACGCATCAGCATGTAGCTCGACACGCCAGAATCGAAACCACCGGAAATCAGTGACAGAACATCTTCCTGGGTACCAATCGGGAATCCGCCTAAGCCTTCATAGCGTGCGGTGATCAGCAACAGGCGATCGTCGTCGATCTCCAGATTCACCGTTTCTTCCGGGCGATTGAGCTGCACGCGCGCGCTGGCGATGTGTTGATTAAGGCCGCCGCCAACGTAGCGTTCTACGTCCTGCGAGCTGAAGCTGTGCTTGCCACGACGCTTGACGCGCACGCAGAAGCTTTTGCCTTCCAGACGCTCGCGGTTCAGCACCAGCGTCTGCTCGAAGATGTCGTGCATATCGGTGTAGGCGCGATCTTCCACCGCCAGCACATGGTGAATGCCCGGAATGCGCGTCAGTTCGGTGACAAGGGTCTCGCGCAGCGACTCATTCTTTGAACGCACTTCAATGTGGTCCCAATGGCGCACGACTTTGATCTCTTCATCCACGGTGCGCAGAATATTACGAATGCTACTGGAGAGAATTTTGATAAAGCGCAGACGCACCGACTGACTTTTGATGGTGATTTCTGGAAACAGCTTGACGATAAACTTCATGGCGACAGGGGTTCGTTTGGACAAATAAGTGCTAAAAGCATCGGCACTTAACTGTTAAAATCATATAATTGCGGGTTAATTCAGGAGCCCCCGCATCCGAGGCGCAAAAGTATATCACCTTTGCCGGGTGACTGCTTTAAGCAACCTTCATCACATTCATTATTTTGCTAATTAATCCTCGTCAGCTACCATGACCGATTGCAAGATGATCTCCTAACCTGTGAGTCGACACTGATTATGCCGAAAAAAGCCGAAGCGCCTGCCAGTTTTGAAAGCGCATTAGAGCAGCTGGAACAGATTGTCAGCCGCCTGGAAAGTGGCGAGCTGCCGTTAGAGCAGGCGCTGAACGAATTTGAACGCGGCGTACAATTGGCACGTACCGGTCAGCAAACCCTGCAGCAGGCAGAGCAGCGTGTGCAAATTCTGCTTAGCGATGAGAAAGATGCCGCCCTCGCCCCTTTTACCCCGGAAAATGAGTAATGGATTTCGCTAAACTGCTGAGCGCTTACCATCAACGCGTTAACCAGGCATTGACGCGCTTAATAGATCCACTTCCTTTTCAGAGTTCTCCTCTGGTGAATGCCATGGAGTATGGGGCATTATTAGGCGGTAAGCGTCTGCGTCCCTTTCTGGTGTACGCAACAGGCGAAATGCTGAAGGCCGATGCCGCCAGCCTCGATGTGCCGGCTGCGGCCGTGGAATGCATCCATGCTTATTCCCTGATTCATGACGATCTGCCGGCGATGGACGACGATGCGTTACGCCGCGGGCAGCCAACCTGCCATATTAAATATGGTGAAGACACGGCGATTCTCGCCGGCGATGCTCTGCAAACTTTGGCCTTTTCGATTCTGGCCGATCAGCCGATGCCCGGCGTCAGCGCCGACGCGCGTATTGCGATGATTTCCGAACTGGCGCAGGCCAGCGGCGTGGCAGGCATGTGCGGCGGTCAGGCACTGGATTTGGCGGCGGAAGGCAAAAGCATCGATCTGGCGCAGCTGGAACAGATTCACCGCCATAAAACCGGCGCGTTAATTCGCGCCGCGGTACGTCTTGGCGCATTAGCCGCCGGCGATCGTGGCCGCGCCGCGATGCCGCTACTGGATACCTACGCCAATGCCATCGGACTGGCGTTTCAGGTACAAGACGACATCCTCGATGTGGTCGGCGATACCGCCGTGTTAGGAAAAACACAGGGCGCGGATCAGGCATTGGGTAAAAGCACCTATCCTTCATTGATGGGGCTGGAAAATGCCCGCAGTAAAGCCTGGGATCTTTATCAAGAGGCGCTCGGCGCGCTCGATATTCTGGCGGCACAGTCTTACAACACACTCGCCTTACAAGCGCTGGCAAGCTTCATAATTGAACGCGATAAATAACTTTCATAATGAGTCTCTGATGAGTTTTGATATTGCAAAATACCCGACACTGGCGTTAGCCAACACGGTTCAGGAATTACGTTTATTACCGAAAGAAAAACTTCCGGAGCTGTGTGACGAACTGCGTCAGTATCTGCTGGATAGCGTGAGCCGATCTTCCGGCCACTTTGCATCGGGTCTGGGCGTCGTCGAGCTAACAGTGGCGCTGCATTATGTTTATAACACCCCCTTTGATCATCTGGTGTGGGACGTGGGCCATCAGGCCTATCCGCACAAAATTCTGACCGGACGCCGCGATCGTATCGGCACCATCCGCCAGAAAAATGGCCTGCATCCGTTCCCGTGGCGCGGTGAGAGTGAGTACGACGTGCTGAGCGTAGGTCACTCCTCCACCTCGATCAGCGCCGGGCTCGGCATGGCGGTTGCCGCCGAACGTGAAGGCAAAGGCCGCCGCACCGCCTGTATTATTGGCGATGGCGCGATCACCGCCGGCATGGCGTTTGAAGCCATGAACCACGCCGGTGACATCAAGCCGGATATGCTGGTGATCCTCAACGACAACGAGATGTCGATCTCCGAGAACGTGGGCGCACTCAACAATCGTCTGGCACAGATTCTCTCTGGGAAAACCTATTCACGCCTGCGCGAAGGCGGCAAGCGTGTATTGGGCGGTTTGCCGCCGATTAAAGAGCTGGTGAAGCGCACAGAAGAGCACCTGAAAGGCATGGTGGTGCCGGGTACGCTGTTTGAAGAGCTGGGCTTTAACTACATCGGCCCGGTAGATGGTCACGACGTGCTGACGCTGGTGAGCACGCTGAAGAACATGCGCGATCTGAAAGGTCCGCAGTTCCTGCACATCATGACCAAAAAGGGCAAAGGTTACGCCCCGGCGGAAGAAGATCCGATTACCTGGCATGCGGTACCGAAGTTCGATCCCGCCAGCTTAGCGCTGCCGAAAAGCGTGCCAGGCTTACCAAGCTACTCGAAGATTTTCGGCAACTGGCTAAGCGAAATGGCGGCTGACGATCCGCGCCTGATGGCGGTCACGCCAGCGATGCGCGAAGGTTCGGGCATGGTGAGCTACTCACGCGACTATCCGCAGCAATATTTTGATGTGGCGATTGCCGAGCAGCACGCGGTAACGTTCGCGGCGGGTATGGCGATTGGTGGTTACAAACCGGTTGTGGCGATCTACTCGACCTTCCTGCAGCGCGCCTACGATCAGCTGATCCACGATGTCGCCATTCAGAAATTGCCGGTGCTGTTTGCTATTGATCGCGGCGGCATTGTCGGCGCGGATGGTCAAACTCATCAGGGCGCATTTGATATCGCGTTCTTACGCTGCGTGCCAGAGATGGTGATCATGACGCCAAGCGATGAAAACGAATGTCGTCTGATGCTTTACACCGGATATCACTATCAGGATGGCCCAAGTGCGGTGCGTTACCCGCGCGGTACCGGCACCGGCGCAACGCTGGAACCGCTGGCTAGCTTGCCGCTGGGCAAAGGTATTGTGAAGCGTCGCGGCGAAAAGCTGGCGATCCTTAACTTCGGTACTTTGCTGCCAGAAGCCGCTGCCGCTGCGGAAGCGCTGAATGCCACGCTGGTGGATATGCGTTTTGTGAAGCCACTCGATGAAGCACTGATTGCCGAGCTGGCGGCCAGCCACGATTCGCTGGTTACGCTGGAAGAAGGCGCCATCAAAGGCGGCGCCGGCAGCGGCGTCAATGAGTACGTGATGGCAAAACGCCTGCGCGTGCCGGTGCTCAACCTCGGCCTGCCGGATGAGTTCATCCCACAAGGCACGCAGGAAGAAGTACGTCAGGATTATCAGCTGGATGCCGCCGGTATTCAGCAGCAAATCACTGACTGGCTCGCCCAGTAATCTGCGCGACTCGCTCACCGCCCGGTGAGCGAGCCTGCTGCTATGCTTAGGGAACGATTTCCCTCAAGCATAAGAGCAGGAGCCCTAATAGATGAAAATTATTCCCCTAGGCCAAACCGACTTACAGGTTTCACGTCTCTGTTTAGGCTGCATGACTTACGGCGATCCCACGCGCGGCAATCACGCGTGGACGCTGCCTGAAGAGAGCAGCCGACCGTTGATCAAGCAGGCGCTGGAAGCCGGCATCAACTTCTTCGATACCGCTAACAGCTATTCCGATGGCAGCAGCGAAGAGATCGTGGGCCGGGCGCTGAAAGATTTTGCCCGCCGCGATCAGGTTGTGGTCGCCACCAAGGTCTATTTCCCGCTGAGTAATCTGTCACAGGGCTTGTCGCGTCAGAATATCTTGCAATCGATTGATGACAGCCTGACGCGCCTTGGTATGGAGTATGTCGATCTGCTGCAGATTCACCGCTGGGATTACGCCACGCCGATTGAAGAGACGCTGGAAGCGCTGCATGAAGTGGTGAAATCCGGCAAGGCGCGTTACATCGGCGCATCATCAATGCACGCATCGCAGTTTGCTCAGGCGCTGGAGCTGCAAAAGCAAAATAACTGGGCACGCTTTGTCAGCATGCAGGATCAGTACAACCTGATTCAGCGTGAGGAAGAGAATGACATGCATCCGCTGTGTCAGCGCGAAGGCATCGCGGTGCTGCCGTGGAGCCCGCTGGCGCGCGGTAAACTCACGCGTCCATGGGGCGAAACCACCGCACGTTCGGTATCGGATAATGTGATGGAGAAGCTGTATACCGGCACCGAAGAGAACGATGCGGCAATTGCTGAGCGTCTGGCTAACGTAGCCGCCGACAAAGGCGTGACGCGCGCGCAGGTGGCGCTGGCGTGGCTATTACATAAACCGGCGGTCACCGCGCCGATCATTGGCGCTTCGCGCGAGCAGCAGTTCGCCGAGCTGGTGAAAGCGGTGGATGTTGAATTGAGTGAGAATGAGATTGCCGAGCTGGAAACGGTATATCAACCGCATCCGGTGGTGGGGTTTGAGTAAGGTAGACCATTCCCCTCACCCCAGCCCTCTCCCGCAAGCGGGCGAGGGAGCAGAACGTGCAGTCCCTACCTAATCGTCCCCCTCTCCCACCTGTTGGAGCAGAACGTGCAGTACCCACCTAATCGTCCCCTCTCCTACTTGTGGGAGAGGGTTAGGGTGAGGGCAATTTACTTCGCGCCGAAGTGATCAAACCCTTTCACATCTACACTGCGCGGTTTGCCGTTCTCCAGCAAACTCAGCCCTTCCGATTCGGGTGCAATCTGCCCAATACAGGTATAAGGCACACCAAAATGGCCGAGCGCCACGTCGATCGCGCCACGGTTCACTTCTGGCACGGTAAAGCACAGCTCGTAATCTTCGCCGCCGCTCAACGCCCATTTCAGCACCAGTTCAGGCTCGAAGTGATCGCGCAGGGCCGCTGAAAGCGGTAACGCGTCGAGATTGATGCGAGCGCCAACGCGGCTGGCGGTCAGCACATGGCCGAGATCGGAAATCAGGCCATCAGAGATATCGATCGCCGAGGTTGCCAGCCCCCGCAGCGCCTGGCCTTGCAGCACGCGCGGCATTGGACGCAAATGGCGTTTGATCAACGCTTCGTGCACCGCCGGATCGTTCAGGCGATGGCGATGCTGCAGCAGCGATAAACCGGCCGCGCTGTCACCCAAGGTGCCGGTGACAAAGATCCAGTCGCCTGGCTTCGCGCCCGAACGTTTCAGCGCCCTTCCCACTGGCACTAAACCGTGAATGCCGAGCGTCATGCTCAGCGGTCCGCGCGTGGTATCGCCACCAATCAGCTGCATATCGTAATAATCCAGCAGCTCAAACAGGCTGTCGCTAAAGGCCGCCACCCACGGTTCATCAATTTCAGGCAGCGTTAATGCCAGCGTCAGCCAGGCCGGATCGGCGCCCATGGCGGCTAAATCACTGAGATTAACGGCGACGGCTTTATAGCCGAGATCGGCGGGATGGATATCACATAAGAAGTGGACGCCTGCAACCAGCGTGTCGGTGCTGATGGCAAGTGTCTGTTTTTCTGGCACGTTAAGTAACGCGCAGTCGTCACCAATTCCTTTCTCCACATCGCGGCGGGAGCTGGTGACGCGGTTAAAGTAACGTGCAATCAGTTCGAATTCACCACAAGACATAAGTCAGGTCTCAATGAGAAAAAGGCCGGATAACCGGCCTTTAACGCTATTTTTTGTTTGGTCGAATTTGCGGGGCAGCTTTGTCGAGCACACCGTTGACGAATTTGTGGCTGTCTTCAGCACCAAACACTTTTGCCAACTCGATGCCTTCGTTGATGGCCACTTTATACGGCACATCAGAACGCTTGCTCAGCTCATACAGCGAAATACGCAGGATGGCTTTTTCTACCTGGCCCAGCTCTTCCAGCTGACGCGACAGGTAAGGCTTCATCAGACCGTCCAGGTACGCGCTGTTAGTCGCCACACCGGCCAGCAATTCGCGGAAATAGCTAATATCGACGTCTTTGACGTCTTGTTCCGCCAGAAACTGGTATTCCACATCGGCAATGTCGTTCTTAGACAGCTGCCAGGAGTAAAGCGCCTGGACAGCGCACTCACGGGCGCGACGACGAGCAGCAGGTTTCACAAAATTCCCCTTACAAAAATCAGGCTTTGATGGCTTTCAATACGTTGATCATTTCGAGTGCAGTCAGGGCCGCTTCGGCACCTTTATTACCTGCTTTCGTGCCGGCGCGTTCAATCGCCTGCTCGATATTTTCAGTGGTCAACACGCCGAAGGTCACCGGGATTTCGCTGGTCATCGCGACGTGCGCAATGCCCGAGCTGGCTTCACCGGCCACATATTCGAAATGTGCGGTGCCGCCACGGATGACAGTGCCCAACGCAACAATGGCGTCGTGCTTACCGGCTTTCGCCAGTGCGCGTGCTGCCAGCGGCAGTTCGTATGCACCTGGAACCCAGACAACGGTGATGTTATCTGCTTTCACCTGGCCGATGCGCTTAAGTGCGTCAATCGCGCCGTCCAGCAGGCTGTCATTAATGAAGTTGTTAAAACGCGCAATTACGATGGCAATGTTTGCATCAGGCGTGGCAACAGGAGCTTCGATAACTTTCATACATATCCTTTGGGTTGTTTTATGGCCCCGCAGAAGGGGGCGGATTCTATCATACTCTTTGGCGACGCGCTCAGGCTTTTCCGCGCGCTTTCAGCGCGGCGTCAGCGTCAGGCGCAGGTCCTCGCCAACCAGGCGCACATCGCTAAAATTCAGGGCCGGCGCATCGGCCAGCTGTTCCAGTCCGGGCAGCGTGCACAGGCCGCGTGCGGCATTTCCTAACAGCTTTGGCGCCATGTAAACAATCAGCTCATCCACCAGGCCCGCTTGCAGCAAAGCACCCGCTAATCCGGCACCCGCTTCCACCCACACGCTGTTGATCTGGCGCTGGCCGAGCAACATCATCATCGCGACCAAATCAAGCTGTTCACCACGCTGGGGCACCGCAATCTGGGTCACGCTGGCGGGCCACGCGTGTTGATCGGGCTCGCTGCGCATCAGCCAGGTTTCGCCTGGCTGGTCAATCAGTCGGTGCTGCGGCGTGACGCGCTGTTGGCTATCAATCACCACGCGCACCGGCTGACGCAGCTGGCTTTCATCAAGCTGCGCACGCACCTCTTCATTCAATTCACTCCAGCGTACCGTGAGCGACGGATTGTCAGCCAACACCGTGGCGCTGGTGCTAAGAATAGCTGAACTCTGGGCGCGTAAACGTTGCACATCGCGCCTTGCGGCCGCGGAGGTGATCCACTGACTTTCGCCACTCGCCATGGCGGTGCGGCCATCAAGGGATGCGCCGAGTTTCAGCTGGATCCACGGGAATCCGGTCCGCATACGTTTGAGAAAACCCCGGTTCAGCGCTTCCGCTTCGTTCATCATCAGGCCATGACTGACGTCGATGCCCGCCTGCTGTAAACGGTAGAGTCCACGTCCTGCCACCTGCGGATTGGGATCCTGCATCGCGGCGACCACGCGCGTCACGCCTGCGGCAATCAGCGCATCGCAGCACGGCGGCGTGCGTCCATGGTGGCTACAAGGTTCCAACGTGACATACGCGGTTGCGCCAGCAGCTCGTTCGCCCGCCATACGCAGCGCATGCACTTCGGCATGCGGTTCGCCGGCGCGCTGATGCCAGCCTTCACCGACAATCTCGCCCTCGCGCACAATCACGCAGCCAACGTTGGGGTTAGGTGTGGTGGTAAAGCGTCCGCGCCGCGCCAGTTCCAGCGCGCGCGCCATATAGCGTTCGTCAGTCATGGATTAGTCCTGTAGGCGGGCGATCTCTTCACCAAAATCGCGAATATCTTCGAAGCTGCGATAGACCGAGGCAAAGCGAATGTAGGCCACTTTATCGAGCTTTTTCAGCTCATCCATCACCAGATTGCCGATCAGTGCGCTTGGCACTTCGCGTTCACCGGTGGCACGCAGCTGAGTTTTAATATGATTGACCGCGCTTTCAACCGCATCGGCGCTGACGGGGCGTTTTTCCAGCGCCTTAATCATGCCGCTGCTGAGCTTGTCTTCATTGAAGGGTTCACGCACATCGTTGCTTTTTACCACGCGCGGCATCACCAACTCTGCCACTTCAAAGGTGGTAAAACGCTCATGACACACCAGACACTGACGACGGCGACGCACCGACGATCCTTCACTAACCAGACGAGAATCAATCACTTTGGTGTCCACAGCGGAGCAGAATGGGCAATGCATGAGGCTTCCTGATGCGAGATAAATAGGCCACACAGTGTAGCGCGATCGCGCCACAAAATGTATGTGTGTGGCACATAATGTGTGAATCCCCGTTTGTGACGTTAAGCCAAATGCAAGACATCACCTACATGACCACAGGCAAAAAACCACTACGCTTAAAGAGCCGCCAGCAAGGCGGCCAACATCATAAAAATCTGGAGGATGTATGGGTCTGTTTGATTTCGTGAAAGATGCTGGAGAAAAACTGTGGGATGCCGTCAGTGGCGGCGGCGACGATGCCAGCAAGAAATTGCAGGATCACATCAACAAACTCGGTTTGCCCGACAGCGATAAGGTCAAGGTGGATGTCAAAGGCGATACCGTTACTGTGACTGGTGATGGCATCTCTCAGGAGTTGAAAGAGAAGATTCTGGTGGCCGCCGGTAACGTCGCGGGCATCACCAAGGTGGATGACAAGGTCACCGCCAGCGATGCCGCTACGCCCGCGAAATTCTATACCGTGAAAAAAGGCGATACCTTGAGTGCGGTATCGAAAGAGGTCTACGGAAACCCTAATGAATACAACAAGATTTTCGAAGCGAACAAGCCAATGCTGACGCATCCTGATAAGATCTACCCTGGCCAGGTTTTACGAATTCCCGAATAAAGAAAGGACATTGCATGACGATCAGGACGTTTTGGGCTCCGGCAGCACTCTCTTTGCTGGTTCTCAGTGGTTGCAGTTCAACGCCGGTTTCACCGCAGGTCAAAGAGTTGCATCAGGAGGTGAGTCAGCTTAATCAGCAGATGCGCAAGCTGACCAATCAGGCAACGGCGCTGGAGATTCAGGGACAGCTGAACAGCCAATCCACCCAGGGCGCGTGGCTGTTGCCGCAAGCCAATACGCCGGTGGAGTTACAGACGCAGCTAGGTAAATTGCGTTTGTCACTCTCGCAGGTGGCGGGTGAAGCCAGCGGCAGTCGCGCCAATCTGAATATCCGCTCAACCAATGATCAGCCGATTCCGGCACTGCGCGCGACCGTGGTATGGGGCGAAATGGATCCGGCCAGCGGCAAACCGCTTAACGCGGGCAGCCTGAGCCAGACCATCGAGGTTCCTGCACAGTTAATGCCGCGCAGTTCCTTTAGCGTGCCGCTGCGACTCAGCGGGTTAACCCCGGAGCAACTCGGCTACGTGCGCGTGCACGATGTTGAGCCTCCAGCGACGAAAACCACGCCCTGATCGACAGGCATAAAAAAACGGGCTGCCAATGGCAGCCCGTTTACTTTCTGACTCCGCGTTACGGCAGAATCGAAGGCTGATCTGCGCCCTCTTTTTCCACTTTCTGTACCAGCATATGTTCACGCTTCATGCCGAGTTTCAGCGCCAGCGCTGAAGAGACATAAATCGATGAAATGGTACCAATGGTGACACCGATCAGCATGGTCAGTGAGAAACCTTTCAGCAACGCACCACCAAACACGAACAGGATCATGATCATCGCCAGCGTGGTGATGGAGGTGATCAAGGTACGGCTCAGCGTCTGGGTCAGCGACACGTTAGTGATGTCGTAAGAAGAACCGCGGCGGATCTTGCGGAAGTTCTCACGAATACGGTCGGATACCACGATCTTATCGTTAAGCGAGTAACCAATTACCGACATCAATGAAGCGACAATCGTCAGGTCGATTTCGACGTGCGCCAGCGACAAAATGCCACAGGTGATGATCACATCGTGCGCCAGCGCCAGTACGGTGCCGAGCGCTAAACGCCACTCAAAGCGGAAGCCGATGTAGATCAAAATCGCAATCAGCGCTGACAGCAGCGCCATCGCACCGGCCTGCGCCAGATCGCTACCCACGCTTGGGCCAACGAACTCGATGCGTTTCACGGTAGCGTTCTGCTGCGTGGTCTGGCTAATGGAAGCCAGCACTTTATTGCCCAGTTCGGTGCCGGCATTGCCGGTGGCCGGAGGCATACGCACCATCACATCACGGCTGCTACCAAAGTTCTGCACCAGCGGCTCTTCAAAGCCCGCTTTCACCAAACCTTCACGCAGCGCGTCGAGATCCGCCGGTTTTTCCAGGTTAATCTCAATCACCGTTCCGCCGGTAAAGTCGAGGCCCCAGTTGAAGCCTCGCACACCGACAATGACGATAGATGCCACAATCAGCAGACCGGAGATGATGAAAGCCAGCTTATCCCAGCGCATAAAGTCGACGACTTTACGCCCGTGGTTTAGCTGCTCAATACTATATTCCTGTGCCACAACGCACTCCTCAGATAGACAGCTTGTTGATGCGTTTGCCGCCGTACACCAGGTTAACGATGGCACGGGTGCCGACGATAGCGGTAAACATTGAGGTTGCGATACCGATAGCCGTAGTAATCGCAAAGCCTTTGATTGAACCGGTACCGACCGCATAAAGAATGATCACTTTGATAAGCGTAGTGACGTTGGCATCGACGATACTGGAGAAGGCGCCTTTATAGCCTTCATGAATCGCCTGCTGTACCGAGCGTCCGTTACGCAACTCTTCTTTAATACGTTCGTTAATCAACACGTTAGCATCGACCGCAACCGCCAGCGTCAGCACGATACCGGCAATACCTGGCATGGTGAGCGTCGCGCCTGGCAGCAGTGACATGATGCCGACAATCAGCACCAGGTTACACAGCAGCGCGCTGGTAGCGATAAGACCAAACTTCTTGTAGAACACCACCATGAACAGGATCGAGGCAATCAAACCCCACAGGCAGGCTTCGAGGCCTTGTGTGATGTTCTGCTGACCCATGGTTGGGCCGATAGTACGCTCTTCTACAATCTGGATTGGCGCAATCAACGCACCCGCGCGCAGCAGCAGCGACAGCTGACGTGCTTCGTTTGCATTATTGATACCGGTGATACGGAAGCTGTTACCGAGGCGCGACTGAATGTTCGCCACGTTAATCACTTCTTCCTGTTTCACCAGAATCGACCGGCCGTTGGCATCTTTCTTACCGCTGTCTTTGTACTCCACAAACAGGGTCGCCATCGGCTTACCGATGTTGTCCTTGGTGAAGTTGGACATCATGTTGCCGCCCGCGCCATCCAGTGAAATGTTCACCTGCGGCTGGTTGTACTCATCCATGCTCGACGTGGAATCAGTGATGTGATCACCGGTCAGAATCACACGCTTGTACAGCACCACTGGCTGCCCGTCGCGGGTTTTCTTCACTTCCGAATCGCCGGGCACACGGCCGCTGGCCGCTGCGGTTGGATCCACGCTGGTGTTCACCAGACGGAATTCCAGCGTGGCGGTAGCGCCCAGAATCTCTTTGGCGCGCGCGGTGTCCTGAATACCCGGCAGTTCCACCACGATGCGGTCAGAACCCTGACGCTGCACCAGCGGTTCGGCAACGCCGAGCTGGTTCACACGGTTACGCAGAATGGTGATGTTTTGCTGCACCGCATATTCACGCGCTTCGCTCAGGCGCGCATCGCTCATCACCGCACGCAGCGCATCGCTGCCCTGGCTTGAGATCACCAGATCACGGTGGCGAGTAGACAAGTAACTGATTGCCGCATCACGGCTGGCGCCGTCACGGAAACGCACTTCTACGCCATAGTTCGCGATTTTATTAACGGTGGTATACGGAATGCTTTTGTCGCGCAGATCGCTGCGCAGGCTGTCGGCGTTCTGCTCTTGCAGTTTGCCCAGAGCCGTATCCATATCCACTTCCATCAGGAAGTGAACGCCGCCGCGCAGATCAAGACCGAGTTTCATCGGTTCCGCGGACAGCATGCTCAGCCAGCGAGGCGTTGCCGGCGCAAGGTTAAGGGCCACAATGTAGTCTTCGCCCAGCGCGCTGGTGAGTGCATCACGCGCGCGCAGCTGTCCATCCTGCGTTGCAAAGCGGGCCAGAATGGCACCATTTTCCAGAGCGAGGGATTTGCTCTCGATATTGTCTTGTTTTAATACGGTCTGGATCTGATCCAACGTTTGCTCACTGGCGGCGCCACCGCGCGCACCAGTGATCTGAACGGCCGGATCCTCACCATAAAGGTTAGGAAGCGCATAGAGCAGGCCGACGAGAATCACGACGACCAGCATGATGTACTTCCACAAAGGATAACGGTTTAACACGGCAGTTCCCTTCGGGAAGAAAAAATTACAGCGCCTTCAAAGTACCTTTCGGCAGAACGGCGGCCACGAAATCACGTTTAACAACTACTTCAGTGGTGTCGTTCAGGGCAATAGAAACATAGCCAGTTTCTGCCACTTTGGTCACACGGCCAACTAAACCACCGCTGGTCAGCACTTCATCACCTTTAGAGATGGAATCCATCAGTTTCTTGTGATCTTTAGTACGCTTCTGCTGTGGACGCAGAATCATGAAGTAGAAGATCAGACCAAAGACCACCAGCATGATCACCAGAGAATACGGACTTCCCTGAGACGGTGCGCCTGCTGCGGCTACGGCGTCAGAAATGAAAAAGCTCATTAAATTTCCCTCATTGATGAATTATCAGACGTTCAGCGGAGGAACCGCCTTCCCCGTCCGTTGGTAGAACTCGCTAACAAAGTGCTCTAATTTACCCTCTTCGATAGCCTTACGTAAACCGGCCATCAAACGCTGGTAATAGCGCAGATTGTGAATCGTATTCAGGCGTGCGCCCAGTATTTCGTTACAGCGATCAAGATGATGCAAGTAGGCGCGGCTATAATTGCGACAGGTGTAACAATCACACTCTGCATCCAGCGTTGCGGTGTCATCTTTATACCGGGCATTACGAATTTTCACCACGCCATCGGTAACAAACAGATGACCATTGCGCGCATTGCGCGTTGGCATAACGCAGTCAAACATATCGATACCGCGGCGAACGCCTTCCACCAGATCTTCTGGCTTGCCGACGCCCATCAAATAACGCGGTTTGTCTTGCGGAATTTGCGGACAGACGTGCTCCAGGATTCGGTGCATGTCCTCTTTAGGTTCACCCACCGCCAGGCCGCCCACAGCGTACCCATCAAAGCCAATCTCTACCAGACCTTTAACCGAGACATCTCGTAAATCTTCGTAAACACCGCCCTGAATAATGCCGAATAATGCATTTTTATTGCCGAGTGAATCGAAGCGATCGCGGCTGCGTTGTGCCCAGCGCAACGACATCTCCATCGAACGTTTGGCGTAATCCCAATCCGCCGGATATGGCGTACATTCGTCGAAGATCATCACCACGTCAGAACCGAGATCGAACTGAATTTCCATCGACTTTTCCGGATCGAGGAAAATCGGATCGCCGTTGATCGGGTTACGGAAGTGCACGCCCGCTTCGGTGATCTTACGGATATCGCCAAGGCTGAACACCTGGAAGCCGCCGGAATCGGTAAGGATCGGTCCTTGCCAGTTCATGAAATCGTGCAGGTCGCCGTGCAGTTTCATGATCTCCTGACCTGGGCGCAGCCACAGGTGGAAGGTGTTGCCGAGCAGGATCTGCGCGCCGGTCTCTTTCACTTCTTCCGGCGTCATGCCTTTCACCGTGCCGTAAGTGCCCACGGGCATAAATGCTGGGGTTTCAACAACGCCACGATCAAAGACCAGACGGCCACGGCGCGCGCGCCCGTCGGTAGTATCTAATTCAAATTTCACATTAACCTCTGATCAGAGAAACAGTCTGATTCAATTATGCGCCGACGCTTTCGTCAGGCGCTTGTGGATTACGGGTGATGTACATCGCATCCCCGTAGCTAAAGAAACGGTACTGCTCTGCCACCGCGCTGTGATAAGCCGCCATGGTGTGCTGATAACCAGCAAAGGCCGAAACCAGCATAATCAGGGTCGATTCCGGCAGATGGAAGTTGGTGATCAGCGCATCGATCACCTGATAGTGATAGCCGGGATAGATGAAAATCTGTGTGTCATCGAAGAAGGGTGCAATCAGCGCATTCTGGCTGGCCTTCGCGGCGCTCTCCAGCGAACGTACTGAGGTGGTGCCCACGGCGACCACTTTGTTGCCGCGTGCTTTACACGCCAGCACCGCATCCACCACATCCTGCGGCACTTCCGCGTATTCGGCATGCATGATGTGATCCTCGATGGTTTCAACGCGCACCGGCTGGAAAGTCCCGGCACCGACGTGCAGCGTGACAAACGCCATCTCGACGCCTTTAGCTTTCAGCGCTTCCAGCAGCGGCTCGTCAAAGTGCAAACCGGCGGTCGGTGCGGCGACGGCGCCGGGACGCACGCCGTACACGGTCTGGTACAGCTCACGGTCAGCATCTTCATCCGGACGATCAATATACGGCGGCAGCGGCATATGGCCGACGCTGTTGAGAATATCCAGCACCGCGCGATCGTCTTCGAAGGCGATCTCAAACAGTGTGTCATGGCGCGCCACCATCGTGGCTTTGACACTTTCGTCATCGCCTAGCAGCAGCGCTGCGCCCGGCTTGGGCGCTTTGGAGGCGCGCACGTGCGCCAGCACGCGCTTATCGTCCAGCATGCGCTCAACCAGCATCTCGATTTTGCCGCCGCTGGCTTTACGCCCAAAGACGCGCGCCGGAATCACGCGGGTGTTGTTGAACACCAGCAGATCGCCCGGATTGAGCTTATCCATCACGTCTGTAAATACGCCGTGGCTTAACGCGCCGCTTGGACCATCCAGCGACAGCAAGCGGCAACCGCTTCGCTGCGCCTGCGGATAGTGGGCGATTAAGGATTCTGGCAACTCAAAGGTAAAATCGGCTACGCGCATGCTTCACTTCTTCAGGACTTAAAATCAGGCGGCATAGTCTAGCGGAAAAGCGGCAAATTCTGAACAACTGGCTGCGCTTCTGTGATTCTGCGAATACACAAAACAATTCGAGGTACAGGCAGGCGGCAAACGAGAGCAGCTCACGCACCTGTAACTTGAAGTATGACGTGTATATAATGCGCCATGAACTTTCTCGCTCACCTTCACCTGGCGCAGCTGGCTAACAGCTCTCTGCTGGGCAATCTCATGGCCGATTTCGTGCGCGGCAACGTGCAATCACAATGGCCTGCGCCGGTGGTGGATGGCATTGCCATGCATCGTCGCCTCGACGTCCTGACCGATAACCTGCCCGAGGTGCGGATTGCGCGTGCGCTGTTTCGTCCGGAAACGCGCCGCGTGGCCCCCATCACGCTGGACGTGATTTGGGACCACTTCCTCGCGCTGCACTGGGATAAATTCCACCCAACGCAGTCGCTGGTGGCATTTACCGCGGCGGCTGAACAAAACATCGTGCCGCAACTGGCGGGCACGCCGGAAGGTTTCATTGAGCTGAACGCAGTGATGTGGCGCGAACGCTGGTTTGAGCACTATGCCGAACCAACGCGGCTGGCACGCGTGCTCAACGGCATGGCGCATCGCCGTCCGCGCTTAGCCGCGCTGCGCGACTCCTATCAGGATTTTGTTGACCACTACGAGCAACTTGAGCCGCTGTTCTTCCAGTTTTATCCGCGCTTAATGGCCGCCGCGCGCGCGCAGGAATTGTAATATTAGGTAATTCAAGACCCGTCTGTTGGACGGGAAATTTCTCATCACCTACCCTGCGTGACCTTAATCTTCGTCACACTCAGGGAAATCTCATGCAGCATCTTATTGCCAACCGGCTCGCAGAAGCCGGTCTTAGCTACACGCACATCCTGGCGTTGGGGATAGTGATTGCCATTATCTTTGCCATCTCACTGCTTACTCACGCCATTCTGCACCGCGCTATCTTGCCGCTGCTGCGTCGCTACACCGAGAAAAGTAGCCGTCAGTGGCCAAAAGCGCTGATTAACAGTCGCCTGTTTAGCCGCAGCGTCTGGCTGATGCAAGGTGTGCTATTCAAATTACAGACTGAACTCTTCCTGCACGACAGTGCTCAGATCTATGCAGCGCTGCTGATTTTCGCCCAGCTGTGGATGATGATCTTCGCCCTGCTGATGTTGTTCTCCTTGCTGGATTTACTGCAGCAGCTCAGCGCGAACAGCATGCTGGCACAGCAATTGCCGCTGCGCGGTATTATCCAGAGCGTGAAATTGATCGCCGCCATTTTAATGGTAATCATGATTATTTCGCTGCTGTTGGGTAAATCGCCCGGCGTATTGATCACCGGACTCGGTGCCATGACCGCGGTGCTGATGCTGGTATTTAAAGATCCAATTCTGGGTCTGGTGGCCGGTATTCAGTTAGCGGCCAATAATATGCTGAAAATGAATGACTGGCTGGAAATGCCGAAATATGGCGCGGACGGTGCGGTCATCGATATTTCTTTAACCACGGTAAAAGTGCGCAACTGGGATAACACCATTGTTACCATTCCCGCTTACGCCTTAATTTCCGACTCCTTTAAAAACTGGCGCGGTATGTCGGAATCCGGTGGGCGTCGCATTAAGCGCAGCATTCATATTGATACCACCAGTATTGGCTTCCTTGATGATGCCATGATGCAGCAGCTGAAAAGTGCGCATCTGCTGGCACCGTATCTGGATAGCAAAAGCGAAGAAGTGGCCGCATGGAATGCGCAACTGGGCTGTGATTTAGATTCGCCACTCAACGGTCGCCGCCTGACGAATATCGGTACCTTCCGCGTCTGGCTGCAGAGCTGGCTGGAGCAGCATCCGCGTATTCATCAAGAGATGACGTTAATGGTGCGGCAGTTAGCGCCAGGTGAAAACGGTTTGCCGCTGGAAGTGTATGTGTTCACCAACACCACGGTGTGGAAAGAGTACGAGAATATTCAAGCGGATATCTTTGACCATATTTACGCAGTGCTACCTACTTTTGGTCTGCGTGTCCATCAATCGCCAACCGGTAATGACATGCGTCAAATTGGCGTAAGAACCCGCCACTAAGGCTTCATCCCGTATTACCCGCCAGTAAGAAGAAAAATTTCACTGGCGGGCTTTTCCCCCTCTTGTCACGCGCAGCCATCTGCGGCTTAATGAAGCCTTTCTTAACTTTTGTTAACTTCGTCACACAGCCAATACGCCATTTTTGGCGTCTGTTGTTGCTTCGCCAGCCTGAAAATCATAAGAGGGAAAGATGTCATCAGCTTCGCTTACCGAACTCGACGCACGTTATCATTTCGCCTGTGATGTTGCCAAAACAGCCGCCAGCCGGGCTCTATCCTGGTATCAGCAACGTCATCAATTAGTGGTTGAGCATAAGAAAGATCTGCAGGATGTGGTCAGCGAAGCCGATCGCAACGTTGAGGCATTGGTCAAGCATCTGATCCACGAACGCTTTCCTGACGATGCGGTGTTGGGTGAAGAGAGCGGCGGCAATACTGCTGGCGCACGCTTTATCTGGGTGCTCGATCCGATTGATGGCACCAGCAGCTTTCTTAACGGCTTGCACAACTGGTGCGTATCGCTGGCGATCGTTTGTGAAAACGAAGCGGTGATTGGTGTGGTGTGCGATCCCAATCATCATGAAACCTTTCACGCCTGCCGCGGCAAAGGTGCTTGGGTTAATGATAAGCGCATTCAGGCGCACAGCGCGCAGCAGCTCGATCAGGGATTGCTTGGTCTGAGCAGCTCCAACAGCCAACCGATTGAACCGCTGACCACTTTTATCAGCGCATTACTGGCGCAGGGCGGCATGTTTATCCGCAACGGCTCGGGGGCGTTGATGAGTGCATGGGCGGCGGCCGGTCGCTTAATTGGTTACTACGAAGCGCATATGAATCCGTGGGATGGCTTGCCGGGCATTGTGCTGATGCGCGAAGCGGGCGGCATTACCAACGATTATCTGGCTAATCACGGCTTGCAGAACGGCAATCCGGTGCTGCTGGCTAATGCGGTGATTTATCCGCAGCTGAAAGCGCTGTTGCCTGGGCATTTATCGTTTTAATTTCCGTAATCGGTTAAGTTCGTTAATTTATGCGAACTTAACCTTCATGCAAAATTACTTAAGCGCGCTGTAAGTAATATTCTATTCCGAAGTGAGAATTTTCTCTTTTTTTCTTAAACATCCCGGCATCAATAAAAATACGATATGCTGCGCAAGTCAAACATCCCTTAGTAATACTTATTTTCTCCTTTTTTGTTGTTCTTTTCGGCGCCAGGATGCGCCGAGATATTTTTTGGCATTTTATTATTTCGGGATAGCGTGATTATTTTTTTATATTATTTTTAATCGTCATCGATAATAAAGGTCGCCATCAATGGCGACCTTACAATATCATCAGCTTTTACGCTTTTTCACTAGCGGCCACGCCAGTAATAGCAGCGCAATCCACGCAAAACCAACGTACAGCGACACGCGCGTATCCGGGAAGTAACCAATCAGCCCAATAATGAAGGCCAGGAATAGCACGCCGAACCATGCGGTAGCGCTACCGCCCGGCATGGCAAAATCCAGCTTACCGGCTTGCTCTTTGCCAATCTTGCGGCGGAAGGCGATCTGCGACAGCAGAATCATGATCCACACCCAAACGGTAGCAAAGGTCGCCAGCGAGGCGATCACCAGGAACACTTTCTCTGGCATCAGGTAGTTGAGATACACCGCAATCAGCATCGCCAGCATCATCACCAAAACGGTCACCCACGGAATTCCGCGATTCGAAACCTTCTGGAATACCTTCGGTGCGTGGCCCTGTTGCGCCATGCCGTGCAGCATACGCCCCACGCCAAACACATCGCTGTTAATCGCCGACAGCGACGCCGTCAGCACCACGAAGTTAAGAATTGATGCCGCCGCCGCAATCCCCAAATGCTGGAAGGTCAGCACGAACGGACTGCCAGAAGTGCCCACCTGATTCCATGGATAAATCGACATGATGACGAACAGCGTACCAACGTAGAACACCAGAATACGCATCGGTACGGAGTTGATGGCGCGTGGAATCGAGGTCTTCGGATCTTCCGCTTCACCGGCAGTAATCCCGATAATCTCAATGCCGCCGTAGGCAAACATCACCATCTGCAGTGACAGCAGCATGCCGACAATGCCGTGCGCGAAGAAGCCGCCGTTGGTCCACAGATTGTGAATGCCGGTCGGCTGGCCGCCGTTGCCGATGCCCCAGAAAATCATGCCGAAGCCGGCGAAAATCATGATGATGATGGTGGCGACTTTGAAAAAGGAGAACCAGAACTCCACTTCGCCAAAGACTTTCACGCTCATCAGGTTGATGGCACCGATAATCAGCACCACGCTCAGCACCCAAATCCAGTGCGGCACATCGGGGAACCACACGCCCATGTAGATACCAAAAGCCGTTACGTCGGCAATCGCCACAATCAGGATTTCAAAACAGTAGGTCCAGCCGGTGATGTATCCGGCCAGCGGGCCGAGATAATCCTGCGCATAGCGCGAGAATGAGCTGGCCTGCGGGTTGTTGACCGACATTTCCCCCAACGCACGCATGATGATGTACGCCACCGCACCGCCGATGATGTACGCCAGCAGCACGCTTGGGCCCGCCATTTTGATAGCATCTGCCGAGCCGTAAAACAGCCCGGTGCCAATCGCCGATCCCAGCGCCATAAAGCGAATGTGGCGCGTGCTCAGTCCGCGTTTGAGCTTATTGGTTTCTTGCATAACACTCAGTACCTTGAAAATGAAAAACCACGGGCAAGCCCGTGGTTGGAATTAACAGCAATGTCGCTTACTGATGAACCGCGACCTGCTCACGTCCTTTTGCCCGATCAACTACCGCGGCAATCACCAGCATCGCCAGCGATGGCGGCAACCAGGAAAGTCCCTGATCGGCCAGCGGCAGATGCTGACTGAACAGCGGCAACACATCTTTAAAGCTGGTGGTTTTGATGGCATCAACGATACCGAACAGCAGGCTTACCAGCATGGTCGGCGCGATAATACGCGAACTTTTGTTCCAGAACTTCAGCGTGAAGCTCAGCACCACCAGCACGATGCATGGCGGATAAATCGCCGTCAGCACCGGAATCGAAATCTGAATCAGATGGCTCAGACCGAGATTCGACACCACCATCGAGAACAGACCCAGAATAAATACCAGCGTTTTATACGACAGCGGAACATATTGCGCAAAGAATTCTGCACAGGCGCAGGTCAGGCCCACCGCCGTTACCATGCAGGCGACGAAGATCAGTGCCGCAAGGAAGAAGCTGCCCATGCCGCCGAAAGTCTGCTGCACATAAGCATGCAGAATTTCAGCACCGTTCGCGCTTTGCGCCACTAATGCGCCGCTATCGTTACCGAGTTTGAACAGCGTCAGGTAAATCAGCGTCAAACCGATACCGGCGATGATGCCCGCCAGCATGGTGTAGCGCGTCAGCAGTTTGGCATCTTCAACACCGCGTGAGCGCGCCGCATTGACGATGACGATACCGAACACCAGCGCTCCCAGCGTATCCATGGTCAGATAACCATTAACGAAACCGCTGGAGAAGGCGGCACGCTGATACTCTTCGGTGCCCGGCGAAACGCCACCGGCCGGCCAGATCAGCACGGCAACGCCGAGCACAATCAGCGCCAGAATTTTCAGCGGAGCGAGGAAGTGGCCGACGGTATCCAGCAGTTTGCCCGGATACAGTGAGATGCCAATCACCAGCGCGAAGTAAATCAGGCTGTAAATGAACAGCGGCAGCGTGCCGTCGCCGGTCAGCGGTGCAATACCTACGGCAAAGGAAACGGTGGCGGTACGCGGCGTGGCAAACAGCGGGCCAACAGCCAGGTAACACACGGTCGCCAGCAGCAAGCCTGCGGCTTTACCAATCGGCGAGCTCAGCGCATCAATGCCGCCGCCCACACGCGCCAGCGCGATGACGGTGATCACCGGTAAGCCAACAGCCGTAATCAGGAAGCCGAAAGCCGCAATCCAAACGTGTTCGCCAGACTGAATCCCCACCATCGGTGGGAAGATGATATTTCCTGCGCCAACGAACAGGGCAAACGTCATGAAGCCCAGCGCCAGGATATCCTTGGAGGTTAAACGATGTGTCATAAACTTCTGTACTGCCTGTAGCTGATGTTGCGGTGGAAGTTGAGTTCGTGTTGTCCTCTGGATGCGCTAAAACAAGGGCTTATCAGGCAAGACCAGCGTGTTATGCGGGTCTAATCGTTAAAGCGCAGGTGATTTAATCTACTTTTCTTCTGTTCGCAGAGGGATAAATCGACAACGGCGCAAATTAGAACGTTTATAGCGAAGAAAGGCAATACAGGATCGAAAAACCAGAAGGATATAACAAGATAGTGGGAGAAAGCAGTGAATCACGGTGGAATAGCGGCAAAACACCTCAGATGATTTGCTAAATGTTTCCTCGATGCGAGAGATCTCTTTGCATAAATCAGCCTGCAGATGCACAAAAGGCGCGATTTACGCGCCTGTTTGGCTAACTTTACAGCATTACCAGACTGTTCTTGCTATATCGACCACCAGACGAATCTTCTGCCACTGCTGCTCTTCGCTCAGGCTGTTGCCCTCTTCGGTTGAGGCAAAGCCACACTGCGGGCTGAGGCAGATTTGATCAAGACTCACGAACTGTGACGCTTCCTGCAAACGCGCTTTCACCTGCTGCGCATCCTCCAGCTCGCCGGTTTTGGTGGTGATCAAACCCAGCACCACTTGCTGATGACCCGGCTTGAGGAAGCGCAGCGGCTCAAAACCACCTGAACGTTCGTTGTCATACTCAAGATAGAAAGCATCGATATTCACGCCGCCAAACAGCACTTCGGCGACCGGCTCATAGCCACCTTCGGAAATCCAGGTTGAGCGGAAGTTGCCGCGACAAACATGCAGCCCAACGGTCAGATCCTCTGGCTTACCTTCCAGTGCAGTATTCAGCACTTCAGCATAGATGCGCGCCAGTTCCTGTGGATCTTCACCACGCTCGCGGATCTGCTGCTGCTGTTCGGTTGAGCACAGATAGGCCCACACCGTGTCATCCAGCTGCAGATAACGGCAGCCAGCCGCATAAAACGCTTTGATGGCGTCTTTGTAGGTCTGCGCCAGATCGGCGAAGTACTCTTTCAGATCGGGATACACCGTGGCATCGATCACCTTACGGCCACCGCGGAAGTGCAGCACGCTTGGGCTGGGAATGGTCATCTTGGCAACCGCATCGCCCGCCACGCTTTGCAGGAAGCGGAAGTGATCCAGCATCGGGTGTTGAGGATTAAAAGCCACTTTACCAGTGACTTTCACGCCGTGCGCTTTGGTCTGCACGCCGTTGAACTGAATGCCCTGCTCCGCTTCGAACAGCTCGACGCCGTGCAAATCGCCAAAGAAATCGAAGTGCCACCAAGCGCGACGGAATTCACCATCGGTAACGATCTGCAGGCCGTTGGCACGCTGCTGCTCCACAACATGGCGGATTTCGCGATCTTCAACCTGACGCAGTTGATCAGCGTTGATTTCGCCATTGGCAAACTGCACACGCGCCTGCTTGATGGTTGCGGGACGCAGAAAACTGCCGACGGTATCGGCGCGGAACGGGTTATGACGTGGCATTTTATCTCCTGGCTGAGCGCATAGTTGCGTCAGGGTATAATTTCGCTGGGTTATTTCAGCCATCTGGACGGCTATATGTCCACAAAGAATGCCACGCTGTTACCCTTTCGGCAACGGAAGAAAATTCAGCTTACATGAAACTATTTCATGTTCAGATGCACGTTCTTCAATTTCCCTCAATTGCCGCTCGCGCTTGCGCCATCTGGCTATCTGACAACGGCAGATAACCCGCTTCGCTCACCCGACGCTGACCTTGTGGCGATAACACCTGATGCAGAAAGGCATTCACCAGCGGCGGCAGCGGTTTGCCGGGTGCTTTGTTGACGTAGATATAAAGCGGGCGCGACCACGGATAGCGGCCGTTGCGAATCGATTCGGCATCCGGCATCACGCTGTCGCCGTTCGCCGTGACCACCGGTAGCATTTTCACGCCGCTGAGATGAAAGCCAAAACTGGCATAACCGATGCTGTTGGGTGTGGCGGCAACGGCTTGTACCACCGCCGCAGAGCCGGGGAATTCAGCGACATCAGCACGGAAATCACCTTTGCACAGCGCCTGCTGCTTAAAGAAGCCCCACGTTCCCGACGCCGAGTTGCGGCCATAGCGCTGGATGCTGCGCGTGGCCCACTGGCCTTCGCTCAGGCCGAGATCGCCCCAGCGCTGCGGCACTTGCTGCCCGCCGCACAGACGCGTGATGGAGAACAGCGCATCGAGTTGTTGCGGCGCGATGCGCGGCAGTGGATTGTCCTGATTAACCACTACCACCAGCGCATCCATCGCCACCGGCACCGCCAGCGGCGGATAGCCGTAGCGCGCGGTAAAAAGTTGACGTTCGTCGATCTGCATCGGCCGGCTCATCGCGCCCAGCTGGGCAGCACCTGCCGCCAGCGCGGTCGGCGCAGTAGAAGATCCCGCCGCCTGCACCTGAACGTTGACGCCCGGCGACTGGCGGCTGAAATCCTCGCCCCATAATGTCATCAGATAACCCAGCGTATCCGATCCAACGCTGCTCAGATTGCCGGTTAGCATGGTTTGTTGGCCGTGTGCCAAAGCAGAGCAAAGCAGCAAGAGGGAGATCAACAGCGATTTCATTGGCGATTCCGCAATTCAGTAAGACGCCTATTCTGGAGCGGTGCGATTTATCGTGCAATACATTGCGTATGTGTTGTTAATGAGGCAGCGGTCGCCATGAATAGCGATCCTACGACCTTAATTAACCCGCTCTTGCATCACGTTAGCCACAATCAAGCGTGGCGGCAGCAGGAAGCTGAAACAGGTTTCCTGATGCGGCACGCTGGTGATCTCCAGCCGCGCGTTGTGATGTCCCAACGCATGCTTCACGATCGCCAGCCCCAATCCGCTTCCGCCGGTGGCGCGCGAACGCGCTTTATCCACGCGATAGAAACGCTCGGTGAGGCGTGGCAGATGCTGCTCGCTAATGCCCGGCCCGTCATCGCACACCTTAAACTGCGCGCCTTGTTTAGTGCGCAGCCAACTGATGTCGATGCGCGTGCCATCGGGCGTGTGATTCACCGCGTTGTAGACCAGATTGGAAATGGCGCTACGTAGCTGCTCATCATTGCCGAACACTTTCAGATGCGGATCGGTATGGAAATGGATGGTGTGACGTCCCTGACTCAGCGTTTCCGCTTCACGCTGCAACAGCATCAGCATGCCCGGCACATCCACCGTCTCTTTGAGATCGATGGCTGGCGCCGCTTCGATACGCGACAAGGTCAACAACTGCTTCACCAGGCTGTCCATGCGGCGCGTCTGCTCTTGCATGGTATGCAACGCCTTGCTGCGCGTGCGCTCGTTCATCACCGAGTCGTCCATCATTTCCAGATAACCCTGCAATACCGTTAACGGCGTGCGCAGTTCATGACTGACGTTAGCAAAAAAGTTGCGTCGCGCGCCTTCCAGCTGGTGCATCTGGGTGACATCACGTGCCACCATCAGCCACTGACCTTCGCTGTAAGGCATCACGCGGAATTCCATATGACGCTGATTATTGAGGATCTGGGTCAGCGGCATGTCGAACTTGCGCTGGCGGATATAGCGGGAAAATTCAGGATAACGCAGCAAATTGAGGATATTCTGGCCGTTATCTTCCGGCCAGCGCAAGCCAAGGTGCTGCTGCGCCAGGCCGTTGCACCAGAAAATAGTGCCCTCTTCGGTGGTCAGCACCACCGCATCCGGCAGCGATTCTGCTCCGCTGCGGAAACGTTTGATCAGATTGCCCAGCTCGCGCCGCCGCCGCCGGTTGCGCAATTGCATCTGGTACAGGCCATAAAACAGCGGTTCCCAGCTGCCGCGTCCGGTGGGCGGCGTCATTGAACGATCGACCCACAGCCAGTGCGACAGACGCATCAGATTTCTGAAGTGCCAGAACATCACGCCGGTCACCGCAATCAGCAGCAGCCACGGCAGATATCCGAACAACAGACCCAACACCAGCGCAGGTAAACAGACCAGCGCCAGCTCGGTCAACAATCTCTTCCAGGAGAGTCGTTCCAGCACGGTAAACACTCCGTTTACGTTTAGTAGCGGGCAGAGAAACGATACCCTGTTCCGCGCACGGTTTGAACCATGCGATCGTGGCCGGTTAATTCCAGTGCTTTACGTAAACGGCGAATATGCACATCGACGGTGCGATCTTCGACATACACATTGGTGCCCCAAACATGGTTCAGCAGCTGTTCGCGGCTGTACACGCGTTCCGGGTGGGTCATAAAGAAGTGCAGCAGTTTGTACTCGGTCGGTCCCATCTCCAGCGGCGTGGTTTCCGACATCACACGATGTGAGGAAGGATCAAGGCTCAGGCCCTGCATCTCAATCACCTCTTCCACCGCCATCGGTGAAATACGGCGCATCACCGCTTTGATACGCGCCATCAGCTCTTTCGGTGAGAATGGCTTGGTGATGTAATCATCCGCGCCCACTTCCAGACCGCGCACGCGATCTTCCTCTTCACCGCGCGCCGTCAGCATCATCACCGGAATGTCGCGCGTCATGGCTTCGCGCTTCAAATGCTTAATAAACTGAATCCCGCTGCCGCCGGGCAACATCCAGTCCAGCAGAATCAAATCAGGCCAGGGTTCGATCAGCTTACCAATCGCGCTGTCATAATCTTCCGCCTCAATAGGCTGGTAATCATTCTGTTCCAGCACGAAACATAACATTTCACGGATGGGAGCTTCGTCTTCCACAACCAAAATGCGCTTAGCCATTGTAACTCCTGCTAGTGTGACACCGTGTCACTGGGATTTGCGGCGCCATTATGCGTCAGTTTTGTGACACTTTTATGAAAACACCGCCCTAAGATAGATAGATAAAAAACAGAAATGTCACAATAAAATTCTGCTTTTTTTCTTTGTGATCTTAAGTGGTTATAATTCGCCTTCGCTAAACAGAGCACGGAGCAAACATGCGCATCATTCACACCGCTGACTGGCATCTCGGTCAGTTCTTTTACAGCAAAAGTCGCGCGCGAGAACATCAGGCGTTTCTCGACTGGCTGCTGAATCAGATTGTGCAGCATCAGGTGGATGCGCTGATTATCGCCGGCGATCTGTTTGATACCGGTTCGCCGCCGAGCTACGCGCGTGAAATGTTTAACCGTTTTGTGGTGGCGCTGCAGCCAAGCGGCTGCCAATTGGTGGTGCTGGCGGGCAATCACGACTCGGTGGCGACGCTGAATGAATCGCGCGAGCTGCTGGCCTGCCTGAATACGCAGGTGATCACCAGCGCCACGCCGCAGGGCGAACAGCAGGTGTTAACCCTGAAGCAGCGTGATGGCGCGCCGGGCGCGCTGCTGTGCGCCATTCCTTATCTGCGTCCGCGCGACATTCTGCGTAGCCAGGCTGGCCAATCCGGCCGCGAGAAGCAGATCTCGCTGCTGGAGGCGATCGAGCAGCATTATCAGCACTGCTTTGCTGCCGCGCAGGCGCAGCGCGATGCGCAGGACGTTACGCTGCCGATCATCGCCACCGGTCATCTCACCACTGTTGGCGTGACTAAAAGCGATTCTGTGCGCGACATCTATATCGGCACGCTGGATGCCTTCCCGGCGCAGGCGTTTCCGCCCGCCGATTACATCGCGCTCGGTCACATCCATCGCGCCCAGCGCATCGCCAACAGCGAGCACATTCGTTACAGCGGCTCGCCGATTCCGCTCAGTTTTGATGAGCTTGGCCGCGAGAAAAGCGTCTTCCTGCTGGAATTCAGCACCACGCTCGATACCGTTACGCCGCTAACCATCCCGCACTTCCAGCCGATGCAGATGCTGAAAGGCTCGATGGCGGAAATTGAACATCAGCTGGCGCAGTTCAGCGCGAGCGCCAGCGAACAGCCAGTCTGGCTGGATATTGAGATCACCACGCAGGAATATCTCAGCGATCTGCAACGTCGCATTGAAGCGCTCACCGAAAATCTGCCGGTCGAAGTGCTGCTGGTGCGCCGCAGCCGCGAACAGCGGCAGCGCAGCCTCGAACGGCTGGAGAACGAAACCCTGAGCGAACTAAAAGTGGAAGACGTGTTTGCTCGCCGACTGGCGCAGGAAGATCAGCTGGATGCCGGGCAGGCCGAGCAGTTAACGCAGCTGTTCCGCACCCAGCTTGCCGCGCTGGAGAATCCATCCGCATGAAAATTTTGACGCTACGCTTTAAAAACCTCAATGCGCTGCGCGGCGAATGGTTTATCGATTTCCGTCGTGAGCCCTTTGCCAGCAACGGCTTGTTTGCCATTACCGGCGCCACTGGCGCGGGCAAAACCACCTTACTCGATGCGATTTGCCTGGCGCTCTATCATCAGACGCCGCGCCTCGGCACGCTGTCGCAAACCCAGAACGAGCTGATCACCCGCGACACCGCCGAGTGTCTGGCGGAAGTGGAGTTTGAGATCAAAGGCGAAGCCTGGCGCGCCTTCTGGAGCCAGAACCGCGCGCGCGGCCAAGCCGACGGTAAGCTGCAGGCACCGCGCGTCGAGCTGGCGCGTGTGGCCGATAATCAGATCATCGCCGATAAAGTTGGCGACAAGCTGAAAGCGATTGAGACCCTGTCGGGGCTCGATTTCGCCCGTTTTACCCGCTCGATGATGCTGTCGCAAGGCCAGTTTGCCGCCTTCCTGAATGCCAAACCCGGCGAACGCGCCGAGCTGCTGGAAGAGCTGACCGGCACCGAAATCTACGGACAAATCTCGGTGCAGATCTACGAGCGCTGGCGCACCGCGCGCAGCGAGCTGGATACGCTGCGCGCCCGCGCCGGCGGCATGTCGCTGCTCGATGAAGCGCGCCGGGCAGAATTGACGCAGCAGCTGGCGGAACTTGGCACGCAGGAGAAAATCCTGAGCGAACAGCTAACGCTGGCGCAGCATCAGCAGCAATGGCTGGTGCAGCAGCAACAGCTAACGCAAGAGCAGCAGCAGGCCGAACAGACGCTGCTTGCCGCGCAACAGGCCTGGCAGCAGGCGGATGGCGATCGTCAGCGGCTGGCGCGCGCCGAACCGGCAGAAAAACTGCGCGAGAAGTTGCAGCAGCGCGAACAGTTGCAGGGCGATCTCCGTGCGCTGGAACAGCAATCGCAGCAGCTGCAAGCGCAACGGCAGCAAGCCAAAACCGCGCTGCAACAGGGCGAAAACCATTATCAGGCTGCGCAGCAGGCGCGTGAACAGGCGTTACAGCAACAGCAGCAGCTTGAAATGCTGCTCACCGAGCAGGTTATCCCGCTCGATCAACGCATCACCACCCTCGCGCAGCAGCTGGATGAACAGCAGCGATTGCATCTGCAGCAGCAACAGGCGCTGCAATCCAGCCAAACCGCACTCAGCCAGCAACAGCAGGTAAGTGAACGTTTACAACAACAGCTGGCGCAGCAGCAGGAATTCCGTGTCCGCGAAGCCGCTGTCGCCCATTGGGGCGCGGAATTAACGCGCTGGCAGGCGGAGATTGCCCGGCTGGATGAGCGCGAGCAGACGCTGACGCAGCTCATCGCACAGCATCAACAGCAGCGCAGCCAGCTGGAGCAGCATCAACAGGCGCAGGCTCAGCGTGAACAGGCGGCGCAACCGTTGCAGCAAGCCGAAGCGCAGGCCGCGCAGCAGCGTCTGCAAGCGGAGCAAGCACTGACTTCACTTGAAGCGGAGATCGGCAGCGCGCAACTGCGCGACGCCCTGACGCAGCATCAAACCCAACGCCCTGCGCGCCAGCAACTTAACCTGCTCGCCGCGCAGTGGCGCGCGCTGCAACCGCAGCGGTTGCAGCGTCAGCAGAAACTGGCGCAGCTCCAGCAGCAGCATCAGGACGCGGAACAGGCGTTACAGGCGCTGCGCGAGGAGTACAAACGGGAACATCAGGCGCTGCTCGATGTGCGCAAGATCTGCGAGCTGGAGCGCACCATCGCCCAGCTGGCCGACGAGCGCGCTAAACTGCAGCCGGATCAGCCCTGCCCGCTGTGCGGCTCGTGCCAGCATCCGGCGATTGCGCAATATCAGCAGCTTGAGCCCGGCGCCAATCAGCAGCGTTTAACCGCGCTGGAAACGCGCGTGGCGCAGCTAAAAGAGTCCGGCACCGCCAAAGGCGAGCAGCAGAAACTGTCGCTGCAACAGCAGCAGGCGTTGCAGCAGGAGATCAGCGATTACGATCAGCAACTGGCGACGGTGAACACCCAATGGCAAGCGCTGAGCGGTGAGCTGGCACTTACCTGCACGCTGGAGCAGCAGGACGATTTTGCGCAGTGGCAACAGCAGCAGGATGCGCAGGAACAGCTGCAGCAACAGCAGCTGCAGACGCGGGAAAACGCTGCGCGTGCGCTGCAGCAGGCAAAAGATGCGCATCTGCAACAGCAGCAGCTGTGGCAGCAGCATCAGAATCAGCAGCAGCTGGCGCAGCAGCAGATCGCCAGCACGCAGCAGACGCTGGATGAAATCAGCCAGCGCGAGGCCAGCGAACGCAGCGCCATGCAGCAACTGGCGCAGCAGCTGGAACAGCAGCTGACGCAGCATCAGCTCGTCCTGCCAGATGTCGCTGAGCGGGAAAGCTGGCTGCGCACCTTACAACAACGCTGGATCGCATGGCAGGAAAATGAACGGTTACACGGCGAGTTGCAGCCACAGCTGGTGAAAGCCGAAAGCGAGCGCAGCAGCCTGCAGCAGAATCTGGCGCGTGAACAGCAGCGGCTGGATGAGCTTCAGCAGACGCTTAGCGCTTTGCAGCAGCAGCGCCAGCAGCAGCAGCAACAGCGTCAACAGCTGTTTGGCGATCGTCTGGTGGCAGAAGCCCGGCAGCAGCAGCATGCCGCGCTGCAACAGTGTGAACAGGCGCTGGCGCAGCAGCTTCAGCAGTGGCAACAGGCGCAAAGCATGCTGCACGGCCTGAATGGCCAGTGCGAGCAGATCGCGGCGCAGCAACACACCTTGCGTGAGCGCGCTGCCGCCGCAGAAAGCGCCTTCCTCGCCGCGCTGCAGCAGAGTGATTTTGCGGATGAGCGCGCGCTGCGTGCCGCTCTGCTGGAGGAGCGCGAGGTGCAGCAGCTGCGCCAGCAGTTGCAGACGCTCGATCAGCAGCGCCAGCAGCAGCTCACCCTCAGCGAACAGCTTATGCAGCGCTGGACGGCGCATCAGCAGCAGCGGCCTTTGGAACTTAGCGACGAGATCGCCGCCACGATTCAGCAGCAGCTGGAACAGCTGCGCGTGACGTTACGTGACAATGCCCGTCAACAGGGCGAAGCGCAGCAGCAGTTACACAGCGATGCGCAACAGCGTTTGCAGCAGCAATCGTTGCTGACGCAAATCGCCACCGATGAAGGGGAACTGGCGCAGCTGGGGCGTCTGAACGATCTGGTGGGTTCGGCCAAAGGCGATAAATTCCGCCGCTTCGCACAAGGTCTGACGCTCGACCATCTGGTGTGGCTGGCGAACCGTCAGCTCGATCGCCTGCACGGTCGCTATCTGCTGCAGCGCCGCATTAGTGAAGAGCTGGAGCTGGAAGTGGTTGATACCTGGCAAGCTGACGCCACGCGCGATACGCGCACGCTATCGGGCGGCGAGAGTTTTCTCGTCAGCCTGGCGCTGGCGTTAGCGCTGTCAGATTTGGTGAGTCATAAAACGCGCATCGAATCGCTGTTCCTCGACGAAGGCTTCGGCACGCTGGATGCCGAGACGCTGGATACCGCGCTGGATGCGCTCGATGCCCTCAACGCCAGCGGCAAAACCATCGGCGTGATCAGCCATGTCGAAGCGATGAAGGAGCGTATTCCGGTGCAGATCCGTGTCCGTAAGATGAATGGCCTGGGTTACAGCAAGCTGGAGTTGCCGGGCGATCTCGCTTAAAAACGCACAATTCGTAGCGGCGCAATTTATTGCGCTTGTTAAGGCGGTGCCCATCCGAAAAGAGCGCGATAAATTGCGCCGCTACGATTCACTGCGTTCTTTTATCGCGTACTCACCAACTTATAACGAGGGCCGGCCAGCAAACCGCCCTGCTCGTTCTGAGCCAGCAGACGGGCGCTGGTCACACCGGCGATGGTGTGTGCCTTATCCGACACATTGCTGGCGATCTGCTTGATTGCCGCTGACACCAACATGCCAATGATACCGCCATTATTGTTGTTGCCATCTTCCGCGTCGCTGGCGGTGGCAATGCCTTGCCACAGCTCTTTACCGCTGCGCAAATCCACCAGACGCGCCGTCGCCGACACCCTGGTCACGCTCTGGATCACCTGATAGCTGCTGCCGTAATCGGTCACTGAAATGTACAGCGCGCTGTCGGCGTGGAAGATGTCATGCAGACGCTGCGGGCTGACAGCCTGAATTTCATGGCCGTTGGTCAATCCGTTCTGCTGGAAGGTTTCATCCACCACCGCCACCGGGAACACGTAATAGCCCGCTTCCGCCAGCGGACGCGTCACCAGCGAGGTGAAGCTGTTCGCCGCGTTCACATCCGGCGCGCGGTTATCCGCAGGCAACACCAGAATTGAGGCCGGCTTGCTGGCGCGGAAGGCGCTGTAATCGTACGGTTTTTTATGCGCGCAGCCGGTCAATAGCAGCGTGGCCAGCACGCCCAAAGACACAATCAGCTTGTTCACTGGGCAACTCCTTGTTTTTTCTTCATCAGAAAGTCCATATAGGGCGCCGATTCCGGGAACAGCTGCTTCTCGGTGGCAAACTGGCCGAAGGCTTTATCGGTAGCACCAGTTTTGGCGTACAGCAGGCCGAGCTGCGCGTGCAGGCCCGGCGCAACCGGTTTGTTGACCGATTTGGCTTTTTCAATATCCAGATTCAGTGCTTCGATCTGCTTCTGCGGATCGCTATCTTTTTTGTAATAGCTATAGATCTGCTGCTGGTAATCGCCCCAGTAATAGATCGGTTCCGGCCCTTTTGGCGCACAGCCAGCCAGCACACCCGCAGCGATCAGCGCCGCACTCAGTTGCAACCCTTTCATGCTCAATATCCTTATTTCGCCGGACGCCATGCGCCACTGTTAATGCCATCCACTAAATGATCTACCGCTTCACGAATCGCCAGATCCATCACTTTGCCGTTGAGAGTGGAGTCATAGCTGGCGGTGCCGCCGAAACCGACGATCTCACGCGCTGACAGCTTGAATTCACCCGCGCCCTGCGCGCTGTACACCACTTCTGAGGTGGTGACATCCACCACATTCAGGTTGACTTTGGCATAGGCGATCTGGTTCTTACCGCGCCCCAAAATGCCCCACAGCTGTTGATCGCCCACTTCTTTGCGACCAAATTCGGTGATATCGCCGGTGATGATGTAAGTCGCACCTTTGATGTTCTGCTCGCTCTTCTTAAAGCCGGCTTCCTGCTGCAACTCTTTCAGGTTGCTGCGATCCAGCACGTTGAAGCGATTGGTCTGCTGCAGGTGCGTGACCAAAATGGTTTTCGACTGATTGCCAAGACGATCCACGCCATCGGAGAAGATGCCGTTCATGTACGAGGAGCGGTTATCAAACTGGCCAACCGCAATCGGGCTGCGCACGCCCTGATACGCGGGCTGGCTGGCCGCACGCACCTGTGGCGCTTCAATGGCGCGTGACGATTCGGTCGCGCAGCCGCTTAGCAGCGTGGCGCTTAACAAGGAGAGTGCCGCAAGGGCATATTTTTTCTGCATTTCTAATCCATGAATCAAAAGGAGATAAAGCCGCGAGGCTGCGGCAAATTCTGGTTCTGCCGACAGTCAGAGTAATGCCATAGCATTGGTTGAGTCGGTCTGTAGACTGTCGGCAGTGAGAGAGAGGAACTTTAGTGAAAATACAGGCATATTAATGAATTTAATTAATCGAATGGCGGGATTATTGGGCGGGTTAATGATTGTTGTGGGCCTCAGCGCTTGTCAGCATTCTCAGCCAAAGCAACAGGATAGCATCGCCAACCTGTGTCAGCCGCAGAGCGCACCGGGCAGCGCATCCTGCAAGTGGGCTGATGAGATGCAGCATCAGCTCAACCAGCATTTCCGCGATGCGCGCCGTTATGCCGGTCAGCAATGTCTGGTGCGGCTTGAGTGGCAAAACAGCGGGCGCTACGCGGTGACGCAGACGCAAGGCGACGAAACGCTGTGCCTGCGCGCCTGGCAGTTGATTGGTCAAAGCAAAGATTTACCGCCGCCGCCGGACGCTAGCCAGCCAGCGTGGTTCGGTTTTGCCCCGGCAACGCCGAGCCATCCTGGCGCCACTGGCGCGGGCTGATGCCAAACCAGCGGCGGAAGGCGCGGGAGAAGGCGCTGACTTCGGAATAGCCGAGCAGCAGCGCCATCTCTGAGATTGGCAGCTGCTTCTGTTGCAGATAGTGCGTCGCCATCTCGCAGCGTACCTTGTCCACCAGCGCCGTGAAACTGATGCCCTCTTCACGCAGCCGCCGTTGCAGCGACCAGCTCGACAGGCCCATTTTTTCGGCAATATCTTCCAGCACTGGTTCGCCCTGCATCAGTGACAGATTGACCTGCGATCGCGCCTGCTCCACCACGCTTTGCAGGCTGGCACAACTGTTCAGGCGGCGGATAGCATCCTGCATCACCATCAGCAACATCGGATCTTGTTCCGGCATGCTGCGCAGCAGATCGCGTTTCGGGATCAGTAATGAGTTGAACGGTTGATCAAACCACACCGGCGCATCAAACACTTTGCAGTGCTCGTGCCACTGCTCCGGGCGCGGATGTTCGAAGTGCACTTCACGCGGTGCCCAGTTTTTGCCGGCAACGTGGCGGATCAAGTTGAGAAACATACCGAGCGTCAGCTCCGCATCCTGGCGTCTGGAGAGGATCGCGCCGTGGCGCACCTGATAATCGAGCCGCCAGCACTCGCCTTTATCCACTAGCCGCGTCAGCGTGTCGTGCTGATGCCACGGAAAGGCGTTCACCACGTTGTGCAGCGCCTGCTCCAGCGTGGGCGAACAGAGGCCGATATACCCAATCAAGCCTAATGACTGCGGTTTGAACTGCTTGCCGTAATGCAAACCGAAGTTATCAAAACCGGAATGACGCGCTGCCTCTTCCATCACGCGGCAGTAGTTCACCAAACCCAGGCTTAGCGTGGGGCTCGCCAGCAGTTCGGAGTTGATGCCGCTGATGCCAAAAATACGATCGACATCGCCGCCTTTGTCAGTGATAAACCCGCTCAGTCCAGTGGCCGCCGCCGCCAAAACGCCGCGGTTGCTGGCGCTGACGGACAAGGCGCTCAAGGCTTCAGTGGGTGTTATGAGTGATTGCATCGGAACCTCTGCGTGTGGCGCGAGTGAAACAGGTTGAGGATTCCAGCAATATTCGTACCAGGCGAATGATTTGCGGATTTTGTCGCAGGGTCGCCATGAATGGCGACCTTTGCTGCGCCGCGACAGCGCAAAGCTGCTCACTGCTGGTGCATCAAACGCCAACCGGCAGCTGATTGGTTTCCAGATAACGTCGGCAGAGGCGCACCGAGTGATCGGCCCAGCGCGGCCCAAGGCTCAGTGCCATTTCCGTTTCCGCGTGTGATCCCATCCACGCGGTCATCTGAATGCGGCGCTGGATCAGCAGCGTCGGCACCAGCGCCATCTCGTCATCACTGATGTGCGCCACTTTTTCGTAACCGAGGATCCAGTTATCCACCCATTCGGCGGCGCGCGGATGGTGCTCAACAAAACTGATCGCCGCCGCCAGATCGTGCAGATACCAGCCGAGTCCGCAGTCATCAAAGTCGATCACCCGCGTTTCGCCTTTATGCAGCAGCAGGTTGGTCAGACGCAGATCGGCGTGGATCAAACCATAACGATCCGCCCCTTTGCCAAAGCCCTGCAGCTCCTGCCCGACGCGCGCTACCGCTTCGGCGACGATGCCGTGATCGGCCGGATTGAGGTTCGGCGCATCCTGCCAGCGTCCCCAATGGCTATGATCGCTGACCATAGTGTGATGATCCCAGATGATGCGCTGGAAACCGGCCGGTTTCTGCCAGCTGCGGCTGTGCTGGTGCAAGCGCGCGGTGATGTGACCCAGCTGCTGAAACGCTTTGGGATCGACATCGGTGGTGGGCATGTCACCCTCAATCCAGTGGAACAACACGGCGTAGCGCTCGTCGCCGTTTGCCATCAGCAGCGTCAGCACGGTCTCACCCTCACTGGCCGGGATCGCCTGCGGCACCATGATGCCAATGTCACGCAGCGCATCCAGCCACAGCAGCTCGCTCTGAATGTCCGCTTTGCTGTGATAGTTAGGACGATGCAGACGCAGCGCGTAGCGTTTGCCCGCCGCCTGCAACAGGAAGGTGGCATTTTCCGAGCGGCACAGCAGCTTGAGTTCGCCGCGCAGTGCCGCGGGATAACGGGCCAGCGCCTGATGCGCCAGCAGGGTGATTTCAGTATCAGTTAAGGTATCGGACTGTTCGGCACTCATTCATCAATCTCCAGCATCAAGCAAGTGGTATCAGCATGGGATGACGTCGTCCTGACTGCTTGACCGCAGACAACCCAAAGTTGACCGCAGCGTGCATCTGGCACTTTTCTTGCCTTAGAGTTGACCGTGGAGGACAAAACTCACTGCGCCCGCGTCAAGTTTTCCCGCGTCCGGCAGCGGCATTATCACTTCACTGTAGCGCAAAGATAAAAAAGCGCGGTGAAGCTGCCGCACCAACAATGACGACGGGGAGAAGATGATGACGAATAAGCTCAAACCCACGCTGGGCACCCTGCATTTGTGGGGCATTGCGGTTGGACTGGTGATTTCCGGGGAATATTTTGGCTGGAGTTACGGCTGGGGCGTGGCGGGCACGCTAGGGTTTCTGATCACCACCGCGATGATCGCCACCATGTATACCTGCTTCATTTTCAGCTTTACCGAACTGACCACCGCGATTCCGCATGCGGGCGGTCCGTTTGCTTATAGCCGCCGCGCGTTCGGTGAAACCGGCGGCTTGATCGCGGGCCTCGCCACGCTGATTGAGTTCGTGTTCGCACCGCCGGCGATCGCCATGGCGATTGGCGCTTACCTCAACGTGCAATATCCCGATCTCAATCCGAAAACCGCCGCGGTCGGCGCCTATATCGTCTTCATGACGCTGAACATTCTCGGCGTTAAGCTGGCGGCGATGTTCGAATTGGTGGTCACCGTGCTGGCGGTTCTGGAGCTGCTGGTGTTTATGGGCGTGGTGTCGCCGGGCTTCAGCATCGCCAACTTTGCCGCTAACGGCTGGGCGGGCAGCGATCACTTCGGCATGCCGGCGATGTCTGGCATCTTTGCCGCGATTCCGTTCGCCATCTGGTTCTTCCTGGCGATTGAAGGCGCGGCGATGGCGGCCGAAGAGGCCAAAGATCCCAAACGCACCATTCCCAAAGCCTATATCACCGGCATTCTGACGCTGGTGGTGTTGGCGATTGGCGTGATGCTGCTGGCCGGTGGCGCTGGCGACTGGCGCAAGCTGTCGGACATCAACGATCCGCTGCCGCAGGCAATGAAGATGATTGTCGGTGAAAATTCCAACTGGATGCACATGCTGGTGTGGATCGGTCTGTTTGGCCTGATTGCCAGCTTCCACGGCATTATTCTCGGCTATTCGCGCCAGTTCTTCGCCCTCGCCCGCGCCGGTTATCTGCCGCAAAGTCTGGCGAAGCTGTCACGCTTTCAGACGCCGCACCGCGCGATTATCGCCGGCGGTTTGATTGGCATCGCCGCGATCTACAGCGATGGTTTCATTAATCTGCAAGGCATGACGCTGACCGCTGCGATGATCACCATGGCGGTGTTCGGCGCGATTGTGATGTATCTGATGAGTATGCTGAGCCTGTTCAAACTGCGTCGCACTGCGCCAGAGATGGAACGCAGCTTCCGTGCGCCTGGCTATCCGATTGTGCCGGGCATTGCGCTGGTGCTGTCGCTGGTGTGTCTGGTGGCGATGCTGTGGTTTAACCCGGTGATTGGCGGCCTGTTTGTGGCGATTATGGCGGTGGGATATGTCTACTTCCTGGCGACGAAAGCCCAGCGTGATAACGCGCCGCAGGATTCGATGTTAGTGGGTGAATGAGTGGGTTAGTGCTGGCTGTCCCCCATCCCGGCCTTCCCCCGCAAGCGGGGGAAGGAGACGCTGCCACATGCAGCTTCCTCACTGACATGTGGCAGCATCTTCCTCCCCCACTGATGGAGGTGTGCACGCTGTCCCCCATCCCGGCCTTCCCCCGCAAGCGGGGGAAGGAGATGCTGCCACATGCAGCATCCAAACTCACATATTGCAGCATCTTCCTCCCCCATTGATGGAAGTGTGCACGCTGTCCCCCATCCCGGCCTTCCCCCGCAAGCGGGGGAAGGAGACGCTGCCACATGCAGCATCCAAACTCACATATAGCAGCATCTTCCTCCCCCATTTATGGGGGAGGACCGAGGAGGGGGAAAGCGAGCACAAACCGAGAAGGGGGAAAGCGAGCACCAACCGAGGTGCGTGCCAGAAACTACCCTTTCAACGGCCACAACCACGCCGCCCCGCGCACGCCGCTCGAATCGCCATGTACCGCCTTCAGCACTGGCGTTTCACACTCGCGGCCAAACACCCACTGCTTCATCAGCGCCGGCACGGTTTGGTACAGGCGATCGTTGTTACTCATGCCGCCGCCCAACACAATCACATCGGGATCCAGCAGATTCACTACCTGCGCCAGCGATTTCGCCAGACGCATTTCGTAGCGATTCATCGCCAGTTCCGCCACCGGATCCTGCTGCTCAATCAGCTTGATGATCTCCGCGCCTTTCAGCGCTTTACCGCTCAGACGCTGATAATCGATAGCGAAGCCGGTACCCGATACAAAGGTCTCAATGCAGCCCTGCAAGCCACAGTAACAGGGCACTTCCGCGCGATGGCGCAATTCATCCTCATCCATCCACGGCAGCGGATTGTGGCCCCACTCACCAGCATTGCCGTTACCGCCAATGCGCGACTCACCGCCAATCGCTACGCCCGCGCCCGATCCGGTGCCGATAATCACCGCAAACACCAGCGGCTGACCCGCGCCCGCGCCATCTACCGCTTCGGAAACCGCCAGACAATTCGCGTCGTTGGCAATACGCACGTCACGATTCAGCGCCTGCGCTAAATCCTTATCCAGCGGCTGACCGTTCAGCCAGGTGGAGTTGGCATTCTTCACCCGTTGCGTGTAGGGCGAAATCGTGCCGGGAATGCCGATGCCGACCGTGCCCTGCTGGCCGGTTTTCTCCTCCGCCAGCAGCACTAAATCGACAATCGCCTGAACCGTGGCAGCGTAGTCGTCACGCGGCGTGTTAACGCGATGACGGAACAGTTCCTGACCCTGATCAGACAGTGCAATCACTTCAATTTTGGTCCCGCCTAAATCAATCCCGATGCGCACGATTTATTCCTCATTATTCGTTCTGGTGACCAATACAGTAGAAGGCTGAATCGGGAAAGGCAATGAAACCAATCCGATGTTTCGCTATCATGCGCGCTGACTTTGAGACTTGTGCGCCCGATCGCACCCACGGTAAGGAATCCCGATGTTGTGGTTTAAAAATATGATGGTTTATCGTCTGAATCGTGACATTCCGCTGTCCGCAGACGATCTGGAAAAACAGCTCGACGCCTTTACCTTTTCGCCATGCGGCAGCCAGGATATGGCGAAAACCGGCTGGGTTTCACCGATGGGCAACCGCAGCGAAGCGCTGACGCACGAAATCAACGGTCAGATGGTGATTTGTGCACGCACCGAGCAGAAGATTCTGCCGTCGCCGGTGGTGAAGCAGGCGCTGGAAGCCAAAATCGACAAGCTGGAAGCAGAACAGAGCCGCAAGCTGAAGAAGACCGAGAAAGATTCGCTGAAAGATGAAGTGCTGCACAGCTTGCTGCCACGCGCGTTTAGCCGTTTCAGCCAGACGTATATGTGGATCGACACCGTTAACAATCTGATCATCGTCGACTGTGCCAGCGCCAAAAAAGCCGAAGACACGCTGGCGCTGCTGCGTAAAAGCCTCGGTTCGCTGCCGGTGGTACCGCTGACGCTGGAGAATCCGATCGAGCTGACGCTGACCGAATGGGTGCGCTCAGGTGAGCTGCCAGCCGGTTTTGCCCTGATGGATGAAGCCGAGCTGAAAGCCATGCTGGAAGATGGCGGCGTGATCCGCTGTAAGAAGCAGGATCTGATTTCCGACGAAATCGCTACACACATTGAAGCCGGCAAAGTGGTCACTAAGCTAGCGCTTGACTGGCAGGAACGCATTCAGTTCGTTATCGCCGATGATGCTTCAGTGAAGCGTTTGAAGTTCAGCGACACGCTGCGTGAGCAGAATGATGACATCGACCGCGATGATTTCGCCCAGCGTTTCGATGCCGATTTCATTCTGATGACCAGCGAACTGGCCGCACTGATCAGCAATCTGGTCGAAGCGTTAGGCGGCGAAGCGAAGCGTTAATCCTCTCGATCCTGGTCGCCATTAAGGGTGACCCTACGACAAACCAGCAGGATTTTCGTGGGGTGAGCAATAAAAAAACCTGCGCTTCAACAGAAGTCGCAGGTTTAAGATGTTCTAAAGCTTGAGTTTAGAGGTAGCGGCACAGATAAGAAGAAGGCTCTGCCACCTGCAGATGGAATTCGCTTTGGCCTGGCACGTTGAAGCTGGTGCCGGCTTCGTACCATTTCCACTCGGTTTCGCCCGGCAGCAGCACTTTCAGCGCGCCGCTCACCACCGTCATCTCTTCCGGTTGATTGGTGCCGAAGGTGTATTCACCTTCCGCCATCACGCCAACGCTGGCACGGCCAATGGTCACGCTGTCGAAACCAATGGATTTCACTTTTCCGTCGAAATACTCACTTGTATTGAGCATATTACTTCCTCACAGCACATTATCGTGACTGGCAGATTACTAAGGAACTCGCTGATCTGTCACGCGAATTAGCGCCACAGATCGCAACTTGTGATCTCCCTGCGTTAGACGATCAATTCTGCCGCCAGCTTGGCCACCAGCACGTTCGACAGCAGTACCGGAATGCCCAGCATTTTCTGCAGGAAATCGCGGTGCTGCTGTTGATAGCCGATGCAATCCAGCACCACCACATCCGCGCCCTGCTCCTGCAGCGACAATCCCGCTTCCACCAAATCGGCCTGCTCCGCCAGATACGGGCTGGCAACGGCAAAACACGGCGGAGTGATCAGATTGCGCCACTTGTTGGCCTGCTCGGCAATCTGCTCTTCCACCGGCACCACAATCCCGACTTTATGATCTTGCACAATCGCGCATACCAGCGGTGGGATGATGCGATCGGGCTCCAGCAGCAAAGCGGATTGGGTTTTCAGCGCGCCAAACTCGCCGGTGCACAGCAGCAAAATGGTGTCATAGCCCTGCTGCTCCAGCGCGTTGATCTTACATTGCAGTCCCTGCTCCACTCTTGCTACGGACAGGCGTACCTGCTCGCCGCTGGTCATGCGTGACACCAGCACTTTGTCGCCCGGTGCAGGCGCATACTGCTGCTCGACTTCGGCCAGCGTCAGGCCGTCGAGTAAACCGGCATGCGCCACCTGATCGGCGGGCAGATGTTCCAGCAGCAGCGGCAGAATGTCGCTGCGCGGTGATTGACCAATCGTCAGTGTGACCAGGGAGATGTTCATCATCAGGCTTTCCGGGTACGCAGATGGCTGAGACTACCATACAAAGAGAGCAGCAGAGCGTACTCTTGCGGGTCGTAGAAGTGACAGGTTTCACGCCCGAACTCTTTCGCCACTTCCACCGCAAACTTCACCGCTAAGGCGATATCCACTTCGTGGCTCGCGCCGGTACCGCAGCCCGGCACCACCGATTCGGCACAGATCGCCACGCCGACCACCGGTACATCCGTCGCGGTGGAAGGTTGCAAAATACTGTTGAGGTGATAAACCCCGTTGCCGTATGGCGTGATGTCCTGCGTGGTGATCGGGAAGGTAACCGCCGGTTTGCCGCTGGTCATCTCCATGATGCGTAACAGATCTTCTGACACGCGCAGGATGTAGCCCTCTTTCACCGTCGGCGACAGCGCGTAGCCTTTATGATTGAGAATGCGGTTACCTTTGGTGGTATCGATCGACAGAATCGCATCAACGCCAGCGATCACTTCGTTGTCATTCATGGTGATGTCGTCGCACGGCGAATCCATGAAATCGACTGGCTCGTGCGGACGGGTTGGCGCATCCGGGCAGATGTGGGTGGTGATAATCACATCACCGGCCAGCACGTCGCCTTTGGTCTGCATCTGCGCCAGCTTCAAGGCACTGCTCACCGCCGCGACGGCGCCATCGGCATCCGATACCATACCAATGCGCGTTGGACGCGCACCAATACCGCCGAGACGGCCAATGATGCCGAGTGTTGGCGCACTGCCGCCGTTGCTTTTGCCCTGCGCACCGGGGATATCGATGCGGACGAAATCGGTCCGCCCTTTTGGCCCGCTAACGCGTTTCGTGCTGGCGGTGACGCCCGGATAGGCCGCGAACAGATCGACCACCTGTTGGCCATCAATGTAAGCGCTATCGAGTAACTCAAAGACCTGCAGTGTCTGCTGTAAACTCATCATCAATTTCCTGGATTATTTTTTGCTGCCGCTGGCAAAAAGTGAATGGAAGAAGCTGTAGAGCGCGTCGCCCGCGATAAATCCGGCGGCCATCACCTCCATCGGTGAACGTCCACGCTCGCCCCACACGCGCAGGATGATAATGCGCAGCGCGATGCCCACCATCACCGCCCAACCTGCCGCGGCGTTGTTGATTAACAAGCCGGTCGCCAGCAGGACGCCAAGCTGACGTTTCGGTCCGCCGATCAACTGAATAATCGCGCCCGGAATCGCCCACATCAGCAGGTTGCCGGCAATCCCCGGTTCGGCACCGGCCTGAATGGTTTTGGCATAGACGCGCGCCACCGGCGGCAGCAGATTCTCGGCAAAGAAAATGGTGTGCGCGTACCACACCACGGGAATACAGATCACAAAGGCAATCATCGCGGCGATCAGCTGGATACGGCGGCCCCACAGCTCTTGCTGCACATCGGCGCCGTTACCGCGCAGGATAAAGCCGGCTTTCAGGTCATAACCCATATCGGCAAACGCCGGACCGGTAGCGGCGGTAAAGCCACACAGCAGGCACAAGGCCAACGGCGGGAAGCCGAGCAGAATACCGAGAATCAGGGTGATCAGGGCCACCGCAAAGGCCGGGAACCAGCCAGAGTGCATGGCGGCGATACCAACAATCAATTCATGCACGAAGGCAGCAAAGGCGGCGTAAAGGATAAACAGCACCAGCATCGGCAGGCCCATCTGACTCCACAAGCCGCCCGCCAGCGCCAGCAGCGTGGAGATGACGATGTAACCGACGGTGCCGAAACCCAGCGAACGTTTGACTTCGCTGTCGCTACGGCTGACGTTGACCTGATCATTGCGGCGGCTACGAATCACCTGCACCACCTGAATCAACGCTACCAAACCGGCACCGACCATCACACCGTGCGGAATATAGAGTGCGTTGATATCAATGCCAGCAACCGGTTGCGCGTAGGCTCGCAGCAGGAAACCCATACCTAGCATGCTGAGCGCCCAGATATTACCGATAAACGCGGTGCCAAATGCCGACATCGGGATCTTCAGCATCGAACCCACGATGCCGCCAACAATCCCCACCACCAGCAGCCAAGCCTGACGACCGCCTTTGTCACCGGCTTTGATCGCTTCGGCTGCCGCCACGCCCGGCGGCCACGCATTGCTGGCCGGGAAGACGCGGGTATCAAATAGACGATAGAGTAAATAAGCATCGAGCAGCATCGCCGCGCTGACGCCGACAAACAGTGGCAACACCAGCTGCGGCTCGCCCAGCGCCCACGGCACCGCGATCGGCATCAACAGGCTGTTGGCCGCACCGAAGGTGGCAGAGGAGATGGCGGTTTGCGCGAGGTTTTGTACTTCAATGGAGCGATAGCGACGAAACCATTGCAGTGGAATACGCGCCAGCAGCATGGCAAACAGCGCGCCGATAATAGAGGTATTGGGTGTTACCCCAATGGTGGTAATAAGCTGAACCCCAATGATAGCGCCGGCAACGGACAGCAGAACCAGCATTAAGGCAACGCCAACGCTTTTTATTGGATTATTTTGACGCATGAGATCCCCGTATTTTCACCCTGTAGAAAACGCTTTAATTCGAAGTGCCCGACACGCGGGACATCAACGTTTTTATATTAATCGTTCCCTGATTATTGAAATAAGCAGGTCCGAAGACCTGCTATTTCCCTGGTGTGGCGCGAATAAACGCCTTCAAAACTAAAATAGGGTTTCCTGTTTTGGACAGGATTATGCGCCGTATTTTTCGGCCATCAGTGCAGCCGTTGCGCGTAGTTCGCTGAGCAGCCTCTCCGGATATCCGGGCGCCGCTTCTTGCGATAAAAACGAGAGACAGAGCGCGGCACTTTCACCGCGATGTTTATTGGTTACCGCGACCGCCAGCGAACTGATGCCCGGCAGCGTCTCATTGCGCGCCAGTGCCCAGCCTTGCTGGCGAATTACCTCTAACTCTTTGCATAACGCATCGACGCTCAGCGGCGAGTTCATCGAAGCCGCCTGCCAGTTGCTGGCAAATCGGTCGCGAACCTCGTCATCACTGAGCTGCGCCAGCAGCACGCGTCCGGTCGAAGTGCCGGTCAATGAAACGCGCGTGCCCGGCGGCGTCACCAACTGGGTGAAGAAGCGGCCATGATACATGCGCATCACCAACACATCGTCGCCATCCAGCACCGAGATATAACCCATGCAACCGCTGCTGGCCGCCAGGCGCGCCATCGGCGCCGACGCGCTATCCACCAGCGGCGTCGACAGATAGTGACCCGCCACCGACAGCAGCACGCGACCAATCTGGAAGCAGCGACTTTCAGTGTCACGCTCAAGTAAGCCTTCACTTTCCATGGTCGCTAACAGGCGCGAGACCGTGCTTTTCGGCATGCCTAACGCATCCACCACCTCGGTAAAGGTCAAGCCGGGATGGCCCTGCGTCACGCCAAAGCGCTGAAACAGCTTCAGTACAGCGGAGGCATTTTCGAGTGTGGTCATGGCGTCGGTTTCACTATATGGAACACAGTTCCTCTTTCAATAACCAGAAAGTAAAGCGCGACGCTTTGACGGTCAAGCGCAAATTTTAAGCCGGACGTTTCTGAGGGAATTTAAGGCAGAATAAAATACGGCGTGAAGTGGGAAATAAATGATGTAATCAGGTGAGTTAAATATTCCGCAGGAAAGTGTGTAACTTTTTTGGAATATGGCAGTTTTTCGGCTGAGATTCTTTACCCTAAATAATTCAAGTTGCAGGGAGGCGGCAAATGGGTGAAACCCAGGAGCTTACTTAGGTAAGTGACTGGGGTGAACACATGCAGCCAACGCACCTGCAGCTTGAAATATGACGGGTAAACTTAATCTTTATCAGCGTCTTCGTAGCGCTCTTTGGCATCTTGCGCTTCGGTTTCGCTTTTGTGTTCGCTTATTAATGTATCGGGTTTGGGATGGTCGGCACGTAATTCATACCAGGTGACGGTTTGATCCGCCGAACCTTTTTCAACGGCGACAATACGCGCGACGCGCGGATAGGGTGGTTTCGTTGGCATTGTTTTCCCTCTTCTATCAGTTGTCCACAGACAGCGGTGATCCTCTGCCTAACGCTAAGTATAGACAACTGAGGATCGCTGCAAAAAAACAGAGAGAAATCTGAGGGTTTAGCTGGCGCGCGCTAAAGAGAGCGATTGCAGAATTTGCTCTACTACGCGATCGGGCGATTGCATCGCGTTGACTTCATGATGCGCGGTTTGGCGATACAAATGAGCACGCTCCCGCAAAATATCGCCCATCTCTTCGGCAATCGGGCGGCCGGTTAAGGTGGGACGCTGCGCTGCTTCCGGCTGATGTTCCAGACGATCGGCCAGCACGTCTGAAGGCGCGTTCAGCCAAATCACCTGGCCGTGTTCGCGCATAAAGCGACAATTCACTTCCGCCAGCACCATGCCGCCGCCGGTGGCGATGACCGTATTCGGAGCGGTGACCGCGCGCAGCGATTCCGTTTCGCGGGCGCGGAAGCTATCCCACCCTTCAGATGCCACAATCTCCGCCACGCTGCGTTGCGTAGTGAGTTGCAAATAGTGATCGGTATCGTTAAAGGCATAGCCCAGCGCTTGCGACAGCGCCTGGCCAACCGTGGTTTTACCGCAACCGCGTGCGCCGATCAGATAGATGGGTAATGACATCCAGGCTCATCCTCCGCCGTAATGTGCCGCACGGGCAACGTCATCAGGTCAATAATGCGTCGCATAATACCTGGATTTTATTTTATCAGCCACCCGCGAGGCACGATTTACGCGTATTTCAGTCACATCCTAAGCTAGTCGTTTGATTAAGCTGCAAAAAACAATGCATGAATCGTGCATCGGGCCAAATGTAACAGCGGCCAACATTTCCTTACCAGGCCGCTGATTTACTTTCTTCGGTCGCGCCCTCATATATGAGGCATACCTTAACGGAGGGTTCCCCATGCAAAGCGAAGAACAACAACTTATTGAAAACCTGTTCAGCCGACTGAAACAGGCTGAGACGCAAAGCGGCCCGCGTGATGCTGGCGCAGAGCAGTTAATCAAACAGCATTTACAGAATCAGCCCGGCGCGCCTTACTACATGTCACAGGCGATCCTGATTCAGGAAGCGGCGCTGAAAAAGCTTAATGCGCAGGTTACGGATCTGGAAAATCGTCTGGCGCAGGCGCAGCAGCAACAGGCACCGCAGCAGAGCAGCGGCGGTTTTCTCTCAAGCCTGTTTGGTGGCGGATCGCGCCCGGCGGCACAGCAGCAGCCAGCGTGGGGGAATCCACCGCCGCAGCCACAACAGCAATATGCGCCACCACAGCAGCAATCTGCTGCGCCGGCGGCACGCGGCACCGGCTTCCTCGGCGGCGCATTGCAGACGGCCGTTGGCGTGGCGGGCGGCGTGGTGATGGCGGATATGCTGACCAGCATGTTCCACCATTCGCAGCCGGAAGAGATCGTTAACATCATCAACGAACCGGCGCTGCCGCAGGTCGATAACAGCCTCGACACCTTTAACGGCAACGACAGCAACAATGCGTTCCTGAATGATAACTCGGGCTGGGATAACAACCTGGCGGACAACAATGATTTCGGTGACTTTGGCAGCGGCGGCGACTTTGACGACGATGATAGCTTCGTCTGATCAGCGCTGACGTAACCACTTATCCAGTTCATTGGCGAACAGTTGGCGGTCGCGTTGGCTTAAGGTCGACGGGCCGCCACTCTGAATCCCGCTGGCGCGCATCGTTTCCATAAAGTCACGCATGGTTAAGCGCTGACGAATGGTGTCTGTTGAATAACGCTCTCCGCGCGGATTCAGCGCCGCAGCGCCCTTCTCCAGTACTTCTGCCGCCAGCGGAATATCGCCGGTGATCACCAGCTCGCCGGGCTGCACCCGTTTCACAATCTCGTTATCCGCCACGTCAAACCCGGCAGCAACCTGCAGCGTTTTCAGCCACGGCGACGGCGGCACGCGCAGCGGTTGGTTGGCGACAAAGGTCACGGTAACTTTGGTGCGCTCAGCCGCGCGGTACAGCACTTCTTTGATGACATTGGGACAGGCATCGGCATCAACCCAAATCGACATGATGACTCCTTTTTCACAGACAATGAGGCTGATCTTGCCGTGCTACGGCAGAATGGCAACTGTTTTTGCTGGCCGCCCGCCTTGTTATTAATCCTCGCTGACGTAAGCTTACCCCCACAGAAAATGAACCACTTAGAGGATAAAGCGATGCTGGAGAAGAAAATCGGGTTTGTCGGCTGCGGCAATATGGCGAAAGCCATCATTAGCGGACTGGTCAACAGCGGGCAGATCGCCCCCGCCAATATCTGGGTGTTCGACCGTAAGCCCGCCACCAATCAGGCGATGGCGCAGCAATATGGCGTCACCGCCGCAGACAGCGTGGAAAGTCTGGCGCGCGAAGTGGATATCCTGTTTGGCGCGGTGAAACCCAATGTGATTCTCAAAGTACTGAAAGATCTTGCCGGCCAGCTGAAGAAAGATGTGCTGGTGGTCTCGATCGCCGCAGGCGTGACGCTGGATTCTCTGGCATCGGTGCTCGGCCACGATCGCAAAATCATCCGCGTGATGCCCAATACGCCATCACTGGTGAACGAAGGTATGACCTCGGTGACGCCAAACGTGCTGGTGGAAGCGCATGAAGTGGATGAAGTGGTGGGGATTTTCGAAAGCTTCGGCAAAGCGGCGGTGGTAAATGAATACCTGATTCACGCGGTGGTTGGCGTGAGCGGCTCAGCGCCAGCCTATGTGTTTATGTTTATCGAAGCGATGGCCGATGCGGCGGTGCTCGGCGGCATGCCGCGTGCGCAGGCATATCAGTTTGCGGCGCAGGCGGTCAAAGGTTCGGCGCAGATGGTGCTGGAAACCGGCAAGCATCCCGGCGAGCTGAAAGATATGGTGTGCTCGCCAGGCGGCACCACCATCGAAGCGGTGAAAGTGCTGGAAGAGAAAGGCTTCCGCGCCGCGGTGATTAATGCGATGCAGCAGTGTATGGCGAAGTCAGAGGCGTTGAGTAAGCAGTGATCGGTGCGCTTTGCCCCTCACGCTAACCCTCTCCCGCAAGCCGGAGAGGGAACGGATCGAGCATGTGGCGAACTCGCGCATGCGGGAGAGGGGTCCGATCGGGCATGTGGCTGCGTCTCCCTCTCCCTGTGGGAGAGGGCCGGGGTGAGGGCATCAGGCCGCTGCGTACGCCTCATACAGCGCAATACCCTGCGCCAGCGTCATGGGCTGCTGCATCTCCTGCACCAGCGCTGCTGTCAGCGTATATAACCCGGCAGAACACACCGCCGCAATCATCCCCTCCTGACAATAGAAAGCGATAAACTGCTTATTCTGCAGCGATCCCAGCAGCCGGTAATCGTCCCACTCTTCCGCATGCCCCAGATACTCATAGCGGGTACCGTAATGCGCGGTCCAGAAGAACGGCACGCGGTCATACAGGATCTTTTTCCCTAACATATTCAGCGCCGCGATGCGCCCTTGCTGGTGCGCAACGCGATAGTGCTCAATGCGTTGTGGGCCCTGCACTGACGGATAACTGGCGATATCACCGGCCACCCAGATGTTATCGGCCACGCGCAGCTGGCTGTCGGTAAGCAAGCTGCCATCTTCTTCCAGCGGCAGGTCGTGGATGAATGAGGTCGCCGGCACCACGCCCGTGCCAAACAGCACCAGGCTGGCATCGACTTTTTTGCCACTCTTCAGGCGCACGGCAGTGACTTTGCCCTCGCCTTCCAGCGCCACGGGATCGCCTTCGACAAACTTCACGCCGTTGCTGCGATGCAGATCGTAAAAGTGGCGGCCAATCTCTTCGCCAAACTGTTTAGCAAACGGCAGCGGATGGCGCGCAATCACCGTGACATCAACATCACGATTACGCAGCGAACCTGCCATCTCCATGCCGATAAAGCTGTTGCCGATAATCACCAGCTGCTCGGTTTTATCCACCTCTTTGAGTAACTCATCGGCCTGATTAAGCGATCGCAGCAGATGCACGCCGTCGAGATCTTTACCCGGTATATCGAGCGGTTGCGGCACGCCGCCGCTGGCAATGAGCAGTTGGTCAAACTTCACTTGCTGACCGCCTTTAAGGATCAGCGTTTGCTCAAGCGCTTTGAGCTGCTCGACATCGCCCTGAATCCGTTCCACCGTACCCAGCACATCCTGCTGCAGCAGCCTGGGTACATCCTCAATCGCCATTTTGCCGGACGGCACGAATTTGCTCAATGCGGTGCGATCGTAAGGTGCGGCCGATTCCCGCTCGATCAACACAATATGCCCTTTAAAACCTTCATCGCGCAGCGTCCAGATCGCCGCACTCCCCGCCGCGCCCGAACCGAGAATCACGCATACCGGTGACTCACCTTGTGCGGAGGGCGCACTGGCGGGTGACATCGCCTGCGGGCTGACCAGCACTTTGCCTTGTTCGATGCGCACCGGATAACGCTTGAGATTCGCCAGCGCCAGCGGCTCGCACATCTGCCCATCCTGCAGCTGAAACACCGCTTTGTGCCACGGACAGATCAGCTTGTCGCCACACACCGCGCCCTGCTCTAACGGCGCCCCGGCGTGCGGGCATTTGGCCTGAAACGCCTGCACCCGCTCATCGTCACGAATCAGTACCACATCGGTGTCGCCGACGGTAAATTTGGTGGGTTTGCGCTGTGCCAGCGACTTGAGTTCCACGACAGTTTGATAGCTCACGTTAGGCCTCCTTTCTTGTGGTTTTTGAGGTAATCAGCAAATCCCTACAAAGAGTAAGCCTGGCAAAGCATGGTGATTTGTCCGCATCGACAACGCGCTACGGTAGGTAAGTTATTGTTTATTCGCTAAAGATAATCTTCACCATCCCGCCACACGACAGCGCCTTGCTTCACACAGCCGCGTAAAGCCACGCCGCCGTCCGCCTGAGCAGCCAGCAGCAGCACATCGGCGGGTGCGCCGCAGGCCAAACCTTGTTGCTGCGGCAGATTGAGCTGCCGCGCCGGACGAACAGACGCCATCTCAATCGCCTGCGCCAGCGTCGCCAGCTGATGGCGCAGCAGGAAGTTCACGCCCTCCAGCAAACCACGCGCCGATCCCGCCAGCAGCTGCGGCGCATCGGCGATGCTCAGGCGTCCGCTAGCGCTAAGCTGCACGCGGCCGCCAATCGCAGTGTCGTAGATGCCCGGCGGCTGCCCAGCGAACGAGGTGACGTCACTGACCAGCAGCGCCTGCTCGCCTTTGGCACGCAGGAACACTTTCAACACGTCCGCCGGCAGGTGATCGCCATCGGCAATCAACGTGGCCGTCAGCGCATCTTCCGCCAGCTGCTGCCAGATGTAATTGGGATGACGCGGCAGTTGCAGATGCGCGCCGTTGCCGAGATGGGTGGAGAGCGTGGCGCCCGCGTCAACCGCCGCGTGAATTTGCGCTGGCGTGGCGGACGTATGCCCAATGGCGACGCGCACCTGCTGCGCCACACAATGTTTGATCAGCGCATCGCTGTGCGGCCATTCCGGCGACAGCGTGAGCAGGCGAATATGCTGCTGCGCGGCTTGCTGCCAGCTGTCGAACAGCGCAATATCCGGTGCGCGAATCGCCTCGCGCGGATGCGCACCGCGCGGCCCATCTTCAGGCGACAAAAAAGGTCCTTCCAGATGAAACCCCGGAACGGCGCGTGCCACGTCAGGATGATGCTGGCGGGCGCTGGCGAGTCGCTGCATCGCCTGCGCAATTTCCTCCGGCATGGCGGTGATCACCGTTGGCAGAAAGCTGGTGACGCCCTGCTGCCACAGCGCGCACGTGGCGTTTAGCACATCCTCTTCGCTAAAAGGAAAGTGGTTGAAATCGACGCCCTGAAAGCCGTTGACCTGCAGATCGACCAAGCCCGGCGCGAGGATGATCTCCTCTTCCAGTTTATTCAGCGCGCGCACATCACTGATGGTGCAGTGCTCAATCTCCAGCTCAATCGGTTGCAGCGTGCGGTAATCGCGACCGCGCAAAATGAGGTTAGTCAAAGGTCACCTCCGGGCAGGCATCGCTGTCGGTATAGAGCGTACAATCGGCATGCTGGCGCAGACACGTCGCCGGACACGCGGTGGAGATCGCATCCTCAAGCGTTGCGCGCACCGCCGCGCGTTTGCTCGCACCCGGCACCATGCAGAACAGCCGCGCACCGCTCATCAAGGCGGGAATCGTTAGCGTCACGGCATGCGTCGGTACCGCCTCGAAACTGGCGAAACAGCCATCGTTGACCTGCTGCTGGCGGCAGGCATTATCCAGCTGCACCACCTTAACGGAGAAAGGATCGTTGAAGTCGGCCACCGGCGGATCGTTGAAGGCTAAATGGCCGTTCTCGCCAATGCCAAGGCACACCGCATCAATTGACGCGGCATTAATTTTTGCCGCGTAATCCGCACAGATCGCGGCAGGATCGCCGCAAGAAGGAATCAAATGGACTTCGCCAGGCTGCACCCTATCAAACAGCTTCTGGCGTAAAAAGTGGCTGAAACGCTGCGGCGCATCCGTCTCCAGCCCGATGTACTCGTCCATATGGAAGGCGTGAATACGCGACCAGTCGATATCCCCAGCCGCAACCAGCGCGTCGAGAAACTCGTTTTGCGAGGGCGCGGCGGCAAACACCATGCGCACCACATGCTGTTCACTCAGCCGTTGACGCAGAAACGCGGCCACATCCTGCGCCGCAGCAGCACCTAATGCCGCGCGGCTGGCGAAGCGTTTGATCCGTAAGCGATCTCGGGTTCCCTGTTGTAAGAGCGTCATATTATCCCTCCTGAGAGACGTTGCTTTTGTGCGCCCAGCGCTGAGCGGCGGGCGCATCCTGATCCTGATTGAGTGCGTTCAGCAGCTGATCTACTTCCGGGCGCACCGGCGCGCGGCGTAACCAGCCCATCACCACAAACAGCACCAGCGAGGACATCACCGGCGCAGCCACCACGGTGTCGGTGCTGACATCGGTAAAGACAAATTTCACGCAGAAGAAAGTGCCGACGCCGATCGCCCAACTCACCAGCGCGGCGGCGCTACCGCTGCGACGAAATGCCGGCAGCAAACCCAGCAGCATGGGAATGGAGATCGGGCCGACTAAGCCGCCAAACCAGATGATCAGCAGCGACAGCACGCCGCCGAAGTGGCTGGCGTTCATGGCAATCACCAGCGTGGTGATAATGAAGATAAAAGCGGTGAGCCGCGCCACCAGCAGCGAGCTTTTACCGCGCTGAAAGTGTTTCGGCAGCATGCCGGGCAGGATATCGCGCGTCACCACCGCCGTAATGGCGTTGGCATCCGACGAGGTCATCGACAGCGTGTGAGTAAACATCGCCACCAGCACCAAACCCACTAGACCATTCGGCAGCAGCTCCATCGCCATCATCGAATAAGAGCGCGACGGATCGCTGAGATTGGGAAACAGCAGCGGCGCTGCCCACATCGGCCAGAACAGAATCAGCGGCCAGATGAGATAGAGCGCGGCGGAGAGGCGCGCCGCTTTGCGTGCATCGCGGCCGGCGGGCGCGGCAATAAAGCGCTGCGCCAGATTCCAGGTGCCGCCGTTGTAGCTCAGCGTGTAGATGACGAAATAGGCGAGAATAAAGCCGATGCTGTACGGCTCCTGAATAATCTGGGTATGGGTTGGCGGCAAACGCTGCCAGATGATGAACAGTTCAGCAAATCCGCCGAGATGCACCGCCACCGCGACCACCATCACAATCGCGGCCACAAATTGCACCACGAACTGGCCGAAGTCGTTGCAGGCATCCGCCCACAATCCGCCCATCACGGTGTAAAACAAACTCAGCGCGCCGGAAACGCAGATGCCAATCAGCGGATCGAGTCCGGTAAAGACGTTGATGATCACCGCAATTGCCGCCCACTTCGCGCCGACGTCAAAAGTTTTCAGCAGCACCCCGCTCCACGCCAGCACCATTTGCGTTGGCAAGTTGTAGCGCGTGGCGAGATATTCCATCGGCGATTCGATGTTCATATAGATGCGCAAGCGCGCCCAGCGCGGCGCAAACAGGCGTGAACCTATCAACACCGCAATCGCGATGGGAAACGCCCACCAAAAATAGATGGTGATGCCCATGTTGTAAGCCACCGCCGCATAGGCGACAAACACCGCCGCGCTGTATCCTGACATATGATGCGACACGCCCGACAGCCACCACGGCATTTTGCCGCCAGCCGCAAAGAAATCACGCGTGCTGCCCACCTTGCGCATCGCCCACAAGGTTATAGCCACAATCATCAGCGCATAAAGCGCCATCACAGCATAATCAAGCACATTCATAGCAGACTCCACAGGTAAAGGCTGCCCAACGAACGCTCTGGCTTCGCGGGGATTGAGCGGATGGAATAATTAGTCATCATTTAGGACTAAAGCATCCTGGCAGCGTTATCGGTGCGATTTTGTGATGAGGATCCTGATATGAGTTTTTCCTCTGACGTGATAAGTAAAATTGAATATGTCTGCGCCGCAGCTTACAGCAATAAAAAAAGGGTTCACGCTAAACATGAACCCTTATTCCTTTTCACGCATGAGTGATTTAAAAACGGCGACGATTTATCGCTAATTAAATCAGCTTTTCTTCAGGCACGAACTCATAAACGTTTTACGTGCATCGCCGGTGAGCTTTTTATCGCTCGCATCAGCATTACAGGTTTTCATCTTCATTTGTTGCGGCGTCATACTGCCTATTTTGCTGTCTTTTTTCAGACAGTCACTCATAAAGCTTTTACGCGCATCGCCTTTCAGATTTTGTGTACCGGCGCTCTGGTTACACTGGGTCATTTTTTCCTGCTGTGCGGTTTTCTCTGCCGCACTCGCTCCGCCTGCAATCAGCAAGCCTGCTGTCATTATTGCCAAAAGACACGATTTCATTACCGGATTCTCCGTAGCATTATTGCTCTCTAAGCATGGCACGGAATAAGCAAATACGAGAAATCGATAATAACAATTGCCTGCAAAAACAGGCGATAGCCATTATACGCGCGGATGATGCAGCAACTTCTCTACGTAATTACGCAGCATGGTGGTATCGGGCGTTTCAGCCGCGGGAGCGACGGGCGGCATGGCTAATTTAATAGCGGCCTCAATGTCGTGGAATTGATCGGGATTCAGTTTGCGCAGCATCGCGGTTAACACGATCTCTAATGCCTCAACCTGAGCCACTAATTCTTTAGACTCTTCTTCTTTTTCAGCCAGCTTTAGAAGGAGTTCCGCAATCAGGTTTTTCATGCGACAAGCTCAATGAGAGAAGAAAAACAGACGTTAGCATTGCGCTGAATAAAACAACAAGGATTTTTAAGCCGTTTTAGAGAAAAAACAGCCAAACGGCAGAATAAAAAAACCGGCTAGATTTCAACAGGTAATAGCGAAACGTTTCACTGGACGTTCAAAGATTTATTGAAACGTTTCGCTCACCTATGCCCTGAATAATTCGAGGTGCAGGAAGGCGGCAAGTGCAATCATCCTTAGGAGCTTACTTCACTAAGTGACTGAAGGTGAATGCACGCAGCCAACGCACCTGCAGCCTGAAGTATGACGGGTATTAATGCGGCCCCATAAAGCCGCGTCCCGGACCGCCGCCGCCATGACCGCCGCCCCAACCGCCGCCACCCGGAGGTGGGAAAATACAACCGCTCAACGCGGTGACCAATGCCACAACTGCGGCGATTTTAATCATACGGACCATAATTACCTCGGAATGGTGAAATCGGGCTGAGTGTATGAGGCCGCATCGGACACGACAATACAGAATTCTCCGCAACCCGGCGCTATTCATCTCTGCTCACCACGCTTAACAATTTACTGGCACTAAAGCGGCAAAAACATTGCACGGCTGGCATAGATTGCTGCCAACGCGCTGCGCAAAATCGTGGTTGAACGCTTTACAGCCGGTGCGATTTCACGCAATGTGAGCGCATTACAATAAATGAGATCCCATCATGAGCTTATCTGCTGTCTCCCTGAGTGAAATTCTGGCGCGCCGTGACTGGGAAAATCCGGTGATCACCAGCCTTAATCGACTGGATGCGCATCCGCCGTTTGCCAGCTGGCGCGACGAAATCAGCGCGCGCGATGACCGCCCTTCGCCTTCGCGCCAGCTATTGAACGGCCAATGGAGCTTCAGCTACTTCACGCAGCCGGAAGCGGTACCGCAAAGCTGGCTGCTGCAGGATTTGCCTGGCGCCGATGCGCTGCCGGTGCCCGCAAACTGGCAGCTGCACGGCTTTGACGCGCCAATTTATACCAACGTGCAGTATCCAATTCCGGTAACGCCACCTTTGGTGCCGCAACAGAATCCTACTGGATGCTACTCGCTCACATTCACAGTGGATGCTAGCTGGCTGCAACAGGGCCAAACGCGCATTATCTTCGACGGCGTAAATTCGGCCTTCTTCCTGTGGTGTAACGGCCAGTGGATCGGCTATTCGCAGGACAGCCGCCTGCCCGCTGAGTTTGATCTCACTCACGCTTTGCAGCCCGGCCAGAACCGCTTAGCCGTGATGGTGCTGCGCTGGTGCGATGGCAGCTATCTGGAAGATCAGGATATGTGGCGCATGAGCGGCATCTTCCGTGATGTCAGCTTGCTGCATAAGCCGGAAACGCAACTGGCCGATGTGCAGATTGAAACCGTGCTGAGCCCGGAATACCTGCGCGGCGATCTGCGTGTCAGCGTCAAGATCTACGCCGGCGATCGTCAGCCCGCGCAGTGCCGTCTGCGCGTCAGTTTGTGGCGCGGCGACAGCTGCATTGGTGAGCAGGAACAGGCACCCGGCAGCGCGATTATCGACGAGCGCGGACATTATCCCGAACGCGCCCTGCTGATCTTGCCGGTCAACCAGCCGCAACTGTGGAGCGCCGAAACGCCGCATCTCTATCGCGCGGTGGTGACGCTGATGGATGAAAACGGTGCCGTGCTCGAAGCCGAAGCTTACGACGTCGGTTTCCGCCGCGTCAGCATTGAACAGGGCCAATTGTGCCTCAACGGCAAGCCGCTGCTGATTCGTGGTGTGAACCGCCATGAACATCACCCGGAACACGGTCAGGTGGTGGATGAAGCCAGCATGCGCCGCGATATCGAGCTGATGAAGCGCCACAACTTCAACGCGGTACGCTGCGCGCACTATCCCAATCATCCGCTGTGGTATCGCCTGTGCGATCAATACGGTTTGTATGTGGTGGATGAGGCGAATATCGAAACGCACGGTATGCAGCCCATGAATCGCCTCTCCAGCGATCCGCGCTGGTTCGCCGCCTACAGCGAGCGCGTCACGCGCATGGTGCAGCGCGACCGCAATCATGCCTGCATTATTATCTGGTCGCTGGGCAACGAATCAGGTCACGGCAGCACGCACGATGCGCTCTATCACTGGGTGAAAAGCAGCGATCCGACGCGTCCGGTGCAGTACGAAGGCGGTGGCGCCAACACCGCCGCCACCGATATCGTCTGCCCGATGTACGCGCGCGTCGATCAGGATCAGCCTTTTCCGGCGGTGCCAAAGTGGTCGCTGAAAAAGTGGATTGGTTTGCCGGGCGAGACGCGGCCATTGATTCTGTGTGAATACGCCCACGCGATGGGCAACAGCTTTGGCGGTTTCGCGAAATACTGGCAAGCCTTCCGCCAGTTCCCGCGCTTGCAGGGCGGCTTCGTCTGGGATTGGGTCGATCAAAGCCTGACGCGCTACGACGAAAACGGTGAAGCCTGGCAAGCCTACGGCGGGGATTTTGGCGATACGCCGAACGATCGCCAGTTCTGCATGAACGGGCTGGTTTTTGCCGACCGCTCACCGCATCCGGCGCTGTTTGAAGCCCAGCGCGCGCAGCAGTACTTCCAGTTTCAGCGGGATGCTAACGAGCCGTCTCGCTTTACCGTCAGCAGCGAATATCTGTTCCGCCGCAGCGATAACGAAGTGCTGCGCTGGTCAATCGAGCAGGATGGCGTTGCCATCGCCAGCGGTGAACTGCCGCTCGATCTCGCCGCTCAAGGCAGCCAGACCTTTACGCTGCCCGCCAGTGAAGATTTGCAGGGCTACGCGTGGCTTAATCTGGCGGTGCATCAAATCAACGCCACGCCGTGGTCCGAAGCGGATGCGCGCGTCGCCTGGGATCAGTGGCCGCTGCCCGCTGCGCTGCCGGTGCGCGTTGTAGAGCTCGGTGCCACCGCGCCGGAACTGATTGCCAATCACGATCTGGTGGCGGTAGTAGTGCCGCAGCAGCGCTGGCACTTCTCGCGCCGCAGTGGCGAGCTGGTGCAATGGTTTGTCGATGATGAAGAAACGCTGCTCACGCCGCTGCAGGAGTGCTTTATTCGTGCGCCGATTGATAACGATATCGGCACCAGCGAAGCTGCCAATGTTGATCCCAATGCGTGGGTCGAGCGCTGGAAACGTGCGGGCTACGATGAGTTGCAAGCGGTGCTGGTGGATATGCAGGTCGATAGCCTGAAACACAGCGTGCTGATTGAAACCTGGCATCAGTGGCTGGCCAACGGTCAGCTGGCTTTCACCAGCCACAAACGCTATCAAATTAATGCTAACGGTGAGTTGTCCATTAGCGTCAATGTGGAACAGGCGCCCGGTCTGCCGGCGCCGGCACGCATCGGGCTGCGCTGCCAACTGGCGAAGTCGCCGCAGCAGGTGAGCTGGCTCGGTTTGGGCCCGCACGAGAACTATCCGGATCGCCAACTGGCGGCGCAGTTCTCGCGCTGGCAGCTGCCACTGGCAGCGCTCAGCACCGCGTATGTGTTCCCCGGTGAAAATGGTTTGCGCTGTGGCACGCGTCAGTTACATAGCAATGGCTTGCAGGTGAGCGGCGACTTCGCCTTTTCGCTCAGTCGCTTCAGCCTTGAACAGCTGCGTGCCACCTCGCATCGCCACTTATTGCAGCAAGAGGATGGGTGCTGGCTGCACCTCGATGGCTTCCACATGGGCGTCGGCGGTGATGATTCATGGAGCCCAAGCGTTAGCCCGGAGTTTTTGCTTTCTCAGCAGCGCTGGCACTACGCGCTGACGTTGCGTCAGTAGGTTTTTCTGCGGTTTCACGCTGGCTCAAAGGTGGAGTCAGCGTGGTTTTCGGCCGACGATAGAAGCGGCGCAGGAAGATCACGTTAACCATCACCACCATCGCCGTGGCGAAGAACACCCAGCGATAGCCGGTTGCCGCCGATACCGCCGCGCCCAGCAGCGGACCCGCCACGTTACCCAAGTACATAAACGATTGGTTGTAGCCGAAAATGCGCCCGGTGACGTTATCGCGTGAATGCCGCACCAGCAGCGTTTGCACCGCCGGCATCATGGCACCATCGGCAAACCCCAACAGGAAACGCAACACGCCCAACTGCGTCGCGCTGGTGACGAACGACATCGCCACCAGCAGCAATAATGAAACCATCATAGTGGCGAGCAGAATGCGTTGCGTGCCAATACGATCGCCGAGTTTACCCAGCCGTGGCGCGGAGATCAGCGCCGATACGCCCGGCAGCGCGGCGATCACCCCGCTGAGAAACGCGATGTTCTGCGCATTCGGTGCCAGCTCGCGCACGAACAGCGTCAGGATGGGGTTCACCGAGCCGTTGCACATCTGAATCACCATGGTGGTGAAGAACAGGCAGATCATTAAGCGCGGATTATCGAGGGTGAGAAACACGTCGCGCCCGCTCAGCTTGTCCTGCTTGCTAACCGGCGTATAACCGGTCTCTTTTATCAGAAATAAGGTGACGAGAAAGCTCACCATCAGCAGCACGGCGGTGACGATAAACACCATGCGTAAACCGAGCCAGTCCGCCAGCAAACCGCCAATCATCGGCCCGAGAATGACGCCGCTGATCTGCCCGGTGGAAACACAGCTGAGCGCCCAGCCGCTGCGCTCGCGCGGCACCTGCGCCGCCACCAGCGCCATCGCATTGGGAATGTAGCCGGACGTAAGGCCCATCAGCGCGCGCAGCAGCAACAGCTGCCACGCCTGAGTGACAAACGCCTGCAGCAGAATCACCGCGCCCATGCCGAAAGAGGCGCGCAGCAGCATTAGCTTGCGCCCTTTACGGTCAGCAAGGCTGCCCCACAACGGCGCGACGGCGGCAGAAACAATGAAGGTGACGCTGAAAGTGAGTCCAGACCAGACGCTGAGCGCGTTACCGCCACGAATCCCGAGTTCTTCCACATACAGCGGCAGGAAGGGAATGATCTGGCTGATAGCAAGGCCGGTAAAAAAGCAGCCAAACCAAACAGATATCAGATTAACTTTCCAGGACTCGATGGAGCGTAACATGGGCGTGGGCATCAGCAGAATGAAACGAGAGTTCAGTCTAACAATCTCATAACATTACCGGACGGCAAAACATGGCATGGGCGAAAAAACGCAGTTTTACACTGTCGAGCGTGATTTTGCTCACAGCAAATCATGTCTGAAAGCCGTTTTTTAGTGTCTTTATGTGCTGAAACCCTGCCTGCCGCAAGATAAGCGCATCGCAATGGCAGGCAAACGTGAAAAAATATGTCTACACGTTACTGACAATATTCTACACCGCATCTATGTTTAAAAAACCACCAGTTATCACTGGCGACGCGCTGTCTGTTCTGGACAGTCCGCATGATTAAACCCAATTTCCCCATGCTGCCATTATCCGGCGGTGGGCATCGTTGTCTCTGCGGAGGTCAGCTATGAGAACCCAGCCAAACAGCGCCAGTCGGGCGATTACCGACTACTTCAATAGCCCAGCCTGGCATGCACCGCATGAGAGCGACATGCTGGCGGCGATCATGCGCGAACTGATGGATGACGGACAGCCTGCCACCAGCAAAGCGATTATTGCGCGCGTGATTGATAAGCTGGAATTTGAAGGGGATGAACAGCAGCTGCAGAGCTACCGCAACTTACTGGCAAAACTGCTGGAATCGGGGCCGCAGAAATAGCGGCCCACGCCACTATTTTACCGCACGCAGATGGTCGGCTTCGCTGACAAATGCCTTGCCGCTTTGACGCTGGTACAGGCAGAGTTCGCGTCCGACCTGATTTTTCATGTGCTTTTGCGGATAGCGACCTTCCAGCAGCAGCGCATCAAAGCCCACGCTGTCATCATACTGAATCGGCTTACCCACCACTTTCGCTGTCTTCAGGCCGCTGGCCTTGAGACAGCTTTGCTGCATATTTTTGTCGTTCTGCTGCCATGCGGCTTCGCTCGACGCCTGCGCCAGCGGACTCAACAACAGCGTTAACAGCAGCAATTTTCCACGCGTTCTCATCATCACTCCTCCATCAGCCTTGCAGGCCGAAAGATAAAAAAATTCCCGCCGCAGCGGGAAGAAATAAGACGAACATTGCATATTCGAGAGTGACGAGGAAATCTCCGTAGTGCGCAGTTATCCTCGCCCGGCGCTGTGACAGCCCGATGACAATGCAATGTCGTTTTTTTGTTATCCGCAGTACACCCGGGAAATTTTACCGCTTTGATCCGCCGCGAAATTTATCCGACGCAGATTGAAATCCATCGTTACCGCTGAATTCCACGGAATAGCACGCACGGGCACCGCGAAGCGTTTGTTGTCGAGCGTCGATAATGGCTGACCAACGTAGTTTTGGTATTGCGATGCGCCGCACTGATCGGTTTCCGGATCGTGGCTGGCAGCCGCGCTGGCGTCAGGTTTGCTGGCTGACTGGCACGCGGTCAGGGCAAAAAAGGCCGTTACCAGTAGCGCTTTTCCATAATGGGTCACAAGTTTCTCCTCCTGGATAAATAGACAACCGGTTTTTGAGAGTAGCAAAGCGTGACCGTGAAACGGAAATTTTTACAGCAGATTGGTCGCACTAATCAGCTCAAAAGGGCGATCTTCCTCTCAAAAGTTAGGATTAATCGCACGCACTGTCTAAAAATCAATCCGCCAGCCACTACAATTAACTAAGAATTTTCTTAGCGAGGAGGCAATGATGGAACTGGTGATTTTTGTTGGCTTCGCCGCTCTGATGACGTTTGTTGCGATCAGAGTGCGTTAAAAAGCCGCGCACATTTCGTAGCGGCGCGATTTATCACGCAATGCATTGCGCCGCTACAATGTGTGCAAAATCAATTGACGGTTTCCTCTTCCTGTAACCGCGCATTGAAGGCTGCCAGCGACATGGGTCGGCCAAGGACATATCCCTGCCCTTCTTCACACGACAGCGCTTTCAGCGCCTTTAGCTGTGCTTCGGTTTCAATCCCTTCAGCGGTAATGGTCAGCGCAAACGCGCGAGCCAGACCGACAATCCCCGCCACCACCGATTGCGCCTGCTGCGATTCCGGGAACTCCTTCATCCATGAACGATCGATCTTCAAACCGTTGAACGGGAAAGTTTTCAGATAGCCCAACGCCGCATAGCCAGTACCAAAATCATCCACCGTCAGCCGCACGCCGAGCGCGCGCAGGCCTTGCATGATCTCCAATGCGCGATCCGGATTCTCAAAAGTGACGTTTTCGGTGATCTCCAGCTCCAGACGTGTGGCCGGTAATCCACTCACCTCCAGCGCATGCGCCACGCGCTGCACCAGATCGTTATTACGAAACTCCACCGGCGAAATATTCACGGAAACATAGCGCTGTTCGCCCCAGTCGCGGGCGTCCGCGCATGCGCGCATCAGCACCCAATCGCTGATCGCAGCGATCAGGCCGTTCTCTTCCGCTAATGGAATAAAGCGATCGGGTGTGATCCATTGGTCGTCGGCTATCTGCCAGCGAATCAGCGCTTCAGCGCCAGCCAGCTGCCCGCTTTGCAGCTGATAGCGCGGCTGGTAATGCAGCGTGAAGGCGTGATTGTGCAGCGCGCCCTCAATCGCCTGCACCATGTCGCGTTTTGACTGCAGATGGTTCGCCATATCGGTGGAGTACCAAACCCACCGATCGCGTCCGGCACTGCGCGCCTGAGCCAGCGCAATATCGGCCAGGCGTAACAGCGCTTCCGGCTGAGCCGCATCCTGCGGTGCTGATACGATGCCCATGCTGGCGGTGAGGCTGATTTGATGCGATCCGCTGATGATCGGTTGATGCACCATGCGCTGCAGAGCACGACAGCGATATTCCACGCCCGCCCGCGTGCTTTCGCGCAGCAGCAAAATAAAGGCATCGCCGCCGAGCCGGGCCGCCAGTTCATTCGGCGCCAGCAAGCTTTTCAGCCGTGTCGAGATCTCATTCAGAACGTCATCACCGACCGCGTGGCCCCACGTGTCGTTGATCGGTTTGAACTGATCGAGATCGAAACTGATGACAAATAGCGGATCATCCGCGCTGACGCACTCCAGATACGCGGTTAAATACTCCTGCAGCTGCATGCGGTTCGCGAGGCCGGTCAGCATGTCATGACGTGACAGAAACTGAATGCGCGCTTCGGCGTCCACTTCATGAGTGATATCCGACACCGTGCCGCGAAAACCCGAGCGCAAGCCGTTACGCCGAATGGCTTTCGCCATTAACTGCCCAATGCGGCGCTCGCCGTTGGCCGACATAAACTGGCAGCGCAGCGGCACATGTTTCACCTCTTCGCCTTGACGCATCAGCCAGGAGACCAGCGAATGGCTGGGATGGCTCAGCAGTTGATCGAGCGGACGTCCAATCCAGCTTTTCACTTCATGGCCGGTCACCGCAGCAAAGCGCGACGAGAGATAACAGAGGCGGCCCTGTGCGTCGACTTCCCAAATCCAGTCCGACGCGGCTTCCGCCAGATCGCGAAAACGCTCTTCGCTGTTGGCCAACTCACGCTGACTGATCGCCAGCATTTCAAAGCGACGATCGGAGATCACCGCGTTGTGCAGTGCATGCCGCAGCACGCGACGCGTCACCAGCGCCACCGCCAGCGCGGTGAACAGCAGCAGCGGCATCATCAGCCACATCACACCGAAGCCGGGATTTTTCGGCTGCCAGCGCAGCACCAGGGGTTCGCCCTGCAGCACCGGCTCCACCAGCCGTGGCTCAAACAGCGCATCGTTTAGATCGCTGGCGATGCGCGGTTCAATCACATTCAGGGCTTTACCCAGCGTTTGCAGTTTTTGTGGCGTGAAAGTGTTAACGAACACCATGACCGAAGCGGGGCCGGGCATCGTCGGCAAATCCTGTCCTTTGCCCGGCGTAATCGGCGCGGCCACGACAATCGCCGGGTTACTCTCCACCAGCGCATTGCCTGCAACGGCGTCATGCCGTGAGCGCGCCGCGCTTAGCAGTACGTTGCTTTGTGCGCCTAACAAGCTCTCAATCGAAGCATCCGATAATTCACCGTTAATCACCGCATAGCGGGTTTTCCCATTGCCATCGACCACGAACACGCCGTCGTAGTGATACTCCTTGTAAAGCCCCGGACCAAAGTTCTCTTCGTCCCACGCCCAAACCTTATTGACCGTCAGATGCAGGTTCTTCCAGCCTTCGCCCCAGTTAGCATAATCGCGCGCATCGACGAGCATCTGTTGCTGCTGTTGCTGCCACGCCTGACGCATCAGATTGGCATCCTGCTGGATTGAGTCGATGTTTTGTCGATGGGCGATAACCAGCACCATCACCACAGAGAGAAGTAGCACGCCAAACAGCAGCGAGGATAAGGTGCGCAGACTGCGCCGCGTCAGCCTTACCGTATGTGCTTCCATATTGGTCCTGGCGGCCAGTGCCGTGTGCCGGTGAAACTCAGAATTCATGCGCATTGCTCGTAGAATACAGGCAGCAAAAAAAGGCGGATGACAACGCAGACTGCGCACATCTCCACCCTGTAAGGGTTTGATCGGTTATCGGCCCCGAGCGCCGCAGATTTAGTCTTGTTGGTGGAATATTTGAGCAGCGCAAATGTGCAGCACGCCACCTCGACAGGGATGATCGGCGTTGCTACTATGCGCTCTCCTCTGCTCGCTGAGTCGCCTATGGACACCCAATCCGACAAAGTTACGTTAACGCTGTTCTACGTGGGTAGCTTTGTGGTCTATTACCTTGTGACCATGCTGGTTACGCTGTTTCCCAATTACGGGATGCTGCGTACCAACGGCTTGCTGATGCCGGTGCTTTGCCTGGTGGAGTTTGCGGTGATCTATCCGCTGTACCGTTTTTACTGTCAGCGTCGCAGCGACATTCCGCTGGGCTTTGTGCGGCCGATGCAGGCGCTGCTGTTTATTGGATTGCTGTTTGCTTTGATGGTGGCGCAGACGCAGTTTCTGCAACCCGAAGGCTGGCTGATTGCGCAATCGCAGCAGGGACGCAGCTCGATGTTGATTCTGCTGCTCACCGCCGTGCTGCTGGCGCCGGTGTTTGAAGAAGTGCTGTTCCGGGGATTTTTACTGCAAGGTTTTCTGTTGTGGGCGCCGAGAAGCCGTTTGGCCTGCATGCTGCTCACCTCCCTGCTGTTCGCCGCGATGCATACCCAATATGTGCACTGGGAAACGCTGGTTGCCTTAACGCTGTTTTCCATGCTGCTGTGCTACGCGCGCCTGCGCAGCAACAGCCTGGCGCTGCCGATTTTCCTGCACACGCTGAACAATTTAATCGCTATCCTGCCCGCCTGGTATTTCGCTTAATAAAAAAGATCACGTTTTATACGCATAAAAATTAGGCTAAAAATTAAATCTACAATCATTACAGAGTTAAAATATTTCATTAAATCACCATTAAAGATGAGGTCAACGGATGATATCTCTGAGTTCAGTTTTACAGATTGAGAATGAATTTGATTATAAGGTTCACTTTGCAGTTTATAATTATGAAGAACAGCCACTGGATGCTTTTGTTCGTAGTAAAGATGAATGGCAAGCATGGAATGAATGGAGAGGACATAGAGATGACTTCAACAGAAAATACATCTTCAGTTTGATAAAGTTTTACCCTCAACAAGAACGGTGGTTATTTGGTGGCATCTATGAAGTATTAGAAAGAAACCAGGAAAAATATACTGTTAAACTGCTCGATTTGCACAAAGAATTTATAGGTCGACTTCTTATAAAATATCCGGGCCCAGGAGCTCGTGGACGATCTTTCTTGTTTGAAAATCACTACACAAAAATGCAAATATCTCAGATACTTGAAGAGCAATACTCAGGCGAGACATTCTGCGGCTTTGACAAAATCGAACATTCATTTGATAAAATCGAGCACATCATCAAAAACCAACGTTTAGATTGGAAAACTGCATTGCTAAACGTCAAAGGTGTCTATCTTATTGTAGATAAATCCAATGGAAAGAAATATGTTGGTTCCGCATATGGTGATTCAGGCATTTGGTCACGCTGGGAATGTTATGTTCACACCGGACATGGTTTGAATGAAGGACTCACGGAGATAATTTCTTTGGCTGGCATCGATTATGCCAGAAAGAACTTCCAATTTTCTTTATTGGAATTCTATTCAATGAGAACGGATGATCAGCTAATTATAGATAGAGAACAATTTTGGAAGCGCGTGCTATGCTCGAATAATTATGGTTATAATTTAAATTAGCTAACAGCTCTATCTCAAATTTACGGCGCTATCAACGCGCCGTAAATAATTTTTTGCGCTACTCTTTTTCCGCTTCGAAATGGTTTTTGAACTGTTCGTAGATAGAAATCATGTTGGAAGCATCACCGTGCAGCGGGCTCAGTTTTCCCGCGCGCACCAGTTCAATCACCAGTTGCAAGGCGGCTTGTTTTGGGCTGCTGGCTGGTTGGGCAATTTCGTTCGACATGTTAACTCACTCATCGTTTTTATCAGGGCCGCATAGTTTAGCCCAGATTGAGCTACGGTTGCGCACTGCGATGCGTATAATCTTGCGAGCCGGACAAGAAAGCCGCTCAGGGTGATAATTGACTCTCAACGCGTTTAGCTATACTGGATCAAAAAAGGGAACGACCAGCCACACATTCCGTACCAGCGAGAAGGTGTTAAAGGAGTCTGATTATGCTGATTGGTTTTGTTTTATTAGTGAGCGCATGTGGGCATGATGCCTGTGATGCCTTACCGGTTTCGGAGCGTATCTATCCGACCAAAGTGGCCTGTGAGCAGATGGCCGATCGCATCCATAAAGTGCGGCCAAATGTGGTCTTACTTTGTGGCGAAGTGTACCGTTAATTCGGTGCCAGCTTGATTAAAGTTGCGCAAATAGTAGCCAAACGGCATTGCAAGAATGGGTTGTAGCGTTCAAAATATAAGCTGCTTTTCACTATCATCGTTGTGAATCCAATGAAAACATCTCGCCCCCGTCGTCCAAACGGACGCTGGGTTTATTACATTTTGTATGATGGCATTCTCTGGCCCTGCCCCGTACGTTGGGAATGGGAAAGCGGCTTCGGCGGCTGGCTGCCATTCTATTTCTCGCCCACGTTTGAGTTCGTGGCGGGCGATCCACGCAAGGCGTATCGCATTGCGCGCAGCAGTGCGCGTAACGTACGCCAGACAGACGGTGAGTACGCCTGATTGATTAGCCAATCTGCCATGGGAACCATGACGCCGTGAGCAGGTAGTGCAGTAACTCCAGCACCAAAATCACCATCACCAACACGCCAAGCTTGTGGCTGCTGATCCACTCTTTCATCCCCATATCATCGCCGCCCAGCGAATCAGCATCAGCGCCCCGCAGATGCACAACAGCACCACGATCATTTTCCAGTGTTTGGTTGCAGCCAGTTTTTTTGCCACGCATCCTCCAGACGACAGAAAGCAACGATGCGCCCTAAGGCGCACCGTTGATTCTAACGCTGGTCACCCATTTGGGCGATTATTTATTCAGCGTGTAGTCGAGCGTGATTTCAGCATTCAGTACCTGAGAAACCGGGCAGCCCGCTTTGGCTTTCTGGATGATCTCATCAAACTTCGCGTCATCAATGCCCGGTAAGACGATGGCGCTGGTCAGCGCGATTTTGGTGATGGCAAAACCGTCGCCCTTTTTATCCAGCGACACATCCGCGGTGGTATCAATGCTTGTTGGCGGATGCCCTTCATTGCCCAACATCAATGACAACGCCATTGAGAAACAAGCGGCGTGCGCAGCACCAATCAGCTCTTCCGGGTTAGTGCCCTTCTGGCCTTCAAAACGGGTATTGAAACCGTACGGTTGATTGCTCAACACGCCGCTTTCGGTACTTACCGTACCTTTGCCTTTAATGTCGCCTTCCCAATGGGCCGATCCTTTCTTATGAATGGTCATGTCATTCCTCCTGTTGTGTTCGACAGCTATTGAGTATAGACAACATGACTCATTCTGCTGGATTAGCTCACCGCGCGTGGACGCGCCGGACTCAAGCCCGCCTCGCTCAACAGCGCGTTAGCCTGCACCAGCGAAGCCTGCGTAATCTCTTTGATCGATTTCGCGCCGGTCAGCGTCATCGCCACTTTCATCTCTTTCTCAATCAGGTTGAGCAGATTTTCAACGCCGCGCTGACCGTGCGTTGCCAGCGCATAGACAAACGCGCGTCCCAGCAGCACGCTGTCGGCACCGAGGGCGATCATCCGCACCACATCCAATCCGCTGCGAATCCCGCTGTCGGCGAGAAGGGTAATATCGCCTTTCACCGCATCGGCAATTGCCGGCAACGCGCGCGCCGACGACAGCACGCCGTCCAGCTGACGCCCGCCGTGATTCGACACCACAATGCCATCGGCACCAAATCGCACCGCATCGCGCGCATCTTCCGCGTCGAGAATGCCTTTAATCACCATCGGGCCATCCCAGAATTCACGAATCCACTCCAGATCTTTCCAGGAAATCGACGGATCGAAATTGTTCGCCAGCCAGCCGATGTAATCTTCCAGCCCGGTCGGTTTACCAAGATAAGTGGAGATGTTGCCGAGATCGTGCGGACGGCCATGTAAACCGACATCCCACGCCCATTGCGGATGGGTTGCCGCCTGCCAGTAACGACGCAGCGGCGCATTGGGGCCGCTCATGCCGGAGTGCGCATCACGATAACGTGCGCCCGGCGTCGGCATATCGACAGTGAACACCAGCGTGGTACAGCCGGCGGCTTTGGCGCGCTCCAGCGCGTTGCGCATAAAGCCGCGATCGCGCAGCACATAGAGCTGGAACCACATCGGACGATTAATGGCCGGCGCCACTTCTTCGATGGGGCAAACCGATACGGTTGAGAGCGTAAACGGAATGCCTTTCAGCGCCGCCGCGCGCGCCGCCTGCACTTCACCGCGTCGCGCATACATGCCACACAAGCCGACCGGCGCCAGCGCCACCGGCATCGACAGGGTTTCGTTGAACAGCTTCGTTTCGAGGCTCAACTCCGACATGTTTTTCAGCACGCGCTGGCGCAGCGCCACGTCGGAGAGATCAGCGACATTGCGCTTCAGCGTGTGCTCGGCGTAAGCGCCGCCATCCAGATAGTGAAACAAGAACGGTGGCAAGATGCGTTGCGCCGCAGCGCGATAGTCACTGGCAGCAGAAATGATCATCCGTTATTTTCCTTGTGCTGAGGTTGGTGGCCCGGCAGACGCGTAATGCGCGCCTGGCGCGCCTCATCTTCATGCAGGGTTTTCATAGTGGTGTGAACAAAGCCGAGATGATCCATCGCCGCCTGGCGCGCCGTTTCCGCATCACCGGCCATCACCGCATCAAACATCGCCTGATGCTGTTCGTTAAGACGATTAAAAATCACCGGATGGGTATACATGCGCTGACGGCTGTGCAGCACCGAGGATTGCAGCAGATCGAAAAAGCCGCGCATGGTCTGCAGCAGCACCACATTGTGCGAGGCTTCGGCGATGGCGAGATGAAAACGCAGATCGGCCTGCGCCGCGAGATCGGCATCGTCGCTCTGCTTAATCTTCAGCAGCGCATCAAAGGCGTAAGCCAGCCGCTCTTTATCGGCTTCGGTGGCGCGCAACGCCGCGTGCCACGCTGTGCTGGCCTCTATTGCGTGACGCGCTTCAAGGATGTCGTAGCGATAATCGGGATCTTCAGCCAGCAGTTGACGAATCGGCTCTACGATGCGCTGTTCCGACCACGGTTGCTGCGGCTGACGTAGCCAGGTGCCGCCACCGCGTTTACTGATCAACACGCCGCTGCTGATCAGTTGCTGGATCGCCTCGCGCAGTGACGATCGCGATGAACCGAACTCGGCCGCCAGCGCGCGTTCGGACGGCAGCCGCATGCCCGGCTCCAGCTGATGCTCGGTAATCCAGGCGCAGAGCCGCGCCCGCAGCGTATTTTCGGTCATCGCATTATCCTGAGAAAGGCTCCCCCGCCATGCTGCATTGGTAGGACCAAAATGCAGCATGGCGGGCTTGATGGAGGAGAATGGTTAATGCTTTGTTATTTCGATGCAACGAAACAGGCGGGATTTTTCATGTTATGTGACGACGCGGCCACATTTGAATCTTTTGGTAGGACCAATTACGCCGCAGTCCGGCCAAAGGCCCGATCATAACTGCGCGGATGAAAGCGCAGGTTCAGCAAAATCAGCCCGACCGTCACCGCCGCCTGCATCAGCCAGACGCTGGAAAAACTGTGGGTTAATGCCTGTAGCTGACCGGCGATAAACGGCATGCAGCCGGCGATGATAAAGCCCGCGCCCTGCATAAACGCCACCAGCCGTGCACCGGCCTGTGGATGCGGCAGGTGATCAAGCGCCAGCACCATCGCCAGTGGGAACGCCGCGCCCAGACCAAATCCGGCAATCGCCGCCCACAGCCACGGCGCGAACAGCGGGGCAAACAGAAAGCCGCTCATGCCGATCAGCTGACAAACCAGGCTGATAATCAGCTGCGGACGCCGATCCGCCTTACGCGCTAGCAGCGGCATCAACAGCGCACCTGCAACCTGACACAGAATCATTGCGCCGAGCAGCGATCCGCCGGCCTGCGCCGACCAGCCAAGATGATGATAGGCATCCGGCAGCCAGGCAACGCAGGTGGCGTAACCACCGTTCACCAGGCCAAAACTGATTGCCAGCGTCCAGGCGCGCGGCGTGCGCCACAGCGACGGCAGCGCAACCTTTTCCGTGCTGGCGACGGTTGGTACGCGCACGTAAAGCCACAGTGCAATCGCCAGCAGCACCGGCAGCGCCCAGCCGCTCAGCGCCAGCGACCCGCCAAAATGATCGCTGAGCCACGGCGATAACGCCGCCCCCAAACCGCCGCCGCCCATCAGCGCACCGGCCCACAATCCGGTGACCGGCGCGCTGCGCTGCGCAAAGCGCTGACGAATCAGGCCCGGCATCGCCATCTGTACCACGCCCACGCCAAGGCCGCCAAACAGCGCGCTGACCACCAGCCAACTGCCGTCGTGGATCACGCCACGCGCCGCCAGCGCCAGCAGCAGCAGCGTCAATCCGGCTAGCAGCAAGCGTTGCAGCGGCACGCGCTGCATCAGCGAAGCGCTCAGTAGCGCGACCGCGCCCATCATCACCATCGGTACCGCAGGCAGCAGCGAAGCCGCCAGTGAAGAGAGGCCCATCGTTTGCCGAAGCTGGCCGAGTAATGGACTAAGAGAAGTGAGTAACGGTCGCATATTCAGCCCAGCCACTACCAAAGCGGCGAGCGTTAATCCGTTGAAATGTCGATTCATACACAATCCTGCTGCAAAGAGGTTGTCAGCATCGCAGCAGTCGTTACTATTTGGAAATGAAATAACACCATAACGACCAGTGGAAAAATGAATCGTCAGCCGATGTTTACCCCGCAGCAACTGCTGAGTTTTGTCGCGGTGTGCGAAACCGCCAGCTTCACCCGCGCCGCCGATCGCGTGCATCTGTCGCAATCCACCGTGAGCCAGCAGGTGCGTCGGCTGGAAGAGATGATCGGTAAACCGCTGCTGCAGCGCACGTCGCATCAGGTGGCGCTCACCGAAGAGGGCGAAAAGCTGCTGGGCTATGCGCGCCGCATCATCGCGTTAAACGGCGAAGCGCACGACGTGCTGAGCGATAAATGGCGCGACGGCGTGCTGCGCCTTGGCGTGCCTGAGGATTTCGCCGCGCCGACCGCCGGATTGCTGGCGGAGTTCAGTCGCGAACATCCGCAACTGCGCCTTGATGTGATGAGCGGCATGTATGTCGATTTGCATCGCGCCTGGCAGCGTGAGGAGCTGGATATCATGCTGATCAAACAGCCGGGCGGTGAACGTCCGCTGGCTGCGCGCCCCGAGCCGCTGCTGTGGCTGGACAGCGCCGCACATCCCTGCTTTGAGCAAACGCCGGTGCCGCTGGTGGTGTTCCCGCAGCTCGGTTTATATCGCGAGGAGATGGCGCAGACGCTGGATAGCCTCGGCCGCAGCTGGCGCATCAGCTACAGCAGCGCCAGTTTGGTGGCGCTCGCCAGCGCCAGCGCCGCCGGATTGGGCTTAACGCTGCTGCCCGCCAGCTGCCGCTTGCCTGAGCATCGCGTATTAGGGGAAGCCGATGGTTTACCCACCATCAACCATTTTGAACTGGCGCTATTTTGCCGTGCGCCGCAGGACGAACTGCAGCAGGCGCTGGCCGCCGCGCTGGTGACCTTTTGTCAGCTGCAGTGGCAGTGATTTTTCCACTGCTAACCAGTGGCAAATATCGCAGCGCGCTGCGTTGAGTTTTGCCAGATTAAGCGTTTCTCGTTTGATGGAACCGCTGATGCAACTGACCTCTCCCAGCCGTCGTGAATTTCTCAGTCTGACCGCCGCCGGAAGCCTGCTGGCCGCCGGCATCAGCTACGCTGCACCCGCTTCACCGCTGCTCGCTAATAGCACACAGCCGCACACGCCGCCACCGCGCGTTGCGCACTACCAGCTGCTCAATGTCCGCCTCGAAGAGGGCTTTGAGCGCGACGGTAAAGAGGTGATCGCCACACGCACCGCGCTGTACGACATCACCATCAAAGACGGCACTTTCGCGGCGATTGATGCCGCAGGCAAAGCGCGCAACACCAATCTGCCTCAGTGGGATGCCAACGGCGCCCTGCTGCTGCCGCGCACCCGCGATATGCATATCCATCTCGACAAAACCTTTTACGGTGGTCCGTGGGAAGCGCCGCGTCCGCGTCAGGGCAAAACCATCATGGATATGATTGCGCGCGAACAGGTGCTGATCCCGCAACTGCTGCCGACGTCGCAGGCGCGTGCCGAAGCGATCATTGGTTTGCTGCACAGCAAAGGCACCACCGAAGCGCGCAGCCACTGCAATATCGATCCGGTTAGCGGCCTGAAAAGCCTTGAGCATCTCAAGCTGGCGCTGGCGAATCATGCGGAATTCCCGTGTGAAATTGTTGCCTTCCCGCAGCACGGTTTGCTGCACTCGAAGGTTGATGGCTTGATGCGCGAAGCGATGCAGATGGGCGTGCAGTTTGTCGGCGGGCTGGATCCCACCAACGTGGATGGCGCGATGCAGGCGTCGCTGGATGCGATGTTCCATATCGCCCTCGATTTCCAGCGCGGCGTGGATATCCATCTGCACGAAACCTCGCCATCCGGCGTGGCGGCCATTCAGTACATGATCGACACCATCGCGAAAAACCCGCAGCTGAAGGGCAAAGTGACGCTGAGCCACGGTTTTGCGCTCGGCACGCTGGAAGGCAAAGCGCTGGATCAGATGATTACGGGCATGGCCGAGCAGCAGATGAGCGTGGCGTCGACCATTCCGATTGGCAAGCTGACCATGCCGCTGCCGCAGTTGCAGGCGGCGGGCATCACGGTGATGACCGGCACGGACAGCGTGATCGATCACTGGTCACCGTTTGGCACCGGCAGCATGCTGGAGAAAGCCAATTTGTACGCGCAGCTGTATCGCGGTTCCGATGAGTTCGGTTTGAGCCGCGCGCTGCATATCGCCACTGGCGGGATTTTGCCGCTGTCGAATCAGGGCGAACGTCAGTGGCCGAAGGTCGACGATGAAGCCAGCATGATGCTGGTCGAGGCCAGCTGCTCCGCCGAAGCCGTCGCCCGCATCTCCCCGGTCCGCGCCACCTTCCACCGCGGATTGCCAGTGTTCAGTGCGTAAGCCCAAAAATCGCACATTCCCGTAGCGGCGCGATTTATCGCGCGTATTAATGGCGGCACCGCGACCTTCACGACATAGCGCAATAAATTGCGCCGCTACAATGGTATGCAGCTTGTGGCTGAAGGCACCCAACAAAAAAGCCTCCGCAAGGAGGCTTTACGTACGACATAAACAGGCAGCATGCGCACACCCGGTGAGTGCTGGATTTTACGAAAGCATCTGAATCGCCAGCGCATACAGCCGCTGGTTTTCATCGTCGCTGACAGGCTCTTCTTCCGCGTAACAGGCAATCATAGAGCTGACTTTATCCGAAGATAAGGTTTCCCCATGCAGATGCAGCGTTAACACGGCGCGGCCGACGATTTTCAGAATGTCTTCGTTTTGTCCCTGGACATAATGACTCAATGAAATGACCTCTGAAATATTATGGGTATTTACTGATTAGCCAAACGGCGGGGTAAATATAAAGCAAATCGGCTATTCGTTTTAATCAGAATTTTACCTAAGCGAAGCCATTCATTAGCACAATACTTATAAGTAAGCATTAACAAACCCTGATAATGCTTGTTTAATAACGCTAATTCTCCTTTTTCGTTGCATATGTCGAGGTTTAGCGCCTTCATTGCAGAATAAAATCAGCCTCAAAAGCATTAGAACTTCGCAACAGTATGCGTATAAAAACGAGACAAGCCTGCTATAACGCTAACGGTTTTCAGGCAGGCAGCAGAAGCGCTTTTGCCATTGCCGATCACGCCCCTTTCTGCCAGACTGACCGCCGCCATCCTACCCGCAATTAGAGACTTTCCCGTGACTGCTTTTTCTACCCTGACGCAACTGCCCACCAGCCAACTCGATAACCTGCGCGAGATGGGTTTCGACGCCATGACGCCGATTCAGGCCGCTTCCCTGCCCGCGATTCTGGAAGGGCGCGACGTGCGTGCGCAGGCGAAAACCGGCAGTGGCAAAACCGCCGCCTTTGGCGTGGGTTTGCTGAACCGCATCGATAACAGCCAGTTCCACACCCAGGGGCTGATTCTGTGCCCGACGCGTGAGCTGGCCGATCAGGTCAGCAACGTGCTGCGTCAGCTGGCGCGTTTTACCCGCAACATCAAAATTCTGACGCTGTGCGGCGGCCAGCCGATGAGCGCGCAACGTGATTCCTTAGTGCATGCGCCACATATCGTGGTCGGCACGCCGGGCCGTTTGCTCGATCACCTGAAGCGCGACAACCTTGATCTCAGCCAGCTGCAAACGCTGGTGCTGGATGAAGCCGATCGCATGCTGGAGATGGGCTTCCGCGACGATATGGAAGCGATCATCGGCTTTACACCGGAAACGCGCCAGACGCTGCTGTTCTCTGCCACCTGGCCGGATACCATCGCCAGTCTCAGCCAGCGTTTTCAGCGCGATGCGCTGGCAGTCGCCACCGAAGATAAAACCGAGTTACCGACCATCGAGCAGCAGTTTATTGAAGCCAGCGCCAAAGAGCGCCACAGCTTGCTCGGCGCGCTGCTCAGCCAGCAACAACCGGCCTCCTGCGTGGTGTTCTGTAACACCAAGCGCGAGTGTGACGACGTTGCTGCCGCGCTGAACGAGCGTGATATCAGTGCGTTAGCGCTGCATGGCGATCTGGAGCAGCGCGATCGTGAGCGCGTGCTGATTCGCTTCGCCAACGGCAGCATCCGCGTGTTGATCGCCACCGATGTCGCTGCACGCGGTCTGGATATTAAATCGCTGGCGCTGGTGGTGAATTTTCAGCTGGCGTGGGATCCGGAAGTGCACATTCATCGCATCGGCCGTACCGGTCGCGCCGGTGAGAAAGGGTTGGCGGTAAGCTTTGTCGCCCCCGACGAAATGGTGCGCGCCAATGCGCTGGAAGAGTATCTGCAGCAGAAGCTGAATTGGGTTTCCTCCAGCTCGCTGAAAGGCACCAGCGCCAAATCGCTGCCGGCGACCAAAATGACGCTGTGCATTGATGGCGGCCGCAAAGCCAAAATCCGTCCGGGCGATATTCTCGGCGCGCTGACCGGTGAAGCCGGATTCAGCGGCGACCAGATCGGCAAGATCGATATGACCGCCACCCACGCCTATGTTGCCATCGACGCCGCTCAGGCGAAGAAAGCGCTGATCAAGCTGAAAGAGGGCAAGATCAAAGGCAAAAGCGTGCGCGCCATTCTGCTGAAGTAAAGGGTACCCGCGTGAGGGCGATCGCTCTCACGCTAAAATTTCCGTTATCTCCCCCTTCATTTTTTTTCTCTTCTGCCGATAAGTTAATCATGGCGATATTGCCCTGCCCTTTACTCAGCCCAGATCTGCTCCGAGGCCATGATGGATAATTTTCAGAAAGAGATCGATGAACGCGCCAACCTTGCGCTTTCCAATAAATTCGAACTGCTGTTGTTCCGACTGGGTTCCGATCAGCTGAAAGGCAAATCTGAGCTGTACGGCATCAACGTGTTTAAACTGCGTGAAATCGTGCCGATGCCCACCATCACTCGCGCCGCTGGCATGCAATCGCCGCTGCTTGGCATGGCGAGTATTCGCGGCCAGTTTATTCCGGTTATCGATCTGCCCGCCGTCACCGGCTGCAAACCAGAAACCGGCCTTAACCTGCTGCTGGTGACCGAATATGCGCGCAGCACTCAGGCGTTTGCCGTGGAATCGGTGGAGAACATTGTGCGTCTCGACTGGAGCCAGGTGCACACGGCGGAAGCGGGCATCGGTAGCCGCAACATCACCAGCATCGCCTGTCTGGATACCGACGGCCAAAGCAATAATCTGGCGATGGTACTGGACGTTGAGCAGATTCTGTATGACATCATTCCTTCAGTGCGCGGCGTTGAGCCAAGCGCAGAGACCGCCAAAGACTTCAATCTGAAGCCTGGCCAGGTGGCAATTGTGGCGGAAGATTCCAAAGTGGCGCGTCAGCTGCTGGAGCAAGGCCTGAAAAGCATGGGCATCCCGGCGATTATGCACAACACCGGTCTGGAAGCCTGGATCAAAATTAACGAGATGCAGAAAGAAGCGGCTGCAAACGGTGAGTCGATCCACGACAAGATCGCGCTGGTGCTGACCGATCTCGAAATGCCGGAGATGGATGGCTTTACCTTAACGCGCAACATCAAACGCGATAACAACCTGCGCCAGATTCCGGTGGTGATCCACTCTTCACTCTCCGGCAGCGCCAACGAAGATCATGTGCGCAAAGTCGGTGCCGATGGTTATGTGGCGAAGTTCGAAATCAACGAGCTGTCAAATGTGATCCACGGCGTGCTGAAAAAGCCGCGTTAATTATCGTAACGCCACCGTTCATAGCGTAATGCTTGTCAGTTAAGACCTGAAAACCCTTAATTACCAGAGCACACCTTGTAGCGGCGCAATTCATTGCGCGATAAATCGCGCCGCTACGGAATGTGCGGTGATTTGATAAGGTGCTTAACTGATCGGCATTACGCCATTCCTGGCGACCCTCCAACCAGGATCCTCCCGCCTAACTTTCCCATCCAGTCAAAAATCAAGGTTAACGTCATTAACCAAACCGTGACGCATCTCTAAAAAATTAAAGTTAAAACATTAACAACCGATAACTGATAGCGCTTGCGCTGGTGCTGCCATACCAGATTTGTCACGCTGCGTAACCATTTTTACCTTAGAAAACATCAACCTGATGCGGGCGCCCTGCCTGCTTTTCCGTCTTGAAAACATCAATTTTTGGCATTACGGGGAGAACCAATGTTGAGCTTAAAGAATATGAAGGTCGGCGTCCGTTTGGGCATCGCCTTTGGTTTAGTGGTGGCACTGTTAGTCATTATCGGCATCACGTCGATTACCAAAATTAACAACATCAAAACCGGTATTACGTCGATTGTGGAAGACCGTTACGTGAAAGTGCGTCTCGGTTTTGACGTCCGTGACGGTGTTAACGATCAAATTAAATATCTGCGTGGCATCGTGATTGATACCACGCGTCCGGAAAATAACGTTAAACGTTATCAGCAACTCGCCGAAGCCACTGAGCATACCAACAACGCGATGAATAAAATCAAAGCGATACAGGTTACCGAAGTGGGTAAAAAGAAAATCGCCGGGCTGCTGGCGGCCAGTGACAAATTCGAGGCCGAGAAACATCAGCTGATTGAGCTGGTACGCGCTGGCGATGCAGACGCCGCCAGCACCTATGTACTGAAATCCATTACCGATACGCAAAACGCTTTCCTGGCGAGCGCGGTGGCGTTTGCCGATTCGCAATCGCAGCAGTTACAGCAAGAAGGCGCGAAGATTATTGATAACGGCTCATCCGCTATTGAGATGACGCTAATCTTCTCCGCTCTCGCCATTGCGGCCTCCATCGTATTAGGCTTTATGCTGACGCGTTCAATTGTGCGTCCGCTGAATGAAGCGGTGGAAATCGCCGGGAAAGTCGCGGCAGGCGATCTCAGTTCGCACATTGAAATCAGCGGTAAAGATGAAACCGCCGTGCTGATGCAGGCGCTGCAGGCGATGAACGACAATCTGCTCACTATCGTTTCCGATGTGCGCGCCGGTTCCGATACCATCGCTGTCGCCTCGAATCAAATCTCCAGCGGTAACATCGACCTCTCATCACGCACCGAACAGCAGGCCAGCTCGCTGGAAGAGACCGCATCGGCGATGGAACAGATGACCGCCACCGTCAAGCACAACGCCGAAAACGCGCGGGAAGCCAATCAGCTGGTGGCCAACACCTCCAACGTGGCGAAGCAAGGCGGCGTGGTGATGGAACAGGTGATCGAGAAGATGGAAGCCATTACGCTCTCTTCGAAGAAGATCGTCGATATTATCAGCGTGATCGATTCCATCGCCTTCCAGACCAACATACTTTCCCTTAACGCCGCGGTCGAAGCCGCACGCGCCGGTGAGCAAGGCCGTGGTTTCGCCGTGGTAGCCACCGAAGTACGTAATCTGGCGGCACGTTCGGCATCTGCCGCGAAAGAGATCAAGGTGTTGATTGAGGATTCGGTCGCGCAGGTGGATGAAGGTAGCCGTCTGGTGACGCACGCCGGTTCAACGATTGGTGAAGTGGTCAACAGCGTGAAGAGCGTGGCGGATATTATGAGCGAAATCACCATTGCCAGCAGCGAGCAAAGTAGCGGGATTAGCGAGATCAACTCAGCGATTACGCAGATGGAGGCGGTGACGCAGCAGAATGCCGCGTTGGTGCAGGAAGCCTCAGCGGCGTCGCAGGCGTTGCAGGAACAGGCAGATCGCCTGGCGCAGTCGATGAGTGTGTTTAAAACGGCTGCGGTGTAATGATGACAAGGTCGCCATGCCTGGCGACCTTTCTGATATGTATGCTTAACTGACCAGCGAATAAGCAATCGAGGAAATCGCCAGCACGCCAACGATCACCACAAACACGTTACTGATTTTCCCGCTGTACTGACGCATCGCCGGCACTTTCTGAATGGCATACATCGGCATCAGGAACAGAATCATCGCAATAATCGGCCCACCCAGCGTTTCAATCATGCCCAGAATACTGGGGTTCAGCGTTGCCACCAGCCAGGTGGTCAGCAGCATAAACGTGGTGGTCAGGCGATTCAGACGCTGCGGCGTGACGGTTTTACCGCGGCTGCGCAGCGACTTCACCACCATGCCGTTAAACCCTTCACGCGCCCCCAGATAATGCCCGAGAAACGACTTCGTGATCGCCACCATCGCCACAATCGGCCCCATCCACGCAATCATCGGTACATTAAAGTGGTTGGCTAAATAGGACAGAATGGTGATGTTCTGATCTTTCGCCGCCTGCAGATCGGCGGGCGACAGGCTCAGCACGCAGCTGAACACAAAGAACATCACCGTCACGACCATAAGCAGATGGGCGTTCGCCAGGATGCGCGAACACTTCTTCTCCGCGCCTGCGCCGTACTCATCGCGCTTGGCAACAGCAAAAGAGGAGATAATCGGCGAATGATTAAAGGAGAACACCATCACCGGAATCGCCAGCCACAGCGTCATCAGAATGCCGTGGCCGCTTACATTCGCATCTAACGACAACGTTTCCAGCGCTGCACCATGCCAGTGCGGTACCAGATAAGCCGCCAGCAGCATCAGCACCGCCACAAACGGGAACACCAGTATGCTCATCGCTTTCACAATCATCTGCTCGCCAAAGCGCACCACCGTCATCATGCCGATGATCAGAATCAGCGACAGCAGCGCACGCGGCGGCGAAACCAGCCCCAGCTGATGCACGATAAAGCTATCAACGGTATTGGTGATCGCCACGCTGTACATCAGCAGGATCGGATAGATAGCAAAGAAGTAGAGCAAGGTGATGATCTTGCCCGCGCCCACGCCAAAGTGCTCTTCCACCACTTCGGTAATGTCTTCGCCGGGATTTTTACCGGAGAGCACAAAGCGCGTTAACGCACGGTGCGCGTAATAGGTCATCGGGAAGGCAAGAATCGCCATGATAATCAGCGGAATCAGCCCGCCTGCACCGGCATTAATCGGCAGGAAAAGCACGCCCGCACCAATCGCCGTACCGTACAGACCCAGCATCCACACGGTATCACTCTTACGCCAGCCCTTAGCCGCCGTATCTACGGTGCCAAGCGTACCGGTTTGTGAGTTGTCCATCTGTCTCTCCAGAATTTCAAGCTTTATCAACATGCAGCCACAAAGATGGCTACCAATCATGGCGTGGGCTGCTCCGCCCGGCCGGAACGCAAAGGATGACGCTTCATGAGATGAAATTCACGCATCCTGATGTTTTGCGCCGCAGTAAATGCACGAAACATGCGCGCAATCGATTGCATGGGGCGCTATTTGACATGAGACGCGGAATGAGTGCAAGAAGGAGTAACGGGGAGTCAGCAGAAAGGCGTGAGGAAAGTGGAAAGGTGTGGCAACGCTGGGCTGTTACCACGGGTAGTGCAAATGACACAAGAGCAACTCCCCCGGCCACTAGCCTCTGATACAGCAAATGCGTCCAGAGGCTAACGCCGGGAGAATTTAATTAGAATGCGCGCATTCTGTAGAGTGCATAAAGAAAATAGTACGCTGTGAGTGTATTCAAATTCATAATCATGTACTTCAATTTTTCATTTTTATTCAGCAGGATGAAAATACCTTTTGAGTATTTACCCCGCTTTATTTGATCAATTTCCTGGGCAATATCCGCAGGTGAAAACGATGAGTGATACATTGCGGTCACGATTTGCATATCCAGCGCCAGCACACGTTTGGAGATGCCTTTAAGGAAATAGTCGAGATCGCTGGCCTGATATTTACTGATGATCGAATCATACAGTGCGGTGAGAAACTGTTTACGTACTTTCAGTTCACTGTATTGCACTTTACGCTTCGATAATGAACCCGCCACGTCTTCATAATGATAAGCCGCACCCGGCGTGACCAGAAAATTGCTAATGCAGCTGAAGAATTTAAGGTTAAATAGCAAATCTTCGCTCATGGAGATACCTTCCAAAAAGCGCAGGTTCAACTCCTCAATAATCTGACGGCGATAACATTTGTTATGCAGATAACCGATGTTATCACTCATCTCCAGCTCACCGAGCACATAAGGAATGTCCTCCTGACTGAAGAAGCCCGCCTGCGACACTTTGCCCACGCGGTTATCGTTGAGGTTGCCCACCATCAAATCGACAGATTCCGCTGGCCAGGCATCGAGATTCTGTTTGAAGATCATCAGGAAGTTATCATCCACCCAATCATCCGCATCGAGGAATAACACATATTCACCGCTGGCTTGCTGCATTCCGCTATTTCGAGCGGCGCTGACACCGGCATTAATTTGGTGAATTACCGTGACCTGCGAATAAGCACTAAACTCCTGCAGAATATTCGCGGTTGAATCGCTGCTGCCATCATTAACCACAATCACTTCGTAACTGCTGAACGTCTGTTTAAGCACGCTCAGTAAGGTACGTTTAATGGTTTTTTGTGAGTTATAGACGGGAATGATAAGACTAAACAGGGGTTTTTCATTCATGATAAACTCTCTTTACTGTCTGAGGTTTTGATATTGTTAAATAACAGCCATAGTTTCCTGGGATTGATAAAAATTTGATGAATACGCATTACGGGTTGAGCAGGGAAAAAGTAATTAAGCAGGGAGAAAGATAAAAACTCGGTTAATACCACGCTCATGGCCGCGCCATTTAAACCGAAATAAGGAACCAACAATAAAGAGGAGGCCACGCAAATTAATAACACCACGAAGGTTTTCTTCACTAAATAGCGATATCCGTTGTACTTAATAATGAAACGATCCATCACGCTACTTAGCACCGCGCACATCGCCCCCACGCTGAGTAACAGCGTTGGCGCTACCGCATCGAGATACTCCGCACCGTAAAAGTCACGGATAAACCATCCGGACAATAACCAAATCGCCAGAATCACCAGCGACGAGACACCTATCACCAGCAGATGTAATTTCTGCGCTTTGATAATCGATTGCCGATCGTCACGTTCGGCAAAGAACGCCGGGAAAAAGGAAGCCAGCAAGGCATTGGGTAAAAATACCCACGCGGTGGCGAGCGTCAGCGCGACAGAGAAAATCCCCGCCTCTTTAACGCCAAGGAAATACGACACGCTGATTTGATTAACGCGGGTATAAATCGCCACCGCAATCACGGAAAACACCAGAGAAATACCGGACGCCACCATATAGCGTGAATATTTCTTCATCTGGCGCAGTGCCGGAATCGGTACCTGACGATGGTATTTCAGGAATATCGTCAGTTTGATGGCAAAAGGAATAAAGGTCGCCAGTACGATGGGAATCGACAACAGTTGCGGATCCAGACCGTAATACGAAATAAAGAAGCGCACGGTTAAACTGATCGCCAGCCCCGCCAGATTGGCGATGACATTCAGGCGCGCATTGAGCATCGCCTCATTGTAGATATTGACCAGATCGAGTGAAGAAAACAGACAGGCAATCGCCGCTGCGCAGACAAATACCCGCGCTTCAGCACTCCACTCTTCGCCCATAATCAGCATGCCGCTGGCTGCCAGAATGCCGTAAATCACTAACACCAGCAGAAAGGTCGCCATCATTAAGCGCATGCCGGAGTGATGATTTTGCGATAAGCGTTTCAGCAGAATCACATCGCTGCCCATCAGCGCGATGCTTTGGATGAACTGAAAGACCAGCATCGAAATCGAGATAATGCCGAAGGTGGTGGGCCCCACATATTTCGCCACATACGAGGTGACAAATATCAGGCCGAACACCGCAATCAGCTTTTCAGCGATCATCCACAGAGAATTTTTTAATTTATCTTTCACAACTCAACCTCAGCGTTTATTTCTGTGCCAGGCGGCGCAGACGCGATACCAGTCGTGGACTGACAAAAAACAGCGCAAAGTACAGGCTCCACGGATTGAGCATCAATCCTGATGTGAAATAGGACTTGAAGCTGCGACGGTAGAGCGAAATATATTCATCTATAAAGGCGCGGCTGAATCCGTCGCTGTGCAGCGCTTTATAGATATAAGACGAGGTCACTTTTAAATAGAGATGGTAATAACAGCGGCTATGCTGCGCGGATAAAAACGCCTGCATGCCATTAAACGAACGTGCAAAGGAGAAATGCTTTTCGCGTAACGCCGATCGCGTGGCGGAGTTGGTGGATTCCACATAGTGATAAACCACCTGCTGGGTAAAGATCACCTGACGATCCTGTTGCAGGTGCAGGTAATTGACCACAAACAGCAGATCTTCGAAGTTATAAATCTCCTCGTTGAAGGTGAGCTGATGCTGACGAATCACATCGCCACGAAACACCTTGTCGCAGATGCCGTGACGCGGATTGAAATAGAGCAGATCGTTGATCGCCGCCGAAGCGGTCAACTGGCGCACGTCACTGCTGTTGGCCGGGAAATCGAGCGGATCGCCTTGCGGCGTGAAGTGCTGCGATTCCCCACCCACCATGGCGATGTTGTTTTGCATCAGCCGCACATAGGTGGCAAATGCGCTGGCCGGCAGAAAATCATCGGCGTCTAAGAAGCACAGCAGTTTGCCGCGCGAGGCGTGAATGCCCTGATTGCGCGCCGACGAAACGCCGCCGTTGGTTTTATCGATGATATGAAAATGCGCGTAATGGGCGTAATTCTGTAATATCGCGAGCGAGTTATCGCTGGAGCCGTCATTAATAAAGATCGCTTCAAAACGGCTTTCTTCCTGCTGTAGCAGGCTATCAATGCATCGCTCCAGATACGCCGCGGCGTTATACACCGGCACGATGACGCTGATTAAAACGTCGTTAACGGGATTTTGCATATAACCTCTGGACTCTGTCGGAGTAAAAGTTGCGGGCGGAAAAATATTTGCTGAACATTGCAGTGATTAACAGTGCACGTTGCTTGCGCCCGGCTTAACATTTATTGCCTGTCTATTTCAGAGTTTCCTCAGGTCAAATAAAACTGGCCTTTAATTCTCTGTAAAAAGATCGCTAAATAAGATAATCGCCAAATAAAGCGTGCAGATTTATTCTGCTTTCGTCAGGTGAAACAGGCAGGCTACCGCCCCAGGCTTGCAGCTACCTGTTTACTGACTACGCACAAACCCATTTTTCAGGCATAAAAATGCTGCGCTGCGCTCGTAAGAGTTCAGTTAATTTTCAGCCAGTTACGTTTTATCTTGCGGTGATTTGGCTTAATAGCGTCACCACGTCATTCACGGCGAACTTAAATTAAATTTTTATCTGTCTGGTAGTGAGCGTAAAAAAACGCTGGCGTTTTTATCGCGCTCATCACCAAAAACAAGAAATGCCGACCGGGGCTGAGTAGGTGCATCAACAGACGGGCCTTCTCAACGAACGTCACGACATTAACGATATTTGCTGTGTGCCCTGCACTTTTATTACTTCGGCGCGTCTTTTGCGTTCCGATGAGTGCAAGTGGCGTTAATTCAGTGCGGCGCTTGCGGTCGCACTGCAACGGGCTTAATGCCCAAAATTTGCGATCTAATTCAAAACTTTTCCCGGCATTCTCACCACTCCGGGTTATAAGGTCAATGGTTGCCAGGCCAAACCGGAATTTACTCAGAGAAAGGCTGGATTAAACAACGGCGCATAGATTAGCCGTGGTGAATTGATTTTTTGCCGATTGATTAGCGCCACAGCAGGCGAATACCAGGAATAAGATGGGAATATCGCTGACACGGTGCCAACAGTAACCAGCGCCTAAGCCGCGCCGGGATTGAAGCCAGCTCACAACTCTGAAGATAGCGTGTCACGGCACGCATTTTCGCGTGCTAGTCTCCAGCCATGCCTCTCTCCAGTTTCTCTTCACTGCAGGTTGTATGAAACGCAGATTATCTTTCCAGGTAAAACTCTTCCTGTCGCTGGTGCTGTTTTCCTGCCTGCTACTCGCCTTGCTGGGCACCATTCTGTTTCATTTTATCGACCGCCAGCTGCATCACGATTTGGGACAGCGCGCGCGGGTGCAGGCCAGTGAGATTGCGCTGATGCCCGGACTGGCGGAGAAAGTGGCGCGCCGCGATATTGCCGGCATCGCCGCGCTGATTCAGCCGCTGCGCAACCAAAGCGATGCCAGCTATATCGTGATTGGCGACACGCAAGAACACCATCTCTATCACTCGGAATCACCGGAGCGCCTCAATTTACCGATGATTGGCGGCGACAATGCCGAGGTGCTGCAGGGCAAAACCATTATTTCAGTGCGCAAAGGCGGCATCGGCGTGTCGCTGCGCAGCAAGGCGCCAATCTTAAATGCCCAGCATCAGGTGATTGGCATTGTCTCGGTGGGTTATCTCACTTCCTATATTGCCAATATCAACGTTAGCCTGCTGTGGCAGGCCAGTTTGTATGGCGTGGCGCTGCTGTTGCTGCTGTTTATTTTTTCCTGGATGTTTAGTCGCAACCTGAAAAAACAGATGTTCTGGCTGGAGCCGAAGGATATCGCCCTGCTGGTGCTGCAACAAAAAGCGCTGCTGGAAGCGATGTATGAAGGCGTGTTTGCGGTCAACGCGGAGCGGCAGCTGATTCTCATCAATCGCGCCGCACGCGAGTTGCTGGATATTCAGCAGAGTGAGAGTGAACTGCTGGGGAAACCGCTGGATGCGGTGTTGCAGATTCCTCCGGCGTTTTTGCGCCAGCATGAGGTGAAAACTCACGATCACGTTACCGTGCTCAATCAGCGTCAGGTGATCGTTAACCGGGTGGCGATCGAGCTGGAACCCGGCGAGCCTGGCGGCTGGGTATGCAGCTTCCGCGATAAAAACGACATCAATACGCTGAGCAGCCAGCTGAGCCAGGTGAAACGCTATGCGGATAATTTACGCATCATGCGTCATGAACAGCTGAACTGGACCGCCACGCTGGTCGGCCTGTTACAGATGCAGCGTTACGACGACGCGATGCGCTACATCCACGCGCAATCAGCTGGCGCGCAGCAGGTGCTGGATTTTGTCTCGGCGCGCTTCACCTCACCCGCGCTCTGTGGGCTGCTGCTGGGGAAATATGTCAGTGCGCGGGAAAAAGGCGTGGAGCTGAAATTTGATCCGGCCTGCCAGCTGAGCCGCATTCCTGCCGCGCTGAGTGAAACGGCGTTGATGTCGGTGATCGGTAATCTGCTGGATAACGCCGTCGACGCCACGCTCAATGCCACACCGCCCGCCGCCCCGATAGAATTGTATATTTCTGGCCGTAATCAGGAGCTGTTAATCGAAGTGGCCGATCAGGGTTGCGGCATCGATGACAGCATTAAACCGCATCTTTTTGAGCAAGGCGTCACCAGCAAGCCGTCCAGCGAAGACGATATGTTCGGTGCAGAGCACGGCATCGGCCTCTATCTGGCGGCAGGTTATGTACAGCAGGCGGGCGGCAGCATTGAGATCAGCGACAACTCACCGCAGGGCATCATCTTCTCGGTGTTTATTCCGTTCCAGCCCGCCGCATTAACAGGATTTTCCCATGAATAATGCTAAGCCGCTTGATGTGGTGATTGTGGAAGATGAGCCGCATCTGGCCGATCTGCATCGTGAATATATTGAGCAGAACTTTCATCTGCGTGTGGTCGGCATTGCCGCCACGCTGGCGCAGGCGCGCGCGCTGATTGCCGCGCATCAGCCACGGCTGCTGCTGCTCGACAACTATTTGCCGGATGGTCAGGGCGTAACCTTGATTGACGATCCGCTGCTGAAGCGTTTTGAGTGCTCGGTGATTTTCATCACCGCCGCCAGCGACATGCAAACCTGTAGCCACGCGATGCGCAGCGGCGCCTTTGACTACCTGCTGAAACCGGTGTTTTTCCATCGCCTGCGCGCGTCGCTAGAGCGCTTCATGCTGCTGGTGCAGACCCTGCGCCAGATGAAGAATGTCGATCAACAGGCGCTGGATAAGCTGTTCAACCTGCCAGCCAGTGACGCGCCTGCCGCGCCATCCACCAAAGGCATTGAGTCGATTACGCTGGAACGGGTGAAAGGCTTTTTTAACGCAGCACCGCACAGCAGCTGGTCGGTTGAACAGGTAGTAGAAAACATCGGCATCAGCAAAACCACCGGCCGCCGCTACCTCGAATATTGCGTAGAGATCGGATTTATTGGCGTCGAGATGCAGTACGGCAATATCGGCCACCCGCGACGGCTGTACCGCAAAATCCTGTGATCACGCGCAAATTCCGCGCGCGGCCACTTGTGGTTTTTATGGTGTTAATTGCCTAAACGACGCCAACAATCACACTTCGTGAAGATAACAATCCGTCACCTCTTGTGTGGAAAAGGCGATCGGCTATGTTGACCTTTAGTTCCTCAAATGTAACTAAAAGGTTAATTATAATGTCGAACACTTTTCCTCTGTCTCTGATTGCCGCCACTGTGTTTGTTTCCATGTCAGCCGTAGCGGCTCCGCCGCAAGGTTACCCTTCGGACTACCAAAGCGTGATTGATGCCGCCACCAAAGAGGGCAAAGTGGTGGTCTACTCCACCACCGACATCAAAGCCGCCGGGCCGCTGGTCAAAGGCTTTGAGGCCACTTATCCCGGCATCAAAGTTGAATATAACGATATGAACAGCACCGAGCTGTACAACCGTTTTATCAGTGAACAAGCCTCGGGTGGCACCAGCGGCGATGTGGTGTGGAGCTCCTCAATGGATACCGGCCTGAAGCTGGCGACCGACTACGCGCAGGAGTACAAATCCCCTGAACTGGCGCAGCTGCCGAAGTGGGCGGTGTGGAATAACAAGGCGTACGGCACCACCTACGAACCGGTGGTCTTTATCTACAACAAGCGCATGATCCCGGCCGGTGACGTGCCCGATTCGCACGCTGCGTTAGCCAAGCTGATCGCCAGCCAGACCGACAAATTCAAGAGTAAAGTCACCACCTACGATATTGAGAAATCGGGCCTCGGCTTCATGCTCTCAGTACAGGATGCCAAAGCCGACCCCAACTATTTCAAAACCCTGGCTGACGTGGCGAAAGGCGGTTTAGCCGTGCAGTCTTCCACCGGCACCATGATGGAAAGGGTTTCATCCGGCGAAAACCTGATTGGCTTTAACATTTTGGGTTCTTACGCCGAAGCGCGCGCCAAAACCGATCCGTCGCTGGGCATCGCTTATCCGAAGGACTACACGCTGGTGCTGTCACGCGTTTCGTTCATCAGCCAGCAAGCGCAACACAGCCATGCGGCTAAGCTGTGGCTCGATTACGTGCTGTCTGAAAAAGGGCAAAGCATTCTGGCCAATCAGGCCGACATCCCTTCCCTGCGCAACGATATTGAAGGCAAAAATGACATTGATGGCCTGACCAAAATGTTAGGTAACGCGCTGAAACCGATCCCGGTTGATGAAAGCCTGCTGGAATATCTGCAACCGAAAAAACGTCTGGATTACATCAAACAGTGGCGCACAGCCGCCGGTAAATAACGGTAGTACCGAAGCGCGGCCGCTGCGTCGCGCTTCTCTTTCTGTTATCTGATTCGCCATTCAGGGTCTCAATATGCGTGCATTGCAGAGAAAGTGGCAAAGCCTGCCGCGCGGCGTTGTGGTGCTGATAACCGCGCTGGTTATCTACGTTCCGCTGTCGTTTATCGTGATACAAAGTTTCTTGTCCGCCCCGTTCTTTTCGCCGTCGAAAGCGTGGAGCCTCGAGTCGTTTGAATTTATTTTCACCGATCCCGACTTCTATAAAGCGCTGCGCAGCGGATTTATTCTCGCCTTCGGGCTGGTGATCATCGCCATTCCGCTGGGCGGTATTCTGGCGTTTCTGATGGTGCGCACCGATCTGCCCGGCCGACGCATCATTGAGCCGCTGATCCTCGTGCCAATTTTTGTCTCGCCGATGGTACTCGGCTTTGGTTACGTGGTGGCGGCGGGCCCGGTGGGATTCTTCTCGCTGTGGGCACAATCGCTGTTCGGTTTTGTGCCGTGGAATATCTACGACATGTCGAGCATCGTAGTGATCGCCGGGCTAACGCACGTCCCGCACGCCTATCTGTATATCTCTTCTGCGCTGCGCAGCGTGGGATCGGATGTGGAAGAAGCGGCGCGTATTGCGGGCGCGACATCGCTGCAGGTGATGACGGCGGTGAGCTTGCCGATGGTGCGTCCTTCAATGCTGTATGCCACCGTGCTGCTGTTCTTCCTCGGGCTGGAGGTGTTCGGCCTGATGCTGGTGCTGGGCGATCCCGAAGGCAACATGGTGTTGGCCACCTATCTCTATCAGCTGACTAACAAACTCGGCACGCCTTCTTATCATCTGATGGCTGCCGTGGCGGTGGTGCTGATCTGTATCACCATCCCGCTGGTGATGCTGCAACGCCGCCTGATGCGCACCGCCAATCGCTTTGTCACCGTGAAAGGTAAAGCCTCGCAGGCGCGTGCGCTGCCGCTGGGCAAATGGCGCTGGGTGGCGGGCGCGGTTGTCGCCTTCTGGCTGACGGTGACCATTGGCGTGCCGCTGCTGGGCGTGGTGCTGCGTGCGTTTATCTCAAACTGGGGCGTTGGCGTCTCAATCTGGGATGAGCTGTCGATCAAAACTTTCCAGACCATCTGGGCGCAGCCTAACCTGCTGCGCGCCATCGTCAACTCGATGGCGATTGGGGTAATTGGCGGCGCGCTGGCGGTGGTGTGTTACCTGTTTATCGGTATCGCCATACACCGCAAACCCGATAACACCACGCGCTTTCTCGACTACAGCGTGCTGGTACCGCGTGCGGTGCCGGGCTTGCTGGCAGGCCTGGCGTTTCTCTGGGTGTTCCTGTTCCTGCCGATGTGGCTGGATAACTCGCTCAAATCGGGCTGGCTGTCTGATTTCGTCTGGTCGCAGTGGCTGCGCGATAACCTGATCGTCTGGCTGCGGTCACTGCGCAGCACCATCTTCAGCGTCTGGCTGGCGTATACCGTGGTGTGGATGGCGTATGGCCTGCGTCTGATCTCCTCCACGCTGCTGCAGGTCGGGCCGGAACTGGAAGAGGCGGCGCGCAGCACCGGCGCCACGCGCGGACAGATCACGCGTCACGTCACTATTCCGTTATCCCGTTACGGCCTGATTGGCTCATGGCTGCTGATGTTCCTGATTTTCGAGCGCGAATATTCCACCGGCGTGTACCTGCTTTCGCCCGGCACGGAAACCATCGGCTCCATGCTGGTTTCCCTGTGGGCGGCGGGCGCGATAGATATCGTCGCCGCACTCTCGTTTATTAACATCCTGCTGGTCGTGGTCGGTTTGGGTATTGCCTTGCGATTTGGAGTCAAATTACATGATTGAATTATCGGTCGAAAACCTGCACTTAACTTACGGCGACAATCCGGTGCTGAAAGGCGTGTCGATGAATTTGCAGCGCGGCGAAGTGGTTTCTCTGCTTGGTCCGTCCGGCAGCGGCAAAACCACGCTGCTGCGTGCGGTCGCCGGGCTGGAGAAGCCAACGCAAGGCACGATTGTGATTGGCAACAACACGGTTTACGCCGGCACGCCGCGCAGTGAGATCCCAGCGGAAGAACGTAATCTGGGGTTGGTGTTCCAGTCCTACGCCTTGTGGCCGCACAAAACCGTGTTCGAGAACGTGGCGTATCCGTTAAAGCTGCGCAAAGTAGCGGCGGCGGAGATCACCCAACGCGTGCAGGATGTGTTGGTGCAGTTGGGATTAGGCCACCTTGGTAAACGCCATCCGCACCAGCTTTCTGGCGGTCAGCAGCAGCGCGTGGCAATTGGTCGTGCGCTGGTCTACAACCCGCCGGTGATCCTGCTGGATGAGCCGTTGTCGAATCTGGATGCCAAGCTGCGCGAAGAGGCGCGCGTGTTCCTGCGTGAGCTGATCATCAAACTGGGCTTGTCGGCGCTGATGGTGACACACGACCAGAATGAGGCGATGGCGATTTCCGACCGTATTTTGCTGCTCAATAACGGCAAAATCGAACAGCAAGGCACGCCGCAGGAGATGTACGGCTCGCCAAAAACCCTGTTCACCGCCGAGTTTATGGGCAGCAACAACCGGCTGCACGGCAAAATCACCGAGCTGCGCGACGGCAAAGCGCGCATCGAGGGCAAAGGCTGGGCGTTGTGGGGATTGGCGGGCGCAGGCGTGCAAAACGGCCAGGAAGCCACGGCGGTGATCCGCGTCGAGCGGGTGAAACTGGTCGAGGAGCCGGGCGAAAATCAGCTGGAACTGCCGCTGCTCACCAGCATGTATCTGGGCGATCGCTGGGAATATTTGTTCCGCACCCAGGGCGATGATTTTGTCATTCGCGCTTATGGCAGCGAGGTGCGCGATCCGCAGCACTGCCATCTGGCATTGCCGGAAAACCATGTGTGGATTTTCCCGAAAGGGTGATGTTTATGGAGGCGGCCAGCCGCCTCCTTTCTTCACTGATAATCCTCATTAAAAATAAATTTTTTAAAACAGAATAAACAGCGACACATCACCTCCTGCTATTAAATACGCCGCTCAATAATTAAATTCTTTCTGTAGTTATTTTATTCAAGACATGTCTTAGCCGGTTTTTTGCCGCATCTTTCATATTCTCTCTGCCATCAAGTTATATCCCCATCCCTTAACCATCCCGCGTGCGAATCATCGTGTTATTGCGGCGTGATGTATTTTTACAGGCAGAGAGTCAAAATGAATAAAAATTATCGGGTTATCTGGAACCACAGCCAGGGTAATTATGTTGTCACCTCCGAGCTGGCACGCGGTAAAGTGAAATCATCCCGCTCCAGCACAGCACGTCGCCTCACCGCAGGCTGCGTGGCGACGGCCTTCATGGCGGTTGCCAGCGTCGGAATTATCCAGCCAGCGCTGGCCGCCTCCGCCTACGGTGAATATGCTTCTGGCGCAGGCAATATTATTGATATTCAGGATAAGGACGTAGCCACCAATGATGACAATGCGCACGCCTTATTTATTGAAAAAGGCGCCACCGCGCACAGTAATAATGTGAACTTCACGACCAGCGGTAAAAAAGCGTATGGAGTTTATGTTAATGGTGCCGGATCAAGTATTGATGTCACGGGTGGTACGATTACCACTACAGGTCCACAGGGATATGGTTTAGCGGCTGGCAATGGCGGCAAGTTAATGGCTAGCGATATTACCCTGAATACTTCCGGCGTGGGCGTTTACGCCGATAGATCCAACATTCTGGCCAAGAACCTGAGCGTACAGGCCAACGCCTATGGCGTTTACGGTTTGGGTGCAGGTACCGAGCTTGTCATTGCCGACAGCAATGTAAACGTGAATGGTAATGGAGCCTACGCGCTGCTGGCTGAAAATGGCGGCAACGTTACCAGCACCAACAGTCATTACACCACGTCAGGTAGCAGCGTTTACGGCGCATGGGCAAACAAGGGATCTGAACTCACCATTATCGGTGGCAGCATTACCAATACCGGAAAAGAAAGCATCGGTATTTTCGCCAAAAGCGGTGGCGTAGTAAATGTTGATGGCGTGACCGTTGTGTCTACCAGTCAGGGCATCAATAGCTACAGCTCAGCCGTGGCAAATGTGGCTAACAGTCATGTCACCGTTACGGATAAAGGGGCGTACGGATTACTGGCTGAAAACGGCGGAAAGACGACCAGCATCGATAGCCACTATATTACGACGGGCGACAGTGCCTATGGTGCGTGGGTCAATACCGGTTCGGAACTGAATATTTTTGGTGGCAGCATCACAACCACCGGTGAAGCCGGTTATGGGATGTTTGCTAAAAGTGGCGGAATTTTAAATGCTGATAATGTTAAAATAGATTCTCGTGGAACAGGAATCTATTCAAGCAACTCTTTAATCAATGCCAATAACATCGTCATCGCCGCATCCGAAGAAAAAAGAGACGCTGTCAAATCTACTTATAACGGTATTATTAATCTTACGAACTTCATCATTGGGAATACTATTGCACGCACAGCCATATTCGCATCTGAAGGCGGCTTAATAAATGCCAGAAGTGGTCAAATAAAAGTCAGTGGCACGGGTGCTGCAGCAGTCAAGGCCTATGCGAAAGATAGTAAAATCACAAGTGAAGATTTATATATTGAACTTGAAAATCAAGCCACAGGCGTCGCCAGCTTTTACGAATCATTAAACGAAGTCAAAAACTCTCGTATCACCAGTAATCAAGGTGGTAAAGCATTTTGGGTGCATGGTGCGGGTACATTAAACGTATCAGACACTCATATTAACATGAGCAATGAAAATGCAAATGACAATACTGTTACTGGCATTAATATTGATGGCTACACCAAAAGTCATTCTCATGTTAGCTTTAAAGACTCAAGCTTTAACTTGATGGGTGACAAAGCTACCGGTATTTCGGTTGCTATCGATAAAGTTGATTTAGATTTAATTAATACCACATTCACTGTTAACCATGGCACAGTCATTAGAGCGATGGATTATGCGGATTTCACCGTCAACCTCGATCATTCAGCGTTAATGGGTAATACGTTGATTGAAACAGGAAATCCCGAAAATGCGGATGAACGGATATTGCGTGAAGTGAAACTCAACGCGGTCAATGATTCTGTCTTAAAGGGTGACATTAATATTGATCGCAACAAAGTGTCCTCTTCTTCTGTGTCACTGTCCTCAGGTTCCGCATTGATGGGTATGATCAGGGGCGTACACGACGTTAACATTGATAACGCCAGCTGGAATATGACGGGAAATTCTTCCGTTGATAATCTCAATATTACTAATGGCACCATTGCCTTTACTCCTGATGCCAAGAGTTTTAATACTCTGACAGTAAACGGCGACTACCACGCTGACAACGCCAAGCTGGTGATGAACCTTGCGCTGGCGGGTGACGATGCGGCTAGCGATAAATTGCATATCGCCGGCAACTCCAGCGGCACCACCAAAGTTCAGGTGCACAATGCGGGCGGTAAAGGTGCTGCCACGCTGGAGGGCATTGAGTTGATTCGCGTTGAGGGCACACAAAACGGTGAGTTCCTGCAGGATGGTCGCATTGTCGCAGGCGCGTGGGATTATGCGTTGGTGCAGGATAAAAACGGTAAGTGGCGCCTGGTTAGCGATCCGATTCCCGTTGATCCAACGCCTGTCGATCCCATTATTGATCCAACGCCTGTCGATCCCATCAAAGACGAGGGCGACGATACGGGTACCGTCATTGCACCTGAGGTGCCGCAACCCAAACGTACCCCGCGTGCTCGTCCGGAAGTCGGCAGCTATATTGCTAACCTTGCGGCGGCCAGCAACCTGTTTACCCTGAGCGCAGCCGATCGTCCGGGCGTGACAGAATACCGTGATGCGCTGACCGGCAAAGTGGAAAAAACCACGCTGTGGCTGCGCAACGAAGGCGCGCACGGGCGCTTCAGTGATAGCACCGCGCAGCTGAAAAGCATCACCAACAGCTACATGACGCAGCTGGGTGGCGACATCGCACAATGGAGTTTGAATGGCAGCGACCGTTTCAGCCTCGGCGTGATGGCGGGTTACGGCAACGCCAAAAGCAATACGCTGTCGAAAACCACCGGCTACAGCGCCAAAGGCCAGGTTAACGGCTACAGCGGCGGTATCTATGCCGGCTGGCAGCAGGACAGCCAGACGCGCAGCGGCGCCTTTGTCGACAGCTGGCTGGCCTACAACACCTTCAATAACAGCGTAAAAGGTGAAGGTCTCGGTCAGGAAAGCTACAAGTCGAAGGGGATGACAGCGTCACTGGAAGGCGGCTACAGCTTCGCCTTCGGCGAGCAGCAGCAGTATCGCCTGCAGCCGAAAGCGCAGGCGGTGTGGATGGGCGTAAAAACCGGCGATTATACCGAGCAGAACGGCACCCGCGTCAGCGCCACCGGCAAAAATAACGTGCAAACCCGCGCCGGCGTACGGGCAACCATGCACACCGCCACCGCGCAGCCTTACGCTGAAGTGAACTGGCTGCATAACACGCAGCGCTTCGGCAGCAAACTGGATGGCGTGAAGATTGAGCAGGCGGGTGCGCGCAACATCGGCGAAGTGAAACTGGGTCTTGAAGTGAATCCGAGCCAGCACGTCGGCATCTGGGGCGGTATCGCGCAACAGGTTGGCGGTAAAGGCTTCAGCGATTCCAGCGCCACGCTGGGCGTCAAAGTCAGTTTTTGATAGCGCAATCGGCCTCTTTTAATCAGAGCATCGCTGGAAACAGCGGTGCTTTTTTTATGGCCAGAGCTCTTTCCCCACAAACAAAAAAAGGCGAGGCCAAAGGCCTCGCCAAACAGGTGCTGGACCTCAATCGTAATAAGGAAGTTTACGATCGACACCGTTAATGTTGACCAGCACAAAGCCCGTAGGCGCGGTTTTGTTGGTCGGCGTGCCTGCTGCCGTCGCGACCGTCAGCACCCCTTTCTCGTTCGCGCCAATACCGGCCAAACCGTTATGCAGCCCGAAACGCGCCGCCGGTTTGAAACCGCCCAGTTTGGTGGTATCGGTCACGACCGAGAAGTCCTGCTGGAACAGCGAGCAGGACCCGGTATCGAAACGCGTAGGGCCGGTGCATTTCAGGTTCATCATGGTGTCACCGCTGTTGGCGCGCAGTTTTACCCACACCGCCGCATAGGTAGTGCCGACGCGGCTATAGCGGATATCCAGCACCGCAGGTTGTCCCATGTGATAGGCATCAGCCCACACCGTTTCCAGACGCTGCAGATTGACCCAGGTTTTGCCGGTCGCCGCCACGTTGACCGGTGAGCCGGCAGTGCCCGTTGGCTGAGTGGCATCTGCTTTACCAATAAACTCCATTACCCACTGCTGGTTAGCGTTCGGGAAGAACAGCTGCCCGACGCGATACCAGTTATCGGTATCGGTGTTATTAGTAATTTTGTAGCCGCTGAAGTAGCCCGCGCGCAGCGATCCGGTCATAAAGGTGCCGTAGTTCTCGTCGCGACGGTAGCCATACTCAAAGGTGGATAACCAACGTCCGGCCACCGCATCCAGGCTGAGTTTTGCGCCGGATTGCAGATTGAGCTGACGGATCACCACGCGCGCATTGTTGAGATTCAGCGGCGTACCGCAATCCTCAATGTTCAGCGTATCCACCGTCCAGCCGCCGTCGGAGAGATCGCCCGGATTACGCGTATGCTCAATCCACACGTTGCGAATAATCCCCTGCGTCACGCGCGGCATGTAGAGCGTGGCGTCGCCATAACCGGTCTGGAAGTTACAGTTACACAGCTCAATCGCCGTGGAGTGATCCCACGCGCCTTTTGGCGAGTTTGACCAGCCGACATCAAACACGCGTCCGTAGGTATACAGGGTGTAAATCTGGTCGAATTTACTGTCGAGGGTATCCAGCACTTTGATCACCGTACCGCCGTTATTCTGCGCGCGGAAACAGTAGATATTGACGGTGGTGCCTTCGATACAGGTGTTTTCGAAGAACGGCTGCACGTTGCTGCACATATCGGCAGTGATGGTGCTTTTGTTGGTGGTGATGTCGGCGGATGCCTGGCCGTTCCACGCAATACCGCGGATTGAGGTACGACGCGCCTTCACCTTGAACACCGTGTTGGCGCTTTTGTCGGAAATGATGGTGGTGCGCGGCAGCGAACCCAGCTCGACATCATCCCCCTGCAAACCGAAGAAAGCGCGCTCGGTACCGCTGATGTCGATGGGGCTAATCAGAAATCGACCGCCTGGAAAACGCACCGGTAATGCGGTGATGTTGCCTGAGTAGCTTTGCGTCCACGCCAGCATACGGTTAAACGCCTCGGTATCGTTGGCGTAACCGTCGCCTTTGGCACCGAAGTGATAAACGTTGATTTCGGTGGGATCGTTAATCACGCGTTTCCAGTAAAAACCGTTACCGATCACCAGCGTACCGCCATCTTCTACCGCCGTGGTGGTGCCGATAAAACCGGTAAAATCACCGCCACCGTGGAAGGTGGAGTCCGCGTTGTAACGACGTAAGAATGCCAAATCGCCGTTTTTGGCCGGTACAGTGGTGCGCAGTTCTGCATAAGAGTTAACTTCGATCATCATAGCCTCCTCGGCTTTTCGGGTAGGTAATGCAAATGCATGAGAGCAGCGTTACTGAGCCGGCTGGCCGCAGTGCTGATCCCAAAGATCGTTGTGGTTGTTGATGGCGCGCACGGTGCGAACGTCCATGCGCTCGGCGTCATTGCCGTGGGTGTAAATCGGGGAAAACAGGGTGCAGGCTGAGTCGATGACGACGGGAGATTCAGGGCTGGTGATACTTCGATTGCTGCAACTTGTCACGAGCAGCAGCGTCATCAAGATTAAGGTTGCTGGCTTCCACACGTTTGGCCTCCTCGCGCAGCAGTTGCTGCTGTTGGTTAACCGCTACCGCTTGCGCCGCGGCTTTATCGGCGCGCTCGACGGCGGCCTGGGATGCTTGCTGCACCTTGCCGATTTTCTTGCCACCGAAGTAGCTGGCAACCAGCGCAGCGATGACGCCCGCCAGCGCGGCAACCCAGTGCCAGCTGCCGCCGAACAATGTCATGAGCAATGTCATACTTTTTCCTCCATCGCATTTTTCTGCTGGTTGAGGCCTTTTTGGCGGATGAATTGGGCAATCACGCCCATCGCCACCATAAAGGCGCCAATCAGCCCCAGATAGTTGTGCGGCAGAATCGCTTTCACGTCGGGCGGCATGCTGTTCCAGGCATCAAGCGCAGCGGTGGGAAATGATTGCACCCACGCGCTGAGCATCGAACCGAGCGACGCCAGCCATACCGACCAGGTTTTGAATAACAGCCGCGCATGTTTCACGAACTCCAGCGTGGTGAAGCGCTGCATCACCAACACCACCACAATCACTGCCAGCACCGCGGTGACAAAAATCAGCAGTTTCAGATTCATAGCAGCCCCCGATAGATGTCGTAGGTGCCGCTGCGCATCACTTCGGCATGGCGCCGTGCGCGACCCGACGTTTGTCTTGCCCACAGGCTGTCGAGCATGGCGTTGGCCGCGCTGTTGAAATCGCCCTGCGTGATGGCGGTGAGCATGCCGCGAAACATCGCCAGCCCATCCACCCCCAGCTGATATCCCATGCTGATCAGCACATCGCTGCGCGCCTCATTGCATTTGGCCAGCGCCTGCTGCACCAGCGCACGCTGATGCATCTGCTGCACCTTGCCCTCGACAATGCACTGCTTCCACACATCGCCGACGGGACGCGGCACCTGGAAGATGTAGTTGCTAAGCGATGCCCCTTTGGGGCCGATGCGAATGCCGCCAGCGACCGTGGGGAAACCCAGCGAGTCGAGGTAAGGCGCTTCGCGGTAACCCTCTTCGAAATTCAGGATGGCAATAATCTGGCTCATAGAAATTCCTCTTTGACGGGGCGCAACAGCCTGAAAATGGCTGCGCAAAACGGCAAAAAACATAAATCCTGCTGATCGTTTACGACATTGAGCGCGTTTTCATATAAGCGAAACGCTCAAGAATGGTTAAACAGAGAGCAACAATGGAACGTTCCGTTTAAAACTGGGGAAAGTGATGCAGGGTTAACGCACGGCATACAAATAGACGTGGGGCAGACAGCAGTTATCAAAGCTGGGTTGTGCCTGCTGAACACGAACGGGCGCTAGCACGGCGCTGTCAACGCGCGACAGCGTCTGGCGCTGGCAGATGCGTTCAGCGGTGCGCAAGGTGACGTTTTCGTATTCGATGCCGAGTGCGCTGTCGATGCTGCGCTTAAGGCTGAGGGACTGGCGTCGCCGATGGCGGCGCGTGCGTGCATTGCCTGAAAATACTGACTTTCCGTACTGGATAATCGCCATAACTCCTCCTGTTAATGAGTCTTTGGCGATGGGGTGGCAGGCACGGCAATTCGGCTGAGGCCGACGCGTTCGTTATTCCTCTGGAAAATACCCGACGTCAACTTACCCGGCTGCTTTCGCGGCCAGGGTGAAGTAGAGGAGAGTGAAAATCAGAGGGCAACTGACAACGCTGCAAAGTGCGTATCCACCCCATCCCAAAGTTCACTAACTTTGGATGGTATGTATCGCGCTTGTGCAGCGCCTCAATTGTTTAAGAGCGGGCTCATCCGTGAGCAGGTATGTTGTCCATCCATGCTCAAATTATTAACAGGTTCTAATGCATTGGCAAACACCAATGGTTAATTTTTTATTTACCGTCAGTTAAATTAATGATTTCAGCCAAAATATTTTTTTGCCGCAATCTGGCGTTTTGTGATCAGCCCAGGATTTGATAATCCCGCGCCTGGCTCATGATCACCCGCGCCACCACTTGCAGCGTCCTGGCTTCTTCCAGCGTGAGGTACCAGGTTTCATAGCGCTTGTTATCGGAGATCACTGCGACCTTTTTGTGCTGAAGTTGCAGGCGTTTCAGATAGAGCTGATCGTCAAGCGTGAACAGGTAAATACCATCGCCATCGAAGCGATGCACGCTGATATCGACAAACAGCTGATCGCGCGGCGCAAAAGTGCCGGCCATCGAATCGCTGTTCAGCGCGATAAGGCGAATATTTTCTGCCGGGCGGCCGTTAAACAGCACCCGCGCCTCTTCCAGCCCATATTCAATGGCTTGAATGGTTTCCACCAGTTCATCGCGCGAAGAGCCGCTGCGCACACCGTGCTGGCCAATATCCAGACTCTCCACGCGAAACAGATGTTTTGGGTTCACCAGACTGCGCTGCGTCAGCAAGGCGGCCGGTTTTTCCATGCCAAATTGCAGCCACTCCACGCGCACGTCGAGTAACTGGCTGAGCGCCAGTAAATTATTATCATCGGGGATCGATTGCCCGTTAAACCATTTCCACACCCCCGGCGTTGAGATCTTGCATCCCCTCTCTTGCAGAGCCAGCGCAACCTGTTTATTCCGTCCGTGTCCGACAATTCCCGCGCTTTCGCATGCGGCAATCAGCCTGGCAGTGAATGCTTGTCTCGTACTTTCTTTTTTAACCATCAGTTAATAATCTGCCTTCAGTAAAAGACTGAATGTTATTTTCATTTTTGCTACCAGTTCATTTTATATTACCGGCAGTTTACTACCCAACCGCTTTTATCAATGAAGCTGGACAATCATTATCCCCTTCGGTTAGGGCGAAACCAGTGTTCAGTGCCATATCGCTTGTTCTGACAGGGGTTTTCAGGATTGTTCTGTAGCAATAAGACCAGCATCTAAAGGAAAAAATGGGTGAAAAGCCGCGAGCCCGCCATAGATGACAGAAATAAATCAAAAAGCTCTTGGAATAACTGGATCGAAAACGAAAAAAATGGGCACCGTTTTCGGTGCCCATTGTCATGCAGGAGCGAACATTAGCGACGTAGCGTATCGTCGCCCCACCCTATCCATTTGTAGGTGGTCAGCGCTTCAAGTCCCATTGGACCACGCGCATGCAGCTTCTGCGTACTGACCGCCACTTCGGCACCGAGGCCAAACTGGCCGCCGTCAGTGAAGCGTGTGCTGGCATTAACGTATACCGCCGATGAGTCAACCTGGTTGACGAAGCGATTGGCATTGCCAATGCTGCGCGTCAGAATGCCATCAGAGTGCTGCGTGCCGTGCTCACGGATATGCGCGATGGCTTCATCAATATCCGACACCAGCTTGACGTTCAGATCGTTGGACAACCATTCGTCATCATAATTTTCCGCTTGCACCGCCACCACCTCGGCAGCACCGTTTTGCAGCAGCGCCAGCACATTTTCGTCGGCGTGCAGCGCAATCTTCTCTTGCGCCATACGTTGCAGGAATGCCGGAATGAATGTGTCCGCCTGATCGCGATGTATCAGCAGCGTTTCCAGCGAGTTGCAGGCGCTTGGCCGCTGCTTCTTGGCATTGACGATCACCTCCAGCGCGGCCTCGGTCTCCATGGTTTCATCGAGATAGAGATGGCACACGCCGATGCCGCCGGTAATCACCGGAATGGTGGAGTTTTCACGGCACAGCTTGTGCAAACCTGCACCGCCGCGCGGGATCAGCATATCGACGTAGCGATCGAGCTTCAGTAGCTGATTCACCAGTTCACGATCCGGGTTTTCAATCGCCTGCACCGCGCCCGCCGGTAAACCGTGCTGGGTCAGCGCATTTTGGATCACGCGCACGGTGGCGGCGTTGGTGCGATAAGTCTCTTTGCCGCCGCGCAGAATCGCCGCGTTGCCGGTTTTCAGGCACAGCGATGCCACATCAACAGTGACATTAGGACGCGCTTCATAAATCACGCCAACCACACCCAGCGGCACGCGACGACGTTCAATGCGCAGGCCGCTATCAAGCTGGCCGCCATCCATCAATTGCCCCACCGGATCGGCCAGGCGACACACCTGACGCACATCATCGGCAATGCCTTTCAGACGCTGCGGGTTGAGCGTCAGGCGATCGAGCAGCGCTTCGCTCATGCCATTTTGGCGTGCATCCGCCAAATCCTGCTCGTTCGCCGCCAGGATGTCCGCGCTTTCCGCTTCCAGACGATCGGCGATGGTGAGCAGCACCTGATTTTTTTGTTCGGTGGAGAGTTCTGCCAGTTTGTACGACGCAGCGCGCGCCGCTTTACCCATCTCTTCTAACATTATCTGCTCCTTAACTGACGATCATATCGTCGCGGTGCACCGCTACCGGGCCATATTCGTAACCGAGGATCTCGCCGATTTCCTGGCTGTGATGACCGGCAATCATGCGCATGGCATCGCTGTTATAGCGCGTGACGCCGTGGGCGATATCGCGCCCTTGCAGGTTGCGAATGCGGATCACTTCACCGCGCGAGAAGTTGCCCTGCACGTCACGGATGCCTTTTGGCAGCAGCGAACTGCCGCGCTCCAGCATCGCGGCCAGCGCACCATCATCGATGGTGATTTCGCCCGCCGGCGGTGCGCCAAAGATCCAGCGCTTGCGGTTTTCCAGTGGCGACTGCTGCGCGTGGAAACGCGTACCGACCGGTTTGCCATACAGCACATCGCTAATCACATCCGGACGACTGCCGGCGGCGATGATCACATCGATCCCCGCGCGACAAGCGACGTCCGCCGCCTGCAGCTTGGTCGCCATGCCGCCGGTTCCCAGGCCCGACACGCTGCCGCCCGCGAGGGTGCGTAACGCATCATCGATCTGGTGCACGTCGCTGATCAGCTCTGCTTCCGGATTGGTACGCGGATCGGCGGTGAACAACCCTTGCTGATCGGTCAGCAGCAGCAGTTTATCCGCGCCGCCCAGCATCGCCGCCAGCGCCGACAGATTGTCGTTGTCGCCCACTTTAATTTCAGCGGTGGCCACCGCATCGTTCTCGTTAATCACCGGCACGATGTGGTTGTCGAGCAGCGCGCGCAGCATGTCTCGCGCATAAAGGAAACGTTCACGGTCTTCCATATCAGCGCGCGTCAGCAGCATCTGCCCGATGTGAATGCCATAAATCGAAAACAGTTGTTCCCACAGCTGGATCAAACGGCTCTGCCCCACCGCAGCCAACAGCTGCTTTGAGGCGATGGTAGGCGGCAGTTCGGGGTAACCAAGGTGTTCGCGTCCGGCGGCAATGGCGCCAGAGGTAACGATAACAATGCGATGGCCCGCGGCGTGCAACTGCGCACACTGACGAACCAACTCCACCATGTGCGCCCGATTCAACCGACGTGAACCGCCGGTGAGGACGCTAGTACCCAACTTGACCACAAGGGTCTGACTGCCACTCATGTTTTTCCTGCCATGTAAGAAAAAAATCTGCGAAGGGACGTTTTATCAGGAGTGAGCAAGGAAGCCAACAACAGCAAGGGGAAAAGCACAAAAATCCCCTGACAATGCGGTAGACCAAAAGTTCGCGATTAACAAGAAAGCCGAAAAACTGTCATAAAACATTCATCACCAACCGGTAAAAAGTCGGTGTTTTACAAAACCTTTCACGGGTACAACAAATTTTACTCATTGGGATTGATAGCAAAATGAAGAAGAGCACACTGGCATTAGTTGTATCAGCGCTGGCACTGGCTTCCACCGCAAACGCCGCAGAAGTGTATAACAAAGACGGTAATAAACTGGACTTCTACGGCCGTGTTAAAGCTGAACACTACTTCAGCGATAACGCGTCAAGCGACGGTGACAAATCTTACGTGCGTATCGGTTTCAAAGGCCAGACGCAGATTAATGACCTGATGACCGGTTACGGTCAGTGGGAATATCAGTACAACGCGAATAATTCTGAAGGTTCTGATGCCAACGCAGGCAACAAAACCCGTCTGGGCTTTGCTGGTCTGAAATTCGGCCAATACGGTTCATTCGACTACGGTCGTAACTACGGCGTGTTGTATGACGTCGAGGCCTGGACTGACGTATTCCCAGAGTTCGGCGGTGACGGTACCGCGCGTACCGATAACTTCATGACTGCGCGTGCAACTGGCGTAGCCACTTACCGTAACAGCAACTTCTTTGGTCTGGTTGATGGCCTGCGCTTCGCGCTGCAATATCAGGGCAAAAACGACGCCACCAGCGCCAACGCCCGTGGCAGCATCACCGATACTTCACGTCAGAACGGCGACGGTTACGGTGCGTCACTGGGTTACACCATTGCTGACACCGGCATCAGCCTGATGTCGGCCATCACCTCTTCTGACCGTACTAACCAGCAGCAGCTGCAGGCACTGGGTAGCGGTGATAAAGCGGAATCATGGGGCGCCGGTATCAAGTATGATGCGAACAGCATCTACCTGGCTTCTATCTACACCGAAACCCGCAACATGACGCCAATCGGCACCCGCGGTTTTGCTAACAAAGCGCAGAACTTCGAAGTGGTAGCGCAGTATCAGTTCGACTTCGGCCTGCGTCCGTCCCTCGGCTATATCCAGACCAAAGGCAAAGACATCGAAGGGATCGGTGACGAGGATCTGGTTAAATATATCGACGTGGGCATGACTTACTACTTCAACAAAAACATGTCGACCTTTGTGGATTACAAAATCAACCAGCTGGATGACAACAACAAGCTGAACCTGAACAACGATGATGTTGTGGCCGTTGGCTTAACTTACCAATTCTGATTGAGCTCTACCCTCGTTGTGTCTATAAAAAAAGAGCCGGCTCATCACCGGCTCTTTCCTTTTTAAACCCTTAAAAGTCTATCAGGCGCTCAGTTTCACTGGCTCTTCTTTAAAGCCTTCCGCCGGGCGCAGATCGAGTTTCTGTTCCAGCAGCATCGCTTTCAGACGCTCATGGAAATTACGCAGCGTGCTTTCCACTTTGGCATTGTTCTCTTTGCCTTTGATGGTCGCAGCGCCCCAATCACCCGCTTTATCAAACAGGCCAAAATGATATTCGTATGTGAAGTGATCTTCATAGGCTTCCAGCGTCATCCACCAGCCCCAAAACTCACGCAGCTCAGGTGCAGGCTTGACGTTGACACACGCTGCCAGGCAATCGAAGAAGAAGCGTGTCTCTTCACATTTGCCTTCACGGATATACGGCCCCAATTCGGTGAAGCGCTTAAGCAGGCGACTACGGGGGTGACCACTCGGTAATGTCATCTCTTTTCCCTTAACCCTTTAAATTGCACTTCCAGCTTTCCATTAACATAAAAATGGAAAATCCCGGATATAAGTAGTAGCAGAGTTCAGAGATTTCGCCAGTTAGCCTTTCAACTGTTTTTCCAGCCAGTCACAAATTTGATTGAGCGCTTTGTCAAAACTGGCAAAAACCGGCTTGGCGGGAATCGCCAGCGTCTTGCCCTGCGACGAGGAGTTGGCGATCAACTGCGCGTCTGTTTCCGGACCGAAAATATCATCCGGCCAATAAGCCGCCAGCATCGGCGTTGGCGTGCGGCGGCCGAGTAAGCCTTGCACCTTCAACGAGTAGCGGTTGAGTTCAGTACGCAGATTGCTGTCGGAAGTTGAGGACATACCGAGACGGCTCGCCAGCATATCCATGTACATATCCGGCAGCTGTTGCTGCTGTTGCGCATCCACAAACACGCTGTGCACCATGGCTCCCAGCGTCGCTACCGCGCGTACTCGCGGCACTTCCAGATAGGCCAGACGTGTCGCCACGTTGGCTCCGAAGCGGTAGCCCAGCAGCGCCACGCGGGTGTGATCGATCCACGGCACATTGCTCAGTTCACGCAGCACCTGCTGATGCACCTGGCTGGTGTCCTGATTCAGCAGCCATTTGCTGCTGAACCCTACCGATGGCATATCCAGCGTCAGCATGGCGATGCCACGCGGCGCGAGATAGTCGTGGAACAGGCGATAGTGATCGCTCTGCAGCGAATCAAGGCCGCCGCACAGCAGCACGGTGGGATACGGCGCTTCGGCTTGCGCGGGCATATGCAGGAACCCCGTCACCGGACTGCCGCCGCTCATTGGGAAGGTCAGGGATTTAAGTTCGCCCGGCAGACGCTGCGTGGCCTCTTCGTAGGCGCGATTGGCCAGCACCTGCGCCTGATCGGCCAGCTCATCGCCTTTGATGTAAGGATAAGCCGCAAGGCTGAACAGATTGGCGGCATGCAGCCAATGCTGACCGGCATCGTCATGGTTTTCGCTCTCTAACGCGCGCTGCTGCCAGATCGCCGCCTGCTTCGACCACTCATAGTTCCAGTTGCCGCCGCGATAACCAATCACGGTATCGAGCAAGGCCTCATTGGTGCGTTCGAACTCGCTCACCGCGATACGCGCCAGCACTTCGCTGATCTCCTGCGGCGACAGACCGCGCCACGTCCACAGCAGCTTGTTCAGCATGCGATACCAGCCGCGCTGCGTATCCCCTTCGAGGGCGTTATGCACCTGCACGGCGGCATGATGCTGGCGGTGCACTAATGAGGAGGTTTCCGGGTGTTTAAAACGCGGTTTAAACAGTTCTTCGCTCAGGTTTTTATCCGACATCTCAGCTATTCTCCTGCCAACAACGTGGCGATGGCTAAGAGTGTACTGCACCCGCCATACGCGCGCGAGGCGCAGAAAGCACAACGCCCGGCATAACCGGGCGTTGTTTGCGATGCATCAATTAGCTTTTGACGATTGGCGGGATGTAGACCACGCCCATGTCCCAGGGCTGCTCGATCCAGGTGTTCTGCGGGATATCGACAATATAGTCGTCCACCAGCGCACGGCCAGCTGGCTTAGCGAAGATGGTGCAGAAACGCGCTTTAGGATACATGTCGCGGATCGCCTGCGCGGTGCCGCCGGTATCCACCAGGTCATCAATCACGATGAAGCCTTCACCGTCGCCTTCGGCACGCTTCAGCACTTTCATTTCGCGCTGATGATCGTGATCGTAGCTGGAGATGCACACGGTATCGACGTAGCGAATACCGAGTTCACGCGCCAGCAGCGATGCCGGAACCAGACCACCACGGCTCACCGCGATGATACCTTTCCACTGTTCCACAGGAAGCAGGCGCTGGGCCAGTTTACGGGCATGGATTTGCAACATGTCCCAGGTTACGACGTATTTTTCGCTCATATAAAGGAATCCCGGCCAAGAAACTTGGCTTAAAAAATATGCAAGGGGGAAAAGGTTGCGCGAGATTATAAGGATCTGACGCCTTAAAAACCAGCATCTGTCTTACTGGTTGCAGGTTTTTAGCGCGGCTGATTACGCACCCGGCGAGAAACAGTGATATTCTCAGGCCCATCACGTCAGATCTTCTGACGACGATTTTTACTGGAAACCCGCGTGCGTGCGGTATGTCCGCCACGCTGACACAGGAGATGCATGGTGTCTGAATTGTCGCAACTTTCACCCCAACCGCTGTGGGATATTTTTGCCAAAATCTGTTCCATTCCGCACCCTTCTTACCATGAAGAAGCACTGGCCGAACACGTTGTCGGCTGGGCAAAAGAGCAAGGTTTGTGGGTTGAGCGCGATCAGGTTGGCAACATCCTGATTCGTAAACCCGCTACCGCCGGTATGGAAAAACGCACGCCGGTGGCGCTGCAGGCGCACCTCGATATGGTGCCGCAGAAGAACAATGACACGGTGCACGACTTCACTAAAGATCCGATTCAGCCGTATGTTGATGGCGAATGGGTGAAAGCGCGCGGCACCACGCTGGGCGCGGATAACGGCATTGGTATGGCGTCTGCGCTGGCGGTGCTGGCTGACAACAGCCTGATCCACGGTCCGCTGGAAGTGCTGCTGACCATGACCGAAGAGTCCGGTATGGACGGCGCCTTTGGTTTACAGCCGAACTGGCTGCAGGCCGACATTCTGATCAACACCGACTCGGAAGAGGAAGGTGAGATCTACATGGGTTGCGCTGGTGGTATCGACTTCATCACCACCCTGCCGCTAACGCGTGAAGCGATTCCTGCAGGCTATGAAACCCTGAAGCTCACGCTGAAAGGCCTGAAAGGCGGTCACTCCGGTGCCGACATTCATCATGGTCTCGGCAACGCCAACAAATTGCTGGCACGCTTCCTGGCGCTGCACGCGCGTGAACTCGATATCCGTTTGATTGAATTCACCGGCGGTACGCTGCGTAACGCCATCCCGCGTGAAGCTTTTGCTACGCTGGCGATCGACAGTCATAAGGTTGATGCACTGAAATCTGCTGCGGCACATTTCCAGGCGACGCTGCTGAACGAGTTGGGCATTAAAGAGAAGAACATCGCCGTGGTCACCGAAGCGCTGGCGCATCAAGGCCAGGCGCTGAACGCTGACAGCCGCGATCGTTTCCTTAATTTGCTAAACGCTACGCCAAACGGCGTGATTCGTAACTCTGACGTGGCGAAAGGCGTGGTGGAAACCTCGCTGAACGTCGGCGTGGTGACGATGGATCAGGACAATGCCGAAATCATCTGCCTGATTCGTTCACTGATCGATACCGGTAAAGATTGGGTGGTTGAAGTGCTGACCTCGCTGGCCGATCTGGCCGGGGCGAAAAGCGCACCTAAAGGCGGCTATCCGGGCTGGCAGCCTGATGCCGATTCACCGGTGATGGCGCTGACGCGTAAAACTTATGAAGCGCTGTTTGGCAAAACGCCGAACATTCAGGTGATTCACGCCGGTCTGGAGTGTGGTCTGTTCAAGAAGCCGTATCCAAACATGGATATGGTGTCGATTGGCCCAACCATCACCGGCCCGCATTCGCCGGATGAGCAGGTTCACATCGAAAGCGTGGGTCTGTACTGGAAACTGCTGACCGCGCTGCTCAGCGTGGTGCCAGAAAAAGCGTAAGATTGCGCTTTCGCGATAAACCCGACTTCGGTCGGGTTTTTTTATGCCTGCGAAGGATTGCGTCCACCGCCATTTAGCACATTCCTCTGAAAAAACGTTGATATGCCTCCCGGTTAAACCAGAACACCTCATAACATCAGATTTAGCCACCGTTACATCCAGATGTCTGGATGGCTAATAAGATTTCGTGCTAGCTTATGCCCTTTCGTTCGTTGCCGAGAGTGATGGTTCAGGAAAAAATGCCCCCAACTCAACTAATTATAGGCCCGGTTCAATGAGTGCGATCAACCGCCTGGAGATGCGTAATATCTCCATTGCCTTTGGCGGTTTCGCCGCGCTCGCGCAGGTGAATTTTCTGACTGAAGGCGGCTCGGTGCATGCGTTGACGGGCGCTAACGGCGCCGGAAAATCTACGCTGATGGCGGTGCTGGCTGGCGCACACGATCATTACAGCGGTGAGATTCTGCTGGATGATGCGCCGGTCACTATTCGCTCACCGCGCGATGCCAAAAAACTCGGCATTCATCTGGTGCAGCAGGAAGTGGATGTGGCGCTGGTGCCACAGCTCAGCGTGGCCGAAAACATTCTGCTCGATCGTTTAGCTGAACCGGGCCACGCCTACAGCTGGCGTGAGATTCGCCGCCAGGCGCGTACGTTACTGGCGCAGCTGGAAGTGAACATCGACGTCAACCGTTTGGTGGAGCGCTGCTCGCTAGCAGAGAAGCAGCAAATCCTGCTGGCGCGCGCCCTGTCCCATCACTGCCGCTTTCTGATCCTGGATGAACCCACCGCCCCGCTCGATCAGCATGAGAGCGAGCGCCTGTTTACCGTGGTGCGCCGCTTGCAGTCCAGCGGCATTGGCGTGGTGTTTATCTCGCACCGCATTCACGAACTGAAAGCAATTTGCGACCGCTTAACGGTGCTGCGCGATGGTCGTCTGATTGAAAGCAGTCCGATGGCGGCGCTAAGCGGTGAGCAGATCGTGGAAAAAATGCTGGGACATCGGCTCGATGATGTTTTTCCGCCGCGTCGCGCCCGTGCGACTCTGCCGCTGCTGCTGTCGGTGGAAGGCTTACACGACGATCGGCTACTGCAGGATATTTCGCTGCGTCTGCACAAAGGGGAGATTCTGGGCATTGCTGGTCTGGCGGGTGCCGGTAAAACCGAGCTGTGTAAAGCGCTGTTTGGTGCCAGCAAAAGCCGCGTGATAAAGGGCGAACTGCACGGCAAACCGTGGCGACCGCGTTCACCACATGATTCAGTAGAAAACCGCATGGCGCTGGTGCCGGAAGAGCGCCGCAAAGAGGGCATTTTCATCGATGAACCGGTGAGCATGAATCTGAGCATCAGCGCCGATAACAGCTTCTCGCGCTGGAGCCTGTTTGGTCATCGCCAGGCGTGGCGTTGGGCGGAAGCGGTGATTCAGCGCCTGAATGTGCGCACCACCGGACCGGGGCAAATCCTGCGTCGTTTGTCAGGCGGCAACCAGCAGAAAGTGGCGATTGGCAAGTGGCTACGCAACAACGCCGATGTGCTGATTTTTGATGAGCCGACGAAAGGCGTCGATATCAAAGCCAAAACCGATCTGTTCACGTTGATCGATGGCTTAGCGCGTGAGGGCAAAGGCATCATTTATGCCTCGGGCGAGTTTTCTGAATTGGTCGGTCTGTGCGACCGCATTTGTGTGCTCTGGGATGGGCGCATTGTGGCAGAGATGGAGGGCAACACCGCCACAGAAGAGGCACTTTTGCTTTATTCCACCGGAGGAACACCTGCGTGAGCAGCAAAGAACTATCCCTAAACTCGCAGCCTTCTCTGCGCCATCAGCTGTTTGATTTCCTCTATAAGTGGGGCATGTTGCTGACGGTGGTGATTTTGATTGCCGCATTTGGTCTCGCTTCGGACAGCTTCCTCGAACCGACCAACATCATTAACATCCTGCGCTCGATTGCCATCGTCACGGTGATTGCGATTGGCGTGTCGATTTCGCTGACCATTGGCGGCTTTGACCTGTCGGTGGGATCCACCGCTTCGCTGGCCAATGCGCTGGTGATTTCGCTATTCGTCTGGCACGGCTTTGGCACCACCGAAGCCATCATTATTACGCTGCTGCTGTGTACGCTGGTTGGCTTGTTCAACAGCTTCCTGATTGTGGTGCTACGTATTCCCGACATGCTCGCCACCCTCGCCACGCTGTTTGTGATTCAGGGCGTGGCGATGACCTACAGCTTTGGTGGTTCCATTACCGAGAATATGGTGTTGCCGAGCGGCGACATGGCCGAAGGGACCATTCCTGCGGCCTTTGGCCTGCTCGGCCAGGTGCCGACTATCGTGATTATCATGCTGGTGGTCACCATTGTGGCGCAGCTGGCGCTGTCGCTGACCAAGCATGGCCGTCGTATGTATGCGCTGGGCGGCAATCCTGAAGCGGCGCGTCTCTCCGGCATTCGTACCACGCGCTATCGCGTGCTGGCGTATGTGCTGGCCTCGCTGCTGGCTGGCTTGGGCGGCATTTTGCTGGCATCACGCATCGGCTCTTCGCAGGTGAATGCCGGCGGCGGTTATCTGATGGATGCCGTTGCCGCAGCGTGGATCGGCTTCTCGCTGGCCGGTTCGGGCAAACCGAATGCGCTGGGTACCTTGGTGGGCGCCATCATTCTTGGTGTGTTGCAGAACGGGCTGGTGATGTTGTCGGTGCCCTATTACGCGATGGACATTATTAAAGGTCTGGTACTGGCGCTGGCGCTGGCGATGACTTACATCCAGCGCCGTTAAGGCGCGTTTAATCAGAAAGAGATCATAATGAAAAAAATTACCCTTTCGCTGCTGGCGGTTAGCCTGCTTAACGCCAGCGCCGCCTTCGCCGATGCCGCAGTGCCTGAGGTTATCGCTAACCATGAAGGCCCGGTACGCATCGCCATCATCCGCAACCTGGGTTCGGACGATAACACCACGCAGTTTGTCGCCGGTGCGATTCAGCAAGGCCGCCAGCTGGGCTTTAAGGTCAGCACTTTCCTCAGCAATGGCGACGATGCGCGCTTCCAGGATTTCGTGAACCAGGCGATTAGCCAGAAATATGACGGCATTATCCTGTCGCACGGTAAAGATCCCTACTCGACGGCGCTGGTGCAGCGTATCGCCGCAGCGGGCATCAAGCTGTCGGTGTTTGATACGCCGGTTAATACGCCGGTAGAGGGCGTCACCGTGACGGCGCAGAATGATGCTTCGCTGGCGCAGGAATCACTCGGCAGCTTAATCAAAGACTTCAACGGCAAGGCGAATATCGTCAAGCTGTGGGTGGCCGGTTTCCCGGCGATGGATCGTCGTCAGGTGGTGTATGAGAAGCTGCTGAAAGAGAATCCGGGCATTCATCAGCTGGAGTCGATTGGCGCGGTTTCATCTGATGTACAGGGCGATACCGCCAACAAGATTGGCGCGATTCTGGCGAAATACCCGAAAGGCAAGATCGATGCGATCTGGGGTTCGTGGGATGCCTTCAGCCAGGGCGCGTATAAAGCCCTGCAGGAGAATGGTCGTAGCGAGATCAAACTGTATAGCATCGACGTATCCAATCAGGATCTGCAGTTGATGCATGAAAAGAACAGTCCGTGGGTACAAACCGTAGCGGTGGATCCAAAAACCATTGGCGCGGTGAATATGCGTTTGGTGGCAAACAAGATTGCAGGCGAAACCACACCGGCAACTTACGAGTTTAAAGCGTCATCGATTTCTCAGCAGCAGTTGAACAGCCAGCAAGGCGCGGTCAACGTGGCGTCGCTGAATAAGATCATTCCAGGCTGGGGCGAAAATAACGATTTCATCGCGCCATGGTTTGCAACGCTGGAAGCGAAGTACGGTAAGAAGTAGTTTTCCCTCACCCTAACCCTCTCCCACATGTGGGAGAGGGAACCGATTAGCGCGGTTTGTTTTACTCCTTCTCCCGCTGGCGGGAGAAGGCCGGGATGAGGGGCAGCGCGCACAATCTCACAACCCCAACACCAACTGCCGCTCCAACTGCGGATCCACCATCGTGACATGCAATCCCACCAGCCGCACGCCGCGCCCTGCTCTGCGTTCATCCCACGCCTGACGCGCCACCGCGATCATGTCGTCTTTATTCAGCACCGGCCAAACGTGCTCCTGCGTGGTTTGCTGGAAATCATTGAACTTCAGTTTCACGCCTTGTCGGGCGATCTGCCTATCCGGCTTGATGGCGGTTAAGCGGCGATCCAACTCCGCATAGAGAAAATCAATAATCTCCAGACACTGCTCCCAGCTGTGAATATCTTCCATCAGGGTACGTTCAACGCCGAGCGATTTGCGTTCGCGCTCAACCACCACATTGCGCTCATCCACGCCGTTGCTGCGTTCCCACAAGATGCGGCCAAACTTGCCAAAGCGTTTAAGCAGCAGCGCCAGATCGGCGCGCTGCACATCCGCGCAGGTGCGCAAGCCCATCTCTTCCAGCTTTTTAGTCGCCACTTTACCCACGCCAGGAATTTTACTGAGCGGCAGCGTCAGTAGAAAATCGGACATCGCGTCCGGCGTAATCACATATTGCCCGTTGGGTTTGTTGAGATCGGAAGCGATCTTGGCGAGAAACTTGATCGGCGCGATGCCGGCGGAAGCGGTCAACCCGGTTTCACGCAGGATATCGGCACGAATCGCCTGCGCCATTAATGTCGCCGAGCCATGGCAGTGCAGGCTGTCGGTCACATCCAGATAGGCTTCATCCAGCGACAGCGGTTCAATCAGCGAGGTGTAACGTGAGAAGATGTCGCGGATCTGGCGGGAGGCTTCTTTATAGGCATCAAAGCGGCCAGGCAGCAGCCGCAGATGCGGGCAGAGTTTCAGCGCCATGCCGGTCGGCATCGCGCTGCGCACGCCATATTTACGTGCCGGATAGTTCGCGGTGCTGATCACGCCACGTTGCACGCGGCTGCCGCCGATGGCGATAGGAATATCACGTAAAGAGGGATCGTCGCGCATCTCAACCGCTGCATAAAAGCAGTCCATATCGACATGAATAATTTTGCGCATACGCCCTCCCAGATACTGGATAAGTATACAGCAGCGAAAAATATCGGCAATATTTGTTGAGAGCGAGATTAAAGTTTACAAATTAGTGGTCGTATTCCTTTTAGGAACGCGCCATTTTCTCGGACACTGGCTTGATTAAAAGCCAGACAATGTTAATGTTGCGCTGCGATAGCGGATATTTCCGATAATGCAATACCCGGACGCACAGCGTCATCGTCTCTCTCCACATCAAGGTATCTACAGAATGGGCAGAATCGCATTAACGCTTGCGATGATTCTTATGCCGCTCCTTAGCTGGGCAATGAACCCCGAGCCTACGCAACCGCTGGCTCCGGTGAGCAAAGAGTTAAAGAAACAACTAATTGGAACCCCCGTTTTTATTCAGATTTTCAAGGAAGAGCGTACGCTGGAACTGTACGGCAAAATCGGGAATGAATATCGTCTGCTGGACAGCTATCGCATCTGTAATTTCTCTGGCGGTTTAGGACCTAAACGTCGTCAGGGCGATTTCAAAAGTCCGGAAGGCTTTTATAACGTTAAGCTGAACCAGTTAAAACCGGATAGCCGTTTTTATCGCGCTATTAATACCGGTTTTCCCAATCAGTACGATCGCGCTAAAGGCTATAACGGTAACTATTTAATGATTCACGGCGATTGCGTGTCAGTGGGCTGCTACGCAATGACGGATGCATCGATGGATGAGATCTTCGCCTACACCAACGCCGCGCTGCGTAATGGTCAGCAGGAGATTCAGGTCAATATCTATCCGTTCCGCATGACAGACAGCAATATGCAGCGTCATAAATACTCGACGTACATTAACTTCTGGCGTGAACTGCAGCCGGGCTATGCGTACTTCGCTAAGTACCGTGTGCCGCCTACCGTGAACGTGACGGCCACCGGCCAATATGCGGTGAACAGCACGCCGGTGATCGCTACACCGGATGCTGCCTCGAAATCATTCCTGGCGCTCACCCAGGCAAAATAGTGCCCACTCGCCTGGCACTATCCGGTGCCAGGTTTCATTGCCCGTCAGCGGTTGCGTAGCAATCACCGTCACCACATCTTGCGGCGTCGTCTGCTGCTGAAAATCAATTTCCACATCCTGATCGAGCAACGTCGCTTTGCCAAACGGCGCACGGCGCGTAATCCAGTAGAGATTGGTCGAACAGAACGCCATCAGATAGCGCCCATCCGATAACAGCATGTTGAAGACACCCTTCTCACGCATTTCTGCTGCCAGCTCGGCAATGTAGCGGAACACCGCTGGCCAGTTGCCCGGCGTGCGTGGATAACGCTCGGTCAGTTTGTGCAGCATCCAGCAAAATGCTTTCTCGCTGTCGGTTTCACCAATCGGACGAAATGGCCCGGTATCCAGCTGACGATAACCTTTGAGCTGACCATTGTGTGCGTAGGTCCAGTTGCGGCCCCACAGCTCACGCGTGAACGGATGGGTATTTTCCAGCGACACTTCACCGCGATTCGCCTGGCGGATATGCGCCACCACCGAATGCGATTTGATCGGGTATTCCTGCACCAAACGGGCTATCGGCGAGTTAAAGCTCGGCTGCGGATCTTTGAAGGTGCGACACCCTTTTCCTTCATAGAACGTGATGCCCCAACCATCTTTGTGCGGCCCGGTTCCACCGCCACGCTGCACCAGACCGGTAAAACTGAAACAGATGTCCGTGGGGACATTGGCGCTCATCCCGAGCAATTCGCACATAGCAACCGCCTTAAGTTAGATCCTCTCGCGCGCGGCGAGAGGAACGCATCATGACTTAACCATCTCTTTTTCAATCAACAGCATCAGAATATGGATCACTTTGATGTGGATCTCCTGAATGCGGTCGGCATAGCCAAAGTGCGGCACACGAATTTCGATATCCGCGGAACCTGCCATCTTGCCGCCATCTTTGCCGGTCAGAGTAATCACTTTCATGCCTTTCGCGCGCGCAGCTTCCACGGCTTTGATGATGTTGGCAGAGTTACCGGACGTAGAAAGACCCAGCAGCACATCGCCTTCACGGCCTACCGCTTCGATATAGCGTGAGAACACATAGTCATAACCAAAATCGTTACTGACGCACGACAGGTGGCTGACATCAGAAATGGCAATCGCCGGGTAGCCAGGACGGTTTTCACGGTAGCGTCCAGTCAGCTCTTCAGCAAAATGCATCGCATCGCAGTGCGAGCCGCCGTTACCGCAGGAGAGCACCTTGCCGCCCGCTTTAAAGCTATCGGCCAGCAGAACTGCGGCGCGCTGAATGGCGTGAATGTTGGCTTCGTCACTCAGGAACGTGTTGAGCGTATCGGCTGCTTCATTGAGTTCTGAGCGAATAATGTCCTGATACATAGAGATGTCCTTTAGAGGAAAGATTGACCCGGCAAGTTTAACGGAATGGGGCTAAGCCGCAAAGCGCCTGCCATAAGGAAAAGCGCGACGTCTCGAGGAAGTTTGGCAGTTGTTGCGCATCGTGCAACGAATTTGTGAGATGTGTTGTAATTGCGATGTAAACAGATTGATAAATTTTGCCCCATATTCTAAACCTACATCCATAACAGGTCAGACCTCTTACTACTTATGGAGTGGTTCATTATGTTGGTTGCCTCAATCGTTGCGACGCTAATCCTGCTTAGCGTGTTGTTCTACCACCAAATTTCGCTTCAGCTGAGCAGCGTAATTCTGCTGCTGTGGACCGGCGCGCTGGCGGCCGCTGACCTATGGACGCCATGGATGCTGCTGCCGCTGGCGATTATTCTGCTGCCATTTAACCTGCCGGTGATGCGTCGTAGCCTGTTCTCGAAACCGGCGCTGCACAGCTTCCAGAAAGTGATGCCGCCGATGTCGCGCACCGAAAAAGAGGCGATCGACGCTGGCACCACATGGTGGGAAGGCGACCTGTTCCGCGGTAAACCGGACTGGCAGAAGCTGCACAACTATCAGCAGCCGCGCCTGACCGAAGAGGAGCAGGCCTTTATCGATGGTCCGGTCGAAGAAGCGTGCCGCATGGCGAACGACTTCGAAATCACCCATGAAATGGCCGATCTGCCGCCGGAGTTGTGGGCGTATCTGAAACAGCATCGCTTCTTCGCCATGATCATTAAGAAAGAGTATGGCGGCCTGGAATTCTCCGCCTATGCGCAGGCGCGCGTGCTGCAGAAACTGGCGGGCGTCTCCGGCATTCTGGCGATCACCGTTGGCGTACCGAACTCACTCGGCCCCGGCGAACTGCTGCAACATTACGGTACTGATGAGCAGAAAGATCATTACCTGCCGCGCCTGGCACGCGGTGATGAGATCCCGTGCTTTGCACTGACCAGCCCGGAAGCGGGTTCGGATGCCGGCGCAATTCCCGATACCGGCGTGGTGTGCATGGGCGAGTGGCAAGGTCAGCAAGTGCTGGGCATGCGTCTTACCTGGAACAAGCGCTATATCACGCTGGCACCGATTGCCACTGTATTGGGCCTGGCGTTTAAACTCTCCGATCCGGATCACCTGTTGGGCGATACCGCAGAGCTCGGCATCACTTGCGCACTGATCCCAACGCACACGCTTGGCGTAGAGATCGGCCAACGTCACTTCCCGCTCAACGTGCCGTTCCAGAACGGTCCAACGCGCGGTAAAGACATTTTCGTACCCATCGACTTCATCATCGGCGGCCCATCCATGGCCGGCCAGGGCTGGCGCATGCTGGTGGAGTGTTTGTCCGTTGGTCGCGGCATCACGCTGCCTTCGAACTCAACCGGCAGCCTGAAAAGCATTGCGCTGGCGACCGGTGCCTATGCGCACATCCGCCGTCAGTTCAAAGTCTCTATCGGCAAGATGGAAGGGATCGAAGAGCCGCTGGCACGCATTGCTGGTAACGCCTACGTGATGGATGCTGCCGCAACGCTAATCACTAGCGGCATTATGCTCGGTGAAAAACCTGCGGTGCTATCGGCGATTGTGAAGTATCACTGCACCCATCGCGGTCAGCGCGCGATTATCGACGCGATGGATATCGCTGGCGGTAAAGGCATTATGCTGGGCCAAAACAACTTCCTGGCGCGGGCTTATCAGGGCGCACCGATCGCCATCACCGTGGAAGGCGCTAACATCCTGACGCGCAGCATGATCATCTTCGGCCAGGGCGCGATCCGCTGCCATCCATGGGTGCTGGAAGAGATGAACGCCGCAGCGAAAAACGATTTGGTGACCTTTGACCGCGCGCTGTTCAGCCATATTGGCCACGTAGGCAGTAATAAAGTACGCAGCCTGTGGCTAGGCTTAACCGGCGGCCGCACTAGCGCCACACCAACCCGCGACGCCACGCGCCGCTACTATCAACACCTTAACCGTTTGAGCGCCAACCTCGCGCTGCTGTCAGATGTATCGATGGCGGTGCTGGGCGGCAGCCTGAAACGTCGTGAACGTATCTCGGCGCGTCTCGGTGATGTGCTGAGCCAGATGTATCTGGCCTCCGCCACCCTGAAGCGCTATGACGATGAAGGCCGCAACGAAGCCGATTTGCCGCTGGTACATTGGGGCGTGCAGGATGCGCTGCATCAGGCCGAAGTGGCGATGGATGATTTGCTGCGTAACTTCCCGAACCGCATGGTGGCCGGTGCGCTGCGACTGGTGATTTTCGCCGGTGGTCATCACTGCCCGGCACCGTCAGATAAACTGGACCACAAGCTGGCGAAACTGCTGCAGCTGCCTTCTGCGACCCGTACCCGTTTGGGCCGCGGCCAATATCTGGCACCAAGCGCACATAATCCTGCAGGTCAGCTGGAGCAGGCGCTGCAGGATGTGATGGCCGCCGAAGTGATTCACGATCGTTTATGCAAGCAGCAGAAAAAGCATCTGTCATTTACCCGACTGGATGCGCTGGCACAAGAGGGCCTGAAAGCGGGCTGGATTGATGAGAGCGAAGCGCAGGTCTTGATCCGTGCGGAAGCCAGCCGCCTGAAAGCGATTAACGTCGATGATTTCGCGCCGGAAGCGCTGGCGGTGCCAAAGCCGCAGACGAAATCCAACCCGCGGGCCAGTGAAGCCGCTTAAAACACAAAAGCCTCCGCATGGAGGCTTTTTTATTTCATTCACGCCAGCCTTAACCCGCCTGACGAATCCGCGCAATCAGCGCATCCACATCAGCAACATGATCGGCAGCCAGAATCAGCGTGCGTCCCAGCGTGATACAGCTGCGAATGCACTCGGTGCGCATGGTCTCATCTTCAATCTGTTTGAAATCCGCAACGTGAGACATTCCCACCGTGCGGCGGATCAACTCGGTACCGCAATAACCCAAGGTATCGCGCCACACTTTGCGCAGGAAAGATTCGGCGTAACCGGGATAGGCCAGCGCCACATCGCGGGTTTTCTCTTTCGCCAATTCCAGGAAGCGGCTGGCAAACTGATTACAAATATCCTGCACGTCACTCAGACGACGTTCACGCCCTTCTGCCGCCTCACGCGGTGCCAGCAAGCCCGGCAGGCAACAGTAGTTGATCAGCAAGTTGCCAATCGCGCTGCCGACATCAAAACCTATCGGCCCAAAGTAACCAAACTCCGCATCAATCACTTTCAGGCTGCCATCGGCGACAAAGATGGAACCGCTGTGTACATCGCCATGCAGCAAGGCTTCCGCATCGGCGAAGAAACGGTGTTTGAGACCGGCCACGGCGATTTTTAGCGCATCGTCGCTGCGCAGGCTGACCACCAGCGATTCCAGCGCCGCAGGATATTTGTTGCGCTCATGGTCAATAAACGGATCGTTGAAGAATAAGTCTTCGGTGATTTCGCACATTTCCGGATTAATGAAACGCGCCACTTCGGCTTTTTTCTTATGCGGATGCAGGAAGAAATCGGAGGTATGGAACAGCGTCTGCGCCAGATATTCGCCAACCTGACGACCGGCCTGCGGATAATACGCGCCCTTCACCAATTCGCTCCGCCAGATACGATGACTGGAGAGATCCTCCATCACCATCACCGCCAATTCGGCATCGTAATGAGTGACGTTAACGGTGTGCTGCGGGCAATGTTTGTAGTGCTCAATCAACGTCTGCGCTTCGAGACGCGCACGATCCAGCGTGAGCGGCCAGGATTCACCGACACAACGCACATAGGGCAGCGCCTGTTTTACCACCACGCGGCTGCGGCCTTGATTATCGAAAATTTTAAACACCAGGTTGAGATTGCCATCCCCGATCTCCTCGGCGCTCACCAGCGCTGACGGATCGTCCACGCCGCCAAATTGTTGAGCATATTCCACAGCATCGGCAGCATTGAACGTACGGTATTGCGACATTGCCTGTTCCTCGATTATCGATAGTAATAAGCCGTTCAGACGTCTATACATCCGCTACGCATGTTGGCACAATAGCCAGCATTAACGCAACAGGGATTTCACACCATGCAAACACTTCGTACCACCAGCCTTGAGGTCCGCGATAATCAACTGTGGATCCTTGACCAGCAGGCGCTGCCACAACAACAAAACTGGCTGCCCGCGCACAGCGTCGCGCAGTTGGTTGAACACATTCACGCCTTGCGCGTGCGCGGTGCGCCGCTGATTGGCCTCTCAGCCAGTTTGCTGCTGGCGCTGCTGGGTGAGCAAGGCGCAGCGCGCGCAGAATTAGTGACGGCGCTTGAGGTGCTGCGCGCGGCGCGCCCAACGGCGGTGAACCTGATGAATAACCTTGATCGCATGAAAACTGCGTTGGCCGAAAGTGATTTCGTCACGGCGCTGAGCCGCGAAGCACTGCGTCTGGTGGCCGAAGATAAGCAACTGTGTGACAACATCGCCCGCGCCGGCAGCACGCTGGTAAAACCGGGCAGCCAACTGCTGACGCACTGCAATACCGGCGGGCTAGCGACTGCGGGCGTCGGCACGGCGCTCGGCGTTATCGCTTATGCCCACCAGCAAGGTTTGGTGAAAAATGTCTGGGTGGATGAGACGCGGCCGCTGCTGCAAGGTGGCCGTTTAACCGCGTGGGAGCTGGGTGAGCTAAACATTCCTTATCAGCTGATTACCGACTCGATGGCCGCCAGTCTAATGGCGCGCGGCGTGGTCGATGCTATTTGGGTCGGCGCGGATCGTATCGCAGCGAATGGTGATGTCGCGAACAAGATTGGCACCTATAGCCTGGCCGTGCTGGCGCACTATCACGGTATTCCGTTCTACGTCGCCGCACCGCACACCACGCTGGATCGTCAATGTCCAAACGGCGACGCCATCCCTATCGAGCAGCGCGCCGCCAGCGAAGTGACCGGCGTTGCAGGCAGTTTTGGTAGCGTGCAGTGGGCACCGGAAAGTGCGGCAGTCTATAACCCGGCCTTTGATGTGACGCCAGCGGCGTTGATTAGCGGTTGGGTGCTGGATACGGGTGTGGTGACGCCTGCGCAGGTAGAGGAAGGGATATTTTTGCCGTAAATAGGCGCAATTTGCCCCTCACCCCGGCCCTCTCCCGCAAGCGGGCGAGGGGGAAAACCATACTTGCCTGTTTGCACGATCGGTTCCCTCTCCCACTTGTGGGAGAGGGTTAGGGTGAGGGCATAAAATCACGCCAAACGCGGATACGCATCAGCAATCTTATCGCCGGTGAAATTCGCGACCCAGCCTTCCTGATTATCGAAAATGCGGATCGCGGTAAAGTGCGGCTCAGAACCCATATCAAACCAGTGCGCCGTGCCAGCGGGCACCGAGATCAGATCATTCTTCTCACACAAAATCTGATACACCTCGCCCTCCAGATGCAGACAGAACAGCCCTGAACCTTCAACAAAGAAGCGTACTTCATCTTCGCTATGCGTATGTTCGTTAAGGAACTTGGTGCGCAGCACCTCTTTCTGCGGATTATCCGCACGCATGCTCAGCACATCCCAGCTCTGATAGCCCTTCTCGGCCACCAGACGATCAATCGCATGTTGATAGGCGTTAATCACCGTCTCTGCATCAGGATCCGCACCCAAATCGCGATCGGCTTCCCAGCGTTCAAAGCGCACGTTTTTCGCGTTAAGACGCTCGCGAATCGCCTCGGCATCGGTGCTGTGCCACACCGGTTGCTGGGCTTCGGTATCGGTAAAAATGGTCAATGCACTCATGTTAAATCGACTCCGGTTTAATCTGGGAAAAATCGTTGACCTGGTGATGACGACTGGCGTTATCCGCCGCGCCACGAATTAACTGCACGGTATGCCAGCCCGCATCCGCTGCCGCATCCAGCTCCTGATGAATATCCGACAGGAACAGCAATGACGCAGGCGCAAGGCCGATTTTTTCGGCGATATTGCGATACGATTGCGCTTCACGTTTCGCGCCGACGCCGGTATCAAAATAGCCGCTGAACAGCGAGGTTAAATCACCTTCATCGCTGTAGCCAAATAACAGTTTTTGCGCGGCGACCGATCCCGAGGAATAAACATACAGACCAATCCCCTGCTGCTGCCAGCGCGCAAAAGCCGGCAGCACGTCGGGATAAAGGTGGCCGGTGAACTGGCCTTCAACGTAGCCGGCGCGCCAAATCATGCCCTGCAGGGCTTTGAGGCCCGGTGACTTGCGATCCTCATCGATATAATTCTTGAGTGTGATAATCAGCTCCTCCAGCGTGGCCTGAGGCGCAGCGGACTCTGCACGCACCGCGTTGAGTGCGGCGGCGACGTTTTCATCGGTATGATTTTCCCGCACGTACGCCGCTAAACGCTGACGCGCATAAGGGAACAATACCTGATGCACAAACTGGATATCGCTAGTGGTGCCTTCAATATCGGTAACAATGGCGCGGATCATTTGGCCTCCAGCAGGAGACGTTGCAGTTCACATTCAAAAAGGAATTCCAGACCTTCCAGATGGCGACGCGCTTCGTTCACGTCCTTGCCCCAGCAGGTCAAACCGTGGCCGCGCAGCAGAAAACCATATTGCAGCGGCGTAGCGGCGGCAAAAGCTTCAATACGCTGCGCCAGCGCCGTCATGTCCTGATCGTTATCGAACAAGGGAATGGCGATGGTGTTCAGATGCGTCTGCTGCCCGGCCAGCGTTTTCTGCATCTCATAACCACTGAGCAGCAGCGCATCGCCCTTCTCTACCCGCGACAGCACCGTCGAGTTGACCGTGTGCGTATGCAGCACCGCACCCGCCTGCGGAAACAGGCGATAAATCAAGGTATGCAGGCCGGTTTCCGCCGAAGGCGTGCGGCCCGATGGCACAGCGTTGGTAGCGATCTCAACCTGGATAAAATCATCGCGCGTCAGGCTGCCTTTATCTTTGCCGGACGCACTCAGCAGACAATACTCCGCGTCCTGCCGCACCGACATATTACCGCCGGTCGCAGGTGCCCAGCCTTTGCCACCAATCCAGTGGCAGGCAGCCACTAAATGTTCCAGTGGAAGAAAATCCGTCATAGCGTTATACCGACTCCGCAGGTTAGTTTAGACGTCTAAGCGTCTCGATTGCCAAATGTTAACATCCTGTTTATAGTGGCAGCAACACAGGGTTTCTCCGCAACGACATTCGCGCTTAAGGCCACAAAACAATGACGCAGCACAACCTGATCCCCGAGAGCAAATTACCGGCGCTCGGCACCACCATCTTTACGCAAATGAGTGCGTTAGCTCAGCAGCACAACGCCATCAACCTGTCGCAAGGCTTCCCCGATTTTGACGGTCCGCGCTATTTGCAGGAGCGCCTGGCGCATCACGTGAGTCAGGGCGCCAACCAATATGCACCGATGATCGGCGTACTGCCACTGCGTGAGGCGATTGTTGAGAAAACCGCCGCGCTTTACGGCCACACGCCTGACATCAACAGCGATATCACCGTGACGACGGGCGCGACAGAAGCGTTGTACGCTGCGATCACCGCGCTGGTGCGTCAAGGTGATGAAGTGATCTGCTTTGACCCAAGCTACGACAGCTACGCGCCTGCGGTGCAACTGGCGGGCGGCGTGTTAAAACGCATCGCCCTGCAGCCGCCGGGTTTCCGCGTTGACTGGCGCGAATTTCGCGGCCTGCTGAGCAGCAAAACCCGCTTAGTGATCCTGAACACGCCGCATAATCCGTCCGCCACCGTGTGGCGCAAAAGCGATTATGCCGAGCTGTGGCAGGCGATTGCTGAGCAGGAAATCTTTGTGCTGAGCGACGAAGTGTATGAGCACATCTGTTTCACCGAAGAGGGCCACGCCAGCGTGTTAGCGCATGCTGAACTGCGTCAGCGATCCATCGCGGTGTCATCTTTTGGTAAAACCTTCCACATGACCGGCTGGAAAGTGGGTTACTGCATTGCCCCGGCGGCGATCAGCGCTGAAATCCGCAAGGTGCATCAATATCTGACCTTCTCGGTGAATACGCCGGCACAACTGGCGATTGCCGACATGCTGCGTCAGGCGCCTGAGCACTATCGCGAACTGCCGGAGTTCTACCGCGCGCGCCGCGATCGCTTTATCCAGGCGCTCTCCGCCAGCCGTTTCAAGCTGCTGCCGTGCGAAGGCACTTACTTCCTGCTGGTCGATTACAGCGCCATTTCCGATCTGGATGACGTGAGCTTCTGCCAGCTGCTGACCAAGGAAGTCGGCGTGGCGGCGATTCCGCTGTCGGTGTTCTGCGCCGAACCTTTCCCGCACAAGCTGATTCGCCTGTGCTTTGCCAAACAGGAAGCGACGCTCGACGCCGCTGCGGAGCGCTTATGTCAGCTTTGAAAATTACCGTTCTGCAGGAAACCCTGAGCTGGATGGATGGCGCGGCTAACCTGCGTCATTTCGACGGTGTGCTGAAAGGCATTGCAGGCCGCGACATCATTCTGCTGCCGGAAATGTTCACTACCGGTTTTGCTATGGAAGCTGCCGAAAGTTCGCTGCCGCAGGATGACGTCGTGGCGTGGCTGCAAGCGCACGCGCAAACCAGCAATGCGTTAGTCGGCGGCAGCGCGGCAATCCAGACGGAAAAAGGCGCGGTGAACCGCTTCTTGCTGGTCGAGCCTGACGGCACGTTGCATCAGTACGACAAACGTCACTTGTTCCGCATGGCCAATGAACATCAGCACTATGTGGCGGGTGAAACGCGTGAAGTATTTGAGTGGCGCGGCTGGCGGATTCTGCCGCAAATTTGCTACGACCTGCGCTTCCCGGTTTTTTCGCGTAACCACAACGATTACGATTTGGCGCTGTATGTCGCCAACTGGCCGGCACCGCGTGCGCTGCACTGGCAATCACTGCTGTTAGCCCGTGCAATTGAAAACCAAGCTTATGTCGCCGGTTGTAACCGCGTCGGCAGCGATGGCAATCAGCATCAATACAGTGGTGACAGCCGGATTATTTCGCCGCTGGGTGAGATTCTGGCGAGTGGAGAGCCCTTTGCGCGTGCGCGTCTTGATGCGGAACTTTCGCTGGAGGAGTTACAAGCCTACCGCGAACGCTTCCCGGCATGGCGCGATGCGGATGGGTATACGCTGAAGTAATAAAAAACCCCGGCTAGCCGGGGTTTTTTTAAATTTGTAAATTACAGCTCGAAGCGATCCAGATTCATCACTTTGGTCCAGGCGGCAACGAAGTCGGTCACGAACTTCTGCTTCGCATCGCTGCTGGCGTAAACCTCGGCCAGCGCGCGCAGAATAGCGTTCGATCCAAACACTAAGTCGGCACGTGTCGCAGTGAACTTCACTTCGCCGCTCAGACGATCGCGACCTTCAAACAGCTCTTCGCTCTCATCGGTGGCTTTCCACGCGGTGCGCATGTCGAGCAGATTAACAAAGAAATCATTGCTCAGTACGCCAACGCGATCGGTAAATACGCCGTGCTGGCCGCCGTCGAAGTTGGTGCCCAATACGCGCAGGCCACCGAGCAATACCGTCAATTCTGGCGCGCTCAGCGTCAGCTGTTGGGCTTTATCCAGCAGCAGCGTTTCGGTTGAAGAACCTTTGGCGCTGCGGCGATAGTTACGGAAACCATCGGCCAGCGGCTGCAGGAAGTTGAACGACTCAACGTCGGTTTGATCCTGACGCGCATCCACACGGCCCGGCGTAAACGGCACTTGCGTTGCTACGCCAGCGGCTGAAGCGGCCAGTTCGATACCTACGCTACCTGCCAGCACAATGACATCGGCCAACGATGCTTTGCCTGATTCCTGCTGAATCTTCTGCAGAGTTGGCAGCACATCATTGATTACGCTGGCATTCACCGCCCAATCTTTCTGCGGCGCTAACGCAAGACGCGCACCGTTGGCACCGCCACGTTTGTCACCGCCACGGAAGGTGGAGGCTGAAGCCCAGGCCACTGAAACCAGCTGGCTGACGCTCAGACCTGAAGCCGCAATGCGCGCTTTAATCTCGCTGATATCAGCCGGCGTTGGCTGATGAATCGCCTGCGGTAACGGATCCTGCCACAGCAGATCTTCCTTCGGCACTTCCGGACCGATGTAACGCGCTTTTGGTCCCATATCGCGGTGCGTCAGTTTGAACCAGGCGCGGGCAAAGGCTTCGTTAAATGCCTGTGGATCGTTGAGGAAGCGGCGCGAAATCTTGCCGAACTCTTCATCGAAACGCAGCGTCAGATCGGTCACCAGCATGGTCGGTTTACGTTTTTTCTCCGGATCAAACGGATCCGGGATAATCGCTTCGGCATCAACCGCTTCAAACTGGATGGCGCCCGCTGGGCTGCGTGTCTGTACCCATTCGTATTTGAACAGATTCTCGAAGAAGTAGTTGCTCCACTGCGTGGGAGTTTGCGTCCACACCACTTCCAGACCTGAAGTGATGGCATCTTTACCCACGCCGCTGCCATAGCTGCTGGTCCAGCCAAGGCCCTGCGCTTCAATCGGTGACTCTTCAGGATCAACGCCAACATGGCTGGCTTCTGCCGCGCCGTGGGTTTTACCCAAAGTATGACCGCCAGCAATCAGCGCCACGATCTCTTCATCGTTCATGCCCATGTTGCCGAAGGTGGCACGAATCGCCGGCGCGGCTGATTTTGGATCGCCGCTGGCTTCCGGGCCTTCCGGATTGACGTAGATTAGGCCCATTTCGGTAGCGCCCAGCGGTGCATTGGCCAGCGCTTCTGGATGGCGATGCGCCAGCCATTCGGTTTCGTGGCCCCAATCCACATCCATATCCGGTTCCCATACGTCTTCACGACCGGCACCAAAGCCGAAGGTGCGGAAGCCGGCGTTTTCCAGCGAGACGTTACCCGCCAGGATGTAGAGATCGGCCCAGGAAATTTTTTGACCATATTTCTGTTTTACCGGCCACAACAGGCGACGCGCTTTATCGAGGCTGACGTTATCCGGCCATGAGTTCAGCGGCGCAAAACGTTGCTGACCGCGACCTGAACCGCCACGACCATCAATGGTGCGATAAGTACCCGCGCTGTGCCACGCCATGCGAATGAACAGCCCAATATAGCTGCCCCAGTCGGCTGGCCACCAGGATTGCGAATCGGTGAGAAGTGCGCGGATATCGGCTTTTAACGCGGAGTAATCCAGTTTGCTGAATTCGTCGCGGTAGTTGAAGGTGTCACTAAGCGGGTTGGAACGGTTGGAGTGCTGGTTTAACAGATCGACGCGTAACATATTAGGCCACCAGTCGCGGTTGGATGTCCCGCCACCGGCGCCGCGCGCCAGAACACTCTTCTCTTCAGACGCCCCGTGATGAAAGGGGCACTTGCCTGCGGCTGCTGCATTATCGTTATTGTCGTGCGTGCTCATGTTTATCGGCTCCATTGGCTTCATATTGCTTTCTACTATGCGACTAAGATTAGCCGCACTTTCGTCAGGAATATATTTGGATGAACCGAAGGTTTTGATAGTTACTGGCTTTCAAGCGCAGCGCGTGAAGTGGCGCACATTATCAGCTGCCGCGATAAGTCGACCACGACCACGGCGAGATGAGAAACGGCAGATGATAATGGCTGCCTGTGGCGCCAATCACGAAATCAATCTGCGCACTCACGTAGAGCGCATCGCGCCCTTCGGCAGCAAAGTAGTCGCCAATTTCCGCCGTCAAACGGTAATGACCTGGCGCCAGCGGTTCGGGCGTCAGATCTTTGATGCGTCCGTCGCTGTCGGTGTTGCCTTCCACCAGCGGCAGCCAGCCTTCCGGGCTATTTTGCTCGAGCGAAACCGCCACGCCAATCGCCGGTTTGCCCAGCGCGGTATCGAGAATATGCGTCGTAATGGTGCTCATGTGATGCTCTCCTTTAGCCGCAACAGGGTAATTTCACGCAGCTGCGCCAGCGCTTCACGCTGTTCACTCGCTGCATCATTGTTAAGCCGACGCTGCAATTCCGCCAGCATCTCTTCGCCGCTGCGCCCCTTGGCACGAATCAGAAACACCCGGCCAAAGCGCTGCTCATAGGTTTGATTGCCCGCCAGCATCGCCAATTGCAGCGCGCCGTCCGCCTGCTGCATCGCCGACTGCTCACTGCGCGACAGCGTGGCCTCTTTGTCCGCGCCCGCCACGTTGTCGCCAATGCGTGGATGGGCACTCAGCGCCTGCTCAAGATCAGCGGCTTGCCACAACTGCGCCAAACGATCGGCTTCGGCCTGTAAAGCCGCAACGTCGGCAAAAGGTCGCGCCGCCACCAGCGCCTGCTGCCAGGCGGGAATCGCCACGCAGTGCGCAATCGCCGCCTGCGCAGCTTGAGGTGAAAGCTGATTAAAGTTGACCAAATCCATCTTTATTCCTTAGCGCGCGCAATATCGCAAACCGCTTGCAGATACGCCTGCACGCCCAGTGCCACATCAGCGGTTTGTACCGATTCCGCCGGATGATGGCTGATGCCGCGATGGTTGCGCACAAACAGCATGCCCACCGGCCAGCGCTCGGCGATAGCAATTGCATCATGCCCCGCGCCGCTCGGCAGCGACAGGCTGCGCCCTTGCACGGTTTCTACCGCATGGCTCAGCGCCTGCTGCAACCGCGCATCACAGGCGGTAGCGGCAATGTGGTAATACTCGTTGGCGCTGAAGGTTAAGCCGCGACGCAGCGCAATCGCCTGCGCCTGGGTGAGCAGCGTAGAGAGTAAACGCTCCAGCGGCTCATCCTGCGGACCGCGCACGTCAAGCGACAACTGCACTTCACCCGGGATCACGTTAACCGCGCCCGGCAAGCAGCTCAGCGTGCCGACGGTCGCCACCAGCTGCGGATCGTGCTCTTGCGTGGTGTGCTCAATAAACACCATCCATTCGGCGGCAGCGGCCAGCGCATCTTTGCGATGCGTCATCGGCACGGTGCCCGCGTGACCCGCTTCACCGATAAAACTGCAGTTCAGACGACGCGCGCCGTTGATCGCCGTGACCACGCCAAGCGCCAAATCTTCCTGCTCAAGACACGGACCTTGCTCGATATGCAGTTCCAGATAGGCGGCGATGTCATTGACCTGACGCGCCGCGTCGTGAATCTTCGCCGCATCGAAACCGACATCCTGCATCGCTTCCGCCACGGTGATGCCGTTGCCATCCGGGTGCGTCACCCAGCTTTCCGGCCAGCTGCCGGTTATGCCACGGCTGCCGAGCAGCGTAATGCCGAAGCGCGTGCCCTCTTCGTCGCCGAAGCCGACAATCTCAATCGCCAGCGGCAAACGCTGCTGCCGATCGTGCAGCCACTGCACGGTTTCAATGGCGCTTAACACGCCGAGCATACCGTCGTAGCGACCGGCATTGCGCACCGTATCCAGGTGCGAACCGAGCAGCAGCGCCCGCGCGCCCGCCTGCGCCGCTTCGTAGCGACCGCAAATGTTGCCCACCGCATCCTGCCACGTCGTCATACCCGCGGCCTGCATCCATTCGCCGACGCGCGCGTTAGCACGCAGCTGTTCCGGCGACAGATAAACGCGCGTCAGGCCATCTTCGCTTTCGCTGATCTCAGCCAGCGCATCACAGCGCGCCATGACGCGAGCGGCGGCGATCTGCGCCTCGCTGGCGGTCATCAGGCTTTTATTCATGCGCGGCTCCCGTAAAGATCCCACGCCGCCTGCATCCCCGCGCCTTGCGTGGTGCGGAAGCCAACATGATTCAGCACCGCTTCCAGCGCGCTCAGGGTTTGCATCACGCAATCTTTACGCGCGTTGTAGCCCATGGTGCCGATGCGCCACACTTTGCCATGCAGCGGACCAAACGAAGTGCCGATTTCGATACCGAAATCTTCCAGCACCAGCTTGCGTACCTGATCGCCATTCACGCCCTGCGGAATCACCACGCCGAGCACGTTATTCATTTTGTTTTTTAAATCGCCAAAGGTTTCGAGGCCCATGCCCTGAATGCCTTTCAGCAGCGCATCGCCGTGCAGCTTGTGGCGCGCGATGCCGTTATCTAATCCCTCTTCCATTATCAGACGCGCACATTCACGCGCGCCAAACAGCGCGGTGGTGGCTTCGGTGTGGTGATTAAGGCGCTCCGGGCCCCAGTAATCCATGATCATGCCGAGATCGAAATAGTTGGAGTAGATCATCTCGTCGTCGCCATCCTGATGATCGGCGGTGCGGATGCCCTCTTCCACGCACTTGCGCTTGCGGATCACCGCTTCCATCTGCGGGCTCAGCGTGATTGGCGACGTACCGGATGGACCGCCGAGGCACTTCTGCATCCCGGCTGAGACCGCATCCAGGCCCCACGCATCGGTTTCCAGCGCGTTACCGCCGAGCGACGCGGTGGCATCGGTGTAGAACAGCACGCCATATTTCTGGCAAATCGCGCCCAGCGCTTCCAGCGGCTGCAGCATGGTGGTGGACGTATCGCCCTGCACCGTCAGCAGCAGGCGCGGCTGCACTTTTTTGATCGCGTCTTCGATCTGATCCGGCGTAAACACTTCACCCCACGGCACTTCAATGGTGTGCACTTCCGCGCGGCAGCGGCGGGCAATTTCACACAGCAGATGACCGAAACGGCCAAACACCGGCACCAGCACTTTGTCGCCCGGACGGATCGCCGACAGCAGGATCGCTTCGATACCGGCGCGTGACGTGCCGTCGATCAGCATCGTCCAGCGGTTTTCAGTGCGGAATACGCCACGGTACAGCGCCATCACTTCGTTCATGTAGTGCGTCATCGCCGGATCGTACTGGCCGATCAGCTGGCTCGACATGGCGCGCAGCACGCGCGGATCGGCATTGATCGGGCCCGGTCCCATCAACAGACGCTGTGGCGGATTGATTTGCGAAAATTGGCTGATATCCATGTTGTATTCCTTAAAGAAAGCTTAGAGGCGCACGGTAGAGATAAACTGCTTCAGCTCCGCGGTTTGCGGATTGGCGAACAGCGTTTTGCTGTCGCCCTGCTCCCAGACGCGCCCCTGATGCATAAAGACCACGCGATCGCCCACGTCGCGGGCGAAGTTCATTTCATGGGTGACAAGAATCAACGTCATGCCTTCGGCGGCCAGCTGCTCCAGCACTTTCAGCACTTCGCCCACCAGCTCGGGATCGAGCGCGGAGGTGATCTCATCACAGAGTAAAACTTTGGGCTGCATCGCCAGCGCACGGGCAATCGCCACGCGCTGCTGCTGACCGCCCGACAAATTGGCCGGATAGTAATTGATGCGCTCACCGAGGCCGACTTTCTCCAGCATCTGCGTTGCCAGCGCACGGCATTCGGCTTCACTTTTCTTCAGCACACGGCGCGGCGCCAGCATCACGTTTTCCAGCGCCGTCATGTGCGGGAACAGATTGAAGTTCTGGAACACCATGCCGACCGAACGGCTAATTTCACGCGCCTGCGATTCGCGGTCGGTAATTGTCATACCGCCGAGTTTGATGCTGCCTTCCTGATAACCTTCCAGCCCGTTCATGCAGCGCAGCAGGGTACTTTTACCCGATCCGCTGCGGCCGATAATCGAGATCACTTCGCCGTGATCGACATCGAGATCGACACCTTTCAAGACGTGGTTATCGCCGTAGTACTTCTGTACCTGATTAATGGTGATGAGCGGCATTGAATTTTTTCTCCAGGTACTGGCTGTAACGCGACAGCGGATAACACATCAGGAAGTAACCGAGCGCTACCAGGCCAAACACCTTGAACGGCTCATACGTCACGTTATTCAAAATGGTGCCGGCTTTGGTCAGCTCGACGAAACCGATAATCGAGGCCAGCGCGGTGCCTTTAATCACCTGCACGGCAAACCCAACCGTAGGCGCGATGGCGATACGAATCGCCTGCGGCGCCACCACGCGAAACAGCGTTTGACCAAAGGTCAGGCCGAGACAGCGCGACGCTTCCCACTGCCCTTTTGGCAGGGCGCGAATACTGCCGTACCAGATATCCACCAGAAACGCGCTGGTGTAGAGCGTTAAAGCCAGCGAGGCGGCGGTCCAGGGCGCGACATCGATGCCGAACAAGCCGACGCCGAAGAAGGCGAGGAACAGCTGCATCAGCAGCGGCGTGCCCTGAAACAGCTCGGTGTAGGCGCGCACCAGGCGCATCGGCCATTTACGTTTCAGCAGGCGCATAAACAGCAGCGGCAAGGTCACCAGCGTGCCGCCAAAAAACGCCACCAGCGAAAGTAAAATTGTCCAGCGCGCTGCCAGCAGCAGGTTGCGCAGGATGTCCCAGTCGGTAAATTGCGTCATCATGCCGGCTGCGCTCCCAACCATTTACGTCCCAGCGCCAGCAGCAGTTGGCGCATGGCAATCGACAACGCCAGATAGATCAGCGTGGTCACGAAATAGACTTCAAAACTCAAAAAGGTGCGCGACTGAATCAGGTTGGCGGCGAAGGTCAACTCTTCGTACGACACCTGCGACACCACCGACGAGCCGAGCATCACAATGATGCATTGGCTGACCAGCGCCGGATAAATACGCTGCAGCGACGGCGGCAGCACCACGCGGATAAAGGTTTGCGTGCGGGTCAATCCCAGCACGCGCCCCGCTTCCCACTGCCCGCGCGGCGTCACCTGAATGCCGGCGCGAATAATTTCGGTGCTGTACGCGCCAAGGTTAATCAACATCGCCAGCAGCGCGGCTTCACCCGCCGTCAGTTTCAGACCCAGATTGGGCAACCCAAAGACGATGAAAAACAGCTGGACCACAAACGGCGTATTACGAATCAGCTCGACGTACAGGCCCCAGATGCGGCTCGCCCAGCTCGGTTTGCCGCTGCGCAGCGCCGCGCCGAGAATACCGAGGCTGACACCGCCCACGGTGGCGAGCACGGTGATCTGAATCGTGACCCACAGTCCGGCCAGCAACTCTGGCCAGTGCGGCCAGAGATCGGCGAAGTTAAGTTGCGCCATACTTTATGCGCCGAGGTTCGCTGGCAGCGGCGCTTTCAGCCACTCTTCCGACAGCTTGTTCAGCGTGCCGTCTTTGATTCCCTGCTCAATCAGCGCATTCACTTTCTCTTTCAGCGCTGGCTCATCTTTTTTCAGGCCGATGTAGCACGGTGAATCTTTCAGCATAAACTGGGCAACCGGCGCTTTTTCGGCGTTCTGGCGCGCAATCGCCGCCACCACCAGGTTGCCCGTCGCCACGTACTGCACTTGTCCGGAAAGGTAGGCCGACAGCGTGGTGTTGTTATCTTCATAACGCTTCACCTGCGCCTCTTTCGGGGCGATATCGCTTAACACCATATCTTCCACTGCACCGCGCGTGACGCCGATCGATTTGCCGCTCAGCGCTGCCGCATCTTTCAGCGTTTCGCCTTTCGGACCAAATACGCCGAGGAAGAACGGCGCGTAAGCGCGGGTGAAATCGATCACTTTTTCACGCTCGGCGTTTTTACCCATGCTGGAGATCACCAGATCGACTTTATCGGTCTGCAGATACGGCACGCGGTTGGCACTGGAAACGGGCACCAGCTGCAACTTCAGTTTCATCTGTTTAGCGAGATACTTCGCCATGTCGATATCGTAGCCCTGCGGTTGCAGATCTGTACCTACAGAACCGAACGGCGGGAAGTCCTGCGGAACCGCTACGCGGATCACGCCGCGCTTCTGAATATCCTGCAGCTGATCGGCCATCGCACTACCGACCTGCGCCATCAGCAATGCCGCGCCCGCTACCGCTAATAATACTTTTTTCATTATGCACCCCGGTGAGTTTACGTGAAACAAAAGATTCTTGATGAATCATTCTGCAACTAATGTGCCAACCGCAGTGCCGGGAGAAGAAAGGGGAAAAAACGCGGAATTACCGCGTTGAAGGCAGCAAAAAAGGGCATTGCGCCCGTTGGAATTAACGATCAAAATTAGTGCAATGCACCATAATGGCGCCCGTTAACGGTGTTCCAGCTCGTCGAGATGCTGATAAAGATCGGCAATTTGATGGATGCGCTGACGGCCCTGCGACAACATTTCATGCAGCAGCGCATTCGCCAGCAGGTTAATCAGGCTCATGGCGGAGGCGTAGCTATCAAAAGCGGAAACGCTGTCGAGCGGCGCGCAAAGCTGCCAGCGCGCCAGCGTAATAATCCCCTGCGCCTGCGGCTCACACAGCGCCAGCACCGGAATGTTGCTCTGCTGCAGCTGCTGCATCAGCGGACGAATGATGCGTGGACGGCGGCGAAACGCCATCACCACCACGATATCGTCGGGCGTGATATCCACCAGCTCTTCGCCCAACGTCTGGCCCGGCTGCGGCAGCACATGCACCTGCGGACGCGCCTGCATCAGTTGCTGACGCAGGTGCAGCGCCACCGGATAGGCATTACGCATGCCGATGATAAATACCCGTTTTGCCGCGCCCAGCGCGCTGATCACCTCGCCAAACTGCTGCGGATCGATGCTGTTGACCCACTGCGTCAGGTTGGCCATCTCCTGCTTATAGTGGCGCGACAGCAAGGTGTTGCCCTGTACCGCATCGCGGTTGTCGGTGAGCGGCATGCCGCTCTGGCGCAGGATGCGCAGCTCGTCGCGCATGTCCTTATATTTCTCGTAACCGAGACGCTTGAATAAACGGCTGACCGTGGCCTTCGACACACCGCTCAGCCGCGCCAGCTCGGCGCTGTTGTAGCTGATCAGGTCATCAAAATGGTCAAACACGAAGTCGGCAATGCGCTGCTCCTGCGGCGACAGTTGCGGATAGTGACTACGAAGGCGTTCATCAAGTTGTTTCATCATCGGTCCTGTAACTTTCGTTTCATCACAAGCTAGCATAAATCGATCCAGATTGATGTCCGTTCAAAACTGGAACAGCTCTTGCTTCCCATTAACCACGTACCCAGAAAAAGAGTTCTTTATGATACAGAGCAACATGGCGCCGTTAGGCATGGCCGTTACGCCGCACCATCTCGCCAGCGAAAGCGCCTTAGCCGTACTGCGCGAAGGCGGCAATGCGCTGGAAGCGATGGTGGCCGCCGCTGCCACCATCGCCGTGGTTTACCCGCACATGAACGGTTTGGGCGGCGACGGCTTCTGGCTGGTGGTGCCGCCAAACGGCGATCCCATCGCCATTGACGCCAGCGGCGCAGCCGGTTCGCTGGCACATCTTGATTTCTACCATGGCGAAACGCAGATTCCGCATCGCGGCCCCAAAGCCGCCTTAACCGTGGCGGGTACCGTCAGCGGCTGGCAGGAAGCGTTAACGCTGGCGCAGGAACTTGGCGCGACGCCGCTGCCGTTAACCCGCCTGCTGCGCGATGCGATTCGCTATGCCGCCGACGGCATTCCGGTCACCGCCTCGCAAGCCGCCGCCACCGCCGCCAAACAGCACGAGTTGCAGCATCAACCTGGTTTTGCCGCCACCTTTTTACCGGACGGCAGTGTGCCAGTTGCCGGCAGTCGCTTCACCCAGCCGGCGCTGGCGAATACGCTGAGCATGCTGTGCGATCACGGGCTGGAAAGTTTCTATCGCGGTGAACTGGCGCACCATCTGGCGCGCGAAATGACTGCGCTGGGAATGCCAATCACGCTCGAAGATTTGCAAACGCACCAAGCCCGGCGCTGCACGCCGCTGCATCTGGCACACAGTGAAGGCGATATCTGGAACATGACGCCGCCGACGCAGGGTTTGGTGTCGCTGGCGATCCTCGGCATTACCGATCGGCTGAATATGGCTGACGCCGATGAAGCGCAAACCGTGCACCGCATCGTTGAAGCCACTAAAAAAGCCTTTGCGCTGCGCGACAAGCACATCACCGATCCGCGCCACATCGACATTGATGTGCAGCGTCTGCTGGATGAGGAACACCTCAGCACGCTGGCGGCGCAGGTGGACGATCAACAAGCCGCTGCGTGGGGCACCGGGCGCGGGCCGGGCGATACCGTGTGGATGGGCGTGATGGACAGCAGCGGATTAGCGGTTTCGTTTATCCAGAGCGTCTATCACGAATTCGGCAGCGGCGTGGTGCTGCCCGGCACCGGCATCACCTGGCAAAACCGGGGTGCCGCCTTCAGCCTGCAACCCGATCATCTGCTGGCGCTGCAGCCGGGCAAACAGCCGTTCCACACCCTCAATCCCGCTGCCGCGCGTCTCAAAGATGGCCGCACCATGGTGTACGGTTCGATGGGCGGCGACGGCCAACCGCAAACCCAGGCGGCGATTTTCACCCGTCACGTGATTCAGGGACATCCGCTACAGCAGGCGGTGAGCGCGCCGCGCTGGCTGCTGGGTCGTACGTGGGGACAATCATCCGATTCGCTCAAGCTCGAAGCGCGCATCGCGCCGGAAACAGTGCAGCAGTTGCGTGCGCTCGGCCATGAGGTTGAACTGCTACCCGATTTCAGTGAAGTGGTCGGCCATGCGGGCGCGATCGTCAGACACAACAACGGCATGCTGGAAGGCGCGTTCGATCCGCGCAGCAACGGCAGCGCCGCCGGTTTCTAACGGAGATTATTGATGAGTTCACAACCGGACTGGGCCACCTATATCGCCCAAATGGAGCAGATTCTGGCGCTGGAGCTGGATGATGCGCGCCGCTCCGAGCTGCTGACGCAGTTCAACCGCATCGCCGCCATGGCCGAGCCGCTGATGGCGCTGCCGCTCGACGATCGCCTGGAAGTGGCGGGAGTGTTTCATCCATGAAACTTTCGTCATTATCGATTAATGCCCTGCAGCAGGCGCTGAGTCAGGGCGAGATCAGCGCCCGCGATATCGCGCAAAACACGCTGGCGGCGATTGAACAGCATAAGGCGATCAACGCCTGGACCGAAGTCACCGGTCAGCGCATGCTGCGCGAAGCCGATCAGATCGATCAGCTGCGCCAGCGCGGTGAAACCTTGCCGCCGCTAGCCGGTATTCCTTACGCGGTGAAAAACCTGTTTGATGTCGCCGGACACAGCACCTTAGCCGGTGCCAGCCTGTTCAGCGAACGCGCGGCGGCACGCGAGGATGCGTGGGCGGTGAGCAAACTGCGCCAGTCTGGCGCGCTGCTCTCCGGCATGCTGAATATGGATGCCTATGCTTATGGTTTTACCACGGAAAACACCCATTACGGCGCGACGCGCAATCCGCGCGATTTAACCCGCGTGGCGGGCGGATCGTCCGGCGGTTCAGCGGCAGCGGTGGCAGCGGGTTTGGTGCACTTCTCGCTCGGTACCGACACTAATGGCTCGATCCGCGTGCCCGCTTCACTGTGCGGCATCTTTGGCCTGAAGCCGACCTTTGGCCGCCTGTCGCGCAGCGGCAGCCATCCGTTTGTCGCCAGCCTCGATCACATCGGCCCGTTTGCCCGTTCGGTTGAAGATTTGAGCCTGGTGTACGACACCTTGCAAGGTGCCGATGCCAGCGATGCCTTCCAGGCCGCGCAGCCCGCCTCGCCAGCTAGCGCAGGGCTCAGCAAGGGCGCAGAAGGCGTGCGCAGCGCGGTACTCGGCGGGTTCTTCTCAACCTGGTGCAGCGATGAAGCGCGTGCCGCCGTGGCGGTGGCAGCTAAAGCGCTGCAGGCAATCGACGAAGTGACCTTGCCGAATGCGGAGATCGCACGCTCGGCGGCCTTTATCATGACCGCCGCAGAAGGCGGCAATCACTACTTGCCGATGCTGCGTACGCAGCCGGAGCAGTTCGAGCCCAACTCGCGTGAGCGCCTGCTGGCCGGTGCGATGCTGCCTTCGGCGTGGTACGTGCAGGCCCAGCGTTTCCGCCGCCACTTCCAGCAGCAGGTGCTGCCGCTGTTTGAGCAGTTTGACGTGCTGATTGCGCCCGCCACGCCCTGCACCGCCACCACCATCGGCCAGGAAACCATTCATATCAACGGCCAGCATTTGCCGACGCGCGCCAGCATGGGCATGCTAACCCAGCCGATTTCGTTCCTCGGCTTACCGGTCTGTACCGTGCCGCTGCAAACCGCCAGCGGCTTGCCGATAGGCTTGCAGCTGATCGCTGCGCCGTTTAAAGAACATCTGGCACTGCGCGCCGCCTGGGCGCTGCAACAGCAAGGGCTGACGCTGCCACAAACCACCTTAATGGACGCCTGAAAATGACACCTGAACATATCGATCGCCCGGCAATTCTCGCCGAAGTCACCGCCGCCTTTTACCGCTATGAGCAAGCGCTGATCAGCAATGATGTGGAGGTGTTGGATGAGCTGTTCTGGCACGACAAACGCACCGTGCGTTTGGGCGCGGGTGAGAATTTGTATGGCATTGATGAGATCCGCGCTTTTCGCGCGGCGCGGCCGTCAAAAGGGTTGGAACGCGAGTTACGTAATACGGTGATCACCACTTTTGGCGATGACTATGCGGTGTGCAGTACGGAGTTTACGCGTGAAGGTGTAGAGAAGATCGGACGCCAGCAGCAGACGTGGGTGCGATTACCGTGCGGCTGGCGGATTGTCGCGGCGCAGGTGAGTTTGATGAGTTGAGTTGGGTGGTTTTTCCCTCACCCTAACCCTCTCCCGCACGCGGGAGAGGGAATGATTGGGCTACCGCACGCGGGCGAGGGAATGATTAGGTGGAGTGATTTGCTGAACCGGGGCGGGATCGGCGCCTTCTCCCGCTGGCGGGAGAAGGTTGGGATGAAGGGCTAAGCGCTCGGTGCCGGATGCGTCGCGATCCAGTGATCGGCGATTTGCTGCCGCGTACACACCCACACATCTTCATGCTGCTGAATATGATCGAGGAAGCGCTGCAAGCCACGGAATTTCCCCGGACGTCCCAGTAAACGACAGTGCATGCCAATCGACATCATCTTCGGTGCCGTTTCGCCCTCTTCGTACAGCACATCAAAGGTGTCGCGCAAATAGGTAAAGAACTGCTCCGCCGTGTTGAAGCCCTGCGGCGAGGCGAAGCGCATATCGTTGCACTCCAGCGTGTAAGGGATGACCAGATGCGGTTTAACCGTGCCGTCCTGACAGGTGACCTGCGTCCAGAACGGTAAATCGTCGCCGTAATAGTCGCTGTCATAGCTAAAGCCGCCCTGCTCGACCACCAGGCGTCGGGTGTTGGGGCTGTCGCGGCCGGTGTACCAGCCGGTTGGCGCTTTGCCAAACAGGTCGGTTAACACGTCCACCGCCTGCTGCATGTGCTGGCGCTCGGTCTTGGCATCCATCGCCTGGTAGTGAATCCAGCGCCAGCCGTGGCTCACCACGTCGTAATCCGCCGCTTTGATCGCCTCGACGATGTCCGGATGACGCGCCAGCGCCATCGCCACACCAAACACCGTCAACGGCAAACCGCGCTTTTGAAACTCATTATGGATGCGCCAGAAACCGGCGCGTGAACCGTATTCATACAGCGAATCCATCGACATATGGCGATCGGCGTAGCTGGCCGCGCCAATGATATCGGAAAGAAACTGCTCGGAACCGGCGTCGCCATGCAACACGTTGTTCTCGGCGCCCTCTTCGTAATTAAGGACAAACTGCACCGCGACGCGCGCTTTGCCCGGCCACTGCGCATGCGGCGGGTTGCCAGCGTAGCCGATCAGATCGCGGGGATAGTTTTTGTTGAAGCTGTACTCTTTCTTGCCAGATACATCATTCATTCTGTAAGTTCCTGTCGCTCAACCAGTGGTTAGTTTAGGTGCTGAAAGGCTCCGCTGAGCGGTTTTTCGAGTGGATAATCGAGATCGCCATGCTTGCTGGTACCAAAGCCTAGCGCCACCAGCGACTCCACCATTTTTACCGCAGCGCTGACCCCGTCGATTACCGGCATGCCCAGTTCTTTGGTGAGATCCTGCGCCAGCGTAGCCATACCGCCACAGCCCAGCACAATCGCGCCGCTGCCATCTTCGCGTTTGGCCTGCATGCAGCGCTGACGCACTTTCTCCTGCGCCACGCCGCTGCCGTCTTCCAGCGCCAGCACCGGCAGATCGATGGCGTGCAGCGCGGCACAATGGTGTGTGAAGCCATATTGCTGCAGCAGATGGCGCGCAATCACCAGCGTGCGCGGCAAGGTGGTGATAATCGAAAAGCGCGTCGCCACCAGCGTGGCGGTGTGCATGGCCGCTTCTGCAATGCCAATTACCGGGCCGCTTGCCAGTTCACGCGCCGCCAGCAATCCCGGATCGCCGAAGCAGGCAATGATATGGCCGCTCACGCCCTGCTCTTTGCCGCGTTTCACCTGCTCCAGCACACCAATCGCCGCGATGGCCTCATCAAAATGACCTTCAATCGACTCGACGCCGTGAGTCGGGCACACCGCCAGAATCTCGGTGCCCGGCGCGGCGACGGCGCGCGCGGCAGTACCCATGGTTTCCGTCATCGCTAAGCTGGTGTTGGGATTGATGACCTGAATCAGGCTCATGATGCCGCTCCTTTGTTACCGGCAAATAACCGGGTGAAATCAGGCAAGGTTTCGCCGCTGCGCTCAAAGTGCAGGCTGGCAACAATATGTTCGAAGTGATGCTGCAGCGCCGCCGTCAACCCCGGCAGATCTTTTTGCCGCAGCAGATCCACCAGCCGATCGTGATGATCGCATCGGCAGCCGCGCTGCCACGGTGCACCGTAAGCGGCAATCACCAGCGACGAACGCTGCGTCAGGCGCGTCACCATATCGGTGAGCACTGCGTTACCGGAGATCGCCTGCAGCTGAATATGGAACGCGGCGGAGAGACGAATCGCCGCGGCACCATCATGCTGATCACGTGCCTGCTGCTCTTCTTCAATCAGCACGCCGAGTGCCGCTAAGTGCGGTGCCTGCACGTGGCTCAGCACCGCCGGCAGATTGGCGCACTCTAATAAACTGCGGGTGGCGAAGATGTCGCGGGCTTCATCCACGCCCGGCGTCGCCACCTGTGCACCACGCCTGGGCGACAAAGTGATCATTTGCACCGCGGCGAGGCGTTGCAGCACCTTACGAATGCCGGTGCGACTCACGCCGAAGACATCCGATAAGGCTTCTTCCGGCAATTTACTGCCCGGCGGCAGTTGATGCTCAACGATGGCGGTAAGCAGCGCCTGATAGATAGGTTCATCGCGATCGTTCAGATCGGCAGCCGTTTTCTGGCCTGTTTCACTCTTCATTACCTGCTCCGGTAAGTGACTGTGTGCTGCACATCGTATACGTGAAGTTAATTTTTTGTATACAAGAAATCATTTCTGGCCTGGATCCTGCAATAACGTTTCACGCTGTGATTATTTTTCCATGATGTTGAGAGGAGCAGGTTTCATGCCAAATCATTCTGAAGTGACCTCGCGGGTGGCCTCTGAAGCCAACGCACAATACAGTCCACGTCTGTGTAATGACGATCTGGCGCCGACGCGCGACCAGAACTGGTCGTGGTACAACATCTTTTCGTTCTGGATGTCGGACGTGCACAGCATGGGCGGCTACGTGGTGGCCGCCAGCTTCTTTACCCTCGGGCTGGCGAGCTGGCAGGTGCTGCTGTGCTTGTTAGTGGGCATCTGCATTGTGCAGCTGTGCGCCAATCTGGTGGCCAAACCGAGCCAGATGGCAGGCGTACCGTACGCGGTGATTTCGCGTCAGGCGTTTGGCGTGTTTGGCGCTAACATCCCGGCGATTATTCGCGGGCTGATCGCTTTTGCATGGTACGGCATCCAGACTTATCTGGCGGCTAACGCGCTAATGCTGGTGCTGCTGAAGTTCTTCCCCACCCTGAGCAGCATGACGCAAAGCAGCTGGCTCGGCTTATCTCAGCTGGGCTGGTGTTGTTTCGGTGTGATGTGGTTACTGCAGGCGATGGTGTTCTGGCACGGCATGAACGCGATTAAACGCTTTATTGATGTCGCCGGTCCGGCGGTGTACGTGGTGATGGTGGCGCTGGCGGGCTGGATTGTATACAAAACTGGTTTCGACGGCATCTCCTTCACGCTGGCCAGCAAGCAGTTGAGCACCGGCGAGCAAACCTGGCAGATGATTACCGCCACCGCGCTGGTGGTCTCCTACTTCTCCGGTCCGCTGCTGAATTTTGGTGACTTCTCGCGTTACGGCAAAAGCATGGGCGAAATTCGTCGCGGCAACCGTTGGGGCTTACCGTTCAACTTCCTGCTGTTCTCGATTGTCACCGTGGTGATTGTCTCCGGTACGCAATCGCTGTTCGGCAGAATGATCACCGATCCGATTGAAACTGTCAGCATGGTGGGTAACGACGTGGCGGTGGCGATTGGCCTGCTGACCATGATTATCGCTACCATCGGCATTAATATCGTGGCGAACTTCGTTTCGCCAGCATTCGACTTCTCGAACTGCTCACCGCAGAAAATCAGCTTCCGCACCGGTGGCATGATTGCCGCAGTCGGTTCGGTGTTACTGACGCCGTGGAACCTGTTCCAGTCGCCAGAACTGATTCACTACACGCTGGATGTGCTGGGCTCGTTTATTGGGCCGCTGTTTGGCATCCTGGTGGCCGATTTCTATCTGATTAAACGCAGCAAAGTCTACGTGGATGACCTGTTTGATGACACGCCGAAAGGACGTTACTGGTATCGCGGCGGCTTCAACCCGAAAGCGATTGCCGCGCTGCTGCCGTCGGTGGGCATTTGTCTGGTGATCAGCTTTATTCCTTCACTGCATGCGGTGGCGAACTTTAGCTGGTTTATCGGCGTGGCGTTGGGTGCGGGCTGCTATCGCTGGCTGGCGCGCGCTGACCGCGAAGAGTCGGTGGCGGCGTATCGCGCGACGGTGGCGGTACAGAAGGATTAAGTTGCGTGCGCGCTGGCCCTCATTCCATCCTTCGCCCGCTTGCGAGAGAAGGCGGGGGATGAGGGAAAGCGATACCATTTGGAAAAAGCAAAAAGCCGATGCATTTCTGCATCGGCTTCTTTAAATAGATTGGCGGAACGGACGGGGCTCGAACCCGCGACCCCCTGCGTGACAGGCAGGTATTCTAACCAACTGAACTACCGCTCCGCGCTTTGTTCCCCGTCGAGAACGAGGCGCATATTAATAGCAGCTTTCACACCCGTCAACGCTTTTTCTGTGGGAATGTTTCGTTTGACGTTTTTTTCAGCTTAACGTCGATTTTGCACGCAAAATCAGCCGTTTTACACGCGCCACAAGCAGCTACCCCCCTTCTTCTGCACCAAATCCAGACGACCTTCGTGCGCAGCAATCTCTTCATCGCTGGCGCTGACCACGCGCAGACCTGAACTCGGACGCACAATGCGCTGAATGTTCTCCGCGCCGCCCTGATTGTTCTGCTCACCGTCCAGAGAAAATGCCAGTGAGGTTTGACCGCCGGTCATCATCAGGAATACTTCGGCCAGAATCTCGGCATCGAGCAGTGCGCCGTGCAGCGTACGTTTGCTGTTGTCTATCTCATAACGGTTGCACAATGCATCGAGGCTGTTGCGCTTGCCGGGATACATCTTACGCGCCATCGCCAGGCTATCGGTGATCTGGCAGAAGGTTTCGGTTTTGCCGATATCCCGCTTCAGCATGCCGAATTCATAATCCATAAAGCCAATATCGAACGATGCGTTATGGATCACCAGCTCTGCGCCACGGATGTAATCAAGGAATTCGTCGGCGATATCCGCAAACATCGGCTTATCAGCGAGGAATTCATCGGCGATACCGTGAACGCCGAACGCTTCCGGATCCACCAGCCGATCGGGCTTCAGATACATATGGAAGTTGTTGCCGGTCAGGCGACGGTTGATCACCTCAACCGCACCAATTTCAATGATGCGATGTCCTTCATAATGCACACCGATCATGTTCATGCCGGTGGTTTCAGTATCGAGGACGATCTGGCGGTTCTTTGCAGTGCTCATAGGACTCGTTTTATGTCAGACTTGGCGTTTTGTCAGAAGGAAGTCTACCAGAGATGCGTAAACAGGTAGAAATATTCACCGATGGATCTTGCCTGGGCAATCCCGGTCCCGGCGGTTATGGCGCCATTTTACGTTATGGCGCGCATGAAAAAGAGTTCAGTACAGGTTATCGCCTCACCACCAACAATCGTATGGAAATGATGGCGGCTATCGTGGCGCTCGAAGCGTTAAAACAGCCGTGTGAGGTGGTGATCAGCACCGACAGCCAATATGTTCGTCAGGGTATCACCAGTTGGATCCACAACTGGAAGAAGCGCGGCTGGAAAACCGCCGATAAAAAACCGGTGAAAAATGTCGATCTGTGGAAACGTCTCGATGTGGCGCTCAGCAACCATGAAATTAAGTGGGAATGGGTAAAAGGCCACGCCGGGCATCCGGAGAACGAACGCTGCGACGAACTGGCACGCAGCGCGGCGGGAAAGCCCACTCAGGATGATATCGGTTATCAGGTTGAATCCTGATCCTTCACTTCACGAAACTGGCGCGTGACGTTAACCGTTTGCCGTAGCTGGCTTTGACTCAGATTCTTCTTCATTTTGGTGGGCGTTAGCGGGAACGTACGTTTACGTGCCACCACAATGTTCAAACAACCGAGCGCCGGTAAATGCGCGCTGATCACCCTGCCGCCCTGCCGATGCCACGGCACCACCTGAAAACGGGTGCGGTAAACCACCTCATAATTCAGCAGGCCCAGCCAGTCGAGCAATCGTACCTGGCTGAACATCCGTCCACTCCACGGCGCGCGCGAGTGCAGACCCGGAATGCCTTTGCTAATCCCTAATAAACTGAAAGGGTTGAAGCCGCTGATGATCATCCAGCCATCATCGATCAATACCCGATCCACTTCACGCAGTACGCGGTGCGGATCCTGACTCCACGCCAGCGTGTGCGCCAGTAAACAGGCATCTACGGATTTAGATTCAAAGGGTAATTGCGTGTTATTGGCGATAACCTGTAATTCATCGCCCTCAATGCCCACATTCACTTGATGCGATATGGCACACTGGCTGGTGTTGATTTCTGCGCTGAGGCTGCCAATTTTAAGCATATGAAAGCCATACAGCTTGCCGAGATAAGGCTGCAGTTGCTGAGTGAGCGCGTCGCGAAAATAGTCTCCCATTGGCATATCGCGCCAGGAGCGCGGTGCAGTCAGGATTTGGCGTGTTTTAGCCGGCTTCATGCTCTACCATTTTCCTTTTTCTACGACCTGAGAGGTGTTTATGAATCTTACCAGCATTCCCGCATTGCAGGATAACTACATCTGGACACTAACGGACGATGACAACAGGTGTTTGATAGTCGATCCCGGCGAAGCACAGCCGGTGCTGGATAAAATCAGCGCCAATCATTGGCAACCCGTGGCGATTTTGCTGACGCACCATCATCACGATCACGTCGGCGGTGTGGATGAGCTGTTGCAGCACTATCCCGATGTGGCCGTTTTCGGTCCAGAGGAAACGGCAGATAAAGGGGCGAAGCGTATTATGGCCGAAGATGATGAATTTACCCTGCTTGGGCTGAATTTCCGTGTCATCGCAACACCCGGTCACACTTTAGGACATATCTCATATTTCAGCCCCCCTTATCTTTTCTGTGGTGACACGATGTTTTCTGGCGGCTGCGGGCGTTTATTTGAAGGCACTGCAGAGCAAATGTTCGAATCATTTCAAAAACTTAATCAGCTCCCTAAAGATACTCTCGTTTGCTGCGCGCATGAGTACACTTTATCCAATATGAAGTTTGCTGCGGCTATTCTGCCCCACGACCCTAAAATTTTGGCAAGGTATCAGCAAATTAAGGACTTACGCGCAGAAAACCGCATCACTTTACCAACAAAACTGGCCTTAGAGCGGGAAATAAATTTATTTTTACGCACGCAAGAGGCTGATTTACAACAGGCTTTAGGCACTAATGTCTCATCATCAGCGTTATGGCAAACTTTCGCCGATCTACGCGAGAAGAAAGACCGCTTTTGATATTTGAGGTTGTGTTGTGGTGGACCGTCACGTATAGTTGCTCGTCTTTTAAGCGAACTATTGACACACACATGAAGGCTAAAGCGATCTTACTCGCCTCGGTCTTGCTGGTAGGATGTCAGGCATCAAGGAATGACGCCAATATCCCCGTACAGCATGCCCAGAGTCTGTCTTCAGCTGGTCAAGGTGAAAATGGAAAGTACGGAGATCGATTGTTGTCGCCGCGATGGCAGGATGATGGAACAAGCCTCGCAGAAGATACTGATCTCTGGAATCACATTAGTGACGAGTTGAAGATGGGGATTCCGGAAAACAGCCGGATCCGCGAACAAAAAACAAAATTTTTAAAAAATAAGAGCTATCTCCACGATGTAACATTACGGGCAGAGCCGTACATGTACTGGATTGTCGAGCAGATACAGAAACGTAAAATGCCGATGGAACTGGTACTGCTACCCATAGTGGAGAGCGCTTTTGACCCACACGCAACATCTTCTGCGAATGCCGCTGGCATCTGGCAGATTGTTGCACAAACGGGCAAAAACTATGGTTTGAAACAGAACCAATGGTACGACGGACGCCGCGATGTGGTGGCCTCGACCAAAGTAGCGCTGGATATGATGCAGCGTCTGAACGGTATGTTTGACGGCGACTGGTTACTGACCATCGCCGCCTATAACAGCGGTGAAGGACGTGTGCTGAAGGCGATGAAACAGAATAAGGCGCGCGGTAAGCCGACTGACTTCTGGAGTTTATCGCTGCCCCGCGAGACCACGGTTTACGTACCTAAAATGTTGGCCTTGAGTGAGATTCTCAAGAACAACAAGCGTTACGGTATCAAACTGCCGACCCCGAACGAGAGCCGTGCTTTAGCTCGCGTAGAGGTGGGACAGCAGATTGAACTGACGCAGGCCGCCGATATGGCCGGAATGTCTCTCAGCAAGTTGAAGACATTTAATGCCGGTTATAAAAACGGTGCCACTGCGCCAAATGGACCGCACTACATTATGGTGCCTAAGTCCAACGTTGCTAAGTTGCGCGATTCACTGGCTTCCGGTGATATCGCTTCCGTGCAGCCTACCGAGATGGCGAAAGTCAGTGCGGCAGGAAACAGCTATACGGTACGCAAAGGCGACACCTTGTCTGGCATTGCCAACAAGCTTGGCGTAACCGTCAGTGCACTGAAACAGCAGAACAATCTGCGCAGCGCTTCAGTTCGTACCGGTCAGACTCTGACCGTGAACGGCAAAGCGAGCACGCAATTGGCTGATAACGGCAACAGCATCACCTACCGTGTACGTAAGGGTGATTCTTTTGCCAGTATTGCTAAACGCCACGGTGTGAACACCAAAGACGTAATGCGCTGGAACAGTGACGCTAAAGACATTCAGCCGGGCGACAAGCTCACGCTGTTTGTGAATAATAGCGCAACACCTGATACCTAATGCCCCGAAAAGGCTGACTTTTGTCAGCCTTTTTCATTTTCTGCTTCTGCTAAATTCTGCATATCGCCTGTTCAGGCACTGACTTACCTTATGCTGTAATATTTTCAGCTGAATGTTATGACGGTTGCGAAGCGGGAGCTCGAGCGTATTGGCTTAACGCTCGATACCGTAGAGAGAGTTGAACTCAACCAGCAGCGGATTGTGATCTGATGCGCGCGTCACCAGTACAGAAGCTTCACTGACCTTCATATCGCGGTAGAAGACGAAATCCAGTGGGCGCCCAAAGGCTTTTCGGCGATGGTCATCGGTGAAGTTCACCTCACGCAAAGACATCTCCCGCGCAAAGCGATACAGCGCATTCATGCGCTGGCGGCTCCAGGCGTTGAAATCCCCCGCCATGATCACCGGTCCGCGATGATGTTGAATCTGTTCGCCAATCGGCCCCAACTGTTTGCTGTAGACATCGACACCGAGACTGAAATTGACCGCGTGGATATTCACCACCATTAGCATTTCGCCCGTGGGTAATGGATACGCCGTGACCAGCGCAGATTTGGCCAAACGCAGCAGCGGCTCACGTTCCCGTAGTGGGCAACAGTACACAGGGTGCGCAGACGCCAACGTCATGACGCCGGAAGGATGTTGCGGTAAGACAAAGGCTGGCACCTGATCGGCCGCGAGATAGTTACTGGTGGCGAATTTGACCAGTTCAGGCGTGGCCTGCGCCTCCTGCAGCAGAACAAGGTGGGCATCTTTGCCAAAACCCTGGAGCACAGACATCCAGTCTGCACGCTGTTGCTTGAAGATATTCCAGACTAAAACTCGCAGTGTGGGATCAGCTGGCAAAGGTGCGCCAGGCGGTAATGCCTGCCCAAGATGCAGCATTGCCCCCGGCGGAAAAATCCGTTCTGCTGGCTGACCTGCTACATAACGCATTGAATAAGTTTTTTTCCGCACTTTCCCGCCCAACTGGTTTACGACTCGCACTTCACCTGACTGTTATAGGGATTTTAGCGCGGGGTTTCAATTGGTGTTCTTGATTGTCGGAATTCGCCTCACAGCTTACCAATGTAAAAGCCTGCCAGCTGGCAGGCTTTCGTGCGGGTTATTCCATCGCTATCGCAGTCTGAGTTTTATCGAGTTGGCCACTCAATCGCACTAGCAGCAGCGTGCCAGGTACATACACCGTACGGATCCACGGGGTTTGCGCCAATCCATAATGTTCAACAATGCACAATCACGCTCACTGCGGCAGGCAGCGTAATACGGAGTTGTTCAGCGATGGTTGGGCTCAGAACGACGATAACAAATTCTGTCGTTCCGATCGCACAGGCACTGATCGTCAGCGCCCAAAGTGCAATTGGCATGATTAACTCCCATTAAGGTTTTGATGGGCATTAGTGTTGCCGCATGCTTTAATGACAAAAAGATGCAAAGTGAGAGTGGACTTTTGCTTTTGGAGGGATAATGAAAGCATCGTCAGATGAGCTTAAGGTGTTTATCGCTGTAGTGGAGAGCGGCAGCTTCAGTCGCGCTGCAGAGCAGTTGCACATGGCCAATTCAGCGGTGAGTCGTACGGTTAAAAAACTGGAGAATAAGCTGGGTGTCGCGCTCTTAACGCGTACTACGCGTCAGCTAGCGCTCACTCATGAGGGCGAGCATTATTTTCGCCGCGTGCAAAAGTTGATGCAGGAGATGTCAACCGCCGAGAGCGAGTTGATTGAGCGTCAGATGGTGCCTCAGGGCATACTTCGTATTGATGCTGCCACACCCGTAATTCTGCATCTGTTGCTACCGATGATTAAACCCTTTCGTGAGCGCTATCCCAATATCACACTATCGCTCATCTCTTCAGAGAGCTTTATTAACCTCATCGAACGTAAAGTCGATGTGGCGATTCGCGCTGGCAATTTGACGGATTCTACACTGCGCGCTCGTTTGCTCTTTATAAGCTATCGCAAATTAGTGGCGACGCCGGCTTATCTGGCGAAATATGGTGTCCCTGCATCAACCGCTGATTTGGCTCAGCATGAATGCCTTGGCTTCGTTGAAACGCCACGCTTAAATCGCTGGCCTGTCGCAGATGAAGGTGGCGATCTTTATGACATCACGCCAGGAATGTCATCTAACAGCGGCGAAACGCTCAAACAGCTAGTGCTAGGCGATCAAGGTATCGCGTGTTTATCAGATTTTATGGTGGATAAAGAGATAGCTGATGGCACTTTTATTGAACTGCTTGCTGATCAGCGTATTCCAGTTGAGATGCCTTTTAATGCAGTTTATTACAGTGACTTAGGAGTCAGCCAACGCGTCAGGGCGTTTATTGATTTTCTGAGTGAATGGGTTAAAGCTCAGCCCTGGCGAGTGCAGGGCTGAAAAAGGGATGCAGTGATTAATCCCAGTCTGGCGCCAGACCTTCTGGACTCACTAAGCGCTGATGACGATCCAGCGCGGCAATATTTGCCATATCTTGATCGTCTAGCTGCAGATCAACCGCTGTCATGTTGCTCGCCAGGTTTTCACGTTTGGTTGATGACGGGATCACCGCGTAACCTAACTTCATCGCCCATGCCAAAACAACCTGTGCCGGAGTAGCTTTGCGCTTCTGTGCAATGGTATTAATTACCTCATCCTTCAGCGCTTCTCCATAAGCTAACGTCATGTAAGAAGTGATATGAAGACCATTCTTTTTAGCAAAATCAACCACCTGCCGATTCTGCAAAAAGGGATGCAGCTCAATCTGGTTAGTCGCTATATTTTCCACGCCAACCGCGTCAATCGCCTCTTTCATCAAAGCAATTGGGAAGTTTGAGATACCAATTTGACGCGTCAGCCCTGCTTCTTTTGCTGCCATCAATGCCAACATGCTCTCTTTCACCGATACCGCCGATCCGGGAGAAGGCCAGTGGATTAAGGTGAGATCGACATAACCGGTGCGCAGCTTTGCCAGGCTCTCTTTCAAGCTGGGAATCAACTGTTCAGCCGAAAGATTGTCGATCCAAATTTTAGTGGTAATAAACAAGTCGCCACGTGCTGCGCCATTCTCAGCGATCGCCTGGCCCACAGCCGCTTCATTTTCATAGATTTGCGCAGTATCAATTGTGCGATAGCCAAGTTCCAACGCAGTTTTAACTGAATGGATTACAACGTCATCTTGCAGGCGGAAAGTACCTAAACCAAAGGCGGGGATTGTCATGATTTCCTCATCGTATAGCGTTATGTTTCGATGGGAATTATTTTGGCAGGTTTATTGTTGCTGAAAAATCCGTTTATAAGCAGAAGAATTTTGATTTTTTATCAACAATAATGAAAAAATTGCAGATATGAAAAAGCCCTGACTTTTCAGTCAGGGCTTATCAATTAAGTGGCGGAACGGACGGGGCTCGAACCCGCGACCCCCTGCGTGACAGGCAGGTATTCTAACCAACTGAACTACCGCTCCACCGATTCTGTACTGATATCAGACAATCGTTCTGATTTCAGGTGTTTCGCCCTTCCCGCGTCACGGGGAAGGTCACGACCCGGTAACGGGTCTTAAATTGATGCCTGGCAGTTCCCTACTCTCGCATGGGGAGGCCCCACACTACCATCGGCGCTACGGCGTTTCACTTCTGAGTTCGGCATGGGGTCAGGTGGGACCACCGCGCTAAAGCCGCCAGGCAAATT
>NZ_JACVBT010000006.1:0-291056 GCF_014852515.1 Pantoea sp. PNT03
GTCCGCCACTCGTCACCCGAGAGCAAGCTCTCTGTGCTACCGTTCGACTTGCATGTGTTAGGCCTGCCGCCAGCGTTCAATCTGAGCCATGATCAAACTCTTCAATTTAAGTTTGATTTGCTGAAACCAGTTCAGCGGTGCTCATCTGTAAAACGTCATAATGAATTTCATTATGTGTTCACTCGTGAGGCTTTGATATTTTTTTGCGTCCGGAGACGCGGATATCAATCCTGCGAGTGCCCACACAGATTGTCTGATAAATTGTTAAAGAGCGTTGCGAACAGCGACTGAACCGCCTGTCGCGAGGTGGCGTATACTACGCTACTCTCCTTCGGAGTCAAACACTTTTTTCAGCGTCTTCATCCGGCGGGATGAATTTCTTCACTCCCTGCTGAGCCGTCTGCGTTGCCGCTTTGCCGTCTCAGTGGTGGCGCATTATAGGGAGTTATTCGGAGCTGACAAGGGTTAATTGCAAAAAAATGACTGAGCGCCTCTTTTTTAAACGAACGCGTTAAAAACGGACATTTCCCGGCGAAGAATCAGTCAAAATCGCCGCTTCATCGGCATAAATCAGCGCCATCACCTTAAACACCAATGCTATTCTCTTTAACCAAACGTAATTTCTTTGTCGCAGGCTGACAATTATTCGAGAAGGACTTTCAATGATTCGCTCCGCGCGCAGCATGGCCGGCTTGCCCTGGATCGCCGCCATGGCGTTTTTCATGCAAGCACTTGATGCCACCATCCTGAATACTGCGCTCCCTGCTATCGCCACCAGCCTTGAACGTTCCCCTCTTGCCATGCAATCCGCCATCATCAGTTACACGCTAACGGTAGCGATGCTGATTCCGGTGAGTGGCTGGTTAGCCGATCGCTACGGCACACGCAAAATCTTCATTCTTGCGGTATCGCTATTTACGCTGGGTTCGCTGGCCTGCGCCTTATCCGGCTCGCTGAGCATGTTGGTGGTCTCGCGCGTGGTGCAGGGGATTGGCGGGGCGATGATGATGCCCGTCGCGCGCCTGGCGCTGTTACGCGCTTATCCACGCAGTGAACTGCTGCCCGTGCTGAACTTCGTTACCATGCCGGGTTTAGTGGGTCCGATTCTGGGCCCAATGCTGGGCGGATTGTTAGTGACCTACGCCAGCTGGCACTGGATATTCCTCCTCAACATTCCCATCGGTATCGCCGGCATCTTCTACGCACGCAAATATATGCCGGACTTCACTACCCCAAAACGCCGCTTCGACTTTTCAGGCTTCCTGCTGTTTGGTTTGGGTCTGGTGCTGATCTCGGTTGGTATCGAGTTGTTTGGTGAGCGCGTGGTATTGCCGTGGCAAGCGTTGTTGGTGCTGTTTAGCGGCATTGCGTTACTTCTTCTCTATATAGTGCACGCGCGTCGCCATCCGGCACCGCTGATTAATCTGCCAATGTTTAAAACCCGCACCTTCTCGGTCGGCATCATTGGCAACATAGCTTCGCGCCTGGGTACCGGCTGCATTCCGTTCCTGATGCCGCTGATGTTGCAGGTGGGCTTTGGTTATCCCGCACTGATTGCCGGTTGCATGATGGGTCCAACGGCGATTGGCGCGCTGCTGGCGAAATCCACGGTGACGCAAGTGCTACGCCGCTTTGGTTATCGCCATACGCTGGTAGGTATCACCATTATTATTGGCATATTGATCGCCACCTTCTCACTGCAATCGCCGGGTGGCAGCGTGGTGGTGTTGCTGGCGGCACTGTTGATTCTGGGGATGGCGATGTCAACGCAGTTCACCGCGATGAACACCATCACGCTGGCAGATTTAAATGATGAGAACGCCAGCGGCGGGAACAGTGTGCTAGCGGTAACGCAGCAGCTGTCGATCAGCTTTGGCGTGGCGGTGAGTGCCGCAGTGCTGCGTTTCTATCAGGATGTCGAGGCCACAACCGTCGCGCAATTCCACGCCACCTTCCTGACGATGGGCGTCGTCACGGTGTTGTCTGCCTTTACCTTTATGATGTTACGTCCGAGCGATGGGCGTAATCTGATCGCCAACCGCGAGAAAAAGAAGAAAGCGACTTAGACCGAACCGCGCTCCACCAGCTCCGGCGTCAGCACCAGCGTTTGCTGACTGGCGTCGGGATCGCCCATACGATGAATCAAGGTATCAATCGCCAGTTCACCTAACTCATCTTTCGGCTGATGAATGGTACTAAGCGGCGGAGTCAGGTAACGCGCCAGCTCAATGTTGTCATAGCCCATCACCGCAATATCCTGCGGCACGCGCAATCCGGCCTGGAACAAGGCGTGATAGACGCCAACCGCCATCGCATCGTTGCTGGTAAATATCGCTTCTGGCAGCGTATTCAGCGTCAGCAGTTGATTCATGGCGTTGAAGCCGCCCTGAAACTCGAAATCACCATCAACCACAAAACCCGGCAGAACCGATAATCCGCTGTTGGCCATCGCTTTATGGAAACCTTCAAGACGCAAACGCGCGGGGGTTTTATCCTGCGGACCGGCAATACAGGCAATGCGCGTGTAGCCACGATCAATCAGATGCTGGGTTGCCAGTTCGCCGCCGAGCAGCGCGTTGTCCTGAATAATGTCGCCGCGCCCTTCAAATGGCGCCCAGTCCATCATCACCATCGGTACCGAGGGATAACGATTGAGGATCTCCGCCGACGGCAGATGGGTTTCGGTGCACATCATCAGTAAACCATCGACGCGCTTTTGCATCAGCGTTTCGAGGCTGCGATTCATACGCTCTTCATCGCCTTCGGTATTACACAGAATCAGGCTGTAGCCGCGTTCGTAGCAGCTGTTTTCTACGCCGCGCACCACTTCGGAATAGAACGGGTTACTGCTGGCGGTCAGCAGCATACCGATGGTGCGGGTTTGTTTGATCTTCAGGCTGCGTGCCAGCGCGGACGGCGCATAGTTCAGCTCACGAATTGCCTGTTCCACCTTTTCACGCACCTGCTCGCTGACAAAGCGATTGTTATTGATGACGTGTGAAACGGTGGAGGTAGAGACGCCCGCCAGGCGGGCGACATCTTTCATGGTAGCCAAGCGCTTAGCCCTGTTGTTGCAGGAAGGCGTCAATCTCAGTGCGCCACGGCACTGAGGGCTGCGCGCCCGGACGCGTCACTGCAATCGCAGCGGCGGCATGGGCGAAACGTACAGCATCATGCATCGCCACACCTTCCAGACGTGCGGTAATAAATGCCCCGTTGAAGGTATCGCCCGCTGCGATAGTATCGATGGCCTGCACGCTGAAGCCCGGAATGCGCACGCCGTTGCCTTGCTCACTCAGCCACACACCGCGACGGCCTAGCGTGATCAACACGGTAGCAATACCTTTCGCATGCAATGCCGCAGCAGCACGCGCGGCATCTTCATCGCTCTTTACCGCAATGCCGGTGAGAATTTCAGCTTCGGTTTCATTTGGCGTGATGATGTCGATAAGCGCGAGCAGCTCATCAGAGAGCGCCGTGGCCGGTGCGGGATTCAGGATCACTTGCGTCTGCTGCGCGCGAGCAATCTTCGCGGCGGCCAGAACGCTTTCCAGCGGAGATTCCAGCTGCATCAGCAACGCATCAGCATCGGCAATCACCTGCTGATGCTGCGCAACGCGAGCCGGCGTCAGCGCGGCATTGGCACCGGAATAGATGCCGATATTATTTTCGCCTTCGCCATTCACGAAGATCATCGCTACACCGGTCGATTCATCTGCGACAGTTTCAACCGGCGCGGTATCAATGCGGTCTTGCTGCAACTGCTGACGAATACGCTCGCCAATATCATCAGCGCCTACACAGGCAATAAAAGCAATGTCTGCACCGGCACGGCCCGCAGCCACTGCCTGATTGGCCCCTTTGCCGCCAAAAGCAATTTGATACTGTTTCCCGATCACCGTTTCGCCCGGACGTGGAAAATGGGCGAGGTTAAGGATGTGATCGGCATTGATGCTGCCGAGAACGGCCAGTTTTGCGCTTGTGGTCATTGGGATTCATCCAGAAAGATGCGCCACCAGGACGGTGGCGCGTTGCCCTGCTTTTCTTTACTTATTATTTGGTCACCAGCTTCAGGTCAACCGGATTAACCGCCTGCACCTTCTCGCCTTTCAATACTTTATCGGCAGTCTGCACGCCAATCACACCAATCTTGTCTGGCATCTGCGCCACAGTCGCGGTCAGTTTACCCGATTCTACGGCTTTCACACCGTCAGCGGTGCCGTCAAAACCCACCACCAGCACGTCGGTTTTACCCGCGGTTTGCAGCGCACGCAGCGCGCCCAGCGCCATTTCATCGTTCTGAGCGAAGACGGCCTGCACATCCGGATGTCCCTGCAGCAGGTTCTGCATCACGTTCAGACCTTTAGTACGGTCGAAGTCAGCAGGCTGGCTCGCCAGGATGTTGAATTTGTGAGCATCGGCTGCCTGTTTGAAGCCTTCGCCACGCTCGCGCGCCGCAGACGTACCGGCAATGCCTTGCAGCTCAATAATTTTCGCGCCATCGCCCAGTTTTTTGGCGATGAAGTCACCGGCCATTTTGCCGCCGAAGCGGTTGTCAGAAGCCACGTGGCTCACCACGTTGCCTTGTGCTGCTACGCGGTCCAGCGTGATCACCGGAATATTTGCCTGGTTCGCCATCTTCACGGCGTTACCCACCGCATCAGAATCAGTTGGGTTGATCAGCAGCAGCTTGGTGCCGCGCACCGTCAGATCCTGCACGTTCGCCAGCTCTTTCGCCGGGTTGTTCTGCGAATCCAGCACCACGAGGTTATAACCCAGTTGGTCAGCTTCTTTCTGTGCGCCATCTTTCAGTGACACAAAGAACGGATTATTCAGCGTAGATACCACCAGAGCAATGGTGTCCTTAGCCATCGCGCCAGCACTGAGGGTGGCGCCAAGAATGACGGCCAATGCAGTTAACTTTTTCATTTTTAAATCCTGTGTGAAGGTCAGAGTTATTTACTGCTTTTGTTATCCACCAGCACCGCTAGCAGAATGACGACGGCTTTAACAATCATTTGGTAGTAAGACGATACGCCCATCAGATTCAGGCCGTTATTCAGGAAACCGAGGATCAACGCACCAATCAGCGTGCCCATGATGCGACCTTTACCGCCCGCCAGGCTGGTACCGCCCAGCACCACCGCAGCAATCGCATCCAGTTCATAACCGGTGCCCGCTGTAGGTTGTGCGGAAGAGAGACGCGCCACTTCGATGGTGCCCGCCAATGCCGCCAGCAGGCCGCACAGCGAATAGACGATGATTTTGACGCGATTAACGTTGATGCCCGACAAACGCGTAGCCGCTTCGTTGCCACCCAGCGCATAAATGTAACGACCAAGGCGCGTGTGATGCAGCATGTACCACGCCAGCCCGAACACCGCGACCATCAGCCACACCGGCGTTGGAATGCCCAACGGGCGACCGATGCCGAACCAGCCGAACAGATCGGCGTTATCGTTAAAACCGGTATTGATCGGGCTGCCGTTGGTGTAAACCATGGTGACGCCGCGCAGCAGCAACATCATCACCAGCGTGGCGATGAAAGCCTGCACCTTGCCGCGCGCTACAATCACGCCGGTAATACCGCCAATCGCCGCCCCCAGCGCCAGCGAAGCCGCAACGGCCACCAGCGCATTCACCTCTAATCCGACAATCGATGCCGCCACCGCGCCGGTCAGCGCCAGCAGCGATCCCACCGACAGATCAATGCCCGAGGTCAGAATCACCAGCGTCATGCCGACCGCCATGATGGCGTTGACCGACGTCTGCTGCAGAATGTTGAACATGTTGGCCAGCGTGAAGAAGTTCGGGCTCTGGCTGGCAACCACGGCGATCAGCACGATCAATGCAATCAGTGATTTCTGCTCCAGCAGCCAGGCTTTGCTAAACCAACGACGGCTGGCGGGTAAGGTTTGGGTGCTCATACAACTAACTCCTCGCTGTGTTGCTTACCGACTGCCGCCGCCATCAGGGATTCCTGGGTAGCTTGCTCACGGGAAAATTCGCCACTCAGATGGCCTTCATGCATCACCACGATGCGATCGCTCATGCCCAGCACTTCCGGCATTTCCGACGACACCAAAATGATGCTCAGCCCTTCGGCTTTAAACTGGTTAATTAACTGATAAATTTCTTTTTTTGCCCCGACATCGACGCCGCGTGTCGGCTCATCAAGAATCAGCACATCGGGGCGCGTCATCAGGCCACGCGCAATCGCCACTTTTTGCTGATTACCGCCAGACAGCAGACCAATCGGCTGCTCCATTGACGGGGTTTTAACGTTGAACAGGCGGATAAAATCGCCCACCGCCAGCTGCTCGTCGCTGTGGCGCAGGTTGCCCGCGCCAGTGCTGAAATAGCGCAGCGCGGTCAACGACATGTTCTCTTTCACCGACATGCCGAGCACCAGACCATCGCGCTTGCGATCTTCCGAGATATACACAATGCCGCTGGCGAGGCCATCCTGCGGAGAGCGGGTCACGATCTCGCGGCCGTTCAGCGTCACTTTGCCTTTGCTGCGCGGCAGCGCGCCGTACAGCACTTTCATCAGTTCGGTACGTCCTGCGCCCATCAGACCCGACACGCCAAGGATTTCCCCTTTGCGCAGCGTAAAGCTGACGTTATCAACGCCCGGACCGCTGAGGTTTTCGACTTTTAAGCGGATCTCGCCCGGCTGTTGATCGATACGCGGATATTGATCTTCCAGCTTGCGGCCGACCATCATCTCGATCAGGCTCTCTTCGCTGAGATCGCACACCGCGCGTTCGGCAATAAACTGCCCATCGCGGAACACCGTGACGTCATCGCAAATCTCGAAGATCTCTTTCATGCGGTGCGAGATATAGACGATGCCGCAGCCTTGCGCTTTCAGTTCATTGATGACGCGGAACAGCGACAGCGTTTCGGTATCAGTCAGCGCATCGGTCGGTTCATCCATAATGATGACTTTCGACTCGAAGCTGAGCACCTTGGCGATCTCGACCATCTGCTGATCGCCAATCGACAAATCGCCCACCAGCTTGTGGCTGTCGAAACGCAGATTGAGGCGCTTTAATAGCGCATCCGCTTCGGCATACATCTTTTTCCATTCGATGCGGCCAAAGCGGTTAACACATTCGCGGCCAAGGAAGATATTCTCGGCAACAGTCAGCTGCGGAATCAGGTTCAGTTCCTGATGGATAATGCCAATGCCGGCTTCCTGCGACGCCTTTGGACCGGAGAACGCCACATCCTTACCCAGCCACTGCAGGGAACCGGCATCCATGCTGTAAATGCCGGTCAGCACTTTCATCATGGTGGATTTGCCCGCGCCGTTTTCACCCACCAGCGCCATCACGCGTCCCGAATAAACGGCCAGCGATGCGCCATTCAACGCCTTCACGCCAGGAAACGACTTTTCAATTCCTTTGAGTTGCAATAACGGTTGCATAGCGGCCTCAGAAGGTCACGCCGGCGCTCAGGATGACATTCGCATACGGAGAACACTCTCCGCTGCGAATGACCGCCTGACTACGCTGCGTATGTTGTTTGAATTGTTCATGGCTGGTGTAACGGATGGTGATGACATTCCCCTGGTGCTGTTGCAAGGCTTCGAGCACGGCGAGCAGTGCGCTGTGGAGCTGCGGATTGTGCTGCTTAATCTCCTCCGCTATCAGGGCGCTTTCGACCTGCATCTCCTGCGTGACAACGTCAACTACCTGTAGAAATTCGGGCGTACCCGGCGTTAACGCCAGATCGATGCGCTGTGGACCGGCCGGAATCGGCAAGCCTGCATCTGCAATCGTCAGCGTATCGGTGTGCCCCAGGCGAGCAATCACATGTGAGACTTCAGCGTTTAACAAGCGACCTTTTTTCATTTATTCCACTCCACAGCGAAACGTTTCGCTGATCGGGAGTGTATAAAATGCGCACGGCAACTCAATGGCGGCATCACGGAAATGTGATCGCCATCGAAACGTTTCGCTTGTGCCAGAGAGAATTTGAGTTTGGTGGGGTTTTGGAGCCGCTGCTGCGGCCCCGGAGATGGGATTACGGCAGTTTACGTACCTGTTTCACGTCCAGTTCGATGGAGTTGAAATCTTTATCCAGTTCGCCGGTCAGTTCTACCTGATCCTTCGGCGTGATGGTCAAACCGTTCCAGCGTTTATGATCGATTTCAACTTTCATGGTGCCGGTGGCATCACGGAACTGATAATCCTCATCACCGATTTGCTTCTCAAGCGTACCGCGCACGGTAATCCAGCTATCGTCTTTCATCTCTTCGGCCTGTTTCACCGTGACAACGCTGGTGTTATCGGCTTTGAACCCGCCGGACTTCACCTGCGCGGATGGCGCATTGGGATCAACAAAGCCACCTTGCTGAGCGGCAAGAACCGGCGTGGCGGCCAGGGCGACAATCGCTAACAGAGCTGCGGACTTTTTCATAATTCACCTCTTTTCCATGAATGTGTCGGTTTACGGGAGCTATTTCACCATAAGGTTCTTAACAGGATCTTAAGAGAATCCGTCTGGCTAACATTCATGAAAAATAGTCTATTTGCCGGGATTTTCGCTGTACAAGAGCAATTGTGCTTCGTATAACTCCGCTTAACAGAAGGAGAGTTAATGCGCATTTTACTGGTTGAAGATGACACGCTGATTGGCGACGGTTTGAAAGTCGGGTTGACCAAACTCGGTTTCAGCGTGGATTGGTTTGTCTCCGGCGAAGCCGGATTTCAGGCGTTGACCGCCGCGCCCTGGGACGCAGTGGTGCTGGATCTGTCGCTGCCCGAACGCGATGGTCTGGATATCCTGCGTCAGTGGCGCCAGCAAGAACACGATGTGCCGGTGCTGATCCTCACCGCGCGCGATGCGCTCGATCAGCGCGTCCAGGGATTGCAACTCGGCGCCGACGATTACCTGTGTAAGCCGTTTGCGTTAACAGAAGTGGCGGCACGCTTGCAGGCGTTGATCCGTCGCCGTCATGGGCAACTGCAGCCGGAACTGAAACACGGCAACGTGGTAATGGCGCCCGGCAGCCACAGCGTGCTGTGCGATGGCGAAGCCGTCAGCCTGAAGAGCCGCGAACTGGCGCTGCTGGAACTGTTTCTGCGTAATCCTGGCCGCGTGCTGACGCGCAGTCAGCTGGAGGAGAAGCTCTACAGCTGGGATGAAGATGTCTCCAGCAATGCGGTGGAAGTGCACATTCATCATCTGCGCAAGAAACTCGGCAGCCAGTTTATTCGTACCGTACACGGCGTCGGTTATACGCTGGGAGCGGCGGAATGAGTCTGTTTCTGCGCCTCGCCATCGGCTTTGTGCTGCTGATTATAGTGTGCGGCGGCCTGGCCGGCCTCAGCGCCTGGCATCAAACCCGCGATACGGTAAACGAGCTGTTTGATACTCAGCAGATGCTGTTCGCCAAACGGCTGATAGCGCTTGATCCCACCTCGCTGCAGGACGTGACGTTGCCGAAAACCAAAGCGATCCTGCGCCATCATCGCGGCGATCAGGATGATGATGCGCTGGCATTTGCCATTTTCAGCGCGGCAGGCCAGCCACTGTTGAACGACGGCGAAAACGGTCGCGACCTGCAATTCGATCATCAGCGCGATGGCTTTGTTGATGGACGACTGCGCGGCGATAAAGATAGCTGGCGCCTGGTGTGGCTCACCTCTGAGGATAAGCGCTATCGCGTGGTGGTCGGGCAAGAATGGGAATACCGCGAAGATATGACGCGCGATCTGGCGCTCAGCAGCCTGCTGCCGTGGCTGATTGCCATGCCCTTTATGTTGCTGCTGCTGCTGGCGCTGGTGTGGTTCGAGCTGCGCCCGTTGAAACGCCTCACGCTTTCCCTGCATCAGCGTGCGCCGGATGATGCCACGCCATTGCCGGACACGCGCTTGCCTAAAGAGGTGAAGCCGCTGGTGGTGGCGCTCAACGGTTTGTTCAGTCGTATGGCGCATCTGGTGCAGCGCGAACGTCGCTTTACCTCCGATGCCGCCCATGAACTGCGCAGCCCGCTGGCGGCACTGCGCGTGCAGAGTGAAGTGATTCAGCTGGCAGATGATGATGAGGCGATGCGCAAACGGGCGATTCAACAACTGGATAGCGGCATCGTGCGTGCCACGCGTCTGGTGGATCAGCTCTTAACGCTGTCACGCGTGGAAGCCGACGATCTGCGCAGCGAGTTTCAACCGGTGGCGCTGGCGCCGCTGCTGCAAAACCTGCTGGCGGAGCACTTCCCGCAGGCAGAACAACAAAACACCGCTTTGCAATTCACCAGCCATGCCGAACCGGTGATGAACGGTCATCCGCTGTTGCTGGGGTTGATGGTGCGTAATCTGCTGGATAACGCGCTGCGCTATTCGCCGTCGGGCAGCACTGTTGATGTGCAGCTCAATGCCCGCGCCATTACCGTTGATGATAACGGGCCAGGCGTCAGCGATGAGCAGTTGATAAGGTTGGGTGAACGCTTCTGGCGACCGCCGGGACAGGCGCAAACCGGCAGCGGATTAGGGCTTTCCATCGTGAAAAATATTGCCCAGCTGCACGACGTTCGCTTGCAGTTCAGCCAGCGCGCCAGCGGAGGATTGCGCGTCACCTTAAGTTGGTGACGCGCACAGCGTTAAATCTCGACCTGAGTTCCCAGCTCGATCACGCGGTTCGGTGGGATTTCAAACTGATCGGGCGCGCGCAGCGCATTGCGTTGCAGCGCGAGGAACAGCTTGCCGCGCAGGCGCAGATACCACGGACGATCGCCGATAATCAGCGATTCATGCGACATAAAGAAGGAGGTTTCCATCATGCGGCAGTTCAGGCCTTCAAGACCGCAGCGGTGGAAAATCTCTTCGACGTTTGGCGTTTCGCGCCAGCCGTAACTCGCCACCACGCGCCAGAAAGTCGGCGACAACTGTTCGATGGTCACACGACGGACGTTGTGCACGTAAGGCGCATCTTCCGTACGCAGCGTCAGCAGCACTACGCGCTCGTGCAACACTTTGTTGTGCTTGAGGTTATGCAGCATGGCAAACGGAATCACATTCAGCGCACGCGACATATACACCGCGGTGCCCGGCACGCGTACCGGCGGCGATTTCTCCAGCGACGCAATCATCGCTTCCAGTGAATTGCCGTGCTCATGCATACGACGCAGCAGACGGAAACGCTCGCTTTTCCAGGTAGTCATGATGATGAACATCATCAGCGCCAGCGTCAGCGGCAGCCAACCGCCGGAGAACACCTTGATCAGGTTGGCGGAGAACAGCGACACGTCGATGATCAGCATGGCAATCAGAATCAGCACCACCAGATAGCGGTTCCAGTGCCAGTTTTGAATCGCCACGGTAGAACAGAGAATGGCGGTCAGCACCATGGTGCCGGTGACCGCGATGCCATAAGCCGCCGCCAGATTGCTGGAGTGCTCGAAGCCGACAATCACAATCACCACCGAGAAGTAGAGCAGCCAGTTAATCACCGGAATATAGATCTGCCCGGACTCCTCTTCTGAGGTGTGCACAATGCGCATCGGCGGCAAATAGCCGAGACGCACTGCCTGACGCGTTAATGAGAACACGCCGGAAATCACCGCTTGCGAGGCGATCACTGTGGCTAAGGTGGCGAGAATCAACATCGGGATCAGCATCCAATCCGGCGCAAGCAGGAAGAACGGGTTTTTGATCGCTTCAGGATGTTTGAGCAGCAGCGCGCCCTGACCAAAGTAGTTGAGCACCAGTGAAGGCAGCACCACGATAAACCAGGCGAGACGAATCGGGAATTTACCGAAGTGGCCCATATCGGCATACAGCGCTTCCACGCCGGTAATCGCCAGCACCACCGCGCCCAGCGCGAAGAAAGAGACACTTTTGTATTGAATAAAGAAGTGCAGCGCCCAGTAAGGATTCATGGCGTGCAGCACGTCAGGATTATTAATGATGCTACGCGCACCCAATACGGCGAGGATGATAAACCACAGCAGCATTACCGGTGCGAACAGCTTACCGACAATGCCGGTGCCGTGCTTCTGGATGACAAACAGCAAGGTCAGCACCGCAATCGCCAACGGCACGATGTAGGTATCGAGGCTCGGCGCGGCAATTTCAAGACCTTCTATCGCCGATAGCACCGACACCGCCGGCGTGATCACAACTTCCCCGTAGAAGAAGCTGCCGCCGATCAGGCCCATGATCACCAGTATCGCGGTGGCTCTGGCGCCGGTATTTCGTCCGGCCAGCGACATCAGCGTTAAAATCCCGCCTTCACCGGCGTTATCTGCACGCATCACGTAGCTGATGTACTTCAGCGACACCACCAGAATCAGCAGCCAGAAAATCAGCGACAGGAAGCCAAAAACCGCTTCGCGCTCCACGCCAAATCCAAACTGACCAGAGAGGCATTCACGCAATGTATAGAGTGGGCTGGTACCGATATCGCCATACACCACGCCAATTGCCGCCAGCGTGACTGCCCCAAGGGACTGTTTCTTATCCGAGCTCATAAGTTGTCTTTTGTTGGAGCCGGAGGCGCTTGCCTTCCGCTCAAGCCATCAAAAAGCGCACAGTATGCACATATTCCCAAAAAAACCTACTCTTACAAAGTGTCACCATCGCGTCGGTGACGCGGTTTTTCGCCGAAAATAGCGCCAAAAAACCGTTGGAAGCGGCGAGTTTTCTCGCATCAACCTTCTGAAACAAAAAAGCTGACGGCTATCAACGCAATCGCGCATGATAATCAGTAGAGTATTGCGCTCGCCAGACTATGACGGCACCAGTATCAAAAGGATAATGATGTGATTATGGCTCAACCCCATCTTTTGGCAGAAAGAATTTCTCGCCTGAGCAACGCTCTGGAAAAAGGGCTGTATGAACGCCATCATGCGATCCGCCTCTGTTTGCTGGCTGCCTTAAGTGGCGAAAGCGTGTTTCTGCTCGGGCCGCCGGGCATCGCCAAAAGTCTGATTGCCCGCCGATTGAAATATGCCTTCCAGCACGCCCGCGCATTTGAATACCTGATGACCCGTTTTTCCACCCCCGAAGAGGTGTTTGGCCCGCTGTCGATTCAGGCATTGAAAGATGAAGGGCGTTATCAGCGTCTGACCAAAGGTTATCTGCCGGATGCCGAAATTGTCTTCCTCGACGAAATCTGGAAAGCCGGCCCGGCGATTCTTAATACCTTGCTGACCGCCATCAACGAACGCCGCTTCCGCAATGGCGACAGCGAAGAAAAAATCCCAATGCGCCTGCTGGTTACCGCTTCCAACGAATTGCCGGAAGCCGATAGTGGCCTCGAAGCGCTGTATGACCGCATGTTGATTCGCCTGTGGCTGGATAACGTGCATGAGAAGCAGAACTTCCGCAGCATGCTCACCCACCAGCAGGATGAAAACGACAATCCAGTGGCGGAATCGTTGCGCATCAGCGACGAAGAGTATGAGCAGTGGCAGAAAGGCATCAGCCAGGTCAGTTTGCCGGATCATGTGTTTGAACTGATTTATCAGCTTCGTCAGCAGTTAGAAACGCTGCCGGACGCGCCGTACATTTCCGATCGTCGCTGGAAGAAAGCCATTCACCTGTTGCAGGCTAGCGCCTTTTACAGCGGCCGCGTGGCCATCGCGCCCATCGACTTAGTGCTGCTGAAAGATTGCCTGTGGCATGACGTGGCGTCGATGAAAATGCTGGATCGCGAAATCGATACGCTAATGTCGCAACATGCGTGGCAGCAACAGGCGCTGCTACATAAGCTGCAGCAGATCAAAGGCCGCCGGCTGGCGCTGCAACAGCAGCAAAGCGTGGCGCAAGCGCTAACGCTGGAGAAACACAGCGGCATGTTCAGCCGCAAACCGCACTACGAATTACCCGCCGCCATCACCGATGATCAACTGACGCTAATGCTGCAACAACCGTTGATGCTGCACGACATGCAGGTGACGCACATTCTGATTGGCCGCGAAGCGCTGGATCAGTGGCTGCTGAAGGGCGGTGAAATCCGTGGCAAGCTGAACGGCATCGGCTTTGGTCAGACGCTGGATATGCTGGTGGATACCCATCACTGTTTGACGCTGCGCGATGTCAGCCTGCAATCCACGCGTCTGACGCTGCCGGGCGCCAGCAGCAGCAGCGAGATGCCGCAGGAGATCGCTGATGAATATGACGCGCTGGAAACCCAGCTGCGCGCGCAGCGCACGCTGTTCAGCCAGCATCAGCGCTGTCTGTTCATTAGCGATGACTGGCTGGCTCGCATCGAAACCAGCCTGCAGGATGTCGCGGAACAGCTGAAACAGGCGAGAAAATGATCTCACTGGAGACGCTGAGTGCGCTGTTGTCGATTGGCGAAACCGAGTTAATCGAAGAGCTGATTATCGCGCTGCTCGCCTCGCCGCAACTGGCGCTGTTCTTTGAGAAATTTCCCCGCCTGAAACAAGCCATGATGCGCGATCTGCCGCGCTGGCGATCGGAGATCGCCGAGCAGATCAAAGTCACGCCGGTGCCAGAAGCGCTGGCGCAGGAATTTCAGCTGTTTCAACAGATGCAGCTACTCAGCACGCAACATTTCACCCAGCAGTTACCCAACATTATGACGCAGCTGAAAAGCCTGCCGTCGCCGTTCATCGAAGAAGCCAGCAAACTGCTGCTGAATGCTGAAAGCGACCAGCTCAGCAACGCGCAACACACCTTGTTCCTGCAACGCTGGCGCCTCAGCCTGACGCTGCAAACGCTGACGCTGAATGAAACCCTTCTGGAAGAGCAGCGCGAACGCTTGATGGCCGAGCTGCAGCAGCGCATGGCGATCAGCGGTCAGCTGGCGCCGATCCTGACCGATGACGATGAAGCCGCCGCCGGACGCCTGTGGGATTTAAGCAAAGCGCCGCTGCAGCACGGCGATTATGAACTGATCGTGCAGTACGGCGATTTCCTCGCCCAGCAGCCGGAATTGATGAAGCTGGCGCAGCAGCTGGGTCGCAGCCGCGAGGCCAAATCGGTGCCGTCGCAGGATGCGCCGCTGGAAGCGTTTCACCAGCTGGTGCGCGAACCGGATAACGTACCGGAAGAAGTCAGCGGCATTCATCAAAGCGATGATGTGCTGCGTCTGTTGCCACCTGAGCTAGCGGCATTGAGCATTAGCGAATTAGAGCTGGAGTTTTATCGGCGTTTAGTCGAGAAACGCTTGCTGACTTATCGTCTACAGGGCGATGCGTGGCACGAAAAAATCACCATGAGTCCGGTCAGCCACCAGCAGCATGAAGAGCAACCGCGCGGCCCGTTTATCGTCTGCGTTGATACGTCCGGATCGATGGGCGGTTTCAATGAGCGCTGCGCCAAAGCCTTTTGCCTGGCGCTGCTGAAAGTGGCGCTGGCGGATAAGCGCCGCTGCTACATCATGCTGTTTGCTCATGAAGTGATCGGTTATGAACTCACCGCTGATAACGGCATTGAGCAGGCGATCCGTTTCCTCAGCCAGCGTTTTCGCGGCGGTACCGATCTCGCTGCCTGCCTTGCGGCGGTGGTGAAACGCATGGAAGGCAGCGCGTGGCAGGAAGCGGATGCGGTGATCGTTTCGGATTTTATTGCCCAGCGTTTGCCGGACGACATCGTCAGCACCATTAAGCAGCGTCAGCGCCAACATCAACAGCGCTTCCACGCGGTAGCAATGTCGCTGCATGGCAAACCCGGCATTCTGCGCATCTTCGATCACATCTGGCGCTTCGATACCGGTCTGAAAAGCCGTCTGCTGCGCCGCTGGCAGCGCTAATTCATCTGGCGGAAATGCTAATTTGCTATATTGATAAGTTCGAGCATTTAGCAAACTGGAGCACCTTGTGACGACCGCCCAACTTCCCGCACCGACCCGCACGCTGAAACTTTCCGGCCAACACTCCGAACAAAAACGAGCCGAGCTGCTGGCGTACTTCACCCAAACCTGGGAACTGTATGAAAGCCTGTTTGATTGCCTGGCGGACGAGCGCGCCTGGTTTAACAAAGCCATTTCGCTGCGCCATCCGCTGATCTTCTATTTTGGTCACACCGCAACCTTCTACATTAATAAGCTGATGGCGGGCCGCTACCTCGATCAACGCGTTGACGATCGTATTGAGGCGATGATGGCGATCGGCGTGGATGAGATGAGTTGGGACGATCTCAACGACAGCCATTACGACTGGCCGACCATCGCAGAAGTGCGCGACTATCGTGGCAAAGTGAAAAGCCTGGTGAGTGAGTTTATTCGCACCATGCCGCTGGAACTGCCGATCGACTGGAACAGCCCGGCGTGGGTGATTTTGATGGGCATAGAACACGAACGTATTCATCTGGAAACCTCCAGCGTGCTGATGCGCCAGTTGCCGATTGAATGGGTTAAGCCGCAGCCGCACTGGCCAGTTTGCCCGCAGGCGCGTCACGATCGTCAATCGGTACCGGAAAATTCTCTGATCGCGATGCCCGGCGGCCGTGTGCAGCAGGGCAAAACCGACGACACTTATGGCTGGGATAACGAATACGGTAGCCAGCAAACCGAACTGAAGCCGTTTAAGGCCAGTAAAATGCTGGTCAGCAATGCCGAGTTTTATCGTTTTATTGCGGCGGACGGTTATAACGATCGCCGCTGGTGGGATGACGAAGGTTGGGGCTGGCGTGAATTTTCCGGTGCGCAGATGCCGACATTCTGGGTCGGTGACGAAAAGCTGCCCGATCAGCTAAAACTGCGCGTGCTGGCCGAAGAAGTGGCGATGCCGTGGGATTGGCCGGCGGAAGTGAATCAACTGGAAGCCGCCGCGTTCTGTCGCTGGCTGGCGGAAGAGACCGGTAAATCTGTTCAGCTTCCCTGCGAAGCCGAATGGGCGCAGCTGCGTGAGCAAGTTGGCGGCGATCAGCCGGACTGGACTGAAGCGCCGGGCAACATCAATCTGGCATACTGGGCTTCCTCCAGCCCGGTCGATCGCTTCGCACAAGGTGAGTTTTACGACATCGTCGGCAACGTCTGGCAGTGGACCACGACGCCAACCAACGGTTTCGAAGGCTTTAAGGTGCATCCGCTCTACGACGATTTCTCCACACCCACCTTTGATGGCAAACATGCGCTGATCAAAGGTGGCAGCTGGATTTCCACCGGCAACGAAGCGCTGAAATCTGCGCGCTACGCTTTCCGTCGTCACTTTTTCCAGCACGCCGGTTTCCGCTATGTCGTTTCTTCCCATGAAGAGAGCATGACGCTCAATCCTTATGAAACCGACAGCATGGTGTCGCAGTATCTCGATTTCCAGTACGGGCCGAGCTACTACAACGTACCCAACTACGCAGCTGCGCTGGTGGAAAAGCTGCTGCCGCACTGTACTGCGCTTGGTCAGGCGCTGGATATCGGCTGTGCCACCGGGCGGGCCAGCTTTGAATTGGCGCGACACTTCGAGGCAGTAACGGGCATGGATTACTCGGCGCGCTTTATTGATGTTGCGCTGCAGCTGACCTCCGGTGAGGATTTCCGCTATGTGGTGCCCGAAGAGGGCGATCTGGTGGAGTATCGTCAGGTGCGGCTGAAAGAGTTTGGTCTGGAAGCTGAGCAAGCGCAGCGTATTCAGTTTGTGCAGGGCGATGCCTGTAACCTGAAGCCGCAGCCGGACCGTTACGATCTGGTGCTGGCCTCTAACCTGATCGATCGTCTGCGTCAGCCAAAACGTTTCCTGCAGGATGTCACGCCGATGATCCGCGCCGGTGGTTTGCTGGTGCTGTCATCGCCGTATACCTGGCTGGAAGATTTCACGCCGAAAGAGAACTGGCTGGGCGGTGTTCGCGAAAATGGTGAAGCGCTGACAACCTATCAGGCGCTGCAGCGTCTGTTACGTGATGCCTTTGACGAAGTGGCACCGCCGCAGGATGTACCCTTTGTGATCCGCGAAACGGCGCGCAAATTCCAGCACACGCAGGCGCAAGTGACCTTCTGGCGTAAGCGCTAAAAAGCAGGCAGACAACGGCATGGCTTTTGTCTGCACCTTGCCTGCACCGCTAATTTGCTGCACATTCTCCTCTATTCATAGAAGAAGAACTCAACGAGGATGGACAATGGCGGAACACCTTCAGCTGGATAACCTGGATCGCGGCATTCTGAATGCGCTGCTACAGAATGCGCGTACCGCCTATGCCGAGCTCGCCAAGCAGTTCAACGTCAGCCCCGGCACCATTCATGTGCGGGTGGAGAAGATGCGTCAGGCGGGTATTATTTTGGGCACGCGCGTGGAGATCGATCCGCGTCAGCTCGGCTTCGATGTGTGCTGCTTTATCGGCATTATCCTTAAAAGCGCGCGCGATTATCCGGCGGCTCTGAGCAAACTCGACGCGCTGGATGAAGTGGTGGAAGCCTGGTATACCACCGGCCACTACAGCATCTTTATCAAAGTGATGTGCCGATCAATCGATGCCTTGCAACAGGTGTTGATCAACAAGATCCAGACCATCGACGAAATTCAGTCCACCGAAACCCTGATCTCCCTGCAAAACCCGATCATGCGCACCATTAAGCCGTAACCCCTCTCTAATCTGTGCACAAACTTATCCCCGGCAGATCGCGCGTATGGCGCGACTTGCCGCCTGATGCTTTCTACTATTAACCCTGTTTTCCACAGGTGGATCACGGCTTGATCACAGCGTACAATGCTCGCCTTTAGTGCGGGAGAGCATCATGGCCGATATTACGTTAATCAGTGGAAGTACCCTTGGCAGCGCCGAATATGTTGCTGAACATCTGGAAGAAAAACTGCAGGAAGCGGGCTTCTCAACCGAGGTGCTGCATGGCCCAGAGCTGGATGAGCTGCAACCGGAAGGGATTTGGCTGATCGTTACCTCCACGCACGGTGCCGGTGAACTGCCTGATAATTTGCTTCCTTTATATGAAGCACTGCAGGAAACAAAACCGGACCTCTCTGGCTTACGTTATGGCGCAGTCGGCATTGGTAATCATGAATACGATCTTTTCTGCGGCGCGATCAAACTGCTGGAAGAGCAATTGAACCAGTTGGGCGCCAAACGCATTGGCGATCGACTGGAGATCGACGTGCTGGAGCATGAGATCCCGGAAGACGCGGCCGAAGTGTGGGTCGCCACATGGAAAACGCAGATTTAAAACGATCTTTAGTGGCTGGGGATCGGGAAAATAGAATGATCCCCAGTTGATTGCGCTGTTTTTTTACCTTAAACCCGCGATCAACTGTGGATAACATGGCCTGTTTCATGCGTATAACCAGTAGTTATCCAAAGAACAACGCCTGTTTCTTTTTTAGGCTGTGCATAAGTAGCCATTTTGATCCCAGCTTATACGGATCAGGATCACCGATCATTCACAGCTAATGATCCTCGCTAATTTGCTGTTTGGCATGAACTTTTTGGGGTTATCAACAGCCGGATGCGATCCTAATAGTAGATCTAACAGAAAGATCATATAAAAGACTTAAGATCCTTTCTTTTAAACCTCGGGATCCCGCGACTTTCGCCGCCGACATTATTTCAGTAGAATCCACCGCCCAGGGCAACGATCCCTGTCCGAAACACTAACGAGGACCCACTTCATGTTTTATCCAGATCCTTTTGACGTCATCGTAATCGGTGGTGGTCATGCGGGCACAGAGGCCGCGATGGCCGCAGCCCGAATGGGTCAGCAAACCCTGTTACTCACCCATAACATTGATACGCTTGGACAAATGTCCTGTAACCCGGCGATCGGTGGCATCGGGAAAGGACATCTGGTGAAGGAAGTGGATGCCTTAGGCGGTTTGATGGCCACGGCAATTGACCAGGCAGGTATCCAGTTTAGGATACTAAACGCGAGTAAAGGCCCCGCCGTTCGCGCCACTCGTGCTCAGGCTGACCGTGTACTGTATCGCCAGGCGGTACGCACCGCATTAGAGAACCAGCCAAACCTGATGATCTTCCAGCAGGCGGTTGACGATCTGATTGTGGAAAACGATCGTGTCGTCGGTGCTGTGACGCAAATGGGCCTGAAGTTCCGCGCCAAAACCGTGGTGCTGACCGTCGGGACCTTCCTCGATGGCAAAATCCACATCGGGCTGGATAACTACAGCGGTGGCCGTGCAGGCGATCCGCCATCAATCCCATTGGCAAAACGCCTGCGTGCACTGCCGCTGCGCGTAAACCGTCTGAAAACCGGTACGCCGCCACGTATCGACGCACGCTCGATTGATTTTTCGGTGCTGACACCGCAGCACGGTGATAATCCGATGCCGGTGTTCTCGTTCATGGGCAAGGTTTCACAGCATCCACAACAAGTACCATGCTGGATCACCTACACCAACGAACAGACACATGACGTGATCCGCAATAACCTCGATCGCAGCCCGATGTATGCCGGGATCATCGAAGGTATTGGTCCACGTTATTGCCCATCGATCGAAGACAAAGTGATGCGCTTTGCCGATCGTAATGCGCACCAGATCTTCCTGGAGCCGGAAGGCCTGACCAGCAACGAGATCTACCCGAATGGTATCTCCACCAGCCTGCCGTTTGACGTACAGATGCAGATTGTACGTTCGATGAAAGGACTGGAAAACGCGAAGATCATCCGTCCGGGTTACGCCATCGAGTATGATTTCTTCGATCCACGCGATCTCAAACCGACGCTGGAAAGCAAATTTATCCACGGTCTGTTCTTTGCCGGCCAGATCAACGGCACCACTGGCTACGAAGAAGCGGCAGCGCAAGGTTTGCTGGCCGGCCTCAACGCAGCACGCGCTTCCGCCGACAAAGAGGGCTGGGCGCCACGTCGCGATCAGGCTTACCTTGGTGTGCTGGTTGATGATTTGTGCACGTTGGGCACGAAAGAGCCGTACCGCATGTTTACATCACGCGCGGAATACCGCCTGATGCTGCGCGAAGACAACGCCGATCTACGTTTGACCGAAGCCGGTCGCGAGCTCGGTCTGGTTGATGATGCCCGCTGGGCGCGCTACAACCAGAAACTGGAGGCGATTGAGCAGGAGCGTCAACGCCTGCGCGATCTGTGGGTGCATCCAAAATCGGATAACGTGGCGGAAGTGAACGCGGTGATCAGTGCGCCTCTCACCAAAGAAGCCAGCGGTGAAGATCTGCTGCGTCGTCCAGAGATGACCTATCCGCTGCTGACGTCACTCGCCAGCTACGGTCCGGCACTGTCAGATGAGCAAGCTGCTGAGCAGGTGGAGATTCAGGTGAAATATGAAGGGTACATTGCGCGTCAGCAGGAAGAGATCGATCGCCAGCTGCGCAATGAAAACACCTTGTTGCCTGTCGAGCTCGACTATCGTCAGGTAAATGGCTTGTCGAATGAAGTGATCGCCAAACTCAACGATCACAAACCGACTTCCATCGGCCAGGCTTCTCGTATTTCAGGCATCACGCCTGCGGCCATCTCAATTCTGCTGATTTACCTGAAAAAACAGGGCCTGCTGCGTAAAAGCGCCTGATCGACTTTGGGGCGAGGCAACTCGCCCCCGTTAATGGAATTCTCGTTGTGATCAACAAACTCTCCTCGCTGCTAAAAGCGGCAAACATTTCCCTTACCGATCAACAAAAACAGCAGTTGGTTGGCTATGTTGAGTTGTTACATAAGTGGAATAAGGCCTATAACCTGACATCAGTGCGCGACCCGCAGCAGATGCTGGTACGCCATATTCTCGACAGCGTGGTGGTTGAGCCACATTTGCAGGGCGAACGCTTTATTGATGTCGGCACCGGTCCGGGCTTACCAGGCATTCCGCTGGCCATTGTGCGCCCGCAATCGCATTTCACCTTGCTGGATAGCCTCGGCAAACGCGTGCGATTCCTGCGTCAGGTACAACATGAGTTAGGACTTACTAACGTCACGCCGGTGCAGAGCCGCGTTGAAGAGTACCCGTCTGAGCCGCCATTCGACGGTGTTATCAGTCGTGCATTTGCTTCACTCGAGGATATGCTGACCTGGTGTCATCATCTGCCGGGTCCTGAAGGTCGCTTTTATGCCCTGAAAGGTGTGCGTCCGGATGATGAGATTGCTGCATTACCCGCTGGCTTTAAGGTGGAAAAAATTCAACCTCTGCAGGTACCCGAGCTGGATGGTGAACGTCATCTGGTGGTGATTACCCGCCAATAGCCTTTTAAACGGTATGGATTTAAGCTGCTTCATGCCGTTTGTCTTAGTTATTGCCCTGAACGAAAAAGCAGCGATTGAACACTTTTAGGTAAAAGCTTTTATTTCGCAGGGCAGGGCGCGCGAGTTAACATCCCCGGCGGAAATTATCCGAAAATCTCTGTTACATTTAACGAATAATTCACATTTCATTATCACGGAGATCACTTTTTTGGGTGTATTTACCCAACCAAATAATCACTGGTGAAAATATAACTTTGCAATAAATTGGCGTACGTAATATCAGTTTTGCGTTTTTATTGCAGCGCATGATGTCAATAGAGTGTTTTTCTCGAAAATCGAAGCGCAACAGTTAAATAATAAAATTAAGACTCTGATTTATAAGTGCTTAATACAATTTAGAAATCGTATAAATCTTGTCTGAAACAAATTCAGTCAGGCATTCCTTGTTTATTATGTGATCTAAAGCACGCTTTAAAAGCAAGTCGGTCGGGCATTTTCAGACTTAAAGTCAGACATTGCCTGAAGACGATGTTTTGAAAAATAGCCCTTCAGAAAGAAATTTAAATAATTGTTCACCTTTTCGCTACTTACCGATTGAAATCGCAGGTGGCGCCCGTATAATTTGCACGGCTTTTGCTGCTTGACTCAAATGAGTAAAGGCAGTCTTATACGACACGCGACATACCCCGTTCGGGGCAGGAGAGTTCAGCGTCATGTCAGTGTCTCTTTACAGTGTGAAATTAGCCCGGGCCGTGCTGATCATTCAGCTGGTGACCTTTGTCATCATCGGTGCGCTCTTTACCCTGAAAGAGGTTACCTGGGGCGCCTCCGCCATCGCGGGTGGCGTGGCAGCCTGGCTGCCGAACGTGTTGTTTATGTTTTTGGCCTGGCGCCTGCAGGATCAAACGCCTGCGAAAGGACGTGTTGCCTGGAGCTTTGCCCTCGGTGAAGTGTTGAAGGTGTTCACAACCGTCATTTTCCTCGCGGTGGCGTTGGGTGTGTTTGGAGCGGTCTTCTGGCCACTCGCAATCACGTGGTTATCGGTGCTGGTGGTGCAGATCGTCGCTCCGGCTGTAATTAACAACAAAGGGTAAGAGGCATCATGGCTGCTGGAGAAATCTCTACTCCGCAAGAATACATAGGTCACCACCTGAATAACCTTCAGTTGGACCTGCGTACTTTCGAGTTGGTGAATCCGCACGACGCTCCCGCGACGTTCTGGGTATTAAATATCGATTCCATGTTTTTCTCTGTGGTGCTGGGACTGATTTTCCTGGTGTTGTTCCGCAAAGTGGCGAAAAGCGCTACCAGCGGTGTTCCAGGGAAATTACAAGCGGCTATCGAACTGGTTGTCGGCTTCGTTGATAACAACGTGCGCGACATGTACCACGGTAAAAGCAAACTTATCGCCCCGCTGGCTCTGACGATCTTCGTCTGGGTCTTCCTGATGAACTTCATGGATCTGCTGCCTATCGATTTGCTGCCGTTTATCGGCGAGCACTATTTAGGCCTGCCGGCGCTGCGCGTCGTGCCGTCTGCAGACGTGAACATCACGCTGTCTATGGCGCTGGGCGTATTTATTTTGATTCTGTTCTACAGCATCAAAATGAAAGGCATTGGCGGCTTCACCAAAGAGTTGACGCTGCAGCCTTTTAATCACCCGATCTTCATCCCCATTAACCTGATTCTTGAAGGTGTTAGCCTGCTGTCCAAGCCTGTTTCACTGGGTCTGCGACTGTTCGGCAACATGTATGCGGGTGAGTTGATCTTTATCCTGATTGCCGGCTTGCTGCCGTGGTGGTCGCAGTGGTTGTTGAATGTGCCTTGGGCCATTTTCCACATCCTGATCATTTCGCTGCAGGCTTTCATTTTCATGGTCCTCACGATCGTCTATCTGTCGATGGCATCTGAAGAACATTGATTTTTATCTCAACACTTAAGCTTTTAACTGAAACAAACTGGAGACTGTCATGGAAAACCTGAATATGGATCTGCTGTACATGGCTGCCGCTGTGATGATGGGCCTGGCGGCAATCGGTGCTGCGATCGGTATCGGCATCCTCGGAGGTAAATTCCTGGAAGGCGCCGCGCGTCAACCGGATCTGATCCCTCTGCTGCGTACGCAGTTCTTTGTTGTAATGGGTCTGGTGGATGCAATCCCGATGATCGCTGTAGGTCTGGGTCTCTACGTGATGTTTGCTGTCGCTTAAACCTGGTAGCCTTGTTCACTCATGGCACTTGGTGTGATGAGGGACGGATTCTGCCGTTTATCTCTGATAGCGGCAGAGCAAGTTAACTTAATAAGAGGCATTGTGCTGTGAACATTAATGCAACAATCCTCGGCCAGGCCATCGCGTTCATTCTGTTTGTCGCGTTCTGCATGAAGTACGTATGGCCGCCGATTATGGCTGCCATCGAAAAGCGCCAGAAAGAAATTGCTGAAGGCCTTGCTTCTGCTGAGCGCGCGAAGAAAGATTTAGATCTCGCGCAGGCCAATGCGACCGACCAGCTGAAAAAAGCGAAAGAAGACGCTCAGGTCATTATCGAGCAGGCGAACAAACGCCGTGCCCAGATTCTGGACGAAGCGAAAACCGAAGCTGAGACTGAACGTAACCGCATCGTGGCGCAGGCGCAGGCAGAAATTGATGCCGAGCGTTCGCGTGCCCGTGAAGAGCTGCGTAAGCAAGTCGCGTTGCTGGCATTAGCTGGCGCCGAGAAAATCATCGAACGTTCCGTGGATGAAGCTGCTAACAGCGACATCGTTGATAAACTGGTCGCTGAACTGTAAGGAGGGAGGGGCTGATGTCTGATCTGATTACTGTAGCTCGCCCCTACGCCAAAGCAGCTTTTGACTTTGCTGTTGAGCATCAAAGCATCGATCGCTGGCAATCCATGCTGGCGTTTGCCGCAGAAGTGGCTCGCAACGAACAGATCGCAGATCTTCTTTCCGGTGCGCTCGCACCGGAAGCTTTGTCTGCTTCTTTCATTGCAGTTTGTGGCGATCAACTTGATGAAAACGCCCAGAACCTGATTAAGGTAATGGCCGAAAACGGACGTTTGACAGCGCTTCCAGCCGTACTGGCTCAGTACATTCAACTGCGTGACGCTTATGAAGCGACAGCCGAAGTTGATGTGATTTCTGCCAGCACGCTGAGTGACAGTCAGCTGACTAAAATCAGCGCCGCGATGGAAAAACGTCTGTCACGTAAAGTTAAGCTGAATTGCAAAATTGATAAGTCTGTAATGGCAGGTGTGGTTATCCGTGCGGGTGACCTGGTCATTGATGGCAGCGTACGCGGCCGTCTTGATCGTCTGGCAGACGTCTTGCAGTCTTAAGGGGACTGGAGCATATGCAACTGAATTCCACCGAAATCAGCGAACTGATCAAGCAGCGCATTGCTCAGTTCAATGTCGTGAGTGAAGCTCACAACGAAGGTACTATTGTTTCTGTAAGTGACGGTATCATCCGCGTACACGGCCTGGCCGATGTCATGCAGGGTGAGATGATTGCCCTGCCGGGCAACCGTTACGCTATCGCACTGAACCTCGAGCGTGACTCGGTTGGTGCAGTAGTGATGGGCCCGTATGCTGACCTCGCGGAAGGCATGAAAGTAAAATGTACGGGTCGTATTTTAGAAGTTCCAGTTGGCCGTGGCCTGCTGGGCCGTGTGGTGAACACCCTGGGTGCACCGATCGACGGTAAAGGCGCAATCGAAAACGACGGCTTCTCGCCTGTTGAAGTGATTGCACCGGGCGTTATCGACCGTCAGTCAGTAGACCAGCCTGTTCAGACCGGTTACAAATCTGTCGATGCGATGATTCCAATCGGCCGTGGCCAGCGTGAGCTGATCATCGGTGACCGTCAGACCGGTAAAACTGCAATGGCAATCGACGCCATCATTAACCAGCGCGATTCAGGCATCAAGTGTGTCTACGTTGCGATTGGTCAGAAAGCGTCAACCATTTCTAACGTAGTACGCAAACTGGAAGAGCACGGCGCGCTGGCTAACACCATCGTGGTTGTCGCTTCTGCTTCTGAATCTGCAGCACTGCAGTACCTGTCACCGTACGCCGGTTGTGCGATGGGTGAGTACTTCCGTGACCGCGGTGAAGATGCACTGATCGTGTACGATGACCTGTCTAAGCAGGCTGTTGCTTACCGTCAGATTTCTCTGCTGCTGCGCCGTCCACCAGGTCGTGAAGCATTCCCTGGTGACGTGTTCTATCTCCACTCTCGTCTGCTGGAGCGTGCATCACGCGTTAGCGCTGACTACGTTGAGCGCTTCACCAACGGTGAAGTGAAAGGCCAGACCGGTTCTCTGACCGCACTGCCAATCATCGAAACTCAGGCGGGTGACGTTTCTGCGTTCGTTCCGACCAACGTAATCTCGATTACTGATGGTCAGATCTTCCTGGAATCTAACCTGTTCAACTCCGGTATTCGTCCAGCCGTTAACCCGGGTATTTCGGTATCCCGTGTTGGTGGTGCTGCACAGACCAAGATCATCAAGAAACTGTCCGGTGGTATTCGTACCGCGCTGGCACAGTATCGTGAACTGGCTGCGTTCTCTCAGTTCGCTTCCGATCTGGACGATGCAACGCGCAAACAGCTGAGCCACGGTCAGAAAGTGACCGAGCTGCTGAAACAGAAACAGTATGCGCCGATGTCAGTCGCGCAACAGGGTCTGGTGCTGTTTGCTGCTGAGCGCGGCTATCTGAACGATGTTGAACTGGCGAAAGTCGGCAGCTTCGAAGCCGCTCTGCTGGCGTTCGCGGATCGCGATCACGCTGAGCTGATGGCTGAAATCAACCAAGCGGGTAACTTCAATAACGAAATCGAAGAGAAGCTGAAAGGCCTCCTCGAAACGTTTAAAGCAACCCAGTCCTGGTAATGTCTGGCGGCTTGTCTGAAAAGGCAGGCCGCAAGGCTTTGAGGAGAAGCTAATGGCCGGCGCAAAAGAAATACGTAGTAAGATCGGAAGCGTAAAAAATACGCAGAAGATCACCAAAGCGATGGAAATGGTCGCCGCCTCCAAAATGCGTAAAACGCAGGAACGCATGGCGGCCAGCCGTCCGTATGCAGATACCATGCGCAAAGTGATTGGTCACCTTGCCTTGGGTAATCTGGAATACAAGCACCCTTACCTGGATGAGCGTGACGTTAAGCGCGTCGGCTACCTGGTCGTTTCGACTGACCGCGGGCTTTGTGGTGGTTTGAACATTAACCTGTTCAAAAAATTGCTGGCAGATATGAAAAGCTGGGCGGATAAAGGCGTACAGAGCGATCTGGCTGTTATCGGTTCGAAAGGCAATTCATTCTTCGGCTCTGTAGGTGGCAACATCGTGGCACAAGTCACCGGTATGGGCGATAAGCCTGCACTGTCTGATTTGATCGGCCCGGTAAAAGTGATGTTGCAGGCCTACGATGAAGGTCGCATCGACAAGCTGTATATCGTTGCCAACAAGTTTAACAACACCATGTCTCAGACTCCGACCATTACCCAACTGCTGCCGTTACCGCCAGCGGAAGGTGAAGAAGAGATGAAGGCGAAGACCTGGGATTACCTGTACGAACCCGATCCGAAAGCGCTGCTGGATACCCTGCTGCGTCGTTACGTCGAATCGCAGGTTTATCAGGGTGTGGTGGAAAACCTGGCCAGTGAGCAGGCCGCACGTATGGTTGCAATGAAAGCTGCAACCGACAACGGCGGAAACCTGATCAAAGAGCTGCAGTTGGTTTACAACAAAGCTCGTCAGGCCAGCATCACCCAGGAACTTACCGAGATCGTCTCGGGAGCCTCCGCGGTTTAACCAGGCATATATCCTGTCGCGCGAGCGCGGCTGGGTATTTTCGTATTAGGTAGAGGATTCAAGATGGCAGCTGGAAAGATTGTCCAGATTATCGGCGCCGTAGTTGACGTCGAATTCCCTCAGGACGCGGTACCGCAGGTATACAGCGCTCTCGAGGTGAAAAATGGTGATGCTCGTCTGGTGCTGGAAGTTCAGCAGCAGCTGGGTGGTGGCGTGGTTCGTACCATCGCCATGGGTACTTCTGACGGCCTGAAGCGCGGTCTGGAAGTTACCGACCTGAAAAAACCTATCCAGGTTCCGGTTGGTAAAGCAACCCTCGGCCGTATCATGAACGTATTGGGTGAGCCAATCGACATGAAAGGCGACCTGCAGAATGACGACGGCACTGTAGTAGAGGTTTCCTCTATTCACCGTGCAGCACCTTCGTATGAAGATCAGTCTAACTCGCAGGAACTGCTGGAAACCGGCATCAAGGTTATCGACCTGATGTGTCCGTTCGCTAAGGGCGGTAAAGTCGGTCTGTTCGGTGGTGCGGGTGTAGGTAAAACCGTAAACATGATGGAGCTGATCCGTAACATCGCGGCTGAGCACTCAGGTTATTCGGTATTTGCTGGTGTGGGTGAGCGTACTCGTGAGGGTAACGACTTCTACCACGAAATGACTGACTCCAACGTTATCGATAAAGTAGCGCTGGTGTATGGCCAGATGAACGAGCCGCCGGGTAACCGTCTGCGCGTAGCACTGACCGGTTTGACCATGGCGGAAAAATTCCGTGATGAAGGCCGTGACGTTCTGCTGTTCATCGACAACATCTATCGTTACACCCTGGCCGGTACTGAAGTATCAGCACTGCTGGGTCGTATGCCATCTGCGGTAGGCTATCAGCCAACGCTGGCAGAAGAGATGGGTGTGTTGCAGGAGCGTATTACCTCCACGAAGACCGGTTCAATCACCTCTGTACAGGCCGTTTACGTTCCTGCGGATGACTTGACTGACCCGTCACCAGCAACCACCTTTGCTCACTTAGACTCAACCGTTACGCTGAGCCGTCAGATCGCCTCTCTGGGTATCTACCCAGCCGTTGACCCGCTGGATTCTACCAGCCGTCAGCTGGATCCACTGATCGTGGGTCAGGAGCACTATGACGTTGCGCGTGGCGTGCAGTCTCTGCTGCAGCGTTACCAGGAACTGAAAGACATCATCGCTATCCTGGGTATGGACGAGCTGTCTGAAGAAGACAAGCTGCTGGTGGCACGTGCGCGTAAGATTCAGCGCTTCCTGTCTCAGCCGTTCTTCGTTGCTGAAGTCTTCACCGGTTCTCCAGGTAAGTACGTCACCCTGAAAGACACCATCCGTGGCTTCAAAGGCATCATGGAAGGCGAATTCGACCACCTGCCAGAGCAGGCGTTCTACATGGTCGGCGCTATCGAAGAAGCCGTAGAAAAAGCGAAGAAACTGTAATTTAGGTTTCCCAGGAGGAATGGTATGGCTATGACTTATCATCTGGACGTGGTCAGCGCGGAGCAACAAATGTTCTCCGGTCTGGTCGAGCGTATCCAGGTGTCAGGTAGCGAAGGTGAGCTGGGGATTCGTCCTGGCCACGCCCCGCTGCTGACAGCCATCAAGCCTGGTATGATTCACATCGTGAAACAGCACGGCGAAGAGGAGTTTATTTACCTCTCTGGCGGCGTGCTGGAAGTTCAGCCTGGCAGCACCACCGTTCTGGCCGACACCGCGATTCGCGGTGAAGACCTCGACGAAGCGCGCGCGCTGGAAGCGAAACGTAAAGCGGAAGAGCACATGAACAGCAGCCACGGCGACGTGGACTATGCTCAGGCTTCTGCGGAACTGGCGAAAGCCATCGCGAAACTGCGTGTCATCGAGCTGACCAAAAAAGCGATGTAATCAGGCTTTATGCGTCACGAAATGCCAGCCCTTTGGGTTGGCATTTTTTTTGCCCCGAATTTGCCGCCTGGCGCTGAGCCCGGCTAATTTCGACCCGAGAAAAATGTAGTAATCTCGGGGTTAAACCTTACACTTTCGAAAGTTGAAGAGAATCAGGATAGTTATGTCTACGAACGCGATGAGTGTGGTGATCTTAGCCGCTGGCAAAGGCACCCGAATGTATTCCGACCTGCCCAAAGTTCTGCATACTCTTGCAGGTAAACCAATGGTTCAGCACGTTATTGATGCCGCAACCGGTTTGGGCGCCCAGCAGATCCATCTGGTTTACGGCCACGGCGGAGATTTACTGCAGTCAACGTTAGCGCATAACGCACTCAACTGGGTGCTGCAGGCTGAGCAACTGGGTACTGGTCATGCGATGCAGCAGGCCGCGCCCTTCTTTGCCGATGACGAAGATATTCTGATGCTGTACGGCGACGTGCCGCTGATCTCGCAGGCCAGCTTGCAACGTCTGCGCGACGCGAAACCCGCGGGTGGCATTGGCTTACTCACCGTAGTTCTGGATAACCCAACCGGCTACGGTCGTATCGTGCGTGAAAACGGCACGGTGATCGGCATCATTGAGCAGAAAGATGCCTCGCCAGAACAGCTAAAAATTCAGGAAATTAACACCGGCATCCTGATTGCCAACGGTGGCGACCTCAAGCGCTGGCTGGCACAACTTAACAACAATAATGCGCAGGGCGAATTCTATATCACCGACATCATCGCCATGGCGCACCACGAAGGCCGCGTGATCAATGCGGTGCATCCGGCGCGCATCAGCGAAACCGATGGCGTCAATAATCGCCTGCAGCTGGCAACGCTTGAGCGTGTCTACCAAAGCGAGCAGGCAGAAAAGCTGCTGCTGGCAGGTGTGATGCTGCGCGATCCGGCGCGTTTCGATCTGCGCGGTGCGTTGCAACACGGCCGCGATGTGGAGATCGACACCAACGTGATCATCGAAGGCAAGGTCACGCTCGGCAACCGCGTAAAAATCGGTGCCGGCTGCATCATCAAAAACAGCGTGATTGCTGACGACTGTGAAATCAGCCCTTATTCGGTGATCGAAGATGCCACGTTAGCCGCTGCTTGTACGGTTGGGCCTTTTGCGCGTCTGCGTCCGGGCAGCGAGTTGGCGGAAGCGGCGCATGTGGGCAACTTTGTAGAGATGAAGAAAGCCACGCTCGGCAAAGGCTCCAAAGCCGGTCATCTCTCTTATCTCGGCGATGCGGAAATTGGCGCGGGCGTGAATATCGGTGCGGGTACCATTACCTGTAACTATGATGGCGCCAACAAATCCAAAACCATCATTGGCGACAACGTGTTTATCGGTTCGGATACCCAGCTGGTGGCGCCAGTCAGCGTGGCGAGCGGTGCGACCATCGCCGCGGGCACCACGATAATGAAAGATGTGTTAGCTGCGGATCTGGTCTACAACCGTAAAGAACAGAATCAAAAATCGGGCTGGCAGCGTCCTGTTAAGAAATAATAAATTTTAAAGGCCGACAACGATCGGCCTGATAGCAGTGCCATAAAAAAATATCCCCACTCTCTACAAGGCTCGGGGAAATCAGGTCGTATGACAACGCAATGGCCGAAAGCCATGAAGTCAGGAAATTACTATGTGTGGAATTGTTGGTGCAGTAGCGCAGCGTGACATCGCAGAAATTCTGCTGGAAGGTTTGCGTCGTCTTGAGTATCGCGGTTATGACTCCGCGGGATTAGCCGTCGTCGATCGTCAGGGCCACATGACGCGCCTGCGTCGTCTGGGTAAAGTGCAGAACCTGGCGGAAGCCGCAGAGCAGCAGCCGCTGATTGGCGGCACCGGTATCGCACACACGCGCTGGGCGACACACGGTGAACCGTCGGAGGCCAATGCGCATCCGCACGTTTCCGAGCACATCATCATCGTGCACAACGGCATCATTGAAAACCATGAGCCGCTGCGCGCGCAGTTGCTTGAGCGCGGCTATCACTTTGCCTCAGAAACCGACACCGAAGTGGTGGCGCATCTGGTGCATTGGGAGCAGAAGCAAGGCGGCACACTGCGTGAAGTGGTGCTGCGCGTCATTCCGCAGCTGCGCGGTGCGTATGGCATGGTGATCATGGACAGCCGCGATCCTTCGCTGCTGTTGGCGGCGCGTTCCGGTAGCCCGCTGGTGATTGGCCGTGGCGTGGGCGAAAACTTTATCGCTTCCGATCAGCTGGCGCTGCTGCCGGTGACGCGTCGCTTCATCTATCTGGAAGAGGGCGATATTGCCGAGATCACCCGCCGCGAAGTCACCATTATCGATCGTGACGGTAAAACCACTAAGCGCGCTGAAATCGAATCGACCGCGCAATACGATGCCGGCGACAAAGGCATCTATCGTCACTACATGCAGAAAGAGATTTACGAGCAGCCGAACGCGATCAAAAACACCATCACCGGTCGTTTTAATCACGGCGAAGTCGATCTCAGCGAGCTGGGCCCGGATGCTGAGAAGCTGTTGAGCCAGGTCGAACATATTCAGATCATTGCCTGCGGTACGTCATACAACTCCGGCATGGTTTCGCGTTACTGGTTTGAGTCGCTGGCTAACCTGCCTTGTGATGTGGAAATTGCTTCAGAATTCCGTTATCGCAAATCTGCAGTGCGTAAAAATAGCCTGCTGATCACGCTGTCACAATCGGGTGAAACCGCCGATACGCTGGCGGCGCTGCGCCTGTCGAAAGAGCTGGGTTATCTCGGTTCGCTGGCGATCTGTAATGTGGCCGGTTCATCGCTGGTGCGTGAATCCGATTTAGCGCTGATGACCAAAGCCGGCACTGAAATTGGCGTGGCATCCACCAAAGCCTTCACCACGCAGCTGGCAGTATTGCTGATGCTGGTGGCGAAACTCGGTCGTCTGCACGGCATGAAAGCCGAAACCGAGCACGAGATTGTGCACGCGCTGCAGGCCTTGCCGAGCCGCATCGAACAGATGCTGGCGCAGGACAAAGTGATCGAAAACCTGGCGGAAGGTTTCTCTGATAAGCATCACGCGCTGTTCCTTGGCCGTGGCGATCAGTATCCGATCGCGATGGAAGGCGCGCTGAAGCTGAAAGAGATCTCCTATATCCACGCCGAAGCCTATGCGGCGGGCGAGCTGAAGCACGGCCCGCTGGCGCTGATTGATGCGGATATGCCAGTGATCGTGGTCGCGCCCAACAACGAACTGCTGGAGAAGCTGAAATCCAATATTGAAGAGGTACGCGCGCGCGGCGGTTTGCTGTATGTGTTTGCCGATCAGGATGCCGGTTTCAGCGACAGCGATGGCATGAAAATCATCTCCCTGCCGCACGTAGAAGAGGTGATTGCACCGATCTTCTACACCGTGCCGTTACAGCTGCTCTCGTACCATGTGGCGCTGATTAAAGGTACCGATGTTGACCAACCGCGTAACCTGGCGAAATCGGTTACCGTTGAATAATCAGTAACAAGAGTGGGCCCGCAACGGGCCCGCTTCATTTCTGCACGCTGTCATATAACTGTCACATTTCGTACATTTCACTGTCATCAAACTGTCCTATTTTCCCTCCAGCAGCAATCACTGACTCCTACTAAAAAGGCATTGAGCCTGATTTTTTTGAATCCCCTGGAGGGAACATGACACTGATGCGTAGCACCGTAGCCCGAATCCTCGCCGCCACCTTCGCAGTAAGCGCGGTTTCTGCTTTTGCAGCCACCGATCTGACGGGCGCAGGCGGGACATTCCCGGCGCCGGTTTATGCCAAGTGGGCAGCCGAGTACCAGCAAGCCACCGGTAGCAAAATCAACTATCAGGGTATTGGTTCTTCCGGCGGCGTGAAGCAAATCATCGCGAAAACCGTCGATTTCGGTGCGTCTGATGCGCCAATGAAAGAAGAAGATCTGCAGAAAAACGGCCTGTTCCAGTTCCCTACCGTCATTGGTGGTGTGGTGCTGGCGGTTAACATCCCAGGTGTGAAATCTGGCGAACTGACTCTTGACGGTAAAACCGTGGGCGACATCTACCTCGGCACCATCAAAAAGTGGAACGACCCGGCGATCACTAAACTGAACCCAGGCGTGAAACTGCCAGATTCCAACATCAACGTGGTTCGCCGCGCTGACGGTTCCGGTACTTCTTTCGTCTTCACCAGCTACCTGGCAAAAGTGAACGAAGAGTGGAACAGCAAAATTGGTAAAGGTAACACCGTTAACTGGCCAACCGGACTGGGCGGTAAAGGTAACGACGGCGTGGCCGCGTTTGTACAGCGTCTGCCGGGTTCAATTGGCTATGTGGAATACGCTTACGCCAAGCAGAACAACCTGACCTACACCAAACTGGTTGATGCCGACGGTAAAGCGGTCGCACCAAGTGAAGAGAGCTTTGCTAACGCCGCGAAAGGCGCAGACTGGAGCAAAACCTTTGCTCAGGATCTGACCTTCCAGAAAGGCAACGATGCATGGCCGATCACCTCAACCACCTTCATCCTGATTTACAAAGATCAGGCGAATGCGGAGAAAGGTAGCGAAGTGCTGAAGTTCTTCGACTGGGCATACAAAGGTGGCAGCAAAACCGCAACCGACCTGGATTACGCCGCGCTGCCAGAAAGCGTAGCTAACCAGATTCGTGCAGCGTGGAAAGCGAACATCAAAGATAGCTCCGGTAAAGCGCTGTACCAGTAACAGATTGACCCGGCCAGCCGAGACGGTTGGCCAACCCCAATGGGCGGCCTGCGTGCCGCCCTGACATCCCCCTGAGAACAGAGAATTCTATGGCTGCCACTAAGCCGACGTTCAAAGCCCCCGGTAAACAAGGCGACATGATTTTCGGCGCGCTGGTGAAGCTATCCGCGCTTATCGTGTTGCTGTTGATGGGCGGCATTATCGTCTCCCTGATTTTCTCCTCCTGGCCAAGCATCCAAAAATTTGGTTTCTCTTTCCTGTGGAACAAAACCTGGGATGCGCCAAACGAACAATTTGGTGCGCTGGTACCGATTTACGGCACCCTCGTCACCTCGATTATTGCCTTGATCATTGCCGTGCCGGTGAGCTTCGGCATCGCGCTGTTCCTGACCGAACTGGCGCCAGGCTGGCTGCGTCGCCCGCTGGGCACCGCCATTGAGCTGCTGGCGGCCATCCCCAGCATCGTGTACGGCATGTGGGGCCTGTTTGTTTTCGCGCCGCTGTTCGCCGAATATTTCCAGACGCCGGTTGGCAACGTGATGGCGAATATCCCGATTGTCGGCACGCTATTCTCTGGCCCGGCATTTGGTATCGGCATTCTGGCGGCGGGTGTGATTCTCGCCATCATGATCATCCCGTACATCGCCTCGGTGATGCGCGACGTATTTGAACAAACGCCGGTGATGATGAAAGAGTCGGCTTACGGTATCGGCTGCACCACGTGGGAAGTGATCTGGCGCATCGTGCTGCCGTTCACCAAAAATGGCGTGATCGGCGGCGTGATGCTTGGCCTGGGCCGCGCGTTGGGTGAAACCATGGCGGTGACCTTTATCATCGGTAACACCTACCAGCTCGACAGCGCCTCGCTGTTTATGCCGGGCAACAGCATCACCTCCGCGTTGGCCAACGAATTCGCCGAAGCGGAATCCGGTGTCCATGTTGCGGCTCTGATGGAGCTGGGTCTGATTCTGTTCGTGATTACCTTTATCGTGCTGGCGATCTCCAAACTGATGATCCTGCGTCTGGCGAAGAGTGAAGGAGCCCGTTCATGACCGCTATTGAAGTTCAGGCTCGCGCTGAGCTGGAAGCCTCGCGCCGCAAAATGCAGGCATGGCGCAGTACCAAAAACAAAATTGCCCTGACGCTGTCGCTGATGACCATGGCATTCGGTCTGTTCTGGCTGGTGTGGATTCTGTTCACCACTGTTACGCGCGGCGTTGATGGGTTGAGCTGGGAGCTGTTTACCGAATCGACACCGCCGCCCAACACCGCAGGCGGTGGTTTAGCCAATGCCTTACTCGGCAGCGGTTTACTGATTTTCTGGTCAACGATCATCGGAACGCCGCTCGGCATCATGGCTGGGATTTATCTGGCGGAATATGGCCGTAAACACTGGCTGGCGGAAGTGATTCGCTTCATCAACGACATTCTGCTGTCAGCACCGTCGATTGTGGTGGGCCTGTTCGTTTACACCATTGTGGTATCGCAGATGCAGCACTTCTCCGGTTGGGCGGGCGTAGTAGCGCTGGCGCTGCTGCAAATCCCGATTGTGATTCGTACCTCCGAAAATATGCTGCGTCTGGTACCCGACAGCATGCGTGAAGCGGCTTATGCGCTGGGTACGCCGAAGTGGAAAATGATTTCGGCGATTACGCTGAAAGCCTCGGTTTCCGGCATCATCACCGGTGTGCTGTTGGCCGTGGCGCGTATTGCCGGTGAAACCGCACCGCTGCTGTTTACTGCGCTGTCGAACCAGTTCTGGAGCACTGACATGATGCAGCCGATCGCTAACCTGCCGGTCACCATCTTTAAATTCGCCATGAGCCCGTTTGCCGAGTGGCAAAGCCTGGCGTGGGCGGGTGTGCTGATTATTACCGTGTGCGTGCTGCTGCTGAACATTGTGGCGCGTGTGGTTTTCGCCAAGGGCAAACACTAATTTCCCGGCGCGGCTTCGGCGGCGCTGCTTATGAGAGACGAGAATGAGTAACGTGACTTCATCAGCCGGTAAAATTCAGGTCCGTAATCTGAACTTCTATTACGGTAAGTTTCACGCGCTGAAAAACATCAATCTGGATATCACCAAAAACCAGGTGACCGCGTTTATCGGCCCATCAGGCTGCGGTAAATCCACTTTGCTGCGCACCTTCAACAAAATGTACTCGCTCTATCCGGAGCAGCGTGCTGAAGGTGACATCCTGCTGGATGGCGATAACATTCTGGCTTCCAATCAGGATATCGCCCTGCTGCGCGCACGCGTCGGTATGGTGTTCCAGAAGCCTACGCCATTCCCGATGTCGATTTATGACAACATCGCCTTCGGCGTGCGGCTGTTTGAGAAGCTGTCGCGTGCCGATATGGATGAGCGCGTGCAGTGGGCGCTGACCAAAGCCGCGCTGTGGAATGAAACCAAAGACAAGCTGCATCAGAGCGGTTACAGTCTTTCCGGCGGTCAGCAGCAGCGTTTGTGCATCGCCCGCGGCATCGCGATTCGCCCGGAAGTGCTGTTGCTGGATGAGCCTTGCTCCGCGCTGGATCCGATCTCAACCGGTCGTATTGAAGAGCTGATCACCGAACTGAAGCAGGATTACACTGTGGTGATCGTGACTCACAACATGCAGCAGGCTGCGCGTTGTTCTGACCACACCGCTTTTATGTATCTGGGCGAGCTGATTGAGTTCAGCGATACCGATACCTTGTTCACTAAGCCCGCAAAGAAGCAGACCGAAGATTACATCACCGGTCGTTACGGCTGATTCAGGAGACGCACATGGATAATTTAAATCTGAACAAACACATCTCCGGTCAGTTCAACGCGGAGCTGGAGCACATTCGCACGCAAGTGATGATCATGGGCGGCATGGTTGAGAAGCAGCTGATGGACGCCATCACCGCGATGCACAACCAGGATGGCGAGCTGGCGCGTCACGTCATCGACGGCGACCAGAAGGTCAACATGATGGAAGTGGAGATTGATGAAGCCTGCGTGCGCATCATCGCCAAACGCCAACCGACCGCCAGCGATTTGCGCCTGGTAATGGCGATCATCAAGACCATTTCTGAGCTGGAACGCATTGGCGACGTGGCAGAAAAAATCAGCCGCACTGCGCTGGAGAAGTTCAGCCAGCAGCATCTGCCGCTACTGGTGAGCCTTGAAGCGCTTGGTCATCACACTGTGCAGATGCTGCACGACGTGCTGGATGCGTTCGCGCGCATGGATCTCAACGAAGCCATCAAAATTTACCGCGAAGATAAGAAGGTGGATAAAGAGTACGAAGGCATCGTGCGTCAGCTGATGACCTACATGATGGAAGATCCGCGCACTATCCCAAGCGTGCTGACCGCGCTGTTCTGCGCCCGCGCCATCGAGCGTATCGGCGATCGCTGCCAGAACATTTGCGAAATTATCTTCTATTTCGTCAAAGGTCAGGATTTCCGTCATGTGGGCGGCGACAAGCTGGATGAACTGCTGTCGGGCGATGACGGCAGCAATAAACCCTCTTGATTGATGCGTCGGCGGCCCGTTGCCACTGTGGCTAACGGGCTGCCTGCTTAAATTCTGTCTGTTCTCATCGATTCCCTCTCTTTATACTTGGCGCACTTTTTTCTGCCAGGTGCTGTTACATGTCTTCCCCAACTCCTAAAAAACAAGCCATTACACCGGCGAAAGCCATGGTGGCGGCTATCAGCGGCTACGCGATGGACGGATTTGATCTGCTGATTCTTGGCTTTATGCTGCCGGCGATCAGCGTCTCGCTGGCGCTCGATCCGTCTCAGGCCGGTTCGCTGGTTACCTGGACGCTGATCGGCGCGGTGATCGGCGGCATCGTGTTTGGCCATCTCAGCGATCGTTATGGCCGCATCCGTATCCTTACCGTTACTATTCTGGTGTTCTCGGTATTCACTGGCCTGTGCGCCGTGGCGCAGGGTTATTGGGATCTGCTGGTGTACCGCACGCTGGCGGGCGTGGGATTGGGCGGCGAGTTCGGCATCGGCATGGCGCTGATTGCCGAAGCCTGGCCGAAAGAGAAGCGCAACCGCGCCTCGGCGTGGGTGGGCATTGGCTGGCAGCTCGGTGTGCTGCTGGCGGCCTTTATCACGCCGCCGCTGCTGAGCGTGATTGGCTGGCGCGGCATGTTCCTCGTCGGTTTGCTGCCGGCGCTGGTCTCGTTTGTGATTCGCCGCAGCATGGGCGAGCCGGAGAGCTTTACCCGCCACGTGGAGAAAACGCCGCAGCTCTCCTTTGGCGCACGTCTTAAATTGCTGTTTGCCGATCGCGCCACCAGTAAAGCCAGCCTGGGGATTTTCATTCTCTGCTCGGTGCAGAACTTTGGTTACTACGGATTGATGATCTGGATGCCGAGCTATCTGTCGTCCAGCTTCGGTTTCAGCCTGACCAAATCTGGCCTGTGGACGGCAGTGACGGTAGTGGGCATGACGTTCGGCATCTGGCTGTTTGGCGTGCTGGCCGATCGTTTCGCGCGCTGGAAAATCTTCCTGCTGTATCAGTTTGGCGCGGTGGTGATGGTGGTGGTGTATGCGCAGCTGCGCGATCCTACGGTGATGCTGTTTACCGGCGCGCTGATGGGGATGTTTGTGAACGGCATGATCGGCGGCTACGGCGCGCTGATTTCCGATACTTTCCCACCGCAGGCGCGCGCAACAGCGCAGAACGTGTTGTTTAATTTGGGGCGTGGCGTAGGCGGGTTTGGTCCATTGGTGATTGGCCTGCTGGCGACCAATATCTCTTTCACCGCGGCGATCACGCTGCTGGCGCTGATTTATCTGCTGGATATCGCCGCCACGCTGTTCCTGCTGCCGAAGAAGCAGAGCAACGAGGATTCGTTAGGGGCGATTGGCTGATTTGGATTGTGCTGGCTGTCCCCCCATCCCGGCCTTCCCCCATGAATGGGGGGAAGGAGATGCTGACACATGCAATTCCCAACTCACATATTGCAGCATCTTCCTCCCCCATTCATGGGGGAGGACCGAGGAGGGGGACAGCCAGCACAAACCGAGGAGGGGGAAAACGAGCTCTACCCCACCAAATCCCAGCCATGCGCGCGCCACAAATCCGGCAACTGCGCCATATCATCAAAGCGCGTCACCAGCGGATGATCGAGTTCGGGATTGTGCGCATCGGCGCAGTAGTAAAACACCGGAATCCCGGCCGCGATCCCGGCACGCGCGCCCGCTTCGGAATCATCCACCAGAATGCACTTCTCAATCGGCACCTGCATCTGCTCGGCGGCGTGATACATCAATTCCGGATCCGGCTTCCAGTGGTTAATGTCATACCCGCTGTATAGCTTGCCATCGAGATACGGCAGCATGCCGGTCAATCCCAGCGAATGCTGCATCTTCTTCACCGTGCCGTTTGAAACCACACACATCGGCACGTTGACACTTTCCACCAGCGCTTTGGCACCGGTAATTGGCTTCAAATCGAGATCAAACAATCTAGCCACTTCGGCGCGATAGGCGGTTTCCACTTCTTCGAGCGGCAGTTCAACCTGATGTTCGGCCGCCACATCGCGGATGATGTCGTAGAGCTTTACCCCTTTATACTGCTCAAACATCTGTTGCAGAGAGCGTTCAATACCGTAGCGGGCAAAGGTGTTGACGTAAGCTTGCGTACAGATCACTTCGCTGTCGACCAGCGTGCCGTCGCAATCAAAAAAAATACATTCCACCGACATCGCACATCATCCTTTTGTTAAACAATAAGCTGACACTCTAGCGCACTGAGCGCAGAAAGCGACCCTGAGCAACCGGTTGCGAATAATCAGTGTTTTGCCGCGCTAAACTCTATAGGATACGCGGCGATAAATTTTTTAGCGGAACAGTGGAATGACTAATCAGGGCCTTTTGCAGCGCATCTTCAAACTGCAGGAACACGGAACCACCGTGCGTACCGAAGTGATTGCCGGTTGCACGACTTTCCTGACGATGGTGTACATCGTTTTCGTTAACCCGCAAATTCTCGGTGTAGCGGGCATGGATACGCAGGCAGTATTTGTTACTACCTGCTTGATTGCCGCGTTCGGCAGTATTCTGATGGGGCTGGTGGCGAATCTGCCGGTAGCTCTGGCACCGGCGATGGGCCTGAACGCCTTCTTCGCCTTTGTGGTGGTCGGGGCCATGGGATACTCGTGGCAGATTGGTATGGGCGCGATTTTCTGGGGCGCGCTGGGTCTGCTGATCCTCACGCTGCTGCGCGTGCGTTACTGGATGATTGCCAACATTCCGCTCAGCCTGCGTGTTGGCATCACTGCCGGTATTGGTCTGTTTATCGCCATGATGGGGCTGAAAAACGCCGGAATTATCGTGCCAAACGCCGATACCATTGTAGCTGTGGGTAATCTGACCTCACACAGCGTGCTGCTTGGGGCGCTGGGTTTCTTCATCATCGCAATTCTGGCTTCCCGCAATATCCATGCGGCGGTGCTGGTGTCGATTGTGGTGACGACCGCGCTGGGCTTGATCATTGGCGATGTGAAATTCAGCGGCGTGTTCGCCGCTCCGCCAGCGATCACTTCTGTTGTGGGCCAGGTTGATATCAAAGGCGCGTTCAACATCGGCATGGCCGGGGTGATCTTCTCCTTTATGCTGGTGAATCTGTTCGACTCCTCCGGCACGCTGATTGGCGTGACCGATAAAGCCGGGCTGACTGACGAGAAAGGCACTTTCCCGCGCATGAAGCAGGCGCTGTACGTCGATAGCATCAGTTCGGTGACCGGTTCGCTGATTGGTACCTCATCGGTAACCGCCTACATTGAAAGTTCGTCCGGTGTGGCGATCGGCGGTCGTACCGGCTTGATGGCGGTGATCACCGGGATTCTGTTCCTGCTGGTGATGTTCCTGTCACCGCTGGCGGCGATGGTGCCCTCTTATGCGGCGGCGGGTGCGCTGATTTACGTTGGCGTATTGATGACGGCGTCGCTGTCACGCGTGCAGTGGGACGATCTCACCGAAGCGGTGCCAGCGTTTGTTACTGCGGCGATGATGCCGTTCAGCTTCTCGATCACGGAAGGTATCGCGCTGGGCTTTATCTCTTACTGCGTGATGAAGTTGGGAACCGGCCGCTGGCGTGAAATCAGCCCGTGCGTGGTGGTGGTCGCGCTACTGTTCGTGCTGAAAATCGTCTTTATCGATGCCCACTAAACAGTAAAGGCCGCTGATGCGGCCTTTTTTACGGATGTCCCATCTCATGCGGCGTGACCAAACTGGTCAGGCGCAGCGTATGCGGCCCGATATTGGGTTTACTCATCTCGACATCGCGCAGCGCTTGCCACTGCTGCGCGCCATCAATCTCCCACAGATGTAAGCGTTCGGTGCCGGGCGACAGCGCGCATGACCACACCAGCGTGGGCTCAGCATCACACACCGCCTGAATATCGGGGAACACGGTGGAACGCAGCCGACCGGCCGCAGGATGCAAACGCAGTGAATCAATACCGCTATCGGTTTCGCCGGTGAGCTTGAGAATGCTTTGGCGCAGCGTCCAGATTTGCGTCAGCGCTTCCATGAAATCCTGCTGCGCGTTAATCCATGCTTTTTCGCCGGAGGAGAGATCCTGTGTCAGCATATCCTGTGTTTGGCGACTGTGTGCGCGCACAATTTCCATATCCAGTCCGGCGCGGCCGCCTTCTTCGGCCAGCAGCACACCGATAGTGTTTCCGGCGTAGGAGATGCTGAAATCGGGCAGGTTGGCATCGGCAAAACAGGGACGTCCGCTGCTGCTGGTCGTTAGCGCGGGGAGTTCGCGGATACCGTAGACGCGTAACATCAGCTGAGCCAGCAGTTCGCGTGCGGCGAGAAAGCGTCCGCGACGCTTGTCAGCGAAGCGCTGAGCGCTGTTGATTACTTCTTGTGGCACCCGCATGTTCTCAGAAGAAAAGGGCGGATTACCTATCCAACGTACAAAATGACTAGCCATCTGTCGCTCCATGAAAATGGTCGAATAATCATCAGTGCTATTGTAAGAATTTTCTCATGGGTTTGCATCCGGCTTAAGATGGAATAGGCGATATTTCAGATAAGGACGAAGCCATGCGGCAATCCCATTTGGCAACTTTGCATAGAACGCTTTTGCAGAAACCTGCCGGATTGAGTGCCTAACTGTGTGATGTGGTGTAGGATTTGGGCAGTAAAACAGCACATCAAAGTGCGCTAACTCTTCATTCATCTGCCCATTGTGCGCATGGTTAAAACAGGCACGTCGGAGTTTTTTATGTCAGATACCGCTATTTCTCGCCAGGAATCGATCTCGCTTGATGAGTTTCGTCACGGCATGCGTCGCTTAACCGCGGGTGTTTCTCTGGTTACCACCGAATTTCAGGGCGAAAAGCTTGGGCTGATTGCCACGTCGGTCAGTTCGCTTGCGGCTGAGCCACCCAGCCTGCTGGTGTGCGTGAATCGTAGCGCGTCCAGTCATGATGCTTTTATCGCAGCCGGCCATTTTGCCGTGAACGTGCTGCGTGAGCAGCATGACGACTTATGTGCCCAGTTCAGCCAATCCTCACGCCGCGCCGAGCGTTTTCAAAACGGTACGTGGCAGACGCTGAATACCGGCGCGCCGATTCTGGCTGATGCGCTGGTGAGTTTTGATTGCCAGCTGGAGAAGGTAGTGGAGTGGAACACGCACAGCGTGCTGCTGGCGCGTATCGTGGGCATTGCTCTGCCAGGTGAAGCGGCAGAGCCGATGATCTACTTCAACAGCGGCTTCCATTCACTGGGATAACCGCTTGAAACGGGCGTCGTGGGCTAAGCCCGACGCCTTTTCTCAATCAGGCAAAGGTGCTGGCTTCATCAAAGCCGAGACGCGGCAGACGCGCGTGCAGTTTGCTGGCTTCGCCATAGCCGAGATTGATCAGTAAGTTCACCTGCCATTTGCTCTCGCTAAAGAAGGCGTCGTTCACTTTTGACGGATCGAAACCGGACATCGGGCCGGCATCCAGGCCCAGCGAACGCGCGGCCAGAATCAAATAACCTGCCTGCAAGCTGCTGTTACGGAACGCGGTCTCTTTCGCCAGATCCGGGCTGCTGGTAAACCAGCTGCGCGCATCACCATGCGGGAACAGCTTCGGCAGCGCTTCGTAGAACTCAGGATCCCACGCCACGATCACCGTTACCGGAGCGGACATGGTTTTGTCGACGTTGCCGGAGGAGAGCGCGGGTTTCAGCTTCTCTTTACCTTCCTGCGATGTCACAAACACAAAACGGCCCGGCGAGCAGTTAGCCGAGGTTGGGCCCAGCGCGGTCAGGTGATAGAGCTGCTCCAGTACCTCACGTGAAACCGGTTTGTCCTGCCAATAGCTGTGGGTGCGGGCTTCAATGAACAGCGTGTTCAGCGCCACGCTGTCGAGCGTTGTACTCATGTTTCTCTCCTGTTCAGGCAGCAACTTGCGCCCAATATTTAGCATGAATAATGAATGTACCCAGCAGGACCTGTTCGCCGGGCAATGATCGTTATACTGCAAAGGCGTGGGAGAGCCAAATAACAAAGACGCATGTCTACCGGGCGCCAGATGCGCATGAATGCGCACCCGACATGAGAACGCCGCAGGCCATTACTTACCAATACAGAAACTGGAGAAGATTCTGCCCAGCAAATCGTCTGAGGTGAATTCACCGGTGATTTCGCTCAGCGCCTGCTGCGCTAAACGTAACTCTTCTGCCAGTAATTCGCCGGCCCACGCGCCTAACAGCTGATGCTTGCCCTGCTGCAAGTGCGTTGCGGCTAACTCCAGTGCTTGCAGATGGCGGCGGCGTGCGAGAAATCCGCCTTCCATATTGCCGGCAAATCCCATGCTCTGTTTCAGGTGATCGCGCAGCGCTTCCACACCTTCCCCGGTGCGCGCCGAGAGACGAATCAGTGAGTGACCGTTCACTTCAGTGAGGCCCAGCTCTTCGCCGGTCATATCCGCTTTGTTACGCACCACGGTAATTGGCAGCGCTTCCGGCAAACGGGCAACAAAATCTGGCCAGATGGCGGCGGCTTCAGTCGCGTCTGTGGTGGTGCCATCGACCATAAACAGCACGCGGTCGGCCTGCTCGATCTCCTGCCACGCGCGTTCAATACCAATGCGCTCGACCTCGTCGCTGGCTTCACGTAAACCGGCAGTATCGATGATGTGCAGCGGCATGCCGTCAATATGGATGTGCTCGCGCAGGACGTCGCGCGTGGTGCCAGCGATATCAGTCACAATCGCCGCTTCGCGTCCGGCTAAGGCATTCAGCAGGCTCGATTTTCCGGCATTGGGACGACCGGCAATCACCACTTTCATCCCTTCACGTAGCAGGCTGCCCTGACGCGCTTCGGCACGCACGCCGTTGAGGTCGCCGATCACCACATTGAGCTGCGCTTCAATTTTGCCGTCGGAAAGGAAGTCGATCTCCTCATCCGGGAAGTCGATGGCCGCTTCCACATAGATGCGTAGGTGAGTAAGTGCTTCCACAAGTGCGTTGATGCGCAGGGAAAACGCGCCCTGCAGCGAGTTTACCGCCGAGCGGGCGGCTTGCTCTGAGCTGGCATCGATCAGATCGGCAATCGCTTCGGCTTGCGCCAAATCGAGCTTGTCGTTAAGGAAGGCGCGTTCGGAGAATTCACCCGGTTGTGCAATGCGTAAGCCGGGCAGCGCCACGATGCGCTTGAGCAGCAGGTCGAGAATCACCGGGCCGCCGTGGCCTTGCAGTTCCAGCACATCTTCACCGGTGAAGGAGTTCGGGCCAGGAAACCACAGCGCAATGCCCTGATCCAGCACGCTGCCATCGGCGTCGGTAAAGGGCAGATAGTCGGCATAGCGCGGCTTTGGCAGCTTGCCAAGCACGGCTTGCGCTACCTCAGCGGCTTTGGCGCCGGAGATACGCAGAATGCCAACGCCGCCACGGCCGGGAGGCGTCGCCTGGGCAACGATAGTGTCGCTGTGGCTCATGATTCCACCTTAAACTTTTAGGGTATTAATAAATAAAAATAGGGCGACATAAATGTCGCCCTTTGATTATACGCTGCTGCTGGTCGCAGTCAGGCGTTACGCTTTCTTCTTGTCGCGGCTATGCAGACCACGTTTTTCCAGGCCGCGATAAATCATCTGCTGCTGGAGAATGGTCACCAGGTTGCTGACGATGTAGTACAGCACCAGACCTGATGGGAACCACAGGAAGAACACGGTAAAGATCACCGGCATGTAGGTCATGATCTTCTGCTGCATCGGATCGGTCACGGTGGTCGGTGACATCTTCTGAATGAAGAACATGGTGATACCCATGATGATCGGCAGAATGTAGTACGGATCCTGCGCTGACAGGTCATGAATCCACAGAATAAACGGCGCATGACGCAGTTCAACCGAGCCTGACAGCATGTAGTACAAGGCCAGGAAGATTGGCATCTGGATAACCAGTGGCAGACAGCCGCCCAGCGGGTTCACTTTCTCCGCTTTATACAGCGCCATCATTTCCTGGCTCTGTTTCTGCTTATCATCGCCCAGACGTTCACGCATCGCCTGAATCTTTGGCTGCAGCATACGCATCTTCGCCATCGAGGTGTACTGCGCTTTGGTCAGCGGGTACATGATGCCACGCACGATGAAGGTGATAACGATAATGGAGAAGCCCCAGTTACCGATAAAGCTGTGGATGAACTTCAGCAGCTTAAACAGCGGCTGCGAGATGAACCACAACCAGCCGTAATCCACGGTCAGATCCAGGTGAGGCGCGATGGCTGCCATCTGGTCCTGAATTTCCGGGCCTACCCACAGCGTTGCGCCGAGATCTTGCTGTGCGCCTGCGCCAACGGTCACAGGAGCAGATTTGTAGCCAATTGCTGCGACGCCATTGCCGAGGTTAGTGGTGTACAGCGTGTTATTACCCTGCGTGCGCGGCACCCAGGCGGTAGCAAAGTACTGCTGCAGCATCGCCACCCAACCATTGCTGGTGGTGGTGTTCAGGTTCTCGTTATCCGCGATGGTGTCGAATTTATATTTTTCGTATTTCGCATCGCTGGTTGAGTACGCTGCGCCACGGAAGGTGTGCAGAGCAAAGTTGTTGCTGCCGGTATCGCGGTGCTTAGGCACGTCGATGGTCTGCTTCAACTGACCAAACATCGACACTTCCAGCGGCTGCTGAGTGGTGTTGTTGATGTTGTAGTCAACGTTTACCGCATACTCACCGCGCTTGAAGACGAAAGTCTTGGTGTAAACCACGCCGTTTTCACCGGTCCAGGTCAACGGTACGCGCAGTTCGCTCTGGCCATCTGCCATCACGAAGCTATCTTGCGAAGTGGTATACAGCGGACGTGCGCCATTGTTCGGGTTATCCGGGCCGTTGCGGCCAGTTAAGCCACTCTGCGCCTGATAAACGAAGGCCGGTGTAGTTTCAAGCAGCTGGAACGGTGCATCTGAACCCAGTTTGTCCGGGTAAGTCAGCAGCTGAGCCTGCTCAATATCGCCACCACGCGTATTGATGTTGAGTGACAGGACATCTGTCTTAACGGTGATCGTTTTGCCCTGTCCGCTAGCCGGCACGCCGGAAGTGGCGGCATCACCCGCTGCGCTGTTTGTGTTTTGCGTGGTCTGGGTTTGCTGTGGCTGCGGAGCGTGGTCCGTCTGCCAGGCTTGCCAGATCATAAAAGACACGAACAGAAAAGCGATGAGAAAGAGATTGCGTTGCGAATCCATCGTTAATGTTCTCTGGTATCAAAGGTTTTTGGCGGCACAGGATCGTCACCACCCGGGTTCAAAGGGTGGCATTTTAATACGCGTTTTATCGTCAACCAACTGCCTTTTACAACGCCAAAGCGGCGCAAGGCCTCAATCCCATACTGCGAACAGGTGGGATGGAACCGGCAATGAGGTCCCAGCAGTGGGCTGATGGCGCGTTGATAAACGCGTATCAGGGCAATCAGGAGCCGCGAGCCAGGCGACAGTGACGACGCCATAGTTTCTCCAACGCTTCCGTCAGCGCACGGTTATCCAGGTCAGCAATCCCTTTTTTAGCCACGATCACAAAATCCATTGCAGGGAGCTCATGTTGACGCAGACGAAAGCTTTCGCGGGTCAATCGCTTGATCCGGTTGCGTTCATGGGCGCGTTTTACATGTTTTTTTGCGACGGTGAGACCGATGCGGGGATGCCCCAGCGCGTTAAGTCGGCCGAGTATGGTGATTTGCGGCGTACCGGCTCGTTGTGGCTGCTGGAAGACGAAAGTGAAATGAGTGGGAGTTAACAAACGTAACTCCCTGGGAAATGCGAGCTTAACCACGAGGGTTAGCTTTATTACTTAGAAACGGTCAGACGAGAACGGCCTTTAGCACGACGACGTGCCAGAACCTGACGACCATTTTTTGTTGCCATACGAGCACGGAAACCGTGTGAACGGTTGCGCTTCAGTACGGACGGTTGAAAAGTGCGTTTCATGGCGATTTCTACCTAAACTTGAAAATTTTCACTGGGTGACGCGTTTTCGGGCCAGTAAATCGACCAACGCCTCAATGTGTCTTTAATAAAGAGGCGGGATTGTAATAATTGTACAGTCCAGAGTCAATTCACTTCGCTGGTCGCGGCACCTGGAAACCCAGATACAGCCCGCTGATTCCGGGCATCAAGGCTTCACGCAATAATGCCGGGTGGGGAATTATACGGGCTGTGGGTTAAAGCGCAAGGATCGCGCAGGATCTTCTTGCGATCAGTTTGCAGATTTGCTGCACGGAAACGAGAGCTTGCCAGAAAAATTAACGCTTTCAGCCACATTAACGCTGGCTTTTTCCGCAGAAAGCGTAAACTCATTATCACTTCAGTAGCCTGTGGATAAATTGGATCAAAACTGTGTAGAAAGGGAAGATCTCTGTGCAGCTTTACGTTATGATCCGCCCTTCCGCTGACGATCCTCGCTGCGATCGCCGGGGAAGACTACCGCGAATAGCGGTCGCAGGCGCTTTCCAACCGTCTGTGTCTAAAAATTACGTTTCTATTTATTAGCGCCTAAAATTCTTATCGATTTTGTACGAGTGGAGTCCGCCGTGTCACTTACGCTTTGGCAACAGTGTCTTGCCCGTTTGCAGGATGAGCTTCCTGCCACCGAATTCAGCATGTGGATTCGTCCGCTGCAAGCTGAATTAAACGACAATACGCTGACCTTGTATGCACCAAATCGGTTTGTACTCGACTGGGTTAGAGATAAATATCTCAATAGTATCAATGGGCTGCTGAATGAATTCTGCGGTGCAAATGTGCCTTTACTGCGTTTCGAAGTCGGTACGCGCCCTGCAGCACAGGTCACCACTAACCAACCGGCGATGGCCAGTTACAATGCGCCCGCGCCGATCGAAAATCGTCCGGCACCCGCGCAAATTTTGCGTCCAAGTTGGGATTCCGTTCCCGCACCGGCCGATGTGACTTACCGCTCCAATGTGAATAACCGTCATAACTTCGACAACTTCGTTGAAGGTAAATCGAACCAGCTGGCGCGCGCGGCGGCACGTCAGGTGGCGGATAATCCTGGCGGCGCTTATAACCCACTGTTCCTTTATGGCGGCACCGGCCTGGGTAAAACTCACCTGTTGCACGCGGTGGGTAACGGCATTATTGCGCGCAAGCCTAATGCCAAAGTGGTGTACATGCACTCTGAGCGTTTTGTGCAGGACATGGTTAAAGCCTTGCAGAACAACGCCATTGAAGAGTTTAAGCGTTACTACCGCTCGGTTGATGCGCTGCTGATCGATGACATTCAATTCTTTGCCAATAAAGAGCGCTCGCAGGAAGAGTTCTTCCATACCTTCAACGCGCTGCTGGAAGGCAATCAACAGATCATCCTGACCTCGGATCGCTATCCAAAAGAGATCAACGGCGTAGAAGATCGCCTGAAATCACGTTTTGGTTGGGGATTAACGGTGGCGATCGAGCCGCCTGAACTGGAAACGCGTGTCGCGATCCTGATGAAGAAAGCCGATGAAAACGATATTCGCCTGCCGGGTGAAGTCGCCTTCTTTATTGCTAAGCGTTTGCGTTCTAATGTCCGCGAGCTGGAAGGCGCGCTGAACCGCGTGATTGCCAACGCGAACTTTACCGGTCGCGCGATTACCATCGATTTCGTGCGCGAAGCGCTGCGCGATCTGCTGGCGCTGCAGGAAAAGCTGGTCACCATCGATAATATTCAGAAAACGGTGGCCGAGTATTACAAAATTAAAGTGGCGGATTTGCTGTCGAAACGCCGTTCGCGTTCGGTAGCGCGTCCGCGCCAGATGGCGATGGCGATGGCGAAAGAGCTCACCAATCACAGCTTGCCGGAAATTGGCGATGCGTTTGGTGGTCGCGACCATACCACCGTGCTTCACGCTTGCCGTAAAATCGAGCAGCTGCGTGAAGAAAGCCACGACATTAAAGAAGATTTCTCTAACCTCATTCGAACACTATCTTCCTGACGCATATGAAATTTATTGTAGAACGTGAGCAGTTACTGAAGCCACTGCAACAGGTTAGCGGTCCACTTGGCGGACGCCCGACGCTGCCAATCCTCGGAAATTTACTGCTGCAAGTAAGCGAAGGCTCGCTGCGCTTGACCGGTACCGATCTGGAAATGGAAATGGTAGCCCGTGTTGCGCTGACGCAGCCACACGAGCCGGGCGCCACCACTGTTCCTGCGCGTAAATTCCTCGATATTTGCCGCGGTTTGCCGGAAGGCGCTGAAATCAGCCTGACGCTGGAAGGCGACAGAATGCTGGTGCGTTCTGGCCGCAGCCGTTTCTCGCTGTCAACGCTGCCCGCCAGCGACTTCCCGAATCTGGATGACTGGCAGAGCGAGGTGGAATTCACCTTGCCGCAGGCGACGCTAAAACGCCTGATTGAAGCCACGCAGTTCTCAATGGCGCATCAGGATGTGCGTTATTACCTCAACGGTATGCTGTTCGAAACCGAAGGCGAAGAGTTGCGTACCGTCGCCACCGATGGTCACCGCCTTGCCGTATGCTCCATGCCGATTGGTCAGGCGCTGCCAAACCATTCGGTGATCGTGCCGCGTAAAGGGGTGATTGAGTTGATGCGTTTGCTCGACGGTGGCGAAACGCCGCTGCAGGTGCAAATCGGCAGCAGCAACATCCGCGCACACGTTGGCGACTTTATCTTTACGTCGAAGCTGGTTGATGGCCGTTTCCCGGATTATCGCCGCGTATTGCCGAAGAATCCCGACAAAGCGCTGGAAGCCGGCTGTGATATTTTAAAACAGGCGTTTGCGCGTGCGGCGATTCTCTCGAATGAGAAATTCCGCGGTGTTCGCATCTACATCACCGAAAATCAGCTCAAGATCACGGCGAATAACCCAGAGCAGGAAGAAGCGGAAGAGATGCTGGATGTCTCTTACAACGGCACCGATCTGGAGATTGGCTTCAACGTCAGCTACGTGCTGGATGTGTTGAATGCGCTCAAGTGCGAGAACGTGCGTTTGCTGCTGACCGATGGCGTATCGAGCGTGCAGATTGAGGATGTGGCCAGTCCGGCTGCAGCCTACGTCGTCATGCCAATGCGTTTATAAATATCGGCCTGGCTTACTTGCCATTCTGGTCCCGGGCAGTGCTCGCCCTTGGTCACATACTTCAGTATGCTCCCAAGTTCTGCGCGCTGGCCGTAACCAGACTGGCTGCGCCGCCGACGGCCTGGATCTCAAATGTTAGGTAAAATCCCCTTCTCGCTGGATTCGTTATGGCTTTAACCCGCCTCCTGATTAAAGATTTTCGCAACATCGAGCAGGCCGATATGGCTTTGGCGCCGGGGTTTAATTTCCTTGTCGGTGCCAATGGCAGCGGTAAAACCAGCGTGCTGGAGGCGATTTACACGCTGGGGCACGGTCGCGCATTTCGCAGTTTGCAAGCGGGCCGCGTGATTCGTCACGATCAGGACGCCTTTGTGCTGCACGGCCGCATTGAAGGCAGCGAACGTGAAATGTCGGTCGGTCTGACCAAGAATCGCGCTGGCGACAGCAAAGTGCGTATTGATGGCAGCGATGGTCACAAAGTCGCCGAGTTGGCGCAGCTGCTGCCGATGCAACTGATTACGCCGGAAGGTTTTACCCTGCTCAATGGCGGTCCAAAATATCGTCGTGCCTACATCGATTGGGGCTGCTTTCACGCCTCGCCTGGTTTTTTCCATGCCTGGAGCAATTTGCGTCGCCTGCTGAAACAGCGCAATGCGGCGCTGCGTCAGGTTTCGCGCTACAGCCAGATTCGTCCCTGGGATCAGGAACTGGTGCCGCTGGCCGAACAGATCAGCGCCTGGCGCGCCGAATACAGCGCGGCGATTTCCCGCGAGATCATCGCCACCTGCGGTCAGTTTTTACCGGAGTTTGCGTTGACGTTCTCTTTCCAGCGCGGCTGGGATAAAGAGAGCGACTACGCCGAACTGCTGGAACGCAATTTCGAGCGCGACCGCGCGCTCACGTATACCGCCAGCGGCCCGCATAAAGCCGATTTTCGCATTCGTGCTGAGGGCACGCCGGTGGAAGATTTACTCTCACGCGGCCAGTTAAAACTGCTGATGTGCGCGCTGCGCTTAGCGCAGGGTGAATACCTGACGCGCAGCAGCGGACAACGCTGTTTGTATTTGATTGATGACTTTGCCTCAGAGCTGGATGACACCCGTCGTCGGCTGTTAGCTGAACGCCTAAAAGCCACGCAGGCTCAAGTATTTGTCAGCGCCATTGGTGTCGAGCATGTAATCGACATGAGTGATGAAAAGGGCAAGATGTTCCGCGTGGAACAGGGTAAAATAGTGGTTCAACCTGAAGATTAAATGAGCGAGAAACGTTGATGTCGAATTCTTATGACTCCTCAAGTATCAAAGTCCTGAAAGGGCTTGATGCGGTACGCAAACGCCCGGGTATGTACATCGGCGATACGGATGACGGCACCGGTCTGCATCACATGGTATTCGAAGTCGTGGATAACGCAATCGACGAAGCGCTCGCCGGTCACTGTAGTGATATTACCGTTACTATTCATGCAGATAACTCTGTCTCGGTGCAAGATGATGGCCGTGGTATTCCTACCGGCATTCACCCGGAAGAGGGAGTCTCTGCTGCTGAAGTGATCATGACCGTCCTGCACGCAGGCGGTAAATTTGATGATAACTCATATAAAGTTTCCGGTGGTCTACATGGCGTTGGCGTTTCAGTCGTAAACGCCCTGTCACAGAAGCTGGAGCTGACCATTCGCCGTGAAGGCAAAGTGCATCAGCAGGTTTATCAGCACGGCGTGCCGCAGGCACCGCTGGCGGTGTCCGGTGATACCGATGCAACCGGTACTCGCGTGCGTTTCTGGCCGAGCTACGAAACCTTCACCAATGTGATTGAGTTTGAGTACGAAATCCTGGCGAAACGCCTGCGTGAACTGTCGTTCCTGAACTCTGGCGTTTCGATTCGTCTGGAAGACAAACGCGACGGCAAGAACGATCACTTCCACTACGAAGGCGGCATCAAGGCGTTCGTTGAGTATCTCAACAAGAACAAAACCCCGATTCACCCAACGGTGTTCTACTTCTCGACGGAGAAAGATGGCATTGGCGTGGAAGTGGCGCTGCAGTGGAACGATGGTTTCCAGGAAAACATCTACTGCTTCACCAACAACATTCCACAGCGCGACGGCGGTACGCACCTGGCGGGCTTCCGTGCGGCAATGACGCGTACGCTGAATGCCTACATGGATAAAGAAGGCTACAGCAAAAAAGCCAAAGTCAGTGCGACCGGTGACGATGCGCGTGAAGGCCTGATTGCAGTGGTTTCCGTGAAAGTGCCGGATCCGAAATTCTCTTCTCAGACCAAAGATAAGCTGGTCTCTTCTGAAGTGAAATCGGCGGTTGAGCAGCAGATGAACGAACTGCTGGCGGAATACCTGCTGGAAAACCCGTCTGACGCGAAAATCGTGGTTGGCAAAATCATCGATGCAGCGCGTGCGCGTGAAGCTGCCCGCCGTGCTCGTGAGATGACGCGCCGCAAAGGCGCGCTGGATTTGGCCGGTCTGCCGGGCAAACTGGCCGACTGTCAGGAGCGCGATCCGGCGCTGTCTGAAATCTACCTGGTGGAGGGTGACTCTGCAGGCGGATCAGCCAAACAGGGTCGTAACCGTAAGAATCAGGCGATTCTGCCGCTGAAGGGTAAAATCCTGAACGTGGAGAAAGCGCGTTTCGACAAGATGCTCGCTTCGCAGGAAGTAGCCACGCTGATCACCGCGCTGGGCTGTGGTATCGGTCGTGACGAATACAATCCGGACAAACTGCGTTATCACAGCATCATCATCATGACCGATGCGGACGTCGACGGCTCGCACATTCGTACGCTGCTGTTGACCTTCTTCTACCGTCAGATGCCAGAAATCGTCGAACGTGGTCACGTCTATATTGCGCAGCCGCCACTGTACAAAGTGAAGAAAGGCAAGCAAGAACAGTATATTAAAGACGACGAAGCGATGGATCAGTATCAGATTTCCATCGCCCTCGACGGCGCAACGCTGCACACCAACGCCAGCGCACCGGCGTTAGGCGGCCAGCCGCTGGAAACGCTGGTGGCGGATTTCAACGGCACGCAGCGCATGATCAAACGTATGGAGCGCCGTTTCCCTACGGCTCTGCTGCGCGGCCTGATCTACCATCCAACCTTGAGCGACCTCAGCGATGAAGCCGCTGTGAAAGGCTGGATCGACGGTTTAGTGGCGTATCTGACCGAACGTGAAGCACACGGAAGCAGCTATCTGGCCCATGTCCGCGCCAACCATGAGCAGAAGTTTGAACCGGTGCTGCGTGTGCGCACGCACGGCGTTGATACCGATTATCCGCTGGATAGCGAATTCATCGATGGACCGGAATACCGCAAAATCTGTGCGCTGGGCGAGCAGCTGCGCGGCCTGATCGAAGAAGATGCCTATATCGAACGTGGCGAACGTCGTCAGCCGGTCACCAGCTTCGAGCAGGCGATTGAGTGGCTGGTGAAAGAGTCGCGTCGCGGTCTGTCAGTCCAGCGTTATAAAGGTTTGGGTGAGATGAACCCAGAGCAGCTGTGGGAAACCACCATGGATCCCGATAGCCGCCGCATGTTGCGCGTGACCATCAAGGATGCGATTGCTGCCGATCAGCTGTTCACCACCTTGATGGGCGATGCGGTAGAACCGCGCCGCGCCTTCATCGAAGAGAATGCGCTGAAAGCCGCCAACATCGATATCTAATCGACACGGCAACACGTAAAAACCCTTCCCTGGTGGAAGGGTTTTTTGTTTTCCGCCCGGCAAAACGCGCAAAGCCCGCTGCGGTAAAAAATCTGAATGGGGCGCGAAACTGGTCAATGTGAGCTGAATCGCGCTAGCATTGATCAAAACCCTGACTCAATGAGGACGTTATGGCTATAAAACTGGTTGCAATCGATATGGACGGCACGCTGCTCAATCCGCAGCACGAGATCACGCCTGCCGTTAAATCGGCCATTGAACGCGCACATAAAAAAGGTGTGATGGTGGTGCTCACCACCGGCCGTCCGTTTGTCGGTATTCAGCGCTATCTGATGGAGCTGAATCTGGTTGATGAAGGCCAATATTGCATCAGTTATAACGGTGCGCTGGTGCATCGCGCTAATGATGGCGAGTGCGTCGCGGAAATCACCTTGGGTTTCGACGACTATCTGTATATCGAACAGCTGGCGCGCGATCTTGGCGTCCACTTCCAGGCCTTCGATAAATCTTTCCTCTATACGCCGAACAAAGACATCAGTGAGTTCACCATCCACGAAGCGAGCCTGACCGGCATTCCGGTGCGCTATCGTTCTGTGGAAGAGATGGATCGCGCCACGCGTTTCCCTAAGCTGATGATGATCGATAAGCCCGATCTGCTGGATTCTGCCATACAGCGCTTGCCGCAGCGGGCACGCGACAACTACACCATTCTCAAAAGCGCACCTTATTATCTCGAAATCCTCGATGCCCGCGTGAATAAAGGGCAAGGAGTGAAAATGCTGGCTGAGAAGCTCGGCCTGGCGCGTGAAGAGGTGATGGCGATTGGCGATCAGGAAAACGATCTGGCGATGATTGAGTATGCAGGAACCGGCGTAGCAATGGGCAATGCGATTGATTCCGTGAAGAAAATCGCGCAGTTCATTACCAAAACCAACATGGAACACGGCGTAGCGCACGCCATTGAAGAGCTGGTGCTGTAAACCCTCGTTATTCCTCGTCACGCTGTTTTTAGGTCGCCATACATGGCGACACTTCAAATCTCACCAAGCCTTCATAAGGTCGCCATTTATGGCGACCTTATCGCGTTATGACACATGACTTGTCTATTTTGTGATCCGCATTGTAGTACAACTTGTATTAATGGTACTACAATCTACAACGCAGGTCAGGGCGGCCGTTAGGCTTCGCCACGCGAAAGCAGTAATCTGATGCGTACCTGCCTTTCCCTGAATGGAACATCATGACGCAAGAACAACTAAGCAAAACAGAGCGCATCATCCTGACGCTGGGTGAAGAGATTGTGGCCGGCAAGTTTGTGCCGGGCGCGGCGTTACCCGCGGAAGCTGAGCTGTGTGAACGCTTCGGCACCTCGCGCAATATCATCCGCGAAGTGTTTCGCTCGCTGATGGCGAAACGCTTGATGGAGATGAAACGCTATCGCGGCGCGTTCGTCACGCCGCGCAATCACTGGAACTATCTGGATAGCGACGTATTGCAGTGGGCGCTGGCGCACGATCAGGACCCGCGTCTGATTGCCGCCATGAACGAAGTGCGTGTGCTGGTCGAGCCGCAGATTGCACGCTGGTCTGCCGAGCGCGCCACCTCAAGCGATCTGGCTGCGATTGAACTGGCGTACAACGACATGGTGGCCAACCATCTCAATCGTGATGCCTTTAATGAAGCGGATATCCGCTATCACGAAGCGGTGCTGAATTCGGTACACAATCCGGTGCTGCAGCAGCTCAACGTGGCGATCAGCCAGCTGCAAAAAGCGGTGTTCGCGCAAACCTACATGGCGGACGAAGGCAACATGCCGCGTACGCTCGCCGAACATAAAGCGCTGTTTGATGCCATTCGTCATCAGGATGGCGATGCTGCCGAGCAGGCGGCGAAAGCAATGATTGCCAGCTCAACGGCGCGACTCAAGGAGATTATGTGACCAGCTATATCGCGATTGATTGGGGCTCAACTAACCTGCGCGCCTGGCATTATCAAGCCGGCGTTTGCATCGATGAGCGTCGTTCGGAAGCCGGCGTCACGCGCCTGGGCGATCGCACACCAGCCGAGGTGTTTGCCAGCGTCACCGCAGGTTGGCCAGTCAATGACGTGGCGGTGGTGATGGCGGGCATGGTAGGCAGCAATGCCGGCTGGCTGTCGGTGCCCTATCTCTCCTGTCCGGTGGCGCTGGGCGACATCGCTAGCCGCCTGACGCGCGTCGAGGATAAAGCGTGGATCGTGCCGGGATTGAGCGTCGAACGTGCCGACAATTACAACGTGATGCGCGGTGAAGAGACGCAGCTGCTTGGCGCGGTGGAACTGCAACCTGCGCCGCTCTATGTGATGCCAGGCACGCACGCCAAATGGGTGCAGATGGAAGAGGATCGCGTGCTGGATTTCCGCACCGTGATGACCGGCGAACTGCATCATCTGCTGCTCAAACAGTCGCTGGTTGGCGCAGGTTTACCCGAACAGCAAGAGAACGCGGCGGCTTTCCGCGCAGGTGTGCAAGTCGGTAGCAACGATGCCTCGATTCTGTCGCGCCTGTTTGAAGTGCGTGCTTCACACGTACTCGGCGCGCGCGATCGCCGCCATATCAGCGACTTTCTTTCAGGCTTGCTGATTGGTCACGAAGTGGCGCTGATGACGCAACAGGCCGACGCCGCAAGCCAACCGATCACCATTATTGCCGGTAGTGCGCTGGCGCAACGTTATCAGCAGGCGCTGCAGTTTATCGGCATGGATTCAGTCACGCTGGAAGGCGATCGTGCTTTCCAGCACGGAATAAGGAGTATTGCGAATGTCCTGGCAAACTAAAGTCCCGCTGATCGCCATTCTGCGCGGCATCACGCCGGATGAAGCCGAAGCGCACGTTGGCGCGCTGATTGAAGCGGGTTTCGATGCGATTGAAATCCCGCTCAACTCACCGGAGTGGGCGAAAAGCATCGGCGCGATGGTGAAAACCTTCGGCGATAAAGCGCTGATTGGCGCCGGTACGGTGCTGAATCCGGCGCAGGTCGATGAGTTGGCGACGCTGAACAGCAAATTGGTTGTCACACCGAACACCGATGCTGCGGTGATCCGCCAGGCGGTCGCCAAAGGGATGATCGTTGCCGCCGGTTGCGCTACCGCGACAGAAGCGTTCACCGCCTTACAGGCCGGTGCGCAGGCGCTGAAAATTTTCCCATCGTCAGCCTTTGGTCCGGGCTACATCAAAGCGCTGAAAGCGGTGCTGCCGCCAGAGGTGCCGGTGTTTGCCGTGGGCGGTGTGACGCCGGAAAACCTGCATGAATTTATGGCCGCAGGCTGCATTGGCGCGGGCTTAGGCAGCGATCTCTATCGCGCCGGTCAACCGCTGTCACGCACTGTGGAACAAGCTCGCGCATTTATTGCTGCATATAAGGACGCTGTACGATGAAAATTACCAAACTGACCACTTATCGCCTGCCGCCGCGCTGGATGTTCCTGAAAATCGAAACTGACGAAGGCATCGTTGGCTGGGGCGAACCGGTGATTGAAGGCCGCGCGCGCAGCGTGGAAGCGGCGGTGCATGAGCTGTCGGAATACCTGATTGGTCAGGATCCAGCACGCATCAACGACTTATGGCAGGTGATGTATCGCGGCGGCTTCTATCGCGGCGGCCCGATCCTGATGAGCGCCATCGCCGGTATCGATCAGGCGTTGTGGGATATCAAAGGCAAAGCGCTCGGCGTGCCGGTTTATCAACTGCTTGGCGGATTAGTGCGTGACAGCATTAAAGCTTACAGCTGGGTGGGCGGCGATCGTCCGGCCGACGTGATTGACGGCATTAAGAAACTGCGCACCATCGGTTTTGATACCTTCAAACTCAACGGCTGCGAAGAGATGGGCATTATTGATAACGCGCGCAAAGTCGATGACGCGGTGAATACCGTAGCGCAAATTCGTGAAGCCTTCGGTAAAGAGATTGAATTTGGCCTCGATTTCCACGGCCGCGTCAGCGCGCCAATGGCAAAAGTGCTGATCAAAGAGCTGGAGCCGTATCGCCCGCTGTTTATCGAAGAGCCGGTGCTGGCGGAGCAGGCGGAATATTATCCGCGTCTGGCGGCGCAGACTCATATTCCGATCGCCGCTGGCGAACGCATGTTCTCGCGCTTCGAGTTCAAACGCGTGCTGGAAGCGGGTGGACTGGCGATTCTGCAACCGGATCTGTCACACGCGGGCGGTATCACCGAGTGCTACAAAATTGCCGCGATGGCCGAATCTTACGATGTGGCGCTGGCGCCTCACTGTCCGCTCGGCCCAATTGCGCTGGCTGCGTGCCTGCACGTTGACTTCGTGTCACGCAATGCGGTGTTCCAGGAGCAAAGCATGGGGATTCACTATAATCAGGGCGCCGAACTGCTCGATTACGTGATCAATAAAGACGATTTCAAAATGGATGACGGTCATTTCTATCCGTTAAATAAACCGGGCCTCGGCGTGGAAATTAACGAAGAGCTGGTGATCGAGCGCAGTAAAAATGCCCCCGACTGGCGTAATCCACTATGGCGATTCCCGGACGGTTCAGTCGCTGAATGGTAAATACCCGTCATAATTCAAGCTGCAGATGCGTTGGCTGCGCTCATTCTTCCAGTCACTTACTAGTGTAAGCTCCGGGGGATTCATTCGCTTGCCGCCTTTCTGCAACTCGAATTCTTTAGGGTATTAAATTTTATTAAATCTCGATAATTATATGCCGGTGAAATAAGGCATAGGGCTGCGCTCAGCCTGTTTCCCGGCACAGCTTATTTACCGCTGAAGCGGTTTTACCTTTGATATCGCTACCCTATATTTGCCGGGGCGTGCTCTGTCGTGCCCAAACGGCAAAACCGATTACGGAGAAACACCATGGATCTCTCTGCTGTTCACGCCAAACCGACGCGCCGTCGTTATATCACGCTGCTGATGATATTTATTACGGTGGTCATTTGTTATGTCGATCGCGCTAATTTAGCCGTCGCTTCCGCGCATATTCAGGAAGAGTTCGGTATTACTAAAGCGCAAATGGGTTATGTATTTTCGGCCTTTGCCTGGTTATATACGTTATGCCAGATTCCCGGCGGCTGGTTTCTCGATCGCGTGGGTTCACGCTTAACCTATTTTATTGCCATCTTTGGCTGGTCGGTTGCGACGTTATTGCAGGGTTTTGCCACCGGCTTATTATCATTAATTGGTCTGCGTGCGATTACCGGCATATTTGAAGCGCCGGCTTTCCCGACCAATAACCGGCTGGTGACCAGCTGGTTCCCGGAGCAAGAGCGCGCTTCCGCCGTCGGCTTCTACACGTCCGGTCAGTTTGTTGGTCTGGCGTTCCTCACGCCCTTGCTGATCTGGATTCAGGAACTGCTGAGCTGGCATTGGGTCTTCATTATTACCGGCGGCATCGGCATCATCTGGTCGTTCATCTGGATTAAGTTCTATCAGGCACCCAGCCAAAGCAAAGGCATCAATAAAGCCGAGCTGGATTACATCCGTGAAGGTGGCGCGATGGTGGATGGCGATGCGCCGAGCGAAAAGAAAGCCCGCACCAAACTTACCGCCGCCGACTGGAAACTGGTGTTCCACCGCAAGTTGTGCGGCGTCTATCTTGGCCAGTTCGCCGTCACATCCACGCTGTGGTTCTTCCTGACCTGGTTCCCGAACTATCTGACGCAGGAAAAACATATCGCGGCGCTCACCGCGGGCTTCATGACCACCGTACCCTTCCTCGCGGCATTCGTTGGCGTGATTCTCTCGGGTATCGTCGCCGATCGTCTGGTGCGCAGTGGTCGTTCGCTCGGCTTTGCGCGCAAAACGCCGATCATCTGCGGTCTGCTGATCTCCACCTGCATCATGGGCGCGAACTACACCAACGATCCGATATGGATTATGACGCTGATGGCGATCGCCTTCTTCGGCAACGGTTTCGCCTCAATTACCTGGTCGCTGGTCTCCTCGCTGGCACCGGTGCGCCTGATTGGTTTGACCGGCGGCATGTTCAACTTTGTTGGCGGCCTGGGTGGCATCACCGTGCCGCTGGTGGTGGGTTATCTGGCGCAGGATTACGGCTTTGCACCGGCGCTGGTGTATATCTCGGCGGTGGCGCTGATTGGCGCGCTGTCCTACATCCTGCTGGTCGGTGATGTTAAGCGCGTGGGTGAATAAATTCGCGCGATGAATCGCGCCGCTACAAATACGGGCACAATCCGTAGCGGCGCCGTTCATTGCGCAATCAACCGCGGCGAAATTGCTGCTTCTCACTGCAGAATCACGTAATTTATCCGGCAACTGTTAGATGGAAGGTTGCCTCATGTCAGAAAAACAAATCACCTTTGCCGCGCGTCATCATCAACTTACCAACATCAACGTCTGGACCGGCGACAGCCAGTGGCTGGCATTTGATGTGCGACCTTCCGGCGCCTCTTTTACCAGCCTGACTATCGAGCGCGTCAACGTGGCGAGCGGTGCCGTTGAAGTGTTGTATCAGGCTCGCGATGGTGCGCACGTTGGCGTGGTCACCGTCAGTCCGGATCTGCCGCCGCGTTACGTTTGCATTCATGGTCCGGAACATCCGGATGCGCACTGGCGCTACGATTTTCATCATCGACGCGGCGTGATCGTGCAGCATGGCATCGCTGAGAACCTCGATGCCTGCGATATCACCGCGCCTTACACGCCCGGCGCGCTGCGCGGTGGCTCGCATGTCCACGTCTTCAGCCCGGATGGTTCGCGCCTGAGCTTTACCTACAACGATCATGTGATGCATGAAAAGGATGCCGGCGAAGACCTGCGTAACGTCGGCATAGCCGTGCCGCTGCATCCGGTGTGTCCGCCTAAACAGCATCCGCGTGAATATGAGGGCAGCCATTATTGCGTGCTGGTCAGCCAGACGCAGCGCGATCCTCAGCCGGGCAGCGACCAGATTGACCGCGCCTATGAAGAGTGCTGGATCGGGAATCAAGGCTATCAGAAAGCGGATGGCAGCTGGCAGCGCTGGGCTATCGCCTTTATCGGCGATACGCGCGCCGCCAACGGCGACAAAGTGCCGGAAGTGTTTGTGGTGGATTTGCCCGCGGCGTTAGCCGATTACGCCAAAGCGGGCGCTTCGCCCTTACAGGGCACGGCGGATAAATTGCCTGCGCCGCCAGCTGGCGTGCAGCAGCGACGCATCACGCACACCCATGGCCTGGCGCTGCAACCGCGCCACTGGCTGCGCGCCTCCGCGGATGGCAGCGCCATCGCCTTTTTGCTGGCGGACGAACAGGGCGTGATTCAGCTGTGGACGGTTTCACCGAATGGCGGCCAGCCACGCCAGGTGACGCAGCTGGCGAGTAGCATTCAGTCGACCTTTAGCTGGCATCCACAAGGCGGCGCGATATGCTTTATCTGTGATAACAGTGTGATGCGCTGTGAAATGGCGACGGGAGCCTGTACGCGCTTAACGCCACGCAGCGATCATGCGCCATCCGGTGATGCAGTGGTCTGGTCGCCGGATGGCGAAAAGATCGCTTATATGCGGGAAGTGGACGGCTGGCGGCAGCTGTTTTGCGTCAGTGCGGCTGCGCGGGCATAGACGCGGCGGTCGCCAGGCTGGCTTGCGTGCCGGCCATTTTTTCGCTCTGCATCACGCGCTCGTGAATCGAATCCTTACTTTTATCGTCGTCAGAACGGAAGTAATCCCACGGCAGCAGCACGGTGTCCATCACCGCTGAGAACGGGAGATCGATCAGCGCCAGCGGCTTGATCGCCCAGCTGGTGTTATCGTCAGTGATCATCTCTGCGCTGGCGCGCGTGCCGGGATAGTAGCCCTGACTGGCGCCAGTGTGAGACATAACGCTGGAGCAACCTGAAGTAACAAAGGTACTGCAAACCAGCACAGCTGTGAGTGGAAAGCGTTTCATCATATTCATCATCATCATCCCTTCAGTCATGGCATGGCCCTGGCTGGAGTGTGTCACCTGACGTTAAGCAAAGCTCTGTGGCTGCGTCTTGGATCTCAGGCGATTGGTCCCCTGAGTGTATGTCATATCGTCAGATTTGCTGTAAAAAAATACGCATCAGCCCTTGAAAGCGACCAGGCTGCACCCACTTTTAAGGAACGGTCTTGTTGCTGTTGCCGGAAGGGACAGCAACGGATTGCACAACCTGTCCATGGTGGAAGGTTGCCTAAACTTGCTGAATATCAGGAGTCTTATTATGCGTAACTTTGATCTCACCCCACTTTATCGCTCTGCCATTGGTTTCGATCGCCTGTTTAACCTGCTTGAGTCCAACCAAAACCAGGCCAATGGTGGCTACCCTCCGTATAACGTTGAGCTGGTGGATGAGAATTTCTACCGTATAACCATTGCCGTGGCGGGCTTTGCCCAGAGCGAGTTAGATATCACCTCGCATGACAACGTGCTGGTGGTGCGCGGCGCACATCCTGAAGAGCAGCCGGAGCGTAAATACCTGTATCAGGGTATCGCCGAGCGCAACTTCGAGCGCAAATTCCAGCTGGCCGATCACATCATGGTGCGCGATGCGCGTCTGGAAAATGGTCTGCTGAGCATCGATCTGATTCGCATTGTCCCGGAAGAGGCGAAACCGCGTCGTATCGAAATTCTGTAATCAGGATGTGAGTTAAAAAAAACGCCGCTGAAAAGCGGCGTTTTTGTTTAGGTGCGTACCAATAATCGCTGACTGACCATGCCGCCAAACACATTCACCAGCAGGCCGAGGATGATCACTGAAACGCCGATCATCTGCTGAATCGACAAGGTTTCACCGAGAATCAGCGCCGCACTGAGAATCCCCACCACCGGCACCAGCAGCGACAGCGGTGCCACGCGCCAGGTTTCATAGCGGCTCAGCAAATTACCCCATATCGCGTAGCCGACAATGGTGGCGATAAAGGCGAGATAGATCAGCGCCAACACCGTTTGCAGTGAAATGTGCAGCAGGCTGGTGACAATCGCCGCTTCGCCATCGAACAGCCATGAGCAGGCAAAGAACGGCACGATCGGTACCAGCGCACTCCACACCACCAGCGACATCACCGGCACTTTGCGGTTACGCAAAATGATTTTGTTGGTGATATTGCCGAGGCCCCACGACAGCGCCGCAGCCAGCGTCAGCATCATGGTAGTGAGCGTAATGCCCGCTGTGGTTTGGCCTGCCATGCCTGCGGTTGCCAGCATAAACATGCCGAGTGTCGCCACCAAAATACCGACGATATGATTCCAGCGTAACTTCTCCGCCAGGAACAGCGCCCCCAACAGTAGCGTGAAGAAGGCCTGCGCCTGTAACACCAGCGACGCCAATCCTGCCGGCATGCCCAGCTTGATCGCGAGGAACAGAAAGGCGAACTGGCCGAAGCTGATGGTCATGCCGTAGACGATCAGCCAGCGCAGCGGAATCGCCGGACGCTTCACAAACAAGATTGCCGGAAACGCCACCAGGCTAAACCGCAATCCCGCCAGTAAAAAAGGCGGCATATCCTGCAGGCCCAGCTTAATCACCACAAAATTCACGCCCCACGCCACCACAACCAGCAGGGCTAACAACATATCTTTCACTGACATACACAGTCCTTACTGCCGCGATCAGGCGGTTGCCGTCACCGGTGTTGCGATCTCGGCACAACATTCATTACCGACAACCTTAAAGAAGTCATCCACCTGTAAAGCCACGGAGCGATCCAGTGCCCCGGCGTTAAACCACAGCGTGCCAACGTCGCGCAGGCGCACATCGACGCGCAGCGCTAGCCGGTCATCAAAACTAAACGGCGGCACCGCGCCCATTACGCACTGGGTTAACTCCTGCGCTTTCTCTGGCGCCGCAAAGCTCGACTTCTTGCCGCCAATGGCGCGTGCGGCGCTTTTGAAGTTGATCTTGCAGTCGCCCGGCACAATCGCCAGCAGATAGCGCGCATCCGCGCCATCCGGCATCGTCACTTCCAGCACCATCGCTTTGGCCGCCTGATTGAGATCGTTACCGCGAATCTCGCTAATCAGGTCGGTCTGGCCGATGGCTTCATGCTCCACCACACGATAACGCGCCTGATGGTGATCCAGCAGGGCCGCTACTTTTTCATAGGTATTCATGTTCGTCTCCTCGTCGAAAACCTGGCGTTAACTCCAGGCGATGGCGTGTTTCATTTTTTTGTCGGTCAGGCCAAAGAAGAAGCCCATGGTGATGCGCGTGTCGCCTTCCACGCGATCAATTTCGTGATAAAACGCCGGGTTAAACAGATAGATATCGCCACTGCGCGGTGAGAACTCGCACACCTCGCTGTGTTCGATGACGCCGGTTTGATAACCCAATTCGCCCGGCGTTTTGTACCATTCATCCACCGGCTGCCACTTCTTGTTGAAGATGCGCAGCGCGCCGCCGGCGTTGCACTCCTGCAAACAAACCACGCAACTCAGCTGGTGCAAGATGCGGGTCACCGCCAATCCGCTGCCGGCGGCATCGCGCACGATGTTGTCGTTATGCAGGGGATTGGCGACGCCGTCAGCGTGGAAGCGCACAATCGAACCGGCGTAATCGCCAAGTTCGGGCTCATTAGCGGTTTGCAGGCTTTCCAGGCGCAGCGCGTGCTGCACCCAGTTATAGATCTGATCGCGCAGGCAGTGCAGCGACGACGGCAGCGCGTGCTGAATATCGCGCAGCTCGGTGAAGTAGTTTTCCGGCGCAGCGGTGTGCTTCGCCAGATAAGGGCCGAGCGTGGTCAGCGCGCCGTTTGGATAGTGCGATACCCGCACCTGTTCGCGGCACTGCTGCAAATCCTCCACCACCGCTGCGCGCACGTCCGGCTTGAGGAAGTTACGTAACACCAGCAGCGGCACGCGCGCCGTCACGATGTCATCCAGCCAGGTGCTCTCCACAAACATGTTTGGATGAATAACGCGGATCTGATTGAAAATCGCCATGTTGATCACTCCCCAATTGGAAATTCATGAAGTTCATGGTTGTTCATACGACGCCATTCAGACGCCGTGCCCAGTGCTGAAATAGGTTCAGAAGAGATGAAAGTGGTGTCGTTTTTCTGTAAGCGGTGCAGCGTGAAATAGTTGGGATAGGGCGTGTCGTCGGGATGCCATTGCCACGCCCAGGCTTTATCGCGGGTGACAAAAATGGCGTTGGCCGAACTGCCGCCCGGCGCGACCTGCGCCATCTTGTCGCGCAGATAATCGCGGGTGAAATCGGCGGGCGTGGCGCGATCCACCATATATTCGAGATACTCCGCGGAATCGAAACGCGACTCCGCCATGCCCAATTGCTGATAAACGGTGGGCAAAAAACCGTTATGCATCATGTACCACTGCGTGTCGCCGCTGGTGCGCCACAGCGGATGGGAAAATTCGATACCGTGATTTTTGCTCAGCGTGGCGTGGCGCACATGTACCGCCAGAAAGCGGCCGCGCAGGCGATCAACATCAATGGTCGGCAGCGCATCGGCGAACGTGCCGGTGCCGTGCAGCGTGCGAATGTGCCCTTGCTCCAGCCATAAACAGCCCCAACCGTTGGGATGCTGTTTAATCGGACCTTCGTGCGTGGCGGTTTCGCCGCAGCTCATGGCACGCGCGGCGTCCAGCACTGCGGCGGCATCAAATTGGCCGTGCGCCACAATCATTCTGCACATAGTAAATCTCTCCGAATGGTGAGCGATGAGGCCTCAAGGATCTGATGGAACACCGCCAGAATGTCGTCGCGGCTGGTCGCTGCGAGGCGCAAGGTGGCGAGAATGCCGGCGTGGCGGGTTAAATCGGCATACAGCGAAGAGCGTGGCGAAACTGCCAGCGCGGGCAGATTGAGCGGCGGCAACAGCTGACCGCGCTGATGCTGTGCGATCCAGCGCTCAGCCGCGTCATACTGCAGGCGCTGACGTAAACGCACGCGGCCCACCGCCTGCGGCTGCGCCGGAAAATGCAGCGGCGGCATGCCGTGACCGGCTTCGATGTGGAACGCCACTTCCGCCCAGTTGATGCCGGTGACTTCCTGCACCAGATTCACCACGCCCATGCCGGAAAGGCGGAAGCCCATTTCAAGGAAATGCGGTTCGCCGTTGACCAAAATGAAGTCGATGTGAAATGCGCCCTGACGATAGCCGAAGGTTTCGCAGCAGAAGCTCATCAGGCTGCTAAAGCTGGCGGGCAGCTGCTGCGCTGCGACTGCAACATGGCCGGATTCGTAAAAACTGACGCAGCCGTCGGCATCGCTATGGTGTTCGATCACCTTTTGGCAGCAGGTCAGCGCCACCGCATGGCCGTTCGCCACCACGCCTTGCAGCGAATACTCATCGCCCGCCAGCCAGCTCTCCACGATAAAACCGCTGAAGCCGCGCCCGCCGTAATTCATGGTGTCGACCAGCTTGCCGATCACCGCATCAAGCTGGCTGGCCTGTTTCACCAGCCAGACGCCAAGACCGCCGCCGCCGTCAACCGGCTTGATCACGCAGGGATAGAGCAACGCGTCTCGCGCATCCCGAATGCTGAGCGGCGAGGCAAAAAAGCGAAACTCCGGCTGCGGAAAGCGCTGCCAGGCTTTGCGCAACGCCATACGCTGCGCGTACTTATCCGGCGGAATAAAGCTGGCACCGGCGTCGGGCCCCGCCAGCAGTTCGCGTACGCGACCGGCGCTGGAGTTGTAAGCTTCAAAGCCCGCCAGCACCACGTGAGGATGCTCCATCAACCCGGCATGCAAACAGGCTTGCAGTACATCCCACGGATTTTCCGGGCGATCGAGCCGCACAATCAGATCGAACGGCAACGGGATGCTCAGCGATTGGTAATCGACGAAATCGCCCATCTCCGCCAGCACGGTAAAGTAGCCGTCGCGTTTGGCCACCGCGCAGTAAGGATTTTGTCCGTCGCGGGTGGCACCAATCTGCAGGAAAATCTTTCTCATCGCGTTGCCTTACCGGGTTAACGCCCGGAGATCACTTCAGTGACGACGTCGTGCATGACCCCGTTATTCACCTGAATCACTGCTTTGTGCGGGTCAAAACGCAGCACGCGCGAAAGCGCATCGCCGCGCTGTTCGTCCAGCAGTGAACTCACCTGCTTGCTACGCCAACAGTGACGCATCTGCGCCACGGTCAAACCAGAGCGTTGCTCCAGCTGCTGCGCCAGCCCCAGGTCATCGCTTTCGCCGCGCAGCAAGGCGCGCACTGCCGCTTCGTCCGGCGCATCGACCAACTGCTGCAACCAGCTTTTCAGCTGATTGCCTTCGGCGATAAACGGCGAATAGATCATGCAAACCAGTTGGGTTTCATTGAGGCCAAATGCCTGTTCGGCGAACTGCGCGGCACGCTGGCGGGCGCGCTTAATCGCCTCATCGTCCTGATAACGTGCCGCCATCTCATCAATCAGCTGCGGCGGGAAATCTTTTTTCACCATCAGCCCGAGCGCAAAGCGCACATATTCGCGAATGCCTTCGGCGTAGCTGCGCTGCAACAGCGTCTCCGCACGCAGACCGCGAATATGTGCCATTAACGTCGGGTTCCCGCAGTCCGATTCGGAGAAGCTGAACATCAGTTCATCAAAGCGGAAATGCATAAATTCAGTCAGCAGCGCCCAGTGCGCGCCCGCTTCATAGGCGGTGTCCTGATAGATATTGAAGAACAGCGGATCGCGTTCCAGCTGCCAGGTAATGCGGTGCGCGGGCGTCACCTGATCGGCACCGTAGATATCGGCGAAATAGCGCTCGGCCACGCCATCCAGCGTCTGCAGGAAGCCGCTAAAGCCGCGCGATTTATCCGCCACCGGAGCCGCAAACAGCCGTGAAAGGTGGCGCGCCCACGCCAGATAAGCGGTTTGTTCCTGCGGCGAATCGCCGGTGATGATCACATCAACGCCGCCGTCGTAATGCGCCGCCAGGCCAAACGAGTTCACCATGCTGAGATTACAGGCGTTACAAAACGTGGAGCGCGCATCGGCGCGGAAGCGATGGCCATTCATCAGCACATCGTTGCGATTCTGCTGGCGCACGCTGTCTGGCATCGGTAAATGGCGATCGAAGTGGCGGATTTGCAAGCCGTCAGTCACCAGACATTCGGTAAAGTCATCATCGTGGATGTGCAACGCGCGATACACGCGATCGATATTCTCCATTACGCTGTCGTTCATTGCTGCATGGCGATTGGTGCTGATGCGCAGCTGAAAGGTGCTGCCATGTTGCAGCCAGATCAGCCCCTGAATGTAGCGCACGTACGCCACCATATAGCTGCTGTCTTTGCCGCCGCCGTAGGCCAGCAGCACGCGGTTATTCTCCGGGTGAGTGGCATCCGGGAGCGCGGCAAGTAAACGGCGTGAACAGTGTTGCGCGGAATCGATAATCGTGGGGGTGAGATATCCACTAATCTCTCGCATCAGGGTGGACAGATTATTCATTTTTCACTTCATCCTTTGGCTAAAAAGTCGCTGCTGCCGTGCTGGCGGCATCAGACGGGAAATGGGCCACGAAGGTGCTACGGAATGAATGCCTTAAAGACGATTGCGCGGGTTATCAATTAACTAATGCAGCCTAAAGTACTTTGAATGTAATCTGGTGAAAACGCACAGATCCGGACGAAATAGGGTGGAACAGATGGCGGGTGAAACGGAACAGGGCAGTCGTTACCGTCAAATCGCAGAGCAGATAAAACAAGCCATTCACAGCGGCTCGCTGCCGCCCGACAGCCGTTTACCGTCGGTGCGCACGCTGGCGACGCAATACAGCGTCAGCATGACCACCGCGCTGAAAACATTACGCACGCTTGAGGATGAGCACTACGCGGTGGCGCGTCCCAAGTCCGGTTTTTTTGTCGCCCCGCGGCCTGTTAATAAAACCTTTCCCACGCTCATCAACGAGCAAGCGCGCGAAGTGGCGCCGCTCGATGAGCAGACCGAGCTGCATCTGGCGATGCTCGGTTCAGACTGCCGCGTGCGGCTGGATCTGGCCAACGGCGACCTTTCACTCTATCCGGTGAAGAAGATTGGTTTGCTGATGCGCCAGATGGGTTACAGCAAACCGGCGCTGCTGGGGAATACCGTAAAAGGCACCGGCTACGCGCCGCTGAAAAATGAAATTGCACGCCGCGCGGTGGATTATGGCTGCAATATCAATGCGGATGACATCCTGATCACCAACGGCTGCATCGAAGCGATTTCGCTGGCGCTACGCGCCACCACGCGGCCAGGCGATATCGTCGCGGTGGAATCGCCGTGCTATTTCGTGTTGCTGCAGATGCTGCATAACCTCAATCTGCGGGTGATTGAGGTGGAAGCCGGGCCGGAAGGTTATGTCAATGTGGAAAAACTCACTTCACTGTTCCAGCGCAAAGCGGTGCAGGCGTATCTCACCATCAACAACATCAATAATCCGCTCGGCAAAAGCATTCCCAACGAGCAGAAAGCCTATATCGCGCGTCAGGCCGACGAGAACGATGTGGTGATCATTGAGGATGATATCTTCGGTGATACCGCGTTTGGCGAGCGCCGTCCGTTCCCGATGCGTGCCTTCAGCCCGAACGCTATTTTGTGCAGCGGCTTCTCGAAAACGGTTGCGCCGGGCATTCGCATTGGCTGGGTGCACAGCAGCAACTACATGCGCAAAATCGCCTCGCTGAAATACACCACCAGCATGGGCACGTCGGTGTTGTCTCAAGCAGCGATTGCCGAACTGCTGCGCAGCGGCGGCTATGATGCGCATCTGCGTAAGCTACGGCGCGAGTTGAAGAATCAAATCCAGCATATGCGTCAGGCGGTGCTGCGCTACTTCCCGCCGGGCACGCGGGTGTCTGATCCTGAAGGCGGCTATGTGTTATGGGTGGAAATGCCGATCGGTGCGCTGAATGTGCGCGCGCTGTTTCTCAAGGCGCGCAACGCGGGTATCGGTATCGCGCCGGGCCACATTTTCGCTACCGATCACCGCTACGATCACTGTTTTCGACTCAATGCCGGTTTTGGCTGGAATGCCGAAGTGGAGCAGGCGATTCAACAGCTGGCGCAGTGGTGCCAGCTATCTATAACGCAGGGATAGCGCAATAGATTGCGCCGCTACGGAATGTGCACACAATCGTAGCGGCGCGATTCATCGCGCGATTTTGAAGCTTTAATTCTTAAACGCGGCTTCCAGCTCTTCCGCCAATATCTGCACCGCGCGCTCAATCTTCTCTGCATCCGGCACATAGTTCATGCGCATGCATTGATGGGTGTGTGGCCATTCATGTTCCAGCCCGGGGAAGAAGAAGTGGCCGGGCACCATCAGCACGCCGCGCGCTTTCAGGCGCTGATACAGCGTTTCGGTGCTGATCGGCAGATCGCGGAACCACAGCCAGAGGAAAATCGCGCCTTCGGGTTTATGAATCAGGCAGCGATCTTCCGGCAAATAGCGGCGCAGAATCGCAATCGTCTCGCTGACTTTGGCCTGATAGAACGGCTTAATCACCTCTTGCGACAGCCGCAGCAAATCGCCGCGTACGATCATCTCATTAGCAATCGCTGGGCCGATGCTGCCCGGCGCCAAACTAATAATGCCGTTCATGTTGCCAATGGCGGTGATAGTGCTCTCATCGGCGACGATAATGCCGCAACGTGCGCCTGGCAGGCCAAGTTTCGACAGGCTCATGCACAGAATGGTATTGGGATTCCACAGCGGGCGCGCTTCGCTAAAGATGATGCCGGGGAACGGCACGCCGTACGCGTTATCAATCAGCAGCGGTACGCCGTGCTGCTGCGCCAGCGCATCCAGCTGCAGCAGTTCATCATCGGTGATCACGTTGCCGGTTGGGTTGGTCGGGCGCGAAACGCAGATCAGGCCGACATCGTCATTCAGCGGCAAATGGTCGAAATCAACGTGATATTTGAACTGGCCTTCCGGCAGCAGCTCAATGTTTGGCTTGGCGGAGACAAACAGATCCTCTTCCAGACCGGCATCGGCGTAGCCGAGATATTCCGGTGCCAGCGGGAACAGCACGCGCTTTTTGCTGCCGTCGGCGCGACGTCCGGCGAACAAGTTGAAGAGATAGAAAAACGCGCTCTGGCTGCCGTTGGTCAGCGCGATGTTTTGCGCGGTTAATGGCCAGCCAAGTTCCTCACGCAGCATCTTCGCCAGCGCATCCAGCAGCAGCGCTTTGCCGCGCGGACCATCGTAGTTGCACAGCGCTTCGCTCAGCTGGCCGTCCTGATGCATCTGCATCAGCAACTGGTTGAAATAGTCATTCATCGCTGGGATCTGCGCCGGATTACCGCCGCCAAGCATGATGGTGCCGGGCGTGCGCAGGCCTTCACCCATGTCTTCCATCAGACGTGAGATGCCGGAGTGTTGAGTAAATTTGTCGCCGAACTGAGAAAAGGACATAGGAAGTTAAAACGTTGTGAAATCGAATGGGGAACCACCATAGCGCCCGCCGCTGGCAGGCGCAATGGGTAAAAGGCAAGCTTAGCCTTGGATCTGCGGGTTAACGCAGTTTTTCTCGACTTTGCCGCTCAGGGCGGCGATCAGGTTATCTACCGCGTCGCGCGCCATGCCGTAACGGGTTTCATGGGTGGCGGAACCGATGTGCGGCAGCGCGACCACGTTCGGTAGCGTCAAAATTTCGGCATCGGCGGGCACCGGCTCAACTTCGAACACATCCAGACCGGCGGCGTGGATAGTGCCGTCTTTCAGCGCCGCCGTCAGTGCTTGCTCATCCACCACCGGACCGCGACCGGCGTTGATCAGAATTGCGCTTGGCTTCATCAACTTGAGCTGCGCCGCGCCAATCATATGGTGCGTCTGTTCGGTCAGCGGCAGGCTGATGCAGACAAAATCACTCTCTTTCAGCAAGGTTTCCAGATCGCAGGCACGCGCACCAAAGCGGGTTTCCGCCTCTTCATGCTGACGACGCGCGTTATAGAGAATGTTCATGCCGAAGCCAAAGTGCGCACGCTGCGCCAGCGCGAGGCCGATGCGGCCCATGCCGAGAATGCCGAGGGTTTTGTGGTGCACATCAATGCCGAAATGATCCGGTCCGATGCTCTTTTTCCACTCGCCGTTTTTGACCCACTTATCCAGCTCGGTCACGCGACGCGCGGTGCTCAGAACCAGCGCCATCATGGTATCGGCGACGGTTTCGGTCAGCACGGTTGGTGTGTGCATCAGCAGCACTTTGCGTTGATTCAGCGCATCAACGTTGAAGTTATCGTAACCCACCGACACAGTGGAGCAGGCGCGCAGCGCGGGCATTTTTGCCAGCAGCTCGCCATCCACTTTGCCGCCAGAGCCGAGCAAACCTTGCGCCTGTTCGAACTGTGCCGCGTGTTTTTCGATAGTTTCCGGGGAAATGTCGTGCACTTCAGTGACGGTGAAATGGGCATCCAGTTTGGTGCGCAGGTCATCTGGCAGGCTCTTATAAAGAATCACAGCAGGTTTCATCTTTTGCTCCCTTTAAAATGTAGGGGAGGCTTTAAGGCCTCCCGAATCGATTACGCGTGCTTCGCCCCGTGAACGGGCGGCGGCGTTTTGTTCTGGGCTGGTTTGACGATCAACGTCAGCCAAACCGAAGCCAGCAGCGCAGCACCCATGAAAATGTAGGAGGCGGCAGGCGAACCGGTCGCGCCATTAAGATAGCCTACAATCCACGATCCGACGAAGGAACCCAGTGCGCCCATGCTGTTGATTAATGCCATCGCACCACCGGCAACGTTGCGCGGCAACATCTCCGGAATGATGGCGAAGAACGGACCATAAGGCGCATACATCGCCCCACCGGCAATCACCAGCAGCGTATACGACAGCCAGAAGTTGCTGGAACCCACCAGATACGAACCGAGGAACGCCAGCGCGCCAATCAGCAGCAGCGGCCAGACAAACAGTTTACGGTTCTGGGTTTTATCTGACGCCCACGACACCACGATCATCGCAATGGTCGCCACCAGATACGGCACCGCAGACAGCCAACCGGCTTCCACCATGCCCATCTGCGAACCGTTACGCAGAATGGACGGCAGCCACAGCACGAAACCGTACACGCCGATGCTCCAGGCAAAATATTGCAGGCACAGTAGGATCACGTTGCGATTACGGAACGCTTCACCGTAGTTACGTACCGCTTTAATCCCTTCCTGCTCTTTTTGCAGCTGCGCCTGCAGCGCGGCTTTCTCGCTTTCGCTCATCCATTTGGCCTGGGCAGGTTTGTCCTGCACCAGGAACCACCAGGCCACCGCCCAGATCACTGCCGGGATGCCTTCAATGATAAACATCTCGCGCCAGCCAAAGGACTCAATCAGATAGCCGGAAACCACCGACATCCACAGCACCGTCACCGGATTACCGAGGATCAGGAAGGTATTGGCGCGCGAACGTTCGGATTTGGTAAACCAGTTGCTGATATAGATCAGCATCGCCGGCATTACCGCCGCTTCCACCACGCCGAGCACAAAGCGGATCGCCGCCAGCATCGGAATGTTGCTGACCACACCGGTCAGCGAGGCGCAGCCGCCCCATAAAATCAGGCACCAGAAAATCAGCTTCTTCACGCTGCGACGTTCGGCGTACAGCGCGCCGGGGATCTGGAAGAAGAAGTAGCCGAGGAAGAACAGGGCGCCCAGCAGCGATGACATGCCTTTGGTGATGCCGAGATCGTCATTTATCCCTGCGGCAGAGGCGAAGCTGAAGTTCGCCCGGTCCAGATACGCCAGACTGTAGGTGATAAACACGATGGGCATGATAAACCACCAGCGTTTTGGCGCGATTGTCTGCGATTTCATGGGTGACTCCTCTGGTTGAGGTGGACGCATTCAGTGGATGCGCCTCGCGATATTGTTGTAGTGGGTACAGCTATTTGGTTTCGTACGGACCCGTAGCGGCGCAATTTATTGCGCTTCTGGCAGCGAAGCCGCTGCGAAAAGCGCGCGATGCATCGCGCCGCTACGGGATTGTGCTGTTATCAGTAATCGCCCAATGCCGCGCGCGTCGGCAGGCCTTCGCTGTCGCCAGCGACCTGAATCGCCAGCGAACCGATCTTATTACCGCGCAGAATCGCCTGCGGCAGGGATTTTCCTTCCAGCAAAGCGCTGATCAGCCCAACCGCAAAGCCGTCGCCGGCACCCACGGTATCGACCACATTCTCGACGCGAATCGGTGCGACCTGGCCTTGCTGGCCGTCGGCGGTTTTGTACCAGGCGCCGTCGCCACCGGTTTTGATCACCACCGCTTTCACCCCTTTATCGAGGTAGAAATCGGCGATGGCTTCCGGCTGGCGGTAGCCGGTGAGAATCAAACCCTCTTTCTCGCCCGGCAGCACCCAATCGGCGTATTCCGCCAGATGATTGAGTTGCTTGCGCATCTCCTCTTCGCTGCGCCATAACACCGGACGCAGATTAGGATCGAAGGAGATGGTTTTGCCTCGCGCGCGCATCTCTTTTGCCGCGTGTTGCGCCAGGGCAAGCGAGCTGTCAGAGATTGCCGCCGCCACGCCGCTTAAATGCAGATGGCGCGCGCTGCCAAAGTAGTCGTCGTTGAAATCGTCGGGCGACAGATGGCTGGCGGCGGAGCCTTTGCGGAAATATTCGACTTCCGGATCGGAGCCGTCATCGACGCGGGATTTGAGCTGGAAGCCGGTGCGATAGCGCGCGTCCGTGGTGACGCAGCGGTGATCGACGCCCTCTTTTTCCAGCTGTTGCAGTGTGAAGCGACCAAAACTGTCGTCGCCGACGCGGCTCACCCAACCGACCTGCAAACCGAGGCGCGCCAGGCCAATCGCCACGTTGAGTTCGGCCCCAGCAATGCGTTTGACGAAGCCTTCTGCTGCGGCGAGATCGCCGGTTTGCTGGGCGATAAACATCGCCATCGCTTCACCAATCGTCACCACATCCAGCGTTTTTTGCGTCATCATCGGCTCCTTACGCTGCACGCAGCAGGTCAACGTAATGGCGAGTGACCGCCAGCAAATCCGCGCCTTCCAGCGGGAATTCGATGCCGCGCGGTGCGTCGGTTGGCAGCGCGTTCAGCAGCGTGCGCCAGCTATCGTCGGCCTGATCCAGCGCGATCGCGCGGAAAGTAGCGCCGTGTGGCACCGCCGCTTTAACGTGGATGTAGCTAACGTAGCGACTGAGTTGCGCGGCGGCCTGCAAACCGTCTTCGCCGGTCCACTGCCAGTTGCCCATATCGAAGGTCATATCCAGCGGCAATGCGGCATCGCAAGCCTGATGGAAGAAGCGCAGCATCGGTGCCAGTTTGCTGTCTGGCGTTTGATCGTTCTCAACCACCAGCGTCACCGTTGATGCTTTAAGTACATCGAGCAGCGCGCGCGCATCAAGTTCAACGAAATGGCCAAGAGCCACTTTCAGGCGCTGAGCGCCGATTTGTTCGGCTTCCTGCAGGAACTGCGCCAGACGGGGATTCAGCGCACCATCATCCAGCCACAACGCTTCCGGCACGGAATAACTGGCGCTCAACTGATGCTGGGAAATCGCATTGCCCAACGCATGCAGCAGGCAGAGTTCATTTTCGTTGAACAGCTCGCGACGAATTTCGACGCCATCTGCGCCGGCCTGTTTGATCAGCGGCAACAGCGCGGCCTGGCCACCCAATTCCGCTACTTTCTGCGCGCCGTATGCGGCAGTTACAACAATAATTTCTGGTTTCATCACGTTTCTCCGGGCATGACCACATCCCATTCGTTATAAAAAACCTAAATGGAACCGGTTCCAAAGGAAAGGCGCAGACCGTGAAATTATGATCATGCTCACGAAGTGAGCCATAAAAGGCCGGCTTAGCGCAGCGGCTGGCTGGAGCCGCGTACGATCAGTTCGCCGGAGAAGAGCTGTTCGCTGACCGGTTGCTCGCTGCCCTCAATGCGCGCGATAACCTGCTCCAGCGCGGCGTAACCAATCTGCCAGGTGGGTTGCTTTAAGGTGGTGATGCCGACGCCTGCCAGCGCCGCCCATTCCAGTTCGTCAAAGCCCAGCAGGCCAATCGCTTCGCCCCAGCGCAGCGCAAGGCGCTGCAGCGCGCGCGCCACTTGCAAGGTCAGCGCGCCGTTGGCGGCGATCACCGCACAGCGTTTGTCGGGATGGCGCTGGTGGAATTCCCGCAGCTGTTTTTCCAGCGCGTCGGGCTGATGCAGCGCTACCTCGGCATTCTCTGCCGCAATCTGTGGCGCGTTTTTTACCGTGTCGTAGAAGGCGCGCAGGCGCTCGCGGCGGGTGTTGACGCTGCCGAGCGGCTCGCTAAGGAAGAGCAGGGCTTGATAGCCGTTATCCAGCAAATGTTGGGTCGCAACCGTGGAGGCTTCAACGTTGTTGAGCCCCACCATATCGCAGGCGAAATCGGGGATTTTCCGGTCAATCAATACCATCGGCAGCATCGACTGTTGCAGGCGATTGAGCACTTCTTCATGCATGCCCACGGCATTAACCACAATGCCTTCCACCTGATAGCTGCTGAGCAGTTGCAGGTAATGTTGTTCGAGATCGACTTCGTTGTTGGTGTTACACATCAGCAGGGTAAAGCCCTGCGCACGACACGCCGCTTCGATGCCGCTCAGCACGTCAACCGAGTAAGGATTGGTGATGTCGGCAATGATCAGGCCAATCAAACGCGTGCGGCCGCGTTTCAGTCCGCGCGCCATCTGGCTGGGACGATAGTTGAGTTCGGCGATGGCCTGTTCGATACGGGCTTTGAGATCGGGCGAGAGCAGATTCACTTCGCCATTCAGATAGCGGGAAACGCTGGTTTTACCGGTTTTTGCCGTACGGGCAACGTCACTGATTGTGGCTCGTGGCGGCCTGGTTTTCATTGCTTACACCTGCTGAAAAGAAACAGGCGAAGACTAACACAGCTCGCGCCAGGCGCAATCATTGCGCGTCAGAAGTGAGTCGCAGCACCGGCTGCCAGAGCGTTTGCAGATCGCCTGGCGGCACATCATCGAGCAGTTGCAGCACCATTTCGGCGATGCGCTCGCCAATGTGCTGCTGCGATGATTGCAGAATGGTGTTCACCGGCTGATCGACAATCGAATCGGGCGGCAATCCATCATACACATACAGCGGAATCGCCTGCGCGCCCTTGAGGCGGGCCGCTTGCTGCAGCGCAATCGCGGCACCTTCACCCAGCGTGCTGCAATCGGTGATGATCGCCTGCGGCGCGTCGCCTTGCGCCAGCCAGGCATTGGTTTGTTGATAGCCGGAGCGGCGTGTGGCGGGTAGCGCGGCCATCAGGGATTGATCGACCGGCGCCTGATGCTGAATCAGCGCATCAATGAAACCCTGGCGGCGATCGAGGATGTAAGTCGCCGTTTCGTTACTGCCGAGATAGGCCAGACGCGGCCATCCTTGTTGCAGGCAGTGTTCTGCCGCCAGGAAGGTACCGGCGTGATTATCGTAATCGATCCACGCGTACGGCAGCGGCAGCTCGCTGCGGCCGAGCGTCAGGAAGCGGAAACCCTTCTGCTGCAAGCGTTGCAGTCGCGCATCCTGCGGCAGGGTGTGGGTTAAAATCAGCGCATCGATGGCGCCGCTGCGCAGCATGCGGATCAGCTTACGCTGTTGCCCTTGCGGTTTGTCAGGCAGCAACAGCAAATCAATATCGTGCTGGGCGAGGCGTTGATCCAGCATCAGCAGCATTTGGCTGTAATAGCTGTCATTGAGCGAGGCGTGGCTGATGGGAAAGAGCAGACCGACCGCATTGGCGCGCCCGGTTTTCAGGCGGCGGGCAGCGTCGTTGGGGCGATAGCCGCGCGCATTCGCTTCATCTTCAATGCGTTTACGCGTGACGGCCGCTACATCGTCATAGCCATTTAGCGCCCGGCTCACGGTAGTAACAGAGAGGCCAAGGGTAGCGGCGATGGCTTTGAGTGACATGATAGCGTCCCACTGATCAATTTTTGATCACGCTAGCATAAAGGAAAAGGCGGCTCTATCGGTTACGAATTTTTTAGCTTTTTCTAACAAAGATGGCGTCAAAAGAGGCGGAAAAATGTGACAAAAGCCGATCTGTTCGTGCAGATCGGCTCTTTACTTTTAGCCCAGTGGGCTGAGGGTGATCTCAACGCGACGGTTCTGTGCTTTACCGTCTTCGGTGCTGTTGCTGGCAACCGGATTATCCGGGCCTAAACCCTGGGTGCGCAGACGGTTTTGCGCCACGCCTTGCAGAATCAGACCGCTGGCCACGCTGTCGGCGCGCTGCTGTGACAGGCGCATATTCAGCGCGCGCGTGCCGGTACTGTCGGTGTAGCCCACCACATTCACGGCGGTTTTTGGATACTCTTTCAGCACCATCGCCACGCCGGTCAGGGTGTTGGCGCCCGCCGGTTTCAGGTTGCTGCTGTTGGAATCAAAGGTGACGTTATTCGGCATGTTGAGCACGATGTTGTCGCCCTGACGCGTCACGCTGACGCCGGTGCCGCGCATTTTGTCGCGCAGTTTCGCTTCCTGCACATCCATATAATAGCCCGCGCCGCCGCCCAGTGCGGCACCGGACGCCGCGCCAATCAACGCACCTTTACCGCGATCTTTCTTCGACGACGACAGCACGCCCACGCCCGCACCCAGCACCGCGCCCAAACCAGCACCGATACCCGATTTGCCCGCCTGCGATTCGCCGGTATAGGGATTGGTGGTACAACCCGACAGCGCGAGGCTGCCGCTCAGTAACAAGGTCAGCGCCAAAATACGCTTATTCATGAAAAATCCCTCACAGATATAAACGGGGAAAAGCCCCAAAACGGCACTATTATGCCGTTCAATTATGGGGAAATGCGTGAGGGTCAGTCTTAATTTGTAAACTTTTGCTTTAAAGATTATCAGGATGGCAAAAACAGCTGGTTTGATGATCGTTAATTAAGCCGCAGGCCTGTAGAAATGAGTGGCAGGTTGTGGGGCCGACGAATTTAAAACCACGCTTCTTAAGTGCTTTCGACAGCGCAATCGCGGGCTCGGAGGTCGTTGGCGCGTCTTTGTAATTCGCGTAACGGTGCAAAATCGGCGTATGGTCGACAAAAGACCAGATAAAGCGTGAAAACTCCTGTCCGGTGGCTTCCAGCGCCAGCAAGGCACGCGCATTGTTGATGATCGCTTCCAGCTTGCCGCGATGGCGAATCAGTCCCGCATTTTGCATCAACCGTGCCATGTCGCTTTCATCCATCAACGCCACGGCTGCGGGATCAAATTCATGGAACGCGCGGCGGTAGTTTTCGCGTTTTTTCAGTACCGTAATCCATGAAAGTCCTGCCTGTTGGCCTTCAAGACAGACCATTTCAAATAAGACTCGCTTATCGGTTTGCGGCACGCCCCACTCTTTATCGTGGTACGCCAGATACAGTGGATCCTCAGTTACCCAGCCACAACGTTGCATTGCATCACTCCCTTAGCCTATGAAATAGCGGTAGTTCCCTTGACGAATGGCAAAAGCGATTAATAGTTATACAAGGGGCGCCGATATAGATCTTATAAAACCTAAACGCCCATCTCTTCCCGGCTCGTCAGGAGTCCTTCATGTTGCAGAAAAGTCAGCGGACAGGCCAGCATATAATCGCGCTGGCTTTTGGCAGTGTATGGCTATTTTTTCTGGCCGGGAATACCTATGCCTTTGATCAATCGAGCCAGAATAGCGCACCCGATTACAACGCCATACTTGCTGAAAAAATTTCCAGTAATCACCTGATGTTGACAGAAAACCCCGATGCCAACCTGTTTGACGCCGCGCTTAACTCGCCGAATGACTACGCGCTGGTGATGCACAGTGAAACCGCCAGCGTCGGCGCTACGCCTTTTGTTAATCGCTACTCTGCCGGCTGGTCGATGCCGATGAGTAAAGCGGTGAGCACCGGGCCGGTGGCGCAGTTTGCGGTAGATGATTCGACTTTGAGCTGTCCGAAGTGCGCAGGAGTGGATAGCAACAACGCCGAGCACATTGCCTCCGTTGGCTGGCGCGTGGATTCTAGCTTTAGTGGGATATCGCCGTGGGCGCAGGTAAGTTACAGCCATCTGGTAAATGAAGAGTTGCCATCGCCCACCCGCGAACGAGCCGAGGATATCAACGGACGGGAAAATAATTGGGTGGATGTCAGCGTCGGCGCAAATATGCCGCTGGGGCAAAATATGGCGGCCTTTGCTTCTTTTGCGCAAACCGGCGCAGTGACCAGCGGTGAGCAGTTTATTTATAGCCTGGGCGTCAGCGCCAGCTTCTAATCGGCATAAAAAGAGAAGTGACAAAACCTGAGGTCCATATACTAAGCGCGCTAATCATTACTTTGGTCACAATATGCGCAACAATATTATTCTTATTAGCCGTGAAGTTACGGCCTTTCTCATCAGTGGATTGGTGCTCGTTTTCTGTATGGCGATGGTCTACATCGACGTCAACTGGATGAACGATGCCCTGCACGAAACCTCCTTCACCGAAATCACCCAGGAGCTGATGCTCTTGCTCATCGCCACCTTCTATTTCCTCTCGGCCTGGCAGCGGCCATCACAACGCAGCGTGCTGATCCTGGTCGGCGGTTTTTACAGCTGCATGCTGATTCGTGAGATGGACTTCCTGTTCGATTTCATCAGGCACGGCGCATGGCTGTGGTTTGCGCTGGCGACGACGGCGGCCTGTCTGGCGATGGCCTTCCGCCAGCCGCGCCAGATCCTGCCCGGCCTGGCGTCGCTGGTTCAGCATCGCAGCTGGCAGATGATGGCCGCAGGTTTACTGGCTATTTTGGTGTTTTCGCGCCTGTTTGGCATGCATCAGCTGTGGGAACATCTGATGCTCGATGGCTATAACCGCGTGGTAAAAAACATGGCGGAAGAGGGCAGCGAGATGTTTGGCTACAGCCTGTGCCTGATCGCATCGGCTCGCTATCTTTGGCAAACCCGGCCGCAGCCTGTCGCGGTTCGAGTGCCGCACGCGTCACGCCATGTGGATCGCGCTGAACCGCTGACGATGCCACGCTAATCGCTGCGACCTTTTTGACGATCACTTGTCCTAAAACAGGTACACTTACCGCATAACGCCGGGCTGAATTTGCCGCCCGGCGCACCATGCTGGTTAACGTCAGGTTTCTTCATGTCAGTCAAAATCTTATCTTCAACGTTGGTGGGGCTGGATGGCTTCTGCCATGACCCGCTCGCCGTGCTGCAGCAGGCCGATAACGGCACGCTGGCGGTGCTGCATAACAATACGCCGGCGTTTTATGCGCTCACGCCGCAGCGTCTGGCGCAGCTGCTGGCGCTGGAAGCCGCCGCGCAGCAGCCCAATGATGTCACGCTGGATGAGAGTCTGTTTCAGACCGAAAGCGCGCCCATCGCCACGCCGGTGGGCAAGTTCGCGATGTATGAAGGCTGGCAGCCCGATAGCGATTTTCAGCGTCAGGCCGCGATCTGGGGCGTGGCGTTGAGTGAACCGGTTACCGCCGCCGAGCTGGCCACGTTTGTGGCGTACTGGCAGGCGGAAGGCCGTTTGTTCCATCATGTGCAGTGGCAGCAGAAGCTAGCGCGCAGCGTGCAGATGAATCGCGCCGCCAATGGCGGACAGCCAAAGCGCGATCTCACGCAAATCAGCAATACTGATTACGATATTCCCGATGGATTCCGAGGTGAGTAATGAAAACGCCGAACGATCTTTTTAGTCGCCTGAAAAAGATGATGCCGTCCGAAGTGCAGCCGAAATTCAAAAGCGGCGCGGAGCTGCTGGCCTGGAACCAGGAACAGGGCCGCTTGCGCTCGGAAGCGATTGTGCGAGAAAACCGCGCGATGAAAATGCAGCGCATCATGGGGCGCTCGGGCATCCGCGAGCTGCACATGAACTGCTCGTTCGACAACTATCGCGTGGAAAATGATGGGCAGCGCAAAGCGCTGGCCATGGCGCGCGAATACGCCGCCGGATTTGAAAACAGCATCTCCAGTTTTGTTTTTTCCGGTCGTCCCGGCACCGGTAAAAACCACCTTGCCGCGGCGATTGGTAACGATCTGATTATTCGCGGTAAAAGCGTGCTGATTGTGACCGTGGCCGACTTGATGTCGAGCATGAAAGGCACTTTCAGCGGCGGCAGCGATTTAACTGAAGAGCGCCTGCTGCACGATCTCAGCCATGTGGATCTGCTGGTGATCGATGAGATCGGGATGCAGAGTGAATCGCGCTATGAAAAAGTGATCATCAATCAGATTGTTGATCGCCGCTCATCGTCGAAACGCCCAACGGGCATGTTATCGAACCTCGATCCCGCCGGCATGAATTCGCTGCTGGGTGAACGCGTGATGGACCGTATGCGCCTCGGCAACAGCTTGTGGGTGCGCTTTGACTGGGAAAGTTATCGCAGCCGTGTGCGCGGTGATGAGTATTGAGGAGTGCTATGAAAGCAGCCGGTAAAGGTCCAGCACTACTTCGCCTGAACAACCTGAAGCGGGTGATGATGCAACTGCGCACCACCCGCATCACCTCCCGCCAGGATCTGGCATTAGCGCTCGAGCTGAGCAAAAACACCGTTTCACTGATTGTCGATGATTTGCTGGAAGCCGGGCTGATCAATGAGCTCGGCCCGGTTAGCGTGGCGTCAGCGGGACGACCGAAAATCGAAATCTCGCTGCGCGCCGAAAAGCTGAAAAGCGCGGGCATCATGGTGGAGCGCCAGGCGATTCACTGGCGCGTGTGCGACTATTTCTCGCAGGTGATTGCCGAGCAAACCTGGCGCACCGAAACCAGCGATCCCGAGCAGTTGCTGCATGAGCTGGTGGAAGTGTGCCAGACCTTGCACGCGGCGCATCCCGAGCTGCTCGGCGTGGCGATTGGTTTCCCTGGCATCATCGATCCGCATCGCGGCTGGGTGCATTTTTCCGCGCATTTGGGCTGGCAGGATGTGGATGTGATGACCATCCTCAGCCACGAGATGCCGCTGCCGCTGCGCATCATGAATAACGTCAAAGCTGCGGCGCTGCTTTCGGTGCAGCAACTCGAACTGAATAAGTCGCAAAGCCATTTCTATCTGCGAATTTCTGAAGGATTAGGTGGCGCGCTGGTGGAACACGGCGAAGTGTTTACCGGCAGCAGCTGGACGGCGGGCGAGATCGGCCATCTTATCGTGCAACCCAACGGCGAACGCTGTAGCTGCGGCCGCTTAGGTTGTCTGGAAACGCTGGTGAGCAAACCGGCCATTCAGCAGCAGCTGGCAAAACGCAAACCGGGCCTGCGCTGGCAGAATGGCGAGAGCGAACCGGAAATCCTGAAAGAGGTGATGACGCAGGCGGGCACCCACTTGGGCAACGCGTTGAGTCAGGTGATGCAGCTGGTGAATCCGGCCAGCATCATTATTGATGGGCCGTGGAATGCGCAGCCAGCGTTTGTGCAGGCGGTGCAGCAGGCGGCGCAGGCCGGTGCGCTGGCCTTTACCTTCGCCCATACCGCGCTGCATTTCCTGCCGCTGCGTATCGATCCCGCCAACGGCTTAGCGCTGGCGGTGATTGAGCAGTACGAACGCCTGAGTTAACAAGGGCGCCATAAAGGGCGCCCTGCAGATTCGTATCCTTACCGCTTAATGCCGTGGAATATCAAATGATTCGCTCGCCTTCACGGTGGACGTCGTCTCCGGCAACTCTGCTTCGACGTTAAATTTACGCAGCACCAGCGCATGAATCTTCTCAAGCGACACGCCGGCCGTCTCTGGCAGGTAGCGGAAGGTGAAGAAGTACATACCCAGCGAGAAGATTGCGAACAGCAACAGCGGGAAGCCACCGTGGAACATATCCAGCAGCATCGGGCTGCTGTTCATGATCGGGAAGGTGCTGCTGATAACAAAGTTGGCCATCGACATCGCGCAGATGGAAATCCCCACGCAAATCGAACGAATCTCGGTTGGGAACACTTCGCCCAGCACCGTCCAGACGATCTGCCCCCACGTCATACCAAAGAAAATCATGTAAGCGAACAGGCCAATAACCGCCAGCATACCCGGCAAGTGGTAATAGAAGGCGATGAAGGAGTAGGTCAGGCACACGCAAGAGGTGATTGCGCCCAGCAGCAGCAGCTTACGACGACCGACTTTATCGATCAGCATCATCCCCGCCAGCACGCCAATAAACTGACAAATCGACAGCCAGAAGGTTTGCAGCAGCGCTGAGTCAGTGCTGCCCGCGACGTTTTTCAGCAAGGTTGGCCCAAAGTACTGAATGACGTTGATACCGCTGATCTGGTTACCCACCGCCAAACCGATGCCGACAATCAGCAATGGAATGGTGGTTTTATCCAGACGCAGACGCGATTTGTGCTGCTGCGCGGTTTTATCAGAAAACGAATGTTTGATTTCGTTGAACACGCTCTCGGCATGTTCGCGGTTAGAGATTTTGGTCAGCGTATCCAACGCTTCATCGTACTTGCCTTTCAGCACGTTCCAGCGCGGTGATTCCGGGATAAAGGCGATGAACAAAATAAACAGCGCGCACGGCACCAGCGCGGTGGCGAGGATGTAGCGCCAGCCCATGTTGATCATCACATCCGGCAAGGTGGATTTGGTGATGAAGTAGTTGGTCAGCAACACTACCGATTGTCCGCCGACGCAGCACACCGCATAGAGCGCGGTGGTACGGCCACGAAACTTCGAAGGCGACAGCTCGGCCAGATAGATAGGCGAAATCACCGAGGCCAGGCCAATCGCTAATCCGCCAATCATGCGGAAGATGACGAACACGGTGAAGTTATGCGCCAGCGCCGTGCCGATCACCGAAACGGTAAACAGCAGGGCGGTGATGGCGAGGGATTTTTTACGTCCCAGCTTGTCACTGAGGCGCGGTGCCATAAAGCAGCCGATCAAACTGCCGAGCAGGATATTGGAAACGGCCCAGCCGGTTTCAGCGGGCGTTAACTGGAAATATTCACTTAAGGGTTCGATTGCACCGGAGATAATGGAAGAGTCATATCCCATCAGCAGACCGCCGAATGCCGCGACAGTACAGCAGAGAATGACATACTTCATGTTGTAGCGTTTTTGCCTGGTATCCATTGTTATAGCCCCTTGTCTCTACGGCCTGAACGTTACTTGTCCAGAAAGAGGGTGGTGTAGGTTTCGATGTTCAACTTTTATTCACGCGAGGTCTTCGTGTTGGAATATATGTTCTAAATGATGGTATTTGGATCATTTTTTCCGAAAAGTGTGAAGGGGGTGGCGAAAATTGCCGAATAAGTCGTCAGGAGTATGCTTATAGCCCAATGAAATGATAGGTTTTTCATCAACTCACTCAGTAAGGGCATTGCACAATTTGCTTTTTATTGGAATTTTCATTCTGTTGAATATGTGGGTTTGCCGGGTTTATTTCACCCGACGGAGCGCACGGGTGCGTTTCATTTTTTAACAGGCAACGGGCATAATACGTTGATTATCAGCCCCTCTTTGCGGACGTCGTAATGAAAACGCAGCGCATCACTCTGGACGATATTGCTACCCTGGCGGGCGTCACCAAAATGACGGTAAGTCGCTATCTGCGCACGCCGGAAAAAGTCAAAACGGAAACGGCGGAGAAAATCGCCAGCGTGATTGCCGAAATTGGCTACGTCGCGGATAGCGAAAATGTCTCGGCGACCAAACAGAACCCACCGCGCATCGGCGTTTTAATTCCTTCTTTTAATAATCAAATCTTTGCCGACTTGCTGGCGGGCATTGAATCGGTGACCAGCGCGCACGGTTATCAAACGCTGGTGGTCAATTACGACTACAACGCCCAGCGTGAAGAGGAGCAGATCGCCACGGTGCTGGCCTTTAACATCAAAGGGCTGATCCTGACCGAATCTGTGCACACCGTGCGCGCAGAAAAATACCTAAACGCCGCCAATATTCCGGTGGCGGAAGTGATGGGGCTGACCGAGGCGCGTGGACGCATCAATGTTGGCTTCGACAACTATCGCGCCGGCTACGACATGACGGCGATGCTGCTGGCCAGCGGCAAACAGCGCGTTATCTATTTTGGTTCGATGTCCGATCGTCGTGATGAGCAACGTTACGCCGGTTATCGCGATGCGGTTGAAGCGGCCGGGTTGCCTGCGGGCCGGATTGTGCCGAACAAGGTCTCTTCGGTATCGATTGGTACCGGCATGATGACGCTGGCGCGCCAGCTCTATCCGGAGATGGATGCGATTCTCTGCACCAATGATGATCTGGCGGTTGGCGTACTGCAGGAGTGTCAGGCGGCGCGCATTGCCGTGCCACAAGCGATGGCGATTGCCGGTTTTCACGGGCTGGAAATTGGTCAGGCAACCACGCCACGCTTAGCTAGCGTGATTACGCCGCGCTTTGAGATGGGAAAAGTGGCGACGGAGATCATCCTGAAAAAGATCAACCAGCAGCCCACCATCGAGCAGGTCGACCTGCATTATCGCCTTTCAATGGGCGCGACCATTTAAATCACGGCGCATAGCGCAGATGAAGCAGCGGAAAAGGATTTCCCTGACCATCCAGCGGCGAGCGGCCGGTGATAACAAATCCCTGATGCTGATAGAAACCTAGCGCCTGCGGATTCTGCTCGTTCACATCCAGTTCGGTGACATTCATTTGTTCGATGGCGAAGCGCATTAGCTGTTTGCCTATGCCGAGACCAAACACTTGCGGCGCGACAAACAGCATCTCCAGCCGATTATCCGCCACGCCGAGAAAACCGACGATGTTCTGTTGTTCATCGCGATAAACACGCAGCTCAACCATCGGCAAATATTGCTCGCGCACCAACGGGCGCAGAGCGCGGATATCCGCATCTTGCAGGAAATGATGCGTCGCCCGCACCGAGGCTTCCCATACCGTGGTTATCGCCTCGAAATCGCTCCTCTGCGCGGGGTAAATTCCTTTCATGGTGTTCTCCTTGATATTTTCGTGTCATATCCGTAAACGCTGATGATTAAGCTTTTGACTCGATGATAGCGCGATAAATTGTTGCCACTTCACTCCTTTGTTAGAGTGTGGTGAATTTTAGAGGAATGATTTATGCCGCGCGATAATCGCTTGTCCCGCTCGTTGCACGCACTGATACATCTGGATCGGCACGTTAAACGCGCCACTTCAGAAACGATGGCTAAAATGTTGGGCACTAATGCGGTGGTGGTGCGCAGGATGATGTCCGGCCTGCGTGATAAAGGGTATGTGGTGTCAGAAAAAGGGCACGGTGGTGGATGGGAGCTGCGTGTGGCGTTAACGGAAATATCCCTGCTGGATGTTTATCAGGCAATCGGCGCACCAGCGCTGTTTAGCATTGGTCCGGCTGCGGAGCCCTCGCCTTGTCTGGTTGAGCATGCCGTTGATGCGCAACTCGATCAAACCCTTAGCGAAGCGGAAGCGCTGTTGTTGAAGCGCTTTAGCCAAATTACTGTTGCCGATATTAGTGACGATTATCTGAGTAAAATGGCTAAACTTGGCCTCCCGTCCGATACCTTCCCTAAATGCAGTGAATAACCGATTTTTCCCGGCTATTCATCACATCGGTTAATCCTGTTTTTGTAAGGTGATTTGTGCTTCATGCTTCATGACGTGCGTAGTAATGGCCGCCTGGAAAACCTTAAACATCAAACCATTAATAAAGGTTGTTAGCGTGAGGGTGATAAATGCTGTCATCAGCCAGTCAGCAATTGCCATTCTGCTATGTAATAAATCAGGGTGATAAACCACCATGCCGAAAAATACCACCCAGTGGCTCATGCAATAGAAGCAATGAAACAAATGACCCAATAATGCGTTCTTTTTAGCGGTCCATGCGCGTAATCCCGCGAATAGCTCAGTTTGGGTAATTGTCATGGAAATACTGGCCGATGCCAGTGCGATCGCCAGGCATATTGACAGGTTCGATATTATTAAGCTGCTCATACATTCTCCTTTTCATCTCAAAGTATCATTTCATGTAACTAACAATATTACATGATGCATTTGGCTACAAGATGCCGAAGAGTCCTAGCTGTAGGAACAGCCATAAATTGGCGAGTTATCGTTATTTATTGGCTTTTGACCATCACATAGCCAGCTAACGTCTTCTTATAATGCTTATCAGTTAATCGCTGACACCGAAATTTCAGAGCGCACTGATCGTAGCGGCGCAATTTATTGCGCGATAAATCGCGCCGCTACGGGATGTGCGACGATTTATCGGTATCACGGTATTCATTTCGACATCAGGAGGAAAGATGGATATGCACGCCGCCTTTATGCAGCAACTGATGCTCTGGATTGAGGACAACATTGAACAGAAACTCATTCTGGAAACCGTGGCGCGCCGCGCCGGCTATTCGCAGTGGCATCTGCAGCGACTGTTTCGCAGTTACACCGGCGTCGCGCTGGGTACCTATATTCGCGAGCGCAAGTTAACGGCTTCGGTGATTGCGCTGTTGAACAGCAATATGCCGCTGATGGATATCGCCATCAAATATGGCTTCGACTCGCAGCAAACTTACTGCCGCACCTTCCGCCGCATGTTCGACCTGCCGCCAGGCGCGTTCCGTCGCAAATATCAGCACAGTTTGCCGGACATTGATGGGCCTGCTAGTTTGCTGTTTTTGCATCCGCAGAGTCGGCTGGCGGCGTAAAGTATTTGCCGGGCGTTGAGCCAAACGCGCTGCGAAAAGCGCTGATGTAGCTGCTAACGCTGTCGAATCCGACCTGCCACGCCACTTGCTGCACACTTTTGCCCGCGGCCAATCCTTCCAGTGATTTGAGTAAACGTGAAACCTGGCGATAGCGCGTCAAACTCATGCCGACCGCGCTGGCCCAATGACGGCTGAGGCTGCGCGGGCTGAGTCCTGCCCAGCGCGCCAGTTCGGGCCCGGTACGCGTATCGGCGGGGTCGTCCATTAACAGGCGCGCAATCTGCAGCAAGCGCGGTTCTGCTGGCAGCGGTAACGTCAGCGGATGTTCGGTCGATTCATATAACTCATCCAGGAACACCTCGCACAGGCGATGGTAGCGCGCGCTGCCCCAGTGATCGGGCGACAAGGTTGCCAGTCTTTCCGCCAGCGGCTCCAGCACCGACGGGCAGGAAAGCAGGACGGGATGATCCGGCAAGGGTGCGGCCAGCGCGTCGTCCACCAATACTGTCCAGCCAAGCACCGGGCCCGGCCCGATGATCGCATGTTCAAAGTAGGGCGGAATCCAGCCCACCAGTCGCGGCGGATTGGCGAAAATACCCGACGGCGTTTTCACCGTCATCAATCCCTGCTTCAAACAGAAGAGCTGCCCGGCAGCGTGGCGATGGGTGAAGGTTTCACGGTCCAGCTGCTTCGCTAACGCAGCGGCAATCACTTTCGGCGCATCCGGCTGCAGCAGGCGCTGACGCAGCTCAGCCTGACGTGGATTGCCGGAAAAAGTCAGAGTATCGGTTGGATGGATTAGCATGCCTGGCTCCACAATGCGATGAAGGAGCAAAGTGGCGGAGATAGGTGGGGAAGTAAAGCGTGGGTGTGTATAAGTTGAGGAGTGAAAGGGCGGGATGCGGCCCAGCGGCGATCATTTCGATTTCTTAGGGATTGTCTGCCACTGCAGCAGACCGGCAATGTTGTTTTCACCTTCTGCCTCTTTTAAACGACGCTGTTGCTCGGCGAATTGACCGTATTCAGCCTGCGCTTTTTCATCGGCCATTTTCTTACTGATTGAACCTGCACCTTGCAGCACATCGCGATCGTTAAACTGCAAAAATTGATCGAGTTTGCTCTGCCAATCGCGAAGAAAAATCTGCTGGCGGCGGCGCGCTTGATCTTCTGCGAAATCCAGCCACATCGTGACCACGCGATTAAGCTCGCTCACTTCGTCCTGAACCAGATAATTTTTAGCCACGGTGACATCGCTTCTGCGCACCTCTTCACCTTTGAAACTGGTCAAACCCATATGAGATTGGCTGGCGTTGGCGCGCAAATGAATCAGCTCGGCAGCGGTATAACCGGTACAGGCAAAGTGCAATTTGTTCTGAATGGTTTGAAAAAACTGCGTGGTCTCTTTGAGGGAAGGTTGATAGTCAGCCGCTAAGGCAAAAATCTCGCGAACGCGTAAATACATCCGACGCTCACTGGCGCGAATGTCGCGAATACGCTCCAGCATCTCATCGAAATAGTCAGGTACTGCGGATGAACCAACCGGCGGATTTCTCAGCCGCTCGTCGTCCATCACGAAGCCCTTGACCAAATATTCTTGCAGGGTTTGCGTTGCCCATTGGCGGAACTGAGTACCGCGTGCAGAGCGGACGCGATAACCTATGGCGAGAATCATTGGCAGGCTAAAGTATTGAACCTGATAATTTTTTCCATCGCTGGCAGTTGTTCGGTAAAACCGAACAACTGAATTTTCCAGCAATTCACCCTCTTCGAAGATGTTTTTGATATGCCCACTGATGGTCGCTTTCGCTTTATCAAACAGCTCACATATCATGGCCTGAGAAAGCCACAGAGTTTCGTTTTCAAAGCGACATTCAACCCGCACTTTCCCATCGCCGCTCGCAAACATGACAAATTCGCCTGCTGGTGATGGTGTGGATTGCTCCTCTGACATGTCGCCTCCGCTCTTTTAGGATCTGGTGCACAGTATGCCAGAGAGACGCAATGAAGCTCATTAGTCGATTGGCGATTATTTTATCAACTGCAGCGCAGCAGATTTGGTAAACGGTTGGGGTGCTCCGCAATTACAACCTCTTTATCAGCGTCTACAGTTAACCTATCCACCTTCCTTCACTAAGCCTCTGACACCATGAGCCTTTCTCTGATGCATTATCTTCGTGCGCGCCTGCGTTTGTTGATTTCGATTGTCGCTGGCGTGGCCTGTTATTTCTTCCTGCCTGCGCATCTGGGCATGTTGCAGCGTCTGCTGATTGGCTGGAACGTGCTGGCATGGCTCTATCTCGCATTTCTGTGGCTGCGCATGTTAGGCACCGAGGCCAAAGACATTCCGCATATTGCGAAAATCGAGGATGAAAGCGCGACGCTGGTGTTGAGTATGGTGACGCTCACCTGCCTGGTCAGCATTCTGGCGATTCTGATGGAACTCACCACGCTGAAGAGCCTAACGGGAACGCCACGCGTGCTGCATCTGCTGCTGACCGCGGCAACCTTGGTGGTTTCCTGGGCGCTGCTTCCGACGTCATTCGCCATGCATTACGCGCATCATCACTATCTGCGGCGCAGCAAGGATGTCACGCCGATGATCTTTCCTGAAAAGCCCGAGCAGCCGGGATACTGGGATTTCCTCTACTTCTCTTTCACCATCGCGGTAGCTTCGCAAACCGCCGATGTGGCAACGGGCACCACGGATATGCGGCAAATCGCTCTATTACAGTCGGTGATTTCGTTTGTATTCAATCTGGCGATTTTGGGATTGTCGGTGAATGTGGGGGCGGGGTTGTTGAGTTAGCTGAATGAAACAAAAAAGTGGCGGAAGATCACAGGAGTCGATATCATTGCGCAATGATATGTTTTTATTATGTTTTTATCCACTAACCCCCCTTTACTATACATATTTATATACATGTTTAGCCTGCTTCAATTTTTTTCTTGATTTAAGAAAGTCTTTTCACTGTCAATCCATCTACAAAGAAGCGATAAGAAGCATAAATAAAAAGAATTATTTGAAAAATACCTAATGTTAGCGTGGGTGTTTTGATCATAAATATATATATTATAAGGCTTGGGGCTATTCCAGTAATAAATATCTTTGCTGTATGTAATTCCCAACCCTCTCTTTTTTTATTACTTGAACTCGAAATTAATGCTGACGATAAAGACATTAATGATTGGCCGAAAATTATGAAGCTGACAATTGACCAATCACTTGCCAACAGGACATCTAACCACTTTCCATCAATAACTTTTACGATTATTAGTGTAGTAAATGGCATTAAAATGAATAGATACGAAGCCATTAATGACTTAATGTGGCTAGAGTAAGGCATCTTGATCCTCAGTACTAGGTACCACTTTCAATACTTCAATAATTAATGCATTTTTAACTGGAGATTTTTTATTTTTTTGATCTACTTCGTAGTAAATTTTAGCAATCATGCAGTATCTTGCTGTAATTAAAGGGATTTCACCATTTTGGTATGCTCGTAACCACTCTTTATGCATTATTGAAGCCATAAATGTTCTATTGGTAGTTCTGCTTCTAACTTGCCACTGTGAGTCTCCAAAATTAACTGGTTTTATAATGTCTAAGCAATCTCTTCCGTGATAAAACATTGGGTTTTTTATATTGAACATTGTATCTGGATCGCCCAAGAATCTCATTCTTGTATTAATATGTACAATGTTGTTATCATTAGGGTTAATGCTTTCAATTTCCGCTTTTTCATCCTTGTAGAGTAGCTCGTTAGCAGCAGATAGGTTTTTTAGAACCTTAGCAAATTCAACCCTGTTTATATAAAAAGAAATATTTCCAGTATTTTCCTCCATTCTCCTCTCTTGCTTCTTTGCCAAATCATCGACTTGTTCTGGGAGGATTATTTCCTCAATTTCAACTATGTCATTCATAAGGTCAGAAGACATTTTAGTTATAAAAGAGCCAAATCCATTTCCAATAGATCCAAGCAATACTTTTATAGAACCTCTCTCAATATCTTGTAAGCGTAATTCATATTCAATATTATCATTCGAAGCTTGGGCTATAAGTTGGCCATATTGTTTATATGCGGAAATATATAAAGCCATAGCAGAAAAAACCTGCTCTGGATTATCCCTGTTTTTCAAATAATCAATTTTTATACCGACAGCGTTTTCCATTTTATCACCATCTACCATGAGGATAATCCATGTTAAAATTAGGCTCTAAGAAAAATATTATTACTATTAGTCAATGATAGAGATACTAAATACGGCTGGTTTAGACAAGAAAAAATGATTTTATAGTAAATCCTTCACATTGTTCACCATCAAAATTTAATTTTAAATTTCAATGGGTTGAGTGGTGACTGATGAGTGTTGCATGCGGTAAATTCTTCATCTTTGATGATGAATAGCTGTAAAAAAACCGGCTTTCGCCGGTTCTGGTTAGTCACATCGCGGTGGGATCATCACACTTTGGCAGCCAGTCGCTGCTGCTTTCTTCCGTGAGATCGAGGTTCGTTTGAATCCCTGACTTTGTGCGCCGCTTCAGATATTGATGCCCGTACTCCCTCATGATGCTCTCAAGCGACAGGCCAAACATCTTCATGCTGAGCGGGTTCTTGTAGCCGTTGGCCTCCATGTAGGCCAGATAGGCGTGATAAAGGTAGCGCTTAGGCTGGAGCGGCCTGATGCTGGCATTTCCCATATAGAGTGCATTCGGCTCTGGCGTAGTGAACAGGTAGCCGCAGAAATCCACCATTGGATCGGCGTCGCGTTTGATGCGCATGGCTTCATCTGAGTTCTGCTGTGACTGAAGAAGCGCTCTGGCGTCCTGCGGCTTGCTGAACTGCTGCATCAGCTGGCGTACGATAACGGCCAGCTCGCTGCTAATTTTTTCCTTCAGTTGCGGATCACGCTCGTTCGGCGGGATGATTTCAGGAAAGTGCAGGATTACCCGGCGGCGTGATACGCCGCCGCTGCGGTCAGTGAAGCGCATCGGGTTATTATTTACCGCCAGTATTACCGCCGGGATATGCGTTGAGTAGGCGTCCCGATATTTCGGATCGACGGACACAGCATCACCGCCGGTAATGGCCTTGAGGCCAGCGCCGTCGCCGCTCCACTTCTCCTGGTCGGGCAGCCTTATCAGCGAGTAGCCAATCACCGCAGCGCGCTCACGGGATGATTCCAGCGTTTCGATGGAGGCTGACACTGCGTTATCCGCACCGGCCAGCATGGTGGCGATTTCTGCCATTATGCTTTTGCCGCTGCCGCCGGGGCCGGTGACCTCCAGAAACAGCTGCCAGTCGTATCGGTTCGCCAGCACCATAAACAGCGCGGCGAGAATGATGTTGCGCTTCTCCGCGCAGCGCCCGGCGGCACGGTCCAGCCACTGCCAGAAGCTCGGAGCGTGGCTTTGCAGCGTTTCTCCTTCAACGGGGCTTGTGTAGTCCACGTCGCTGACGGTGCGCAGCCAGTTTTCACGCCGGTGCGGGCTGAATAAGCCGCTTTTTGTATCGAGCACGCCGTTGCGAAAGCCAATCAGGCGGCGCGCCGGGTCGGCCTGCTGTGGCAGCATCAGCTTCAGGGTTTCCACCACGCCGGAAATCTTGCCCGCCGAGAACGGAGCTCGCAGGCGCTGGAACAGCTTTGCCACGTCGCGCTCAAACTGCTTACCGGAAATAACCTTCCACGCGCCCGCTTTATAGCTCGACAGGATTTCCCCGCTGGCATCCACGGCCAGCGCACGGTGATAATGTTCCGCCACGCGCTCGGCTTTTTCGCTGGCGCTCATGGCGGAAAATTCCGCCTCGCTCATCACGTCAAAGGGGCTGACAGCGGGCGGCGCGGCGGCCTCTGACAGCGCCTGCCGGGTCGCGGCCTCGCCGTGCTGCGTATACGCGTCGTTCCAGTCGCCGAACACCGGCGGCAGGGCCACGGCTCCGTTACAGGCTGCGGCGGCCTGTGCTGCCTTGCGCTGGCCGTCGCCATTCAGGTCGCGGTCGGCGGCAATCACCAGCTGCAGCGAGGGGTGTTTTTCACGGGCGAGGCCAGCCAGAGAAAGAAGGTTCACGGACGACAGCGCAATCCATACCGCGTCTCCTGTCAGGTTGTGCACCGTCAGGCCGGTTGCGTAGCCCTCCGCGAGCCAGATGCGCCTGGCTGGCTTATCGCTGCTGAGAACGTGGCAGGCACTTTTTACCTGACCGCCCTTCAGCGTGCGCTTGATGCCCTCCGCGCTAATCAGCTGCACGTTAACGAGCGCGCCGGTCATGTCGCGCAGGGGCACGACAATATCGCCGGGACTGTAGGTCGTCAGGGCGACTTTGTGCGGCTTCGCAAGCGTCAGGCAGGGATGCTCCGGCCAGCCCTTGCGGGACAGGTAGGCGTTACCGCTGGTTTCATGCGCGGAGCTGAACAGCTGCTGTGCGAGCGTGGCAGCGGCAGCGCGGGCGGCCCCGCTGTCTTCCGCTTCAGCGTGGATGATAGCGGCCTCGTTCACCGGGGGCAGGTTGCCGGTCAGGGCATTAACGCGCTCGGCGGCCTCGGTCACGTTTATGCTGAGCGCCTTTTTCACCAGGTCCATGCCGTCACCGGCCCCGCACTGGTTGCAGAGCCACGTACCGCGCCCCTCCTTATCGTCAAAGCGGAAACGGTCGGTCCCGCCGCACACCGGGCAGGGCATGTGGCGGTTCTTCACCACCTTTACGCCCAGCGCGGGCAGGATGCGGGGCCACTGCCCCTGCGCGGCCTTCGCCGCGTCTGATACTGTCATTTTCATCTTGTTGTCCCTCAGTGCAGCAGCGGCGCGTCGTGAATGCGCCCGCTCAGCTCGTCCATCACCACCTGACCTAAGAAGCTCAGCCCCGGCGCGCTCTTGAGGGGGCCGGCGGCCAGCAGGTCGTCCAGCAGGGCGCAGGCAATTTCCTGACCGCGCAGGCGCCCATGCTGGCGCAGGTAGAATCCTTCCAGCTCGGTTTCAATGGCGCGCTCAAGTCGCGCCAGCGTCAGGGCGGGGTAGCGCTGCTGCTCATCACACAGGGTGAGCCAGGCGCAGGCCACCGCGCGACGGGCCAGCGCGGCGTGCAGCTCGGGGGAAAGGGTGCGGATTTTCATGGCGTCACCTCGTCATTCATCCAGCTGTCGTGGCAGCGGCTCAGCACGCCGTCGAGCTGCTCGGTGATAATAAACACCAGCGAGGCTAGCTGCGCGCGCTGCGCAGGCTGCGGCAGCTCATGGCATTCCTGGAAAGCGGTCATTTCGCTGACAAAGCGCCCGGCGTTGCGCAGGTGCTCAAGGCGCGTCAGGTCATCCGGGGAAATCGTAATCTGGCTCATGCGCGCACCTCTACAACCGGCAGGCGGCAGGCAAAGGACAGCACGTAGTCGCGGGCAAGCATCTGGCGTGCGGCGCGCTCGTTGGTAGCGGTTGCGCGCAGCATCTGAATACGGGAATTGCGCTGACAGCGGCGCACGGCAGCAAAAACAAAGACGAACTGAGGGTATGGGGAAATAAGGACCGTAGCCATAGGGGCAAACTCCTTTGTTAGCTTGTTACAGCTACCACCAGAGTTCCTACGCTCAAGGGTGGTAACCCGGACGGGGGTAGGAATACCGGCAACAAAGGAAACCGGCCAGCCCGAAGGCTGCCCCGCCCGGGCCACCATTACGCAGAAGGCGCAGCGGAAACAGAACCGCTGCCCGAAAAATGGGTGCATCAGGGCACAGACACAAAAAAAGACGCATGGCGCGTCTGGTGTCGCCTTTGTTTCGCACGGGTTCCTACGCCCGGCTGCCGATTTTGCGACAGCGAAAATACTGTACCAGGGAAAGCCCCCGGCGCGCAAGCCGGGAGTGAAAGAAGAAAGTGGCATAAATACCTCAGCAGTCGGTGAGGGTGATGCCGTCGCGGGAAAATGCCTGCGGGTCTGAGTGGGCCGATTCGCTTCGCGAAATGCGGAAGCTGGTGCCCGTGCCGCGAAAGCGCTGCGGCTGACCGGGCATGTCCACCTCAGCGGCAATGGCCAGCGCCAGCTGCTTCGCGTCTTCCACGGACAGGTGATGAGTTGTGCCCTCAATGTTCAGCCTGATCATGCTGCACGCTCCTGACCGCGCGCGGCGATACGTTCGTTCATCCAGGCGCTGACCTCGCTTGCCAGCCAGGCCACGTTTTTACCTCCCAGCGATACCTGTGCCGGGAAGGCGCTGCGGCTGATGAGGTCGTAGATGGTTGAACGGGACAGGCCGCTCACGTGGATAACTTCCGGCAGGCGCATAAAGCGTTCCTGAACGGGTGAATATACCGGCATAACCGGGACCGCCGGGGCGGAAGATGGTGCGGATAAAACGGTGTGCATAGCTACCTCTCAGTGTGTCCTTTAAGCACCAGACAGATACGTCCGGCACCGGGTAGCTATTTATTCTGCGAATATTTCCGCCGGTGACAACAGGATAAATTTGTCTGGCTGACGCCACAAAAACCACATAAACGACAGGTGTACATGAATAGTCTTAATGAGTACCAAAGAGTGCTGAGGCGGTTTTCTCCAGTAACTTATAGTTATAAATAAAATAATTTTAATTCTTATTTATTCCATAAAGGGTTTCGTCAAAAAAATTCCTGAGGTGAAGAGTGGTGAACAGAGGGTGAAGGATTGTTTTTCAACTGTTCACCATTTAATTAACTGTATTTATTATCTTTTTTTTAAGGTGAAGAATAGTGAAGGATTTATATAAAACTGAAAGCTGTTAACAGGCTTTCGTGAGGCCTTTTCCTGGCTCGCCAGAAAAAAAGCTTTTGTCTGGTCCGTCATACAACGCCGCCCGGTGGCAGCGCCTGTGCCAGCCCCGGCACAATTGACTTATCCCAACCGACCCGACAGGAGCATACATGACCCGCACAACCGACTTACCCGCCAGCACCCAGACCGCGCTGGATAAAGTCACCGCCACCAAAGCCGCATGGCTGGACGCACGTACTAAGCAGGAGGCCGCCGCCTCTCAGGGAGACATCATCCGCCAGCGCCGCCGTGATACCGAGGCGAATGCGACCGCTCAGAATGACGAATGGCGCAGGCTGTTCCGTGAGAACGGCGGCGTGATGACGCCGGAGATGAAGAAGCTGCGCGCGGAGGTTGCGCTCGACCGCGAGTCGCTTGAAGAGTTTGACGCCCTGCTGACCCTGCACGCGCAGGAGAGTGAGTCCCTGCCGTGGGAAACCGGCGACCTTGCACTCGCTTATATCACTGCGCACAGCGACCTGGTGAATCTTCGTGCCAGGCAGCTCTGGCAGATGTTTATAGACGCGCACGGCCAGCAGCTTATTCAGACGCTGAGCCTGCTGAAAATCACGCTGGGGCGTCAGGCCAGCGCCGGGATTGGTGAGGTTGACAGCGTGAACGACCCGGAGACGGTGCTGAAGAATTTTATCGCCCGGAACATCACTGACCCGGCATTGGTGCGAGACGCCCTGCCGGAAGACGACGTGTTTAAGCTCGCGGGAACTTTCCCTGCGCGCGGCGCACATGATGACTACAGAAACAGCCCCTCTCTCGCAGCGCGCCACAAAATTCTGGCCCGACGCAAAATGGCGCAGAAGGAGCAGGCACAATGACCGTCGCAACCACCCCCGCGCAGGCGCTTGACCAGTTGCGCGCCGCCCGCAGCCAGTGGCAGGCTCACGTCAGTGAGCGTCAGGAGGCTGAAACGGCACTTAATACACTGCTCACGGCTGGCGAAAAAACGGCTGATTACAGTGAGCGTGCACCTCTGCTGCGCGAGCGCATCGCGGTGCTGGACTGGCAGATTAACTGCGCCGCCCGTGAGGGCGTGTACGCACAGCGGATTGTGCTGGAAGCCTGCACGGAGGACGCACTCAGCGACTTTATGGGTGAACACGGCCCGGCGCTCACCTCCGCGCTGGCCCCGTTCCTGAACGGCCCCGGCGGGCTGGAGGTGGCCGCCAGGCTGCTGCGCAGTGCCGTGGCCCGTGAGGTGCAGCGTACGCGCCCGGCGGTGGCAGCAGCATACAAGGACGTGCTCGCGGAAGCGGGCCTTGCCCCGGAAGCCGGTATGCTTCGCGACTGTGAGGGGAGCTACACCCCCGCACAGCACCTGCGCTTTGCGCAGCGCCAGAACCGGCTTCCGCAGGAGGGAGCGTGATGGCCCTCAAATGCCCGGAGTGCGGAACTACCGCACATACCCGCACCAGCGCCTACGAGTCAGCGACCGTCAAGCGCACCTGGTATCAGTGCACCAACCTTGACTGCTCATGCACGTTCACCGCGCTGGAGAGCGTCGAGAAAATCATCATGAAGCCGCAGAAGCCTGCGGAGTCAGAACCCGCAGCGGCAACGCTGAGCGCGGCGCGACAGCCGCAGACGCTGGGCCGCTACGGCGACGCCTGCATCCGCCGCGACCGGCACGCACAGCCCTGAACAGGAGAGAATATGAGTACGTCAATGACAGACACCGCAGTTAACGCGACCGGCGCGCGCATTGCCGCCGCCATGCACACCGGAAACCAGACGCTGCGCGAGGCGGGCTGGCTCACGAAACTGCCCGCAGCGGAGGCGGAAAAGACCACCGCAGAGCTCGTCACACGCCTTTCCCCTGGCTGGCGTCTGCGTGTCGCCGACCTGATGAGCAGGCTCAATGGCTGGATGGAGGCCCGCGACAGCGAAACCGCCGCAGCCGGTACCGTGAGCACCCTGCGTGAGCGCCGCAGCGAGGCCGAACGGGAGGCTGAGGCGGGACGGGCACGCTTTCGAGAACTGCTGGATCAGAACAGCGGCACCGTTACGGCGGAAATGAAAAAGCTGCGCGCCGCCTACCTTGAACAGGAGGAAACCGCGCGCGAGCTTGAGAGCCTGACCGGCGAAAAGGAAAAGCAGCTGCCGCAGCTGGCTCATGTCACCGGGAGCAAGGCAAAAGCCTATGTGCTCAGTCATGAGAGCATTACCGACGAGCGCGTGGACGAGCTGCTGGGCGATTTTCTGGGGTTGCACGGCGCGGAGCTGTTCAGCCTGCTGAACATGAAATACCGCCAGTTCAGGCGCACCGGCAGTGAATACATGCCGGGCGTGATGGAGGGAGTCAATGACGCCGATACGCTCTTTGACGGCTTTGTAATGCAGCGTTTTGCCGAAACCGGAAGAAAATACGGCGGGCTGATGTTCCGCGACGACGTGCTGAGCCTGACCGGGATCACGCCGGTGGGCAGCGCGAAAGCAGATTGCAAAAAGAAGAAACTTATCTGACCCGAAACAGAGTAAAACCCATGAGATGACCGGTCCCGCGCCGGGCTTTTTTGTGCCCGGCACTCAACAGTTTGCGCGTGCATGTCTATGCCGCATGAAAACGCATGAGTCTCAGGCACCTAATAACGGCATATCAACCCGGCAGCGGCGCGGCATCAGCCCGGTCATGCAGGTGCATGAAAACCACTTCATAAAGCGGGCAGGCGTGGCGGGGGTACGAGAGCGCGCAGCGGGTTTTAGTCATGGCTCTGATTGATTTTTTGTTTGAAGTGTTAAGTAAAATTAAAACTTTAGCGGAGACTTACAGGATGAAATATTGATAAAATGCCGCAAAATAGCGGCAATTTTTTTCATTTATTTTTTTTGAAGGTAATTAATTATAGAAAGATATTTTTCTTCTTCAAATTTAAAACCGTACTCTTTGAATGTGGATAAATAGTTGAAGTGGCCTTTCAGAGTATTTATTGTCAAAAGGCTGGTGTCATTGGTTTTAAGTGCTTTATCAAAAATCGCTCTAACTTTTCTACGATATTTTCTTGGAGGGCGTAGTGCGCCATTGATTAATACCCCTGTTACCAGTTGCCTATTGTTATAGGATAACAATCTGAATTTGTGATCATTGAGGTTAAATCCCAGCGAGGATATTTTTAGCCTAGCAAGATTAATTAATTCCTTAACAGCGCTTTTGGAATCTCCACTAATAGTTATATCATCAGAATAACGTGTATATACACATTTTCTTACCATAGCCTGATTGGCCATAGTTTGGTCGAATTCATATAATATTGCATTTGAAATATTAGGGCTTGTTGGAGCCCCTTGCGGTAACGTACCGTAAAGAGTAGTTAGTCCAGCAATAGTGTTAACTAAATGCTCTGAGAAATTATTACGAAGAAGGCACGATTTAATCATCGTCTTATTAATCGATCCGAAATAATTTTCAATATCTATGTTAGCTACGAATTTTTTATCGACATGCTGAAGAGCATTGTCATGTATACTCACTCCTTTTCTATATGAAAAACATGCTGAATGAACTTTTAGCCTATTAAGCAAATAGTCATTTAACCAATATTGAGTCACTTTCATAAACTTACGTGGAGCTGAGATTTTTCTAATCCCACCGCTTTTTTTTGATAAATCAAACTCACGATAATATTTTTCTTGATTTTTAATCATCGAGCTTATTAATCGTGGTGTAAGCCCAAGGCATGATGCGATAGTGAGAACACCATTTTCTTCGAATAATGGGTTATTTAGTGATTTATAAGAATAGAAGGTTGGTGCAGGTGTAAACGAAAAAGAAGAAGGTGGATTTTGTGAATCATCTTTAAGATTGCTAGCCTGACTACTGGACATTGAACCAATTTGTAATTGCTCAAAGATCCGCACCCAGGCCTGTCTTGGGCGGCTGGGCAAGGTCCCGGACGCCCAAGACAGGCCTGGGTGCGGAACCTCTTTTAAATCATGCCTTAACTGTAAAGACGGCGAATCGCCGCCCATATTCTTTGTATCAGTAGAGGCTAGCAACATTAATTTAGAATATTTGTAACATTTGTCAAGCATAAAAATGCGTAGTTTATCTCTAAGCTGTCTCAAATTGGCTGTAAGTTTTTCATCACCGATAGGAGTTATCGAATAAAGCTCTCCTTTAACAGATGTTAATTCTAAATAACCAATCTCCCTGAGTTCTTTTAAATATTTTTTTATTGAAGCCTCATCAGGAAGCGCATCATCGTCTTTTAAAACCAACTTTAAATAGCTCAATATTTCATTGGCATTTGCAGGTTGTATAATTGATGTTGCCCATAACAAAAGGCGAAAGTTTATTGAAATAGTCATTTACCCTCCTAACAATCCCCTATCTTTAGAAATTAATTTTTTGTTCTTAATTCTTCGTAATAGAATTTCAATTTTTTGTTCTTGCAACTCATTCATGTTGAATATTTTAATATTGTTGTCATCGCAATATTGAAATACACCCAAAGAGAAAAATCTATCGAGTTGTTGAATTTCATCATTGTAGATAACTATGAGGTCAGGGAATTTGACTTCTTTTGTTATTTTATAGTAACTTATTAGCGTTATTTGAGACAATGTTAGCTCATCCAGTGCAAAAATTACTATCGTATCGCAATTTCTTTTTATAAAATCCAATTCTGCTATGTGCGTGTATACACTTTCTGTATCTGGTAAGTTCTGCTTCCCTCCGCCTTCAAAAATTACAGCATTAATGTTTTCCAGTTCACTTTTTAAATGCTGAATGCATAGTGTGCTATCCTGGTCTTTATCTTTGTTTGGGTAACATAAAAAAACTCTAAGTTCTGATTTGATGAACTCCTCTTCTAATACCCCTCTTATCTCTCTTTTAAGGTCATCAGTTATCGATGACGGGTTACTTGAGAAAATTGAGATGTTAAATTGATTAACAGTGGTTTCATTGTCTTTCCCTACAACAGTAATTTTTGATGTTTGAGAATTACTACTGGTCATTTTTTTGATTTGTTTTGGATTTATTGTTTCCACCAATAGTAAATGTGGTCGATTTTTGTTTGTTCTTTTTGACGCCGCTGCCTTTAGATGGGAAGAGAAATCTAGCAAGGAGTAATAAAATCGTGACTCCAATCCCGGAAAAGATCCATTCTTTGTTATTAAATATGTAGTCAATAAATTCGCGCATGCTTTAAAAACCTCCTAATATAAAATCCGCATACCATTGCAACATATCTCTTCTATTTACCTCATATGTAGCATGATTGTAAATAGAGCGAATAGTATTTTTATCAACGTGAGCTAATTGCATTTCAATCCAGGCACTGTCAAAGCCTTGCTCATGCAAAATTGTCGACATAGTATGTCGAAAGCCGTGACCAGTAGCTCGGCCTTTGTAACCGAGTAGCTCGATAACTTGGGAAACGCTCTCCTTTGAGATTGGTTTACTACGATTATTTCTACCAATAAAAATATAAGGATAATGACCAGTAATAGGTCTGAGCTGTTTAAAAAGATCAATTACATGCGTTGATAGCGGAATCATATGAGGCCTACGCATTTTCATCCGTTCTGCTGGAATTTCCCATATCCCTTTTTCTAGATCTACCTCTTCCCAAGTTGCAAAGCGCATCTCCTGAGTCCTTACGCCCGTCAACATGACAATCTTTGTCGCATTCTTAGTAATGATACTGCCGGTATACGCTTCAAGATCGCGGACAAAATGGTGCAACTCTTCCGCTGATAAATATGGATGGTTCTTTTGTTTAGGAACGGACAGCGCAACAGCCAAATCAGGCGCTGGATTGTACTCAGCTCTACCGGTAATGATGGCATAACGAAACACCTCACCACAGCGCTGCCGCACCTTACGCGTTTTCTCTAATGCCCCGCGTTTTTCAATACGGCGAAGCACCTCAAGCAATTCCAGCGGCTTAATTTCCGAAATAGGGCGATTACCGATGAAGGGGAATACATCTTGCTCGAAAGTTTTGATGATCTCCTCGCGATAAGCCACCGTCCAACGATCAGCCTTATTCGTGTGCCATTCACGGCTTATGGCTTCGAAAGAATTCTCAGTGGAGATTTTAAGCGCCAGCTTTTGAGCTTTACGCTCCTTTACTGGATCAATGCCATTAGCTACCTGCTTGCGCGCTACATCACGCTTCTCTCTCGCCTCAGCAAGCGACACGAGGCTATATGAGCCAAACGACATCAGCTTTGCTTTGTCGTTGAAGCGATAGCGAAAGCGCCAGCCTTTGCTGCCATCCGGGTTAATGAGTAAAGCCAACCCGAGGCCGTCGCTAAGGGTGTAAGGCTTTTCTTGAGGTTTTGCGCGTCGAATTTGTATGTCTGTGAGGGCCATGTGTATAAGTCTAAAGTGTGTATAAAAATTATATACGCATAACTATACACATTTGTCGTGGATTCTGGCAGATGCGGTAGGACTTATGCGGACGAAGATTTTAGTAACTATATTGTTTTTAAAGGTAATTAAAAATAATCTCGGAAGGGTGCGGAAGTGTAGTGGCGGAAGATCACAGGAGTCGAACCTGCCCAGGACCGCTGGCGGCCCCAACCGGATTTGAAATCCGGCCGCCTCACCGGAGACGACGATCTTCCTTTGAAGATGCCGCAGGAGTATAGCGACAATCGCGGCGGAATTCTTGATCTCAGCCGTGCGTCACAGCACGTTTTCACCGTGAAGCTGCCGATACTCCTTCGGCGTATTGGCGTAACTCTTTTTAAACACCGAATAGAAATATTGCAGCGACGGGTAACCACACATTTGTGAGATCTCATTGATGCTCAGCGAAGAACACGCCAGCAGCTCGCGCGCTTTCTCCAGTTTTTCGCGGTGAATCATGGCGTGAATGGTGTCGCCGGTTTCATCGCGGAAGCGTTTTTCCAGATTCGATCGCGAGATGCCGATGGCATCCAGCACCTGTTCAACCTTAATACCTTTGCAGGCGTTAAAGCGGATGTAATGCATCGCCTGAATCACTGCGGGATCGTGCAAGGAGCGGAAATCGGTGGAGCGGCGCGCAATAACTTTCACCGGTGGAACCAGAATTCGTTGCAGTTGCAGAGGCTGATTATCCAGCAGGCGATGCAGCAGTTTTGCCGCCTGATAACCCATCTGGCGTGAACCCTGCGCCACGGACGAGAGCGCCACGCGCGACAGATAACGCGTCAGTTCCTCGTTATCAATCCCGATCACCGTGAGCTTCTCCGGCACCGGAATTTTGAGGTATTCACAGGCCTGCAGCAGATGGCGCGCACGGGCATCGGTGACGGCGATGATGCCGGTTTGCTGCGGCAGGGTTTGCAGCCAGTCAGCCAGACGGTTTTGAGCGTGCTGCCAGTTTTCCGGCGCGGTTTCCATGCCCTGATAGACCACGCCTTGATAACGCTCGCGCGCCACCAGCTGGCGAAACGCATGTTCACGCTCTTGCGCCCAGCGTTTGCCGCTGGCTGCGGGCAAGCCATAGAATGCAAAGCGGTTCACGCCTTTCTCTTTCAAATGCAAAAAGGCGCTCTCGACCAGCGCGGCGTTGTCGGTGGCGATGTAATGCACCGGCGGATAGTCCTGCGGCTGATGGTACGATCCGCCAACGCCAACTATCGGCACCGACACGTTCGCCAGCAGTTTTTCAATCGAGGGATCGTCGTAATCCGCGATAACCCCGTCGCCCAGCCATTCACGGATATTGTCGATGCGGCAACGAAAATCCTCTTCAATGAAAATGTCCCAATCCGTTTGTGATGCCTGTAAATACTCACCGACGCCCTCAACCACCTGGCGGTCATAGACCTTATTGGCGTTGAACAGCAACGTAATGCGAAAGCGTTTCTCATGCATCGTGGCGCACTCTCCTAAATCGACAGCACCTTGCATAGCATGGCACGACGGACAGCAGAAAGAATTTGCGCCACATTGTGATCCCCCACGCGATTACACCCGGCGGCGCGTCGCGGTATCCATCCACACTGCCAGCAGCAGGATGGCGCCCTTGACGATGTACTGCCAAAAGGTCGGGACATCCATCATGCTCATGCCGTTATCCAGCGACGCCATGATAAATGCGCCGATGACCGCGCCCGCCACCGAACCAACACCGCCCGCCAGGCTGGTGCCGCCAATCACACAGGCGGCGATGGCATCCAGCTCGGCAATGTTGCCTGCCGAAGGCGAACCCGCGCCAAGGCGTGAGCTCAGGATCAGGCCAGCAATCGCCACCATCACGCCATTGATGGCGAAAACCGCCAGCTTGGTGCGGGCCACATTAATGCCGGAAAGGCGCGCGGCATCCAGGTTGCCACCGATGGCATAAATCCGGCGACCAAAGGCCGTGCGCGTCGCCATAAACATGCCGCCGAGCAGCAGCAGCGCCAGCAGCAAGACCGGCGTTGGCACGCCGCGATAATCGTTGAGCAGCCAGATCGCGCCCAGTACCAGAATGGCGGTGACGACCTGTCGCACCAGCGCACCGCTGACGGAAGTTTGCGCCAGACCAAGCTGTTGGCGACGCAGACGCAAGCGCCATTGCCAGAGGATAAACAGCGCCAGGCCAGCAAAGCCGAAGCCAAATCCGATCCCGCCAGGCAGATAGCTTTGGCCAATCTGCGACATCGCCGGGCTGGTAGGCGCTACCGTGGTGCCATCGGTGATGCCGACCAGAATGCCGCGAAACGCCAGCATCCCCGCCAGCGTGACAATAAACGACGGAACTTTGCGATAAGCCACCCACCAGCCGTTCCAGGTGCCGAGCAGCAAACCCATCACCAAAGTCACGACGATGGTGAGCGGTAACGGCCAACCGAGCCAGACGTCAAAGATAGCTGCAGCACCGCCGAGCAACCCCATCATCGAACCCACCGAGAGATCGATCTCCGCAGAGATAATGACGAACACCATGCCGACCGCAAGAATGCCGGTGATGGCGGTCTGGCGCAGCAGGTTGGAAACATTACGTGCGCTGAGCCAGGCACCGTCGGTGGTCCAGGTGAAGAACAGGGCGATTAGCACAATCGCACCCAGCATCACCAGCACCTGCAGATTTGGCAGCGAGAATTTACCTGGCGCACCTTTACCCGGCGTAGTGAGGCCGCGTTGCGTACTTTCGGTCTTAAACATAGTGTTCACTCCGCAGGGCGGCTTCCATCACCTGCTCCTGAGTCAGGTTATCGTTAATCAGATCGGCTTTGATTTTGCCTTCATGCATCACCAAAACCCGATCGCTCAGGCCCAGCACTTCGGGCAGCTCAGACGAAATGACAATCACGGCAATCCCTTGCTGCACTAGCGAATTGATCAGCAGATAGATTTCCTGGCGCGCGCCCACATCAATGCCGCGTGTAGGCTCATCAAGAATTAAGATTTTTGGATTGAGCAGCAGGCATTTAGCGAGGATCGCTTTCTGTTGATTGCCGCCGCTCAGGCGACCAATCGGCAGTTCCGCCGACGAGGTTTTCACCCGCAATCGCGTAATGGCCTGATTAATTGCCTGTTGTTCCTGCGCGTCATCCAGCAGCGAAAGCCGGGGGCTAAATTGGTCCAGCGCGGCCAGCGTAATGTTTTTGCCCACGCCCATTAGCGGCACGATGCCATCCTTTTTGCGATCTTCCGGCACCATCGCGATGCCGTGCGCGATGGCGGCGCGGCAGTCCTTGATACGGACTTTCTTGCCGTTGATATGAATATCGCCCTGCCAGCGTCCCGGCCAAACGCCAAACAGACACTGCACGGTTTCGGTTCGCCCGGCACCAACCAGCCCGGCAATGCCAAGAATTTCGCCGCGCTTCAGGCTAAAAGAGACGTTATCCACCCGGCGGATATGGCGGTTGATGGGATGCCACGCCGTGAGGTTCTCTACCTGCAACAGGGTTTCGCCAATCTCGTGTGGGCTATGCGGATAGAGCGCCGTCAGCTCGCGCCCGACCATCATGGTGATGATGTCATCCTCACTCAGCCCGGCGGCCGCGCGGGTCGCGATATGCTGACCGTCGCGGATCACGCAGACGGTGTCCGAAATCGCTTTTACCTCGTTGAGTTTGTGCGAAATGTAGATGCAGGCGATGCCATGTTCGCGCAGGTTTTTGATGATGCTAAGCAGCACCTCCGTTTCCTGTTCGGTGAGCGAAGAGGTCGGTTCGTCGAGGATCAGCAGGCGCACCTGTTTATTCAAGGCGCGTGCAATCTCCACCAGCTGTTGCTGGCCTAATCCCAGTTCGCCGACGCGCGTATCCGGCGATACCTGCAGCTTGACCCGCTCCAGCAGCTGCTGGCAACGCAACGTCATGGTTTCGTCATCCACCATGCCGAAACGTCCCAGCTCTGCGCCGAGGAAAATGTTCTCCATCACCGTCAGCTGCCGCACCAGCGCCAGCTCTTGATGGATGATCACGATCCCTTTGCGTTCGGTATCACGAATGGTCTGCGCCTGAATCTCGTCGCCCGCAAAATGGATACTGCCTTCAAAGTCACCGTGCGGATACAGCCCGCACAGGATCTTCATCAGGGTCGATTTCCCCGAGCCGTTTTCGCCGCACAGCGACATCACTTCACCGGCTTCCAGCTGCAGGCTCACGTCATCCAGGGCTTTCACCGCGCCGAAACGCTTGGTGATATGGTTCATTTCCAGCAACATCGGCCTCTCTCCTTTACGGGCTCGCGCCTCAGAGTTCGCTCTGCTTGTGGAAGCCGTCTTTGACTACCGTGCTTTCAATGTTGTCTTTGTTCACCGGAATAGGATTCAGCAGGCGCGATGGCACATCTTTCAGGCCATTATTCAGCTTGCTGTTGCTGGCGGGTTGTTTGTCGTCACCGAGTTCCACCGCGATTTTGGCTGCTTCAGTCGCCAGTTCGGTGATGGGTTTGTAAACCGTCATGGTTTGCGTGCCGTTCATAATGCGTTTGATGGCGGCGAGATCGGCATCCTGGCCGGAGATCGCGACTTTGCCGGAAAGTCCCTGCGCGCTTAATGCCTGAATCGCACCGCCTGCGGTGGCATCATTCGACGCCACAACGGCATCAATGTGGTTGCTGTTTGCGGTTAAGGCGTTCTCCATTATTTTCAGCGCATTTTCCGGCAGCCACGCATCAACCCACTGATCGCCGACCACTTTAATGCTGCCATTATCAATATAAGGTTTTAACACTTTCATCTGACCGGCACGGAACAGGCGCGCGTTATTATCCACCGGCGAGCCACCCATCAGGAAGTAATTACCTTTTGGTACTTGCTTCACAATACTTTCGGCCTGTAATTCGCCCACTTTCTCATTATCGAATGAGATATAAAAATCAATATCGGCGTTATTTATCATGCGGTCATACGCCAACACTTTAATGCCTTCACGTTTCGCTTCCGCCACCACGTTACTTAAAACCTGGCCGTTATAAGGAATGATGACCAATACATCGACGCCGCGATTAATCATATTTTCAATTTGCGACATCTGCGTTTCTTCGTTGCCGTTGGCCGATTGCACAAACACTTTGGCGCCCAGTGATTCGGCTTGTTTAACAAAGATATCGCGATCTTTTTGCCAGCGTTCCAGACGTAAATCATCAATAGCCATACCGATTTTGACTTCTTTAGCGCTACCCGCGTGACTAAACAGGGCCAGAGCCGCGCAGGCGGCCAACAGTGATTTTTTCATGTTCATAGTATTAATCCTGTAGGTTGAGGCTTTTGTCGTTGTAAGGCTGATAACCAGGCCGATGAATTGTTGCCCTGAGTTTCAGATGACATCAATTACTGATTTTTATCCGGCTATTACGTTTTTTGGTTTATTTGCGATTTTATGAGCGCGATCGATATTTCAACGCTTTCAGAAAAAATGACGTGAGAGAGGCTGAATGAAAATAACGACATTATTTTGCGAGCTGGCGCACAAATAATAATTATCTTACGTTGAGTGTTAAATATCGTAATTGAGCAGCAGTAAATTACATCATCACAATAACCGCTCAAAGCTGACCATTCGGGTCCTCATGCTAAGGAGCTAACTATGCACGCCTATTTCGACCAGCTTGATCGCGTTCGTTATGAAGGGAGTAATACCCGCAATCCTCTGGCGTTTCGTCATTACAACCCGGACGAGGTGATTCTCGGTAAAACCATGGCGGAGCATCTGCGCTTTGCAGCCTGTTACTGGCATACCTTCTGCTGGAACGGCGCGGATATGTTTGGCGTTGGCGCGTTTGATCGTCCGTGGCAGAAGCCGGGTGATGCGCTTGAGCTGGCGAAGCAAAAGGCCGATGTCGCCTTTGAGTTCTTCCATAAACTGAATGTGCCTTATTACTGCTTCCACGATGTGGATGTCTCACCGGAAGGCGATTCGCTGAAAAGCTATCGTGAAAACTTCTCGGTGATGACCGATAAATTACTGGAAAAACAGCAGGAAACCGGCGTGAAACTGCTGTGGGGGACTGCCAATTGCTTTACCCATCCGCGTTACGGTGCGGGTGCGGCGACCAATCCGGATCCGGAAATTTTTGCCTGGGCCGCCAGCCAGGTGTGCAGCGCCATGCAGGCCACGCAAACCCTGGGCGGCGAGAACTATGTGCTGTGGGGCGGGCGTGAAGGGTATGAAACCCTGCTGAATACCGACCTGCGTCAGGAGCGCGAGCAGATTGGCCGGTTTATGCAGATGGTGGTGGAGCACAAACATAAGATCGGTTTCCACGGCATGTTGCTGATTGAACCCAAGCCACAGGAGCCGACGAAACATCAGTATGACTATGATGTCGCGACAGTTTATGGCTTCCTGAAGCAGTTCGGGCTGGAGAAAGAGATCAAAGTGAATGTGGAAGCCAACCATGCGACGCTGGCGGGTCACTCTTTCCATCATGAGATCGCAACGGCCATCGCGCTGGGCATTTTCGGCTCGGTGGATGCTAACCGTGGCGATATGCAGTGTGGCTGGGATACCGACCAGTTCCCGGTCAGCGTCGAAGAGAATGCGCTGGTGCTGTACGAAATTATCAAAGCGGGCGGATTTACCACCGGCGGCTTAAACTTTGATGCCAAAGTCCGCCGCCAGAGCACCGATAAATATGACCTGTTCTACGGCCATATCGGCGCGATGGATACCATGGCGCTGGCGTTGAAAGTCGCGGCACGCATGGTGGCGGATGGCGAGCTGGATAAGCGTGTGGCGCAGCGCTATAGCGGCTGGAACGGCGAGTTCGGGCAGCAGATCCTGAAGGGAGAATTTTCCCTTGCCGCGCTGGCGGAACAGGCGCAGCAACAGCAATTTAATCCACAGCATCGTAGTGGACGCCAGGAACAGCTGGAGAATCTGGTGAATCACTACTTGTTTGATTTTTAACTTTTCAGGAGCGCAGCATGGTTATCGGCATCGATTTAGGCACCTCCGGCGTGAAAGTGGCATTGCTGGATGCGCACGGCAAAGTGATTGCAGTGGAAAGTGCGCCGCTGGAGGTGTCGCGGCCGCAGCCGTTATGGAGCGAGCAAGATGCCGAAAGCTGGTGGCGGGCGACCGATCGTGCCATGCAGGCGCTGGCCCAGCAGCACGATCTCAGCGGCGTGAAGGCGGTTGGCCTGAGCGGGCAGATGCACGGTGCCACCTTGCTGGATAGCGAGAGTCAGGTGCTGCGTCCGGCGATTTTATGGAATGACGGGCGTAGCGGCGAGCAGTGTCAGGAACTGGAGAAGCGCGTGCCGGATTCGCGTCGCATCACCGGCAACCTGATGATGCCTGGCTTTACCGCGCCTAAGCTGCTGTGGGTAAAACAGCATGAGCCGCAGGTTTTTGCTCAGGTAGCTAAAGTGCTGCTGCCAAAGGATTATCTGCGCTTGCGCATGAGCGGTGAGTTCGCCAGCGACATGTCGGACGCGGCGGGAACGATGTGGCTGGATGTGGCGCAGCGCGACTGGAGCGATGAGATGCTCAACGCCTGCGATTTGCAACGCAGCCAGATGCCGCAACTGTTTGAAGGCAATCAGATCACCGGCACCTTGTTGCCAGATGTCGCCGCGCGCTGGGGCATGCCAAGCGTGCCGCTGGTGGCGGGCGGTGGCGATAACGCGGCGGGCGCGGCGGGCGTCGGCATGGTTGAGCCGGGACAAGGCATGCTGTCGCTCGGCACGTCGGGCGTCTATTTCCTGGTGAGCGACGGCTATCTCAGCAATCCACAGCGTGCGGTGCACAGCTTTTGCCACGCGCTGCCGCAGCGCTGGCATCTGATGTCAGTGATTCTGAGCGCGGCTTCCTGCCTCGATTGGGCGGCGGCGCTGACCGGCTGCGCCGATGTGCCGCAACTGCTGAGTGAGGCGGAAAAAGCGCGCAGCGATGTGCCGCCAGTGTGGTTCCTGCCCTATCTTTCTGGCGAGCGCACGCCGCATAACAATCCGCAGGCGCAGGGCGCGTTCTTTGGTTTAACGCATCAGCATGGCCGACCAGAACTGGCGCGCGCGGTGCTGGAAGGCGTGGGCTTCGCGCTGGCCGAAGGCATGGATGCGGTGCATGAGTGCGGTGTGCAGCCGAAAAACGTGATGCTGATTGGCGGCGGCGCACGAAGTGCGTACTGGCGTCAGATGCTGGCGGATATCAGCGGGCAAACGCTGGATTATTGTCATGGCGGCGAAGTCGGTCCGGCGCTGGGTGCGGCGCGGCTGGCGCAGCTGGCGGTTGATCCGGCGAGCGAATGGCCGTCGCTGGAACTGGCGCAGCGGCATCAACCGGATGCGGCGCGGCATCAGGCGTATCGGCCACAGCGCGAGGTGTTTGCGCACTTGTATCAGCAGTTGCAGCCGTTGATGTCTTGATGTGGGAGAGTGATGGCTGGATTTGGCAGGGTGTTGGAGTTTTTATCGGGTATGATTGGGGTTTTGTGTTAAATGTAGTGGCCTGATTTGCCCTCACCCCAACCCTCTCCCGTAAACGGGAGAGGGAGTTATTAGCTCGATCGGTTCCCTCTCCCGCTTGCGGGAGAGGGCTAGGGTGAGGGGGGAAAAACACACCAAACCCAACCGGAGCTCACCATGCCGCAGTCCGTCTTCTTTCTCGTGCTTCCCGGCGTGATGGCGCTGGATCTCACTGGCCCCGCTGAAACCCTGCAGCTGGCCGACGGCCACTTCGCGCTGTACTACATCGGTCCGCAGCCAAGCGTGCTGTGCTCCACCGGCATGACCCTCGCCGACATCGCGCCCTTGCCCGCACAACTGCCGGATAACAGCCTGCTGGTGGTGCCTGGCGTACACGATTCGCGCGTCTGTTTCGACACCGAACCGGCCGCGAAAGCGCGTGACTGGCTGCGCCAGCAGCAGACAGCGATTACCGATCAGCGCATCACGCTGGTGTGCATCTGTTCCGGCGCACTGCTCTCAGCGCAGGCGGGATTGCTGGATGGCATCCAATGCACCACGCATCATGATGTGTTACCGCGTCTGAAAGCGACAGCGCCAGCGGCGTTGGTAAAAGATAACCGGGTTTTCGTCGAAGATGGCGGCATCTGGACCAGCGCGGGCATTACTGCGGGTATCGATCTGGCGCTGCATCTCATCAATCGGCTGTGCGGCGCGCCGCAGGCATTGAAAGTGGCGCGCGAAATGGTGGTGTGGTTCCGCCGTTCCGGCGACGATCCGCAACTGTCGCCGTGGCTGCGCTATCGCAATCACATGCATCCGGCGATTCATCGCGCGCAGGATGTGATGATTGCCCATCCCGAACATGATTGGTCGCTTACCGCGCTGGCCGAACGGGCGCACGTCAGCGAGCGTCATCTGACGCGCCTGTTCCGCCAGCATCTGGGCATCAGCGTGCGCGAATACCACGAACAGCTGCGCTTAGTGATTGCGCGGCAACGCCAGCAGCAGGGCGAAGCGGCGGAGAAAGCGGCGCTGGCCGCCGGATTCTCCTCGGCACGCCAGCTGCGCCGCGCGCACCAGCGCTGGGACGATCAGCTCACCAGATGACGCTTATCCACGCGTTGTAATCCCATCGCCAGCAGCAGGCTACCGATCAGCGTCGTGCCCATCACCCACGGCAAATCGAGCCACGGGCGCGACATGTCGTCGTAGTGATGAGTACGCAGAAAGTGGATAAACAGCGCGTGAAAACCATAGATCGGCAGGGAATAGCGCGAGAGGGTGGCGAGCCCCGGCAGCGCGCGCTGATTCAGGGTGTTTTTGAACAGAATCAACAGGCTGATGGCGGCAATAAACACCAGCGGCCCGCAGTAGAGATACCAGGTATCGTTGAACGCGCCGTTGATTTTCAGCATCTGTTTGGTGCCGAGCGCAATGCCAATCACGCAGGCCACAAAGCCCAATCCCGCCAGCCAGCTGACGCTGTGCTTGTCGGTCTCCATACAGCCAATCGCGCGCCCGAGTAGCGCATACAGCAGGTAGTAAATGCTGTCGCCGCTGACATACAGATTCACCGGCAGCCAGTGGAACGGTCCCAGCGATTGGCTCACGGTATTCGGATTCGCCAGCACCGCCAGCACGATCACCAGTATCGCGACATAGCGCGGTGCCACGCTTTTCACCTGAATCAGCGGGGATAACAGATAGATGCCGATAATGGCGAAGAAGAACCACAGGTGATAGAACACCGGTCTTTGCAGCAGTTTGAGCAGCGATCGACCTTCGCTGATCGGCGTCAGCCAGGTGATATAGGCCAGCGCCACCGCGCTGTAGAACAGCAGGCACAGCACGATGCGCAGCAGATGCCGCCCTTGTGCACTGCGTTCGCCGAAAAACAGATAGCCTGAAATCATAAAGAACAGCGGCACACAGACGCGTGACGCTGAGTTAAGCAGGTTCGCCACATCCCAGCTCAGGCCTGTCACCGCCATCGGTCCGGTGATGTACCAGGTTGTGGTGTGAATGACGATCACCATCAGGCAGGCAACCGCACGTAAGTTGTCGATCCAGTAAATTTTTTGCTGCATGGCACCCTCTTGCATTGGCTGCGAAGAAGGGTAGCCAGTGAGCAGCGCGCCAACAACCTTTAGCGTTGTAATTCAGATCACTCTGTTATTCGACACTCGACACCAGAATCAATTCGCGCGCACTGCGTAGCGGCGCGATTTATCGCGCAATAAATTGCGCCGCTACAATGTGTGCTTCGTTGTTAGGCGGTGACAGCCATTAATCACGCACCAAAAACGTCTCGATCACCGCTTCGTCGGGTTCAACGCCGAGGCCTGGCTCGCTCGGCAGCCACGCGTAACCGTCGGCGATGCGCACCGGATTCTTCGCCAGCGAGCGGCTGATTTCGCCCGGCTCGACGCAATACTCCATCACCAGCGCATTCTCAATCGCGCACAGGAAATGCAGTGAGGCAGCGGTATTAATGTCGGTGGTGAAATTGTGGTTGCACACTTTGCGTCCACGGCTGTGCGCGTAGCTGGCGATCTCCATTGCCTGCGTAAAGCCGGTGCGCGTCAGGTCGATCTGCACGATATCGATGCCGCCTTCATCTATCAGGCGCTGGAAACCCGTTACCGAACACTCTTGCTCACCGGCGGCGATATGCTGCTGGCAGGCGGCGGAGACCTGGCCGTAACCGGCGTAGTTATCGGGATGCAGCGGCTCTTCAATCCAGAACAGATTGAGGTGTTCATAGCGCTGGCTGCGGCGAATGGTGGTTTTGGCATCCCACACGTGGCCGACATCCAGCATCAGATCCACATCGTCGCCCATCGCTTTACGCAGGGCGTCGAGATAGCGCAGATCCAGCGCTTCGTCAGTGCCAAACGGCTCCCAGCCAAACTTCACGCCGCTATGGCCGGTATCCATCGCATGCTGCGCGCGCGCGACCGTCTCTTCCACGCTGAACTGGAACATGTTGGAGGAGTAAACGCGCATTTTGTCGCGCATGGCGCCGCCCAGCAGTTCAACAATCGGCTTGCCGAGTGCTTTACCTTTGATGTCCCACAAGGCGATGTCGATGCCGGCCATCGCCTGCAGTACCGCGCCGCTGCGGCCGTAATAGAGGGTGGCTTTGTGCATCTTCTTCCATAAACGGCCGGTTTCCAGCGGGTTTTCGCCGATTAACAGCGACTTCAGGCCGGTGACCATGGTGTGCGAATAGGGCGCTTCAATGATGGCTTTGGTGACATACGGGCTGCCATCGACTTCGCCCCAGCCGGTGATGCCGGCATCGGTGGTGATTTTGATCAGCAGCGCATCCTGAGAGCTGTCGGTGCGCTGCTCAATCACTGGCAGGCGCAGGTAAAACGCCTCAACGTTAATGATTTTCATGGTGTTTTCCCTGGTGTAAAGGCAAGGCGAAATTAGCCGAGAGCGGAACGGTGCTGTCGGCGCTGTGTTATCAGGGTTTCGTAATCCACGTCCAGCGCCTGAATGCGGATGTGGTTCTCAACCTCGTCGGTCATTTTGGCGATGTCGCCATCGGCAAAGACATTAATCAGCCGCTGATGCTCCTCAATGATGTCGCTCATCGATTTGCCCATGGTGGAGAGACCGAAAATCACCGTCAGCTGACGGGCAATCGACTCCCACAAATTGCTCAGCACCGGGTTGTGCGCGAAGCTGCACAGCGTGCGGTGGAAATCGGTATCGGCGGAGGCAAAACCGTAAACGTTATCGCTTTGCATCATCGCCTGCATCTGCGCCACGCCCTGATAGAGCTGATTAAGCTGCTCAGCGCTGTTGCGTCCGGCCTCAATCGCCCGACGACAGGCCAGCGTCTCCAGCGGGATGCGCACATCGATAATCTGCTCCAGCCGCTGATGCGAAATCTCCATCAGGCGGATACCTTTATACGGCTCGCTGGTGACAATGCCCTGGCTCTCCAGAATGCGCAGCGCTTCGCGGATCGGCACGCGGCTCATACCGAGTTTCGCCACCAGCTCGGGTTCTGCGATGCGGTCGCCGGGCAGGATCAGGCCGCGCGAGGCGGCGCTGAGAATGGCATCCACGGCGTGATCGACCAGCGTGCGCGGACGCGCGCTATTCCAGCTGTTATCGGTGGCCGCGTCCTGCGCCAGCGGGGCGCTGTTTTTACGACGAGCGGTAGAGGGTTTTCCTGCCATGTTGTTTATCCTGTTTAAACCTGTCGGGTCACGAATTGACCGAAGCCGGGTTCAACCTGCATCTGGTCATCCTGGAATACCGTGACGCCACGAATCAATGTGCGCACCACTCTACCCTGACAGCGCATCCCTTCAAATGCGCTCCACTTGCCGAGTCCCTGAAAATTGGCGCCGCGCACCGTCCAGCTTTGGCTGGCGTCGTAGAACACCAAATCGGCGTCGAAGCCGGGCGCAATCGCCCCTTTTTTGCCCCACAGCTGGAAGGCTTTGGCCGGGCCGCTGGCGGTCATGCGCGCAAACTCGCTGAGCGCCACGCCACGTTCAATATGGGCCGCGCTGAAGAACATCGGGCTGAGGGTTTCCACGCCGGTCAGGCCCATGCCCGCCTCCCAGATGCTGGCTTCACCCGCCTGTTTTTGTGCGGGCGTGTACGGACAATGGTCAGAGGCGATCATGTCGATATCGCCGCGCAGCAGCACCTGCCACAGCGCATCCACCACCGGACGCGGGCGGATCGGTGGGCCGCAGCGCGCGTTGGGGCCGATGCGCACCAGATCGTCTTCGTCGAGCAGTAAATAGTGCGGACAGGTTTCGAAGCTGGCGCGTACGCGGGTTTTGGCAGCGACAATGGTTTCCGCCGCGCGCGCCGAGCTGACGTGCACGATATGGCAGCGCGCGCCGGTATCTTCGGCAATCGCTAACACGCGTCCCACCGCTTCGATCTCGGCAATTTCCGGCCCCGCCAGCGCATGAGCGCGCGCATCTTTGCGTCCGGCGCGGCGCTGTTCGCTGCCGGCACCGATCAAAATCTCGTGATTCTCAGCGTGCACGCCAATCAGCCCGTCGAACGTGGCCAACTCGCGCATGGCGCGCAGCAGGCCGTCATCGTCGAGACGCGGCAAACCTTTCTCGTCGGTGGCGTCGCCGTTGGGTGCGCCGCTGCACAGGAAGGCTTTGAAGGCCAGCGCACCGGCCTGATTCAGCGCCACCAGTTCATGCACGTTATTTCCATCTAACCCAGCCCACAGGGCGTAATCCACCGAGCAGTTGTCTGCCAGCCAGCTTTTTTTGGCGCTGAAGTTAGCCAGCGACGTGGCCGGTGGCAGAGAATGCGGCATCTCGACGATGGTGGTGACGCCGTGCGCCGCCGCACCGCGCGTGCCTTCACGCAGCTCCTGTTCAGGGAAATCGTGCGAGCCGGTGAAATGGGTATGCACGTCAATCGCGCCGGGCACGATGATCAAGCCACGTGCATCGATCACCTCGTCAACGCCGTGCGTGATGGCGCCAGGCGATAACACGCCACTGATCTTGCCGTTTTCGATCAGCAGATCGGCCAGTTCAGCGCGGGTTTCTGTCACCACCAAACCATTAATAATCAGCTGTTTCATCATTCTGCTCCTGCCTGCGTCACCAGCGCCGCATACGGCACCGGCTGTGAAGAGTCGAGCCAGCCGATAGCAGTTAACAGCTGGCTGAAATGCGCAAACTCAGCGCGCGGAATCACGCAATCTGGCGCAAACACGCCAGCCTGTTGATAGGCCGCGAGGCCGCGCACCAGCGCCTCGCGCGGATAATCGGGGTAAAACGCCTGCACCTGTTGCGCCAGCGCAGTGGCGTCATGGTTGGCGATCCACGTCAGCGCCTGGGCAATGGCGCGGGAGAAGGCGGCGAAAGCGGTGGCTTTCTCCTGCAATACATCGGTGCGGGCGATGTAGGCGCTCCAGGGTACGTGGCCGCACACGCTGGCGAGGCTGCTGATGCTGTGGAGTTGTCCGGCGGCGATGGCGGGCGCCAGCATATGCATGGCGTGCAGCGCATAATCAGCTGCCCCTTGGGCCACGGCGGTGAAATCCCGCGCCTGATCGCCGCTGCCGGCGATCAACTCAACGTCATCCTGCAAACCGTGACGCGCCAGCAGCCAGCGGAACGTCAGCGTGGCGGTGCCGACATTGCCGACATCCAGCACACGTTTGCCGCGCAGATCGCTGAGCTGAAAATCGGGCTGCGCCTGCGCCGCCGCAAGAAACCACGGATTGGCCGCCACCGAGGCGCAGAAACACTGCAACTCTGCGCCGTGCTGCTGAAAATGCTTCATCACCACCATCGGGCCGCCCAGCGTGAGATCGGCGTCGCGATTCAGCACTGCGGGAACCTGGCCGCCTTGTACCGTATGCCCGCCTGATTCACTGGTGGTGAAGATTACCTGCAGCTGCTGTGCGGCGAACAGGCCGAGGCTGTGCGCCAGATAGTGCGCGCAGTAATAGATGCGGGATTCGCTGGCATCGCCTTGGTTGAAAATCAGTGTCTGCATCAGTAGCGCTCCTCGGTGATAAAGCTACCGTTCAGCGCCGCCATATCGCTGACGCCGCACCAATGACTAATGGCCGTAACTTCATTGATCCAGCCGGAAAGCAGATCGAACACCGCGCTCTCGCCACCGGCGACTAAAGCACTGATGATCGGGCGCACGCTGAGCGACAGCGACGCGCCAAGACAGCGCGCCACCACCGCATCGCTGCCGCAGCGTACGCCGCCATCCAGCAGCAGCGGCAATCGCGTCACCGCCTGCAAATCGGGCAGCTGATCGACCGGCGTAGCCCAGCGCGCGCTCTGGCGCAGGCCGATGTTTGAGGCAATCACTCCGCTGACGCCGTGCTGCGCGGCCTGCGCCGCATCGTCATGATGCAGAACGCCTTTCAGCCACAGTGGAAGCTGGCGATCGGCGCAGTGTGCTGCCACCTCATCAATCTCCTGCCAGCGCCACACCGGGAAAGCGGGCAGCGGCGCAACACCCGGCTGCGTGCCGCCGATGGTGTGCCAGCCGCGCTGTTTCAGGGCGTCGCCGATAGAGAAGCCGCCGGGCTGTAACCCGGCCACCGGATGCACCGGCGCCAGCACCGTGAGCACGATATTTTTAAATCCGGCCTGCGCGGCCTGATCGATTAAGGCTTTGATGCGGCCGACATCGCCCGCCGCACGCAGTTGCAGCCAGCAGCGATCGTACTCGGCGCCAATCTGCTCCAGCGTTGTGACGCTCTCTTCGGAGATCACCAGCGGCAGTTGCAGACGTTTGCAGGCGCGCGCAATCGGCAGCACCCCTTCGTCGTGAAAAATTCGGTCACCGGCAAACGCGCCGACGCCAATCGGCGCGGACCAGTTTTGCTGGTGCAGGGAAATCTGCGTGTCGATGCTTTCATTGCCCTGCAGCACGCGCGGTAACAGACGAAAGCGGCGTAGCGCCTGCTGATTGGCATCGGGTTCATTACCCAGCGCATCGGCCGGTTGGCCCTGCATATAGCGGAACAGCGCATCGCCGAGGCGCTCGCGTGCCGTGAGTTCAAAGCGCGTTGGCATGTGGCGCCTCCGCAGCATTTTCATGTTCAAGGAAGGTGGCAAACGCTGGCGTTTGCGGATTTTGCAGAATCGTCGGCGGGCCTTCTTCAATCAGCGCGCCATCCTGCAGGAACATCACCCGATCGGCAACGCCCGCCGCAAACGCGATGTCGTGGGTGCTGATGATCATGGTGATGCCGGTCTGTGCCAGGCTGCGCATGGTTTGGTTCACTTCGCGCACCAGTTCGGGATCGAGCGCGGAAGTCGGTTCATCAAACAGCAGGATTTGCGGTTCTGCCGCCAGCGCGCGCGCAATGCCGACGCGCTGTTTCTGTCCGCCAGAGAGTTCGTGCGGCAGCGAGGCGGCGAAATCACCGAGTCCTACCATTTTCAACGCGCGCATCGCTTTGCCGCGCGCGATTTCCGGCTGTGCGCCCTGCACGCGCAGCAGAATGCTCATCACGTTTTCCAGCGCGGTAAGGTGATCAAACAACGCGAAGTGCTGGAACACGATGCCAATGCCCGACTTGGCGCGGTTGACCGGCAGATGTCGCGGCGCCAGTGCGCGACCGTTTTCGTCGCTGCCCATGAAGTGGCCTTCAGTCTGAATGGTGCCGCTGCTGCGTGGCGTCAGCGCCAGAATCGATTTCAGCAGCGTACTTTTGCCCGAACCGGAGCGACCAAGCAGCACCACCACTTCGCCGCGACGGACGGTTAACGACAGCGATTTCAGTACCGCTTTACCGGCGTAGTCGACGCACAGCTGATTCACTTCCAGCACCGGCGCGGCGGTTTGCGTATCCCAGCGCCGTTTTGGTAACTGCATCGGCATTACGTCTGCTTCCGGCGGCAGTTTCGCCAGGCGCGCGCGCGCCCGTCGCGCACGTTCATCAAGGTTGTAGAACTTCTCCAGCCACCACTGACCGCCCGCCAGCAGCGTGGAAAGAATCAGGTAGATGCCGCCCGACGCGACCAGCACCGGAATAAACAGGAAGTTTTGCGACACAATCGCCTGGCCGCGCATCGTCAGCTCATTGACGCCCACCACCGAAGCCAGCGAGGTGGATTTCAGCAGGCCGACGGTTTCATTGCCCATGGTGGGCAGAATGGCGCGCAGCGCCTGCGGGATCACCACGTGAATCATCTCTTTGCTGCGCGAATAACCGAACGCCTGCGCCGCCATGCTTTGATCGCGATCGGTCGCCATAATGCCGCCGCGAATGATTTCGGCGCAGAAGGCGGTTTCGTTGATCATCAGGGCGATAAGCGCGCTGGTGAACGGGCTCAAACGCAGACCAAATTCCGGCAGCACGTTGTACAGCAAAATCAGCTGCAGCAGCACCGGCGTGCCGCGCAGCGTATAGATGTAAATCTTCACCGGCACGCGAATAAACCCGTGCTTTGAGCTGCTGGCTAACGCCAGGAAAAAACCAATCACAATGCCGCCCGCCAGCGCGCCAATCAGCAGCTGCACGGCGATAACAGCGCCTTCCCACAAGTAGGGGAAAGTCAGGTACTTAAGAAAATCATCCAAGGCGTTATCCTCCTCAGCGCCTCGGTTTCGTCCCCGAGGCGGCTGAGTTTATGCATTAACCACGCGCAACCACTGGACGCTCGGCAGCGCTGCCCTGGCCCCAGTAATCGAGCAGTTTTTTCTGTGCGCCGCTCGCCTGAATCACCTTCATCGCGTCCAGCACCGCCGCGCGCAGCGTGGCGTTGTCTTTGGCGATCGGGAAGCCCACCATGATCGGCAGATCCACGGTGAAGCCGCTTTGCAGCGATTTGTCCGCTTTGGCGATGGCAACAGCGGAACCGGCTTCGGTCAGATAGACGTCCGCGCGACCGCTTTTCACCGCCTGAATGCTGTTGTCGGTGTTTTGCACCATCAACATGCTGACTTCGGGCTTACCGGCGGCGCTGCATTTGGCGCTTTGTTCCGGCACCAGTTTGTTGGCTTCGTACGAACCCGCAGCGGCGGCGACGGTTTTGCCGCACAGATCATCGACGCTGTTGATTTTCTTCGGATTGCCCTGTGCCAGCACCGAACCATCCTGCACCTGCATTGAGGCGACGAAGGCGATCTGCTTCATGCGTTCTTCGGTGACGTACAGCATCGGACCGATATCCGCGCGTCCGCTGGCGATCGAGGTGAGCAGCACGTTGAACGAGCCACTTTGGTAACTGTGTTTCGCGCCGAGGCAGCTGCTGATGCGCTCGAACAGGGAAGGATCGAGACCTTCAATGATGCTGGGATCTTTTTCCGATGGCGCTTCAAAGCCTTTGGTGTAGCCGCCGAGGCCGACGACCAGATCTTTGCCTTTCAGCGAGGGATATTTGGTTTGCAGTGCTTTGCACTGCGCCATCGCCGCGAAGTCGCTGGCGGCAGGCGTGATGGGATCGGTGCTGGCTGCGTGGGCGCTGGAGATGCCCGCCAGTAAGCTGCCGCTGAGACCAGAGATTAACAAAGCAGTGCGTGCAAATTTCATAATAAGGTTCCCCTGATGCTGGTGAATGAGAAAGCGATGACCTTGTGATTTATGAACGTCTTTGGTGCTTTTTTAGGTGGTCGCCATGAATGGCGACCCTACGGAAATATCGGGGGTTAATAACCTCGTGCCGGATCAACCTGATTACGCAGCGGTTGTCCGTGGCGGAAGCGCGCCAGGTTATCGATAAACACGTCAAGGCAACCGGCGAGGTAGGCGCTGTGATCGTCAAGGCTGCAGTGCGGTGTCATCACCACGCCGGGCGTGTGCCACAGCGGGTCGTCGGCCGGTAGCGGCTCTTGCGGATAGACATCCAGCACCGCGCCGGCCAGTTCGCCTACGTTGAGTTTTTCGCGCATCGCGCTGTAATCAAATACATCAGCGCGGCCAACAATCACGATGCCAGCGCGTGCGGGCAGCAGATTGAGACGGCGGCGATCGAACAGATTGCGGGTTTGTGGCGTCAGCGGCAGCGTCGATACCACCACATCCACCTGCGGCAACACCTCGTCTAGCGCATCAATGCGGATGCAGCGAGCCACCTTGGCATCGCACTGGCCGCTGCGCGTCACGCCAATCACGCGATAGCCTTGTGCCGTCAGCAGACTTGCCGCCGCGGCGCCAATGCCGCCCACGCCCAGCAGCAGCACGGTTTTGCCGCGTGCGCAGCCGCCAAAGGTCGGACGCCACACACGCTGCGCCTGATCCTGCAGAAAACCGGGAATGCCGAAGTTGAACATCAGCGCCGCCATCAAAATGAACTCGGCACCTTTATCGCCGTGTACGCCAGAAGCATTGGTGAGCGTCACGCCTTGCGGCCAGTGCGCCAGCCACTGCTCAACGCCAGCGGACATCACCTGCACCCAACCCAGACGCGGCGTGCTGAACTGATCGAGCGCCAGCTTACGGCCGCTCCACAGAATGTCGCAGCGGGCGAGGAAGTCGGCGGTCTGCGCCGGATCGCGGTTTTCGCTCAGCGTAAAGTGGCTGCGCAACGGCGGATGCGCGTCGAGCTGCAGTTGCAGCTGCTCGACAGAGAGATGGAGTGCGCGCGGTGCGCTGGCGTCGTTCTCGATATGAATATGCATCAGCGCATCGCCGTCACTTCCATCTCGACCAGCAGGTCAGGATGGTTGAGTTGAATGCCCACGGTGGCGCGCGCCGGGAAGGGGAACCGGAAGAATTCACTGTAAGCGGCATTCATCGCGCTGAACGTGCTGAGATCGGTCAGGTAAACAGTGACGCGGACCACGTTGTCGAAGGCCATGTTCGCTTCGCTCAGCAGATCGCCGACGTTTTTCAACACCTGACGCGTCTGGCTGGCGATGTCGTTGCCCATAATCTCGCCGCTGTAGGGATCAATCGCCACCTGGCCGGAAATGAACAACATTGGTTCATGCAGCACGGCGGCGGAGAGCGGCGCAGGCCCCATTGGGCGTTCGCTGGCGTTCATGCCGGGATAACTCAACGCAATCTTCATGGTGAAATCTCAAGCAAACCTGTTTCACCGCAATTTCGTATACGATTATACGAGTGTCAACGCGCAATTTTTAACCATTAGGTCAAAAAGGTGATATTCATCACGTAATAGGATTCGCTGATATATCGATCAAGACTATGATATGTAAGATTTTAATGAAAATTTTATGACGAGTGCTCGCGATGAGTGTGAATCGTATACGATTTTCTTATTGTTCTGTTTTTGCCCGTTAAACCTTGCCGTAATCGCCTGCGCACTGGCCTGGATTTCCGGCTGCACAATCCGCGGTCAAAGGGTATACTGGCGCACTCTTTTTTTAACCGATCCGTATCGCGTGCGAATTCAACATGCAAAAGTTTGATACCAAGACCTTTCAGGGCCTGATCCTGACCTTGCAGGATTACTGGGCGCGTCAAGGCTGCACCATTGTCCAACCTTTGGATATGGAAGTGGGCGCCGGCACCTCACACCCGATGACCTGTCTGCGTGCCTTAGGCCCAGAGCCGATGGCGACCGCTTACGTGCAGCCATCTCGTCGTCCGACCGACGGACGTTACGGTGAAAACCCGAACCGTTTACAGCACTATTACCAGTTCCAGGTGGTGATTAAGCCCAACCCGGACAACCTTCAGGAGCTGTACCTTGGGTCGCTGAAAGAGCTGGGTATGGATCCCACCATCCACGACATTCGCTTTGTCGAAGACAACTGGGAAAACCCAACGCTGGGCGCGTGGGGACTCGGTTGGGAAGTGTGGCTGAACGGCATGGAAGTGACGCAGTTCACTTACTTCCAGCAGGTTGGCGGCCTCGAGTGTAAGCCAGTAACCGGCGAGATCACGTACGGCTTGGAGCGTCTGGCGATGTACATTCAGGGCGTAGACAGCGTTTACGATCTGGTGTGGAGCGACGGTCCGTTCGGTAAAACCACCTACGGCGAAGTGTTCCATCAGAACGAAGTGGAGCAGTCGACCTATAACTTCGAATACGCTGACGTTGACTTCCTTTTCACCTGCTTCGAGCAGTATGAGAAAGAAGCGCAGCAGCTGCTGGCGCTGGAAAAACCGCTGCCGCTGCCGGCTTACGAGCGCATTCTGAAAGCGGCGCACAGCTTTAACCTGCTGGATGCCCGCAAAGCGATTTCGGTTACCGAACGCCAGCGTTATATCCTGCGTATCCGCACCCTGACGAAAGCCGTGGCGGAAGCCTATTATGCGTCCCGTGAGGCGCTTGGCTTCCCGATGTGCAATAAAAACAAGTAAGAGGCAGCCATGACCGATAAAACTTTCCTGGTGGAAATTGGCACCGAAGAGTTGCCTCCGAAAGCGCTGCGCAGTCTGGCGGAAGCCTTTGCTGCGCATTTCACTGCTGAACTTGATAGCGCCGGTCTGGCGCACGGCGAAGTGAGCTGGTTTGCTGCTCCGCGCCGTCTGGCGCTGAAAGTGGCCCAGCTGGCTGCCGCGCAGCCGGATCGCGAAGTTGAAAAACGTGGCCCGGCAATCGCCGCCGCGTTTGATGCCGATGGCAACGCCACCAAAGCGGCCGAAGGTTGGGCGCGTGGTAACGGCATCACTGTGGCGCAGGCCGAACGTCTGAGCACGGATAAAGGTGAATGGCTGGTGCATCGCGCTGCCATCACCGGCGAAAGCGCGCAGGCGCTGCTGCCCGCTATGGTGGCTACCGCGCTGAGCAAGCTGCCAATTCCTAAGCTGATGCGCTGGGGCGCGAGCGACGTGCAGTTTGTGCGTCCGGTGCACACCGTCACGCTGCTGCTCGGCGATGAGCTGATTCCCGCGAAGATTCTCGGTATTGAGTCCGATCGCGTGATTCGCGGTCATCGCTTTATGGGCGAGCCAGAATTCACCATCGACAACGCCGATCAATATCCGCAGCTGCTGCTGGAGCGCGGTAAAGTGGTGGCGGATTACGCGGCGCGTAAAGCCAAAATCAAAGCGGATGCGGAAGCGGCAGCGCAGAAAATTGGCGGCATCGCCGATCTGAGCGAAAGCCTGCTGGAAGAAGTGACCTCGCTGGTGGAGTGGCCGGTGGTGCTGACGGCGAAATTCGAAGAGAAGTTCCTCGCGGTGCCAGCTGAAGCGCTGGTTTACACCATGAAAGGTGACCAGAAGTACTTCCCGGTGTACGACGCGGCGGGCAAGCTGCTGCCGAATTTCATCTTCGTCACCAACATCGAATCCAAAGATCCACAGCAGATTATCGCCGGTAACGAGAAGGTGGTGCGCCCGCGTCTGGCGGATGCCGAGTTCTTCTTCAACACCGACCGCAAAAAGCGTCTGGAAGATAATCTGCCGCGTCTGGAAACCGTACTGTTCCAGAAAGAGCTGGGTACGCTGCGTGATAAAACCGATCGCATTCAGGCGCTGGCTGGCTGGATTGCCGCGCAGATTGGCGCTGATGTGAACCACGCTACCCGCGCGGGCTTGCTGTCGAAATGTGACCTGATGACCAACATGGTCTTCGAGTTCACCGACACCCAGGGCGTGATGGGCATGCACTACGCGCGCCACGATGGCGAAGCGGAAGATGTGGCTGTGGCGCTGAATGAGCAGTATCAGCCGCGCTTTGCCGGTGACGATCTGCCGTCAAATCCTGTGGCCTGCGCCGTGGCGATTGCCGACAAAATGGACACCCTCGCGGGTATCTTCGGTATCGGTCAGCATCCGAAAGGCGACAAAGATCCGTTCGCACTGCGCCGTGCTGCGCTGGGCGTGCTGCGTATCATCGTGGAGAAAAATCTGCCGCTCGATCTGCAAACGCTGACCGAAGAAGCGGTGCGTTTGTACGGCAGCAAGCTGAGCAACGCCAAAGTGGTCGATGAGGTGATCGACTTTATGCTGGGCCGTTTCCGTACCTGGTATCAGGAAGAGGGCCACAGCGTTGACACCATTCAGGCGGTGCTGGCGCGTCGTCCAACGCGTCCGGCTGATTTCGATGCGCGCATGAAGGCGGTTTCGCACTTCCGTACGCTGGAAGCGGCCGCCACGCTGGCTGCTGCCAACAAACGTGTGTCGAACATCCTGGCGAAATCGACCGAAACCCTGAACGACAGCGTGCAGGCTTCCCTGCTGAAAGAGAACGAAGAGATCCAGCTGGCGACCTTCGTGACCGCGCTGGGCGACAAGCTGCAGCCGTACTTTGCAGAAGGTCGCTATCAGGATGCGCTGGTTGAACTGGCGCAGCTGCGTGAAGCGGTAGATAACTTCTTCGATAAAGTGATGGTGAACGCTGACGATCAGGCGGTGCGAATTAACCGTCTGACGCTGCTGGCACAGCTGCGCCAGCTGTTCCTGCAGGTGGCGGATATTTCGCTGCTGCAGTAATTGGCGTGGTCGCCATGAATGGCGATGCTACAAAATAAAGGGGACGAGAGATCGTCCCTTTTTTTTAAAGCCAGTGAAGCTGAGTAAAATGAACTAAGACGTCTTGCGAATGATGTAGCACACGCACAATAAATACCTTTTCAACTTCCGAGCGGTAATAAATGACATGTTCCCGGTGCGGTAGTGCAAATACATTTTTGCCCAACTCTGCGCGCTTACGGCCTAACTCATTTGTGGCCAGCTGACTAAAACGTTGATGCAGCATGAGCACATATTGCTTCGCTTTTTTGCTGCCGAAGTTCCAATAGCCGTAAAACCAGATCGACTCTAAATCTTCATCGGCTTCCTTCATTATCTTGATCATCCTTTTCATCAATGCCTACCCTGGCTCTCATTCTGTTAAGAAAAACGTCTATGTCCCAGTCTTCAGCTACGCCACTATCCAGCCCTTGTTGAATCAGTTTTTTTAAATTCTCCAGCTTTGATTCAGCCTGCTTCTCACGCAGCAAGCGCAGCGAGTCGCGCACCACTTCGCTTTGCGTACGGTAGTCGCCGGATTCAACCAGAGATTCAACAAATTCGCGCAGTTCATCGCCTAAATCGATCGTCATGGTACGTGCCATCATCGTCATCCCGTGTAAGAGTATTTCTTACATTCTGGCACTTTTTTGCGCAACAGGGAATGCGCGTTGCAGCGCAGTTACAGGCTGAACTGCGAGGCAACGCGAGAGATTTTAGGCAGATGATACGGGAAACAGGCGGTCGTCGCGCAACAGATGATCGTTACCACGGCGGCGGGTGAAGCCGCTGCGGTCGAAGAATTCCAGAATCTGTATCGCCACTTTGCGCCCGGTGCCAAGCTGGTTGCGGAAGTCGGCGGCGCTGGTGCTGCCCTCTTGCGCGGCACGGCTCCGAATCAGATCGGCGAAGATCTGGATCTGGTCGCTGCGATAGTAGCGATCGCGAACGATCGCGGTGATATGTCCGAGCCGCGCAGCAGTGAGCAGCAGCGAGCGAATCGCCTGTTCATCCTGCTGCAGCGCCAGCGCGATATCGCGCACCCACAGCGGCTGATCGCCAAACAGCGGGCCGACCTGCTGCCAAAGAGCTTCTTCCTGCGGATTAAAGCGCGGTTCGAAGTCGGGCAGATGCAGCCAGCCTTGTCGCTGTTGTAGCTGACCTTGCGCCAGCAGTTGATCAATCAGCGCTAACACCCATTCCGCAGGCTGATGCGGCATTGCCACACGACGCAAACGATCGTGGCCGATGCCCGGCACCTCGGGATGCTGCTGATGAAAATGCGCCAGTGATTCCAGCAGCTTTTGCCGCCATTGTGCTGCCTGCGCGGCACTCATCAGCGCGTTATCAAGCTGCACCGGTGCTGCATGCTTGATCAGTGCATCCAGCGCGGGCTCGGTAAGCTGGCGCGCCCATGCCAGGTCACGCCGTTCTGTCGGTTGATAGGCCAGATGCGCCTGCAGGCTGGCGTCATCATCTTGTGCGGCGGCCAGCTGCTGCAGCCAGGCAAGATACTCCGTCTGACGTTTGCCGCGCTTTTTACTGTTGAGCAGCAGCACGCGCGCGCCGCCCAGCGTGTGCTGTGCGTTGCTGTCGCGGATAATCAGCCGATCGTTCTCGGCCAGCCACAGCGGTTGGTTCAGCACCAGTTCCGCGACATCATCCGCCAGCAGCGTGATGCGTCCAGTGACGTGGCTGGCGGCGTGGTGGAGATGAATCGGCTGCGACGCGCTCTTCAGCGGCTGCAGCAAGCGCAGCGCCACGGTTAAGCGCGTGGTGCCTTCCGCTCTGGCCTGTGACAGCAGCCAGTCGCCGCGCGCGATCTGCGCTTTTTCCACATCGCCGACGATATTCAATGCGATACGTTCACCGGCCTGCGCGCGCGTCACCGATTGGTTCTGCGCATGCAGCGCGCGCACGCGCAGCGGCAGATTCAGGCTGCTAAGCCAAAGAGTATCGCCGACGTTCACTTCGCCCGACAGCGCGGTGCCGGTGACCACCAATCCGCTGCCTTTCAGCGTGAAGGCGCGATCAATAGCGAGACGGAAACGGTAACGAGAGTCGAAGGCCGGTTCCGCCAGCGTGCTGAGATGCTGGCGCAGCGCGCCGATGCCTTGCTGGGTGTGGCTGCTGGTGACAAATTGCGGCACCGCCGGCCAGCCGAGTTGCTGCGTGAGCTGCGCCACCTGCCGCTGGACTTCCGCGATGCGCGCTTCGTCCACGCGATCGGCTTTGGTCAGCGCCACGCTGAGCGGCGGCTGTCCGGCCAGGCTCAGCAATTGCAAATGTTCGCGGGTTTGCGGCATCACGCCATCGTCGCAGGCCACCACCAGCAGCGCATGATGAATGCCGCCAATGCCCGCCAGCATATTGGCGAGAAATTTCTCGTGGCCTGGCACATCAATAAAGCCGAGCACGCGACCATCCGGCTGCGGCCAGTACGCGTAGCCGAGATCGATGGTCATGCCGCGCCGTTTCTCTTCCGGCAGGCGATCGGCATCCACGCCGGTTAATGCCTGTAGCAGCGCGGTTTTGCCGTGATCGACGTGTCCAGCGGTGGCAATAATCATGACGCTAAGGCCTGAATCAGCGCGCTTTCATCATCAAGGCAGCGCAGATCCAGCCACAGTTTGCCTTCCTGAACGCGGCCAATCACCGGGCGCGCTAAGCTGCGCCAGCGCTGTGACAAATTGACGAGCTGGCTACCGCGCCCATCGCGTGGCGTGAAGGTGAGGGCGAAACTGGGAAGGCGTTCAACCGGTAGCGATCCGCTGCCGATTTGGGATGAACAGGGCGCAATCGCCAGCGAAAAGTCATCTCGATAAATCTGTTGTAACGCGGGCAGCAATCGTTCAGCTTGTTGCTGAATATCCTGCACTGGACGGGTGAGCAGCCGCAGCGTCGGCAGGGCTTCACGCAGCGTTTCCGGCTGACGATAGAGCTGTAGCGTGGCTTCCAGTGCCGCGAGCGTCATTTTGTCGACGCGCAGCGCGCGTTTCAGCGGATGCGACTGGAGCTGATCAATCAGCGTCTGCTTGCCGACGATAATCCCCGCCTGCGGACCGCCGAGCAGTTTGTCGCCGGAGAAACTTACCAGACTGACGCCTGCGGCGATCAGCTGCTGCGGCATCGGTTCAGCCGGCAGACCAAATTCGGTCATATCGATCAGCGATCCGCTGCCAAGGTCGGTGATCACCGGCAATTGATAAGCGTCACCCAGCTCAACCAGCTCTGCTTCCGTTACCGCATGGGTAAAGCCCTGAATCTGATAATTGCTGGTGTGCACCTTCATCAGCAGGCCGCTGTTTTCCGCGATGGCGGCGCGATAATCTTTCAGGTGCGTGCGGTTGGTGGTGCCCACTTCCACCAGTTTGCAGCCCGCCTGGCGCATCACGTCAGGAATGCGGAAGGCGCCGCCAATTTCTACCAGCTCGCCGCGCGAGACAATCACTTCGCGCCCCGGCGCTAACGCGGCCAACATCAATAACACGGCGGCGGCATTGTTGTTAACGATACAGGCCGCTTCCGCGCCGGTTAACTCGCACAGCAGCGCGCTGACCGCACGATCGCGGTGGCCACGCGCCGCTTCATCCAGCGCGTATTCCAGCGTGACCGGCTGACGCAGGCAATTCACCACCGCGTCGATAGCGCGATCGCTCAGCTGTGCGCGGCCAAGATTGGTGTGCAGCACGGTGCCGGTGAGATTGAACACCGGACGCAGCGCACTTTGCTGCTGTTGCTGGCTGCGGCGCAGCGCTTCATCCGGCCAGTTCAGGTGCCACTCTGGCAAGGTTTGGTGCTGCTGAATGTGGTCGCGCGCTTCCTGCTGCATGCTGCGCAGCTGGCGCGTGGCGAAGGCGGTTCCGTGATGCGCCAGCAGCGGCTGCAGCGCGGGATCGCGCAGCAGGCTGTCGATAGCAGGTAATTGACTGTACAGGGTTTTCATCGGGTGACTTACAGAGAGGGCGGAACGGTGCGGGCAAAGCTTTCGCGCGCAAACAGGTTTTCGGCCAGCTTCACCAGCGCCGGGCGATTTACGCACCAGTTTGGCAGCACGCGGCGGAAGTTGAGGTAACCAATCATGCAGCCGGTGGCGATATCGGCCAGATTGAGCGTGTCGCTATTGAGCCATTCGCCTTGGGCGGCGGCGGTTTCTAGCGCATCGAGGCCGCGTTGGATTTTGTCACGGTTGCGCAGCAGCACCTCTTCAGATTGCTGATCGCCGGGACGCATCTGCTCGCGCACGATCATCACCGCCGCATCGTTAATGCCGTCGGCCAGTTTTTCCAGCTGACGGATGTGCAACGCGTGCAGCGCATCATCGGGCAGCAGCGCAGGCGCATCGCCGCGCAGTTCAATGACTTGCGCGATGATCGAAGAGTCGAACCAGGTGAGCTGGTTGTCGTCAATCAGCGCCGGTACTTTGCCCAGCGGATTGTACTGCGGTACATCGCTGTCATCGATCCACGGAGAGTGATTAACGAATTCGAAAACCAGGCCTTTTTCCAGCAATATCACTGATATTTTGCGGACAAAAGGGCTGGTGTAGCTGCCAATCAGTTTCATCGTGCGCCTCCGTGTTGAATGAAAATACGCGATAACAAACCGCACATATCCCTGGCGGCGCGCTGGCACAATGCGCGATAAATCGCGCCGCTACGGACCGCAGAAACATGGGAAAAGCTAATCGCCGGGGAACATAAACGGATTCAGACTGCTGCGGGCGAATCCTTCCTGCTCCATGCGGGCATCCAGCACCAGCGAGGCCAAATCATCGGCCACCGGCTCCACGGCGGGATCCTTCTCCTGATACAACATCTTCAGATAGGTGCCGCAATCGCCGCAGCTCTCTGCTTTCACCGCCGCTTTTTCGCTGTCCAGCGACCAGTAATGCAGATCGCCGGTTTGTTCACAGTTGGAGCACTTGCTGCGCACCACATACCATTCGCTTTCACACAGATTGCAGTGCAGATAGCGCAGACCTTGCTGGCCTACGCTCATGTGCACCACGCTGGTGACCGGCACGCTGGCGCATACCGGGCAGAACTGGCGATGCTCACCGTATTCGGCGCGCGCTTTGCCGGGAATTAATGCCGCCATCTGCGCCCAGTAAATCGACAACGCCGCCCAGATGAACGGCGATTTGTCGCTGCTCACCTGCGCGAAATCGCCTTCCAGCAGCGCATGCGCCAGATTTTCCAGTTCGCTAGTGGAGGATTTTTCCAGATTCTCCAGCACCGCCAGCGCCTGGCCGCTCATCTCTGGCTTCAGCTCGGCGATCAGCGAATGCAGCAAACGCTGCCAGTGCGCATCGCGCGGATAGGTGTGGATATCGAGCGGCGGTTTGCCCTGCTCGGCGCTCTGCGTCAGCCGCTGCTGCAGATCGAGCTGCAGCGGATGGTCATACAGCACGATCTCCTGCGCCTCGGCGATCACCGCGGCAAAGCGCAGGTAATCACCCAGCGGATTCTTCGCGGCCAGGTCGCGCAAACGTGCCGCACGGCGGCTATACAGATTTTTCAGCCGGGGGAAAAGTAACGGCGGAACGTGCTCCGCCGTGTGCTTTTCGCTTTTCTCCAGCTGGTCCTGCGGGATGATGCGAATACTCATCAGGGACGTTTTTCCTGTTGTGTTTGGCGTTGGCGTTGGCGCTGCTCGCGATACCAGCGTGGGTGATGTTTCTTCGCCCACGCGGCCGGAACCCAGCCCTCAACCATGGCGGTAATGGTGCCTTTTACCCACAAGGCGGCGTAAATGTGCACCATAATCACCACGATCAGCGCCACAGCTGAGACCGAATGCACCACTAGCGCGATGCGAATCAGCGGAATAGTAAAGGCACCGGCAAAGTACGGGCGCCAGATAACAATTCCGCTCACCAGCAGCAAGACTAAGCTGATGATAGCAGCCCAGAACACACACTTCTGCCCGAAGTTGTATTTGCCGGTATCGCCGACCTCTTCGTTTTGCACGATTTTGTGGATGTTTTTCGCCCAAACCAGGTCTTCGCGATTGATCAGATTATGTTTCCAATAGCGTAAGAACATGATGATAAAGGCGGCAAACATCACCGTGCCAACAAACGGATGCAGGATACGCGCCAACTGCGGCGTGCCGAGCACGTGCATCAGCCAGTTAAATGACGGGAAAAAGAAACCCAGTCCGCTCAGCGCGGCGAGCACAAAACAGAACGCCACAATCCAGTGATTGATGCGTTCCGGTGCGCTGTAGCGCACCAGACGATCGCGTTTTTTCATTATTCGCGCTCCTCTTTTTCGTGCAGATTCTCGTCCTCATCCTCTTCCACGCGGTTTGGCCCTACGCCAACGTAGTGGAACACGGATGCAGCAAAGGTAGCGGCAAAACCGATCGCCGCCAGCGGTTTCCAGATCCCTTTCCAGAACGTTACCGCCGGGCTGATGCTCGGATTATCCGGCAAACCGTGATAGAGCTGCGGTTTGTTGGCGTGATGCAGCACGTACATCACGTGTGTGCCGCCGACGCCTTCCGGATCGTACAAGCCAGCGTTGGCATAGCCGCGCGTGTTGAGCTCGGCCACGCGTTCACCGGCCAGCGCCTGCATATCGCTTTTGCTGCCGAAGTGAATCGCGCCGGTCGGGCAGGTTTTCACGCACGCCGGTTCCTGACCGACATTGACACGATCGACGCACAGCGTGCATTTATACACGCGGTTGTCCTCTTTATTCAGACGCGGCACATCGAACGGACAGCCCGCAATGCAGTAGCCGCAGCCAATGCACTGTTCTGACTGAAAATCGACGATGCCGTTGGCGTACTGAATAATCGCGCCTTCAGACGGACAGGCCTTCAGGCAGCCGGGATCGGCGCAGTGCATGCAGCCATCCTTGCGAATCAGCCACTCTAACTTGCCGTTCTCCTCCACTTCTGAGAAGCGCATCACCGTCCACGATTTGGCGGTCAAATCGGCGGGATTGTCGTACACCCCAACGTTATGTCCCACTTCATCGCGGATATCGTTCCACTCCGAACACGCCACCTGACACGCTTTGCAGCCGATGCAGGTGGTCACGTCGATCAGTTTCGCCACTTCCTGCTGATGGTTACGTGCCTGCGGGGCAGGCGTGAGTCCATTGGTGGCGGAGCGGCGGATAATGTCTTGAGATTGATAAGCCATATTCGTTCTCCTTACACCTTCTCGACGTTGACCAGGAACGCCTTAAATTCTGGCGTCTGCGTGTTGGCATCACCGACAAACGGCGTCAGGGTATTAGCGATAAAGCCTTTTTTCGCCACGCCCTGATAACCCCAGTGAATCGGAATGCCGATGGTATCGACGATTTTGCCGTCGACGTTGAGTGGACGGATGCGCTTAGTGACCACCGCTTTGGCTTTGATGTAGCCGCGATTGGAGCTCACTTTCACCGTGTCGCCCTGCGCGATGCCGAGCTTGTTGGCCAGCTTCTCGCCGATTTCAATAAACTGTTCCGGCTGCGCGATGGCATTGAGCCGCGCGTGTTTGGTCCAGTAATGGAAATGCTCGGTGAGACGATAAGTGGTGCCGACATACGGGAACTGCTCCGCCTGGCCCATCGATGCCAAATCGTCCTTGAACACGCGCGCCGCCGGGTTGGATACCACGTTCGGATGCAGCGGGTTGGTGCCGATTGGCGTTTCAAACGGCTCGTAGTGTTCCGGGAACGGACCTTCGGCCATTTTATCGAGCGCAAACAGGCGTCCCATGCCTTCCGGCTGCATGATGAACGGCCCGACATCGCTGCCTGGCGCGGCGGCGCTGTAGTCCGGCACATCCATGCCGCCCCATTTGCTGCCATCCCACTTCAGGATCTGACGTTTCGGATCCCACGGATTGCCTTGCGGATCAGCCGAGGCGCGGTTGTAGAGAATGCGGCGGTTGAGCGGCCACGCCCAGCTCCAGTTCAGCGTGTTGCCCAAACCGGTAGGATCGGTGTTGTCGCGGCGCGCCATCTGGTTGCCGTCCGGCGTCCAGCTGCCGGCGAAAATCCAGCAACCGCTGCTGGTGCTGCCGTCATCTTTCAGATGGGCAAAGGTGCTGAGCTGTTGGCCTTTTTTCACCAGCAGCGTGCCTTTGTCATCGTATACATCCGCCAGCGCTTTGCCGTTGTTCTCCATCGCCACTTCTTCCGGCGCCGGATTTTCTGGCGTCAGGTAGTTCCAGCTCATGTTCAGCACTTGCTCAGGCAATGCACCGCCTTCACTGGCGTACATTTTGCGCAGGCGTGAATAGATGCCGGAAAGAATCTCGCCGTCATTGAGCGCTTCGCCCGGTGCATCCTGACCTTTCCAGTGCCACTGCAGCCAGCGGCCGGAGTTAACGATCGAACCGTTCTCTTCGGCGAAGCAGGTGGAAGGCAAACGGAACACTTCGGTCTGAATTTTTGACGGATCAACATCGTTAAACTCGTCGTGATTCTCCCAGAAGGTGGCAGTTTCGGTGTTGAGCGGGTCGATGGTGACGAGGAACTTCAGCTTCGACAGTGAATCAATCACTTTGCGCTTGTTCGGGAACGACGCCACCGGGTTGAAGCCCTGGCACAGATAGCCATTGACCTTGCCTTGCGACATCATCTCGAAGTACTGCAGCACGTCGTAGCCTTTATCCCACTTCGGCAACCAGTCGAAGCCCCAGCTGTTTTCCGCCTGGGCTTTGTCACCGAAGAAGGCTTTCATCTGGCTGACAAAGAATTTCGGGTAGTTGCTCCAGTAGTTTACCTGGCCCGGCAGCAGCGCTTTCGGCGTGTTGGCAGCAAGATAACTCTGCAGATCGGTGTGTTTTTCCGACGGCAAAGTCATGTAACCCGGCAAACTTTGCGACAGCAAACCGAGATCGGTCAGACCCTGAATATTCGAGTGGCCGCGCAGCGCATTGATGCCGCCGCCAATCATGCCCATGTTGCCGAGCAGCAGCTGAATCATCGCCATGGTGCGGATGTTCTGCGCACCGACCGAGTGCTGCGTCCAGCCGAGCGCATACAGGAACGAGGTGGTGCGATCGCGCGCGCTGGTTTCGCCAATCAGTTCACACACGTGCAGGAAGTCCGCTTTTGGCGTGCCGCAGATGCGTTCAACAATTTCTGGCGTGTAACGGCTAACGTGCTGCTTCAGCAGGTTCCATACGCAGCGCGGATGCGTGAGCGTGGTGTCGCGTTTGGCGAAGCCGTCGGCGTCCAGCTCGTAGTTCCAGCTGGTTTTGTCGTATTTGCGATTCTCTTCGTCGTAGCCGCTGAACAGGCCATCTTCAAAATGATAATCCTCGCGCACGATCAGGCTGGCATTGGTGTACGCCTGCACATATTCATGCTGGATTTTGTCGTTTTGTATCAGCCACAGCAGTACGCCCGACAGGAAAGTGATGTCGGTGCCCGAACGAATCGGCGTATAGAAATCGGCTACCGATGCCGTACGCGTGAAGCGCGGATCGATAACAATCAGTTTGGCTTTGTTGTGAATCTTGGCTTCCATCGCCCAGCGGAATCCCACAGGATGCGCTTCAGCGGCGTTCCCGCCCATCACAACGATCAGATTGGCATTACGGATGTCGACCCAGTGATTGGTCATCGCACCGCGACCAAATGTTGGAGCAAGACTTGCTACCGTTGGTCCGTGTCAAACGCGTGCCTGGTTGTCGACCGCTAACATGCCGAGCGATCGGGTAAATTTCTGGGTTAAGTAGCCGGTTTCGTTGCTGGATGCGGAAGCACACAGCATGCCGGTGGAGAGCCAACGGTTTACCGTCACGCCCGCAGCGTTTTGCGCCACGAAGTTAGCGTCGCGGTCCGCTTTCATCAGCCTGGCGATGCGATCAAAGGCATCGTCCCAGCTAATGCGCTGCCATTTATCGGAGCCTGGCGCGCGGTATTCCGGGTATTGCAGGCGACTTTCACTGTGGATGAAGTCGAGCAGGCCTGCGCCTTTCGGGCACAATGCGCCGCGGCTCACCGGATGATCCGGATCCCCTTCAATGTGGAAAATGGTCTCTTTGGCGTTTTTCGCGCCGTCACCGAGGCTGTACATTAACAAGCCACAGCCAACTGAGCAGTAAGTGCAGGTGTTACGGGTTTCGCGTGCGCGCAGCAGTTTATACTGTCGCGTTTCCGCCAGCGCTACCTCTGGCGCAAAGCCAAGCAGCGCTGCCGTTGTTCCTGCCATACCGCCAGCACAGACCTTGAAGAATTTTCTTCGGCTGACGTTCATGGATTATCCTTTCAACATGAATGATTTTTACTTTTGCAGAGCAGTGAATCGGGCGTCACAATAACCCGACGAATATTGCGGCAATAGCGACCTAATATTACCACTACTTTAGTAAGGTTGTTATGTGAGGCGAAAAAAGTGACAGAGAATGAGCAGGAAAGTCACATTAATGTGAATAAGATCTCAGGAGCGGTGCAGGCGCAGGTGCATCAGCGGCGTGATATCAGCCTTGCGGAAACAGACTGGCTGGCGCAGGAAGTACCGGTGGCGCTGGTCTATAACGGCATTTCGCACGTTGTGATGATGGCGACACCCAATGATTTGGAAGCTTTTGCGATAGGTTTCTCGCTCTCGGAAGGCATTATTGCGCGCCCGGATGAAATCTACGGTATCGATGTGGTTCCGGGCTGTAATGGCATTGAAGTACAGATTGAACTCTCCAGCCGCCGCTTTATGGCGCTGAAAGAGCAGCGCCGCGCCATGGCTGGCCGTACCGGCTGCGGCGTGTGTGGCGTGGAGCAACTCGATCAAATCGGTAAGCCACTACAGCCGCTGCCGTTCAGCCAAACCTTTGATTTAGCCAATCTGGATAAAGGCCTGGCGCAGCTGCGCGATTACCAGCCGATCGGCAATCTCACCGGCTGCACGCACGCGGCGGCGTGGATGTCACCGCAAGGCGAATTGCAGGGCGGGTATGAAGATGTCGGTCGCCATGTGGCGCTGGATAAACTGCTGGGGAATCGCAGCCAGCAGCCGTGGCAGCAGGGCGCGGTGCTGGTTTCCAGCCGCGCCAGCTATGAGATGGTGCAGAAATCCGCCATGTGCGGCGTGGAGATTCTGTTCGCGGTATCGGCTGCGACACAGCTCGCCGTTGAGGTGGCCGAACGCTGCAATCTCACGCTAGTCGGCTTTAGTAAACCGGGCCGCGCCACGGTTTACAGCCATCCGCAGCGGCTGCGTTAAACCACCTGCACCTGCGGCAGCGCTTGTTGCAGTGCCGTCAGCGCGCCGGGTTTTACCGCGCCGCTGTCGCAGATCAGCAGATCGATTTCCGCAATCGCTGCATAAACGGTGCGGCTCATCACGCCGAGTTTGCTGTGATCCGCCAGTAAAATGGTGCGGTTTGCCTGCTGTACCATGGCGCGGGCAATCGCCGCTTCGTGGGGATGAAAACTGCTGGCACCGTTTTTCGCATCGATGCCGACCGGCGAAAGCAACGCGACATCGGCGCGATAACGATAAATTTCCCCAATCGTCATCTCCCCGCGCGTTTGCTGCGCGCCTGCCATCATCATGCCGCCAATTAAAATCACCTGATTATTCAGCGTCTCATGCTCTTCCGCTGCGCTCAGCGCCAGCGCGGCCTGCAGGCTGTTAGTGATGATGGTTAAACCCGACATGGTGCGCAGTTGTTCGGCCAGCATGGTGGTGGTGGTGCCGGCATCAAGGAACAGCGTTTGGCCGGGCTGGAGATGTTGCGCGGCAGCAACCGCAATTGCGCGTTTCTCTTTCGCCTGCGCGTTACGGCGCACCTGCAGCGGCGGCTCTGGCTGGCTATCGACGGCGACCAAACCGCCATGCACCCGCCGCGCCAATCCCTGCGCTTCCAGCTCAATAATGTCGCGCCGCGCGGTTTCGCGCGAGATGCCAAGCTCATTGATGATGCGTTCGGTGCTGAGCTGATGTTGCGTGGTCAGCAGCGCGCGAATGCGGTGTAAGCGGGTTTCCTGCAGCATGACTTTTCCCTGTGGCGTGTTCAACCTGGGCCTAAGCTTACCTGAGTGTCATTGCGCCGTCATGTGTATTTGGTTGTATTTGTGTATTTGGTTGCATTTGTCGCCAAAGCAGGCATGATATTGGCAAACGGCGATTTCGCATGCACCCCTTTCACCTTCGCAACGGGAGTTACCATGGCTACACGTTCTACCATCATGGATACCAACAGTTTTCGTGCTGAGCACGCCGACGGACTGGATGCGGCAACCCGCAAGCTAACCGACAAGCGCAGCAAAGTGTTGGGCGAGTCGTATCGCCTGTTTTACCGCAAGCCAGTGCATTTAGTGCGCGGCGAAGGGCAGTATGTGTGGGATGCCGCCGGTGATAAATATCTTGATGTGTACAACAACGTGGCGAGCATTGGTCACTGCCATCCGGCGGTGATTGAGGCGGTGAATCAGCAGATGAAGATGCTGAACACCCACACGCGCTATCTGCACGAACGCATTCTCGATTACACCGAAGAGTTGCTGGCGACCACGCCAGATGCCATCGATCGCGCCATGTACATGTGTACCGGTTCGGAAGCCAACGATTTGGCGATCCGCGTGGCGCGGGCTTTCAGCGGCGGCACCGGCATTATCGTGTCGCAGGAGGCGTATCACGGCACCAGCGATCTCACGTCAGGTGTGTCGCCCGCGCTCGGCAGCGGACAGCCGCTGGCGGCGACCACGCGCCTGGTTTCCCCGCCGGATGCCTATCGCGTGAATGCGCCCGATCTCGGCGAGTGGTTTGCCAATGAAATCCAGCAGCAGATTGACGATATGAAAGCGCACGGCATTAAGTTTGCCGGCTTCCTCGCTGACTCGATCTTCTCATCCGATGGCGTATTGCCGAACCCGCGCGGTTTCCTGCAAAAAGCGGTCGATGTGGTGCATGCCAACGGCGGGATTTTCATTGCCGATGAAGTGCAGCCGGGCTTTGGTCGTACCGGCGATGCGTTCTGGGGCTTTGCGCGTCACGGCGTGGTGCCCGATGTGATCACCACCGGCAAGCCAATGGGCAACGGCATTCCGGTTTCAGGTTTGCTGGCGAAAAGCGATGTGCTAGCGGCATTTAGTGACGAGATTCCTTACTTCAACACCTTTGGCGGTAATCCGGTGGCGATGGCCGCCGCGCAAGCGGTGCTGACGGTAATTAAAGAAGAGGGCTTGCAGGAGCACAGCCGCGTGGTGGGCGCCAAACTGTTGAGTGAACTGCAGAAACTGATGGATCGTCACGAGTCGATCGGCGACGTGCGCGGTGCGGGCTTGTTTATTGGTTTCGAACTGGTGCAGGATCGCGCCAGTAAAACGCCGGATAAAGCGCTGGCGCTGGATTTGATCGAGAAACTGCGCGAACACCGCGTGTTGACGTCAGTGGCGGGACCTTACGGCAACGTGCTGAAGTTGCGTCCGCCGTTGGCGTTCCAGGAAGCGGATATCGATTGGCTGGTGGGCGCGCTGGATAAATCGCTGAGTGAGCTGGGGCGTTAACAGATCATTGATTGTGCACATTTTGTCGCGGCGCGATTTATCGCGCAATAAATTGCGCCGCTACGATATGTGCAGGTTTACGCAGCTGCGGTTTCCTCGGCGAAAATGCTCTCCATCTTCTGCCACGCCTGCGCGACATCGTCATCCAGATTAAACAAACCTGACGTGCCCACAATAAACACATCCACGCCGGAAGCGGCGATTTGTTTAAAAGTGCGCGCATTGCATGAACCATCAATTTCGGTCAGATAGTGATAACCGTGCTCTTCGCGCATGGCGATTAACTGGCGAATCTTATTCAGCGTTTGCGGGATAAATGTCTGCCCGGCGAAACCCGGATCCACTGACATCACCGTGACTTTATCCAGCAGGTGCGCATATTCACGAATAGTTTCTGCCGGTGTGGCCGGATTTAACACCACGCCGCAGCGACGGCCTGCGTCTTTAATTTGCGTCAGCAGGCGGAAAATTTTGTTATTAGCGGTTTCCGGGTGGAAGCTAATAATATCTGCGCCGGCCTCAATGCACATTGGGATAATATCTTCCGGATGATTTACCATTAAATGCACATCAATTGGTACATCAGTAATTTTACGCAGGTTCTCAATAAAGAACGGCGACAGCGTAATATTCTTCACATAGCTGCCATCCATAATATCGACATGATAAAAGGCAGCGGTGCTATTCATCGCTTCAACCTGCTCGCGAAAACGCGTGAGATCCATGCACATTAAGGAGGGGGAGAATTTGGCTTGCATAACTTATTTCCTCATTACAACAACAGCGCCCGCAGGCGCTGTTGATGACATCAATGGAAGAACGAAATAATGTGGCCGAGCACGATACCAACAATGCCGAAGTCGGCATCACCGAAGGTGGTGGAAGCGAAGCCGAGGTCGCCCATCAGCGGCAGCAGAATCGCTGGCAGGAAGGAGATCAGTAAGCCTTGCACAAAGGCACCGATCACAGCGCCGCGACGTCCGCCGGTGATATTGCCGTAGACGCCAGCGGTCGCACCGCAGAAGAAATGCGGTACCAGACCCGGAACGATAACGCTCAGACTAAACAGCGGACACAGGAACATGCTGATCAAGCCGGCGGAGAAGCTCGACAGGAAGCCGATGATCACCGCGTTCGGCGCGAACGGGAACACGGTTGGGCAATCCAGCGCCGGTTTGGCGTTGGGTACCAGCTTATCGGCGATACCTTTAAAGGCCGGCACGATCTCGGCAATCACCATGCGCACACCGGCAAGGATGATGTAGACGCCCGCAGCAAAGGTGATCGACTGAATGATGGCGAACACAATGTAGTTTTGGCCGCCACTGATGCTTTCAGTGAATTCTTTACCGGCAACCAGAACCAGCGCGATAAAAAGAATCATCATGGTCAGCGAAATCGCTACCGATGAGTCGCGCAGGAAGTTGAGGGTTTTCGGCACCTTAAGCTCTTCAATCGACGGGCTGCCTTTACCGACCATTTTGCCCACTAACGCGGAGAGCAGATAGCCGGTTGAGCCAAAGTGGCCGAGCGCCAGATCGTCCGAGTTGGTGATTTTGCGGGTGAATGGCTGCAGAATCGCCGGGCAAACCACCATCATGGTGCCGAGAATCAGCGAACCAATCAGCACCAGCCAGAAGCCGTGAATGCCGCCTACCGACAGAATTACCGCCAGCATCGCCGACATATACAGCGTGTGGTGACCGGTCAGGAAGATGTATTTCAACGGGGTAATGCGCGCCAGCAAGATGTTCACCAGCATACCAAACACCATAATCATGGCGGTTTCGGTGCCGTAACTTTTCTGCGCCAGCGCGGCCATTGCATCCGTATTTGGCACTACGCCCTGAATATTAAAAGAGTGCTCAAACAGCTGACTGAAGATGGTCAGCGTGGCCGCAATTAAATTGGCCCCGGCGATGAGAATAACAAAACCCATGATGGTTTTAAGCGTACCGGAAATAACATCAGAAACCGGTTTCTTTTGCAGTAATAAACCAAACAGGGAAAAAAGGCCGACAAGTATAGCGGGTGTTCCAAGAACATCCTTAATTATAAACTGCAGCATAACTTACTCCATAGTGAGTAAAGTTTTTCGGGATAAACTGTTGTTAGATATTTTCAGCCAAAATTTCTTTAATCTTTGCATTATCCAGCAGGTTTGTCAGACCAACGACTTTCGCGCTGTGCCCGGCTAATTGGTCGGCAATATCTTTTGCGGCAATGATTAAATCAGCCTGTTCAGATTTCGCAGAGGTTAAATCGGTGTGGCCCACTTCCGCCTCTTTGCCTAATTCCGCCACAATCTTCTTCACGTTCATTTCAACAATAAAGCTGCTACCTAAACCATTTCCACACACAATCAGGACTTTTTTCATCATAGGGTTCTCTGGTTATTTATTTTCAATGACAGCTTTAATCGCTGACAGGGTAGAAGCCGACAGCAATTGCTGCAGGCGGGATTCGTCGCTGAACACGTCCGCTAAGGCGGTGATCATCTGAATGTGATCGTCACCAGATACCGCGCACAGCATGATGACCACATAAACCGGATCGTTTTCATCGGCCTGAAAATTCACGCCATTTTTCACATGCAGCAACGACAGGCCGTTTTTGCGCGCGCCTTGTTCCGGGCGGGCATGCGGCATCGCCAGGCCCGGCGCCAGCACGTAGTAAGGGCCGAGTTCGGCATGCGAAGTGAAGATAGCATCGAGATAAGCCGGGCTGATCGCCCCAGCGGCCAGCAGCGGTTCGGCAGATAATCGCACTGCTTCCTGCCAGTCGCTAACCTGCTCTACTACCCGAATATGTTGCGGCGTTAGCCATTGAGTGAGCATCAGTCATTCCTGTTTATTCGTCGATGGAGTGCAATGTAGGTTATTTTCTCAGCGGTTTTCTGTGATGATTGTCGCAAAAGTTAGCGCTAACACCGTTATTGTTAAAAAACGTGTTATCGCTAACATTTCCTTGCTGTGCGTTTGTCTTGGTTGCAAGCACCTGACATGCTCAATCATTCTGAAAAGATCGCGGGGTGAGGCATGCCCGAAACTGTGGTTTTTCACATGGCGCGTTAACAGATTTGGTTTTAAGCTGCGTCCTGGCAAAAAAGTAGCGAGTAATGCAGGAGATCGCATGACAGAAAAAAAACGGCGCGGTACCGGTAAAAGCACTTTAGCCGATGTTGCCCGTTTGGTGGGCGTAAGCACCATGACAGCGTCGCGCGCGCTACGCATGCCGGAGAAAGTGTCGCCTGAAATTCGCGCCAAAATCGATGCGGCGGTGATTGAGCTCTCCTATGTGCCGAATGTGCAGGCGAGCAATCTGGCATCGGCCACATCACGCCTGATCACCATGGTGGTGCCATCGTTTGCCACGCCGGGCAGTGCAATTGTGTCCGAAGCGCTACAGGAAGTGCTGCGGCCGCAGGGCTATAACATGATGCTGGCTGAAGCCAACCATTCGGCGGCAGAAGAGAGCGAGCTGATCGAAATGTTGCTCTCCTATAATCCGGCGGCGATGGTGCATTTCAATTTCGATAACGCCGCCGAAGCGCATCGTCTGCTGAGCAATTCCGGGCTGCCGGTCATGGATATTGGCGGCGTGCATCAGGATTCGGCGGGGATCAGCATTGGTGTCGATTACGCCAAAGCGATTCGCCAGTTGGTGCAAAGTCTGGTCGAGCACGGCTATCGCAATCTCGGTTTGCTGTGCACGCAGAGTAATAACACCATCTTCCGCCAGCTGCTGAATGGCTGGCACAGCGGCATGCTGGCGATGAATCAGGCGCCGCATCGCGTGGTGACCTCGCCGAAAATGCCGACCTTTGCCGCCGGGCACAGTTTGCTGGCGGAAATTCGCCTGACCTGGCCGGAGCTGGATGTGCTGATTTGCACCAGCGACGAAGTGGCCTGCGGCGCTATCATGGCGTGCCATGCGGCGGGGATTGCGATTCCCAGCCAGTTGGCGATTGCCAGCATCGGCGGCGGTCCGCTGGCGGCCGTATGTTCGCCGCCGCTCACCAGCATTGTGCTGCCGTATGAAGAGATGGGGCGCATGGCGGGTAAACGTCTGCTGGCGGCGCTCAAAGGTGATGAGCCGCCAGCCATCAATGAACTGCCGGTGCAGCTTAAACTGCGCGCCAGCAGCCACAAGGTGTAGCCGTGCGTGCGCACCTTTTCCCAGATTCATCAAATCCTTATCAATTCTAAGGCATTGATAACCCTTTTACGGATCATGTTTTTAACTATAATGATCCGACTGCTTACGCGGCACACCCAGTGAGGTGGTGCTGCAAAACACTAAAATGGAGAGGAAGAACATGAGTTATTCACTGCCATCCCTGCCGTATGCGTACGACGCACTGGAACCGCACTTCGACAAGCAGACGATGGAAATCCATCACACTAAACACCACCAGACCTACGTTAACAACGCTAACGCTGCGCTGGAAGGTACCGAATTCGCTGACCTGCCGGTAGAAGAGCTGATCACCAAACTGGATCAGCTGCCAGCAGACAAAAAAGGTCCACTGCGTAACAACGCAGGCGGCCACGCTAACCACAGCTTCTTCTGGAAAGGTCTGAAGCTGGGCACCTCGCTGCAGGGCGACCTGAAAGCCGCCATCGAAAAAGATTTCGGTAGCGTTGAAGCTTTCCAGGCTGAGTTTGAGAAAGCCGCGACTACTCGCTTCGGTTCAGGCTGGGCGTGGCTGGTGAAAAAAGGCGACAAACTGGCTGTGGTTTCAACCGCAAACCAGGATAGCCCGCTGATGGGTGAAGCCGTTGCTGGCGTTTCAGGCACGCCGATCATCGGTCTGGACGTGTGGGAACACGCTTACTACCTGAAGTATCAGAACAAACGTCCTGATTACATCAAAGCATTCTGGAACGTAGTGAACTGGGACGAAGCTGCAGCGCGTTTCGCTGCTGCGAAGTAAGTTCAGGCGATAGCCGCAACGCACTAAACCGGTGATCTCTTCACCGGTTTTTTTTCGCCTTTATAAACCCTTGCTAAACGACCTGAATATTCCCGCACACGACTATTCCGCTGCGAAAGCTATTAACCTGCCGTTGATAATTTGGGGCATATAGTGGCGATAATTTGTCTCGCCAAGCCTAAATAATCATGTCTACTATCACAACTTCTGTGACGAATAATGATTCGTCAGCACCGCTTTTTTTGCCGTTAATAAGCGGAAAGTTCAGGCCAAATAAATTATGGAATAGCGGAAGATTTCGCGCGAAATTTGCCTTAAGATCGCTGGTGTTTCCTGTAACTACCTTTAATTACCTGCACCAGTTGGCGCAATTATCTGCGTTACCACAGCTGTTGACCATGCAGGGTTTGCTGCCGGCGAAGCCACATCGTCCTTATCTGCGTGCGGGATTCAGCGTGGCGCAGCGCGCACAGGCGATCATCGATCACTATACGTTGATGGATCAGTTAGATAATGCGGCGCTGCGTCAGCTGTTGCAGAGTCCGGGTGATAATTTACTGGCCAGCCTGAGCGGCAAAAATGATGAGACGTATGTGATTCACTGCTGTCCGGGCCGCTTTGACCGTGAAGGTGAAATTACTTTGGAATTGCGCTATGAAACGCAGTTAATTGCGTCGCTCTCTTTCTCAATTATTCGCGAACAGCAGAAGCGCACGTTATTAATTGGTGGATTGCAGGGGCCGCGTAAGCATATTTCTAACGATGTGATTCGCGATGCCACCAAAGCGGCGCACGGCGTATTCCCAAAACGCCTGCTGATGGAAGTAGTATTTAATCTGGCGGAACAGTGTGGCGTTGAGGCGATCACCGCCGTTGGCGATACCACGCACGTGTTTCGCAGCCTGCGCTACCGTCACAGTAAAGGTGATAAGTTCTTTGCCAGCTACAGCGAGTTTTGGTTGTCGTTGGGTGGCGTGGCGCGTGGCGATGAGCTATTTACGTTGCCGTTACGCGCGGAGCGTAAAGATTTGGAAGAGATTGCCAGCAAGAAGCGCGCCGAGTATCGCCGTCGTTATGCCTTGCTGGACAGTCTGAATGAACAAGTTCATCAGGCGGCGGGCATCCTACGCGACGTTTCACACGCCGCGTAAGTCAAGATTAGAACGGCTGCTTCGCGTAGCCGGTCATCACTTTCAGTCCCATCTCACGTCCGAGCGCGGTCATTGGGTGTACCACCACCAGGCCGCGCACGCTTTTCTTGAATGCGCCCATGTTGGCTTGTTCTTTTTTGGTGATTTCGCGGCTAAAGCCCAGCTTCTGCAGCTGTTGCGCTTCTTTGCTCAGCTTCTCGGTGCGCACACCGCGCAGGCGCTCAATTTCCAGCTCCAGCTTCTCTTTTTCACGCAGCAGTTCACCGAGCTTTTCGGCATCGCCAGAGGCTAACAGCGGGGCTTCTTTGCGGTTGAGCGCATCGAGCTGATCGCTCAGAAGTTTGATCTCGGCTTTTTCTTGTTCTTTCATTGGGGGAAAACTCGTTAAGGAAAACAGGCAAAGGATACATCAAATTCAGGCAACTTTGCAGCGCATGACTTCGCGCGATAAATCGCGCCGCGACAATGCGTGCTGATTTAAGACGTAGATGCCTCACGCGCACTTATCCGCAGCGGCACGCTTCATCGTGCTTGTTCATACAAAAACTACAGCGCAGGCTTTTTAAACACCTGCTTATGCGAAATCCGTGAAATCAGCTCGGTGAGCGACAGCACCATGGTTGAACGCACCATCTGCAGATAGCGCTGTTGCTGCATGGAGCGCAGTTGGTCGTCATCGCGGTTGAAGTCAGGCTGTGGTGGCCAGGCGGCCACGCAGTGCAGTTCGCCAAACGGGCCGAGGATCTCATCGTCGGTAAAACGATAATCGCTGATGTCGTGATTCAGCTCCTCACGCAGCGCCAGCAGCAGTTCACAATCTTCGTACTCATGCCGGTTGATCACGCCCAGGCCGTAAATCAGCTTGAGGCGAACCGAGAGTTCGCCCAGCGGACCATCACCCAGCAGCAGCGGTTCTACCGCGTATTTAACCGCGTAATCGTCCTTGCGAAACACTTGCAGCACCAGCAGGTTAACCGCTTCGGTCAGCAGCTCAACGGCGGCGATCAGGAAGCTTCTCACCGAACGACCGGCGTTCAGGCGCTCAAGCACCCGGTTTTCAAAAGCCTGCTTCTCTTCCATCATTGCCTGCATCGTTCAGCTACCGCCAGCGGGCACGCAAGCGCGCCCGAGTTAACCACTAAAGGGCGCGCATTATGCCATAGCGTTGTAAGCGCTCACCACTGAGGTGACTACTTCGCTGTTGGCATCCAGGCCAGAAATTTCCGCCAGCGTGGCTTGCGGGCCTTTTTCTGCCAGCAGCGCGACCAGTTCCTGCGCCTGCGGATCGGCTTCGCTGCGATAGTGCATCGCGGCGGCAATGCCCTGAACCAGATTATCGTGCGGCAGCTGATACTCCAGCGTGCCCAGCGTTGGCTTGATCAGGCGATCGCCCGCGCTGAGTTTACGCAGTGGCTGACGACCGACGCGCTCAACGTCATCTTTCAGGTACGGGTTTTCGAAGCGGGTGAGGATTTTCTGGATATAGGCAGCATGTTTATCGGCTTCAAAACCATAACGCTTGATCAGCACGGCGCCGCTCTCCTGCATCGCGCCTTGCACTACCGCACGCACGTTCTCATCGAGAATCGCGTCACGAATGGTAGCGTGACCAGCCAGCTGGCCGAGATACGCGGTGATGGCGTGACCGGTGTTAAGGGTGAACAGCTTGCGCTCAACGAATGCCATCAGGTTGTCGGTCAATTCCATGCCAGGAATGTTCGGCAATTCCCCTTTGAACTGGGTTTTATCAACAATCCACTCGCTGAAGGTTTCCACGGTGACTTCCAGCGGATCGGTGGTGCCCGCTTCGGACGGCGGCACGATGCGGTCTACCGCGGAATCAACGAAGCCAACATGCGTTTCAACCCATGCGTGATACTGCTCTGGCAGCGCTTTTAGCACGTGCTGTTTCAGCTGGCTGGTACCGCGCACCATGTTTTCACAGGCGATGATGTTGAGTGGACGCACATTACCGCTGTCGCTGCGTTTGGCCAGACCTTTCGCGACGCCACCGGCGATGCGCTCCAGAATCTGCGGACCAACCGCCGTGGTCACGATATCAACCTCAGCAATCAGCGTAACGATGTCATCGCTGGTGCTGTTGACGGCGCTCACGCCTGTTACGATTTCGACTTTTGCCTGTTCGCCAACCACATGAACCGGATACTCATGACGGGCGTTAAGGGCATCAAGAACCACCTGATTGACGTCAGCAAACACCAGCTCGATGCCGGCATCTGCCAGTAACTTACCGATAAAACCGCGACCGATGTTACCTGCTCCAAAATGTAACGCTTTCATAAATTTGACCCATATCAAATGACGAAAGGGCGGGCAAGTCCGCCCCGGAAATGTGGGACGGGCTTACCCGCCCCAGGGAAGGTAAAACGGGGTATTACGCTTTGACGGTGCTGCCCGAGAGCAGATCCAACACATCCTGCACGCTGGTGGTATTGGCCAGCTTCTCAATCACGCTGTCATCATCCAGCGCGTTGGTCAGGCTGGTAATCACCTGAATGTGCTCGTTATTGCGAGCGGCGATACCAATCACCAAACGCGCCACGTCTTCTGGCTCATCACCAAACTGTACGCCCGCCGGATACTGACAGAACACCACGCCGGTTTTCAGCACGCGGTCTTTCGCTTCTACAGTACCGTGTGGCACAGCAATGGATTCACCGAGGTAAGTTGGCGTCAGCTTTTCGCGTTCCAGCATCGCATCAACATATTCCGGCTGCACGTAGCCGCCTTTCACCAGCTGCTCACCCGCAAAGCGAATCGCCTGCTCTTTATGGGTGGCACTCAAACCGAGGAACACGTTGTCTGCACCCAGTTTGAACAGGTGCGCGTTGCCTTCGTCGTAGCTGTCAGCCAGCGTGGTCTGCACGGTTTCACGACGCGCTTCGCTGCGGTTAGCGGCCACCAGACGTTCGGTCAGGTTGCTGTACAGCGCGCTATCAAGGAAGTTGTTGAGCGAAATGTGCTGCGCCTGCGGCGCCTGACGCATTGCACGTTCGGTCAGATCGCGGTGGGTAATCACCAGATCGACGTCGCCCGGCAGCGAGTTAATCGCCGTGTTGGTGACGGAGATATTGCTCAGACCTGCGTCCTGCACTTTCTTACGCAGCACGCCCGCACCCATCGCACTTGAACCCATACCGGCGTCACAGGCTACGATGATTTTACGCACGTGGTTCAGGTCAACGCTCATCGCATCGCCAGCAACTGGCGAACCGGCAACAGCCTGACCTTTTGACTGCGCTTTCATATCCTGCATGCGCTGTGTCGCCGCTTCGATATCGTCATCTTCTTTCACTTTGCTGGTTTTCAGCAGGATAGCTGAGACCACAAAAGAGACGGCAAACGCAGCGATAATGGCAGCGATATTCGCGAAGTAAGCGCCTTTTGGCGTCATCGCCAGCACCGCCAGGATAGAACCTGGAGAAGCCGGAGAGACCAGGCCGCCGTTCAGCAGTGTCAGGGTGAATACGCCAGTCATACCGCCGAGAATAACCGCCAGCAACAGACGCGGCGCCATCAGCACGTATGGGAAGTAAATTTCGTGGATACCACCAAGGAAGTGGATGATCGCTGCACCGCCTGCAGATTGTTTGGCGCTACCGCGGCCAAATACCATGTAGGCAACCAGCACGCCCATACCCGGACCAGGGTTGGCTTCAATCAGGAAGAAGATTGATTTGCCCGCCTCGCTCGCCTGCTGGATACCCAGCGGAGAGAAGATACCGTGGTTGATGGCGTTATTGAGGAACAGGATTTTCGCCGGTTCAACAAAGATTGAGGTCAGCGGCAGCAGGTTGTTCTGCACCATCAGATTCACGCCCGCGGCGAGAATGTGAGACAGGCCTTCAACCAGTGGACCGATAGCGACAAACGCCAGCAGCGCCAGCAGCATACCGATGATACCGGCCGAGAAGTTGTTAACCAGCATCTCGAAGCCGCTTTTGATCTTGCCATCAACAACGCGGTCAAAGGATTTGATCGCCCAGCCGCCCAGCGGACCGGCAATCATGGAGCCGAGGAACATCGGCATATCGGCACCGACGATCACGCCCATGGTGGTGATCGCACCGACCACGCCACCGCGATCGCCGCCAACCAGACGTCCACCGGTGAAACCAATCAGCAGTGGCAGCAGGTAGGTGATCATTGGGCCGACGAGTTTCGCCAGCGTTTCGTTTGGAATCCATCCGGTTGGGATGAACAGCGCAGTGATGATACCCCATGCGATAAACGCACCGATGTTAGGCATCACCATATTACTCAGAAAGCGACCAAAGCTCTGAACCTTGACCTTTACTGATGAGGACATAAACCCACCCCTTATTGAGACGCGCTGCAATAAGAGAGCGCGTTTGTTTTTGTTTGAACGTTACGGCGGGGGCCGTGGCATTACTGTATGCACGCGGACTCTAGCACTAGTTTATTACGCTGCGTAGAGCTGCGCCTAAGTGTGATGCAGATCACGCTAAGCTGGGGTGGTTGGGGGGCAATAAGGTGACATCGATCACAAAAAGGCGCTGTAAGAAAGCAACGGCGCCGAAAAATTAAGCAAAACAAGGCGATGAATGTGACTTATGTCACCTTTTAAAGTGGGCGCTTTGTTGTGTAAGTGTGATCAATGTCACAAACTATTTGTGGTCGAAAATGCGCCAGATCACAATCTGCTGCAGCAGATAAGTGGGCTGTAAGGAAGTGACGAAATTCTGAAAAGGGGCAACAGACTTTCAGGGTCGCCATTGATGGCGACCACTAAAATAGTTCGGCTGTTACAACCCGCCTTGCACCGCATTTTGCGCTTGCGTCAGCGCCTGCGCGTTGCTGGAGAGATTGCTCATCAGCGTGTTGTATTGCGTTGCCTGATCCTGGGTTGGGAACTGTACGCCGCCATCGTTGAAGGTTACGCGCGTGCCTTGCGATTGCAGATAGTCGCCGGTTTGCACGGCTGCCTGGCTCAGCGCCTGCAGCTGTGGCAGCAGCGGAATCAGCGTGCTCGCTGGCTGCGTCACGACTTTGACGTAGGCCGCGTCATACACTTTCTTCAGGTCATCCGGCTGCTTCAGGGTGGCTTTGCTGCTGTCCGCCTGCATTTTGGCGCTCTGAATCTGCTGGGTCAGCACGCTCAGATTGCCGCTGGCCTGGCGCAGGCTATCGCGACGCGTGAGGTAATCCTGCGGTACACGAATCGCTGCTAACTCATCAACCACCGGGCGCATACCTTGCTCAATCGCCTGATTGGTCTGCTGCGAGAAGCCATAAAGGATGGCGTAGTCGCTGGCGTAGTTGCCGAAGGTTTGCTTTTGGTTTTCACTCAGGCTTGGCAGATGTTCGCCGCTGCGCATCACCGTGTTCTGAAGGAAGTCACTGAACGCTTTACGCTGATCGCCCTCTTTGTCACCGCAGGCTGTGAGTTGCAGCACCACTAACGCGCTGACCATCAGCATGCCGGTACGCATCCAGATGCGAGAAATTCCTGACGCCATGATGAACTCCTGTTATGGCTAATTCGATTCGATGGGAATGGTCCTAAAGAATAGTGCAATGGCCTGACGGGTACAACGGGCGGCGTTTGCCTGGTGCGCATAAATGCGCACCCGATAAGGAAATGGCGGAATTCCAGGGTCACCCATTATGGTGTAATGCTCGTCAGTTAAGACATGAAAACCCATAATTACCGAGAGCACATATTGTAGCGGCGCAATTTATTGCGCGATAAATCTCGCCGCTACGGAATGTGCGGTGATTTAATAAGGTGCTTAGCTGATCGGCATTACACCCATTATGGTGACCGTTTTAACACGTTAAATCAAAACACCAGCGCCTGACCATCCTTACGGCTTTCAGTGGCGGCGATATAGAAGCCTTGCGGATCGCGCACAATCGCCTGCGCACCGCCGAAGTTATAGCCGAGCAAAGGATCTTCCAGCGTGATCTGGTGCCCCATCTCGCGCAGCTTCGCCAGCACGTTACGGTCGATGCCGGGTTCAACCACCACCGCACGTCCTTGCTCAACGCGCCAGCGCGGTGCATCAATCGCTGCCTGCGGGTTTTGCTTATGCTGCATGATGCGCAGCGCCATCTGCAAATGACCTTGCGCCTGCATCGGGCCGCCCATCACGCCAAACGACATCAGCGGCTGGCCGTCACCGTCGAGGGCAAACGCCGGAATGATGGTGTGGAACGGACGTTTGCCGCCGGCGACCACATTGGGATGCTGCGGATCGAGTGAGAAACCGCAGCCACGATTTTGCAGGCTAATGCCGGTGCCCGGCACCACTACGCCAGAACCGAAGCCCATGTAGTTTGACTGTATAAAGGAAACCATCATGCCGCTGGCATCAGCGGTAGAAAGATAAACCGTGCCGCTCTGCTGCGGGGAGCCAAAGGTAAAATCTCCGGCCCGATCGGGATTAATCAACTGCGCGCGCTGTTTTAAATACTCATCACTGAGAAGCAATTCTGCCGGGAACTCGAGGTGATCGTAATCGCTGACATAGCGATCCAGATCGGCCAGCGCCAGCTTCATCGCTTCAATCGACAGATGCAGCCACGGCACCGAATCCGGTTCATAGCGGCCGATATCCCACTGTTCGAGAATGCCCAGCGCAATCAGGGTGGCGATGCCCTGACCGTTCGGCGGCAGTTCCTGCACCGATCCGCCCGCAAACGGACGCGATAACAATTCTACCCAGTCGGCGCGATGATTTTTCAGATCATCAAGGCTCAGCGCCGCACCATGCTGCTCAGCAAACGCCACTATCTTTTCCGCCAGCTCGCCACGATAGAAGGTTTCACCGCGCGTTTCGGCGATTTTTTGCAGCGTTTCGGCTTGCGCCGGATTACGGAACAGCTCGCCGGCACGCGGCGGTCGTCCATCAGGCGCAAAGCACTCGACAAAACCAGGCTGATCTTTCAGCTTGTGGTAGGCGCGCTGCCATAGATGACCAATCAGCGGTGAAACCGGGAAACCATCGCGTGCGTATTCAATGGCCGGTTGCGCTAGCGTGGTGAGTGGTAGCGTGCCAAAGCGTTCGGCCAGCTCCACCCACGCCGAAACCGCGCCCGGCACGGTGACCGCTTCCCAGCCAATTTCCGGCATGGCATCGCGCCCGGCAAAGCGTTCCGGGTTCCATGCGGCGGGCGAGCGGCCCGAGGCATTCAAACCGTGCAGCTGTTTGCCATCCCAGATAATCGCAAAGGCGTCACTGCCGAGTCCGTTGCCGCTAGGCTCCAGCACGGTCAACGCCATTGCACTGGCAATCGCCGCATCTACCGCATTGCCGCCCTGTTGCAACATACGTATCCCGGCCTGCGCCGCCAGCGGCTGCGAAGTGGCAACCGCGTTGCGTCCCATCATCGGTACGCGGTGTGAGGCATAGCTAACGTTAAAATCCAGTTCACTCATGATCGTTCCTTAGTGTGAGTCATCACGTGGGTCGAGCGCGTCGCGCAAACCGTCGCCCAGCAGGTTGAAGCCCTGCACAGTGAGAAAAATAGCCAGGCCGGGGAAAATCGACATCCACGGCGCCTGTTCGAGAAAGCCTTTGGCGGTATTCAGCATCGCGCCCCATGAAGGCGAGGGCGGTTGCTGGCCGAGGCCAAGGAATGAGAGGCTGGCTTCGGTAATGATCGCCGAAGCAATCGCCAGCGTGGCCTGCACCAGAATTGGCGATAGCACATTGGGCAGCACGTAACGCAGGATGATCCAGCGATCGGGCAGGCCAATCGCTCGCGCGCCGTCAATGTACTCTTCGTGGCGAATGGCGATCACCTGGCCGCGCGTCAAGCGCGCGAAAATCGGCATCGCAGATAAACCGATGGCAATCATAGCGTTTGATAAGCTCGGGCCGAGAAACGCTCCCAGCGCGATTGCCAGAATCAGAAACGGGCATGCCAGCAGCGCTTCGATAAAGCGCGAAATAATGCCGTCGCACCAGCCTTGCCAGTAACCGGCAATCAACCCAAGCGGCACACCAATCAGAATGGCGATCAGCACCGAAATGCAGCCCGCCAGCAGCGAAGTACGGGCGCCCCACACCAGGCGAGACAAAATATCGCGCCCCAGCTCATCGGTGCCAAACCAGTGCAGCACCGTAGGTGCTTTACGCACCGCAAGGAAATTGGCTTTGATGGGATCAAACGGTGCCAGCCACGGTGCCAGCAGCGCCACGGCGACAAACAGCAGCACAATCACCGCACCAATCAGCGCACTTTTATTACGCAGGAACTTTTTCAGCACCCGACGATTCGGCTTTGCCACTGCAGGCAGTGCGCCAGCGGTTAATACCTCGCTCATGGTCAGCCTCGCATTTTCGGGTTAATGATCATATAGAGCACATCGGCCAGCAGATTGAGCAGCAAGAAGCCAATCGCCACCACCAGCACCACGCCTTGCACCACGGCGTAATCACGGTTGAATACCGCATCGACAATCATCTTGCCAAAGCCGGGCAGCGTGAAGACCTGCTCGGTCAGCACCGCGCCACCCAGCAACTCGCCAAACAGCAGCGTGGTGAGAGTAACAATCGGCATCAGCGCATTACGCAACGCATGCTTGAGCACCACTTTCTTTGCCAGCAGCCCTTTGGCGCGTGCGGTGCGAATGTAATCCGCTTTCAGCACGGCGATCATTGAAGCGCGAGTGTGGCGCATTAACGTGGCGGCCAGTCCGGTGCCGAGCACCAGCGCTGGCAGCAGCAGCGTTTTCAGGTTCTGCGCCACATCTTCGCTAACCGGCACAAAACCCGATGCCGGCAGCCATTGCAGGTGCACGGAAAACAGCAAAATCAGCAGAATACCGAGCCAGAAGTGAGGCACTGAAATCCCGGAAAGCGCGACAAAGTTGGTGGTGTGATCGACCCAACTGTCTTTGCGCACCGCGGCGATGATGCCCATGCTGATGCCAATCACCAGCGCGATAATCATCGCCAGCAATGACAATTCCAGCGTGACCGGCAATTTGCTGGCGATCAGCGCCGTCACCGGCTCTTTGGTGCGCAGCGACATGCCCAAATCGCCGGTTAGCGCATTACCCATCCAGGCGAAATATTGCGCGGGAATCGGATCGTCCAGATGATATTCCGCCCGCAGCTGGGCGATAACCGCTGGATCGCGCTCTTCGCCCGCCATCGCCAGCACCGGATCGCCCGGCAGCAGCTTTTGCAGTGCGAACACCATAATGCTCACCAGCAGCAGCGTCGGAATGGCCAGCAATAGCCGTTTTACAATCAGTTCCAGCATCCTCGCTCCTTAGCGGTTTACTGCGCCAGACTTACGCCAGCCAAACGTACCAATCCGTCCGGCCAGGCTTTGAAGCCCTGCAGTTTTTTCGACATGCCAAAAATGCGTGGCTCAAAGTAGAGGTAAGCAATCGGCATATCGCTTTGCAGTTGGTTCACCACCTGGGTGTAGAGCGCCTGACGCTGTGCCTGGTCATTGGTAAGACGCGCGGCATTCAGCCACTCATCGACCTGCGCATTGCTGTAGCGTCCGTCATTGAGCGTGCCTTTGCTGTTAATAAACGAATAGATGCTGCCGTCCGGATCCGGACGACCAGACCAACCCGACAAGCTAAGCTGATAATCCCCGCGCTGCTGGCGATCCAACAGGGTGGCGAACTCACTCATTTGCAGATTGAGGTTGAAACCGGCTTCACCGACCATCGCCTGAATCACCTGGCCCACCTGCTGCGCGGTCGGGTTATTGCTGACCAGCAGCGTCAGATTCAGCGGTGTGGTAACACCCGCAGCCTTCAGCAGTGCTTTGGCTTTCTCAACATCGCGCGGTGCGATCGGTGTTTTGACGTGATACGCGCTGACCGGTGAAAACGCCTGATTGGCTGGCGTATATAAGCCTTCAAACGCCACCTGGTTCAGCGCATCACGGTCAATCGCCAGTGAGAACGCTTCACGCACCCGCGCATCTTTCAGCGGACTATTAGCATCGACTTTGCCGTTGTTGATATTGAAAGTGATGCCCTGATAACCAAGACCTGTGACTTTTGCCAGCGCCAGTTTGCTATCGGCTTCAACGGTTTTCACATCGCTGGCGGCCACGCCTTCGGTGAGATCCAAATCGCCGGCACGCAGGTTTGCGAGGCGCACTGAAGCATCCGGGATCGGCAGGAAAATCACTTTATCGAAGTGATAGGCGCCTTTATTCCAGTAATTGTCATAGCGCTTCAGCACGATGCGATCCTGCTGAACACGGCTGTCGAACTGATACGGGCCAGAGCAGACCGGATGAGCGGCGAAATCGGGTTTTTTCGCCGCTTCCGGTGCCAGCATGGCTCCGGCGCGGTCGGTCAGCTGGCTCAGCAGCGCCGCATCCGGGTTTTTCAGGTGGAACTTCACCTGCATCGGGCCGCTCACTTCCACGCTTTCAATCGAGGAGATTTCACTTTTACGCAGCGAACCCGGCAGCGTTTGCGCACGTTCGATATTGAATTTCACCGCTTGCGCATCAAATTTTTCGCCATCGTGGAAGGTCACGCCACTGCGCAGATTCATGGTCAGCGTTTTGCCGTCCTCGCTCCACGCCCAATCGGTCGCGAGACCCGGTACCACTTTGAGGTTTTGGTCAACATCGACCAGACGATCGCACATGGCCGCAAACACAAAACGGCCGTAATAGGTGCGCGCCAGATGCGGATCGAGCATGTCGGGATCGGCGCCCAGGCCGATGCGAATCACGCTGTCAGCCTGGCTGTGGGCGCTAGCCCCGAGCAGTAACAGACCGCTGAGGGCGGTTAATAACGTATGACGAGCTTGCTTCACGGTGTATCTCCAGAGGTTAGGCTTGCTGATTCACCGCCTGCTCAAACAGGGCGCGGCGACGTAAAAAAGCGGCGGAAGGTGGCGCAAGGGTGATGACGCTGCGATCGCGATTAATCTCCTGCCAGCGGTGACAGGCAATTTGACGGCCGCCGCTCAGCACCTGATTAATCGGTTCAAACTGGCGACATTCCGCTGTGGCATAGGGACAACGGGTATGAAAACGGCAGCCGCTAGGTGGATCTGCTGGGTTGGGCAAATCACCCTGCAGCATTGGGATGGTGCGACTGACGCCCGGCTGCATTTGTGGCGCGGAGGCAATCAACGCTTGCGTATAAGGATGGAGCGGCGCATCAAAAATCTCATCGACGCTGGCCAGTTCGACAATCTGACCGAGATACATCACCGCCACGCGATCGCTCATATGGCGGATCACCGCCAAACCGTGCGCCACGATCACCATCGTCAGGCCAAACTGCTGTTTCAGGCTCTCAAGCAGATTCACCACCTGCGCCTGCACGGACACATCCAGCGCTGAAACCGGCTCATCGCCGAGCAGTAATTTCGGCTGTGAGGCCAGCGCGCGGGCAATACCAATGCGCTGGCGCTGACCGCCTGAAAACTCGTGCGGGTAACGTTCGACCCAGGCCGCAGGCAGGCCAACGGTGTGCAGCAGTTCGGCGACGCGCGCGTGGCGCTGATCGCGGCTCATCTTTTCATGCAGCCACAAAGGTTCGCCAACAATCTGCTGCACCGTCATGCGCGGATTGAGCGAGGCAAACGGATCCTGAAAGATAATCTGCAATTCGCGACGCAGCTGATTGAGTCGCGCGCCGCTGGCATCGGTGATGCTTTCGCCCTGATAGAACACGTCGCCGGCGCTGGCGGCTAATAAACGCAGCAGCAAACGTCCCAGCGTCGATTTACCGGAACCGGATTCGCCGACAATCGCCAGCGTTTCGCCCGGCATCACCTGTAGCGCAACGCGATCGACCGCCGTCACGCCGCGATTGCGTGAAAACAGCCGGTTGCCCGTGGAGAAGGTTTTGCTTAAATCGCGGCACTCTAAAATCGGCTTCATGCACTTTCTCCCAGCGTGACGTGTTGCTCTAACGGCGCGCGGAAACAGGCCACATGATGATCGTTCACCAGTGCGCGCAACGCCGGACGATGCTGGTGGCAGCGTATTTCGGCGAAGGGGCAACGCGTGGCAAAGCGGCAGCCAGCCGGCATGTTTTCCGGCAACGGCACCTGGCCGGGAATGGTAGCTAACGCCCCTTCACGCGCGCTCAGGCTGGGAATTGAGCCCATCAGGCCAATGGTGTACGGATGCTGCGGATCGTTGAAAATACGCTCCACGCTGCCGCTCTCCACCACCTGACCGGCATACATCACCGCCACGCGCTGCGCCACTTCCGCTACCACGCCGAGATCATGCGTGATCATCAATACTGCGGTGCCAGTTTCCTGTTTTAGGGTGTTCAACAGCGCCAGAATTTGCGCCTGAATGGTGACATCGAGCGCGGTAGTGGGTTCATCGGCAATCAACAGTTTTGGCTGGTTGATCAGCGCCATGGCAATCATCACACGCTGGCGCATGCCGCCGGAGAGCTGATGCGGATAGGCTTTCAGCCGCTGTTCCGCTGCTGGAATTTGCACTTTTTGCAGAATCGCCAGCGCCGCGTCCATTGCCTGGCGCTTACTCACTTTGCGATGGCGCATCACCGCTTCGCTCAGCTGATCGCCAAGCGTGAAGGCTGGATTAAGCGAGGTCATCGGTTCCTGAAAAATCATCGCCAATTGGTTGCCACGCAGGCTGGCGTATTCACTGCTGCTGAGTTGGCGCAGATCGCGGCCATCAAACAGCATGTCGCCCTGCAAGATTTGCGCACTGTCAGGCTGCAAACCCATTAACGTGAGTGAGGTGATGCTTTTGCCGCAGCCCGATTCACCGACCAGCGCCAGCGTTTCTCCCGCCTGTAGCTCCAGAGAAATATCATCCAGTACCGTGACCGGCGAACCACGAAACTGCACGCGCAGATTGCGTAGCGATAAAACGGGATGTGCGGTCATGGCGCTTCCTCCTGACGGGAATAGAGCGTTTCCATCAGCGCCTGTTGCAGCGCAAGCAGATGCTCACGCATCGCCGCTGCCGCTTCATGGGGCTGGCGCTGGGCGATGTGCATCACCAGCCGCTGATGATGGGTGTCATAGTTATCCAGGCGTGCCGGGGTACGCGCCTGCACCCGCAAATGCTGCCAGCCGGGATCGCGGCGCACCGCATCGACGGCATCAAACAGCCCGAGCATCAGGCGATTGCCCGCCGCTTCGGCGATGGCGCGATGGAAGGCGCTGTCCCACAGTTCATGCTGATCGCCATCTTCAGGCGGCGTGATGGCGTGCATGCGCTCCAGCAGGCGTTTCATTAAGGCGATTTGTTCTTTGGTGGCGCGCAGGGCGGCAAGACGTGCCAGCCCCGGCTCCAGCTGTAAACGCGCTTCCATCACTTCAAGCAGATTCGATTGCTGTGGCAGATCCTGTAGCACCAGCGGCTGCACTGGCGCGGAGGGCCCAACAAAGGTGCCTTTGCCCTGTTTACGCCAGATGCGGCCCTCTTCTTCCAGCACATCTAATGCCCGGCGAATTTCACGACGACCGATGCCAAACCGCTCGGCTAACTCACGTTCGGTGGGCAGCGCGCGATCGGGCGTGTGCTCCTGTTGCTGAATCAGCTGGCGCAGTTGCTCAAGTGCGGTGCTGGAGTTGCGGCTGGTTTCTGGCGTGTCATTCATGATTGGTTCGCCTGTTTATGCATCAGAAAAAGATCGGTAATCGCCGCGTATCCAGCACTTTTCCTGATGAAAGGTGAATTCGGCAGCTTTCTTAGCGTAGGCAAGAAGTGAACCAATATTTAATTGGTTCGGATTAGCGTGTCATCAATGTGTGATAACCACATGATCGCAAAGTAAAAGTTTTTTCAGTGCCGGTTGAGAATTGCGAGAAGCGTCAACGTTCTCACCGGCATGCTGCTTCACGGTGGTGCGCGCACGCTGCTTATCTGTGCAATGCCAGCAGTGCGGCGACGCACGGTGGGTGAATAACCGATGGTTTTCAGCGGGATATAACCTTGGCATCTATTTTGTATGTGTTAACGCAGATGCAGGAGCGATAGCGGGCAACCGAGGTCGCCAGGCAATTTGCAATGGGTCACTAGGGTTCCGGTCGAAAGATGCTGGTCCGAGAGTGACCGACCGTCCTCTGACGGTTACACGGCGGGAAAAAAGCCCGGGAGGAAAGCGAGAACGTTGCTCGCCGCCTCCTGCTTTTTTTTCGTCCGTTAACGCCAGAGGAACCATCATGATCAAAGCCTGCCTTCGCCTGCTGTTGCTTTGCACCATCACGCTGTTCAGCGTCAACACGCTGGCCGCCGACAAACCCTCCTTTAAGATTTGCTGGTCGATCTACGCGGGCTGGATGCCGTGGGATTACGCGCAGCAGAGCGGTATCGTCAAAAAATGGGCCGACAAATACGGCATCGATATCCAGTTTGTGCAGGTTAACGACTACATCGAGTCGGTGAATCAATACACCGCCGGGGGTTTTGCGGGTTGCACCATGACCAACATGGATGCGCTGACCATTCCGGCCACCGGCGGCGTGGATAGCACGGCGCTGATCGTTGGCGATTACTCCAACGGTAACGACGGCATTCTGCTGAAAGGCGCGGGCAACCTCTCAGCGCTGAAAGGCAAGCCGATAAATCTGGTCGAACTCTCGGTTTCGCATTACCTGCTGGCGCGGGCGCTGGAGAAATCCGGCATGAGCGAGAAAGACGTCAAAGTGGTGAACACCGCCGATGCCGATTTGGTGGCGGCGTTCGGCACCGCCGACGTCAACGCTATCGTTACCTGGAATCCGCTGCTCGCCGAAGCGGAGAAGCAGCCGAACAGCCATCTGATTTTCTCTTCCGCGCAAATTCCTGGCGAAATCCTCGATCTGCTGGTGGTCAACAGCGCCACGTTGCAGAAGTATCCGCAGCTCGGCAAAGCGCTGACCGGCGCATGGTATGAAACGTTGAAAACCATGTCCGGCCCAACCGACAGCGCTAAAGCGGCACGTACACAAATGGCGCAGGCTTCCGGCACCGATCTGGCGGGTTTTGACCAGCAGCTGGCCGCCACGCATCTGTTTAGCGATGCCAAAACCACCCTCGATTTCGTCCAAAGCCCACAGCTCAAAGCCACCATGCAGATGGTCGCCGAGTTCTCGTTCAAGCACGGTTTGCTGGGCGAGGGCGCGCCGAGCGCCGATGTGGTGGGCGTGGTAACGCCTGCGGGCAATTGGGGCGATGCGGGTAACCTCAAACTGCGCTTCACCGATGAGTACACCAAAATGGCCGCCGCCGGGCAGCTGTAAGCGAGGCGATGCCGATGCGTAAGTTGATCAACTACAAACCGCTGCCGCTGGGGCGCTTGCTGCTGGGCATTCTGCCGCTGCTGGCGCTGCTGCTGGTGTATCTGTTCGCGTCGGATGCGCGTCTCAGTCTGAATGCGGCAGACAAGCTGTTGCCGGGCTTTAACGCCATGGGCGACGCCTTCAGCCGCATGGCGTTTCAGCCCAGCCCGCGCACCGGCGAATATCTGTTGTGGAGCGATACCGCCGCCAGTTTGCTGCGTTTGCTGTGTGGTGTGGCGATCAGCGCGCTATTGGCGCTGGCGCTGGGTCTGTTCACCGGCGCGCTGCCGGTGGTGCGTGCGGTGCTGGCGCCGCTGGTGACGCTGTTTGCGTTGGTGCCGCCGCTGGCGATTCTGCCGATTCTGTTTATCTGTTTTGGTCTCGGCGAAGTATCGAAAGTGGTGCTGATTGTCATCGGCATTACGCCGCTGATTGCCCGCGATTTGCAGCTGCAGGTGCAGAAGATCCCGCGCGAGCAGCTGGTAAAAGCGCAGACGCTCGGCGCGCACAGCGCACAGATTTTATGGCGCGTGATCCTGCCGCAGCTGATGCCGCGCCTGTTGGATGCGGTACGGCTGTCGCTGGCGTCGGCGTGGCTATTTCTGATTGCCGCCGAAGCCATCGCCGCCACGGAAGGCCTGGGGTATCGCATCTTCCTGATGCGGCGTTATCTGGCAATGGATGTGATTCTACCCTACGTGGCGTGGATCGCGCTGCTGGCCTTCCTGCTCGACCTGTTGCTGCGGCTGATTAGCCGTCGCTGCTGGCCGTGGTATCACGCGAAATAAGGGGCGAGCGATGCCGTTACTGCAACTGAAAAACCTTGAGAAACATTACGGCCAGCAAGTGGTGCTGGAGCGCCTCAATATCGAGGTTGAAGAGGGCGAGTTTGTGGCGATTGTCGGTGCGTCCGGCTGCGGCAAAACCACCTTCCTGAATATGCTGCTCGGCACTGAAGCGCCCAGCAAAGGCCAGCTGTTACTGGATGGCGAACCTATCCCCGACGAACCGGATGCGCATCGCGGCGTGATGTTTCAGCGTTATTCGGTGTTTCCGCATCTGACGGTGCTGGGCAACGTGATGCTGGGCGACGAGTTCAGCAGTGCGCGTTGGCTGGGCCGCGTGTGGGGAAAGAAGCGTCAGACGATTCGCCAGCGCGCGCAGGCCATGCTGGCGCAGGTCGGGCTTGAACAGGCACAGAATAAATATCCGCATCAGCTGTCGGGCGGCATGCAGCAGCGTCTGGCGCTGGCGCAGGCGTTGATGAAGCAGCCGCGCATTTTGCTGCTCGATGAACCCTTCGGCGCACTCGATCCCGGCATCCGTAGCGAGATGCACCAGCTGATCACCCGTTTGTGGCAGCAGCATAACCTGACCATTTTCATGATCACCCACGATTTGAAAGAGGGATTTAGCCTTGCATCGCGTCTGCTGGTGTTCGACAAGCTGCGCCACGATCCGCACGCGCCTGAAGCCTGGGGCGCGACCATCACTTACGACCTGCCGCTGGATCGCGCACAGCCATCCGAACCGCAGGTCGCCTAAAGGAGAAAACCATGAAGCCTTATCAAACCTTGTTGCCGAGCGGCGCACACTGGTCGCTGGTGATGCGCAGCGGCAGCGCGCTGACCCTCACCGATGTCGAAGGTGGTGCCAACGTCGGCCTGCTGTTTTACAACCCGGAAAACCTGCTGGAGCGCTATAACGCGCCCGACACCCTGAAGTGCCAGCACACTTTCCGCCTCACCGCCGGTCATTGTCTCTATTCAGATATGGGACGTATTTTCTGCGGCATCGAACACGACAGCTTCGGCTGGCACGAAAGCGTGTGCGGCACGCTGAATGCCGCACAATCCGCCGCGCGTTTTGGTGCCAGCACCTATCAGCAGGCGCGCAATCTGCGCCATCAAAATGGCTACGACAGTTTTCTCGTCGAGCTGGCGAAATATGGGCTCGGCCGGCGCGATATGGCGTCCTGCCTCAATCTGTTTGCGCAGGTGCGCGCCGACGACAGTGGCACTTTGCAGCTGGAACGTCAGGGCGCGGCGGGTGCCAGCGTGCGTTTACGTTTCGCGATGGACACGCTGGTGCTGCTGCACACTTGCCCGCATCCGCTCAGCGCATCGCAGGATTATCCGCGCCACCCGGTGCAGATCGAACTGGATGCGCAACACGCGCCGCTGCCGGCGATGTGTCTCGAGCGCGACGAGAATCAGCGCGGTCTGCGCAATAACGCGCTGTATCAACTGCAAGGAGAAATGTGATGATCATTGAAAGTCAGCGCAATCCAGCCGAAGTGCGCTTCCAGCAGCAAATTGATGCCGGTGATTACTGGCTGCAGCGCATCGAGGCGGGCCAAACGCTACGCATCACCGATCTTGAAGGCAATCAAGCCGCCGATACGCTGTTTTTCAATGCTGATGACACCGCCGAACGCTACAGCATGAGCGACACGCTGCGCGGGCAGAACAATGTTTTTCTGACGGCCGGCAGCGTGCTGCGCTCGAACTTTGATCGCCCAATGCTGACCATCACTGCCGATACCTGCGGCCGTCACGACACGCTCGGCGGCGCTTGTTCGTGCGAGAGCAACACGGTGCGCTATGACCTGGAGAAGCGCCATATGCATTCGTGCCGCGATAGCTGGATGCTGGCGGTGGCGGAGCAGCCGGAGTTTGGCCTGACGCGCCGCGACATCACCCACAACATCAACTTTTTCATGAACGTGCCGGTGACGCAGGATGGCGGATTGACCTTTGCCGACGGCATTTCTGCGCCGGGCAAATATGTCGAGATGCTGGCACACATCAACGTGCTGGTGCTGATCTCCAACTGCCCGCAGCTCAACAATCCCTGCAACGGTTACAACCCAACGCCGATTTTAGTCAGCGTGTGGTGATTTTCTGACGCAACGGGACGACCCGTTTTCTGCCGTCAATGCTACGCAGGACGACCTGCCGCAACGAGAGTATTCAGTCATGATTGATCGCGTATTAATTGCCAACCGTGGCGCGATTGCCGTGCGCATTATTCGAACCCTGCAAGCCATGAATATCCGGGCGATTGCCGTATACGCCGAAGCCGACCGTCATGCGCGCCATGTGCGTCTGGCGGATGAAGCCTGGTCGCTCGGTGAAGGTCAGGTGCGAGACACTTATCTCAATCAGGATAAATTACTGGCGATAGCCGCGCAGAGTGGCGCGCAGGCGCTGCATCCCGGTTACGGTTTTCTCAGTGAAAATCCGGAGTTTGTCACGCGCTGCGAAGCGGCGGGCGTGCATTTTCTTGGGCCGAGCGCCGAGCAGATGGCGGCCTTTGGCCTGAAACACAGCGCGCGTGCGCTGGCTGAACAGAATAACGTGCCGCTGCTGCCGGGCAGCGGCTTACTGGCTTCGCTGGCCGAGGCGCAGCAGATGGCGGCGCAGATTGGCTATCCGGTCATGTTGAAAAGCACCGCGGGCGGCGGCGGCATTGGCATGCAGCGCTGCGACGATGCCGAACAGCTTGACGCGGCATTTACCCGCGTGAAGCGCCTCGCTGGCAACAACTTCGCCGACGATGGCGTGTTTTTAGAGAAGTTTATTGCGCGTGCGCGCCATATCGAAGTGCAGATTTTTGGCGACGGCGCAGGTGAAGTCATCGCGCTCGGCGAGCGTGATTGCTCGGCCCAGCGCCGCAATCAAAAGGTGCTGGAAGAGACGCCCGCACCGGGCTTGAGCGCTGCGGTGCGCGCGCAGTTGCAGGCCACCGCCGTAAGGCTGGCGCGGGCGGTGAACTATCGCAGCGCGGGCACGGTGGAATATGTTTATGACGATGCCAGCCAGCAGTTCTGGTTCCTCGAAGTGAACACGCGCTTGCAGGTGGAACATGGCGTCACCGAAATGGTGTATGGCGTTGATTTGGTGCGCTGGATGGTGGAACTGGCGCAGCAAAAATTGCCGCCGCTGGCCGATTTGCAGCCGGTCGCGCAAGGTCACGCCATTCAGGTACGGCTTTACGCCGAAGATCCGGCTAAGCAGTTCCAGCCCAGCGCGGGATTGCTCAGCCATGTGCAGTTCCCGACTACGATTGAGGGCGCTACGCTGCGCATCGACAGCAGCGTTGAGAGCGGCATGGAGGTTTCGCCATTTTACGATCCGATGCTGGCGAAACTTATCGTGCATGCCGCTGACCGTACCAGCGCGCTAGGCAGCATGGCGCAGGCGCTGTCCGCCACCGAACTGTACGGCATCGAAACCAATTTGCGATGGCTGCGCCAGCTGTGCACGCTGCCGGACGTGCAGCAGGGACGCATCATCACCGCCACGCTCGGCACCCTGCAGTGGCAGCCGCCAACGCTGGATATTCTCAGCGGCGGCACCTTAACCACAGTGCAAGATGCGCCGGGCCGCATCGGTTATTGGCATGTTGGCGTGCCGCCTTCCGGTCCGTTCGACAGCCGCGCGTTCCAGCTGGGTAATCGCCTGTTAGACAATGATGCGCAGGCCGCCGGGCTGGAGATCACCTTGCGTGGCCCGACGCTGCGCTTCAACCAGGCCTGCAGTTTTGTCCTGACCGGCGCGCCGATTGCCGCGCAGCTTGATCAACAAACGATACCGATGCATCAGCGGCTGACGGCGCAGGCCGGGCAAACGCTGACGCTCGGCGAAGTTCGAGACGGCAGCCGCAGCTATCTGCTGCTGGCCGGTGGCCTCGATACGCCGCGCTATCTGGGTAGCCGCAGCACTTTCACCCTCGGCAAATTTGGTGGTCATGCCGGACGCGCGCTGCGCGCCGGTGATGTGCTGCATCTCGCCGCGCCGCAGGTGCTGACAGCGGCCAGCTTGCCGGATAATTTGCTGCCGTCACTGAACGGCAGCTGGCAGCTGCGGGTGATTTACGGTCCGCATGGCGCGCCAACCTTCTTCACCGATGATGACATCGCGGAATTTTTTGCCGCTGAGTGGCAAGTGCACTACAACTCCAGCCGCACCGGCATTCGCCTGATTGGCCCCAAACCGACCTGGGCACGCAGCGATGGCGGCGAAGCGGGCATGCATCCCTCGAACATCCACGACAATGCGTACGCCTTCGGCACCGTGGATTTTACCGGCGATATGCCGGTGATCCTCGGCCCCGATGGCCCATCGCTGGGAGGTTTTGTTTGTCCGGCAACGGTGATCGAAGCCGATCTGTGGAAGCTGGGGCAGCTGAAAGCTGGCGATCGCGTCCAGTTACAACCGATCGAACTTGCCACCGCCGATCAACTGGCGCAGGCGCAGCGTGACGAGATCATCAAACTGCAATCTCAACCGATTACAGTGAACGCGGCGCTGCCCTTAATTGATCCGGTGCTGCACCATCATGCGGCAACGGAGCAACGTCCTTCGCTCAGTATTCGGGCGGCGGGCGACCGTTTTCTGCTGGTGGAATATGGCGATTTACAACTGGATATCGCGTTGCGTTTTCGCGTGCATGCGCTGATGCAATGGTTGGAAGCGCACCCGCTGCCGGGGCAACTGGAATTGACGCCTGGCATCCGCTCGCTACAAATTCATTATGACGCACAAATGTGTGCCAGAAGTGAGCGAGTGGCGCAAATATTGCACGCTGATTTAGCATTGGGTAGCCTGGCCGATGCGGCCGTGCCTGCGCGCACCGTCTGGCTGCCACTTAGCTGGGATGATGCGGCCTGTCGTGAAGCGATTGTGCGCTACGACCAATCCGTCAGACCGAATGCGCCGTGGTGCCCAAGCAATATTGAATTTATTCGCCGCATCAATGGGCTGGATAGCATTGAGTCGGTAAAAGAGATCGTATTTAGCGCCTCTTATTTGGTAATGGGATTGGGCGATGTCTATCTCGGTGCGCCGGTGGCTACGCCACTCGATCCGCGCCATCGCCTGGTGACCACCAAATACAATCCGGCGCGCACCTGGACGGCGGAAAATTCGGTCGGTATCGGCGGCGCTTATATGTGCGTGTATGGCATGGAAGGGCCGGGCGGCTATCAGTTTGTTGGACGCACTATGCAGATGTGGAACCGCGATCGCCCCACAGCTGCGTTTACCCAGCCGTGGTTACTGCGCTTCTTCGATCAAATTCGCTTTTATCCGGTAGATGCCGACGAGTTGCTGCAGATTCGTGAGCGTTTCCCGTGGGGCGATTATCCGCTACGCGTGGAACAGGGTGAATTCCGCCTCGCCGAGTATCAGGCGATGCTGACGCAGCACGCGCAGGAGATTGATGCCTTCCAGCAGCAGCGCCAGCAGGCGTTTGATGAGGAGTTGGCGCGCTGGCGAGCGGAAGGGCAGTTTACCTTCGACAGCCAGCTGCAAGCGCAGAGCAGCGAAGAGAGTGTGGTGCCAGCCGGTTGTCATCCCGTTGAGAGCCAGGTGGCGGGCAGCGTGTGGCAATGGCTGGTGGAGGAAGGCAGTGAAATCAGTGCGGGGGCCACGGTCGGCATTCTCGAATCAATGAAGATGGAAATCCCGATCATCGCGCCCGTCAGTGGAAAAATCCATAGTCTGACGCGGCAACCTGGGCAGCAAGTGCAGGCAGGTCAATTGCTTATGGTGATCGACCCAAAAGTGGCATAAGAAAGAATAAAAAATAATCAGGAATCTGGCAGCAAAGTTGGGGATATGTCCCATACTTAGAAACCCGAACTATTGTTGCATTGCCCTGACATCTTTTGCAGTGCTCAACAGGCTGTGTCCCGCATCGGTTTGATAATAACTATGCGAAACCGCTTCGGGATACAGCCTGATCGTCCGGTTTCAGCGCCTGGTGGCGCTTACCTCTCTACTTTCACGTGCTTCATAGTGAGTTTTTAAGGAGTTCTCTATGGAATTAAAAGATCCCATGGTCGAGTTGCTCAGCAGCCTTGAGCAGATTGTTTTGACACGTGACGCGAAGCCATCCGTATCAGAAATTTCAATCAATCAGACTACAGTTCCCGAGCCGCAGCGTTTGCGCGAGATGACCGGCATGCAGGTTGACGAATTTGCCCGTGTGATGGGTGTTAGCGTTTCGTCAGTGAAAAGCTGGGAGGCGCAACGTACACGTCCTTCCGCTACGGCGCGTAAATTGATGAAGTTGTTGCAGGCCAACCCTTATTTAGGGCGCCAGCTGCTGGAGTAATCCCTTTTTGGGGATGATCCAACCCGCCTTGATGGCGGGTTTTTTAATTTATGGCGCCATACTTTGCTGCCTGTTTAACGAACCAGCTCTCCGGCACGCTGTACGGCGGTTGCGCTAACTGCGCAAGCCCTTGTTTGATGGTCTGCTCTGCCTGCCGCCAAAGATGGCTATCGCCCTGGCGTAACAGCTGAATCTGAATCTGCTTTTCTACCAGATAGACGCGCGCAAAGTCGGCATCGTACTGCACGATGGCGCGGGTGTTGTCGATGATGTCGGCCAGCTTGATGGTTTGCGCTTGGGGCGAGGCATCGGCGGTATGACGAAAATGCGCCAGCTTACGTGCGGCGCGGTTTTTTGCCGCAGGCTGCGCGCTGTCGGTGAGTTGGTCCACCAGTTCCGCCACACGCGGGCCGAAATGGCGTTCGATATCGTCAATGGTGCTGGGCGTGTCTTCTACCGTGTCATGCAGCCAGGCGGCGGCAATCATCTGTTCATCATCGGTAACGCTACGCACTAATTCGGCGACGGCCGCCGGATGCACAATGTAAGGCTCGTCAGTGTATTTGCGACGTTGACCCGCAGCGGCATGCGCCTCAGTGGCATAACGGCGCGCTTGCTCTTCCAGTGAATCTCGCATATTTCACTCTCCCAGAGAAAAGTCGCTTGCAATTATCTAGCGCGCTATTTATATTGAAACCCATGAACAGTAATCAAGATGACAAAAAAGTGAAGCAGGCGCCACTTCAGTTAGATCAGCAGCTCTGCTTTGCACTGTATTCGGCGAATCTCGCGATGCACAAAGTCTATCGCCAGCTGCTATCAAAGCTGGAGATTACCTATCCGCAATATCTGGTGATGCTGGTGCTGTGGAGTCAGGACGATGTGACGGTCTCTGAGATTGGCGAGCAGCTGTTTCTTGATTCAGCCACGCTGACGCCGCTGTTAAAACGTCTGGAGAGCGCGGGTTTATTGCATCGCCAGCGTTCCCGTCAGGATGAGCGTCAGGTTGTGGTAACGCTGACCGATGAAGGTCGTGCGTTGCGTGACAAAGCAGAAAGTATTCCGGAAGCCATTCAGTGCGCAACAGCCTGCGATGACCAGGTGATGGCATCTCTGAAAGCTCAGTTAGACGAGTTGCGCGATAGCCTTTACCGCGCCAATTAATAAACAGGGGAAGTCGCTGTCCCGACAACCCAAAAGATGACGTTCAGGTTTGCGCATAATAAGTAGTGCGCGATTATATAGCGAATTAATGAGGTTATTATGTCTTTAGAAAAAGTTGTTTACACTGCAAAAGCTAAAGCTACCGGCGGTCGTGATGGTCGTGCTACTTCTTCCGACAACGTGCTGGATGTAAAACTGGGCGTGCCAAAAGAGATGGGCGGTGCAGGCGGCGAAGTGACTAACCCAGAGCAGCTGTTTGCTGCAGGTTATTCAGCGTGTTTCCTCGGTGCGATGAAGTTTGTGGCTGGCCGCGACAAGATTACGATGCCGAAAGATGCGTGGATTGAAGGCGAAGTTGGCATTGGCCCAATCCCGAACGGTTTCGGTATTGAAGCCAAACTGAATATTCATCTGCCAGAGATGGATGCAGCTGAAGCGCAGAAGCTGGTGGATGCGGCACACATCGTTTGCCCATACTCAAACGCAACGCGTGGCAATATCGACGTGACGCTGAACATCATCAACTAATTGATGTTATTCACGATAACAGGCTCCTGCGGGAGCCTTTTTCACATCTGAATAAAACGCTAACCGGTTAGATTAGAAAATTTATCTGGTCTTACCATTGGTTAAATGTTCTACTGCTCGGCTTCGCGCCATCGCCCTTTCGCCAGTCGGAATCGTCCCGATCCTGCATCTTGCGTCACGCTTTTACTGCGGTTTAGCGAACTCTGCTGTCTTTAAACAGTCACATAACGGTTGATACAACGACACCAGGTCGGGAATAGAAAATTTTCATGAATTATATTAAAAGTTTAACGCAGCAAAAGCTGTCTCTGCTGCTTGCGTTATATCTCGGTATCTTACTGAATTTACCGATATTTTATCGCCGCTTTGACGGCTTCTTAACGAAATCCAATATCTCTAACTGGCTCTCTGCAGCGGCGGAAGTGATGGCAGCGGTACTGCTGACTTTCTTCCTGATGCGCTTGCTGTCGCTGGGCGGCAAATGGGTTTACCGCATTCTCGCCACACTCACCGTGATCATCTCTGTTGCCGCCGCTTATTACATGGCGTTCTTCAACGTGGTGATTGGCTACGGCATTATCGCCTCGGTGATGACCACCGATATCGATCTCTCTAAAGAAGTGATTGGTCTGCATTTCGTGCTGTGGATGGTGCTGGTGAGTGCGTTGCCGCTGCTGCTTATCTGGCGCAATAAGCTTAGCCAGACACTGATTGAACAACTTAAAACGCCTGGCCAACGTCTTAAGCCGGTAGCCGTTATGCTGCTGAGCGTGGCGCTGGTCTGGCTGCCGATTCGCTATTTCGACAAGCTGCAGAAGGTGAATGAAGAGATCACCAACATCGATTTGCCGAGCTATGGCGGCGTGGTGGCGCACTCGTATCTGCCATCCAACTGGATTGCCGCGCTGGGCCTGTTCGCCTGGACCAAAGTTGATGAAGAGTGGGATGGCCAGAAGTTACTCGATCCGGCAAAAGAGTTTACTTACGTCGCGCCTGCGGGCATCGACGATACCTATATGGTGTTTGTGATTGGCGAAACCACGCGCTGGGATCACATGGGCATGCTCGGCTACGATCGTGATACCACGCCGAAGCTGTCGAAAGAGAAGAACCTGGTCGCGTTCCGTGGTGAATCTTGTGATACCGCCACCAAGCTGTCGCTGCGCTGCATGTTCGTGCGCGAAGGCGGCACCATGGATAATCCGGGCCGCACGTTGAAAGAACAAAATGTTTTCGCCGTGTTGAAAGAGCTGGGCTTCACGTCTGAGCTGTTCGCGATGCAGAGCGAAGTGTGGTTCTACGATAACGCTGACACCAATAACTTCTCGTTCCGCGAGCAGATTGGTTCAGAGAAGCGTAATCAGGGCAAAGCGGTCGATGACATGCTGTTAGTGCCGGAGTTGCAGGCATCGTTACAGCGCTTCCCGAAAGGCAAGCACGTGGTGATTCTGCACACCAAAGGCTCGCATTACCTTTATTCACAACGTTATCCGCGAGACTTCGCGCGCTATCAGCCGGAGTGCATGGGCGTTGATGAGAAGTGCAGTAAAGCGCAGTTGATTAACGCCTACGACAACTCGATTTTGTACGTGGATACCATGCTGGATAGCGTGCTCGATCAGTTGCGAGATAAGAAGGCGATTGTGTTCTACGCCTCCGATCACGGTGAATCAATCAGCGAGAATATGCACTTGCACGGTACGCCGCGCGAGATGGCGCCACCGGAGCAGTTCCGTGTACCGATGATGGTGTGGGCTTCTGATAAGTATCTTGAAGATCCAACCAACCGCAGCAACTTCGAACGTTTACAGGCGCAGCAGCGCGTGGGTAAAACCCATCGCCATGTTGAGCTGTTCGACACCATCATGGGTTGCCTCGGCTACACCTCGCCGGACGGCGGAATTAAAGACGCAAATAATTGGTGTTCAGCACCTGCGGCCGCGCCTGCTAAAGCGCTGTGATTTTTTTGGGGTTGTTGACCGCTGCTTGCTTTCCAGGCGATCAGTTGAGTTTTCAGTAAAAGGCATTGACGCTTTTTTAGCAGCGCAGTAATATGCGCCCCCATCGGCGAGTAGCGCAGCTTGGTAGCGCAACTGGTTTGGGACCAGTGGGTCGGAGGTTCGAATCCTCTCTCGCCGACCATCTTTGAAGAAACCTGCTTTTATAAGCAGGTTTTTTTTCGTCTGTAATTTGTTGGGTCTTGTGCCGATCAGGCTGAAATACAGGGCCGCTCCGTAAAGTCGCCGTGGACACATCCCTGTGGGCTCTGCCGGCGCATCCCTGCGCCGGAAGCTTTACTCCGCGGCCCTGTATTCCATCCTTCTTCAAACTCCTCTGCATTTTTTTAACAGCAAAACAGAAGCCAACCTGGCGATGGGAAGGCGGCTCGTTTAGCAAAGCGTCCGCCGCAGGGATGCGGCGGTCGAGGCTACAGGGACGTATTCACGCCGACTTTGCGTTCGAGCCGCCTTTCCTGAGCAACGCACCGAGCGAATAGCAAAACCCCTAAATATACCCATTCCATCCCCTAAACCAGCAATACTCACCATTATCTCCACTAACTCCCGCGTACCCCACGCCAAATCGAACCCGCGCGCTTAATTCGCGAAACATTCTTCTTATGACCGGTTTATGCATCATGCTGATTTCTTATGCCATTTCCCTAGCACATTCCGCTGCCTGAACGTCATAACGCACGCAGAATCGTTCAGATATTCAACATTTACCAATAAGTTTTGTGTGTTTTTTAGCGGTGATAATCACTGCTATTTGACTACATAGCCAGATAATCACGCGGCATTGAGCGCTTTATCACCTTTTTTAATTTTGGCTTAGGCTGTGAAGGGTGTTTTTTATCGTTGCTTGCACTTAGTCACACTCTATGTAAATAACCCCACACTGTATTGACGTTCATTGCAACTGTTGACAAATTGATGCGTCAATAAAATGTAGAGAAGGACGTGTCTGACAGATTCCACGGTGCCAGCACAAAAAAATAACCGCTCACATTTTGCTTACTCTTAATTGACCTGCCCGAACCGCATAAAAAAATCAGAGGTCGGGCGACGCACACAACATCACATCACAATGGAGCAAAACATGATCAACTCCCTGGCTAAATCCAGGATGCTGAAGGTCGGTCTCAGCCTGATTGCTATGACCGTTGCCGCTGGTGTCCAGGCGAAAACCCTCGTTTATTGTTCAGAAGGTTCGCCGGAAGGCTTCAACCCGCAGCTCTTCACATCGGGCACCACCTACGACGCAAGCTCGGTACCGATCTACAACCGACTGGTTGAGTTCAAAACCGGTACCACCGAGCTGCAGCCAGGTCTGGCAGAAAAATGGGATGTCAGCGCGGACGGTAAAACTTATACCTTCCACCTGCGTCAGGGCGTGAAGTGGCAAACCACCAAAGACTTCAAGCCAACCCGCACCTTCAATGCTGATGACGTCGTGTTCTCCTTCGAGCGTCAGCTCGACAAAAACAACAAATATCACGGTGTTTCTGGCGGCAGCTACGAATACTTCGAAGGCATGGACATGCCTAAGCTGATCGCCAAAATCGAAAAAGTTGACGATTACACCGTACGCTTCACGCTGACGCGTCCTGAAGCGCCGTTCATTGCTGACCTCGGCATGGACTTCGCCTCAATCATTTCTAAAGAATATGCCGACAACATGCTGAAAGCGGGCACGCCTGAGAAGCTGGACCTCAATCCAGTGGGCACCGGTCCGTTTGTACTGCAGCAGTATCAGAAAGACTCGCGCATTCTGTATAAAGCTAACCCAGACTTCTGGGGCACCAAGCCGAAGATTGATCGCTTAGTGTTCTCCATCACGCCAGACGCCTCTGTGCGTTATGCGAAACTGCAGAAAGGCGAGTGCCAGGTCATGCCGTACCCGAACCCGGCCGACATCGCCAGCATGAAGAAAGACGACAAAATTAATCTGATGGAGCAGCCTGGTTTGAACGTCGGTTACCTGTCGTTCAACACCGAGAAAAAGCCGCTGGATAACGTGAAGGTGCGTCAGGCACTGACCATGGCGGTGAACAAACAAGCCATCATTGATGCCGTTTATCAGGGCGCTGGCCAGGCCGCGAAAAACCTGATCCCACCAACCATGTGGGGCTACAACGACGACATCAAAGATTACGCTTACGATCCTGAGAAAGCCAAAGCGCTGCTGAAAGAAGCAGGTATGGCTGATGGTTTCTCCATCGACCTGTGGGCAATGCCGGTTCAGCGTCCATACAACCCGAACGCACGTCGCATGGCGGAAATGGTTCAGGCTGACTGGGCGAAAATTGGCGTGAAAGCCAAAATCGTCACCTTCGAATGGGGCGAGTACCTGAAGCGCGCGAAAGCCGGTGAACACCAGACCGTGATGATGGGCTGGACCGGTGATAATGGGGATCCGGATAACTTCTTCGCCACGCTGTTCAGTTGTGCAGCGGCGAAAGACGGTTCTAACTACTCACGTTGGTGCTACAAGCCGTTTGAAGATCTGATTCAGCCAGCCCGTGCTGAAGCCGATCACAACAAACGTATTGAACTGTACAAACAGGCTCAGGTAGTGATGCATGACCAGGCTCCAGCGCTGATCATCGCTCACTCAACCGTCTACGAGCCAGTGAGTAAGAAAGTCTCTGGTTATGTGGTTGATCCATTAGGTAAACATCACTTCGAAAACGTCGATATCCAGGAATAACCTTTCGGATTATCGCGGTCAGGGCCAGCATTGCTGGCCCTCGGGCGGCACCTTCGCCGCCCGTATTCCGCTCTTTTTTTCCGGCAAATTCTACTAATGAAGCGCTTCTTGCGTCGCGTCCGCCTTTGGCTGGCTGCGAGTGTTGAGCAATGTTGTCCCCGGCGGTAACGCTGTGGGAAATGTCAGAGAACCAGGCTTATGCTGCAATTCATACTCCGACGTTTGGGCCTTGTCATCCCAACGTTCATCGGTATCACGTTATTGACCTTCGCGTTTGTCCACTTGATCCCCGGCGATCCGGTACTGATCATGGCTGGCGAACGCGGTATCTCTCCTGAACGTCACGCACAATTGATGGCGCAGTTTGGCCTCGATCAGCCGATGTGGAAGCAATACATCACCTACATCAACGGCGTCTTACACGGTGACCTCGGCATCTCGCTGAAAAGCCGCATCCCGGTTTGGGACGAATTCGTACCACGCTTCAAAGCCACGCTGGAACTGGGCATCTGCGCCATGTTGTTCGCGGTAGCTGTCGGCATTCCGGTCGGCGTGCTGGCCGCGGTAAAACGCGGCTCGATCTTCGATCACACCGCCGTGGGCATTTCGCTCACCGGTTACTCGATGCCGATTTTCTGGTGGGGCATCATGCTGATCATGCTGGTCTCGGTGCAGTGGAACCTCACGCCGGTCTCCGGGCGCGTCAGCGACACCATCTTCCTCGACGACAGTCATCCGCTCACCGGCTTTATGCTGATTGATACGCTGCTGTGGGGCGAAGAGGGCGATTTTAAAGATGCGGTGATGCACATGATTCTGCCGGCCATCGTGCTCGGCACCATTCCGCTGGCGGTGATCGTGCGTATGACGCGCTCCTCGATGCTGGAAGTGCTGGGTGAAGATTACATCCGCACCGCGCGCGCCAAAGGGCTGACGCGTATGCGTGTGATTGTGGTGCATGCGCTGCGTAACGCCATGCTGCCAGTCGTCACCGTGATTGGTTTGCAGGTTGGTACGCTGCTGGCCGGTGCGATTCTGACCGAAACCATCTTCTCGTGGCCGGGACTCGGTCGCTGGCTGATCGAAGCGCTGCAACGCCGTGACTATCCGGTGGTGCAGGGTGGCGTGTTGCTGGTGGCGATTCTGATCATCGTGGTCAACCTGCTGGTTGATCTGTTGTACGGCGTGGTCAATCCACGTATCCGTCATAAGAAATAAGGGGGAATCATGTCTGCTGTTGATCCCGCAAGCGTAACTGCTGCACCCAAGCCGATGACCCCGTTGCAGGAATTCTGGCACTACTTCAGGCGTAACAAAGGCGCGGTTATCGGCCTGATTTACATCGTTCTGATGCTGTTAATCGCTATCTTTGCTGATGTGCTGGCACCGCACGCACCGGCTGAGCAATTCCGTGATGCCTTGCTGCATCCGCCGGTTTGGCAGGAAGGCGGCAGCTGGAGCTACATCCTCGGTACCGATGACGTGGGCCGCGATGTGCTGTCGCGCCTGATGTACGGCGCGCGCCTGTCGCTGCTGGTTGGCTGCATGGTCGTCGTGCTGTCGCTGATTCTCGGCGTGATATTTGGCCTGATGGCTGGCTACCTTGGCGGCGTGGTTGACGCCATCATTATGCGTGTGGTCGATATCATGCTGGCGCTGCCAAGCCTGCTGCTGGCATTGGTGCTGGTGGCAATCTTCGGTCCGTCGATCGTTAATGCCTCGCTGGCGATTACCTTCGTCGCCTTGCCGCACTATATCCGTCTGACGCGTGCTGCGGTGCTGGTTGAAGTTAACCGCGACTACGTTACCGCCTCAAGCGTGGCGGGTGCCGGTACGCTGCGCCAGATGTTCATCAATATTCTGCCTAACTGCCTGGCACCGCTGATCGTGCAGGCATCATTAGGTTTCTCCAACGCCATCCTCGATATGGCGGCGTTGGGCTTTCTCGGTATGGGGGCGCAGCCGCCAACGCCGGAGTGGGGCACCATGCTCTCCGACGTGTTGCAGTATGCGCAAAGTGCCTGGTGGGTGGTGACATTCCCTGGAGTGACCATTCTGCTAACGGTTCTGGCATTCAACCTCATGGGCGATGGTTTGCGTGATGCACTCGACCCGAAACTCAAGCAGTAAAGAGGCACCGAGATGGCATTATTAAATGTAGACAAATTATCGGTGCATTTCGGCGACGAAAAAACACCGTTCCGTGCGGTTGACCGCATCAGCTATCAGGTCGAGCAAGGCCAGGTAGTCGGCATCGTCGGGGAATCCGGTTCCGGTAAATCGGTCAGTTCGCTGGCGATTATGGGCCTGATCGATTATCCCGGCCGCGTGATGGCCGAGAAACTGGAATTCAATCAGCGCGACCTGCAGAAAATTTCCGAAAAAGAGCGTCGCCAGTTGGTGGGCGCCGAAGTAGCGATGATCTTCCAGGACCCGATGACCAGCCTCAACCCTTGCTACACCGTGGGTTTCCAGATCATGGAAGCGCTGAAGGTGCATCAGGGCGGCAGCAAACGTACCCGTCGTCAGCGTGCGATTGATCTGCTCGATCAGGTGGGCATTCCCGACCCGGCATCGCGTCTGGATGTCTATCCGCACCAGCTATCGGGCGGGATGAGCCAGCGCGTGATGATCGCGATGGCGATTGCCTGCAAACCGAAGCTGCTGATCGCCGATGAGCCGACCACCGCGCTCGACGTGACCATTCAGGCGCAAATCATCGAACTGCTGCTGGAGTTGCAGAAGCAGGAGAATATGGCGCTGATCCTGATTACCCACGATCTGGCGCTGGTGGCCGAAGCGGCTCAGCACATCATCGTGATGTATGCCGGACAAGTGGTGGAGAGCGGTAAAGCAGTGGATATCTTCAAAGCGCCGCGTCATCCCTACACGCAAGCCTTGCTGCGCGCGCTGCCGGAGTTTGCTGCCGATAAAGCGCGTCTGGCCTCGCTGCCTGGCGTAGTGCCGGGTAAATACGATCGCCCAACCGGCTGCCTGTTAAATCCGCGCTGCCCGTATGTGACCGATCGCTGCCGCCGCGAAGAGCCGGAGCTGCGCGACATTCCTGGCCGCCAGGCCAAATGTCACTTCCCACTGGATGATGCCGGGAGACCGACTTATGAGTCTTGATAACGATAAGCAGGATTACCTGCTGCAGGCGATTGACCTGAAAAAACACTACCCGGTGAAGAAAGGTCTGTTTGGCCAGGAACGTCTGGTCAAAGCGCTGGATGGCGTCTCGTTCAACCTCGAACGCGGCAAAACGCTGGCGGTGGTCGGCGAGTCTGGCTGTGGTAAATCCACGCTGGGCCGCTTGCTGACGATGATTGAAACGCCGACCGAAGGCCAGCTGTTCTGGCACGGTCAGGATCTGTTGAAACACGATCCGCAGGCGCAGAAACTGCGTCGCCAGAAAATTCAGATCGTGTTCCAGAACCCGTATGGCTCGCTCAATCCGCGTAAGAAAATCAGCCAAATTCTGGAAGAGCCGCTGGTGATCAACACCTCGCTGACCAAAGCGGAGCGCAAGGAAAAAACGCTGGAGATGATGGCGAAGGTTGGCCTGAAAACCGAGCATTACGATCGCTATCCGCACATGTTCTCGGGCGGCCAGCGTCAGCGTATCGCTATCGCGCGTGGTTTGATGCTCGATCCTGATGTGCTGATCGCCGATGAGCCGGTCTCGGCGCTCGACGTGTCGGTGCGAGCGCAGGTGTTGAATCTGATGATGGATTTGCAGCAGGATTTAGGTTTGTCCTACGTCTTCATCTCGCACGATCTCTCCGTGGTGGAACACATCGCCGATGAGGTGATGGTGATGTATCTCGGCCGCTGCGTTGAGAAGGGCAGCAAGGAGGCGATCTTCAGCAATCCGCGTCATCCTTACACGCAGGCACTGCTGTCGGCGACACCACGCCTCAACCCGGACGATCGCCGCGAGCGCATCAAACTGACGGGCGAGTTGCCAAGCCCGCTCAATCCGCCGCCGGGCTGTGCGTTTAACGCGCGCTGCCGTCGTCGTTTTGGCACCTGCGTTCAGCTGCAGCCAAAACTGAAGCAATATGGCGATCAGCAAATCGCCTGCTTCGCGGTTGATCAGGATGAAAATCAGCCGGTAGGCGTGTCATAAATTACTGCCATAAATGAATCAAGGCTCCTGCGGGAGCCTTTCTTTTTGCTGATTAATACATGAGATAAATTAACGACAAAAAGGGTTACTGCTAAAGCCCTGACAAAAGCATTACGCCACTGCATCTGTGAACAATTGGTCCTGATTAAGATATATAGCGTAAAGGCAAATTCCTATTTTCATCATCATTGTGTGAGCAATGTCACTGCAGAATAAAATCCATAACTTGCAGCGCAGTAGAGGTTTTTCAGTAGCTTAGGTTAAAATCCCCTGCGTGATTATTTCTGTTAATTGATACTAATTAATCTCCGTCCATAAATAACTGCATGCTTTTTGCATTCCCGCTTTTTCAATCTTAAAGATAGAATTATTTTATTGAATGCGCTGTTTTAGTAATCAGATTTGTCTCACCGTCTTTTAATGTGTGTGATATATTCGCGGAAAATTCCCTCCCGCTTTTACAGGCTCTGATCATGAAGAATTACGACGATCTGCAGCGTTTTAAAGAGAAAACGCAGACGCTTGACATCGCTTTTAAGGATATGTCCGGTCAATCGCAGGAAGCCGATCAAAGTCAGTGGGCGTTACTGCGTCAATTGACCACCGAACAAGAGCCTGAATTAGGCAGCGGTCAGCGCATTGATATGCCGCAACCACAGCCGATTCGCGGGGATGAATTCAGCGCACCGCCGGAACCGGCTCAGGCTGCACCAGCCAGCCCGACGCGCGCATCGATTCTCGATAGCCTGAACGCACCTGCCGCCGCGCAACCGGAGAGCGGCTCATCGCTGTTTCCGCCCGCGCCGTCGGTTAAGCCGCTCTCCTCTGCGACGCCATTAGCGCCGAAAGCCACGCTGGTCGAGCGCCAGGCGACAACCTCACTGTTTCCACCAGCAAAACCTGCCGCCGCGCCAGCCGCTCAGCCTGCTGCTGTTGCCGCACCGGCAGCTCCCGCGCCAATCGCGCCAGTGCCTGTGCCAACCCTGGCCGCTGCGGTTGAACCGGCACGTCCGGCTGCGCCGGCCCCGTCTCGCTTTGGTGCGCTGTTCCGCTCGCGTCCAGCCGAGCCGGCTAACCTGTCAAAAGAAACACCGTTAAAACCGCTACTGGAGAAGATTGCGCTATGCCGTTAGTTTGTGTGTGCTCGCCAAAAGGGGGAGTAGGGAAAACCACCATGGCGGCCAACCTTGCGTGGAGTCTGGCTCGCGCTGGCAGCAAGGTATTGGCAATCGATTTCGATGTTCAGAACGCCTTGCGCCTGCATTTCGGTGTACCGCTGAATGATGGTCGCGGCTTTGTGGCACGTTCTGAAGATCAGGCTGACTGGAGCCAATCGATTCTGACCACCGGCGGCAATATTTTCGTCATGCCGTATGGCGAGGTGAGCGAAGAGCAGCGTGAACGCTTTGAAGAGAACCTGGTAAAAGATCCGCATTTCCTGAAGCGCGGGCTGGATACGGTGCTGAATTATCCGGGACTGGTGATTATCGCCGATTTTCCCCCCGGTCCGGGTCCGGCGCTTAAAGCAATGCAGGCACTTGCCGATATGCATTTAGTGGTGATGTTAGCGGATACCGCATCGGTCTCGTTGCTGCCGCAAATAGAAAATGACCGCATGATCGGTCGGCCGCTGAATAATAAACGTGGTCACTATTTTGTCCTTAACCAGAGCGATAACCGCCGCAATATTAGCCGTGAAGTCACCGCTTTTATGCAGCAGCGGTTGGGTGAGAACTTATTAGGCGTGGTTCATCGTGATGAAAGCGTCGCGGAAGCCAATGCCTCGCAACAATCGGTTTATGATTTCAGCCCAGCGTCTGCAGCTGCGTTTGATATCGAATTAGTGGCAAAACGCGTAGCCAATATCCTGGATATCACCGTGGGTAACGGCGAAGTTCAGGCACCTTTTCGCAGCCACTATTAATAATGAGGCCGACTCCGGCCACATAATAACAACACAGCTTCTTCAGGGTGAATCATGAGTAAACTCGGGTTTTACCTGCTGCTGCTGGTGCTTGCACCGGTGGCGGCGGTAATTGTCATCACGCCTATGGACAGCCAGAAGCAATATATATTTGGCTTAATCAGCATCGGGATGATGTTTTTACTGGGCTTCAGCAAAAGCCGCAAAATAACCATCGTTATGGTTATCTTATCCGCGCTGATGTCGACCCGATATATCTGGTGGCGTACTACGGAGACGCTGCAATTTAATTCTGAGATTGAAGCCATTCTCGGTATCGGCTTATATCTGGCCGAACTCTATGTCTGGCTGATCTTAATTCTCGGCTTCCTGCAAACCACCTGGCCATTAAAACGCACCATCGAACCTTTGCCGGATGATACCAGCCTGTGGCCGACGGTGGATGTCTATGTTCCGACCTACAACGAAAGCCTCGATGTGGTGCGTGATACCGTGCTGGCGGCGCAGTGTATTGATTACCCGCGCGACAAGCTGAAGGTCTATTTGCTGGATGACGGTAAGCGCAGTGAGTTTGCGGTATTTGCCGCCGATGTAGGCGTGGGTTACATCACCCGTGACGACAATAATCATGCTAAAGCCGGTAACCTCAACCACGCGATGAAGATCACCAAAGGTGAGCTGATTTGCATCTTCGACTGCGATCACGTGGCCACGCGCACCTTCCTGCAGGCAACGGTCGGTCCGTTCCTGAAAGACCCAAAGCTGGCGCTGCTGCAAACCCCGCACTACTTCTATTCGCCGGATCCGTTCGAGCGTAACCTGCGCGCGGCGCGCAGCATCCCGAACGAAGGTTCACTGTTCTACGGCCCGGTGCAGCAGGGTAACGATAACTGGAACGCCACCTTCTTCTGCGGTTCTTGTGCGGTGATTCGCCGTAGCGCGCTGGAAGAGATCGGTGGTTTTGCGGTGGAAACCGTGACCGAAGATGCGCATACCGCGCTGAAAATGCAGCGTCGCGGTTGGGGATCGGCCTTCCTGGCAATTCCGCTGGCGGCCGGTCTGGCGACCGAGCGTCTTGGCCTGCACGTCGTGCAGCGTAACCGCTGGGCGCGCGGCATGACGCAGATCTTCCGCGTTGATAATCCGCTGTTTGGCCGTGGATTGAAGTGGCAGCAGCGTCTGTGCTACCTCAACGCCATGCTGCACTTCCAGTTTGGCTTGCCGCGCGTGGCGTTCCTGACGGCACCGCTGGCCTACCTGCTGTTTAACCTGAATATCATTCATTCGTCAGCCTCGCTGATTTTCGCCTACGTCCTGCCGCATCTGGTGATGTCGCTCTACGTCAACTCGCGAATGAACGGCAAGTTCCGTTACACCTTCTGGGGCGAAATCTACGAAACCGTGATGTGCTTCCACCTCGTCATCCCAACGCTGCTCACCATGCTGGCGCCGAAGCGCGGTAAGTTTAACGTAACGGATAAAGGCGGCCTGCTCGATCAGGGCTTCTTCGACTTCCACATCGTGCGTCCACATGTGATTGTCGCGGTGCTGCTGTCGATCGGCATCATCGCGGGCGTGGTGCGCGCCACCGCGCATGACTACTTTGGCGTTGATCCTTACGTTATTGCGCTCAACGTCGGCTGGGCGGTATTCAGCCTGGTTATCCTGATGGCGGCGATTGCCGTGGCGCGCGAAACCAAGCAGGTGCGTAAAACCATTCGTATTGAGGTGCAGATCCCGGCGGTGATTCACTACGCTAGCGGCATCTCGTCACGCACGAAAACCAGCGATCTGTCGATGGGCGGCGCGCAGCTGGATGCGCCGGACAATCGTCATGAGCACGATGAAATTGAAGAGATCGATCTGCTGCTGAAGTCGGGCACCATCACCATTCCGGTGAACAAAATCTCCGGCGATGAGGAGAGCATCCGTCTGCGCTTTGGCGATATGCCGCTGTCGCGCCGCCGTGAGCTGGTGCGCGTGGTACTGGCGCGTGCCGATGCGTGGATTCAGCCAGAGTATAAGCAAGACAATCCACTGGTTTCGCTTGGCACCATTATTCGTACCGTCTTTGAGCTGTTCTGGCTGACCTGGAAAGATCGCCGTGAGAAGCGTAAGCGTGACAACCAGCCCGCAGTAAAAGAGGACAGCGCTGCATGAAGAATTTGACGCAAAGGTTGCTGGCAAGCTCGCTGGCAACGGCGCTGCTGCTCGCGCCAGCGTGGGCCGAAACCCCGCCAGTCACTCAGGATAGCGCTGCACTTTCAGACGTGCCGCCGCCGCAAGGCATCGAAAGCGCTGCCGATCCGCAGCTGCAACAGGCAGCGGGCGCTGCACCTTATGCGCCAGCGGAAACCGCACCGCAAACCGCTCCCGAAACCGCACCGGAAGCCGCATCGACAACGGAAAACAACGCGCCTGCTGAACCTGCGCCCAGCGAACCTGCTGCCGCACCAGAAATGGTGCTGCCAACGGTAGCGCCAACCGCACCGGCGATGATGCCAGAAACGTCTTCCGTGACGCTTAACCAGCCAATCAGCAGCACCGTTTCGGTGGCGCAAATGGGCCAGCCGCGCGGCATTACGTTGACCGGCGGCCAGCTGCAATCCGGCATCATGTTCACGCTGCCCAGCGATGAAGTGATCACCAACGCGCGTCTTAATCTGTCGCTGCGCGTCTCGGCGGCGCTGGCCGCGCGTAACACCTCGCTGCAGCTGATGCTGAACGGTCAGCCGCTGGGTACCTTGCCTTTGGGCGCCAGCGACAGCGATGTCAGCGATTACCAGCTGGATATTCCGGCGGCGATGGTGGTCTCCAGCAATAACCTCAGCTTCAAGATTAACGATGCCGACAAGCTGCTGTGCGAGAAAGAGAGCGCGCAGCAGTATCAGGTGTCGATTTTGCCGAAAACCACGCTGAGCCTCGAAGGGCAGCAGCTGAACATCGGCACCAGCCTGCGTAACTTCCCGCGTCCGTTTATCGATGCGCAGCGCATGACGCCCGCCAGCGTCACCTTTGGCTTTGCCGCCAATGTCGCGCCGGACAGCATCAGCGCCGCTGCGCTGGTGGCATCGTGGATGGGCATTCAGTCGGATTATCGTGGCATCCGTTTCCCGGTGGTGCGCGGCGATCTGCCTGAACACAACGGCATTCTGGTCGGCCATCCGGGCGACAAAATTGGTACCGTAACCTTGCCAGCCACCAGTGGTCCGCTGCTGCAGGTGATCGATAATCCGAACAATCCGGTCTACAAACTGCTGCTGGTGGTGGGTGCGAATGACGATCAGCTACGTCAGGCCGCTAACCGTTTAACCACTCAGCCGCTGGCGACCGATGCCAGCAGCCTTAACGTGCAGCCGCAGCCGATAGGTGAACGTAAGCCGTACGATGCGCCGCGCTGGATCAACACCATGCGCCCGGTGCGTTTGAGCGAACTGCTGCGCAAAGATCAGAGCCTGACCACCACTGGCATCTGGCACGATGCGCTGAGCGTCAACTTCCGCGCGGCGCCAGACCTGTTCCTGTGGGATGGCGACACCATTCCGGTGGAGCTGCACTATCGCTTCCCATCCGAAAGCTGGATTGATGAGGACAACTCGTTCCTTAACGTAATGATTAACGGCACATTCCTGCGCAATCTTACGGTGAATAAAGTCGGCTTGCTGGAGAGCGCCTGGCATCGGCTGGGCGGCGACGCGCGTCAGGAGCATTACACCCTGAAGCTCGAACCGTACCTGATTTACGGTGACAATCAGCTGGCGCTCTACTTCAACATCAAGCCGAAAGCGGATGCGCCGTGCGGCGTGCTGCTGAACAACAACATTAAGAGCCGCATTGAAGAGGATTCGTGGATCGATCTGAGCCATACGCGCCACTTCACCATGCTGCCAAATCTCTCTTACTTTGTTGGCGCTTCGTTCCCGTTCTCGCGTCTGGCGGACTTCTCGCAGACCACGCTGCTGTTGCCGGAACAACCAAGTGATGCGGAGATCGCCACGCTGCTGGATATGGCCTCACGCGCCGGTAACGCTACCGGCGTGCCGCTGCTGCAAAATCAGGTGCTGTTTGGCCTGCCAAACGGCGGCACCAACATGACGCGCCTGCAGCAGAGCGATCTGCTGGCGGTCAGCACCACGCAGAACAACGAGTTCAACCAGGCAATGCTGGCCAACACGCCGTTCGATACCAGCGGCAACACGCTGGGCGTGAAAGAGCCCACCACCTGGGACAAACTGCGTGGCTGGCTGACCGGCGACTGGTATCGCCAGCCGCTGGATGCCGATCGTTACTTCTCCTCCAACGAAGCGTGGCGCGGCTTTGTCAGCTATCGCTCGCCGTGGAACCCGGATCGCTTAGTGGTGATGACGGTGGCGACCAGCGATCAGCAACTGCTGCGCCTGCATGAAGACCTGAATTCTGCACGCATCAACGCCGGGATTCGCGGCGATACCGCCATCATCACCGATGAGAACGGCATTCGCAGCTTCCGCGTCGGCCCGCAATTCCCGAGCGGCGAAATGCCGTGGTACATGATGGTGGTGTGGTATGCCAACCAGCACTCGGTGCTGATGGCGCTGGCGGCGCTGCTGCTTTCAGCGTTGGTCGGCGGCGGTGCATGGGTGATGCTGAAACGTCATGCGTGGCGTCGTCTCAACCCAAAAGTTGATAGCAAGTCCGGCAAGAAGTAAGGATAAAAACAATGAAAAAACATCTGTTAAGTGCCGGTATTCGCCATGCCCTGATTCTGGGTGGGGCGCTGACGCTCTCTCAGCCGCTGCTGGCGGCGGAGAGCAGTAATCCTGCGTTACAGGCGCTGTTCGATCAGGCGGCTTACTGGCACCAGAAAGCGCATGACGATTTGGCCAAAGCCTCGCTGCAGAAAGTGCTGATGGTTGAGCCCAACAACACGCAGGCGCTCTATCTGCTGGCGCTCTATTCACAGCAGAGCGGCGGCACGGCGGAGGCGGCGCAGTGGCGTGCGCGCCTGAGCGCGGCCTCGCCGAACGATCCGCATCTCACCGAGCTGGATAACGCCCGCCAGCTGCAAACCATTCCGCAGGCGCAGCTGCAGTTGGCGCGCCAGCAGGCACGCAGCGGCAACATCGCGGCGTCGCTGCAAACCTGGCGTAACACCTTCAGCGGCAACGAGCCGCCGCCGAGCGTGGCAGCCGAATATTATCTGACCATGGCGGGCGATCGTTCGCTGCTGCCGCAGGCGGTTGAAGCGCTGCGTCAGTTCTCCGCCGATCATCCGCAGGATACCGGTGCCAAACTGGCGCTGGGTAAAGCGCTGACCTATCAGGAAGCAACGCGTCGTCAGGGTATCGATGTGCTCGCCAGCCTGGCAGACGGCAACAAAGAAGCGGACCGTTCGCTGCGTCAGGCGCTGCTGTGGCTGGGTCCGCAGGCGTCCGATGCGTCGCTGTATCAAACCTGGCAGCAGCGCCATCCGCAAGACAACGCGGTGCTGGATTACTACCGTAAAAACGTTGGCGGTGCGGAGAAGGGCGCGGGCTTTACCGCGCTGAACAGCGGCGACGTCAGCAACGCGCAGAACAACTTTGAGAAAGTATTGCAAGCTAACCCGCAAGATGCGGATGCGCTGGCCGGTATGGGCTATGTGGCTCAGCGCGCCGGACGTTATGCCGAAGCGGCGGATTACCTGACGCGCGCGGCGCAGATGGGTGGCGATCAGAGCGATACGCGCCAGAAGCAGGCCGCCGATGCACGCTTCTACGCGCAGCTGGCCTCCGCGCAGCAGGCGCTGAAAAATGGCGACAGCGCGCAGGCGTTGGCGCTGAGCGAACCGCTGGCGCAGGCCGACGGCGAGAAAGGCGTCTCGGCCAAACTGTTCCGCGCCGATGTGCAGCGTCGCAGCAATCAGCTCGATCAGGCGGAGCAAACCTATCGCGCCATCCTGCAAAGCGATGCCAATAACCGCAACGCCAAAGAAGGCTTGTTCTACGTGCTGCGTCAGCAGAACCGGGGCGCAGAAGCCAATACGCTGCTGGCATCACTGCCCGACAGCGTGCGTCAAAGCGTGGCACCGCGCGGCAGCAGCACCGATCCGATTCGTGCCCAGGCCAAACGTGAAGTGGCGGCGGGCAATAACAGCGCCGCCATCGCCACCTTGACCTCGGGTATTCAGCGCTATCCCAACGATGGCTGGCTGCGTCTTGATCTGGCACGTCTCTACCGCGCGCAGGGCAATAACATGATGGCGGCCAATATCATGCAGCCCACCCTGCGCAGCGGCGCCAGCACCACCGAACTCTATGCGGGTGCGTTAAACGCCAGCGAAAGCAGCGCGTGGCAGCAGGCGAGCCAGTTGCTGTCTCGCATTCCCAACAGCAGCAAAAACAGCGATATGCGCGAGCTGGCGCAGCGCGTCAACTTCAACCTGCAGATGGCTACCGCCGATCAGTATCTGGCGCAGGGCTCGAACGCGGCAGCGGCCAACACCCTGCGCGCGCTGGCCTCTACGCCGCCCGCCAATCCGGTGGATGCCGGTAACCTGGCGCAGAAGCTGGCGAAAGCCGGCGATCTTACCAGCGCGGTGTCCGTGGTGCGTAGCAACATGCAGCGCGGCATTCAGGGCAACGCCGGTGATTACGCCGCGCAGGTGGCGGTGCTGAATCAGGCGGGGCTGAATACCGAAGCGCAGAGCTTCCTCAGCAGCCCGGAACTACAGGCACGCAGCACGCCAACCCAGTTGGCGGGCATCCGCAACGGCTACGTGATCAACGAAGTGGATCGCCTGCGCGAGCAGAAACAGTACGCCGCCGCTTACGACAAGCTGGTGGGCGCGCTGCAGCACGATACGCAGAACCGCGATCTGATGTTCGCCATGGCGCGACTCTACCAGTCCGGCAAGATGAATAAAGAAGCGGGCGTGGTATACGACTACCTGATGACGCAGGATACCCCGACGCAAGACGCGCGCACCGGCGCCATCAACGTGGCGCTGGCGCAGAATGACGTCAACAAAGCCAATACCTTAACGCGCGGCCTGCGCAACGAGCAGTCGCCGGATCGCTTGCTGCTGTTAGCCCGCGTGGCCGAAGCCAACGGCGAACACAGCCAGGCGATGAGCTACCTGCGCACCGCGCGCGGTCAGCTGATTGGTCTGCAGGGCGCAGAAACCGGCAGCGTGCCAAGCGTAGGTGGTCTGGCGCTGGCCGACAATCCGTTTATCAATCGCGGCACCTCGCCGGTGGGGCGTACGCCTTCCAGCTATGGCGCGGTGATGCCGTGGCAGTCGGCACCGGCGGCCACCAGCAGCGCCGAAGGCGTGACGCTGGCGAGCAACACACCGGCGGTTAAGCAGAGCCAGACGCTGCGCCAAATCGACAACATGATGGATGACCTGCAAGAGAAAACCGGCACCTGGGTGCAGGGTGAAATGCAGGTACGCGGTCGTGATGGCGAATCAGGCTTGAGCAAACTCACCGAAGCCAAAGCGCCGCTCACCTTCTCCACCGTGCCGTTTGGCGAGTCGCGCTTCGACTTCACCATGACGCCGGTTTCCCTCACCGCCGGCAGCGCCGGTGGCGACGCATGGCGTCGATTCGGCACCAACGCGCTGGTGCAGGGCAACGTGGTTGCCTCCGGTGCGGCGAAAATTGATGATACGCCCAACTCCACCACCGATTCGCAATCCGCGACCGGCGTGGAGCTGAACATGGCGCTGAAGGGCGACAGCTACAAGATTGACCTCGGCAGCACGCCGCTGGGTCAGGACTTGAGTACGCTGGTGGGCGGCGTGCAGTGGTCGCCGAAGCTGACCGACTTCCTGACGCTGATCCTTACCGGTGAACGCCGCGCGATGACCGACAGCTTGCTGTCGTATGTCGGCGTCGAAGACAAAACCAGCGGTAAACGCTGGGGCCGCGTGACTAAAAACGGCGGTAACGCCTTGCTGAGTTACGACAACGGCGATGCCGGTTTTTATGTCGGCGGCGGCGCGTACAGCTACATCGGCGAAAACGTGGCGACCAATAACAGCGTGCAGGCGACCGCAGGCGCGTATGTGCGTCCGTATCACCTCGACGATCGCGAGCTGAAAGTCGGCATGAGCTTGTCGTGGATGGATTACTCGAAAAACCTCAGCTACTTCAGCTACGGTCAGGGCGGTTACTTCAGCCCACAGAACTATGCGTCGGTGTCGTTCCCTATCGAATTCAGCCGCAAGTTTGACGATCTGAAAGTGAACGTCGGCGGTTCGGTGGGTTATCAATCCTACAGTCAGGATAAGAGCGCCTACTTCCCGAATAATCCGTCGTTGCAGGCGCAGCTGCAAAGTCTGGCCGATCAAGGCTACGTGAAGGATGCGTTCTACAGCGGCGACAGCAAAAACGGCATTGGCTACAACCTGCATGCCGGTGCGGATTATAAGATCAACAAAGATGTCACCGTGGGCGGTCAGCTCGGCTACGACACCTTTGGCGATTACAACGAGAGCACCGCCAATCTGTACTTCCGTTACATGTTCGGAGATTACTAATGAGTGAGCAAGTAACCGCACGCGTCAGCCATCCGCATCAGCCGGGCTGGTTTGATTTGGTGAGCGCGATGATTGAGAGCATGCTGGACAACGTGGGCGAGGAAGCGGAAGGCTTTCTCAACGGCGTCGGCGTATCGCTGGCAACACGCTATCCTTTACCCGACGCGCGCACCGTGCAGGATCTGGAGCGTGAAATGAATTTGCAGCTGGCGCGATTTAACTGGGGCTTTGTGCAGTTACAGCCGCAGGAGAATGCCATTCTGATTCAGCACCACGCGCTGCCGCAGGGCGACAGCAACGTCGGTGTTGAACGTTGGCAGCTGGCGTTGAGCGCGGTGCTGGCGGGCGTGTATGCACAATGGCTGCAGGCACAAGGCGGCAGCGCGGCGGTGCCGGTGACGCTGGAGAACAACGACGGCGGCACGCTGCACTATCGATATCAATAGGATGCTGTAATGAGAGTGATGCGGTTCTGGCGTCAATGGATGCTGTGTTTCATGGTGATGTTTTTTAGCGCTCAGGCGGCCGCAGATGGCTGGAGTACCTATAAAAGCCGTTTTATGGGCAGCGATGGCCGAATCAGCGATACGGCCAACAACAACGTTAGCCATACCGAAGGGCAAGGCTACGGCATGTTGCTGGCGGTGGCGCATGACGATCGCGCCACTTTCGATCTGCTGTGGCAGTGGACGCGCAGCCATCTGCGTAATCCGCAAAACGATCTGTTCTACTGGCGCTACACGCCAGGCGCCGCCGATCCGATTGCCGACAAAAATAACGCTTCCGATGGTGATGTCCTGATTGCCTGGGCGCTGCAACGTGCGGCACAGAAGTGGGGCGGCGATTATCAGCAGGCCTCCGACCGCATTCAGCGTGCGATCGTCAAGCTGAATGTGATCAGCTACGGCGGACATAAAGTGATGCTGCCGGGCGCGCAGGGCTTCAACAAAACCAGCTACGTGGTGCTTAATCCCTCCTATTTCCTGTTTGAGGCCTGGCGCGAGTTTGCGGAACACAGCCATCTGCGTATCTGGAATGAGCTGATTGATGACGGCATGGATTTGCTGGGTGAGATGCACTTCGGCAAAACCGGCCTGCCGCTCGATTGGGTGGCGCTGAATGCTGATGGTTCTGTGGCACCGGCGGTCGGCTATTCCAATCGCTTCAGCTATGACGCGATCCGTATTCCGCTAAATATCTGGTGGTACGACCCGCAAAGCCTGCGTCTGGTGCCGTTCCAGCGTGTCTGGCAAGGTTCGGCGCGCATGACCACGCCCGCCTGGTATGATGTGTTGGGCAACACGCCAGCGCCGTACAACATGGAGGGGGGATTGATTGCGGTGCGCGATTTAACCCTGGGCCAAACCCAGTATCTCAATGACACGCTGGCAGCGGATCAAAACTACTTTTCCGCCAGCCTGCAGCTGCTGACCTGGCTGGCATATCAGGAAAAGCGCTAAATCTCATTTTTGGCCTGGTCGCTATAAATGGCGGCCAGGCCATATTTTCCAGCCTTGTCTGAATCTCATTTCATTGTGCTGCTTATCTTTGATTTCTTGAACGCGATCAAAATGGCAGCACTGACACACATGCAAATTTGTCATGCTAAAATGTATAGACAAAAGTGTATGGTAAAATGCAAACGGAACTGGAATTTGAGTGGGACCTTAGCAAAGCAGAGTCTAATCACCGCAAGCATGGCATCCGCTTCGAAATTGCCGTGCGCGTGTTTGATGATCCTTTTCATCTGTCTAGCCAGGATCGTTGTGAGAATGGCGAATATCGCTGGCAATCAATAGGTAATGTTATGGGCCATATTATTATTTTGGTGGCCCACACGGTACGTTTCGAGCAGGGCACTGAGATTATTCGCATCATTAGTGCACGTCCTGCCACGCGCAATGAGAGGAGACGCTATGAGCAAGGTTAGGTTTAAACGCAGCGAATTACCGCCGCTTTCGGATAGCCTGCAATCTGAACTGGACGCGCTGAGTCAAAAGCCGGATAGCGAGATTGATTGCGGTGAAATCGCCCCGTTAAATGAACGTTTCTGGAACAGTGCTTCCAGCGGGCGATTTTATCGTCCGATTAAAACACAGGCTTCAGTCAGAATTGACGCGGATGTGCTTGAGTGGTTGAAAGCGCCGGGTAAAGGGTACCAGACGCGTTTGAACGCCATTTTGCGCGCGGCGATGCTGCGCGAATTAGAAAGCAAATAGTGCCCAAGCGGCTTAACAAGCCGCCGCTATTTAAAATCCGCATACGGCGTCAGCGGTTGTGGCGGCATATCCATATCGCCATTCCAGCCGGACATTGAGTAGCGCATGAAAATCAAACCGTGGCTTGGGGTGTAATCTTTCGCTTGCTGTATATCCATCGCCAGGCCCACCGACCAATGCGGCGTAATGCGTCGCTCCACCAGCGCCTGCAGCGTGTAGCCAAAACCTCTACCCGAACTGCTGTCTGAGGTGGGATTCGACGCCAGCGTGAAGCCTGGATTGACCGGATAGCGCTGCTGCCCGTCGGTATGCGATTGCGACCAGGAAATCGAGCCGCCGAGATCAAACGACCAGTTCTCTGTGCGCTGGCGATAGGTCACCGGCAGCGACAGCGAGAAATATTGCTGCGGGCTGTAATAGCCGCCCTGACCGAAGGTGTAGTCGCTGAGATCCTTCTGGTAATGCCACAGCATGCTGTTCAGGCCCACGGTGGCGCGGCGATTATCTTCATTAATCAGCTTGTAGTAATAGCCCGCCATCAGGCGTTCACGGCTGTTATCCGCCACGTTATCACCGCTAAGTTGATGCGCACTGATATCGCCCCACACGCCATGCGCGCCGCCCTGATCGTAACTGAGTCCGAGCGAGCCGCCGGTTGCCACCACGCCGCCCCAGGTTTTGCCGCCGTTTGCCGCGGGATCGCGCGCGCCTGCGTACGCCAGCAGCGAGCTGGAGATCGGTCGGCGTGATGCGGTGAACGTCAGGCCAATGTCTTTGACGTCGGTTCTCCAGCTGACGCCGCCGACCCAGTTGCGGGTCTCGAAGCCGAGCGGCGTGGTGCCGAAATCAGCCGACCATATATCGTTATGCCAGCCCACGCCCAGCGCGGTGCCTTCATCGTGCTGAGTAAAGTCGCGGCTGCATCCGCCGGAATTGTCATCGTTACAGCTGCCGAACTGCTCGCTGTGGCTGCCGTTGCTGGTGGAGAAAGTGCCGGCTGAAACCCGCACATGATCGACACGCACAAAGCTGTGGCCATCGGCCAGCGGTGTTTCCGCCTGCATCATGGTGGTATGGGCGGTGAAATCGGAAGTGCCGCCGTTGCCTTTGTTGCGCGAGTAATCCTGCTCCAGCGTGAACGTGGTGTCCTGCTGACGATAAAGATCGGCGGCGTCGCTGCGGATGCTACGTTTCAGCCAGTCATCCTGCGCCTGATTGCGGGTTAATTGCGTATAACGATCGTTATCCTGTGGCACATCCGGGCTGATGCCGCTCGCGGCCATCGCCCGTTGATAATCCTGCTGCGCTTGTGCGGGTTGTTGCAGCTGCGTTTCCAGCCGCGCCGCATCGCGAAACACCAACGCTTTTTCCTGTGACGCGGCCTGTTGCGCCGCGCGGGTTTTCAGCTCAGCAAAAATCTGTTGAGCACGAACCGCATCGCCACTGTTCTGCCAGGCGAGCGCCACGCGCCGACCGCTGTTCACACTTTGCTGCGCCACGCCTGGCGGCAAGTCTTGTAACGCGCGTTGCGCTTCTGCAGGGCGTTTTAAGGCGATCAAGGATTCGATACGACCCAGCGCCGCATCGCCGTTTTTACTGTCTTGCTGCAGCACCTGTTGATAGTTTGCCAGCGCGCGGCGGGCGTCGCCGCGCTCCAGCGCCCAATCGGCCAGCGTGATATCGCGGCGGATAGAAGCGGGTTGCTGTTGTAGTAATGCAATCGCCGCCGTTTCATCGCCGCGCGTGCGTAAATCACTGGCGCGGGTAAACACTTTGTCCTGCTCGAGACGATCGGCCAGCTCATGCATGTTGCTGTCCCAGCGCGCAGCGGGCAGGCGATGCAAGGTGGCCAGCGCCGCGTCATCGCGGTCGCCGGAAGCCAGCCACAGCGCCGATGCATACAGCGCTGTGGGTTCCTGTGGATGCTGGCGCACCATCGCGTCCATCACCTGCGCGCCCTGAGTTTCTTCGCCGCCGTTGCGCAGCGCGCCAGCCAGTCGATAAACCAGCCAGATATCATCAGGATTCGCCTGCGCTACCTGGCGATACTTCTCCGCCGCCTGATGCCATTGGCCTTGCTGCGCCAACGCATCGGCTTCGGCCATCAGCGCATCGGTGCGCAGCTGTAGCAGACGACGTTTCGCCGTGCTATTGCTGCGATCTAAGCGCAGCGCCTGCTGCCAATAACGCTCTGCCTGCGCAGAATTTTTACGCGTCAGCGCGGCATCACCCAAGCCAATCAGCGCCCAGCTATCGCGATTATCCAACCCTTGCGCGCTGCGGTAATAGCCTTCCGCCGCGGCGATATCGCCTTTTTTCAGCGCCGCATCGCCGTTGTTAATCGCCAGCCAGTAACGGTTGGTTTGCAGCAGCGACTGCCATTTGCCGATCTGCGTGCTGGCCTGACCGGCCTGTATCGCTTTCTCCAGCCAGCGAATGGCGGCGGCGCGATTGTTGGCTCGCGCCTGCGCCTGGCCCATCGCGCCCATCAATTCAGCATCGTTGGGATTGGCGGTTAGCGCGGCATTGAGCGCGGCAATCGCATTGGCGCCGCCTCCGGAATCCACCAGCGCTAAGCCACGCATGCGCTGGCGATACGCCGGATCGGCGAGCAGTTTTTGCTGACGCGCCAGCTCTTGCTGACCGCGCTGCTGGGCATCGCCTTCGGTAAAGGTTTGCAGATATTGCTGCAGGCTGGCGACGCTGCTTTCGCTCACCGGCTGATTCTGGATCTGCTGCAGCCACAGCTCGGAAGCGGCATCGCGTCCGCCGTTGCGGTTGGCGAGACGACGCAGCTGGGTAAAGGCTTCGCCCGGCTGATTGTTATCAAACGCCATGCGCGCCAGCTGCAGTTCTACGCCGATGTTGCCGGGATAGCGCTGCTCCAGTGCCTGCAACTGTTGATACGCTTGTGGCTGCTGGCCGGGTAAACGCGCCACCAGCCGCCAATACTCCAGCTCGGTATTCACATCAGGGAACACGCCGTGGAACAGCGCGTCCCACGCGGCTTTGGCTTCGACAACATGCCCGGCAGTGGCCAGCAGTCGCGCCTGCTGCAGCTGCTGACGCCCTTCCGCAGTCACCAGACGCAAGCCGGCTGCTGATTCACGCGTGGCGGCGGCATTCGGTGCCACGCGCTTCAGTTCATCCAGCAGTTTTTGCGCTTTGGCCTGGTCGCCCTGGCGCAGTGCCATGCGGATTTGCGCCGCCAGCACCTGCGGATTATCAGGATCGATTTTTTCCAGCCGATAGAGCGATTGCTGTACCAGATCGATTTTGTTGGTCGATTCGCCGGTACGAATCTGCATCAGCAGCCACTCAACCGGCGAAACCTGGGGACCGATCGGGGCGGCAGTCGCGCCTGCCAACACCCCGAGCGTGCTACTGATCAGCAATCCCAGCTGCAGCTTATTCATCGTCATCCAGCTCGGCCAGACGGCGACGGCTGACCATGCGCATTAAACGCCACGCCATCAGCGCAAACAGAACCACGACCACCACCGCGCAAATCGCCAGCCACACCGGATGGGTGGCCAGCAGATTCCACAGGCGTTCCCACCACGGCAGGTGACCGACGTAATAGGTATCGCCGACGCGGATGCTGTTAACCCCCGATTCACGGATCACCGTGGCGGTACCGAACACTGCCGCGCGTTTGCCGCTGTCGAGCAGCGCGTTATTCAGCAATTCCCAGCCGCGTGGGCTGTCGGCCAGCAATGCCACGACGCTGCGTTGATCGTTAAACGGTGACTGGAACCCGACAATTGCGCCCATCGGCCCGCGTGAGCTAATGGTAGTTTGGCTTTCCACCGCGCGTTCACTGTCAGAAATCGGTACGTTGGCTGCTGCGTTGCTGCGTGCAGGCATGCTGATCCAGCTGCGGGCGGCATCGGCCAGCAGCGGGATCTTCGTGTCGTCCTGCAGATCCTGTGGAATGCCGCCGATCATCAACATATCCGCATCCGCCGATTTCGCTTTGCTCCAGTCATCGCTCATCTGCACGCGCAGCGCCGGATAACCGGTTTGTGCGCCGATGCTGCCGAGCGTATTCAGCAGCGTGCTGACTTCGTCATTGCTCGGCCTTGATGGCACCAGCACCAGCGTTTGCGCCAGATCGGCGTAGCGGCTGTACGGGAAACCGGCGTTGGCGAAGGCGCCCAGCGACGGCATTTCGATGTAGTGACGATAGCCGGAGAAATCGATGCTCGAGGTATCGTCAATCACCACGTGATGTCCGACGGCGGTGACGGTTTCGCAGCGGCCATCGGCGGTACCGCCAATAAAGGTGTTGGCGTAATCAAAGTTAAAACGCAGCTGATTCACCACGCCGAGGCGCAGCGCCGGAATGGTCAACTGGCGATTGCTGTCCTGCAAACCCTGCATCAGCGGGATGCGCATCAGCTGCTGACCGGCGGTATCTTTCTGCGTCAGCGGATAATCCTGCATGAACTGATTGTTGAGATGCACCGCGAGACGCGAGCCATCCTGCTGAATCGGCGAGGTGTAGCGGTAGCGCAGATCCATATCGATGCCGCGTGCGCGCACCAGGAACAGATCCGGTGGCAGATTCAGCGTCAGGCTGATCGGATTCGGCTGCAAACCGTTGCCCTGTAGCTGGTTTTGATACTGCGTCAGCTCGGCAAAGGTGGTGCGGCGATCGGTGCGCACCCAGTTCGGCGCATCGTACGCCTGACGCGGCGCCAGCCGTTTTACGTTGTCGATGGTTGAGCTGTCGCCGCGCAGCAGCAGCTCGCCTTGCGCAATGCCTTCGACGGCGGTCAGCAGGTCATTATCGTCACGGCCGAGGATCAGCAGCATCTTCTCGTACGGATTGTCCGGCTGATTCACCATCTCCACCGTCGGTTTCTCCACTGGCGGCAGATCTTTCAGGAAGTCTGGACGATGATCGTTGGTGGCAAACACCACCGCATGCTGCTCTTTGGGCAGCTGGTTATACAGCACCGGGAAAGATTGTCCGCGCCACTGCGCTTTGCTGCCAAACCAGGAAGCCAGAATCCCGGCCGCACGCTGTTGCAGCAGATTCGGCTGGGCGTTGAAGACCATCGGCAGCTGCAACGGACGGCTGTCGCGCGTATCTAAGAACGGCTCCGGGAAATGCGACAGATCGTTCTTCAGCGGCAGCTTCTGCAGCGTCAAATCGAGTTTGCTGGCTTTGCCGATATCCAGCCAGATGGTGCTGTTGGCCGGGTTTTCACATACGTTGGCATAGTGACCTACCAGCTCAAGCCGCACGCGGTTGAAGTCGCTGATAAAGCGCGGATCGATAGGGATTTGCGTTTGGTTCTCTTTGCCGAGCTGCTCGGCGGTGACCGTCACCAATCCCACCAGTTCATCGTTGAGATAGACTTTGAGCTGCGACAGCGTCGGAATCAGCGCCGGTGAGGGACGATAGCTCAGATTCAGCAGCGCGCGCGTCACCACTTCATCGCTGCGCACGCCGAACTCAATCTGGCTGCTTGGTTCGGTACCGCGCAGCGTCATGCTACCGGGCGGCGGAGCGACCTGATTAAACACCAGCTGGCTGTCACGCAGCGGCGCGTTGGCGTCGACCCGCGCGTTCACCTCCGGTAACGGCTGCGGCGCAGTCATGGCGCCAGAAGTCAGCGGCGCGGCCTGCACCACAGAGACGCAGCCCAGCAGCAGGGCGGTGAACCAACTCAGTTTTTTCGTCATGGTCATATCATCAACTTAAGTAAAATCGGCTTTGATCGTCGCAGGCTGGCGGTCAATACGCTGCGGTAGCAGTGTCGCCAGCCAACTCACCAACGCGTTGAGGCCACGGAATAAGCGGCGCAGCGGCGCAGGTCCATACTCGGCCAGACGCAGATAGCCTTTAAAACCCAGCACCATAATGTCGGCCAGACTTTGCACCGGTTTATCTTCCGGGAATCCGTCCTGCCACAGCGCCCAGGTATCGGCGCGAGCGAAGGTGCACTGAATAAATTCAATGTGTTGGCGCGTCGTGAGTTGATGCAGGCGAATCCCGGCGCGACGGCCAAACACGCGCTGCACCTGACACGGGAAGCTGAACTCTTGCTGACCACGGCGCAGCAGCAGCGACACGGTTTCGTCCTCTTTCAGCGCATCGGCTTCGCGCAGCTCAACGCCCACGCCGCCGTCGGAATAGTCACGCAGCGTGCACGGCACCATGTGTCCATCTTCACGCGCGATGGCGGCAGGCATGGCGATTTCCACACGATGCGCTTCGCGGATCTGGCGCGCTTCAACCGATACCGCCACCGCGCCGCCGAGGATAATCATGTTGTAAATCACCCACACCAAACTGACCCAAATGGTGAGCATTTCGTTGGCCGGACCGTACGCCATGCGCCAGAAGGCCATGCCGATACCGGCTATATTCAGCAGCACCAGCATCATGTACGGCTTGGTAATCACCCAATCGAGATGACGTTCGGCGACCAAACCACCTTTGGCGGTAACGTTGAATTTGCCTTTGTGCGGATTAAACAGCGCCACCGTGGTTGGCCGCGCGATGTACCACGCCAGCACAGTTTCATACACTTCGCTCCAGAACGAATGTCGCCAGCGGCCCTGAATGCGCGAGTTGGTCAAACTGGTGTGCAGCATGTGCGGCAACACGTAGATGGCGATCGCCAGCGCGGGCGCGTAGATGATGTAGGCGTGGAACAGCAGAAACGCCAGCGGTGCCAGCAGGAAGATCAAACGCGGAATCCCGGCGAGAAAGTGCAGCATGGCGTTGGCGTAACACAGGCGCTGCACCAGCTTTAATCCTTTACCGAACAGCGGGTTATCGAGGCGGAAAATCTGCACCATACCGCGCGCCCAGCGGATACGCTGACCGATATGCGCGGACAAACTCTCGGTGGCCAGACCCGCAGCCTGCGGAATACGAATATATGCCGAGGTGTAACCCTGGCGATGCAGACGCAGCGAGGTGTGCGCATCTTCGGTGACGGTTTCTACCGCAATGCCGCCGATCTGATCCAGCGCAGTTCGGCGCAATATGGCGCAAGAGCCGCAGAAGAACGCCGCATCCCAGGTATCGTTGCCATCCTGCACCAAACCGTAAAATAGCGAGCCTTCGTTAGGCGTCTGGCGGAAGCGACCGAGGTTACGTTCAAACGGATCGGGTGAGAAGAAGTGGTGCGGCGTTTGCAGCATCGCCAGCCGATGATCTTTCAGGAACCAGCCCATCGTCAGCTGCAGGAACGAGCGCGTCGGCACATGGTCGCAGTCAAAAATGGCAACATATTCGCTGCGGCACACGGCTTTCAAAGCATGGTTGATGTTGCCCGCTTTGGCGTGTTCGTGGGTGGGACGCACCACGTAATTGACGCCGATGCTGGCGGCAAACTCGCGGAACTCTTCGCGCGTGCCGTCGTCCAGCAGGTATATATTGAGCTTGTCCTGCGGCCAGTCGATGCCCATCGCCGCGTAGAGGGTCGGTTTCACGACGCTCAGCGGTTCATTGTAGGTCGGTACCAGAATATCGACGCTCGGCCACGAGGTTATTTCCGGCGGCATCGAGACCGGCTGACGATTGAGTGGCCACAGCGTCTGGAAATAACCCAGCACTAATACCGCCCACGCATAGGTTTCCGCACCTATCAGCAGCAGACCAAACGTCAGGCTGATCGGGTCATCCCAGTTGAGAGTTTCGGTGTAGCGCCACCACAGATAACGGCAGGAAATCGTCAGCGATAACACGATCAGCATGATGGTGGACAAGCGGCCCGGCACGCGACGCACCAGCATCGCCAATCCCCATAACAGCAGCACGAAGACAAACTGCGTAGTGATGCCGAAGGGCTGCGAGATGCACAGCAGCGCCAGCAGGCTGGCGACAATCGCTGCCACGATAAACAGCAGCTGCCGCAACCACGCGGGCAGCGCCTGAATACGTTGTTCGCTGCGCTGGGCGAACCGGTTTCGTTCCAGCCGTGCCGGCAGCGCACCGAGCCACTAATAGAGCGGCTCGCGCCAGCGGAACAGCGGTTTGACGCTGAAACTTTTACGCGTGCGTTTATCCAGCGGCAATACCAGCATCAGCCACAGGCTTTGCAGTGCATAGCGCAGCGGGTCAAGCGGACGTGGGCGCAGCGGCGAAATTTGCGGGTAGTAACGTTGACGATGTTGCAGGATGCGCTGCCATCCCGGTGTTTCCAGCCGCAACAGCGACCACGCGAGTACGCACCACATTAAATGCAGCGCGAGGGTGAAACGGCCCGCGCCATGCTGATGCGCCAGCTGAGCGCGGCGTTGCAGCGCCTGCCACGCTTGCGGCATCAGCAGCCAGCGTAATGGATTCACGCCGCGCCTCCCGGCACATGCAGCAGCAGCCAGTTAGCCAGGGTGTTGATCTCTTCGCTGGCCAGCGCATGCGGCCGATATTCGCCCACCGGCTGTTTCATCATCAGCGCTTCCGCCAGCGCTTCATCGCGGTGAATCACTTGGGGAATCAGGTTTTTCAGTGAGTTGATCCACAGCTGATGCAGATCCTGCTGTAGCTGGCTGTTGGCGTTGAACTGGTTGATCAGAAACAGCGTGTGCGCAGGAAAACGCGCGTGATGCAGACGCAACTGACAGTTGGCATCCAGCGTTAGCACCTGCAGCAGACGATCGGCCGCGGTAACCAGGGATCGCTGCCACGGCAACAGATCCGCTGGCATGTCGAAAATAATCCAGTTGTAGTGCGATTTCAGGGCCGGTAGCGCGTGTAGCAGCGGTGCGGCAAATTCTGCGTTGATAGCGCTGATGCTGGCGTACTGTTGCGACGTGAGTGCGCCAAACGGCAGAAAATCCAGCCCTGCTTGATAGCGCTGAGCGCACTGCTGCCACGCTTGCTGTTCGAGCAGCGCGGGCGCCCAGCCCTGAGCGCGGTCGAGCGGCATATTAAAGTGGACAGCTAGCTGATTTACCGGGGAAAAATCGATAACCAGCACCGATTGCTGCAGCGCGTTAAACGCCCAGCCGAGTGCGGCGCTCAGCGAGGTAGCGCCACAACCGCCACGCAATCCTTGTAATGCAATAACAGGCATTAACGTTCTGACTCCTGTGCGGCGCTTATTTCACGCAGCAATGGCCAGCGCGTCATAATGGTATTCAGTCGCGCTTCGCGGGCAATATCAATGTAGCGAAATGCCTTAAGGGAAAAGGCATCACTTAAGGCTGTAATGTCATCGTGCTCTTCGCTGCTAGTCGCATTCAGCGAAAATGCATTCTCTGTTTTCATTATTTTTTTGCCACCAAAAAATCGACAACGGATGAATTGTGGTTTTATTTTTTGTAAAGTTTAAACCTGAAGTAAAGACAAATGCTATCCACAGATCAATATGATTTGCGCTAATACGCTATTTTTATTTCACCCGTTCCAATTGCGGCTGTCTCGATTAAACTAGCCTGGATTGTATCGATCGCGAATCAAATATGAAAAAACATTATGCGCTTGGCCTGCAGCAGATTCAGCAGGAATTAAATACTCTGCAGAATCCGGGGTTTTACTGGATTACCAGCCAGCGTCAGGATGATGCGCGAACGCTGCTGCGTCAGGTAGTTAGCCAACAAAAGGCGGCTACGCTCATCAGTGCGGATGAGAAACCGCAGGCGCTTTTGACGCCCGATCCCATCGGCGGTCCAGCGCGTATGCCGTTATTTTCACTGCCGGCTAATAAACGCAGCCTAAAGCAGCTTGAAAGTGATTTTTCCCGTGTGCTTAATAGTCGCAGTGGCCTGGTGATTTTTTATAGTAATGCCGCGCTGTGGGGAAAATTATCGCCCGATGAGTTAAGCTTCTGGCTTAAGCGCATGCGCCGTTTGTTATGTAAAAAACAAATTACGTTGTTAATGATCACCTCCGGTACGTCAATAATTCACCTGCGTAATCATCTGCAAGGTTATTTTCGCCAGCTTGATGGTCTCGCACATTTGGAGTTTCAGCAGGACAGTTGGCATTATCGAATTAACTGGTGGTATGCGGCAGATAAATTACTGGCCGACCGCGCTATCCGTTTGAGTTATGTCGATAATCAATTTATTGCCGTTAATCAAGCGGAACAAAATATTCCCTTAAGCCGCAATGATGAAAACCAATTCCTTGCTCAGGAAGGTGTGCTGGAAGGCGCGCCGCCGCTTTCGGCGCAATGGCAATTGTTTAGCGATAATGAAAGCGTGTTCTCGCGTGCGCAGCAGGCGAATGCCGCCACGGTCATCTTTACTCTGGTTCATAATCAAGACATTAATTCTTTAGCAACGATGGTCCATAGTTTGCGGCGCTCACGCGGTAGCGCGCTTAAGATTGTGGTGCGCGAAATCAGTACCACGCTGCGCTACAGTGATGAGCGTTTGCTGCTGGCCTGCGGCCTGAATGCCATTGTGCCGACCGCGGCCAGCCTGTCGCGCTTTCTTACCACGCTGGAAGGGGTTCAGGGGCAGCAGTTCTCGCGCCATGTGCCTGCCAATCTCAATGCCCTGATGCAGGCGCTGCAGCCGCTACAGCAGAAAGGCTATTTACCGCTGGATGCCTTTTGCGCGGCGGTGCAGCAGTTGATGAGCAATACGCTGCTGCCGGAAAATGACAAAGGCTTGATGGTGGCGCTGCGCGCGGTGCCGCAGCTGAAACCTGAACAGATTCTGACGCTGTGTAAACCGCGCCGCTTCGGCGATTTGGTGACGCTGGTGAACGACCGCATCTATCTGTTCCTCTCTTCATGCCGATTCAATGATTTGGATATCGCGCTGAAGTCGATCTTCTCGCTGCCGCACGACGAGCTGTTTAGCAATCGTATCGTCTGGTTTGAAGACAATCAGATCGTGTCGGAGGCGGACAAAATTCGTCAGCTGACGCCGGTGGCACAGCGCGACCGGCAGGCCACGCCGCTGGCCGCTGCGCCAGTCAGCACGCAAACCGCCGCGCCTGAGCGCGGGGCACAAACGCCGCAGCCGATTACCCTCAACCTCGACGGAGTAAGCCACCAATGACGCTGATGGATTGGGTGCAGGTGGCGATCCTGCTGTTACTGATTTTGCTGTTCCTGACATCACTGTTTGGGCGCGGACGAGCGCGTAGCGGCTCTAATCCGCTGCTGCGTTTGCTGCCGACGCGCGCATTGAGATCAGAAGGACAGTGGCAACGCAAAACCCATAAAACGGATAAACATGAATAACAGATTCACGATGCACGGTTCGTGGTGGCGCGGCCTCGGCGGCTGGAACTTTTACTTCCTGATCAAATTTGCGCTGCTGTGGTACGGCTACCTTAATTTTCACGCGCTAAGTAACCTGGTGTTTCTGGCGTGGCTGCTGTTCCCGCTGCCGGGCGTGCGGCTGCATCGCTTGCGTCAGTGGATTTCGCTGCCGATTGGCGTGGCGCTGTTCTGGCACGATACCTGGCTGCCGGGACTCCATTCGATTATGAGCCAGGGCAGCCAGCTGGCAGGCTTCTCGCCCAGCTATCTGCTCGATCTTGCCAATCGCTTTATCAACTGGGAGATGATTGGCGCGGGCTTTGTACTGCTGGTGCTGTATCTGTTTATCGCGCAGTGGATTCGCGTCACCGTGCTGGTGTCGCTGATGCTGATCTGGCTCAACGTGCTGACGATCGCCGGACCGGCAATGAATTTACTGCCGAACAGCGCCGCCACGCCGACGGAGAAGCTCAACGATACGCCAGCGGCGAAAGCGCCAGATGGCCTCGATCAATCCGCGCCGCCAACCAGCGCCAACCTCACCGCGTGGCTCAACCGTTTTTACGACGCCGAGCGCCAGCGTGCAACCCATTTCCCGGACGCCTTGCCAGCTGATTCGCAGCCGTTCGATATTCTGGTGATCAACATCTGTTCGCTGTCGTGGTCGGATTTGAACGTCGCGCAGCTGCGTAATCATCCGCTGTGGCAGCACTTCGATATTCTGCTTAACAACTACAACTCTGCCACCGGTTACAGCGGCCCGGCGGGGATTCGTCTGCTGCGCGCCAGCTGCGGCCAGAGCTCGCACAGCGATCTGTACAAAGCCACCGATCAGCGTTGCTATCTGTTTGATAATCTGGCGAAGCTGGGCTTTAAACAGCAGTTGATGATGGATCACACCGGCGTGTTTGGTAACTATCTCAAAGAGCTACGCGAAGAGGGCAATCTGCAGGCGCCGCTGATGTCGCAGGCGGGCATCTCGCCGGAGGTGACGTCATTTGATGGCTCGCCGGTATTTAATGATGCGCAGCTGATGCAGCGCTGGCTCGACGATCGCACCAAGAGCAGCGATGCGCGCTCCGCGACCTTCTATAACCTGATTCCGCTGCATGACGGTACGCGCGAGTTGGGCAGTACGCGCAGCGCAGACTGGCAGCCGCGCGCCAAAGTGCTGTTTGATCAGCTCGATGCCTTCCTGACCAATCTGGAGAAGTCGGGCCGTCGCGTGATGGTGCTGGTGGTGCCGGAACACGGCGCGGCGCTGCAGGGCGACAAGATGCAGATGTCAGGATTGCGTGATATCCCCAGTCCGGATATCACCCATGTGCCGGTCGGCATTAAGTTTGTTGGCATGAAAGCACCGTATCAGGGCCAGCCGCTTAGCGTGGAGACGCCAACCAGCCTGATGGCGATCTCGGAAATCGTGTCGCGCGTGGTGGATGGCCAGGTATTTAACGCGCCGAACGTTAATATGTCGGTGCTGACCGATAATTTGCCGCAGACGCCGGTGGTGTCTGAGAACGATAACGCGGTGGTGATGATGTATCAGGGTAAACCGTGGATCCGCCTGAACGGCGGCGATTGGGTGCCGTATCCGCAGTAGGGCGCCATTAATGGTGTGATGCCGCTCAGTTAAGCGCGGAGCGACTTTCGTTCGCCATGTGCTGAGGCAGTTGCAGCACCTACGTGCGGCGACCGAGCAGAGGACGCCTGGCCGCGCCCTCTGCACTCCCGGGCCTTGCGCCAGCCCAACCCGCCGCTTCGCGGTGCCTTCACTCATTCACGATTCCTGACGGACCGGTGGCGATTCGCTCCTGCTCAGCGCCACCTCTCGCCGCATCCATGCGGCTCGCCCTGGAATCCCTCATTCGCTCAGCGGCTCGGGATGTCGCCTCAACACCCGCGCTGCAGCATTAACGCGTATTTTTCACTCGCAATCGCTACAAATCTCATGGGGTTGTCATCCATGACGGCCAGGCGCGCTTGAATGCGCGTCAAAACCTGCATAATTCCGAATCACTTCATAAATAACCAAACTTGCTTATTTTTCGCCTTTATCCCGGCGAAAAAAACGCGTGACCTGGGATATACTCGCTGCGAATTTCATCTCATTACACGCCTTTGGTGGCCTGGAGAAGTTTTGTTGCGCGTCAGTCGTTCTCTAACGATAAAGCAGATGGCGACGGTTTCCGCCGTGGCGATGGTGACCATCTGCATCTTTATTGTCATCCAGCTCTTTCACTTTGTGCAGCAGCGCAGGATTGACTACGCCCAGCAAATGGAAAATGTGGCGCACACCGTGCGTCAGCCACTCTCCGAAGCGGTACTCAAAGCCGATATTCCGCAAGCCGAACGCATCCTTAATACCCTGAAACCGGCCGGTATTTTATCGCGCGCCGATGTGGTGTTGCCAAATGCCTTCCAGGCGCTGCACGCCGATTTTGCGCCGGAAAAACCGGTGCCGCGCTGGGTCGCACGCCTGTTTGAGCTGCCGGTACAAATCACGCTGCCGCTCTATTCCGTGGAGCGTTCCGGTTTGCCGAAGCCGATTGCCTATCTGGTGCTACAGGCTGATTCCTCCCGCGTCTATCAGTTCCTGCTCAGCACGTTATCCACCATGATCACCACCTACCTGCTGCTGGCGCTGATTCTCTCGATCGCCATTAGCTGGTGTATCAACCGCTTGATTGTGCATCCGCTGCGCGATCTTTCGCGTGATTTACAGGAGCTGCCGCCGCAGGCGATTCTGACCCACAAAATGAAGCTGCCGAATAATCATCGCGATGATGAAATCGGCATGCTGATCCGCAGCTACAACCGCAACCAGCAGGTGCTGGAGTCGATTCACGACGAAATGAGCCGCATGACCACGCATTTTGCCGTTACGGATCTGCCCAATCGCGCGCTGTTCCTTGCGCTGCTCGAACAGCACATCAGTCATCGCCACAATCGTCAGGCGTGGGGCTTGATGGTGATTCGCATTGAAACGCTGCAGGAAGCCAACGGCGTGCTGAGCGATGAGCAGCGCGATACGCTGATGCTGACGCTGGTGGAGAAGATTCGCAGCACCGTTGACGATCACTCACTGCTGGCGCAAACCGGGCCCAGCGACTTCGCCTTGCTGATGAAGCGCGCGCACAATCCGTTCCGCGCCATGCGTCTGGCGCGCAACCTGATGATTCGCATTAATCAGCCGGTGAACCTGCAACAGCTGCAGCTGCGTCCGAACGCCAGCATTGGCCTGGCGCTGCACGAAGAGAGCAGCATCTCGGCCAGCGAACAGCTCGATCGCGCCACCTCGGCGATGATGTCGGCGCGGCATCAGGGCAAAAACCAGATTCTGTTCTTCGATCCGGCGCTCACCGAGCGGGCGCAAAAGCGTTTAACGCAGGAACACGACATCTTGCAAGGTCTGCAGGACGAGCAGTTTGCCCTCTATCTCCAGCCACAAATCAATATGGAAACCGGCGAGCTGGCCGGTGCCGAAGCGCTGCTGCGCATGCGCATGCCGGATGGCAGCTACGGATTATCGGAAGAGTTTATTGCCAGCGCCGAAGAGATTGGCGTGATCTCGGCCATTGGCCGCTGGGTGTTTGAAGAAGCCTGCCGCATTCTGGCCGGCTGGCAGAAGCAGGGCATTAACATCCCGCTCAGCGTCAATATCTCGGCGGTGCAGCTGCGTGATGCCAGCATGGTCAGCCATTTGCAGGGCTTGCTGGAGCGCCATCGCATCGCGCCGGGCAACTTCGTATTGGAAATCACCGAAACCGCGCAGATTGGCGATGCCGAACAGGCGATTGCGCTACTGCGCTTGCTGCAGCAAACCGGCGTGGCGGTAGCGCTCGATGATTTCGGAATGGGCTACTCCAACCTCAACTATCTGCATCAGTTCAAAGCGCTGCCGGTAAATAAGCTGAAAATGGATCGCAGCTTCGTCGCCGCGCTGCCGGATGACGACACCATGGTGCGCATCGTGGCGGCGATTGCCGACATCATTCACCTCGACGTCATCGCCGAAGGTGTGGAAACCGCCGAGCAGCGCGACTGGCTGCTGGCGCGCGGAATTACTATAGGGCAAGGCTACTTATACGCTGAAGCGCTGCCGCTCCACGTCTTTAATCAACGCTGGCTCAATAGCTCGCAACTCCCTGAATAATCACCTTGGTTATTGATTTTCCTTACAAAATTGTAGCGAAGCGCTGTGCTGAAGCGTTTCAGTTCATAGTTAGAGTTTTGTAACTTTTGTAAGGAATAGTAGGGGATATTAATCTTGTTAACAGGGTGTTATTTTCCTCGCCATCGGTAAGGTTTTACGCTTCTGGCGGCTTGCCGCATGCGTTCTCCACAACAATGACGGTGCGAACCGTCTTACTGGACACCTGTTATGAAAATCTTAAAAAGCCTCTATTTTCAGGTACTGGTTGCCATCGGCATCGGCGTCCTGTTGGGCCACTTCTATCCTGAGTTAGGCGCGCAAATGAAGCCGCTTGGCGATGGTTTCGTTAAGTTGATCAAGATGATCATCGCCCCCGTGATTTTCTGTACGGTGGTGACCGGTATTGCCGGCATGGAGAGCATGAAAGCCGTTGGACGTACGGGCGCAGTGGCGCTGCTGTACTTTGAAGTGGTCAGCACCATCGCGCTGATCATCGGTTTGGTGGTGGTTAACGTGGTGCAGCCTGGCGTGGGCATGAACGTTGATCCAGCCACGCTGGATGCTAAAGCAGTCGCGGTATACGCGCAGCAGGCGGAGCAGCAAGGTGTGGTCGCCTTCCTGCTGGATGTGATCCCGAATAGCGTCATTGGTGCCTTTGCCAGCGGCAACATTCTGCAAGTGCTGCTGTTCGCTATCCTGTTCGGCTTCGCCCTGCATCGCCTGGGCAGCGCCGGCACCGTGATGTTCAACGTCATTGAGAGCTTCTCGAAAGTGATCTTCGGCGTGATCAACATGATTATGCGTCTCGCGCCAATCGGTGCCTTCGGGGCGATGGCCTTCACCATCGGTAAATATGGCGTCGGCTCGCTGGTGCAGTTGGGGCAGCTGATCATCTGCTTCTATATCACCTGCGTGCTGTTCGTGGTGGTGGTGTTGGGGCTGATTGCACGCTTCGCTGGCTTCAACATCTTTAAATTTGTCGCCTACATCAAAGAAGAGCTGCTGATTGTGCTGGGCACGTCATCTTCCGAGTCTGCGCTGCCGCGCATGCTGGATAAGATGGAGAAGCTGGGCTGTAAGAAATCGGTGGTGGGGCTGGTGATTCCAACCGGCTACTCCTTCAACCTGGATGGCACCTCGATTTACCTCACCATGGCGGCGGTGTTTATCGCTCAGGCGACCAACGCTCATATGGATGTGTTCCACCAAATCACGCTGTTAGTGGTGCTGCTGCTCTCCTCAAAAGGCGCAGCGGGTGTAACCGGCAGTGGCTTTATCGTGCTGGCGGCGACCTTGTCAGCGGTGGGACATTTACCGGTTGCGGGCCTGGCGCTGATTCTCGGTATCGACCGCTTTATGTCCGAAGCGCGTGCGCTGACCAATCTGGTGGGCAACGGCGTGGCGACCATCGTGGTGGCGAAGTGGGTCGGCCAGCTGGATGAGAAACAACTGAATGCGACGCTTTCTGCCGGGAAAAAGGTGAATAACGCACCAGAAACCGCCGCATAACCTGCTATTTGCGTTAATTTGCCGAGAAATGCCCGCTGTGGCTTGCCCTGACAGCGGGCATTTGCATAATAAACCCCATTGATTTTTTTCCCGATTTTTTGCCTCGTTGCGCGACATCCTGACCTTCTCGTGGTCAAAGAGTCTGTTATTAAATAAACGTGGCGGCACAATGCCGCGCCGGTCACCCCAGATGTGACCGAACATGCCGCGCTAACGAGCGTTGATCTGTTTGAGTAGGGGTTCACATGCAGGGCACCAGAATTCGGCTTTTGGTTGGCGGATTGCTACTGGCAGCGTCCGGTTTTGGCGTGCACGCCGAGACGCTCCAACCCGATCCCGCCTGGCAGGAAGGCAAACTGGACAATGGTTTTAGCTGGCAGCTGCTAACCACACCACAACGTCCAAGCGATCGTATTGAGCTGCGCCTGATTGTTAACACCGGTTCGCTGGTGGAGAGTGCGCAACAAACCGGCTATAGCCATCTTTTACCGCGTTTAGCGATGGTGCACAACGCCACGCTGGACACCAATCAGCAACGTGCGCTGTGGCAGCAAGCCATGGATCCGCAACGTCCGCTGCCACCCGCTATTTCGTCGTACGATTACACCCAATACAACCTGAGCTTGCCGAACAACCGCCCTGATCTGCTGAAAGAAGCGCTCAGCTGGCTGGCGGCGACCGCCGGGAAAATGACGATTAATGAGCAGGTGGTTTCTACCGCATTAATGGCGACCGATCCGATTGCCACCTGGCCTGCCAATACGCAGGATGTGTGGTGGCGCTATCGCCTGAAAGGCTCGGCGATGCTGGCGCACGATCCCGGCGAGCAACCGCGCGCGCCGGTGGATATCGCACAGCTCAACAGCTTCTATCAGCAGTGGTACACGCCCGACGGCATGACGCTGTACGTAGTAGGTAACGTCGATAGCCGCAGCATGGCGGAGCAGATCAACAAAGCTTTTGCGCCGCTGAAAGGTAAGCGTGTTGCACCTGCCGCGCTACCGACGCTGTCACCGCTGCCGCATCAGCCGGTGAATCTGGTGAATGGCGGCATGAATCAGGATCGCCTGTCGCTGGTGTGGGACACCGCATGGCAGCCGATTCGTGATTCGCAGAACTTGCAGCGCTACTGGCAGAGCGATTTAGCGCGTGAATCGCTGTTCTGGCATGTGCAGCGCGCGCTGGCTGACAGCAAAGCGCAAAGCGTGCAGGTTGGCTTCGATTGCCGCGTGCTCTATCAACGTGCGCAGTGCTCGATCAACATGGACAGCCCGAATGCCTCTTTGCCGCAGAATATGAATCAGGTGGCGAAAGAGCTGGCGGCGGTGCGCGACAAAGGGTTACCGCAGGAAGAGTTTGATGCGCTGATGGCGCAGAAGCTGCTGGAGCTCAACAAGCTGTTTGCCACATACGCCCGCACCGACACCGATATTCTGATGGGCCAGCGTCTGCGCTCGCAGCAAAACGCGGTGGTGGACATTGCGCCTGAGCAGTATCAGAAGCTGCGTCAAACCTTCCTCAGCGAAATGACGCGCGACCAGCTAAATCAGGAACTGCGCCAGCAACTGTCGCAGGAGCTGACCATGGTGCTGATTCAGCCGCAGGGTGAAGCTGAGACCAACGTGAAGATGCTGCAGGAAAGCTGGGATAAAGTGATGAAGCTACCCGAACCGCCAGCGGTACCCGCGAGTCCGGAAGAAGTGAAACCGGATAACAGCGCAGGCGCGGCGGATCAGACCGCGCCATCATCCTAAACATTAGGTCTTAGCACGTAGCCACTCGGTTACCAGCATCGGCCAACTGGCGAGCGGTAAATCTGCCACGCCACGGATACCAAATCCGTGGCCGCCTTTCTGGTAGAAGTGAATCTCCACCGGCACTTTGTGCTCACGCAGCGCGCTGAAGAACACCATGCTGTTGTTCACCGAAACCGATTCATCATCGGAAGCGTGAATCAGCAGCGTCGGTGGCGTTTGTGCGTGCACGCGCGTCTCTAGCGAATAAGCATCAACCATCTTCTGATCCGGCCATGCGCCGAGCAAGCGGGTGCGTGCACCTTCATGCGCCAGACCTTCACGCATGCTGATCACCGGATAGAGCAGTACCATCGCATCCGGGCGCGGTGTGAAGCTGTCGGCTTGGTCCTGCACCGGATAGAGTTTCTCGCCAAAGCGGGTGCCGAGGCTGGCGGCAACGTGTCCGCCCGCCGAGAAGCCCATCATCACGATATATTTGCCGTTCAGCCCGCGCTGCGCACGTTCACGCAGCACGCGCACCGCACGCTGCGCATCGGCCAGCGGCGCGTCTGGACCTTCATGGTGACCGTCATACGGCAGGCGATACGTCATCACCGCCAGCGTGTAGCCCATTGACGTGAAGAAGGTGGCGAGCGCGCTGCCTTCGCGGTCAATCAACACCCGCTGATAACCGCCGCCCGGCGCGACCAGCAGCGTGATGCCGTTCGAGGTTTCCGGATGCCAGATGGCAATTTCCGGGCAGCGCACGCCGGTGGCGGCGCGGTCATAAGGTTCATACTCTTTGGCGAGATCGACGATCTGCGGCTGAGCGCGCGAATCGCTCGCGCCTGGCGCATCACCGTGTGGCCAGATATTGATGATTTCTGTGTGCATAAGTCAGTCCTGAGCGAGTCATGTTGTCGTTATTTTTTTCGCGGCCGGAGTAACAGCGTCCTGCTGTTGTTGATTAAAACATGGTCTTTTTTGCTGCTGGCGTCCAGCCGAAAACCGCCGATTTCGCCAGTTTCGGACTATGCCTGGCGGCCAGATTTCCTGCCATAACGCATTGAATTTAAATCGATCTGATTAGCGTGAGTGAAGAAGTAATACCGCTTTTGTTACAGAAGTGGATGAGTCAGGTCGTTAGCGGAAATTGGCAGGGAAAAATGCTGCGTTAAGGCAAACTGCGCGGGCGGGTTGGTTAGCACAGGTAATGAATAGCGAGGAGATTTGTAGCGGCGCGATTCATCGCGCAATCAATTGCGCCGCTACGGTTGGTGCAGGTGGTTAGGTTATTTCGGCATCGCGCTGAGCGGGATAATCGCCCCGCGATACTGGATCACCGTGCTGGCGGTGAGATGACCGCGAGCGGCGGCATCTTCGGCGCTTCCTCCGGCTAAACGCACCGCCAGATAACCAGCGCTGAAGGAGTCGCCAGCCGCGGTGGTATCGATCACTTTCTCTTTCGCCAGCTTGATGGCGGCGACCTCGCGCAGCGGCTCATCGCCAACCGCCACCAGACAGGAGTCCGCACCGCGTTTAATGACAATTTCCTGCACGCCCGCAGCGCGTGTGCGGGCAATCACCGCATCCAGCGGCTGCTCGCCCCACAGCAAATCTTCGTCGTCGAGCGTCAGAAATGCCATGTCGGTATGACGCAGCATCTCGGCATACGCCTGCTGAGCGCTGGTTTTATCGGCCCACAGACGCGGCCGATAGTTGTTATCGAAAATCACCTTGCCGCCGTTCTGGCGACAGGCGCTGAGCAGCGACATCAGTTTTTCGCGACTGGCCGCAGGCAGAATCGCCAGGCTGATGCCGCTCAAATAGAGAAAATCATAGTGCGCCAGCTGCTGGCAAATCGCGTCCGCTTGCGCGCTGTCCAGCCAGAAACGGGCGGCGGCGTCGTTGCGCCAGTACCAGAAGGTCCGCTCGCCGTGGTCGTCGGTTTCGATGAAGTACAAACCCGGCATTTTATTGTCGAGGCGCTGAACCAGCGCGGTTTCGACATTTTCCTGTTGCCAGGCGGCGATCATCTGGTCACTGAAACTGTCGGTGCCGAGTGCGGTGACATAATCGACACGCAGCTGTTTATCTGACTGACGCGCCAGATACACCGCCGTGTTCAGCGTATCGCCGCCAAAACCGCGTTTGATGTTCTCACCTTTCTCGGACAGCTCAATCATGCATTCGCCAATAATAGCGATTTTCTTCTGCGTCATGGTCTTCAGCCTGTAGTGAATTCTGCCTTAGTCTCGCGTCTGGTATGGCAGTCGTCAATGGTTTTTAAAACGATGTTTTGATTTAACTTAAGGTAGCAAACCGCCTGCGCCACGGTGATTTAGCGGCCAAAGCGCGTTTTGTTTTGCCGATTAAGTGCGAAGCACGCTGTTACACTCAACTCTTCATGGGACTAACGAGATTGATAAAGTTATCCCGGCGATCGCCGATACTTGCCGCTGAGATGCTATTTGCAGGCACTCAACACCAACCAGGAAAAAACCATGGTGATGAAGAATTTGAGTCATCGGCTGCCTGTTTCAAATGAATTGGAGCAACAACAGGAAACGCGTCTCTTCTGGCAGCAGTGCCAACGATTCTATACTTTCCAGCCGATTTACCAGGTCTCAGGCCGCATGCTGGCTATTGAATTACTGACGGCGGTTACCCATCCCTCCGTGCCAGAAAAAAAGCTGTCGCCCGAAGACTATTTTGAAGCACTGACTATCGCGCAGCGGCTTGGTGTCGTCCAGGAACAACTCGAGCTGCTGATAACATGGTCAGCGTTTTTCAATCAGCGTCAGCTAGTGGCGTCAGTGAATATCGACGGTCCAACGCTGATGGAGATTGAGAAGCATGAGTCGATTCGCACGCTGATCGCGCAACTGCCGTGGGTGCGCTTCGAGCTAACGGAGCATCATGCGCTGCCGCAGGAAGAGATGGTGGCGAAGATGCCGGAACTTGGGCCGCTGTGGCTGGATGATTTTGGCTCTGGCATGGCGAACTTCTCCGCGCTGACCGAACTGCGTTACGACTACATCAAACTCTCGCGCGAGCTGTTTATGCTGCTGCGCGCCAGCGATGAAGGCCGCTCGATGTTCTCAATGCTGCTGGCGTTGATTAACCGTTACTGCAACGGCGTCATCGTTGAAGGCGTGGAAACCGAAGAGGAGTGGCAACAGGTGCGTAGCTCGCCAGCGATGGCGGCGCAGGGCTACTTCTTCTCGCGCCCGGTGCCGTTTAGCGAGCTGGAACGTATGGCTCTTGAGCTTCCCTGATCCCGTTCCGCGGCGTCTCGACTATCCTTAGTCAGACGTGGAAGGGCAAGGAGGAAGCAATATGTCACGTACTCGAAAGATCCTGAGCTGGGTGTTCGGGATTTTTTTGTTATTGGTTGTAGTGATTGTGGTGCTCATCGCCACCTTTGACTGGAACCGCTTGAAACCAACGATTAATCAAAAAGTTTCAGCCGAACTGAACCGACCTTTCGCGATTCGCGGCGATCTCGGCGTGGCCTGGATTCGCAACCGTGAAGAACCTGGCTGGCGCAGCTGGGTGCCGTGGCCGCAGGTGCATGCCGATGATGTGATGCTCGGCAATCCGCCCTCTATTCCTGATGTCACCATGGTGCATCTGCAGCGGGTTGAAGCCACCATTGCACCGCTGGCGCTGCTGCATCAGCAGATCTACCTGCCGTGGATCAAGATGCAAAAGCCGGATGCGCGGCTGGTGCAAACCGCAGATAAGAAGAATAACTGGACCTTTGATCTCGCCAGCAGCCAGAACAGCGATGCTAACGCCGCGCCTTCTACCTGGTCCTTCCGCCTCGACAACATCCTGTTCGATCAGGGACAAGTGCGCTATCGCGACGCCGTCAATAAAGCCGATGTCACAGTGACCATCAATCCGCTGGGCAAACCGGTGCCCTACGCCCAAGTGGCGGGCGGTGACGATCAGCAGAAAGGCGCGGGTGATTTTGTCTTTGGCTGGCAGGCGAACGGCACTTACAACAATCAGAAGCTGGATGGCGACGGTAAAATTGGCGGCATGTTATCGCTGCGCAGTAAAACCACGCCGTTCCCGCTGCAGGTGGATGTGCGTAATGGCACCACGCGCGTACGTATTGACGGTACCTTGCAGGATCCGCTCAATCTTGGCGGACTTGATGTGCGTCTGCGCTTTGCGGGCGATACGCTGGCCAATCTGTATGGCCTGACCGGCGTGCTGCTGCCCGATACGCCGCCCTATGAAACCGACGGCCATTTGATTGCGCGTTTCAATGAGGCGAAAGGGCCGCTATTCCGCTACGAGAAGTTTAACGGCCACATCGGCGACAGCGATATTCACGGCTCGCTCTCCTATCGTCAGGGCAAACCGCGTCCAACGCTGACCGGTGAATTGACCTCGAACCAGCTGCGGATGGAAGATTTGGGGCCGCTGATTGGCGTCAACTCCGGCAAAGGCAGCGAGAAAACGCAGCAGGCCAAAGCGCAGCGCGGCGAAGCCTCATCGCAGCCCGCCGATCGCGTGTTGCCACACGACAAGTTTGATACCAAGAGCTGGGACGTGATGGACGCGGATGTGAAGTTCAGCGGCAAACGCATTGAACACAGCAGCAAGCTGCCGCTCAGCGATCTCTATACGCATCTGCAGCTGAAAAACGGCGACCTGTTGCTCGATCCGCTGCGCTTCGGTATGGCCGGCGGCAGCATCAACTCCACCATTCATCTGGAGGGCGACCGCAGCCCGATGCGCGGACGTGCCGATTTGCACGTGCGTAAGCTGCGGCTGCGTCAGCTGTTCCCGGATGTTACGGCGATGCAGAACAGTTTGGGCCAGCTCAACGGCGATGCCTCGCTGAGCGGCACCGGCAATTCGGTGGCGGATCTGCTCGGCACCAGCAATGGCGAACTGAAGCTATTGATGAATGATGGCCTGATCAGTCGCAGCCTGATGGAGATTGCCGGACTGAACGTCGGTAACTATGTAGTGGGTAAGCTGTTCGGCGATGATGAAGTGAAGATCAACTGCGCGGCGACCGATATGAATATTCGTCAGGGCTTAGCGACGCCGAAACTGTTCCTGCTGGATACCGAGAACGCGGTGATCAACGTGACCGGCAACGTTAATTTCGCGAATGAACGCATGGACCTGTCAATCAATCCGGAGAGTAAAGGGATTCGCATCATCACGCTGCGTTCGCCGCTGTATGTGCGCGGCACCTTCAAAAATCCGGATGCCGGGGTGAAAGCCGGACCGCTGATTGCACGCGGTGCCGCAGCGGTGGCGCTCGGGGCGGTGGTTGCTCCCGCCGCTGCGTTGATCGCACTGATTTCGCCTAGCGATACTGACGACAATCAGTGCAGTAATGTGCTGCAGCAGATGAAGAATCAGAAGTGATCAGTTACGCCACAGCACTTTGATGATGTGGTAACCAAAGGCGGTTTTCACCGGTCCGTAAGGCTGTAGCAGCGGACAGGAGAAGACCGCCTTATCAAATGCCGGTACCATTTGTCCTTTACGGAACTCACCCAAATCACCGCCGTTGCGTCCGGATGGGCAGGTAGAGTGTTTCTTTGCCAGCTGCTGGAAGTTCGCCCCTTTCTCAAGTTGCGCCAGCAGGGATTTGGCCTGCGCTTCCTCTTTCACGAGGATATGTAAAGCCGCCGCGGTTTTCGCCATGATGAAGTCCTAATGTGTATAATCCGGCCATTATAACCTCCTTTCTTTTGATTCAACTGAGCGAATTCCGTTATGCGTTTAAACCCCGGCCAACAACGAGCTGTCGAATTTGTCACCGGTCCTTGTCTGGTGCTGGCCGGTGCTGGCTCGGGTAAAACCCGCGTGATCACCAACAAAATCGCCCACCTGATCCGCGAATGTGGCTATCAGGCGCGCCATATCGCCGCCGTAACCTTTACCAATAAAGCCTCGCGCGAGATGAAAGAGCGCGTGGCGCAGACGTTGGGGCGTAAAGAGGCACGCGGCCTGATGATTTCCACCTTTCATACGCTGGGACTGGAGATCATTAAACGCGAATACAAGGCGCTGGGAATGAAAGCCAGCTTCTCGCTGTTCGACGATCAGGATCAGCTGGCCTTGCTTAAAGACCTGACCAAACAGTGGCTGGAAGAGGACAAGACGCTGTTACAGCAGCTGATTTCCACCATCTCCAACTGGAAGAACGATCTGGTCGATCCGCAGGGCGCAGCGGGTTTGGCGCAATCGCAGCGTGACCAGATTTTTGCTCACTGTTATCAGCTGTATGACCAACACCTGAAATCCTGCAACGTGCTGGATTTCGACGACTTAATCGCGCTGCCCACGCTGCTGCTGCAGCGCAATCAGGAAGTGCGCGAACGCTGGCAGCAGCGCATCCGCTATCTGCTGGTGGATGAGTATCAGGACACCAACACCAGCCAATATGAGCTGGTGAAGCTGCTGGTGGGTGCGCGCGCGCGCTTTACCGTAGTGGGCGATGACGATCAGTCGATTTACTCATGGCGTGGCGCGCGTCCGCAAAACCTGGTGCTGCTGCAGCAAGATTTCCCGGCGCTGGAAGTGGTGAAGCTGGAGCAAAATTATCGCTCGACGCAGCGCATCCTGAAATCGGCCAACATCCTTATCGCCAACAATCCGCACGTATTTGAGAAGCGCCTGTTCTCAGAGTTGGGGCAGGGCAGCGAGCTGAAGGTGCTGAGCGCGAATAACGAAGACCACGAAGCGGAACGCGTGGCGGGCGAATTGATCGCGCATCACTTCATCAACAAAACCGCCTATAAAGATTACGCCATTCTTTATCGCGGCAATCATCAGTCACGCGTGTTCGAGAAGCAGCTGATGCAGAACCGTATTCCGTATCGTATCTCGGGCGGCACGTCGTTCTTTTCTCGTCCGGAAATCAAAGATTTGCTGGCTTATCTGCGCGTGCTGACCAATCAGGAAGATGACAGCGCGTTTCTGCGTATCGTGAATACGCCGCGCCGTGAGATTGGTCCGGCAACGCTGCAGAAGCTGGGCGAATGGGCCAACCTGCGCAATAAAAGCCTGTATAACGCCAGCTTCGATATGGGGCTGGAGCAAACGCTGAGCGGGCGCGGACTGGAGCATCTGCAGCGCTTTACGCACTGGCTGAGTGAAATCGTCCAGCTGACCGAACGCGAGCCGGTGAATGCGGTGCGTGATCTGATTCGCGGCATCGACTACGAAAGCTGGCTGTTTGAAACCTCGCCCAGCCCGAAAGCCGCTGAGATGCGCATGAAGAACGTTAACCTGCTGTTCCAGTGGATGACCGAGATGCTGGAAGGCGATGAGCTGAACGAGCCGATGACGCTGGCGCAGGTGGTGACGCGCTTTACGCTGCGCGACATGATGGAGCGCGGTGAAAGCGACGAGGAGCTCGATCAGGTGCAGCTGATGACGTTGCACGCCTCAAAAGGGCTGGAGTTCCCGTATGTCTATCTGGTTGGCATGGAAGAGGGGTTATTGCCGCACCAGAGCAGCATCGATGAGAACAACATCGAGGAAGAGCGGCGTCTGGCTTACGTGGGGATTACGCGAGCGCAGAAAGAGCTGACCTTTACGCTGTGCCGGGAACGCCGCCAGTATGGCGAGCTGATGCGCCCGGAACCGAGTCGCTTCCTGCTGGAGTTGCCGCAGGACGATGTGGTGTGGGAACGCGAGAAAAAAGTGGTGAGCGCCGAAGAGCGCGTGAAGACCGGGCAGACGCGCGTCGCGGGGTTGAGAGCGATGCTGGAGAATGCGAAGAAGGGTTGAGTTCCCGGTCCGTGCTCGCAGTCCCCCTCCTCGGTCCTCCCCCATGAATGGGGGAGGAAGATGCTGCTATATGTGAGTCGGAAATTGCATGTGGCAGCATCTCCTTCCCCCGCGGGCGGGGGAAGGTCGGGATGGAGGACAGCCAGCGCAATCCCAATCAGGAAATCGTCAGTAACCAGTGCACGTAGGACTGATAATGACTCTCCTGCTCTAACAGCTCAGAACGCAGCGGATGCGCTTCGCGCCAACCGGTCGGCAACGTCAAATGCAGTGCATCATCATCCGCCTGTAAACGCACGGCAGGCAAAGTGTCATCGCGACGACGACTTGAGAAGATAATCGCTAAGCGTAGCAAACGACTTAAACGCTCCGCCATGCGCGGCGGTACGGCGTTTTGCTGGGTCAGCAAGGCTAAATCGATGCTGCCGCTTTGGTTCTGCAGCAGGCAAGCCAGCATTTTTTTCTGCGCGGGAGTGAAGCCAGGAAGATCGAGATGACGAATCAGGTAAGCGGCGTGTTGCGGTGCCTGGCGGAAATCGACGCTCAGGCCAATTTCGTGGATAGAACAGGCGCTAAGGAGTAGATCGCGACATCGGTTATCCAGCTTCCAACTGCTGCTCACCTGACGGAAGAAACTTTCCGCCAACTGACGTACGCGACCGGCCTGGTCAATATCAATGGCAAAACGACGCTGCACGTTCTGCAATGTGCGGCTGCGGATATCACGATCCACCGGCAGATGCAGCATGCCATACACTAAACCTTCGCGCAGTGCGCCGCCGGCTAGCGTCATGCCTTCAATGCTGAGTTCCTGGAAGATAGCGATGAGAATCGATAAACCGCTCGGGAACACTAAGGCGCGCTCCAGCGTCAATCCTTCAATTTCCAGCTCTTCCAACTTGCCGCACTGAATCGCGCGCTGTTTCAGCTGTTGCAGTTTGCTTAGGGTGATGCGCTCATCCATGCCCTGCGCCATCATAATTTCCTGCAACGCTTGTACGGTGCCCGACGCTCCGACGCAGATTTGCCAGCCTTTTTCGCGCAGCGCAGCGGCCACCGGACGGATCATCTCGCGCGCGGCCAGTTCGGCCTGCTCGAAATTCTCTTTGGCCAGATGACGGTCGCTGAAGTAGCGTTCAAGCCAGGTTACGCAACCCATCGACAAGCTGAACAGCGTGGTGGCATGTGAACCTTCGCCAGTCACCAGTTCGGTGCTGCCACCGCCGATATCGACCACTAAACGCTGATCGGAACCGCCGGTGGTATGCGCTACGCCCTGATAAATCAGGCGTGCTTCCTCTTCGCCGCTGATGACATTCACCGCGCAGCCAAGAATGTGTTCAGCCGTTGTGAGGAAATCCTGCGCATTTTCGGCAAGGCGCAGCGTGGCGGTTGCCACCACGCGGATTTGTTCCGGAGGAATATCCTGCAGCTGTTCGGAGAACAACCTCAGGCACTGCCAGCCGCGTTGCATCGCCTCAGCGGAGAGGTGATTCGCTTTGTCGAGGCCAGCCGCCAGACGCACTTTGCGCTTTATCCGCGCGACGGTCTGAATGCTGCCAGACACCTCGCGCACCACCAACATATGAAAGCTGTTAGAACCTAAATCAATCGCTGCATAAAGTGACGATGCGCTTAGCATGGTGTGCTTAACCCGAACGTTTACGGTTGCTATTGCGCGGCGCGCCGCTCCGACGGTTACTGTTGTTCCCGCCACGGCGTGGGCCGTTACCCGAGCGGCTGCGTTGCAGACGTTTCGGCGGTGGCAGTTCGCTCATCAGCGCATCGCTGTTGTACTTGCTGACCGGAATACCGTGACCAATATACTCTTCGATTGCCGGCAGGTTCAGCGCGTACTCTTCGCACGCCAGGCTGATGGAGTGACCGCTGGCACCCGCGCGGCCAGTACGACCAATACGGTGAACGTAGTCTTCACGATCGTCAGGCAGATCGTAGTTGAACACATGCGTGACGGCAGGAATGTGTAAACCCCGTGCCGCGACGTCGGTGGCAACCAGGATATCCACATCGCCTTTGGTGAAGTCATCGAGGATACGCAGACGTTTTTTCTGCGCTACATCACCCGTCAGCAGACCCACGCGATGACCATCGGCAGCCAGATGGCCCCAAATGTCTTCACAGCGGTGCTTGGTGTTCGCAAAGATAATGGCGCGATCTGGCCACTCTTCTTCTACCAGCGTCTGCAGCAAGCGCATTTTCTCTTCGTTTGAAGGGTAGAAAAGCTCTTCTTTAATGCGGTGGCCGGTTTTCTGCTCGGGTTCCACTTCCACGTATTCGGCGTTGTTCATGTGCTCAAACGCCAGTTCACGCACGCGGTAAGACAAGGTTGCAGAGAACAGCATACTCAGGCGTTGGGTGGCCGGCGGCATGCGGCGGAACAGCCAACGAATGTCTTTAATAAAGCCGAGATCAAACATGCGATCGGCTTCATCCAGCACAACAACCTGAATCGCGCCCAGGTTGACATGGTTCTGCTTGGCGTAGTCAATCAGACGTCCGGTGGTGCCCACCAGAATATCGACACCATCAGCCAGCACTTTCAGCTGTTTATCGTAGCCGTCGCCACCATAAGCCAGGCCCAGCTTTAAGCCAGTGACCTTGGCTAACGGTTCTGCATCGGCATGAATTTGTACGGCGAGCTCACGCGTCGGGGCCATGATCAGCGCACGTGGCTGATTGATCTGGCGACCTTCTGCGGCAGGATGAGAAAGAAGATAATGAAACGTTGACGTCAGGAACGCCATCGTTTTGCCGGTACCGGTTTGCGCCTGACCCGCAACATCACGCCCTGAAAGCGTAAAAGGCAATGCGAGCGCCTGGATAGGCGTGCAGTTAGAAAAGCCTTTGGTATCAAGGGCTTCTACCACCTGAGGGTGCAGGGCGAAGTCGGAAAACTTCTGTTCAGTTAAGTGTGTTTTGCTCATAGTGTGGTAGAATATCAGCTTACTAGCGCTTTACGAAAGCGTATCCGATGAAATAAAGTCAACCTACGTTGGTATCATTTCCGCCAATTCGCCAGGCGCAATCTTTTGGAGTTAAACATGAGCAGCGATAAGATCGTTCACTTGACCGATGACAGTTTCGACACAGACGTACTGAAAGCAGACGGTGTCACTCTGGTAGATTTCTGGGCTGAATGGTGTGGTCCTTGCAAAATGATCGCCCCAATTCTCGACGAAGTCGCAGAAGAGTACGAAGGTAAACTTACCATCGCTAAGTTGAACATTGATGACAACCCGGGTACAGCGCCAAAATATGGCATCCGCGGTATCCCAACTCTGCTGCTGTTCAAGAACGGTGAAGTGGCGGCAACCAAGGTTGGCGCACTGTCTAAAGGACAGTTGAAAGAGTTCCTGAACGCCAACCTGGCCTAAGCCCGGCGCGGTGTTTGTTCGGCAGTGGTGAATTTTTTCGCCACTGCTGGACGTCTCACTTTAAGCGTGTTAAGTTAATTTCACTGCATTACGCTCTTACCTTGTAGTTTGCATCTAAGTTTTCCCTTGTCAGACCCTACTCGCAATGAACGTTATCGTGGTTTGGCAATCTGATGACTAGCACATTCGGCATCATCTTTCGACTGTCTCCTCGTTTCCTATCGCCACATCTGACGATAATCGTCGAGCTGAGTTGAAAAAGAGCCATTAACAGGCATGGAATTTTTGCCATACCACTCACGACAATCATTTCGAGAATTACCCCGAGTTTAAGAACCCATCACTATGAATCTTACCGAATTAAAGAATACGCCGGTTTCTGAGCTGATTACCCTCGGCGAAAATATGGGGCTGGAAAACCAGGCGCGTATGCGCAAGCAGGATATTATTTTCTCTATCCTGAAACAGCACGCAAAAAGCGGCGAAGACATCTTTGGTGATGGTGTGCTGGAGATATTGCAGGACGGATTTGGTTTCCTCCGTTCTGGAGATAGCTCCTACCTCGCCGGTCCCGATGATATCTACGTCTCTCCTAGCCAAATCCGCCGCTTCAACCTCCGCACTGGTGACACCATTTCTGGCAAGATTCGCCCGCCAAAAGAGGGTGAACGCTACTTTGCGCTGTTGAAAGTTAATGAAGTTAACTATGACAAGCCGGAAAACGCGCGTAACAAGATTCTGTTCGAAAACCTTACGCCGCTGCACGCCAGCAAGCGTATGCGTATGGAACGCGGTAATGGCTCGACTGAAGATCTGACCGCACGCGTACTGGATCTGGCTTCTCCGATTGGTCGTGGTCAACGTGGTCTGATTGTGGCGCCGCCGAAAGCGGGTAAAACCATGCTGCTGCAGAACATCGCGCAGAGCATCGCCTACAACTATCCAGATTGCCTGCTGATGGTGCTGCTGATTGACGAACGTCCGGAAGAAGTGACCGAGATGCAGCGTCTGGTTAAAGGTGAAGTGATCGCTTCGACCTTTGATGAGCCAGCGTCACGTCACGTGCAGGTTGCTGAGATGGTGATCGAGAAGGCCAAGCGCCTGGTTGAGCACAAGAAAGATGTGATCATCCTGCTTGACTCCATCACGCGTCTGGCGCGTGCCTACAACACCGTGGTTCCAGCATCAGGTAAAGTGCTGACCGGTGGTGTGGATGCTAACGCCCTGCATCGTCCGAAGCGTTTCTTCGGTGCGGCACGTAACGTGGAAGAGGGCGGCAGCCTGACCATCATCGCGACCGCGCTGGTTGATACCGGTTCGAAGATGGACGAAGTGATTTACGAAGAGTTTAAAGGTACAGGTAACATGGAATTGCACCTCTCGCGCAAAATCGCCGAGAAGCGTGTATTCCCAGCGATTGACTACAATCGTTCCGGTACCCGTAAAGAAGAGCTGCTCACTACGCAGGAAGAGCTGCAGAAGATGTGGATTCTGCGCAAAATCATCCATCCAATGGGTGAAATCGACGCGATGGAGTTCCTCATCAACAAACTGGCCATGACGAAAACCAACGACGAATTCTTCGATATGATGAAGCGTTCCTAAGTTGCGATCGGCGAGTCGCTAAGCCAAGCGGTGATTCGCACAATATGCCAGGAAATATTGCTAACGCCACGTCTTAACGTGGCGTTTTTTATTTATGGGCATTAGGATTAGCGCAGTCAGGAAGCTTTTATATTGACTGTGACAGAGATTCGTTTGTTTTTTCAGCAATCAGACTTTTCTGTAGCAGAATTCGGAATAGGGATATACGGCAATGGCGGGTGTTTTGCATATTGTTGTCCACGATTTTAGCTGAGAGCATTAACGTGAATTTACTCACTATGAGTACTGAGCTTGGTTTAGTTTTTCTTTTTACTTTAGTGTTCCTGTTTTTTGCTCGCAAAGCAGCTAAAAAAATTGGGCTTGTGGACACACCAAACTCCAGAAAAAGGCACCATGGCGCCATTCCGTTAGTTGGCGGCATTTCCGTGTACGCGGGAATCTGCTTCGCTTTTGCCATTTCAAATTATTATCTGCCGCACGCGATGCTGTATCTGAGTTGCGCGGGCGTATTGGTGCTGGTTGGCGCACTGGACGATCGCTTCGATATCAGCGTAAAAATTCGCGCGCTGGTGCAGGCGGCGGTTGCCATCGTGATGATGGTCGGCGCCAAACTCTATTTGCTCAGTCTGGGCTTCATTATCGGGCCGGTTGAGTTAATTGTCGGTCCCTTTGGCTACGTATTGACGCTATTCGCCGTATGGGCCGCCATCAACGCGTTCAATATGGTGGATGGGATTGATGGCCTGCTTGGCGGCCTCTCCAGCGTCACTTTCGCCGCCATGGGCATCATTCTCTATTTCGACGGCCAGACCAGCCTCGCCATGTGGTGCTTCGCGATGATCGCCGCCACCATTCCTTATATCCTGCTTAATCTCGGCTTGATTGGCCGTCGCTACAAAGTGTTTATGGGCGATGCCGGCAGCACCATGATCGGTTTCACCATCATCTGGATTCTGCTGGAAACCACCCAAGGCCTCAGCCATCCGATCACGCCCGTCACCGCGCTGTGGCTGATCGCGATTCCGCTGATGGATATGGTGGCGATTATGTATCGCCGTTTGCGCAAAGGCATGAGCCCGTTTTCCGCTGACCGCCAGCACATCCACCATTTAATTATGCGCGCCGGATTCACGTCACGTCAGGCGTTCCTGCTGATTACCGTCGCCGCCGCGCTTCTGGCGGGTATTGGTGTGCTCGGCGAGTATCTGGCTTTCATCCCGGAATGGGTGATGCTGGTGCTGTTCATGATGGCATTCCTCCTTTATGGCTATTGCCTGAAACACGCATGGCGCGTGGCGCGCAAAATCCGTCGCATTAAACGTCGCTGGCAAAGCAGCGAAGATAAAAAATAAATTACCCAGAAAGTACCCTGATAAGGATTTTGTTATGACCTCTGTCGTTGTGGAGAACGAACTGGATATACGTGGCCTTGGCTGCACACTCTGGCGTGGTAAACGCTGGATTATCGGTCTGGCGCTGCTGTTTGCGCTAGTTGCCTGGTTAGCATCGATGTTAATGAAGCAGGCGTGGAGCACCACGGCGGTGACCGATCGTCCAACGGTCAATATGCTGGGTGATTTCTTCGTACAGCAGCAATTCCTCAATAATCTGGATGTGCGCACCAATACGCTCAATCTCAGTTCGCCAGCGCCGACCGTGATGGATGAGGTTTATCAGGAGTTCACCATGCAGCTGGCATCATGGGATACGCGCCGTGATTTCTGGCAGCAGACCGAATACTTCAAAAGCCGCAAAAGCGGTAACGCGCACAACGATGCGGCGCTGCTCGACGACCTGATCACCAACATTCAGTTCACCGCTGCCGACCCGGCGCGCAATATCTTAGATAACATTAAGCTGGTGGCCGAAACCGCCAGCGATGCTAACAATCTGCTGCGTCAATATATTGCCTACGCCAGCGAGCGTGCGGCGCGTCATCTTAATGCGGAGCTGAAAGGCGCCTGGCAGGCGCGCAGCGTGCAGTTGGCGTCGCAGGTTAACCGCCAGCAGGAAGTGGCGCAGGCGGTATTTGAACGTCAACGTCAGCGCATCGAGCAGGCGCTGAAAGTGGCGAGCGAGCAGGGGATTAAAGAGAACCGCGCGCCGGCAACCGGCGAAGCGCTGCCAGACAGCGATCGTTTCCTGCTGGGTCAGCAAATGCTGCAGGCGCAACTCGACACCTTGCAAGCCAGCGGGCCTGCTTACGATTTAAGCTATGATCAAAATAAAGCGATGCTGAGTACGCTGCAGGCCGGTCCGCGTCTGGATAAACAATTCCAGACTTACCGCTATTTGCGCACCCCGGAAGAGCCGGTGTCGCGCGATAGTCCGCGCCGCCTGTTTATGATGATTATGTGGGGCGTAATTGGCGCGCTGGTCGGTGCGGGAGTGGCGCTGGTGCGTCGTCCGCGTTCAATGTTAGCAACGAGCCATTAAGAGAAGCCACGTGAAAGTTCTGACGGTATTTGGCACGCGTCCTGAAGCGATCAAAATGGCTCCGCTGGTGCAGGCGCTGGCGCAGGATGCTGCGTTCGAGTCACGCCTATGCGTCACCGCACAACATCGTGAAATGCTCGACCAGGTGCTGCGTTTGTTCCAGCTGCAGCCTGATTATGATCTGAATATCATGCGCCCGGAACAAGGACTGACGGAGATCACCAGCCGCATTCTGCAGGGCATGAAAACCGTACTCGCTGATTTCCAGCCGGATGTGGTGTTAGTGCACGGCGATACCACCACCACGTTTGCGGCCAGCCTGGCGGCGTTTTATCACCAGATTCCGGTGGGTCACGTAGAAGCGGGATTGCGTACCGGCAACCTGATGTCGCCGTGGCCGGAAGAGGCCAATCGCACGCTCACCGGCCATCTCGCCAGTTATCACTTCACGCCCACGCAAAATTCGCGACAAAATTTGCTGCGCGAGAATCTGCCGGATGCGCGCATTTTCGTGACGGGCAACACGGTGATTGATGCGCTGTTGTGGGTGCGTGATCGCGTGCTGGACGATGCCGATCTCAATGCCCGCCTCGCCGCGCGCTATCCGTTCCTCGACGCTGACAAAAAACTCATTCTGGTTACGGGTCATCGCCGCGAAAGTTTTGGCGACGGCTTTGAACGCATTTGCAGTGCGCTGGCGCAAATCGCGCGCCAGCATCCGCAGGTGCAAATTGTCTATCCCGTGCACCTCAATCCCAACGTCAGCGAGCCGGTTAACCGCATTCTCAGTGGCATCGAGAATATCATCCTGATTGAGCCGCAAGAGTATCTGCCGTTTGTCTGGCTGATGAATCGCTCATGGCTGATTCTCACCGACTCCGGTGGCATTCAGGAAGAAGCGCCGTCATTAGGCAAACCGGTGCTGGTGATGCGCGATACCACCGAGCGTCCGGAAGCGGTGGAGGCAGGCACGGTGAAACTGGTCGGCACCGATATCAGTAAAATTGTCGCTGAAGTCAGCCTGCTGTTGCAGGACGATGAAGCCTGGCAGGCAATGAGTCGCGCGCACAATCCGTATGGCGATGGCCATGCCTGCGCGCGCATCTTGCAGGCCCTAAAACAACACAGAGTGTAACCATGCGTTTTGAAACCATTTCCGTTATCGGACTGGGCTACATTGGGCTGCCAACGGCAGCCGTTTTTGCCTCAAAGGGAAAGAAAGTCGTTGGGGTGGATATTAATGTCCGCGCCGTTGAAACCATCAATCGTGGCGATATCCATATCGTGGAACCCGAGTTGGGTGATGTGGTGCGCGAAGCCGTGCGTGCCGGTCATCTACGTGCGACTACACAGGCCGAAGCCGCCGATGCATTCCTGATCGCCGTGCCCACGCCGTTTGTCGGCGACCATCAGCCGGATCTCAGCTATGTGCAGGCCGCGGCGCTGTCGATTGCACCCGTGTTAAAAGCGGGCGATCTGGTGATCCTCGAATCGACGTCGCCGGTGGGCGCCACCGAGCAAATGGCGGAATGGCTGGCGGCGGCGCGTCCCGATTTGCGTTTCCCGCAGCACGGTGATGCGTGCGATGTGTTTATCGCTTACTGCCCGGAGCGCGTTTTGCCCGGCAAAGTGATGGTTGAACTGCTGGAAAACGATCGCGTCATTGGTGGCATGACGCCAGCCTGTTCCGCACGCGCCAGCGAGCTGTACCGCATTTTCCTGCGCGGCGCGTGTGTGGAAACCAATGCGCGTACCGCCGAGATGTGCAAATTGACAGAAAACAGCTTCCGCGATGTGAATATCGCCTTTGCCAATGAGCTGTCGCTGATTTGCGCCGAGCAGGGCATCAACGTGTGGGAGCTGATAGCGCTGGCGAATCGCCATCCGCGCGTCAACATCCTGCAACCCGGACCGGGCGTCGGCGGGCACTGTATCGCCGTCGATCCGTGGTTTATCGTGGCGCAGAATCCAGAACAGGCGCGACTGATTCGCACCGCACGTGAAGTGAATGATGCCAAACCGGGCTGGGTGCTGGATCAGGTAAAGCAGGCGTTAGCAGAGTGCCTCACCGCCAGCGGAAAACGCGCCAGCGATGTCACCATTGCCTGCTTTGGTCTGACCTTCAAACCGAATATTGACGATCTGCGCGAAAGTCCGGCGATGAGCGTCGCCCATCGGATTGCCGAGTGGCACAGCGGCGCAACCTGGGTGGTTGAACCGCATGTGGAAGACATTCCGCAACGTCTGGCGCACGAAGCCACGCTGGTTGCCACGGACGTAGCGCTGCAGCAGGCGGATATTCTGGTGATGTTGGTTGATCACGCACAGTTCCGCGCGATTGATGCGGCCCAGATTGCCCAGCCGTGGATTGTTGATACCAAAGGCGTTTGGCGATGAAACAGTTTCTGGTGACCGGCGGGGCAGGATTTATCGGTTCTGCGCTGGTACGTTTTCTGCTTGAAAACACCGAACACCGCGTGGTGGTGGTCGATAAGCTAAGCTATGCCGGCAATCTGGCGTCGCTGGCGCCGGTGCAACAGAATGCACGTTTCGCCTTCGAACAGGTGGATATTTGCCATCGCGCTGAGCTGGATCGCGTCATGGCACACTATCAACCGGATTGCATTATGCATCTGGCGGCAGAAAGTCATGTTGACCGCTCGATCGATGGACCTATCGCCTTCATCGAAACCAATATTGTCGGCACCTATCAGCTGCTGGAATCGGCGCGTCATTACTGGAATGGCATGGCAGATGAACGCAAAAAAGGCTTCATTCTGCACCATATCTCCACTGATGAAGTGTTTGGTGACCTGCACGGTAGCGACGATTTCTTTACCGAAACCACGCCGTATGCGCCGAGCAGCCCCTATTCGGCGACCAAAGCCAGCAGCGATCATCTGGTGCGCGCCTGGCTGCGCACCTACGGTTTGCCGGTCATCATCACTAACTGCTCCAACAATTACGGACCGTATCATTTCCCGGAGAAGCTGATCCCACTCACCATCATTAATGCGCTGGCGGGCAAACCGCTGCCAGTGTATGGCAACGGCAGCCAGATACGCGACTGGCTATATGTAGAGGATCACGCGCGGGCGCTGTATAGCGTGGTGAGCAGCGGCAAAGTAGGGGAAACCTACAATATTGGTGGTCATAACGAGCGACGTAATCTTGAAGTGGTGGAAACGCTGTGCGATCTGCTGGATGAGTTGGCGCCGCAGCAGCGTGCACCGCACCTGAGCCGCTACCGTGACCTGATTACCTTTGTTAGCGATCGTCCCGGCCACGACCAGCGCTACGCCATCGACGCCAGTAAAATTGAGCGTGAGCTGGGTTGGACGCCGCAGGAAACCTTTGAGAGCGGCATTCGTAAAACCGTGCACTGGTATCTGGCAAACCCGCAATGGTGGCAGGCAATTCTTAACGGCAGCTATCGCGGTGAGCGTCTGGGATTAGCCACGCCGCGTTAAACGCACTTCAGAAGGAGCAGCGATGAAAGGCATTATTTTAGCCGGAGGTTCGGGCACGCGTTTGCATCCGATTACCCGCGCCATCTCGAAACAGCTGTTGCCGGTATATGACAAACCCATGATTTACTATCCGCTGTCGGTACTGATGCTGGCAGGGATTCGCGAAATTTTGATCATCACCACGCCAGAAGATCGCGCCCATTTTGAACGCTTACTGGGCGACGGCAGTGAATTTGGGATTCAGCTAACCTATGCCGAACAACCCCGCCCTGATGGGCTGGCGCAGGCATTTATCATTGGCGAAAGTTTTATTGGTGACGATCACTGTTGTCTGGTGCTGGGCGACAATCTCTATTTCGGCCAGGGTTTCAGCCCCAAGCTGAAGAAAGTGGCCGCGCGCAGCAGCGGCGCGACCGTCTTTGCTTATCAGGTGATGGATCCGGAGCGTTTTGGCGTGGTGGAGTTTGATGACGACTTTAACGCGCTCTCCATTGAGGAAAAACCGCAGCAGCCGAAATCGCGCTGGGCGGTCACCGGACTCTATTTTTACGACAACCGCGTGGTGGAGTTCGCCAAACAGGTGAAACCTTCCGAGCGCGGTGAGCTGGAAATCACCGCCATCAACCAAATGTATCTCGATCAGGGCGAGCTGGCGGTGGAGTTGCTGGGGCGCGGATTTGCCTGGCTGGATACCGGCACGCACGACAGCCTGATTGAGGCGAGTATGTTTGTGCAGACGGTGGAAAAACGGCAGGGCTTTAAAATTGCCTGCCTGGAAGAGATTGCATGGCGTAACGGCTGGCTGAGCGATGCCCAGCTTTTAGCCGCGGCTCAGGCGCTAACCAAAACCGGCTACGGCCAGTATCTGCTGGATGTTCACAATGCCCGTCCGCGTCAATATTGATTCCCTTACGTGGGAAAATGAGTTCTTCGGTCAGAACAGCGCGCGCTTATCGCTGGATGGCGATTTGACGCTGGCCGAGGCCCTTCAGCAGCCGTATGCGCTGTGGCAAGTGAAGGTGCCCGCTGAACGCGTTGATGCCATCGATGCGCTGAGCCAGCATGGTTTTCAGTTAGTGGAAGGCGAAGCTGACCTTTCCCTCAGCATCAAACATACCGAGCGGCAAGTTGGCGTGCGCATTGCGCGGGAAGCACAAATCCCGGCACTGCGTGAAGCGGGTGCGCAGGCGTTTAGCCAAAGTCGCTTCCGCGCGCCGTGGTTTGCTGCGGCGGACAGCGGACGTTTCTACGCGCAGTGGATTGAAAATGCGGTGCGCGGCACCTTTGATAATCAATGTCTGGTGGCCTGCGATGAGCAGGGCGCGCTGCAAGGTTTCGTCTCGATGCGCGAAGTGGACGGCGACATGCGCATCGGTCTGCTGGCGGTATTGCCCGCCGCACAAGGTTGCGGCGTCGGCCAGCGCCTGCTGCTTGCTGCCGCCGACTGGGGCCGCGTGCGTCAGCTAACGCATCTGCGCGTGGCGACCCAGCTCAGCAATCTCACGGCGATGCGCCTCTATTTACGCAGCGGTGCGCGGCTGGAAAGCACCGCTTACTGGTTCTACAGGAAAGCCTCATGATCCCATTTAATGCGCCGCCGATTGTCGGCAGCGAAGTTGAATATATGCAGTCGGCGATGGCCAGCGGCAAGCTGTGCGGCGATGGCGGCTTCACTCGCCGCTGCCAGCAGTGGATGGAACAGCATTTCGGCAGCAAAAAAGTGCTGCTGACGCCATCCTGCACCGCGTCGCTGGAGATGGCGGCGCTGCTGATTGATCTGCAGCCTGGCGATGAAGTGATCATGCCGAGCTACACCTTCGTCTCCACCGCCAACGCCTTTGTGCTGCGCGGCGCGACCATTGTGTTTGTCGATGTGCGCCCCGATACGCTAAATATCGATGAAACGCTGATTGAAGCGGCGATCACGCCGAAAACCCGCGCCATCGTGCCAGTGCATTACGCGGGCGTGGCCTGCGAGATGGACAGCATCATGGCGCTGGCGGCGAAGCATAAACTCTATGTTATCGAGGATGCCGCGCAAGGCGTGATGTCGCAGTACAAAGGACGCGCGCTCGGCACCATTGGTCACATTAGCTGCTTTAGCTTTCACGAAACTAAAAATTACACCGCCGGCGGTGAAGGCGGCGCAACGCTGATCAATGACGCGAAGCTGGTGGATCGTGCCGAGATCATTCGTGAAAAAGGCACCAACCGCAGCCAGTTTTTCCGTGGTCAGGTAGATAAATATACCTGGCGCGATATTGGCTCCAGCTATTTGATGGCGGATTTGCAGGCGGCCTATTTGTGGGCGCAGCTGGAAGCGGCGGAGCAAATTAATCAGCAGCGTTTGCGTTTGTGGCAACGCTACTACGATGCGCTGCAGCCGCTGGCTGCTGCCGGCCGTATTGAGCTGCCGGTAGTGCCAAAAAATTGCCGCCACAATGCACATATGTTCTACATCAAGCTGCGCGACAGCGACGATCGTCAGGCGCTGATCAACTGGATGAAAGAGGCGGAAATCCTCACGGTGTTCCATTACATCCCGCTGCACTCGTCGCCAGCGGGTGAACGTTTTGGCCGCTTCCACGGTGATGATGCCTTTACCACGCGTGAAAGCGAGCGCCTGCTGCGCCTGCCACTGTTCTACAACTTATCGGATAACAACCAGCGTACGGTGATCAGTTCGCTGCTGAGTTTCTTTGCCTGATGTCATTAGCAAAAGCATCAGTCTGGACCGCTTCTTCCACGCTGGTAAAAATCGTTGCTGGCCTGCTGGTGGTGAAACTGTTAGCGATAAGCTTCGGACCCGAAGGGATCGGGCAAGCCGGTAACTTCCGCCAGTTGATTACTGTACTCGGCGTATTGGCGGGCGCGGGCATCTTCAACGGCGTCACTACGTTAGTCGCGCAACATCAGCAACAGCCACAACAACTGCGCGCGGTGACCGGCACGGCTTCGGCGATTGTGCTCGGTTTTTCAACGCTGCTGGCGCTGGTGTTTTTGCTGGCGGCAACGCCCATCAGCACGGCGCTTTTTGGTCATGCTGAATATGCCAACGTGGTGCGCATTGTCGCCTTTCTGCAGCTCGGTATTGCCTGGGCCAATCTGACGCTGGCGTTGCTGAAGGGCTTTCGCGATGCGCGCGGCAATGCGCTGGCGCTGATTGCCGGAAGTATCGTCGGCGTGCTGGGTTATGTGCTGTGCTGGTGGCTGGGCGGCTATGCTGGTGCGTTAGTGGGGTTGGCGCTGGTGCCGGCGCTGCTGGTGTTTCCGGCGTTGCTGATGCTACGTCGCCATCGCGATCGGCTGCCGCTGAGCTGGCTGATGCCAGGCTGGCATCCTGACCTGGCGCGCAATCTGGCGAAGTTTACGCTGATGGCGCTGATCACCTCATTCACCTTGCCGGTGGCGTGGGTGATGATGCGAAATCTGCTGGCCGAGCAGCAAGGTTGGGCGCAGGTCGGTTTATGGCAGGGCGTGACCAGTATTTCCGATGCCTACCTGCAATTTATCACCGCCACCTTTAGCGTCTGGCTGCTGCCCACGCTGGCGCGGCTGGAGCAGAAACCGCAAATCGCCCGTGAGATTGGGCGTGCGCTGCGCTTTGTGTTACCTGCCGTCGCAGCGGCCAGTTTCTGCGTATGGCTGCTGCGCGATGTCGCTATCTGGCTGCTGTTTTCGCCGCAGTTCAGCGCGATGCGTGACCTTTTCATCTGGCAGTTGTGCGGTGATGTGTTTAAAGTCGGCGCCTATGTTTTCGGATATCTGGTGATCGCCAAAGCGTCACTGCGCTTCTATATTCTGACGGAAATCAGCCAGTTTGCGCTGCTGACCGGTTTTTCCCATTGGCTGATTCCGCTGCACGGGACCGCCGGAGCCGCGCAGGCTTACATGGCAACCTACGTTCTCTATTTCGCCCTGTGTTGTGGCGCCTTCATGATTTATTGCCGGAAAAAATGACGACTTTTCACGTATTGGGATCGGATATCCCGCATCACAATCATACGGTGCTGCGCTTCTTTAATGACGTGATGAGCGCCGAGCTGCCTGGCGCTACGCCGCGTCAGTTTATGGTGGTATCCAGCGCGCCCGAAACGCTGCAAGCGTATGCTTCATTGCAGATTGAAACCTTTGCCAGCAAGCGTGCGCTGGCGCAAGCGGTGGTGACGCGTGCTGCCGATCGTTCGCAGCGCTTCTTCTTTCACGGCCAGTTTAATCCCAGCATTTGGTTGGCCTTGCTGAGCGGCAAACTGCGTCGTCAGCAGGCGTTCTGGCACGTATGGGGCGCGGATCTCTACGAAGAAGGGCGCGGCCTTAAGTATCAGCTGTTTTATCTGCTGCGCAGAATGGCGCAAGGGCGCGTGGCGCGCGTGTTTGCGACGCGCGGTGATTTGCACCATTTCCAGCAGCGTCATCCGCGCGTTCCCGCCTCGCTGCTCTATTTCCCGACGCGCATGCCGGATGTGGCGCTGCCTGCGCCAATGGAAAGCCCCGATTTCACTATTCTGCTCGGTAACTCCGGCGATCGCAGTAATCGTCACATTGCCGGTTTAGAGGCGATTCGAGCCCAGTTTGGTGAACAGGTGAAAATCGTCGTGCCGCTCGGTTATCCGCAGAATAATCACGCTTATATCGATGAGATTGCCGCCGCCGCACAGCGCCTGTTCCCGGCGGGGCAAGTGACGCTGCTGCGCGACAAGATCGACTTTGATGCCTATCTGACATTGCTTAGCCGCTGCCAGCTCGGCTATTTTATGTTCGAGCGCCAGCAAGGCATTGGTACGCTTTGCTTGCTGATTCAGGCCAATATTCCGTTTGTGCTGAACCGCAAAAATCCGTTCTGGCGCGATCTTAGCGAGCAAGGTTTGCCGGTGCTGTTTAGCGAAGATGCGCTGGATAGCACCAGCGTGGCCGAAGCGCAACGGCAATTAGCGCAGTGCGATCACTCTTCGATCGCCTTTTTTGCCCCCGGCTATCTGGCAGGCTGGCGCGACGCGCTAACCCTGAGTGAAAGGGAGAGAACATGAGCCTGATGCAGTTTAGTGGTCTGCTGGTGGTTTATCTGTGTTCGCTGGGTTTCATTCTGACCCTAACCTGGCGGGAATTTAAACGGGTGCGCTTCAACTTCCACCTGTTCTTCACCATTCTGTTTTTGTTGACCTTCTATTTCGGCTTCCCGCTGACCAGCGTGCTGGTATTCCGCTTTAACGTGGCGGTGGTGCCGCCGGAATATCTGCTGCAGGCGCTGCTGGCCGCTACCAGCTTTTATGCCATCTATTACGTTAGCTACAAGGTGCGGCTGCGGCCGGCCAATGCGCCTGCGCGCAAACCCTGGCTGCAGATGAACCGGGTTGAAACCCATCTGACCTGTCTGCTGCTGGCGCTGGTGGCAATTGGCACCGTGACGGTGTTCTTTATGCACAACGGCCTGCTGCTGTTCCGGCTTTCGGCTTACAACCAGATCTTCTCCAGCGAAGTGTCCGGCGTGGCGCTTAAACGCTTCTTCTACTTCTTTATTCCGGCGATGCTGATTCGCTACTTCCTCAAGCCAACCCAGCGTCAGTGGCTGTGGTTTTTGCTGGTGTCGGTGGCATTTGGCTTGCTGACCTACGCGCTGGTGGGCGGCACGCGCGCCAATATCATTATCGCGTTCGCGCTGTTCTTGTTTATTGGCATTACGCGCGGCTGGATCACGCTGTGGATGCTGGTTGGCGCCGGTGTGATGGCGATTGGCGGTATGTTCTGGCTGGCGTTGCGTCGCTATAACCTCGACGTGGTGGGCGATGAAGCGTTTTACACCTTCCTTTATCTAACACGCGACACCTTCTCGCCGTGGGAAAATCTGGCGCTGTTACTGCAAAACTACGACAAGATCGATTTTCAGGGGCTGGCACCGATTTGGCGCGATTTCTACGTGTTCATTCCCAGCTGGATGTGGCCGGGACGTCCAACAGCCATTCTCAACAGCGCTAACTACTTTACCTGGGAAGTGCTGAATAACCATTCCGGCTTGGCGATCTCGCCCACGCTGTTGGGTTCGCTGGTGGTGATGGGCGGCGTGTGGTTTATCCCAATCGGTGCGGTGGCTGTCGGACTGCTGATGAAAGGCTTCGATAACCTTTATCTTTATGGCCGCGATACCAGCAATCGTTACAGCGGGGCGATTTTGCAGAGTTTCTGCTTCGGCGCGGTGTTTAATATGATCGTGCTGGCGCGTGAAGGGCTGGATGCTTTCGGCTCGCGCGTGGTGTTCTTTTGTCTGATTTTTGCGGCCTGTATGTGGGCGGCTAAATTGCTTTACTGGCTGTTGGCGCGCGCGGGGTTGATTCGTCCGCGCAGCGAGCCGGTTTTACACAGCCCTTCTTAACCTTTGGGCACAACGGGAAATTCATACCATGGAAACCGATAAGCCGCGCTATAGCCTGCGCGGAGTCGATCTTCACGCCTTCAACGATATGGCGAGCTTTCTGCGCTTTCTGCTGCCCGAGGGTAAACCGCGTTGCGGCACGCTGGTGGCGATGAATGCCGAGAAAATGCTCACGCTGGAAGAAGATGCGCAGCTACGCGCACTGATCGCTGAGGCTGAGTTCAAATATCCGGATGGCATCAGTATCGTCCGTTCGCTACGTAAGAAGTATCCTCAGCTGCAGGTGAACCGCATTGCAGGCGCGGATTTATGGGAAGCGTTGATGGAGAGTGCAGGGCGTAGCGGCATTCCGGTGTTTCTGATTGGTGGACGTCAGGCGGTGCTGCAGGAAACCTGCGACAAGCTGCGCCGAGAGTGGAATGTGAATATCGTTGGCAGTCAGGATGGTTACTTTGCGCCTGAAGCGCGCGACGCGCTGTTTGCCCGCATCGCCGCGAGTGGTGCGCAGATTGTCACGGTGGCGCAAGGTTCGCCGCGCCAGGAGCTGTTGATGCGTGATTGCCGCGCCCATTGGCCGCATGCGCTCTATATGGGCGTTGGTGGCACTTACGATGTGTTTACTGGGCACGTTAAGCGCGCGCCCGTTTGGTGGCAAAAGTCCGGACTGGAATGGCTTTATCGCCTTATTCGTCAGCCTTCGCGTCTGCGTCGCCAATTAAAGCTGCTGAAATACTTACGCTACCACTGGCGGGGCGACCTCTGAAATTGCTGGTTTTTCCAGCGAAAATGAGAGGGTAAGCGCCTCAAACTGCTGTAATTATCGATGGAATGCACAAAGCGTAATCAAACGCGTTTTTTTTCTAAAAAAGGGCTGGACAGTATGAGGTCAAGCCCGTAGTATGCCCATCCGCAACGGCGCTACGCGCCCGTAGCTCAGCTGGATAGAGCGCTGCCCTCCGGAGGCAGAGGTCTCAGGTTCGAATCCTGTCGGGCGCGCCATTTAGTTTGTGCGCAAGAGCTTCGGTGGTTGGTTAGACCGCGTTATGCAGTGAATTAGTAAGCGAAACACGCTTACGCACCAGAATTATGGTGGCTATAGCTCAGTTGGTAGAGCCCTGGATTGTGATTCCAGTTGTCGTGGGTTCGAGTCCCATTAGCCACCCCAGATTTTGCTCGGTCACGCGATGGTGGCGGAATTGGTAGACGCGCTAGCTTCAGGTGTTAGTGTTCTTACGGACGTGAGGGTTCAAGTCCCTCCCTTCGCACCAGGCAAAATTACGCTGTAGCGTTAAAGAAGTAAAAAATCGGCGAGTAGCGCAGCTTGGTAGCGCAACTGGTTTGGGACCAGTGGGTCGGAGGTTCGAATCCTCTCTCGCCGACCATATTCGAAAAGCCTGCTTGAAAAAGCAGGCTTTTTTCGTTTGTATCCGCCATTCATATTCTCAACTCTTCCCATCATTTCCTTTGAGCGTAATTCCGCACATTGTCGCTATTTAGATACATATAAATCATTGATATATATGGACATGACAATTCCTTGCATAGCTTGTCGTTCTGCGGAGACAGCTTATTGAGTGATCGTCGCGTTTTACCGACAGTGGCTAACACCGGGATTGTGGCAGGGACTATATCCTGTTGATATTAATTAGCTTATTGCACGTGCTGCAACTTTGGCACGTCTTGTGCAATAATCTACCTGTAGATGCTCATTCCACCTCTTATGTTTGCTGATGCTACATAAACCTGGGAATGATGCAGAGCCCCTTACGGCATCCGTTGTCCAGCCTGGCAGTATTTGCGCACGCTTTACTGCAGTAAGAAGGACATTACGTTGAGTCGGATGCCATCAGTTGTCTTAACGACCTGATCTTACACCTGCTTATGGCAGGTGTTTTTTTGTCTGTAATATGGCGAAGGGTAGATTCGGCTTCGGAACGCAAGGTTCAGTTAAGCCGCTTCGGGTTTTGCGATGAGTTCACTGGTCACGCGTATATCGAACTCAGTGAAAAGTGCGGTAGGAATTTTTTTTTTGCCTATCTTTTTCAGGCTCACAAAGCCGTGACCTTCCAACGTTTTCAGCGTCGCAGACAGATTACTGACTCGACGTCCCGAAAGCTCCGCCAGCTCTGTAACGGTCTGAGGTTTGCGCTCGTGCATAAGCTTGAGAAGTAGGATGTTCTCATTGCTAAGCACCTGCGCAATCGCGTTAACGGACGCAAACCAAACTTTGGGTTCATCAGCCTCAGGTTTGTACTGCCCACTCGCAATGCTCATTATTCGATTACGCATATTCTCTGGAGAAATAATGCCGATGAGCGCTTTCATGATTTACCCTCTTTTTCACCAATGATTTTGTCTACATTTTCCAGAAAGTCTTCGAGCAGTTGGCTGGCCGAAACAAAGAAATAGGGCTGCCCAGAATCAACAGAGGTTTTATGCAGATGGTCATAAACCGTCCATTTACCTGAAAAACCTCTCTTCGGCGGCTTAATGGCATGAGCGTTATCTATGCCGAAGATGCGGGTGTTGTAATTGTTATGGAAGGTAAGATTGTACCTTATGCCATGCGGCCTGAACTTCGACGGTGCTTCTTTACGAACCTCAATTTTCCACCAATATCCGCTCTCATAAGTAAATCGATATCCATCCATGTCGATCAGCGTATTTAATCCGTAGTCTTCATCATCCATATACTTATGACCCAATCATAACAAATCAATGTTGCTGTGTAAAATTTCATCAGACCCACACGGTAATGATCGAAACAGATCAGGATATTGATTAGCGATAAATTGCAGGCAAAAAAAGCCGGGACAAGCCCGGCGTGCACAAAAGTAACAATCGTAAAATCAGGCGCTGGGATTGGTCTTCAGCGTAAGTAGCAGGCCTTCACGACGCATTTTGGCAGCGTCTTCCGGACGATGCAGGCGGTCGTAAACATCGGCCAGCCAGGCATAATCAAACGCATCCGGACGCTGCGCCAGCGCTTGCTGGAACGCTTCTGCTGCCTGCTGCCATTCCCCATGACGCATCAGCAGCTGACCCAGCGTGCTATGGAGCAGCGGCGTGGCGCCATGCTGTTTAATCTGCTGACGCAGCGCTTTTTCCAGAGATTGCGGATCGCCACTTTTAATACGCGGCATAAGTAATACCAGACGATCGTCATATTGACGTTTCAGACCTTCCAGCACGATGCTCTGTGCGGTATCCGGATCGTCACACTCAATCAAATGTTCTGCCATAGCCACCTGCAAGGCGGTTTCCTGACGCGTTTTGCGGCTCTGGTTTTGCCACCATTTCTTCAAACCGTCGCTGCCTTGATCGGCCATCGCCTGGTTCATCAGGCCCAGCCAGGCTTGCTGCTGCAAGGCATCGCGCTGTGCTTCATCATTGATCTGCACTTTCTGCATCGCAGGCAGAATGTCGAGCAATGCGCCCCATGCGCCGGTACGAATATAGGCTTGTTCTGCCAGACGCAACACTTCCGGATGGCGCGGCGCGACTTCCAGCAGGCGATCAACGCCATGGCGTGCCGCATGATCTTCGTTGCGCGCCAGTTGCAGACGTACGCGTGTGATTTCAACCGGAATCGTGTCATTCACCGACAGCTCAGAAGCGCGCTCCAGATGCTGATTAGCACGGATTTCGTCACCGCGTTGCTGTGCCGCTTCGGCAGCCAGCAAGTAGTTTGCCACTGGCTGATCGGCGTGGTCGGCATTTTTCGACAGCAGTTTTTCGGCCTGTTTAAAGTCACCTTCCGCCAGTTTCATCAGCGCGCTTTGCGTGTGACGCTGCGCGCTACGGCGCTTGCGGCCGGTGAACCAGCCGCGTGTGCGTGCGCCGGTACGGAATAGGCGACGCAGAATCCATTCCACCAACAAAATCACCAGCAGGCTGAGGATCAAGATGATCGCCAGGCCGGTTACGCTGGTTTCAATGTTCCAGTTGTCGGTTTGGATCAGCACGTAGCCCTGATGGCCGGCTACCATCGGTCCAACCACAATGCCCGCAATCAGCAGCAGGAAAAGCACCAATACTTTCAGCATGGTTAGCCTCCTTGTTGATCAGCAGCAACCGATGGCTGAGCCAGCAAATTACGTACGCGGGTTTGCATCAGTTTTTCCAGCAGCGGCTGGCTTTCCAGCGTATCCGGCACATCCATTGAAATGCTTTGCTGGCTCAATTCATCCAGCTGTGCAAGGAAGGCTTTGGTGGCGGCATCGTTGGTGTCATACCAGGCGCGAACCCAGGTTGATACCGCATCGATAGACTGTTTGTAGATCTCATCCTGATGACGCGGTACGGCCTGAGCCGCAATCAGCAGGCGCGAACGAATGTTTTCGCGCAGGTAAACGTCCTGATTCGGTGCCAGCAGCGGCTGTGCGGTGTTGTCGCGGCGGCGGATGGTGATGAAATCATCCATAAAGTTATGCCAGCTTTTCACCAGATTTTGACGCCACTCGTGCAGCGAACTTGAGAGTTCACCGCCATCAGCGTCCATAGGCGAATCATCGCTGTCGTTGTCGGCCAGGCGTAGATTATCGACGCCGTTCGACAGCTGATTAAGCTTGAGGATGGTGCCGTCATAATCAACCTGGCTGACGGCGGAGAGTGAACTGATGTCCTGCGTTAAGGCGCGACGCACGTTCATCACACTCGGATCGTTCATGTCGGCCAGGCTGGAATCAGCACTTTTCAATAACGCTGCCGCGGTGGTGACATCCTGATCGCTCCACAGTTTGCGGCCCGCCAGTTTGACGAGGTAGTCCGCTTGCGCCAGTAGCCAGGTACGCGTGTCGTTTCCAGAGATGGTAGCGACTTTATCGCGCAGGGTTTCCAGCTCTTTTGCGCTGTTATCCTGCTGCGTGCGCGCCTGCTGCAAGGCGCTGTTGGCGCTATCCAGCTGTTGCGTCAGCTGCTGTTTGTCGCTGCCCAGTTGCTGCTGCAAGGCGCTCAGCTGCTCACTGAGATTCTGGTTAGTTTGAGCCTGTAAATCGGCCTGGTGTTTCCCATTAAGGTAAAGTCCCGCCCCAATCGCCAGCGCAATCACAATCGCCACGGCACTCAGCACCTTGCCATCGCCTTTTTTATCGCGAGGTGGTTTGGTTGCTGGCGAGGGAGAATTGTCCGCTGGGGTGGTTTCTTCAACCATGGCGGAGGAGGCTTTTTGTTCCGTCATTATGGCTCATCCCATTGTTAAGTTCAGCGTAACGCGCGCAGCAGCGCATCGTTATCGGCACCATCGGCTACATCAATGTCCTGCCAGCCTAATTCAGCGGCTTGCGTAGCCAAACGTTCACTGACGACCACAAGCCGACAGTGCAGTAACCATTCCCGACGATCAATTGGCGGAAACAGAGAAAAGAGTTGTTGTAACATTTCGCCGCTGGTTACCACCAGCGTTGTAATGCCGCGATCGCGCCAGCGTCGGCCTTCAGTCGCGCCTTTGTAGTGCTTTTCACAGCGCTGATAACACTCGCAGTATTGCACCTCAACGCCGCGTTCAATCAGCGTTTCTGCCAGCAACTCGCGCCCCGGACTGCCGCGCAGAATCAGCGCGCGTTTGCCACTAACCTGCTGCAGACGGTTCAGGCGCACCAGCTCTTCGCTGGTCTCCCGCGCATGAGGATAGTCTACTTTGAGATTACTGACGGTATGCAGGGCTAAAGCGGTGCTGCGACCAATAGCATAATAGTTGAGGGCTTCAGGCCATGTTGTCGCGCTTTGCTGTAAAGCGGGCTCGGCGAAAGTAACGACCTGCTGCGACAGTAAAAACACCAGATCGCCTGGCTGTAACGCCGCAAGTTGGCTTGGCAAATGGATAAGATCGCGACCCGGCGTAAATTCAATCAGCGGGAAGCCCCATGCCAGCTTGCCCAGGCTGCGCAAACGCGAGACCAGTTCAGTGGCGGCCGGTTCCGGGCGGGTCACGAGGATGGTCATACTGGCGGTTGACCTTGATACACTTCACGCAGAATGTCGCGCGCGCCGCCATCCAACAGCTCTTCGGCCAGCGAAACCCCCATTCTTTCGGCGTGATCGCGTGGACCGCGACGCTCGCCGACCACCATTTGACTGCCGTCCGGTGAGCCAACTAATCCGCGCAGCCACAGCTGATCGTCTTCCAGCACCGCGAAGCTGCCGATAGGCACCTGACAACCGCCTTCCAGCCGCGTGTTCATTGCGCGTTCGGCGCGCACGCACACGGCGGTATCGTCGTGATTCAGCGCCTGTAGCAGCGTAATCAATTGCTCATCATCTGCGCGGCATTCAATGCCGACGGCGCCCTGACCCACGGCGGGCAGAGAGATTTCGGCAGGCATTGCCTGACGGATGCGATCTTCCAGACCTAAACGCTTCAAACCGGCCGCCGCCAGAATGATGGCGTCATATTCACCGGCATCGAGTTTGCCGAGACGCGTGCCGACGTTGCCGCGCAGTGAGCGAATCACTAAATCCGGACGACGGGCGCTAAGCTGGCACTGGCGACGCAGGCTGGACGTCCCAACAACCGCGCCTTGTGGCAGCTCATCAACACTGTTGTAACGATTGGAGACGAAAGCATCGCGCGGATCTTCACGCTCGCAAATGGTCACCAGACCGAGGCCTTCTGGAAAATCGATCGGCACATCTTTCATTGAGTGCACGGCGAGATCGGCGCGGCCTTCCAGCATTGCCAGCTCAAGCTCTTTAACGAACAGCCCTTTGCCGCCAACCTTTGCCAGTGGCGTATCAAGGATGACATCACCTTTGGTGACCATCGGCAGCAACTCAACTTGCAGACCCGGATGAGCCGCCATCAGACGCTGTTGGACATATTGTGCCTGCCACAAAGCAAGGGGACTTTGTCTGGTAGCAATTCTGAAAATTTTGTTTAACATGCTGTTAACCATTTTGATCGTTCATCGAATATCCTATCATTGATAGGGGAATGCTGTCAGTTTCAACGGATTGAAAAGGCCGCGATGTCAGACTGCGCCTGGATCTTGCGGGTCGCAGTTTTATGTCGAAGTCTGAAAAAAGCAGGGCTACGGTCGGAACATGCTAAACTGTTAAGTAGCGCAACTTTCTTTACGGTCAATCCTCCGGGTGTTAGATTGATCACGTTTCCAGCAATTATTTGCCCGATATCTTTATTATTAAGCGGCAGAATGCGGAAACAGGGTGCTTAACACTGGGACAATCAGGCGAAACGTCTTGTACCTCTACATTGAGACACTGAAACAGAGACTGGATGCGATTAACCAGCTGCGTGTAGATCGCGCACTGGCTGCCATGGGGCCTGCTTTCCAGCAAGTCTACAGTCTGCTGCCAACATTATTGCACTACCATCATCCGCTGATGCCGGGCTACCTCGAAGGTAGCGTTCCGCATGGCGTCTGCCTTTACACGCCCGATGAAAATCAATTCCAGCTGCTGCAGAACTTAGCGGGCGGACAACCACTCGATCTCACCGCCGCCGTCGCGGGCGAACGTCCAATTACCGGCATTTACTCAATGGGCAGCACCTCGTCGGTTGGGCAAAACAGCATTTCCGACCTCGACATCTGGGTATGCCACCAATCGTGGCTGGATAATGAAGAGCGCCTCAATCTGCAGCGTAAGTGTACGCTGTTGCAGAAATGGTGTGTGTCGATGGGTGTGGAAGTCAGCTTCTTCCTGATTGACGAGAACCGTTTCCGCCATAACGAAAGCGGTAGCCTCGGCGGTGAAGACTGCGGTTCTACCCAACATATTTTGCTGCTGGATGAGTTCTACCGTACCGCCGTGCGTATGGCGGGTAAACGCATCCTGTGGAACATGGTGCCTGGCGAAGAGGAGCACCATTACGACGATTACGTCATGTCGCTCTATTCACAAGGCGTACTGACGCCGAATGAGTGGCTGGATCTCGGCGGCCTTGGCACGCTGTCGGCGGAAGAGTATTTCGGTGCCAGCTTGTGGCAGCTGTATAAAAGTATCGACTCGCCGTATAAAGCGGTGCTGAAAACCCTGCTGCTGGAAGCCTACAGCTGGGAATATCCCGACACGCAGCTCTTATCGATGGACATCAAGCAGCGCCTGCACGACGGCGAAATTGTCTCCTTCGGTCTCGATCCTTACTGCATGATGCTGGAGCGCGTGACGCGCTATCTCACCAGCGTTGATGACATGGCGCGCCTCGATTTAGTGCGTCGATGTTTTTATTTAAAAGTGTGTGAAAAGCTCTCGAGCGAAGATCACCATCATCAGCGCACCGGCTGGCGGCGCGAGATCTTATCGCAGCTGGTTAAAGAGTGGGGCTGGGATGAAGAGAAGTTAGCGGTACTGGATAACCGCGCGCAGTGGAAAATCGAACGGGTACGCGAAGCGCACAACGAGCTGCTGGATGCGATGATGCAGAGCTATCGCAACCTGATTCGCTTTGCGCGTCGCAACAATTTAAGCGTCAGCGCCAGCCCGCAGGATATCGGCGTGCTGACACGTAAACTGTATGCCGCGTTCGAGGCGCTGCCGGGTAAAGTCACTTTAGTGAACCCGCAGATTTCGCCCGATCTCTCGGAAGAGAATCTTACCTTTATTCATGTCCCGGCGGGCCGCGCTAATCGCGCCGGTTGGTATCTGTATAACCAATCGCCGGACATGAGTTCCATCATCAGCCATCAGCCGCTGGAATATAATCGCTATCTGAACAAGCTGGTGGCGTGGGCGTGGTTTAACGGTTTGCTGACCAGTAAAACGCGTCTGCATATGAAGGGCAACGATCTGTGCGATCTGCCGCGTCTGCAGGAACTGGTTAACGATGTGTCGAGCCACTTCCCGCTGCGCGTGCCAGCACCGACGCCGAAAGCGCTCTACAGCCCGTGCGAAATTCGTCACTTAGCGATTATCGTTAACCTGGAACACGATCCTACCTCCGCATTCCGCAATCAGGTGGTGCATTTCGATTTCCGTAAGCTGGATGTGTTCAGCTTCGGTCAGCAGCAGCAATGTTTGATTGGCAGCATCGATCTGCTCTATCGCAACTCGTGGAATGAAGTGCGTACGCTGCACTTCAATGGCGAGCAGGCGATGATTGAGGCGCTGAAAACCATTCTCGGCAAAATGCATCAGGATGCTGCGCCGCCGGATACGGTGGAAGTATTCTGCTACAGCCAGCATCTGCGCGGTTTAATTCGTACTCGCGTGCAGCAGCTGGTTTCGGAATGCATTGAGCTGCGTCTGTCGAGCACGCGTCAGGAACCGGGCCGCTTTAAAGCGTTACGCATGGCGGGCCAAACCTGGGGCTTGTTCTTCGAACGCATGAGCGTGTCGGTGCAGAAGCTGGAAAACGCCGTCGAATTTTATGGCGCGATTTCTAACAACAAGCTGCATGGTTTGTCGATTAAAGTGGAATCGAACCAGACGCCGTTGCCGCCGGTGGTGAACGGCTACGCCAGCGAAGGCATCATTCAGTTCTTCTTTGAAGATACTAATGACGATCGCGGCTTCAACATCTATATCCTCGACGAAACCAATCGCGTTGAGGTTTATCACCATTGCGAAGGCAGTAAAGAGGAGCTGGTGCGCGACGTGAGTCGATTCTATTCCTCGTCGCATGACCGTTTTACCTACGGTTCCAGCTTTATCAACTTTAACCTGCCGCAGTTCTACCAGATTGTGAACACTGGCGAACGTTTCCAGGTGATTCCTTTCCGCAGCCAAACGCTGACGCAGCTCTGCGCCACCCAGCCTGACAACGACAACGGCGACTTCCAGCCGCGCTATCAAATGCATTGATCCCGCCCGCGTTCGCGCGGCGGGATGCGCTGTTACTCTGACCTGCCGCAGGAAATGCGGCTATTTCCTGTTGCTTTTACAACGTCAACTGCGATGATAAGCAACCATGGCTTTAGGACAGAAGAGCAGACAGAATGATACGAGTGATGAGTCAGCTGGGTATGGCGCTGGCACTGGTCAGCCTGGTAGGCTGTGGCCTAAAAGGACCGCTGTATTTCCCGCCGAAAGATCAGCCAAACAAGCCGAAACAGCAGGTCACCGCGCAGCAGCAAAAAGCGGCTCAGGATGCTGATGTCGGTGGTTTGGTCACCAGCAAGCCTGGTTCGCAGGCCAACTAAACTCTATGAGTAATCCGGCGGAGCAGAAAATGCAGTTCTCAAAAATGCACGGTCTCGGCAACGACTTTATGGTTGTGGATGCTGTGACGCAAAACGTCTTTTTTTCGCCGGAACTGATTCGCCGCCTGGCGGACAGAAATCTGGGGATCGGTTTTGATCAGCTACTGATCGTTGAACCGCCTTACGATCCGGATCTCGATTTCCATTACCGCATTTTCAACGCCGATGGCAGTGAAGTCGCGCAGTGCGGCAACGGCGCACGCTGCTTTGCCCGCTTTGTGCGTCTGAAAGGTTTGACCAATAAAAGCGACATTCGTGTCAGCACGCAAACCGGCCGCATGGTGCTCAGCGTCACCAATGATGAGCTGGTGCGCGTCAATATGGGTCAACCCAACTTCGAACCGCAAAGCGTGCCGCTCCGCGCGAATAAAGCAGAGAACCTTTATTTGCAGCGGGTGGCCGAGCAAACCGTGATGTTTGGTGCGGTATCGATGGGCAATCCGCACTGCGTGATTCAGGTAGAAAGCGTGAAAACCGCGCCGGTGGAAACGCTGGGCCCAGAGCTGGAAAGCCACGAGCGATTCCCGGAGCGCGTCAATGTCGGCTTTATGGAAGTGGTCAATCGTGAACACATCCGTCTGCGCGTGTATGAACGTGGCGCAGGCGAAACCCAGGCATGCGGCAGCGGCGCCTGCGCGGCGGTTGCCTGCGGCGTTCAGCAGGGCATTCTGGCGGAAAATGTCCGCGTCGATTTGCCGGGCGGAACGCTGCACATTGCCTGGAAAGGGGAAGGGCAACCGCTGTTTATGACCGGTCCAGCCACACACGTCTACGATGGGTTTATTCATCTATGAAAAATGTCGAAGAGCAAACCGAAAGCGAGGTTTTGCTGGACGATCAATCGGTAAGCGCATTTCTGCGTCAAAACCCCGATTTTTTTATTCGCAATGCGCGCCAGGTTGAACAGATGATGGTGCCGCATCCGGTACGCGGCAGCGTTTCGCTGGTGGAGTGGCATATGGCGCGGCAGCGCAACCACATCCAGCAGTTAGAAGAGGAGATCACGCTGCTGATGGAGCAGGCTACCGCCAACCATCAGCTGTTTGATCGCCTGCTGGCGCTACAAGGTCATCTCGCCGCCGCCGACAGCTTGCAAGAGATGCTAACGCGTCTGCACCGCTGGGCGCGCGAACTGGGTCTGGCCGGCGCACACGTACGCGTGTTCAATGACAAGTGGCACATCGGCGCACCCTCTGATTTCACCCAGCTCGGCTTGTCACGTCAGGCATTCGAACCGCTGCGCATTCAGCGCTTCGGCAATGAACATCACTATCTCGGCAGCCTGAACGGTCCGGAATTGCTACTGCTGTTGCCGCAGGCCAAAGCAATTGGCTCGGTAGCGATGTCGCTGATGGGCGAACGCGGCGAGCTGGGCATATTAATGTTCACCAGCCGCGATAATCAGCATTATCAGGCGGGCATGGGCACGCTGCTGCTGCAGCATCTGGCGCAAATGTTGCCGGATCTGCTGTCACGCTGGATTGAACGCGCATGAGTCACGTCAGTCCGCTGCTGCCGGCCGTGGATGACTTTCTGCGTTATCTCAAGGTCGAACGCCAGCTGAGTCCGCTGACGCAAAAGAATTACCAACGGCAATTGCAGGCGATTATGGCAATGGCCGATGAGATGAAGCTGACGAGCTGGTCGCAGCTGGAACCGGCGCAGGTGCGCAGCCTGGCGGCACGCAGCCGGCGGGGCGGTTTAGGCGCCAGCAGTCTGGCGCTGCGTATGTCGGCGCTGCGCAGTTTTCTCGACTGGCAAGTGCATCAGGGCATGCTGAGCGCCAATCCCGCCAAAGGCATCGCCACGCCGCGTAATGCGCGCCATCTGCCGAAAAACATGGATGTCGACGAAGTTAACCAACTGCTGGAGATCGATCTTAACGATCCGCTGGCGGTACGCGACCGCGCGATGCTGGAAACCATGTACGGCGGCGGTTTGCGTCTGTCTGAGCTGGTGAATATGGATTGTCGCCACATGGATTTGGAGGCAGGTGAAGTGCGGGTGCTGGGTAAAGGCAGCAAAGAGCGCCGCGTACCGATTGGCGGCACGGCGGTTACCTGGATTCAGCACTGGTTACCGCTGCGTGCTAGCTTTGCGCCGCAGGATGATGCGGTGTTTGTCTCCAGCCGCGGCAGCCGGATTTCGACGCGCAACGTGCAGAAGCGTTTTGCCGAATGGGGCATCAAGCAAGGCGTTGCCAGCCATATTCATCCGCATAAACTGCGCCACTCTTTTGCCACGCATTTGCTGGAATCAAGCGGCGATCTGCGCGCGGTACAGGAACTGCTCGGTCACGCCAATCTGGCGACCACGCAAATCTACACCCATCTGGATTTCCAGCATCTGGCGACGGTTTACGATGCGGCCCATCCGCGTGCCAAACGAGGAAAGTCTTAATGAAGTTTTATCGTCCGCTCGGCCCAATCAAAGCAATCACCTTTGATCTCGACGACACGCTGTATGACAACCATCCCGTCATCCGCAAAACCACTGCCGAATCGCACGCTGCGCTGCAGGCGTATCATCCGGCGCTGCGAGAATTCACCCCGGCGGATTATCAGGCGCTGCGCAATGAGTTGCTGGCGCGCGAGCCGGAAATTTATCACGACGTGTCTGAATGGCGTCGTCGCTCGGTGGAGCTGGCACTGCTCAATGTCGGCTTATCCAAAGCGGAAGCCACCGCCGGTGCCAGCGACGTGATGAGCGTCTTCCATCAGTGGCGTAGTGAAGTCGATATGCCGGAAGAGACGCATCAAACGCTGACGTGGCTGGGCGAGCGCGTGCCGCTGGTGGCGATCACCAACGGCAATGCCTGTCCGGAAAAGCTCGGCATCCATCATCACTTCCAGTTCGCGCTGCGTGCCGGTCCGCACGGTCGCGCCAAGCCGTGGCAGGATATGTATCATCTGGCCGCTGAGCGTTTGAACATCGTACCGCAGCACATTCTGCACGTCGGCGACGATCTCACCACCGATGTTGCCGGTTCGCTGCGTGCCGGCATGCAAGCCTGCTGGATCAATCTGCGAGAAGGCAATCTGATGAAGATCGACGATGCGCGTTTGCTGCCGCATGTTGAAATTGATCGGTTGGCATCTCTGACCTCGCTGCTATAATCCACACATGTAAATATATACAGCTCTATCCGCAGCAGTGTGGATTTGAGTTCATTTTCTTTCGCGAACGGTGCTTATGGACGTTTCTGATCTGCTTGACGGCTTGAATGACAAACAGCGCGAGGCGGTCGCCGCACCGCGCAGCAACCTGCTGGTGCTGGCCGGAGCAGGCAGTGGCAAAACCCGTGTGCTGGTGCATCGCATCGCCTGGCTGCTGTCGGTAGAGAACTGCTCGCCGTATTCGATTATGGCGGTGACCTTTACCAATAAAGCGGCGGCGGAAATGCGCCATCGTATCGATCAACTGATCGGCACCAGCCAGGGCGGCATGTGGATTGGCACTTTCCACGGCCTGGCGCACCGTTTACTGCGCGCGCATCACCTTGATGCCGGTTTGCCGCAGGATTTCCAGATCCTCGACAGCGACGATCAGCTGCGTCTGCTGAAGCGCCTGATCAAAGCGATGAACCTTGATGAGAAACAGTGGCCTGCGCGTCAGGGCATGTGGTACATCAACGGCAAAAAAGATGAAGGCCTGCGGCCAAAACACATCGAAAGCTACGGCAATCCGGTTGAGCAAACCTGGCTGCGCATCTATCAGGCGTATCAGGAAGCCTGCGATCGCGCCGGATTAGTGGATTTCGCCGAGCTGCTGCTGCGCGCCCACGAACTCTGGCTGAACAAGCCGCATATCCTGAACCATTACCGCGAGCGTTTCAGCAACGTGCTGGTGGATGAGTTCCAGGATACCAACAATATTCAGTACGCATGGATTCGCATGCTGGCGGGTGATAGCGGCCGCGTGATTATCGTCGGCGATGACGATCAGTCGATTTACGGCTGGCGCGGTGCGCAGGTGGAGAACATCCAGCGCTTCCTGCAGGATTTTCCCGGCGCGGAAACCATTCGCCTGGAGCAGAACTATCGCTCGACCAACAACATTCTGAAAGCGGCGAACACGCTGATCGCCAACAACAATGGCCGCCTCGGTAAGGAACTGTGGACCGACGGCAGCGATGGCGAAAAGATCTCGCTCTACTGCGCCTTCAACGAGCTGGATGAAGCGCGCTTTGTGGTCAATCGCATCAAAAGCTGGCACGAGAACGGCAATGCGCTGCAGGATTGCGCCATTCTCTACCGCAGCAACGCCCAATCGCGCGTGCTGGAAGAGGCGCTGTTGCAAGGCAGCATGCCGTATCGCATTTATGGCGGCATGCGCTTCTTCGAGCGTCAGGAGATTAAAGATGCGCTGGCCTATCTGCGTTTAATGGCCAATCGCAATGACGATGCAGCCTTTGAGCGTGTGGTGAACACGCCGGTGCGCGGCGTCGGCGATCGTACCCTCGATGTGGTGCGCCAGACCGCGCGCGATCAGCAACTCACCTTGTGGCAGGCCACGCGCGAGCTGTTGCAGAACAAAGCCTTAGCAGGACGCGCCGCGTCGGCGTTACAACGCTTCTGCGAGTTGGTCGATTCACTGGCCAGCGAAACCGCCGAGATGCCGCTGCATGTGCAAACCGATCGCGTAATTAAAGACTCCGGTTTATGGGTGATGTACGAGCAGGAGAAGGGCGAGAAAGGCCAGGCGCGTATAGAAAACCTTGAGGAACTGGTCACGGCAACGCGCCAGTTCAGCTATCAGGACGAAGACGAAGATTTGATGCCGCTGCAGGCGTTCTTGTCGCATGCGGCGCTGGAGGCAGGCGAAGGCCAGGCCGACAAATGGCAGGACGCGGTGCAGCTGATGACCATGCACTCGGCGAAAGGGCTGGAGTTCAGCCAGGTATTTATCGTCGGCATGGAAGAGGGCATGTTCCCGAGCCAGATGTCGCTGGATGAAGGCGGTCGTCTGGAAGAGGAGCGCCGTCTGGCTTACGTTGGCGTGACGCGTGCCATGGTCAAGCTGACGCTCACCTATGCTGAAAGCCGTCGTCTTTATGGTAAGGAAGTGTATCACCGTCCATCACGCTTCATCGGCGAGCTGCCGGAAGAGTGCGTGGAAGAGGTGCGTTTGCGCGCCAGCGTCAGCCGTCCGGTGAGCCATCAGCGCATGGGCACGCCCATCGCGCAAAATGACAGCGGCTTCACGCTCGGCCAGCGCGTGCGTCATGCCAAGTTCGGTGAAGGCACCATCATCAACCTCGAAGGCAGCGGTGAACACAGCCGTTTGCAAGTGGCGTTTCAGGGCCAGGGCATCAAGTGGCTGGTGGCGGCTTACGCCCGTCTGGAAACGGTGTAGCGCGGTTGCGCTACCTTGACGACTTTTTCGTCTCAGCGTAACATGCGCGCACTATTATCATGAGAGGACAATGCCTTGGACGCGCCCAGTCGATGCTGGCTCAATCATCTGTTTAACAGGAACTCCTAAGGTTACCTCTTTTAGCTGGTAGCCTTAGCGGTTAACAGCGACCTCCCTTTTTTACTCTCGTCGCGTGAGTTAGCACTGATTTACCCTTGAAGCGAAAGTTTCCGTGTTCAGGCTTCGCCGTGCCCGTAATTTACAGTGGTCACCGCCTTGTCCCATTCCAAAAAAATGGGGAGTTATTGCTATGCTGAGCGCATTTAAACTCGATCGTAATCGCCTGACGCGCATCGAGCTGGAAGAAGATAACGACAAACTCAACACGTCTGTTTGGGTCGATCTGATCGAACCTGACGACAGCGAACGCGATCGCGTGCAATGCGAGCTCGGCCAGAGCCTGGCGACGCGTCCGGAGCTGGAAGACATCGAAGCCTCGGCGCGTTTCTTCGAAGACGAAGACGGCCTGCACATTCACTCCTTCTTCTTCTTTGAAGATGCCGAAGACCACGCTGGCAACTCCACCGTGGCATTCACCATCCGCGAAGATCGCCTGTATACGCTGCGCGAACGCGAACTGCCAGCTTTCCGTCTCTATCGCATGCGTGCGCGCAACCAGATGCTGACCGATGGCAACGCCTATGAGCTGCTGCTGGATCTGTTTGAGACCAAAATCGAACAGCTGGCGGATGAGATCGAGAACATCTATAGCGCGCTGGAGAAACTCAGCCGCGTGATCATGGAAGGCCAGCAGGGCGAAGAGTACGATCAGGCGCTGTCACGTCTGGCGGAGCTGGAAGATATCGGCTGGAAAGTGCGGTTGTGTCTGATGGATACCCAGCGCGCCCTCAACTTCCTGGTGCGCAAAGCGCGTCTGCCGGGCAACCAGCTGGAGCAGGCGCGTGAAATCCTGCGCGATATCGAATCGCTGTTGCCGCATAACGAATCGCTGTTCCAGAAGGTCAACTTCCTGATGCAGGCGGCAATGGGCTTCATCAATATTGAGCAGAACCGCATCATCAAGATCTTCTCAGTGGTTTCGGTGGTATTCCTGCCGCCCACGCTGGTGGCATCCAGCTACGGCATGAACTTCGAGTTTATGCCGGAGCTGAAATGGAGCTTTGGTTATCCGGGCGCGATTAGCCTGATGATTCTCGCTGGCCTGGCGCCGTACCTCTATTTCAAACGCAAGAACTGGTTGTAACCGTTCTTAAGTCCAGGTCGTCATGAATGACGACCCTACAAAACCGCTCATGACAAATGTAGGGGCGCCATTTATGGCGACCTGGTAGATAAACTTAAATTTTCTGCGTAACCTGTTGGCTCTGCTCACTATCTGATTCTCTCCTATGGCGCGCTTCTCATTGCGACTTCAGTGGACACTGCTGCTGATTGCTTCGTTAGTGCTGGGGATTATCCTCCAGCTGTTCCATCTTCCTGCGGCCTTGCTGCTTGGCCCGATGATCGTCGGCACCTTTATGGGCTTGTCCGGCGCGACTGTTCGCATCGATAAACGTTTCTTCGTGCTGGCACAAGCGGTGCTCGGCTGCATGATTGGCCAGAGCTTATCGCCGGGCATTCTCACACCGCTGATCCAGGATTGGCCGGTGGTGTTGGCGGTGCTGGTGCTGACGTTGGCGGCCAGCGGCCTGTCCGGCTTTCTTCTGGTACGCTTCAGTAGTTTGCCCGGCCCAACCGGCGCATGGGGATCGTCGCCCGGCGGCGCTTCGGCGATGGTGGCGATGGCCGGTGATTTCGGGGCGGATGTGCGGCTGGTGGCGTTTATGCAGTATCTGCGCGTGCTGTTTGTCGCCACCGCTGCGGCGGTGGTGGCGCGCATTGGCCTCGGCACCCACGGCGGTGCAGCTGATCTGGTATGGTTTCCCGCGCTGCACAGCAGCTTTCTGCTGACGCTGCTGGTGATGGTCGCCGGTGCGTGGCTCGGCCAGAGGCTGCGAATTCCTTCTGGTGCCTTGCTGCTACCCGCGCTGATCGGTGCGGTATTGCACGGCACCGATGTGGCGACTTTGCAGGTTCCGGAATGGCTGCTGGCGCTAGCCTATGCACTGATTGGCTGGAGCGTGGGATTGCGTTTCACCCGACCGATTTTCAAACTTGCGCTGCGAACGCTGCCGCAAATGTTGCTGTCGATTTTTGGTTTGATGCTGTTGTGCGGCGGATTAGCCTGGATGCTAACGCGCGTGCTACACGTCGATCTGATGACCGCCTATCTGGCAACCAGCCCGGGCGGGCTGGATACCGTGGCGATTATTGCGGCCGGCACGCGGGTCGATATGGCTTTTGTCATGGCGCTGCAGACGCTGCGTCTGTTCACCATTCTGCTTACCGGTCCGGCGCTGGCGCGTTTTATTTCACGCTACGCGCATGCGCGCCCGAGCTGAGAACGCAACCGCATCAATAATGAACACGGCGAGCGCCAGCCAGATAAAGCCGAAGGTCACCATTTTATCCGGCGTCAGGCGCTCGCCGTAGAACAGCACCGCCAGCAGGAACATCAGCGTCGGACCCAGATACTGGAAGAAACCGACGGTCGATAAGCGCAGACGCGCGCAGGCGGCTGCAAAAAACATCAGCGGAATGGTGGTGATAATGCCCGCCGCGACCAGCTTGAGATTGAGGCTCATGGCGTTGGCGCTGAGATGGCTGGTGGCGCTGTCGGCAAAACCAAACAGGTAAATCGCCGCCAGCGGGAATAGCCATAGCGTTTCGATCAACATGCCACTTTGCGCATCGACCTGAATTTTTTTGCGCACCAAACCGTACAAAGCAAAACTCAACGCCAGGCCAAGGCCGATAATCGGCAGCGATCCAAACTGCCACAGCTGCACCAGCACGCCGGTGGTCGCCAGCAGTACCGCCAGCCACTGCAAGCGGCGGAAGCGTTCGCGCAGGAACAGCATGCCAAACACCACATTAATCAGCGGGTTGATAAAGTAGCCGAGGCTGGCTTCCAGCATGTGCTGATTGTTCACTGCCCAGATAAACAGCAGCCAGTTGCCGCCAATGGTGATGGCGGTCAGCGCCAGCAGCAGCACCTTTTTCGGCTGAGCCAGTACGCTACGTACCTGCGCCCAGCTGCGCGTCAATGTGATCAACAACAGCATAAACAGTGCGGACCAAATCACGCGATGCGTCATGATCTCGGTAGCGGGCACCTCTTTGACCAGTTTGAAGTAGGCGGGGGCAATGCCCCAAATGAAGTAAGCGCCGAGCGCATAGCCAATACCCTGGCGAGTTTGTTGCGAATCCATCATGTCATTCCAAAAATACTGATTAGCCAATCATGTAGGTGGCGGTAGCGGTGGCGATGTAATCGCCTTGCTGGTTATGTAACTCCACGCGCGCCACAGCGACTTTGTTGCCGCCGCGCAGCAGGCTGCTGGTGGCGACAAAGCGCTCGCCACGGCCAGGGCGCAGATAATCCACGCGCATATCGATGGTGCCCATGCGCGACAGGCGCTGACGCAGCTCTTCCTCGGTAATGCTCTCCTGACGCGTCAGCGCATAGCTGACACACACCAGCCCGGCCGCGACATCGAGCACTGAAGCGATCACGCCGCCGTGCAGAATCTGCTGCGCTGCGTTGCCGACCAGCATGGTTTTATTGGCGAAGCCGAGTTCGGCGTAATCCGCTTCCAGTCGATCCAGCTCTAATCCGAGCGCCTGATTGAAGGGCATGTGATAAACAAAGATTTCGCCAATCAGACGACGCGCTTCCTGCTGTGTCAGCAACGGGGATGACATAATGCCTGCCTTAAAATGTTAACGAGTTGTGTATATTATGCCGCGTTCGAGCCGCTTTCCAGTTTCGGAAATCGGCGCTGATCAACCGCAGGTTTTGCGTGTAGAATGGCCTGCTTTTTGAACCGTCACTTGACGATTACGACACGCAGTTCTCTGGAGAATTCTATGCGTAAGCATTACGCCTTGCTGGCCGCGGCGCTGATCCTTCCTGGCCTGGCGCAGGCTGAAGAAGCCACGATAAAAGAGGTTCATGATGCACCGGCAGTGAAGGGCAGCATTATCGCTAACCTGCTGGAGAAACACGATAACCCGTTCGTGCTTTATCCTTACGAAAACAACTATCTGCTCTACACCTACACCAGCGACATGAACAAAGAGGCGATCTCTTCGTACAACTGGGCAGACAAAGCTAAAAATGATGAAGTAAAATTCCAGCTCAGCCTCGCGTTTCCGCTGTGGCGCGGCATTTTAGGCGATAACTCGGTGCTGGCGGCGTCCTATACTCAGCGCTCGTGGTGGCAGCTCTCGAACCGTGGGGCGTCATCACCGTTCCGTGAAACCGATTATGAGCCACAAATTTTCCTCGGCTGGGCCACCGATTACACTTTCGCAGGCTGGACCTTACGCGATGTGGAAACCGGCTTAGTGCATCAGTCGAACGGCCGCAGCGAGCCGACCTCACGCAGCTGGAACCGCGTTTACGCGCGCTTCATGGCGCAGAACGGCAATCTGCTCGCAGAGATCAAACCCTGGTATCGTCTGCCTGAAAGTGAAAGCAATGACGATAACCCGGACATCACCAAATACATGGGTTACTACCGCGCCAAGCTCGGCTACATGATGGGCGAGAACATTTTCAGCGTGGAAGGTAACTACAACTGGAACAGCGGCTTTGGCGGTGCAACCTTCGCCTGGAGCTACCCGATCTCTGAACACGTGCGCTTTTACACGCAGGTCTTCAGCGGTTATGGTGAATCATTGATCGACTATAACCATCGCCAGACGCGCTTCGGCGTGGGCGTGACGCTCAACGATCTGTTCTAACCCGCAACAAAGACAGGATTACCGTGGCAACATCGGCAGTGCTTAATCAGGAAATGCTGGCGCAGCAGGTATTACAAGATACCTTCGGCTATCAGCAGTTCCGCCCAGGTCAGCAAAACATCATCGAAACCGCCCTGTCAGGACGCGATTGTCTGGTGGTGATGCCGACTGGCGGCGGCAAATCGCTGTGCTATCAAATCCCGGCGCTGGTGCGCGAAGGGCTGACGCTGGTGGTTTCACCGCTGATTTCACTGATGAAAGATCAGGTCGATCAGCTGCTGGCCAACGGCGTGGCTGCAGCGTGCCTCAACTCGACGCAGACGCGTGAGCAGCAGCAGCAGGTGTTTGCGGATTGTCGTACCGGCAAGCTCAAGCTGCTATATATCGCGCCTGAACGTCTGATGATGGACAATTTCCTCGACAGCCTGCACCAGTGGAATCCGGTGATGCTGGCGGTGGATGAAGCGCACTGTATTTCGCAGTGGGGCCACGATTTCCGTCCGGAATATGGCTCTATCGGCCAGCTGCGTCAGCACTTCCCTGATTTGCCGGTCATGGCATTGACCGCCACCGCCGATGAAACCACGCGTAACGATATCGTCCATCTGCTGCAGATGGACGATCCGCTGATTCAAATCAGCAGCTTTGACCGCCCCAATATTCGCTACACGCTGGTGGAGAAATTCAAACCCACCGAGCAACTTCTGCGTTATGTGCAGGATCAGCGCGGCAAAAGCGGCATCATTTACTGTAACAGCCGCGCCAAAGTGGAAGACACCGCCGCGCGCCTGCAGAGCCGTGGTTTGAGCGTTGGCGCGTATCACGCCGGCATTGATAGCGCGCAGCGTGCCAGCGTGCAGGAAGCTTTTCAGCGTGACGATCTGCAAATCGTGGTCGCCACCGTGGCGTTCGGGATGGGCATTAACAAACCCAACGTGCGCTTTGTGGTGCACTTCGATATTCCGCGCAACATCGAATCCTATTATCAGGAAACCGGCCGCGCCGGGCGCGATGGCCTGCCTGCCGAAGCGATGATGCTTTACGATCCGGCCGACATGGCGTGGCTGCGTAAATGTCTGGAAGAGAAAGTGCCCGGCCCGTTGCAGGATATAGAACGCCACAAACTCAACGCGATGGGCGCGTTTGCTGAAGCGCAAACCTGTCGTCGTCTGGTGTTGCTGAACTATTTCGGCGAAGGTCGCCAGCAACAATGCGATAACTGCGATATCTGCCTCGATCCGCCGCGTCGCTACGACGGTTTGCTGGAGGCGCAAAAGGCGCTGTCGAGCATCTATCGTACCGGCCAACGCTTTGGGATGGGCTATATTGTTGAAGTTTTGCGCGGCGCCAGTAATCAGCGTATTCGCGACAACGGCCACGACAAACTGCCGGTGTACGGCCTGGGCCGCGAGCACAGCCACGAACACTGGATCAGCGTGCTGCGTCAGCTGATTCACCTCGGGATGGTAACGCAAAACATCGCCATGCATTCTGCGCTGCAACTCACCGAAGCGGCGCGTCCGGTATTACGTGCGGAAGTGCCGCTGATGCTGGCGGTGCCGCGTATCGTGACGGTGAAAACGCGCGGCAGCAGTTCGCCGAAAGTGCACAGCGGCAATTATGATCGCCAGCTGTTTGCCAAGCTGCGTAAGCTGCGCAAAGCGATTGCCGATGAAGAGAATATTCCGCCGTACGTGGTGTTTAACGATGCCACGCTGATTGAAATGGCAGAACAAATGCCGATTAGCGCGTCAGAAATGCTCAGCGTGAACGGCGTCGGTCATCGCAAACTGGAGCGTTTTGGTAAACCGTTCCTGGTGATGATCAAAGAACATGTAGATGAAGGTTAAAGGAAAAAATTCATGCTGATGTTATTCGCCACCGTCGCGCTGGTGCATCTGGTTGCGCTGATGAGTCCCGGCCCGGACTTCTTCTTTGTGTCGCAAACGGCGGCGAGCCGCTCGCGCAAAGAGGCGATGATGGGCGTTCTGGGCATTACGCTGGGTATTGTGATCTGGGCCGGAGTGGCGCTGATGGGCCTGCATCTGATCCTGGAAAAAATGGCCTGGCTGCATGAAATCATTATGGTCGGCGGCGGATTGTATCTGCTGTGGATGGGCTGGCAGCTGATGCGCTCAGCGCGTCAACGTCATAAGCAGCCACAATCGGAAGCGCCGGTGGTTGAGCTGCCGAAAAAGGGCATGAGCTTCCTGAAAGGTTTCCTGACTAACCTGTCGAACCCAAAAGCGATCATCTACTTCGGTAGCGTATTCTCATTGTTTGTTGGCAACGACGTTGGCGCGATGGAGCGCTGGGGGTTGTTCCTGCTGATTATCGGAGAGACGTTCGCGTGGTTTACGCTGGTGGCGGCGATTTTCGCTATGCCGTGGATGCGTGATAAGTATCAGCGAATGGCGAAGTGGGTGGATGGTATGGCGGGCGTGTTGTTCGCCGGTTTTGGCATTCACCTCATCATTTCACGTTAAGCCTGGTTTACTTGCCATTTCGGTACCGGGCAGTGCTCGCCCTCCTCACGTACGACGTGTACGCTCCGGGGGCTGCGCGCTGGCCGGCACCGAACTGGCTGCGCCACCGACGGCTTTGACGTGGGTGCGATTTTCTTTTACGCCATTCTGCGTGCGCTGGCTAGCAGCGCGCCTACTGCCATAAACAATCCACCAAAGGTGCGGTTCAGCAGCTTCATCTGCTTCGGTCCTTTAATCCAGCCGGCGATACGCGTTGCCAGCGTGGCGTAACCAATCATTACGATGATATCGACCACAATGGTGGTCACGCCCAGCACCAGATATTGCATGAGCTGCGGCTGGTGCGGCTGAATAAACTGCGGGAACAGCGCAGCGAGAAACACGATGCTTTTCGGGTTGGTGAGGTTTACCAACACGGCACGCTTAAACAGGCGGCGACGCGGCATGGCTTTGGCAACGGCGTCGAGGTCGATGCCACCCGCCGAGCGCCACTGCTGAATGCCCAGCCATACCAGATAGGCTGCGCCGGCCCACTTCAGGACTTCAAACGCCAGAATCGATTGGGAAAACAGCGCACCCAAACCGGCGCCGACCAGCACAATATGAATGGCCAGACCCAGCTGCAAGCCGGTAATCGATGCCGCTGCGCCGCGATAGCCGTGACTGATGCCGGTGCTCATAGTGTTGATCGCGCCGGAACCAGGTGAAAGGCTAAGGATGGTTGTGGTCAGCAGATAGGTTAACCACCATTCAATGGTCATGTGTGACATTCCCTGAAGTTAGCGAAGTGTGACACAATACGACAGAAAATCGCCGCACGCTACGCAGCACAGGCGCGCAAATCACGTTTTTTTTCAGGGGGACGGATGCAGCAGCATAAACAGAGTTGGCTCGGACGTGAGCGAGGCTTTTCGGCCTTTGCCACCGGTCCGCTGCTCGACTTCTGGCGTCGCCGTGAAGAGTGTGAATTTACCGGCGTCGGCAACCTGAAGATTCGCTACGTCCGTTTCACCTCACCGCAACATCGCCGTGTCATTCTGGTCGTGCCTGGCCGCATTGAAAGCTACATCAAGTATCCCGAACTGGCTTACGACCTGTTCATGTGCGGCTACGATGTGGTGATTCTCGACCATCGCGGTCAGGGACGCTCTGAACGTCTGCTGGAAGATTCGCATCGCGGCCATGTGGTGGAATTTGGCGACTACGTTGACGATCTGGAAACGCTGTATCTGAAAGAGATCGTGAGTCCACATTATCAGCAGCGCTACGTGCTGGCCCACTCGATGGGCGGCGCGATTTTAGCGCTGTTTCTGGCGCGTCAGCCGCAGGCGTTTCATGCTGCGGTGTTCTCCGCGCCGATGTTTGGCATTGTGCTGCCACTGCCCGACTGGATGGCGCACCGCATTCTGGACTGGACCGAGAAACTGCCGGCGCTGCGTGAAGGTTACGCGCTGGGCACCGGGCGCTGGCGCGCCAATCCGTTTGGCATCAACCGCCTGACGCATAGCCGCGAACGCTATCGCCGTAATCTGCGTTTTTACGCCGACGATCCGGCAATTCGCGTCGGTGGCCCCACTTATCACTGGGTGCGCGAAGGCGTGCAGGCCGGGCGGGACATCTTCAATCAGGTAGCGAACATCACCACGCCGACCTTGCTGCTGCAGGCCAGTGAAGATGATGTGGTGGATAACCGCTCACAAAATCTATTTTGTACGGCGATGGCCGCAGCAGGACATCCCTGCGCGGGCAACGCGCCGTATGTGATCAAAGGAGCGCGTCATGAGATCTTGTTTGAAACAGACGCGATGCGTGCCGAAGCGCTAAACGCGGTGGTCGATTTCTTTGAACGCCACGCTTAATCAATTTTACTTTCCGATATCAACACCCGAGGTTTACATGTATCACATCGTCGCATCCGACCTGGATGGCACGCTGCTCTCTCCGGACCACCGCCTGACGCCGTTCGCGCGCACCACGCTGCAGGAACTGGTGGCGCGTGATATCCACTTTGTCTTTGCCACCGGCCGTCACTACATCGACGTCGGACAGATGCGCGATAAGCTCGGCATTCCGGCTTACATGATCACGTCTAATGGCGCACGCGTGCACAATGCCGCAGGTGAACTGGTGTTCAGCCACAATCTTGACGGCGACATCGCCAGCGATCTCTATGGCCTGCAATATCATGACGAGCATATCCTGACGCACGTCTATCGCGACGATGAGTGGTTCATGAGCCGTCATCGTCCGGATGAGCAGGACTATTTCCGTGAATCGGTGTTTAACTATCAGGTTTACCAGCCGGGCATGCTGCCGACTGATGGCATCAGCAAAGTGTTCTTCACCTGCGAAGATCCGGAGCGGTTGATTCCCATGGAGCAGGCGATTGAAGCGCGCTGGGGCGATCGCGTGAATGTCAGCTTCTCGCTGCCAACGTGTCTGGAAGTGATGGCGGGCGGCGTTTCCAAAGGTCACGCGCTGGAAGCGGTAGCGAAACAGCTCGGCCACTCGCTGAAAGCGTGCATCGCCTTTGGCGACGGCATGAATGATGTGGAGATGCTCAGCATGTCGGGTAAAGGCTGCATCATGCGCAATGCGCAGCAGCGTTTGAAAGATACCTTGCCGACGCTGGAAGTGATTGGCAGCAACGCGGATGACGCCGTGCCGCACACGCTGCGTAAACTGTTCCTCGCCTAGAAAAAAGGGCCGGTCACCACCGGCCCTTTTTAGTTATGCCAATTGTTTCTTGTGTTTGTGTTCACTGACCATGGTGAGCAGCAGCAGAATCACCGCCAGCACCGATCCGCCAATCATCACAATGAATCCGCCGTCCCAGCCGAAATAATCCACGGTGTAACCGACAATCGCACTCGCCGCAACCGATCCGCCGAGATAGCCAAACAGCCCGGTAAAGCCGGCTGCCGTTCCGGCCGCTTTTTTCGGTGCCAGTTCCAGCGCGTGCAAGCCAATCAGCATCACAGGACCGTAAATCAGGAAGCCGATCACAATCATGCACAGCATGTCGATGCCTGGATTGCCTGGAGGATTCAGCCAGTACACCACGGTGGCGATGGTCACCAGTGTCATAAAGAACACGCCGGTTGCGCCACGGTTGCCGCGGAACACTTTGTCCGACATCCAGCCGCACAGCAGCGTGCCGGGAATACCGGCATATTCGTAAAAGAAGTAGGCCCACGAGGATTTATCCAGCGTGAAGTGCTTCACCTCTTTCAGGTAGGTCGGCGACCAGTCGAGAATGCCGTAACGCAGCAGGTATACAAACACGTTCGCCAGTGCGATGTACCACAGCAGCTTGTTGGGCAGAATGTACTGCATGAAAATCTGCTTCGCCGTCAGCTCCTGCTCGTGATCCTCGTTGTAATCCGGCGGATAATCATTTTTCCACGCTTCAATCGGCGGTAAACCGCAAGATTGTGGTGTGTCACGCATCAAGGCGAAGGCAATAATCGCGATGAGGATGGCGCCAAACGCCGGCATATACAGCGCGGCTTTCCAGTCGTTAAACCACGCCATGCCGAGCAGGAACAGCAGCGGAGGAATACCGCCACCGACGTTATGCGCGCAGTTCCAAACCGACACAATTCCGCCGCGCTCTTTCTGCGACCACCAGTGCACCATGGTGCGCCCGCACGGCGGCCAGCCCATGCCCTGGAACCAGCCGCACAGGAACAGCAGCACAAACATCACCATGATGCTGGAGGTGGCCCACGGCACGAATCCCATCACCAGCATCACCGCTGCGGCAAGGATCAATCCGGCGGGCAAAAACACGCGCGGATTCGAGCGGTCTGAGACCGAGCCCATAATGAATTTCGAGAAGCCGTAAGCGATTGAAATGCCCGATAGCGCAAAGCCGAGATCCCCGCGCGAGAAGCCTTGCTCCACCAGATAAGGCATTGCCAGCGCAAAGTTTTTACGCACCAAATAGTAGGCGGCATAGCCAAAAAATATTCCCAGGAAAATCTGCCAGCGCAGACGACGATAAAGCGGATCAACACGATCATCGGCCACTTGTGGGCGATGCGGTGCAGGTTTGAAAATACTCAACATGAGTGTGGCCCTCCAGGGCGCGATATAGTTATGAGTTCCCAGCAGGTTGGGGCAAAAACAGGCAGTAAAAATGGCAAAGCGAAGTTTCCATTTCGCGCAAAGGATAGTGATGGTCACGCGCTGTTACTGTGACATGTGACACATATGTTACAGTTTTATGACAATTGAGAGCGAAAAAAACCAGGAAATGTTGTATTTCGCGCATTTTTACCCGAGCGTAAAAATGTGAAATGAAAATTATTCGTCGTTATTTTATCCACTTGTAAACCAGATAGTTCACCCCGATTTCGACAGTTTGTTTACACTAGCGCCACTGTCCATTTTGAGATCGTTACCGTGCCGTTACTGATCGTTACCACCATTCTGTGGGCCTTTTCCTTCAGTTTGATCGGGGAATACCTCGCAGGTCAGGTGGATTCCTGGTTCTCTGTTTTGATGCGTCTGGCGCTCGCCGCCATCGTTTTCCTGCCGTTCCTGCGCTGGCGCGGTTACCGTGCTTCCACCATCCTGCTGTATATGCTGGTGGGCATGCTGCAGCTTGGCATCATGTATTTATTAAGCTTTGAGGCTTATCTGTATCTCAGCGTGACCGAGTTCCTGCTGTTCACCGTGATGACGCCGCTGTATGTCACGCTGATCTACGATTTGCTCAGCCGACGTCCGCTGCGTATCGGCTATGCCTTCAGCGCGCTACTGGCGGTAATCGGTGCGGCGATTATTCGTTACGACAAAGTCAGCGACCATTTCTGGTTCGGCTTGCTGCTGGTACAGGCGGCAAACATCTGCTTCGCCATCGGCATGGTGGGCTACAAACGCCTGCAGGAAACTCGCCCGATGCCGCAGCACACCGCATTTTCGTGGTTCTATCTGGGCGCGGTGATGATCGCGGTGATCGCCTGGAGCTTGTGGGGCAATCCGAACAAACTGCCGACCACGTCGCTGCAGTGGGGCATTCTGGTGTGGCTAGGCGTGGCGGCTTCAGGTTTGGGCTATTTCATGTGGAACTATGGCGCTACGCAGGTGGATGCTGGCACGCTGGGTATTATGAACAACATGCATGTGCCAGCGGGCTTGCTGGTGAATCTGGCGATCTGGCAGGAGAAACCGCATTGGCCAAGTTTTCTCGCCGGTGCCGCCGTGATTTTCGCATCCCTTTATGTGCACAAACGCTGGGTATTAGGTAAGAAAAGCAACGCATAGGCTAAAAGGGAAGGGATAGCGCGGCAGTGGAGCAAAGCATCCGAGCCATGGATGGCGAGGCTGATCCACAAGGAAGTGGTTTCCCTTTGCGATCTGCCGCGCTATCCCTGACCCGGCTCGAACAAAGAAGCGATTAACCCTTCTTAGCCGGCCCCGGACGATGAATCATCGTCAACCCTTTCAAGAAATTACGCAGAATCTGATCGCCGCATTCGCGGAAATTCTTATGATCTGGGTTGCGGAAAATCGCGCCAACCTCAGCCTGTGAAATCTTGAAGTTCGCTTTCAGCAGCACATCAGGAATATCGGTGGTCTTCAGCTCAAAGGCGATACGCAATTTCTTCATGAAAATGTTGTTATTCATGCGGCGCTCAATCGAAGGCGCGGGCGCATCTTCACTCTTACCGCGACGGTAAAAAATCAGACCGTTAAGGAAATAGCCCATCAATACATCTGGCAGCTTGCGAAACGCGGCATCGTCATCTTTCTTCATCCACGCCTGCACGTCTTCCAGCGGCACTTCACTTCCTGCCAGGGCAAAAATCTCCACCACTTTGCTATCGCTCAAATCCAGCATGTAGCGCACGCTGCGCAGAACATCGTTACTCATCATGGTGAAACTCTCTTGGTCGCGGGTTGAGGCGGCGCATTATAGAGCAGGCGGGGCAGGGATAACAGCGCGGGCGACTTTCGCCGCCCAACAACATCAGGATGAGGTGGTTTGAAGTGAGCCGGGACGCGCGGCATCGCGCACAAAGGGCAGATGTTCACAGGCGTGCTGACGGGCAAACCGCACAAAGGCTTCCATTACCGGTTGACGCTGCTCGCCTTCGCGTACGGCGGCATACAAGCGGCTCCACAAACCATTTCCTAAGGTTTTGGTCACCACCAACCCCTGCTGCTCAAAATTCTCTACCACCCAATGCGGTAGCGCGGCGATGCCCATACGCGCCGACACCATCTGAATCAGCAGCAGCGTGTTATCGACGCTCTTCAAGGCTGGACTGACGCCCGCAGGCTGCAGGAAATGGCGCCACACATCCAAACGCTGACGCTGCACCGGATAGATCATCAGCACTTCATCGGCCATATCTTCCGGGGCAATGTGCTCAAGCTGCGCCAAAGGATGATCCGGTGCCATTACCAAACGCACTTCAAAATCGAACATCGGTGAATAAAACAATCCACTGCGCGGCAAAATATCGGAGGTCAACACCACATCCAGCTCGCCCTGTTGCAACGCGGGTTGCGGATCAAAGGTCACGCCGGATTTGAAATCCATCACCACCTGCGGCCAGCTCTGGCGGAAATTATTTAGCGCGGGCGTCAGCCACTGAATACAGCTGTGACACTCAATGGCGATACGCAACGTGGCCTGATGCGGCTCATGACACGCCTGCAAAGCCTGCTGAATCTGCGGTAAAACCTGCTCAGCCAACTGCAGCAAAATCTCTCCCTGCGGCGTAAAACGCAGCGGCTGGCTTTTACGCACAAACAGGCGAAAACCCAGCCGCTGCTCCAGATCGCTGAACTGGTGGGATAACGCCGATTGCGTCTGATGAAGCTGGGAGGCGGCGGCAGCTAACGAGCCGGTATTCCGTAACGCCTGCAGCGTCCGCAGGTGTTTGAGTTCGATCATGAGAATCCTTCACATCGAGATTGAACAAATTGCGCTTGAGGAACATACAGTACCCGCAGATTATGGCGGTGTAAACATCTGGACGGCTAAACATCTCTGCCCCCTATTCAGTTAAGAATATCTGGAGAACAGAAAATGACCATTCTGAACCACACTCTCGGTTTCCCTCGCGTTGGATTGCGTCGTGAATTGAAAAAAGCACAGGAAAGCTATTGGGCAGGTAAAAGCTCACAGGAAGAGCTACTGGCGGTGGGGCGTGAATTGCGCGCCCGTCACTGGCAACAGCAGAAAGAGGCGGGCGTGGATCTGCTGCCAGTCGGCGATTTCGCCTGGTACGATCACGTGCTCACCACCAGCCTGCTGCTGGGTAACGTGCCAGCTCGTCACCAAAATCAGGATGGCTCGGTCGATCTCGACACGCTGTTCCGCCTTGGCCGTGGCCGCGCACCAAGCGGTGAACCGGCGGCAGCGGCGGAAATGACCAAATGGTTCAACACCAATTATCACTACATGGTGCCGGAATTCACTCAAGGGCAGCAGTTCAAACTGACCTGGACTCAGTTGCTGGATGAGGTTGATGAAGCGCTGGCGCTCGGGCACAAGATTAAACCGGTGCTGCTGGGTCCGGTTACCTATTTGTGGCTGGGTAAAGTGAAAGGTACGTCGTTCGAGCGCCTGTCACTGCTCAAAGACATTCTGCCGGTTTACCAACAGGTGCTGGCTGAACTGAAAAAACGCGGCATCGAATGGGTACAAATCGATGAGCCAGCACTGGCGCTGGAACTGCCGCAAGCGTGGCGCGATGCCTTCAAACCGGCTTACGACGCGCTGCAGGGCGAAAGCAAATTGCTGCTCACCACCTATTTCGACAGCATCGGTCAGAATCTCGACGTGATCAAAGCGCTGCCGGTGCAAGGTCTGCATGTTGACCTGGTCCACGGCAAAGACGACATCCAACAGGTGAACCAGCAGATTCCCGCGGATTGGCTGCTCTCCGTCGGCGTAATCAATGGCCGTAACGTCTGGCGTGCCGATCTCAGCAGCTGGTTTACGCGCCTGCAGCCGCTGGTGGGGCAGCGTCAACAATTGTGGATTGGATCATCCTGCTCACTGCTGCACAGCCCAATCGACCTCAGCGTGGAAACGCGCCTCGATGAGGAAGTGAAAAGCTGGTTCGCCTTTGCTCTGCAGAAGTGCACTGAGCTTGCACTGCTGAGTCATGCACTGAACAACAACGATGCCGCTTCGCTGGTTGAGTGGAGCGCACCGATTCGTGCGCGTGCCAACTCCACGCGCGTTCACAATGCCGCAGTCGGCGAGCGTCTGGCGAAAATTCAGGCCAGAGACGTTGAACGTGCCAGCAGCTACTCCGAGCGTGCCAAAGCGCAGCGTCACCGCTTTAATCTGCCAGCGTGGCCGACCACCACCATAGGTTCATTCCCGCAAACCACCGAAATTCGCGGCCTGCGCCTCGACTTTAAAAAAGGCAACATTGATGGTGGAAACTACCGCACTGGCATCGCCGAGCACATCAAACAGGCAATTGTGGAGCAGGAACGGTTGGGCCTCGACGTGCTGGTGCATGGCGAAGCAGAACGTAACGACATGGTGGAATACTTCGGCGAAAACCTCGACGGCTTCGTGTTCACCCAAAACGGCTGGGTACAGAGCTACGGCTCGCGCTGCGTTAAACCGCCGATCATCATCGGCGACGTAAGCCGTCCGCAAGCTATCACCGTTGAGTGGGCGAAGTACGCGCAGTCGCTGACCGATAAACCGGTGAAAGGCATGCTGACCGGTCCAGTGACGATTCTCTGCTGGTCGTTCCCGCGTGAAGATGTAAGCCGGGAAACCATCGCCAAACAGATTGCGCTGGCGCTGCGTGACGAAGTGGAAGATCTGGAAAAAGCCGGTATTGGCATTATTCAGATTGATGAACCGGCACTGCGCGAAGGCCTGCCGCTGCATCAGTCCGATTGGGCGGCGTACCTGGCCTGGGCGGTGGATGCGTTCCGTCTCAATGCCGCCGTGGCGCAGAATGAAACCCAGATCCATACCCACATGTGTTACTGCGAGTTCAATGACATCATGGACTCGATTGCCGCGCTGGATGCGGACGTTATCACCATCGAAACCTCACGTTCCGATATGGATCTGCTGGATACCTTTAAGGAGTTCGACTATCCCAACGAAATCGGTCCGGGCGTGTATGACATTCACTCACCAAACGTGCCGAGCGTGGAGTGGATGGAAGAGTTGCTGCGTAAAGCGGCGCAGAGCATCCCGGCAGAGCGTCTGTGGGTTAACCCGGATTGTGGCCTAAAAACGCGTGGCTGGGCGGAAACCCGTCAGGCGCTGGCGAACATGGTAAAAGCGGCGCAAAACCTGCGGGGTGAAACGGCTTAGTCGCTGTAAATGAGATTGGGGCGCAAATGCGCCCCTTATTATTACGCGTTTGGCGCTACGCCATACTGCGTGAACCACGCCAGCATGCGTTGCCAGCCATCTTTGGCGGAATCGGCGTGATAACTGGCACGATAATCCGCATTGAAAGCATGTCCTGCATCCGGATACACCACGATTTCCGCCTTGGAATTGGCGGCATGCAGCGCCTGACGCATCTTATCAATGCTCTCCAGCGGGATGCTCTCATCCTGACCACCGTAAAGGCCCAGCACCGGTGCGTTGAGATCCACCGCGATATCGATCGGATGCTTCTGCTGCTTCAGCGTCTTCTCACCGTCTAAGCGTCCATACCACGCCACCGCTGCACGCACCTGCGGATTGTGCGCGGCAAACAGCCAGCTAATACGTCCGCCCCAGCAGAAACCGGTAATCGCCAGGCGACGGATATCACCATCGTGGCGCGTGGCCCAGTTGGCCACATGATCGAGATCGGACAACACTTGCGAATCCGGAACTTTACTCACCAGCTCTTTAAACAGCGTGGGAATGTCGTGGTAATCGTTGGGATCGCCCTCGCGGAAATAGAGTTCCGGAGCGATGGCCAGATAACCTTCCAGCGCCAGACGGCGGCAGACATCGCGGATATGCTCGTGCACCCCGAAAATCTCCTGCACTACCAACACCACCGGCAAGGTGCCTTGATACTCTTTTGGTCGGGCGTAATAGGCAGGCAGGTTTTCGCCCTGGCTCGCAACTGAGGTCTCGCCAGCATGAATCGCGTCGCTGCCGGTAATAATGGTGCTGCTTGCGGTGGGCTGAACGGCCGGTGCAAAGCCGCCGGGTGCCGTTTTTTGTGCCATATTGTCTTCGGTTTTCATTGTTCTCTCCGTGCTAGCAAATGCGCAATCACGTAACTATAGCCTGGCGAAGTGAAGCAAGGCTGGCGTAGGGTACAGAGGGATTTTTTCACGTGTGCTGCTTCTCTATTAACATTGCCACCAACACTTACACAGCACCGCTTGTAGCAATTCAGAATTGCACAGCGTGAATGTGTGATTTATGTCACATAATGTTTTTCTGATAATGTAAGTTTCATTATCGATGGTGAATTGAGTCACATATTTATGCCGCCTGCTCACGTAGAGTGGCGCGCTCATCCCCAATTATCAGGAGTCTGTTATGGCCCAGTCTGACGTTTTCCACCTTGGCATTACTAAAGCTGATTTGAAAGGAGCCACGTTGGCCATCGTGCCTGGCGATCCTGAGCGCGTAAAGAAAATCGCCGCGTTGATGGACAATCCACAGCATCTGGCTTCACACCGTGAATTCACTACCTATCTGGCTGAAGTGGATGGCAAACCGGTTGTGGTGTGCTCCACTGGTATCGGCGGACCTTCTACCTCAATTGCGGTTGAAGAGCTGGCGCAACTGGGTGTGCGCACCTTCCTGCGCGTTGGCACCACCGGCGCTATCCAGCCGCATATTAATGTGGGCGATGTGCTGGTCACTACCGCTTCGGTACGCCTCGACGGTGCCAGCCTGCACTTTGCGCCGATGGAGTTCCCGGCCGTGGCTGATTTCACCTGCACCACCGCGCTGGTGGCAGCGGCAGAAGCGTGCGGCGCGAAAACCCACATTGGTATTACCGCCTCATCTGACACCTTCTATCCAGGCCAGGAACGCTACGACACTTTCTCCGGTCGCGTGGTGAATCGCTTCCAGGGCTCAATGGAAGAGTGGCAGCAAATGGGCGTCCTCAACTATGAGATGGAATCCGCTACACTGTTAACCATGTGCGCCAGTCAGGGACTGCGTGCCGGCATGGTGGCTGGCGTCATCGTTAACCGTACGCAAAAAGAGATCCCGGATGCCGCGACCATGAAGCAGACCGAAAGTGATGCGGTGAAAATTGTGGTTGAAGCCGCGCGTCGCTTAATTTAGTGCGCCAGTCAGGGATGAATTCGAGACCAGGCTTATAAGGAATCCCGCAACTTCCTGATTAGAATGCGCGCAATTTCAGCAGCTACTGAGAAATTTCTTATGCGCAAAATGGTTTCTGTCTCACGTCCCAATTTCATGAATAATCCCGCTACTGCACAATCACGCATTGAAGGTGCAGCAGCGAGATTTCGCCAGGCGATGGCGGCGAATAATTATCCTCTTGCGCGTCAATGCTGTGAAGAAGTGCTGCGCGTCTTGCCCCATCATATGCAGGTGCTCAGCGACTACGCGCTCACCCTGATGCGCGTTGGCGAATACAAAAAATCTTATAAAATTTACCAGAAGATCTACCAGGCTCCGGCCGCGCAGCGTGCACAGGCATCGGAAACCTGGCTGGATGGATTAACCGAAGTGTGCGGCTGGTTGAATAAAGAAGATGAAGCGGCACGTTACGGCCTCGAATCGCTGCAAAAATCTGATGTGACTTTCAGTAAAGGGGCGAAAGTCGCCTTCCCTTCTGAGACACCACCGCCGATCAACCGCAGTAATCCGGCAGAAAATATCATCTCCTTTAGCCTGTATGGCAGTCAGCCACGCTACTGCGAAACCTTGATTAAAAACATCGAAGTGGCGCGCGAGCTTTATCCCGACTGGATCTGCCGCATCTATCTCGACGACAGCGTGCCGCAGCACGTCTGGCAGCGCCTGACGCAGCCAAACACCCAACTGGTGGATATGTCGCATGAGAAAACTATCTTCCCAACGCTGTGGCGTTTCCTGGTGATGGACGATGACAGCGTCAAACGCTACATCGTGCGTGATGCGGATTCGTTGCTGTCCGAGCGCGAAGTCGTGGCGGTAGAAGCCTGGCTGACTTCGCCTTACTGGTTCCATCATATGCGCGATTACTTCTCGCATACCGAGCTGCTGCTGGCGGGCATGTGGGGCGGCTGCCACGGCGTGTTCCACAGCGTTGAGCAGCAGATGCGTGACTTTATCGCGCAATATGAAGGCAGCGAACGATTTACCGATCAGTACTTCCTCAAAGTGGCGCTGTGGCCGACGGTACGTGAGAGCATCTTGAATCATGACGATATTTTCCGCTTCCATCATGCACAACCGTGGCCGGCGCATCAGCCGATTCGCTGGCAAACCGACAGCTTCCACGTCGGTAGTAACGCCGGTTTTGCCAGCATGGCGGGCCAGGTCGAAAACGCTGAGAACGGCTGGCAGCAGGTTGAGATCACCTACGACGGGAAAAGCTGGACCTATCCGGCCAAAATCCAGGGTGAAACCGAATGGGTGTTGCCGATGCCCTTCTTCCTGATTGATGCGTGGAAAGCGGGCGATCTCACCGTAAAAGCCCTCTAATTAGAGAACGTTTTCCCTAAATAATTCGAGTCGCAGGAAGGCGGCAAGCGAGCGAATCCCCGGGAGCTTACATCAGTAAGTGACTGGGGTGAGAACGTGCAGCCAACGCATCTGCGGCTTGAAGTATGAAGGGAAAAAAATCTGGACATTCATACAGTAGAGCTCTACCTTTTCCCTCAGCAAGTCGATCCGCGGGGGGATTATGGATCAGCAACTTATCATTAGCGGCGCGCTGGCGCTGGCCGGTTTGGGCATTGGCTGGATCATTGCTCAACTGCGCGCCGGTCATCAGCATGCCAGCTTCACCACCGAGCGTCGCCTGCTGGAAGAGGCGCAGCAGCGTCAGCAGCAGCAGCTCGAACAGTTACAGCAGCAAATCCAACAACGCGAACAGGAGATGCGCCAGCTACACGGTGCACTGAGCGGTGCGCAGGAACGTTTGCAGCAGCTTGATTACTGGCGCGGCGAAAGTGAACAACTCAGCCGTGAACTGCGAAATCAGCTGGAAGTGAACAGCGCGCAGGAAGCCGAACTGCGCGAAGTGACCATTCGTCTTGAAGAGACGCGCTACGGTGCAGAAGAGAAGCAGCGACTACTGACCAACAGCGAACAGCGCCTCAGCGCGCAGTTTGAAAATCTCGCCAATCGCATCTTCGAAAACAGCGGGCGGCGCGTCGATGAACAAAACCGTCAAAGCCTGAATAGTCTGATTGGTCCGCTGCGCGAACAGCTGGACGGTTTCCGCCGTCAGGTCACCGACAGCTTTGGCCTGGAAGCGCGTGAACGTCACACGCTGACCCACGAAATTCGCCAGCTACAGCAACTCAACGCACAGATGGCGCAGGAAGCGGTCAATCTTACTAAAGCGCTAAAAGGCGACAATAAAATTCAGGGAAACTGGGGCGAAGTGGTATTGGCCCGCGTGCTGGAAGCATCGGGCCTGCGTGAAGGCTACGAATACCAAACGCAGGTTAGCGTGCAGCTGGAACAGCAGGGCAGGATGCAACCGGATGTGATCGTGCGTTTGCCGCAGGGTAAAGATGTGGTGATTGACGCCAAAATGACGCTGGTGGCCTACGAGCGCTACTTCAATGCCGACGATGAAGCCACGCGTGAGCAGGCGATTCAGGAACACATTAGTGCCATGCGCGGACACATTCGCCTGCTGAGCCGTAAAGATTACCAACAATTGCCCGGTTTACGCTCTCTGGATTATGTGTTGATGTTTATCCCGGTGGAACCGGCGTTTCTGCTGGCGATTGATCGTCAGCCCGAGCTGATCAGCGAAGCGTTACAGCAGAACATCATGCTGGTTAGTCCCACCACGTTGCTGGTGGCGCTGCGTACTATCAATAATCTCTGGCGTTATGAGCATCAAAGCCGCAACGCACAGCGCATCGCCGACCGGGCAACGCGGCTGTACGACAAAATGCGGCTGTTTGTCGATGACATGAGTGGCATCGGGCACAATCTCGACAAAGCGCAGCAAAGTTATCATCAGGCGATGAAAAAGCTGTCTGAAGGGCGCGGCAATCTGATCGCACAAAGTGAAGCGTTCCGTTCGCTTGGCGTGGAGATCAAACGTCCGATTAATCCGCAACTGGTTGAACAAGCGCAGCCGGAAGAAGCGGATGAAGATTGGGCAGACGATCGCACCGAGGATGAAAACGTTGCAGAACCAACAACAGACTCGCTGCGCCGCATCAACGAATAGCACGGTGGTCGCGTGCTCGTGTAGCGCGACTCTGATACACTTCGGCAAGAATTGTTTGTGGAACAGGTAAAACCGATGGCAGATGAATCACAGCAGGAAACTACCCATTTTGGCTTCCAGACCGTCGCGAAAAGCGAAAAGGCCGATAAAGTTGCGGACGTGTTTCACTCCGTCGCGGCAAAATATGACCTGATGAACGATTTGATGTCGTTTGGCATCCATCGTGTCTGGAAGCGTTTTACCATTGACAGCAGCGGCGTGCGCCGCGGTCAGCGCGTGTTGGATCTGGCGGGTGGTACCGGCGATCTCACGGCAAAATTCTCACGTCTGGTGGGCGAAACCGGCCAGGTTGTGCTGGCAGACATCAACAGCTCGATGCTGAAGATGGGCCGCGAAAAGCTGCGTAATCTCGGCGTGTCGGGCAATGTCAGCTATGTGCAGGCGAATGCCGAAGCGCTGCCGTTCCCGGATAACTACTTCGATTGCATCACCATCTCATTCGGCTTGCGTAACGTGACCGAAAAAGAGAAAGCGCTGGCATCAATGTTCCGCGTGCTGAAGCCAGGCGGACGTCTGCTGGTGCTGGAGTTCTCGAAGCCGTTGCTGGAGCCGCTCAGCAAAGCTTACGATACCTATTCATTCCACATTCTGCCGCGTATTGGTCAGTTGGTGGCGCAAGACGCTGAAAGCTATCGCTATCTGGCGGAGTCGATTCGTATGCATCCCGATCAGGAAACCCTGAAAGCGATGATGAACGATGCGGGCTTTGAAAATACCACCTACTTCAACATGACTGGCGGTATTGTCGCGCTGCATCGCGGATTTAAATTCTAATCCATCATGACTTTAACTCCTCTCATCACCGGCGGTCTTGAGACCGCCCTGAACCGTGTTCTGTATCGCGATCGCAGCCTGAAAGCCGCACGCCAGCGTTTGGCTGGCAAGGTATTGATGCTGCGTCTGCAAGAGCTCGATTTTCCCTTGGTGCTGGTATTTAGCGAATCGCAACTCGATGTGCTCAGTGATTGGCAAGACAGCAGCGACTGCACGGTGAGTTTGCGTGTCAGTACTTTGCCGAAACTGCGCGATCGCCAGCAGCTCACCAGCCTGATTCGTAGCGGTGAACTGGAGGTGGACGGCGACTTGCAGGTGGTACAGCAATTCTCCGCACTGATGGATCTCGCCGAGCTGGATCCGGCGGAATATCTTGCACCGTGGATTGGCGATATCGCTGCGCAAGGCGTAAGCCAGGCCGCACAGCAGGCGCTGAAGTTCGTGCAGCAGCAGTTCATCCGCCGCCAGGATTATCTTGGTCAGGTGCTGACGGAAGAGTGGCGCGTTGCGCCGGGCGCACTGGAACTGGCATGGTTTTGCGAGGAAGTGGAAGCGATAGAACGTTCGCTCAATGCGTTTGAAACGCGTTTGGCACAGCTGGAGGCGAAATGACGCTGGGAGAAATTCGGCGCTTATACTTCATCATCAAGATCTTTCTGACTTACGGCCTTGATGAACTGATTCCCCGCATGCGCTTCACGCTGCTTTTACGCTTGTGGCGGCGTTGCATCTTCTGGATCCCTAACCAGCATAAAGACGCTTCCGCCGGCGTGCGCATCCGTTTAGCGATGGAGCAGTTGGGGCCGGTGTGGATCAAATTCGGTCAAATGCTCTCGACGCGTCGCGATCTGTTCCCACCGGCGATTGCCGATGAACTGGCGGTGCTGCAGGACCGAGTTGCGCCATTTGATGGCGTGAAAGCCAAGCAGCAGATTGAAAAGTCGATTGGCGGCCCGGTGGAAACCTGGTTTGAAGACTTCGATATCAAACCGCTGGCCTCGGCTTCTATCGCGCAGGTGCATACCGCGACGCTGAAATCCAATGGCCGCGCGGTGGTAATTAAAGTGATTCGTCCCGACATCCTGCCGGTGATCAGAGCCGATATGCGACTGATTTACCGTCTGGCGCGGTGGGTGCCGCGTTTGTTGCCGGATGGTCGTCGTCTGCGTCCGGTGGAAGTGGTGCGCGATTACGAAAAGACCTTAATTGATGAACTGAATCTGCTGCGTGAAGCGGCGAACGCCATCCAGCTGCGTCGTAATTTTGACCAAAGCCGCATGCTGTATGTGCCGGAAGTGTTCTCTGATTATTGCAGCGAATCGATGATGGTGATGGAGCGCATTTACGGCATTCCGATCTCAGATATCGCCACGCTGGAGCAGCACGGCGTTAACATGAAACTGCTGGCCGAGCGCGGTGTGCAAGTATTCTTCACCCAGGTGTTCCGTGACAGCTTCTTCCACGCCGACATGCATCCCGGCAATATCTTCGTCAGCTACGATCACCCGGAAGATCCGCAATACATCGGCATCGACTGCGGTATCGTCGGTTCGCTGAACAAAGAAGATAAGCGCTATCTGGCCGAGAACTTCATCGCCTTCTTTAACCGCGATTACCGCAAAGTGGCCGAGCTGCATGTGGATTCTGGCTGGGTACCGGCCGATACCAACGTCGAAGACTTTGAGTTTGCCATTCGTACCGTGTGTGAGCCGATTTTCGAAAAGCCGCTGGCAGAGATTTCGTTTGGCCACGTGCTGCTGAACCTGTTCAACACCGCGCGTCGCTTTAATATGGAAGTGCAGCCGCAGCTGGTGCTGTTGCAGAAGACGCTGCTGTATATCGAAGGAATTGGCCGCCAACTCTATCCGCAGCTTGACCTGTGGAAAACGGCCAAGCCGTTCCTTGAAGATTGGATCAAAGATCAAATTGGTATCCCGGCGATTTTGCGGGCGGTGAAAGAGAAAGCGCCATACTGGGCGGAAAAACTGCCAGAGTTACCGGAGCTATTTTACGACAGCATGCGCCAGCACAAATTATTGAAGCACAGCGTCGATAAACTCGTCACCGATTTAAACGTACAGCGAACACGCAATCATCAGGCGCGCTATCTGTTTGGTGTAGGCGCTACACTGTTATTAAGTGGCACCGCCGTGCTGTTAAGTCGACCGGATTGGGATTTCTTCCCGGCGCTATTAATGGCCGCTGGCATCGTCACCTGGCTTATTGGCTGGCGCAAGACAAACTGATTGTCTGCCTGGTGCAAATCGCGTAATGTCGCAAGCTAAAGCCCGAAATCATATGGGCTTTCTGTGCGTTACAGTCAACAGTTTTTCACAGAATATTAGAGGCATATCTCATGGGCGGTATCAGTATTTGGCAATTGTTAATCATTGCCGTCATTGTTGTTCTTCTGTTCGGTACCAACAAGCTTCGCAACCTGGGTTCGGATTTAGGATCTTCCATTCGTGGCTTCAAAAAAGCCATGGGCGATGAAGACGATAAAAAGGATCAACCGAAAGAGCAGGACGCTGACTTCAACGCCAAAACTCTGGCAGACAAACAGCAAACCACGGCGACTAAAGACGACGCCCGGAACGACAAGCAGGTATAACTGTGTTCGACATTGGTTTTAGTGAACTGGTATTAGTGTTCGTGATCGGGCTGATTGTGCTTGGCCCGCAGCGGTTACCGGTTGCGGTGAAAACCGTCGTCGGCTGGATCAGAGCCATCCGCTCGCTGGCCGCGAATGTACAAAACGAACTGGCGCAAGAGTTGAAACTGCAGGAATTGCAGGACAGCCTGAAAAAGGTGGAAGAAGCGGGCCGTGGCACGTTGTCACCCGAGCTGAAAGAGTCGATGGAAGAACTGCGTAAAACCGCCGACTCCATGAAGCGTTCGGTGCAGCAGAGTATCGATCTCGAAAAAGAGGAAGATGAAGCCAACACTATTCATCAAACTCCGCCAGCCGCCGTGCAGCCTGTGACTTCACCTGCGGCCACGCCCGCAGCAGCAGAGCATCAAACCAGTGCGCCTGCACAGACTCCGCAGCCTACTGACGAAATCTCTGCCGCAGAAATCCCTCCCGTCGCCAGTGCTCCTGAAAGCACCGCGAAGACTTCTCTCGTAAAAGATGAACGATAAACATGGCCGTTGAAGATACCCAACCGCTCATTAGTCATTTGATTGAGCTGCGCAAGCGTTTGTTGAATTGCATCATCGCTGTTTTAGTCATCTTTCTGTGTCTGGTCTATTTTGCGAATGATATTTACCATCTGGTCGCGTCGCCGCTGATCAGCCAGATGCCAGCCGGGGCGAGCATGATCGCTACCGACGTCGCATCGCCATTCTTCACGCCGATCAAGCTGACCATCATCGTTTCGGTGTTTCTGGCCGTGCCGGTGATTTTGTATCAGGTGTGGGCCTTTGTGGCGCCCGCGCTCTATCGCCACGAACGCAAACTGGTGATGCCGCTGCTGTTCTCCAGTACGCTGCTGTTTTACGTCGGCGTGGCGTTTGCTTACTTCATCGTGTTCCCGCTGGCGTTTGGCTTCTTCGCCAAAACCGCGCCGCAAGGCGTGACCATCGCAACGGATATCACCAACTACCTCGACTTCGTCATGACGATTTTCATGGCCTTCGGCGTGGCGTTTGAGGTGCCGATTGCGATTGTGCTGCTGTGCTGGACCGGCATAACTTCACCAGAAGATCTGAAAAAGAAACGTCCTTATATGTTGGTTGGCGCGTTCGTGGTTGGGATGTTGCTCACACCGCCGGATGTTTTCTCGCAAACTTTGCTCGCTATTCCGATGTACTGCCTGTTTGAAGTCGGCGTATTCTTCTCCCGCTACTATGTGGGTAAAGGACGTCAGTCTTCGGATGAGGAACACAACACCGAATCCTGATGTCCTTAATGCAGGGCATCCCGCAGCGCGCGGGAAGATGAATCTAAACCGCCCCGTTGGGCGGTTTTTTATTGGGGAGAAGACATGTTTGATATCGGTGTAAACCTGACCAGCACGCAATTCGCAAAAGATCGCGAGCAGGTGGTAAAACGTGCGCGCGAAGCAGGCGTCACCGGCCTGTTAATTACCGGCACCAACGCGCTGGAGAGCCAGCAGGCGCGGCAGCTGGCGGCATTGCACGCGGGCTATTGCTGGTCAACCGCCGGCGTCCATCCGCACCATGCCAGTGAATGGTCGGCGGAAACCGCGAATACCTTGCGTCGCCTGGCCGAAAGTGAGCAGGTGGTCGCGATTGGCGAATGTGGCCTGGATTTCAATCGCAATCTTTCGGCCCACGATCAGCAGGAATACGCTTTCGATGCGCAGCTGGCGTTGGCCGCTGAGCTACAGCTGCCGGTGTTTTTGCATTGCCGTGAAGCGCACGATCGTTTTGTTGCGGTAGTTGAGCCGTGGCTACCGAAGCTGGTTGGTGCAGTCGTGCACTGCTTTACTGGTACGCGTGACGAGCTGCAAGCGTGTCTGGCGCTGGGATTGTCGGTGGGCATTACCGGTTGGGTATGCGACGAGCGTCGCGGCATGGAACTGCGTGAATTGCTGCCGCTGATTCCGGCTGAGCGCCTGTTACTGGAAACCGACGCACCGTATTTACTGCCGCGCGATATGCATCCGCGTCCCACTTCGCGCCGCAATGAGCCATGTTTCCTGCCGCATATTGTGCAGCAGGTGGCGAAATGGCGTGACGAGGAGGCGGAAGCGCTGGGCGCGCAGGTTAATCTCAACGCGCGTCAGCTGTTTAAACTCGCTTAGAGTTTACGGAACTGTTTGTTATCCACGCTGCGCATCACCTGTTTGTTCAGCATGTTGAGCAGCAGAACGGAGCGCGTTTCACCATCCGGCTCGGCAAAAATGGCGCGCAATCCTTCGAACGTGCCATCGGTGATGATCACTTCATCACCGCTTTGTGGGGTTTCCGCATCGAGCACGATCTGCGGCACGTCGGTTTGCAGCGCTTCGATCACATCATTTGATACGGTGGCCGGCATGGTGCCAAAGCGCACGAAGTGGCTGACGCCGCGCGTGCTGCTGATGGTGGTGGTGTGAATCGCTTCGGGATCGAATTCGATAAACAGATAGTTGGGAAACAGCGGCTCACTCACGGTGGTGCGTTTACCGCGCACAATCTTCTCCAGAGCGATCATCGGGCTGAGGCAATTGACCTCTTGCCGCTCAAGATGCTCTTTCGCGCGCAACAGTTGTCCACGTTTGCAATAGAGTAAGTACCAGGATTCCATAACCGCTCCCAAATAATGGACGCTAAGAATATCAAATCAGTTGTCAGAGTTATAGCGCATCGGCGGGTGGAAACCGGGCGCTGAAAACAATTTCACTACGATTTATCCGATTGATGCGGCTTATTTACGCTTTCTTGCAAGAAAATTGACGGCCGGCGACCATCTGTATCAGACTCCCTCCCCATCTTTCGATTGAAAAGGAGTGGCTGATGGAACTGTTCCTGTTGAGTAACGGTAAAGTGGCTGACGATGCGCCGCTGTTAAGTTACGCCCACCCGCAGCTGCATGCGATGATCGCCCAGCGCGGCATCACTTCGGCGGTGCTGGTACCGTACGCGATTATTCGTGGCGATCACGCGCAGCGCGCGCAGGAGTTATCCGCGTCGTTAGGCATTGACGTGCGCACCGTGCACGAGTTTGCATCGCCCGTTGCGGCGATTGAACAAGCTGAGCTGATTCTGGTGAGCGGCGGAAATACCTGGTTCCTCAATCAAATGCTGCACGAGCACGGCTTGATCGTCGCTATCCAACGCGCGGTGCGCGAGCGTGATGTGCCGTACGTCGGCTGGAGCGCCGGTTGCAATGTGGCAACGCCTTCCATTCGCACCACCAATGATATGCCGGTGCGCAGCAGCGTAGTGTTGCCCGCGCTGGGTTTGTTCCCGGTGCAGATCAATCCGCATTATCTTGATGCGCACGTCAGCGGCCATATGGGCGAAACGCGTGATGAACGACTGGCCGAGTTCTGTGCCGTTAACCCGCATGAATCGGTGATTGCGCTGCGTGAAGCCAGCTTCCTGTACGTGAGCGAAAATCGCCTGCGTTACTACAGCGCACGCGGTGAAGACTTCAAAGTGTTCCGTCACGGCGAGCCGATTACTGCTTATCACGATGTATTGGCGATTCAGTCGCTGGTGCCGTTTTCCTGTCAGCCTGCCTGACGTAAAACCTCAACATGTCAGCGTAAAACGCCTCTATAATGGCGTTTCACTCTGGCCGGAAAGCTAAAGCCGCATGAAATATCAGGATTTACGAGACTTCCTCGCATTGCTGGAACAGCGTGGCGAGTTAAAGCGCATCACTCAGGAGATCGATCCTGAGTTAGAGATGACGGAAATTGCCGACCGCACGCTGCGCGCTGGCGGCCCGGCGCTGCTGTTCGAAAACCCGAAAGGGTACGACATGCCGGTGCTGTGTAATCTGTTTGGCACACCCAAACGCGTGGCGATGGGCATGGGCCAGGAAGAGGTCAGTGCGCTGCGTGAAGTGGGCAAGCTGCTGGCGTTCCTGAAAGAGCCGGAGCCGCCAAAAGGCTTCCGCGATCTGTTCGATAAGATGCCGCAGTTCAAGCAAGTGCTGAACATGCCAACCAAGCGCCTGCGCAATGCGCCGTGCCAGGAAGAGATTTTCAGCGGCGATGACGTCGATCTGTCGCGCATTCCGGTGATGAAATGCTGGCCGGGCGATGCTGCGCCGCTGATTACGTGGGGATTGACCGTCACGCGCGGCCCGCATAAAGAGCGACAAAATCTGGGTATCTATCGTCAGCAGGTGATCGGCAAGAACCGCGTGATTATGCGCTGGCTGTCGCATCGCGGCGGCGCGCTGGATTTCCAGGAGTGGTGTAAAGCGCATCCGGGCGAACGTTTCCCGGTGTCGGTGGCGCTGGGCGCCGATCCTGCCACTATTCTCGGCGCGGTAACGCCGGTGCCGGATACACTCTCCGAATACGCCTTTGCCGGTTTGCTGCGCGGTAACAAAACCGAAGTGGTGAAGTGCGTTTCGAACGAACTCGAAGTGCCGGCCAGCGCGGAAATCGTGCTGGAAGGTTATATCGAGCCGGGCGATGTCGCGCCGGAAGGTCCGTACGGCGACCACACAGGCTACTACAATGAAGTAGATAGCTTCCCGGTGTTTACCGTGACGCACGTAACGCAACGTCGCAACCCGATTTATCATTCAACCTACACCGGACGTCCACCGGATGAACCGGCGGTGCTGGGCGTGGCGCTCAATGAAGTGCTGGTGCCGATTCTGATCAAGCAGTTCCCGGAGATCGTTGATTTCTATCTGCCACCGGAGGGCTGCTCTTATCGCCTCGCGGTAGTAACGATCAAGAAACAGTACGCGGGTCACGCCAAGCGCGTGATGTTCGGCGTGTGGTCGTTCCTGCGTCAGTTCATGTACACCAAGGTCGTGATTGTGTGCGATGACGACGTCAACGCGCGCGACTGGAATGATGTGATTTGGGCGATTACCACACGCATGGATCCGGCGCGCGATACGGTGCTGGTTGAGAACACGCCCATCGATTATCTCGACTTTGCCTCGCCGGTTTCCGGCTTAGGCTCGAAGATGGGACTTGATGCGACCAATAAGTGGCCGGGTGAAACCACGCGCGAGTGGGGCACGCCGATTGTGAAAGATCCGGCGGTGACCGCGCGCATTGACGCCATTTGGGATGAGTTAGCTATCTTTGCCGAGCCGCCGCAGCGCTAACGGCGGCAGACCAATTAGACCCGAAGAAAAAGGGAACGCATGACAACGTTAAGCTGCAAAGTGACTTCGGTTGAAGCGATTACGGACACGGTTTACCGCGTTCGTTTAATTCCGGCGGCGGATTTTAACTTCCGCGCCGGACAGTATTTGATGGTGGTGATGGATGAGCGCGATAAGCGCCCGTTTTCACTGGCTTCTACGCCAATGGAAAAGGACATCATTGAGCTGCACATCGGCGCGTCGGATCTCAATCTCTACGCGATGGCGGTGATGGACCGCATCAAGAACGATCGCCAGATTACGGTTGATATGCCGCACGGCGATGCCTGGCTGCGTGAAGATAGCGAGCGTCCGATCATTCTGATCGCGGGCGGTACCGGCTTCTCCTATGCGCGTTCTATTCTGCTGACCGCGCTGGCACAGCAACCCGATCGCGAGATTGCGATTTACTGGGGCGGCCGTGAGCTGATGCATCTGTACGATCTGGATGAGCTGAATGCGCTGGCGGTGAAGCATCCGAACCTGAAAGTGATCCCGGTGGTTGAACAACCGGCGGATGACTGGACCGGACGCAGCGGCACGGTGCTGACGGCAGTGATGCAGGATTTCGCGTCGCTCAGCGAGCACGATATCTATATTGCCGGTCGTTTTGAGATGGCGAAGATTGCGCGTGAGCGTTTCTGCGCCGAGCGCGGTGCGCTGGAAGCGCAGATGTTTGGCGATGCGTTTGCGTTTATCTAAGGTCAATAGAACGCGATAAATCGCGTCGCTACGATAATGTGCACGGATTCGTCGCGGCGCAATTTATTGCGCAAAAAAGCCCGCCCGAAAGGGCGGGAACACGTGCAACATTAACGTATTAAACTCGTTCGAACACCGTGGCGATGCCCTGGCCTAAGCCAATGCACATGGTCGCCAGACCAAATTGCGCATCGCGACGTTCCATCAGGTTCAGCAGCGTAGTACTGATACGCGCACCGGAACATCCCAGCGGATGACCGAGCGCAATCGCGCCGCCATTCAAATTCACTTTCTCATCCAGCTGTTCCAGCAAGCCCATGTCTTTAATGCATGGCAGCGCCTGTGCGGCAAAAGCCTCGTTGAACTCGAACAGGTCGATATCCTGCACGCTTAATCCCGCGCGCTTGAGCGCCAGCTTGCTGGCGGGAACCGGGCCGTAACCCATAATCGACGGATCGCAGCCCACCACCGCCATGCTGCGAATGCGCGCGCGCGCTGTCAGACCGAGTTCGCGTGCGCGGCTTTCACTCATGATCAACATCGCGGCTGCGCCGTCGGAAAGCGCGGATGAGCTGCCTGCGGTCACGGTGCCGTTGACCGGGTCGAATGCCGGTCGCAGCGCAGCCAATCCTTCAAGGCTGGTCTCTTCGCGGATCACTTCGTCGCTCTCAAAGCGCTTCAACACGCCGTCGGCGTCGTGGCCGTAGGTCGCCACAATTTCACGCTTGAAGTCGCCGCGCTGGGTTGCTGCCCAGGCGCGCTGGTGCGAACGCAGCGCAAAAGCATCCTGCTGCTCACGCGTAATGTGATGCATGCGCGCCAGCATCTCGGCGGTTAACCCCATCATGCCCGCCGCTTTCGCCACCGTGCGACCCAGGCCCGGATGGAAATCCACGCCGTGGCTCATCGGCACGTGGCCCATATGTTCTACGCCGCCAATCAGGCAGCTGTGCGCATCGCCAACCATGATCGCGCGTGCCGCGTCGTGCAGCGCCTGCATCGACGAACCGCACAGGCGGTTGACGGTGCTGGCAGGTACGCGATGCGGGATCTCCGCCAGCAGCGCGGCGTTACGTGCAATGTTGAAGCCTTGCTCCAGCGTCTGCTGCACGCAGCCCCAGATAATGTCGTCCAGCGTGGCGGGATCAACCGCCGGGTTGCGGCTCAGCAGCTCGCGCATCAAATGCGCCGAGAGATCTTCCGCCCGTACCTGACGAAACGCGCCGCCTTTGGAGCGGCCCATCGGCGTGCGGACCGCATCAACAATTACCACTTTTTCCATTTTCATTACCTCAGGCACTTTGCAGCGCCGCTTCGTCAATCGGTTGCACCGCGGGATACCAGCTCTGATGCTGATGGGCTTTTTGCAACAGCAGCTCCGGCAGCGCATACAGCGGGCCGAGCGCGGTATAACGTTTGGCCTGATCGACCACGTTGCTGTTGCCCAGCGTATCCATGTAGCGGAACGCGCCGCCACGGAACGGCGGGAAGCCTAAACCGTACACCAGCGCCATATCAGCTTCGGCCGGTGAAGCGATGATCTTCTCTTCGAGGCAGCGCACCACTTCGTTGAGCATCGGCAGCATCATGCGGTTGGCGATCTCGTCATCGCTGAACACGCGCGTCGGCTGGCAAATCGGTTCCAGCAGCGCATCGACAGCCGCATCGGCTCTCTTCTGCGCTTTGCCTTTTTTATCCTGCTCCCAGCGGTAAAAGCCCTGACCGTTTTTCTGGCCGTAACGTTTGGCGTCAAACAGCACGTCGATCGCGTCGCGATAATCTTTCTGCATGCGAGACGGGAAACCTTGCGCCATCACCTGCTGAGCGTGATGCGCGGTATCAATGCCGACCACATCCAGCAGCCACGCGGGGCCCATCGGCCAGCCGAACTGTTTTTCCATCACTTTATCGATCTGACGGAAATCCGCGCCGTCGCGCAGCAGCAGGCTGAAGGCGGCGAAGTAGGGGAACAGCACGCGATTCACAAAGAAGCCGGGACAGTCATTCACCACAATCGGCGTCTTGCCCATTTTGCTCGCCCAGGCCACCACTTTACTGAGGGTCGCTTCTGAGGTTTTCTCACCGCGAATCACTTCAACCAGCGGCATACGCGGTACCGGATTGAAGAAGTGCATGCCGCAGAAGTTTTCCGGACGTTTCAGGGCTTGCGCCAGCAGGCTGATCGGAATGGTTGAGGTGTTGGAGGCGAGAATGGCGTCCTCGCGCAGATGCTGTTCGGTCTCTGCCAGCACTTTGGCTTTGATCTGCGGATTCTCTACTACCGCTTCTACCACCACGTCGGTGCGTTCGAATCCGGCGTAATCCAGCGTGGGCTGAATGGTGGTGAGTACGCTCGCCAGTTTCGCGCCGTCAATTTTGCCGCGCTCCAGCTGTTTGTTCAGCAGCTTGCTGGCTTCGGTCATGCCCAGCGTTAACGCCTGCGGATTGATATCTTTCATCATCACCGGCACACCTTTCCATGCCGATTGATAAGCAATGCCGCCGCCCATAATGCCTGCGCCTAATACTGCCGCTTGCTGCGGCGCACCGGCTGCACTGCTGTGCTTCTTCGCCAGGCCTTTGACGTACTGATCGTTAAGGAAGATACCGACCAACGCGCGTGCCACATCGTTTTGCGCCAGCGGCACAAACGCGGCGGTTTCCAGCTTCAGCGCATCATCACGTCCGAGGCTGGCGGCAGCTTCAATGGTTTTCACGGCGGTAATCGGTGCCGGATAGTGTTTGCCCGCGGTTTGCAGCACCATGCTTTTGGCGATGGTGAAGCTCATGGCGGCTTCAATCGGGCTGAGTTTCAGCGGTGCCAGTTTCGGCGCGCGGCGAGCCTGCCAGTTGCCCTGTACGATGGCGTCCTGCAACACGGTCAGCGCAGCGGCATGTAGTTTGTCGCTGCTGACCACCGCATCCACCAAACCGAGTTTCAGGGCGCTGCTGCCATCAACATCTTTACCGGCGGCGATAATCTCCATCGCGCTATCGGCGCCAAGCAGGCGCGGCAAGCGCACGCTGCCGCCGAAGCCCGGCATAATGCCCAGTTTGGTTTCCGGCAGGCCGATGCGTGCGGTCGGCGTGGCAATGCGGAAGTCGGTCGCCAGTATGCATTCACAGCCGCCGCCCAGCGCATAGCCGTCGATGGCGGCCACGGTGGGCACCGGCAAATCTTCTAAACGATTGAAGATGCTGTTGGCAAACGCCAGCCATTGGCTCAGCTTCTCTTCTGGCGCATCAAACAGCGACAGGAATTCTGTGATGTCGGCACCAACGATAAATGCCGGTTTGGCCGACGAGAGCAACAGGCCGCGCAGCGCGGGTTGCTGTTCCAATACGCTTAATGCCTCGCCCAACGAGGCAACGGTTTTGGTATCGAGTTTGTTCACCGAACCGGGCGCATCGAAAACCAGCTCGGCGATGCCGTCGTCAAGCCAGTGAACTGAAAGGGTATCGCCTTGGTAGAGCATGTCCGTCTCCTGAAACCGCGAAAGTTGATCTGGTCATACCAGATGAGTTGGAGTGTGGGTGTGATGTTAATTATTTGCAAACCAGAGTTTGATTATTTGATACAACGATCACAGCGCGCGCAGCACGGCATCACTAACACGGCTGTGCTACACTGCGGCCACTTTCGCGACATCGGAGACAAGTCCATGGATTCACTGAAAACCCTGTATCACGCGCACATCAATACGCTGCAGCAGCGAGCGCAGCAGGTGCTGGCTCGCTTTAAGCTTGATGCCATGCTGATTCATTCCGGCGAACTGTTGACCGTTTTTCTCGACGATCACGACTATCCGTTTAAAGTGAATCCCCAGTTCAAAGCGTGGGTGCCGGTGACGCAGGTGCCAAACTGCTGGTTATGGATTGATGGCGTGAATAAACCCAAGCTGTGGTTCTATTCGCCGGTTGATTACTGGCACAACGTTGAGCCGCTGCCAAACAGCTTCTGGACTAACGACGTGGAGGTGATTGGCCTGAAGAGTGCCGATGAGATCGCGCAGCTGCTGCCAGCACAGCGCGAGAAAGTGGCCTATATCGGTCCGGTGCCGTCACGCGCTTCCCAGCTCGGTATTAACAGCGAGCAGGTGAACCCGAAAGGCGTGATCGATTTCCTGCATTATCATCGCAGTATCAAAACCGACTATGAACTGGCGTGTATGCGCGAAGCGCAGAAGCTGGCGGTGGCGGGCCATCGCGCTGCCAAAGAGGCGTTCTTCTCTGGCATGAGCGAGTTCGATATCAATATCGCCTATCTGACCGCAACCGGCCATCGCGATACCGATGTGCCATATGGCAACATCATCGCGCTCAATGAACATGCCGCGGTGCTGCACTACACCAAACTGGATCATCAGCCGCCGGCCAAACGCCACAGCTTCCTGATTGACGCCGGTGCGGAATACCTCGGTTACGCCGCTGACCTGACGCGCAGCTACGCGGCGCAGAGCAAATCGCGCTATGCCGACATGGTTGCGGCGATGAACAAGGAAGAGCTGGCGCTGATCGCCACCTTGAAAGCCGGCGTGCGCTATACCGATTATCATCTGCAGATGCATCAGCGCATTGCGCGTCTGCTGCTGAAGTTCGAGTTGGTGAAAGGCCTGACTGAAGAGACGCTGGTGGCGGAAGATTTAACCGGTCCGTTTATGCCGCACGGCCTTGGACATCCGCTCGGCTTGCAGGTGCACGATGTGGCTGGCTTCATGCAGGATGACAACGGTACGCATCTGGCGGCACCGTCGCAGTATCCGTATTTGCGTTGTACGCGCGTGCTGGAACCTGGCATGGTGCTGACTATCGAACCGGGCTTCTATATTATCGATTCGCTGCTGACGAAGCTGCGCGGCGGCAAGTTCAGCCAATACTTTGACTGGGCGGCAATTGATGCACTGAAACCTTACGGCGGTATTCGTATCGAGGATAACGTGGTGGTTCACGCTAATCGCATTGAAAACATGACGCGCGACTTGCACCTTGCCTGATGGATGCTTACGACATTCCCGCTCGGGCCGTAAGCCTCAGCGAGGAAACCATCAAGAAAAGCCGCTTCATCACCTTGCTGGCGCACACGGCCGGCGTGGAAGCGGCGCGCGCGTTTGTGCAGCAGGTGAAGCAGGAACATCCCACCGCGCGGCATCACTGCTGGGCGTGGGTGGCGGGTGCGCCGGATGATTCGCAGCAGCTGGGTTTCTCCGATGATGGCGAACCTTCTGGCACCGCGGGCAAACCGATGCTGGCCCAGCTGATGGGTAGCGGTGTCGGTGAGATCACCGCGGTGGTGGTGCGTTATTATGGCGGCATCATGCTGGGTACCGGCGGACTGGTAAAAGCTTATGGCGGCGGCGTGCAGCAAGGGCTGAAGCAACTGGCGCGTCAGCGTAAAGTGCCGATGGAATCTTTTACCCTGCAGTGCGATTACGCCCAACTCAGCGACATCGAACGCTTGCTGCAACGTTTTGACGGCATTATAGAAGAGAGCCATTATCAGGATCGTATTGCGCTGCGTTTAGCGTTGCCGCATGCGCAGATTGATGGCTTTCGCCAAAACCTGTCTGATTACAGCCGGGGCGCGCTGACGCTCATCCCGCTGACAAACTAAAAGCTTCTGTTTAAAGGAAACGGCTGAATGCATTTTCGCGCCATTACCCGCATCGTGGGCCTGCTGGTGATTCTGTTCTCGGTGACCATGATTTTACCGGGCCTCGTCGCCTTGATTTACCGTGATGGTGCCGGGCGCGCGTTCAGTCAGACCTTTATGATGGCGATCGTTATCGGTTCACTGCTGTGGTGGCCAAACCGCAAGCAGAAAACCGAACTCAAGCCGCGCGAAGGCTTCCTTATCGTGGTGCTGTTCTGGACCGTGTTGGGCAGCGTCGGTGCGATGCCGTTTATCTTCGCCGAGCAGCCGCATCTCTCAATCACTGATGCCTTCTTTGAGTCCTTCTCTGGCCTCACTACCACCGGCGCCACCACGCTGGTGGGACTGGATACGTTGCCTAAAGCGATTTTGTTCTATCGTCAGATGCTGCAGTGGCTCGGCGGGATGGGGATCATTGTGCTGGCGGTGGCGATTCTGCCCATTCTGGGCGTGGGTGGCATGCAGCTCTATCGCGCCGAAATGCCGGGACCGTTGAAAGATAACAAGATGCGCCCGCGTATCGCGGAAACAGCTAAAACGTTGTGGCTGATCTACGTATTGCTCACCGTGGCGTGCGCGGTGGCGCTGTGGCTGGCGGGCATGCCGATGTTTGATGCTATCGGCCATAGCTTCTCGACGATCGCGATTGGCGGGTTCTCAACCCATGATGCCAGCATCGGCTACTTTAATAGCCCAACCATCAACACCATTGTCGCGGTATTTCTGCTGATCTCGGGCTGTAACTATGGCCTGCACTTCTCTTTATTAAGTGGTCGCAACCTGAAAGTGTACTGGCGCGATCCCGAATTCCGCATGTTTATTGGCGTACAACTGACCTTAGTGCTGATCTGTACCATAGTGTTGTGGTTCCACAATGTATACGCCAGCGGCTGGCAAACGCTGAATCAGGCGTTTTTCCAGGTGGTATCAATGGCGACCACGGCCGGTTTTACCACCGACAGTATTGCGCGCTGGCCGCTGTTCCTGCCGGTGCTGCTGCTGTGCTCGGCTTTTATCGGCGGCATGGCGGGTTCAACCGGCGGCGGTTTGAAGGTGATTCGCATTCTTCTGCTGTTCAAACAGGGTTCGCGTGAACTGAAGCGATTGGTGCACCCGAATGCGGTTTACACCATCAAGTTGGGTAATCGCGCGCTGCCGGAACGTATCCTCGAAGCGGTGTGGGGTTTCTTCTCAGCTTATGCGCTGGTGTTCCTGCTCAGCATGTTGGCGATCATCGCCACTGGCGTGGATGACTTCTCGGCTTTTGCTGCCGTGGCCGCGACCCTGAATAACCTCGGGCCCGGTTTGGGCGTGGTGGCAGACAACTTCACTTCAATGAATGATGTCGCGAAGTGGATTTTGATTTTAACCATGCTGTTTGGACGCCTTGAAGTGTTCACGCTGCTGGTGCTGTTTACGCCGACCTTCTGGCGCGAATAATAAAATAGGATTGAGTAATGAAAGCGTTGATTCTGTATTCCAGCCGCGATGGACAAACTCGTGACATTGCCGCGCGCATTGCGCAGACGTTAGTGCCGCATCAACTGTGTGACGTGATCGATTTACTACAGGCACCGCAGATTGATTGGTTGCAGTACGATCGCGTGCTGATTGGTGCTTCGATCCGCTATGGCCATTTCAATCCGGCGTTGCTGAAATTTGTCACCCAGCACAGAGCACAGCTGCAGCAGCGGGTGAGCGGCTTCTTTAGTGTCAACCTGACGGCGCGTAAAGCAGATAAGTGTACGCCAGAGACCAATGCGTATACGCGCAAGTTCCTGGAGCAGTCACCGTGGCAACCCGATTGCTGTGCGGTTTTCGCTGGGGCGTTGCGTTATCCGCGTTATCGCTGGTTTGATCGCGTCATGATTCAATTCATTATGCGTATGACCGGCGGGGAAACCGATACATCGAAAGAAGTTGAATACACCGATTGGAATAAAGTGGCGCTTTTTGCTCAGGGTTTTGCGCAGTTACCAGGCAAATCGTTGTGAAATACAGCGTTGTGGCGAAATTTAGGTCGAACAGTAATTTATTTGCAATTAACCCTTGTCAGCTCCAAATAACTCCCTATAATGCGCCACCACTGAGACGGCAAAGCGGCAACGCAGACGGCTCAGCAGGGAGTGAAGAAATTCATCCCGCCGGATGAAAACGCTGAAAAAAGTGTTTGACTCCGAAGGAGAGTAGCGTAGTATACGCCACCTCGCGACAGACGGTTCAGCCGTTGTTCGCATCGCTCTTTAACAATTTATCAGACAATCTGTGTGGGCACTCGCAGGATTGATATCCGCGTCTCCGGACGCAAAAAATATCAAAGCCTCACGAGTGAACACATAATGAAATTCATTATGACGTTTTACAGATGAGCACCGCTGAACTCGTTTCAGCAAATCAAACTTAAATTGAAGAGTTTGATCATGGCTCAGATTGAACGCTGGCGGCAGGCCTAACACATGCAAGTCGAACGGTAGCACAGAGAGCTTGCTCTCGGGTGACGAGTGGCGGAC
>NZ_JACVBT010000007.1:0-204211 GCF_014852515.1 Pantoea sp. PNT03
CGAAACACCTGAAATCAGAACGATTGTCTGATATCAGTACAGAATCGGTGGAGCGGTAGTTCAGTTGGTTAGAATACCTGCCTGTCACGCAGGGGGTCGCGGGTTCGAGCCCCGTCCGTTCCGCCACCCTAATTAGGGGCGTAGTTCAATTGGTAGAGCACCGGTCTCCAAAACCGGGTGTTGGGGGTTCGAGTCCCTCCGCCCCTGCCAGAAAATAATCCTTTGCTTCGGCAAAGGATTTTTTTTGTCCAAAATTCAGCAGTGAAATGAGTTTGAGTTTCACTGTGATCCACTCAAACTCCCTCTTTTATTATCTTATTGTGTCAAAACCGGATATTTAAGCAGCTGACGAATGTGACTTTGCTGATCGCTATTCTGCAGCCACACCGCATATAACGGTCGCACGGCGACGGGTGTATCTGGAATAACCATCAAATCACTAAAAATGCCGTGCCAAAAATCAGGTAAAAAGGCACAAGCACCGGTGGTATGCAGTAATTCGCGTGTTAAATGTGCGGATGTGGTGGTTAATACGGGAACATCATCACTAGACAGATAACTTTCATGCTGATGAAAATCTGCGCCCCATTCCAGCTTGATATAGTCATATTTTTCACGCTTCTCGGTTTTACGCGCCCGGAATAATGCGAGCGAAATATGCCCTATTTGCTGGCTGGTTAACTCATCCATTTTTGGCGCTTCAGTTGTGATCAACAGGTCCAACTGACGTTCATGCAATTGCTTAACCAGTAAATGTCGCTGGGCGATACGTGCCTCGAGATGAAGGCTTTCTCGATTCTCATAAAGTGTTTGCAACCAGGGAGTTAAGTACGCTTCCCAAAGGGATGCGCTACCTCCTATTGAAAGCTCATGATGCTGTTGTGTATGCGAAACTTCCTTTTTGGCCATCAGCCAGGTGCTCATCAAGCTTTCGGCATAGGGTAATAAACGCTCGCCTGCTGAAGTCAGCCGGATGTTATTACGGTGACGAGTAAAAAGGTTTACGCCCAGCTGATTTTCCAGCTGACGAATGCGAAAACTAACGGCAGATTGCGTGAGGTAAAGCGCTTCAGCAGCACGCCCGAAATGGCGTGTTCTGCTCACTTCGAGGAAAGTTTTCAGTAATTCCGTATCCACTGCATTCTCCCAAAAATTGTTTGTCGTACTGATTTAAATGTTTTGTTTTACACTCTGTCAAGCCTATCTAATACTCCGCGCCATAAATAGCACGGCCATATGAGAGTCAGGAGCGTGTAAAATGGCGGATAGCTTCGCAACAACGAATCGTTTCTTTGATAACAAACATTACCCACGTGGTTTTTCGCGTCATGGTGATTTCACCATTAAAGAAGCTCAGCTTCTGGAGCGCCACGGTTACGCCTTTAATGAACTGGATCTCGCTAAGCGTGAACCCATTACAGAAGAAGAGCGTTCATTTTTAGAAGTATGTCGTGGTCTTCGTGAGCCACAAACGGAAGCTGAACGTGTATGGTCGAAATATACCGCACGTATCAAGCGACCTAAGCGTTTCCATACGCTATCTGGCGGCAAGCCGCAGATGGATACGGTGGAAGATTTTAGCGATAGCGATGATTAAGAATAGCGGGGCTTATATAAGCCCCGTTTTTTATTCCAGAGTCTTGTGCAGATAGATCATTAAGCGGTCGATACTGCGATATCCCACCGCTTCCTGCAAATGACTACGAGTAATCTGCTCTTCACCTGCTAAATCAGCGATTGTCCTGGCCACCTTTAAAATCCGCTGCCAGGCGCGTACTGAAAGCCCCAACGAATTCAACACTTCTTCCAGCCATTCAGCATCCTGTTGCTTCAATGGACACCAGCGTAAAATCTCTGGGTTAGAGAGATGAGCATTCACTTTTCCGCTGCGTGCTGTTTGAATCTTTCGTGCGGCGAGGACGCGAGTTAAAACTTCAGCGCTGCTTTCGCTGACTTGTTGTTTCTTACTTAGCGATCCACTGGGCAGAAGTGGGACCTCTAACGATAAATCAAAGCGATCGAGAAAAGGTCCTGATAACCGATTGAGATAGCGCAACACTTGCTGAGGTGATGAGCGATTATGGTTGCCCTGATAATGCCCGGTCGGGCTGGGATTCATCGCGCCGATCAATTGAAAGCGCGCGGGATACGTCACTTTAGCGCGCGTGCGTGAAATGGCGATTTCCCCGGATTCAATCGGTTCGCGCAAAGCATCAAGCGTTCTGCGCTCGAATTCTGGCAGCTCATCGAGGAATAACACGCCATTGTGTGCCAAGGAGATTTCTCCCGGCCGCGGCAAGGAGCCGCCCCCAACCAGCGCATAGAGTGATGAACTGTGATGAGGCGCTCTGAACGGCCGTTTGCGCCACTGATGATGGAGATTGCCACTGCTTACCAGACTGGCGATAGCGGCGCACTCCAGCGCTTCCTGGTCGTCTAACGGTGGCATGATACCGGGCAGACGCGTCGCTAACATGGTCTTGCCGGTGCCAGGCGGCCCAATCAGTAATAGGTTATGCCCGCCAGCTGCGGTGATCTCCAGTGCACGTCGGCCCTGATCCTGGCCAATGATATCGCTGAGGTCCTGCTTTTCCTGTTCAAGCGTTTCGGGCTGATAATGCGCGACAGTGAGAGTGGTTTTGTTATGGAGAAACGCACAGATTTCTACCAGATGTTTGCCAACCAGCGTCTCGCCTTGTTGAATCAACCCTACATCCTGTTGATTCTGTTCAGCTAACACCATTTGTCTGCCTGCTTGCAGTGCCGCCATCGCAGCTGGAATAGCGGCCTGAACGCCACAGAGCGCGCCGTTAAGTGCTAACTCACCCAGGAATTCAAATTGCCCCAGTTTTGCGTCTGGCAGCTGCTCAGAGGCCGCCAGAATGGCGATAGCGATGGGGAGGTCATAGCGTCCGCCCTCTTTTGGCAGATCGGCAGGCGCCAGATTGATGGTGACGCGTTTCGCCGGGAAGGTGAACCCGCTATTGATAATCGCGCTTCGCACCCGTTCCCGCGCTTCTTTTACCGTGGTTTCAGGCAGTCCAACCAGCGTCAGGGCCGGTAAGCCGTTGCTGATGTGCACTTCCACCGTCACCAGCGGAGCCTGAACACCCAGCGCAGCTCGTGTTAATACCTTCGATAAAGACATAACCGCTCCTTGTTGTCCTTATCATCAAAGCAGCCAGACAGATGAACAATGGCTTACTGCTCAACTTCAGAGCCAAATTCCTTACATTCCCTGATAATTGCCGCTCTTTCACTGAAAATCAGAGCTTGATCGTAAACTCCAAATGAAGATTACGACGCGGGCGTTATGAATTTTTATCACAAATGTAAATAACCTTTTATTTACAATGTGATAACGGCGGGCCGCCAGCGGCATCATAAAATTTTCCAATGAAAATTATTGTCAACGACACGCTAACTATGGTAACTCTGTAGGTATTACTTCGAACAATCGAAAAAACAAACAACACATGAAAGCCCTTCTACAAGTGATTAGCCTAGTCGTGATTAGCGTGGTGGTGATTATTATCCCACCGTGCGGGGCATCGCTTGGAGAAAGAAAGGCTTAAAAATCAAGTCTGGAATTCCAAAAACCCCCGCACCGAAAGGTCCGGGGGTTTTTTTTTGACCAGGCTAAATATCAGCAAATTAGCGAGGAACAGATTATGAGCAGTAGCATAAAATTCTGTTGTTCCCCTAGGAATACAGGAGAATAACCATGACAGGTGCACAGTGGGTAGTTCAGGCTTTACGCGCGCAGGGTGTCGATACAGTGTTTGGCTATCCTGGCGGCGCAATCATGCCAGTGTACGATGCGCTCTACGATGGCGGCGTGGAACACCTACTGTGTCGTCATGAGCAAGGTGCGGTGATGGCTGCTATCGGTTATGCCCGCGCAACCGGCAAGACTGGCGTATGTATCGCCACTTCGGGGCCCGGCGCCACCAACCTGATCACCGGTTTGGCGGATGCGATGATGGATTCGATCCCGGTAGTGGCGATCACCGGCCAGGTATCATCGGCCTTCATCGGCACCGATGCCTTCCAGGAAATAGACGTTCTTGGTTTATCGTTAGCCTGCACCAAACACAGTTTCCTCGTTGAATCGCTTGATGATTTACCCTCTGTGATGGCAGAAGCTTTTGCCATCGCGCAATCGGGTCGTCCCGGCCCGGTACTGGTCGATATCCCTAAAGACATTCAGATCGCCAATGGCGAACTGACGCCTCATCTGCTGCCAGTTGAGGAAGAAATCGGCCACTCCGCGCAGCACATTGCAGAGGCGCGCACATTGATGGCGCAATCGCATAAGCCGATGCTGTATATCGGTGGCGGCGTGGGTATGGCGCAGGCGGTTCCAGCCTTACGTGCCATGGCGCAGGAAACCGGTATTCCGATGGTTTCTACGCTGAAAGGTCTTGGCAGCGCGGATGCCAGCAGCGATCTCTATCTCGGGATGCTGGGCATGCACGGCACCAAAGCCGCTAACCTCGCGGTACAATCCTGTGATTTGCTGATTGCGGTTGGCGCGCGTTTTGACGACCGCGTTACTGGCAAGCTGGACACCTTCGCGCCGCACGCCAGCGTCATCCATATCGATATCGATCCTGCCGAGCTGAACAAACTGCGCCGTGCTCACGTTTCACTACAAGGCGATATGAATCAGGTGCTGCCGGCACTGAGCATGCCAATGCACATTGATGGCTGGCGCAAAGAAGTCAGCGCGATGAAAAGCGAATTCGACTGGCGCTACGATCATCCCGGCGAAGCGATTTATGCGCCGTTGTTGCTGAAGCAGTTGTCTGACCGCAAAGCGGACAGCGCCGTAGTCACCACCGATGTAGGTCAACACCAGATGTGGGCCGCTCAGCACATGAGTTTCACCGCGCCAGAAAACTTCATCACCTCGAGCGGTCTCGGCACTATGGGCTTTGGCCTGCCGGCGGCGATTGGTGCGCAGGTGGCACGTCCAGATGACACAGTGATCTGCGTGTCTGGCGATGGTTCTATCATGATGAACATTCAGGAGCTGGGCACCATCAAGCGCGGCAAGCTGCCGGTGAAAATTCTGCTGCTGGATAACCAGCGTCTCGGCATGGTGCGCCAGTGGCAGCAACTGTTCTTTGATGGTCGCTACAGCGAAACCATTCTGACCGACAACCCCGATTTCCTCACGCTGGCCAGCGCGTTTGATATCCCAGGCCAGCGCATTAGCCGTAAAGATCAGGTCGACGCCGCCCTCGATGCTCTGCTGAACAGTGAAGGTCCTTACTTCCTGCATGTTTCGATAGATGAGCATGAAAACGTCTGGCCATTGGTACCGCCAGGTGCCAGCAACGCAAACATGATGGAGAAAACCGCATGAATCAGCATCAATTGTCTATCGAAGCCCGCTTTCGTCCTGAAATATTGGAGCGCATTTTACGTGTCGTGCGTCACCGTGGTTTCCAGGTGTGTGCGATGAATATGGCCACCGCGGTCAATGCGGAGAACATTAATATCGAAATGACCGTTGCCAGCCAACGCTCAGTCGATTTACTGTCTTCGCAGTTAAGCAAACTTATGGATGTCGCTTGCGTCGAGATCCAACAACAGACAACACAACAAATCCGCGCATAGTCGCCAAAGGAAAAAGCAATGAGTACGAAGAAAGCAGACTTTATTTGGTTCAATGGTGAGATGGTTAAGTGGGAAGACGCCAAGGTCAGCGTTATGTCTCACGCCCTGCACTACGGTACTTCTGTGTTTGAAGGCGTGCGTTGCTACGACTCACACAAAGGTCCAGTGGTGTTCCGCCACCGTGAGCATATGAAGCGTCTGCATGAATCCGCTAAAATTTATCGTTTCCCGATTAAAGCCAGCGTTGATGAGTTGATGGAAGCGTGCCGCGAAGTGATCCGCGTGAACAAACTGAAAAGCGCTTATATACGTCCGCTGGCCTTCGTGGGCGACGTGGGTCTGGGTGTGAACCCGCCAGATGGCTACACCACCGATGTAATCATCGCTGCCTTCCCTTGGGGTGCTTACCTGGGCGCTGAAGCGCTGGAAAACGGTATCGATGCCATGGTTTCTTCGTGGAACCGCGTTGCACCAAACACCTTGCCAACCGCCGCGAAAGCGGGTGGTAACTATCTCTCCTCTCTGCTGGTAGGCAGCGAAGCGCGCCGCCACGGCTATCAGGAAGGTATCGCGCTCGACACCAACGGCTATATTTCAGAAGGTGCTGGCGAAAACTTGTTCGAAGTGAAAGATGGCATTCTGTTCACGCCGCCGTTCACCTCTTCAGCGCTGCCGGGCATCACCCGTGACGCCATCATCAAGCTGGCACAAGACATGGGTATCGAAGTGCGTGAGCAGGTTCTGTCGCGCGAATCCCTGTATCTGGCCGACGAAGTCTTCATGTCAGGTACTGCAGCGGAGATCACCCCGGTGCGCAGCGTCGACGGCATTCAGGTCGGCGAAGGTAAACGTGGTCCGGTCACCGGTCGTATCCAGAAGGCATTCTTTGGCCTGTTCACTGGCGAGACGGAAGACAAGTGGGGCTGGTTGGATCCGGTTAACGCATAACGAGATTTTTTGCGGGCGTCAGATGGCGCCCGCAACCTTATTATTACTGGAGTAAATAGAGCATGCCTAAGTACCGTTCCGCCACCACCACCCATGGACGTAACATGGCCGGTGCCCGTGCCTTGTGGCGCGCGACAGGAATGACCGACGACGATTTCGGTAAGCCGATTATCGCCGTGGTCAACTCATTCACCCAATTCGTACCGGGCCACGTGCACCTGCGCGATCTTGGCAAACTGGTTGCTGAGGAAATCGAAGCAGCCGGCGGCGTGGCCAAAGAGTTCAACACCATTGCGGTGGATGACGGTATCGCCATGGGTCATGGCGGCATGCTGTATTCACTGCCTTCACGTGAGCTGATTGCCGATTCAGTGGAGTACATGGTCAACGCGCACTGCGCCGATGCTATGGTATGTATCTCCAACTGCGACAAAATCACTCCAGGCATGCTGATGGCGTCACTGCGTCTCAACATTCCGGTGATCTTTGTGTCTGGCGGTCCGATGGAAGCCGGTAAAACCAAACTGTCTGATCAAATCATCAAGCTGGATCTGGTTGATGCAATGATTCAGGGCGCCAACCCGAACGTCAGCGATGCCGACAGCGATCAGATCGAACGTTCTGCTTGTCCAACCTGCGGTTCCTGTTCCGGTATGTTCACCGCCAACTCGATGAACTGTCTGACCGAAGCGCTGGGCTTGTCGCAGCCGGGTAACGGTTCACTGCTGGCCACACACGCCGATCGTAAAGAGCTGTTCATCAATGCTGGTAAGCGCATCGTTAGCCTGACCAAACGCTACTACGAGCAGGATGACGTCAACATGCTGCCGCGTAACATCGCCACCAAAGCGGCGTTCGAGAATGCGATGACGCTGGATATCGCTATGGGCGGTTCCACCAACACCGTTCTGCACCTGCTGGCAGCGGCGCTGGAAGGTGAAATCGACTTCAACATCTCCGATATCGATCGCTTGTCTCGTAAAGTGCCGCAGCTGTGTAAAGTGGCGCCAAGTACGCCGAAATATCACATGGAAGATGTGCACCGTGCGGGTGGCGTTATCGCCATTCTCGGTGAGTTAGATCGCGCCGGTTTAATCGACACCAGCGCGCGCAACATCTTGCAGCAGAGCATGCGTGAAACCCTGGATCAGTACGACATCATGCTGACCAAAGATCAGGCGGTGAAGGATATGTTCCGCGCCGGTCCTGCTGGTATTCGTACCACCAAGGCGTTCTCGCAGAACTGCCGTTGGGACACGCTGGATGATGACCGTACCGATGGTTGTATTCGTACACGCGAACACGCGTACTCGCAGGATGGCGGCTTAGCTGTGCTTTACGGCAACATTGCCGAAGATGGCTGTATCGTTAAAACCGCGGGTGTAGACAAAGAGATCCTCACCTTCAAAGGCCCGGCGAAAGTGTACGAAAGCCAGGATGATGCAGTTGAAGCGATCCTTGGCGGTAAAGTGGTAGCCGGCGACGTCGTGGTGATCCGCTACGAAGGACCGAAAGGCGGACCGGGCATGCAGGAAATGCTCTATCCGACCACTTATCTGAAATCCATGGGCCTTGGCAAAAGCTGCGCACTGATCACCGATGGTCGCTTCTCTGGCGGCACGTCAGGCTTATCGATTGGTCACGCCTCTCCGGAAGCGGCGAGCGGCGGCACCATCGCGCTGGTGAAAGATGGCGACATGATTGAGATCGATATCCCCAACCGTGGTATCAAGCTGGCGGTACCGGATAATGAACTGCACGCCCGTCGTGAAGAAGAGCAAGCGCGCGGCGATGCGGCTTATACCCCGCACGGCCGCGTACGTGAAGTCTCCTTTGCCCTGCGTGCCTATGCATCACTGGCGACCAGCGCAGACAAAGGCGCGGTGCGCGATAAGTCCAAGCTGGGAGGCTAACCGATGGCTGAGTCTCAACCGCTCTCCGCGACGCCAAACGGCGCGGAGTATTTGCGCGCCGTGCTGCGTTCACCGGTGTATGAAATTGCCCAGGTGACGCCGCTGCAAAAAATGGAAAAAATTTCATCGCGTCTTGGCAACACCATTCTGGTGAAGCGTGAAGATCGTCAGCCGGTGCACAGCTTCAAGCTGCGCGGGGCTTACGCGATGATTGCCGGGCTGAACGAAGAGCAAAAAGCGCGCGGCGTGGTCACGGCTTCGGCCGGTAACCATGCGCAGGGCGTGGCGCTCTCGGCCAGCACGCTGGGTATCAAATCACTGATTGTGATGCCGCTGGCCACGGCAGACATCAAGGTTGATGCAGTACGCGCATTTGGCGGTGAGGCTTATCTGTTTGGTGCCAACTTCGACGAGGCGAAAGCCAAAGCGATTGAGCTGGCAGAGCAGCAGGGTTACACCTTCGTTCCTCCGTTTGACCATCCGGCAGTGATCGCCGGGCAGGGCACGCTGGCGATGGAGTTGCTGCAGCAGGACGCGCATCTTGATCGCGTCTTCGTGCCGGTCGGCGGCGGTGGTCTGGCGGCGGGTGTCGCGGTTTTGATCAAGCAGCTGATGCCGCAGATCAAAGTGATTGCCGTGGAATCGGAAGATTCAGCCTGCCTGAAGGCCGCGCTGGAAGCAGGTGAGCCGGTGGATTTAGCGCGTGTCGGCTTGTTTGCGGAAGGCGTAGCGGTCAAACGCATCGGCAGCGAAACCTTCCGTCTGTGTCAGGAGTATCTCGATGACATCATTACGGTGGATAGCGATGCGATTTGCGCAGCGGTGAAAGATCTGTTCGAAGATGTGCGCGCCGTGGCGGAACCTTCCGGCGCGCTGGCGCTGGCGGGTATGAAGAAATACATCCAGCTGCACGACATCAAAGGTGAGCGCCTGGCGCACGTGTTGTCGGGTGCCAACGTCAACTTCCACGGCTTGCGCTATGTCTCCGAGCGTTGCGAACTGGGCGAACAGCGTGAAGCGCTGCTGGCGGTCACCATTCCAGAACAGCAGGGCAGTTTCCTCAAGTTCTGTCAGACCATCGGCGGGCGCTCGATCACCGAGTTCAACTATCGCTACGCCGATGCGGATAACGCCTGCATTTTCGTCGGCGTGCGCTTAACGCGCGGGCTGGAGGAGCGCAGTGAGATCATCAGCCAATTGAGCGAAGCCGGTTATAACGTGGTGGATCTGTCTGATGACGAAATGGCCAAGCTGCACGTGCGCTACATGGTGGGCGGACGTCCATCCAAGCCGCTGCGCGAACGCCTGTTTAGCTTTGAATTCCCGGAAGCACCGGGCGCGCTGCTGAAGTTCCTGCAGACGCTGGGCGCGCACTGGAATATCTCGCTGTTCCATTATCGCAGCCACGGCACCGATTATGGCCGCGTGCTGGCGGCATTTGAAGCCAACGATCAGGAACCGGATTTCGAAACCCATCTCACCGCGCTGGGTTACGAATGGCATGACGAAGCGAGCAACCCGGCGTTCCGTTTTTTCCTCGCCGGGCAGTGATTACAGCTGGTGCCAGAACGCATTGATAAGCGGCTCTCCGAGCCGCTTTTTTTGTACGCAAACGCCGAGTTCCAGCGGTGCGACAGACTCCACATTCTCCAGCGTTAACACGCGATTGCGCACCGGTTCCGGGCTGTTCTCCAGCACCACATCCGGCAGCAGCGCAATACCACATCCCAGCGCCACCATTGACACAATCGCCTCATGACCGGAAACCGTGGCATAAATCTGCGGATTGGGAATGCGCTGGCGGCGGAACCATAAATCGATGCCGCGGCGTGCAGGTCCTTGTTCCGGGAGGATAAACGGAATTTGCGCCCAATCGGGTTGCTCCTGCGTCGCCTGATTGCGCACCGGGCAAGGCAGCGCCGGGGCGATCAGCACCAGCGGAATCAGGCCCAGTGGCGTAAAATCTATGCTGGCCGGCAGCGATTCTGGGCGACCGGCAATGGCGAGATCGGCCTCGCCGGACTGCACCATCTCAATCGCATCGGCGGCATCACCGGTGGTGAGTTTGATCTCTACCTGCGGATGTTCAGCGCGAAAGCGATCAAGAATCGGCGGCAGATGGCTGTAAGCGGCGGTTACCGAGCAGAACAGGCGCAGTTCGCCGCTCAGCGACGGGCCGTTAAGATCCATCACATGGCGTAACTGCTGATACTGCAGCAACGTCTGCTGCGCAAACTGGCGCAGGCGCTCACCGGCTTCGGTGAGCGTGACGGTGCGGTTATCACGCAGGAACAACGCGTGACCGACATCCTCTTCCAGGCGCTGAATCTGGCGCGAAAGAGTTGAAGGGCTGACGTGCATGGCACGCGCGGTGCGGCCAAAGTGGCAGCTTTCAGCCAGATGGAGGAAGAGTTTCAGGTCTCGTAAATCCATGCGCGTATCGCCTCAAGGTTATGTTGCAAATTATGCAATGTGACCTTGCTAATATATCAATTTAAGCAACGGAATTCCTGTCATATGATGGGGTCATTCGCGGCGTAAGAGATAACGTCGTTACTGAACAAAAACAAACACAACATCTAACCGGAGTACCCATGGCTAATTACTTCAACACATTGAATCTGCGCAACCAGTTAGCGCAGCTGGGCAAATGTCGTTTCATGTCACGCGACGAATTCGCAGATGGCGCTAGCTTCCTGAAAGGCAAGAAAGTGGTCATCGTTGGCTGTGGCGCTCAGGGTCTGAACCAGGGTCTGAACATGCGTGATTCTGGTCTGGACGTGGCGTATGCCCTGCGTGCTGAAGCGATTGCTGAGAAGCGTGCCTCTTTCCGCAAAGCGACCGATAACGGCTTTAAAGTCGGTACTTACGAAGAGCTGATCCCACAGGCCGATCTGGTGGTTAACCTGACGCCAGACAAGCAGCACTCTGCGGTCGTTCAGGCTGTTCAGCCGCTGATGAAAGATGGCGCTGCGCTGGGTTACTCACACGGTTTCAACATTGTTGAAGTGGGCGAAACCATCCGTAAAGACATCACCGTCGTAATGGTGGCACCGAAGTGCCCAGGTACGGAAGTACGTGAAGAGTACAAGCGTGGTTTCGGTGTACCTACGCTGATTGCCGTTCACCCGGAAAACGATCCAAAAGGCGAAGGCATGGCGATTGCTAAAGCCTGGGCAGCAGCGACCGGCGGCGACCGTGCAGGCGTGCTGGAATCTTCCTTCGTTGCGGAAGTGAAATCTGACCTGATGGGCGAGCAGACCATCCTGTGCGGTATGCTGCAGGCCGGTTCTCTGCTGTGCTTCGACAAGCTGGTGGCGGAAGGTCACGACGCGGCTTACACCGAAAAACTGATTCAGTTCGGCTGGGAAACCATCACCGAATCACTGAAGTTTGGCGGCATCACGCTGATGATGGATCGCCTGTCTAATCCGGCAAAAATCCGCGCTTATGCGTTGTCTGAGCAGCTGAAAACCATCATGGCTCCGCTGTTCCAGAAGCACATGGATGACATCATCTCTGGCGAATTCTCTTCAGGCATGATGGCTGACTGGGCTAACGACGACAAAAACCTGCTGACCTGGCGTGAAGAGACCGGCGCAACGGCATTCGAAAACGCACCGCAGTTTGATGGCAAAATCGAAGAGCAGGAATATTACGACAAAGGCGTCGTGATGGTTGCGATGGTGAAAGCAGGCGTTGAGCTGGCATTCGAAACCATGGTTGACGCGGGCATCATCGAAGAGTCGGCTTACTACGAATCACTGCACGAGCTGCCGCTGATTGCTAACACCATCGCACGTAAGCGTCTGTATGAAATGAACGTGGTTATCTCGGATACCGCAGAATACGGTAACTACCTGTTCTCCTTTGCGGCAGTTCCACTGCTGAAAGAGTTCATGACCACGCTGCAGCCGGGCGATCTGGGCAAAGCAGTTGAAGGTACGCAGGTGGATAACGCGCAGCTGCGTGACGTCAACGAAGCCGTTCGTCAGCACCCAATCGAATCTGTAGGCCGCAAACTGCGTGGCTACATGACCGATATGAAACGTATCGCTGTCGCTGGCTAAGCCACGCGCGGCACAGTTTTCAGCACAATAAAAAACCCCGGCTTGCCGGGGTTTTTTTATTCGTGCTCGCTGTTGCTCCAGGTATGTACTCGCTGTCCCCCATCCCGGCCTTCCCCCGCTTGCGGGGGAAGGAGACGCTGCCACATGCAGCTTCAGAACTCACATATGGCAGCATCTTCCTCCCCCATTTATGGGGGAGGACCGAGGAGGGGGACAGCGAGCACATACCTAAGGGACAGCAAGCACACACGACCCAGAGTACAGCCAGCTCAATCACACCGCTTCATACAGCGTCTGATTTCGCGTCTCTTTACAGGCAATCAGCGCGATCAACGTCAACACCGCCATCGAAGCCAGATAGAAACCCACCGCCTGCAAACCGTAATGGGCGTTCAGCCAGGTGGCGATATAAGGCGCTACCGAGGCACCAAGAATCGACGATAGGTTGTAAGAGAACGATGCGCCGGTATAACGCACTTCCGTTGGGAACAGCTCTGGCAGCAGCGCGCCCATCGGACCAAACGTCAGGCCCATAATGCTCAGACCAAGGATCAGGAAGCCCATTACCAGCACCTGAGAACCGGAACCCAGCAGCATTGGGAACATCAATGCAAAGGCGATAATCATCAACGTAATGGTGATCATGGTTTTACGACGACCAAAGCGATCGGCCAGCAGACCGGCAATCGGCACCATCACACCAAAACCAATCACCGCCACCATCAGCATCCACAGGAAGCTGTTACGCGAATAGCCAAGGCCAGCCGGTGCGGGTGCAGTGCCGTAACTCATCGAATACACGGTCATGATGTAGAACAGCGTGTAAGTGGCGAGCATGATGAAGGTGCCGAGAATGGTGGCGGTCAGATGCTTACTCAGCAGCGTGCCGATCGGCATTTTCACCTGTTTGTTCTCTTTCTGCACTTTGGCGAATACCGGGCTTTCATGCAGCGAAACGCGCACATACAGGCCAATTAACACCAGCACCGCAGAGAGAATAAACGGCACGCGCCAGCCCCAGTTCATGAACTGCTCGTCGGTCAGCAACCATGAAAGCAGCAGGAACGTGCCGTTAGCGAAGAAGAAGCCAATCGGCGCGCCGAGCTGTGGGAACGAACCATAAAGCGCACGTTTCTTCGCCGGAGCATTTTCGGTCGCCAGCAGTGCTGCGCCGCCCCATTCGCCACCAAGGCCAAGACCCTGACCAAAACGCGCCAGCGCCAGCAGCAGCGGCGCTGCCACGCCAATGGTTTCATAACCTGGCAGTAAACCAATCAGCACCGTCGAGACGCCCATGGTCAGCAGCGATGCCACCAAGGTGGCTTTACGGCCAACTCGGTCGCCAAAGTGTCCAAACACGGCAGAACCGATAGGACGCGCCACGAAGGCGATCGCGAAGGTCGCCAGCGACTGCAACGTGGCCACGGTCGGATCGCCCTGCGGGAAGAAGATGTGCGGGAAAATAATCACCGCAGCGGTGGCATAGATATAGAAATCGAAGAACTCAATGGCGGTGCCGACAAGCGATGCCACAACCACTTTGCCACGTGAATTGACCGGCGTGTCGTCGTGTTTTTTGTCGAGTGTTTCTGTGATGGAGGCTTGCATAAGTGTTTCTTAATTGTAAATGTAGACAGAGAATCTTACGCACCTGGTTTGCGGCATTCAATGGCGAAAAACCGCGTCAGACCGGGCTTTTTCGGCGAATAAGTGGATAATTTCTGAGTTGCCGCGATCAGTGGCGGATGGGAACGGGAAGTGTCACTTTTTTGGCGGGAATCTCTGCAAAAGGGCCAAATTAAAGTGACCCTTTAGCGTTTCCTGCTGGTTTTTGCTGAAAAAGCAGCCAGCAGGAGACATTTTTAGCTAGTACGGCAATTGTAACAACCTCGTTGGCTTATTTAGCCTGATGCGGCTGCGGCATCTCTTTATCATCTTTGTATTTGGCGGTGGCGATCCACGCGGCGCAGAACAGCGTCAAACGCGCAAAGAAGTAGAAAAACGCCATTAAGCCGAGCACTGAACCAAAAGCCGCGCCCGACGGCGAGCTTGCCAGCTTCGGCAGCGTCAGCGTCATTACAAACTTGATCACCTCAAAGCCAATCGCCGCCAGCAGCGTGCCGCGGAACAGCGCTTTTTTACGCGGCTTGTGGCGCGGTAAAATCCAGAAGATCCACAGGAAAAGCAGATAGTTAGCCAGGATAGAGATAGATAACGCAATCACCGTCATCGCTGGGCGCAGCCACTCAATGTCTTCCAGCCCCAGCGCGTTAACGATCGCTGCCTGCGCCGCGCCGGCAATCGAGGTCAGCGACAGCGTAATCACCAGCGCAAACATCAAACCCAACAGCGAAATCAGATCGCGCGCGTACTTCTTCCAGAATTTCTCCTGATCGTCCGGCGTGCGTTCCCACACGTCGCGTGACTGCGCGCGCACCGCTTCACGCAGGTTGCCCATCCAGTTAATGCCGGAGTAGAGCGCCAGCAGCAAACCGGTTAATCCTACTGTGGCACGCTGCTGAATCGCGGTATTCACCGTATTTTTCAGCGTGGTGGCCAGCGTCGGGTCGCTGATGCTGTTAACGATTTTGTTGATCAACTCGGTGAGCAAATCCTGATTCGACGCCAGCACAAAGCCGACTGCCGCAAAGGAGACCATCAAAATCGGTATCAGGGAGAGAAAGGAGAAGTAAGTGATCGCCGCGCCAAACTGACTACCGAGGCGATCGTTAAAGCGTTCCAGCGCGCGCATAAAGTGCGCCACCGCCGGAATCGCCTGGAACCAGGCAGCGAAGCGCGACACATTTTGAATCGAGCCATCCACGGTTTTATTGCCGGTTTTAATGTCAATCAGCGGCTTGGCTTCTGCCTCGGCCGCGGTCTGTTTAGGGGTTTTGTCCGTCATAGACGATAGTCATCCTGTTCACTGCGAAAATACAATTATAGTCTGCTAAGTTACATATTCCTGCAGGACTTGGCTGAGCCATTCCATAAACACTCGCACGCGGCGCGCCACGTTGCGGCGATGCGGATAAAGCAGCGAGATGGGCATCGGTTTCGCCGGGAAATGATGCAGCACTTCCACCAGTTGCCCCGACTCCAGTAGCGGCTGTACGCCAATCGCCGGCACCTGAATAATGCCGAGCCCTGCCATACAGGCGGCGCGATAGGTTTCGGTGCTGTTTACCGTCACTACGCCGCCGGTTTGAACGTAATGACACTGTTTGCCATCAAAATATTCAAAGCCCAATGAAGGTTGTCCCAGTTGCTGGGTGTAATGCACCATCGCGTGTTGCGACAGATCTTCCAGCCGCACCGGCATGCCGAAGCGGGAAAGGTAGCCGGGGCTGGCGCAGTTGATCAAGGCGTGCGAGCCGATTTTCCGCGCAATCAGCCCGGAATCTTTCAGCTCGCCGACGCGCACCACGCAGTCAAATCCTTCGCGAATCACATCAACCTGACGATCGCTGCTGCTCAACTCAATTTCCAGACCGGGATAGTGCTGCAAAAACTCCGGCAATCGTGGCAGCACAAAGCCGGTCGCCATCGCCACCGACATGTCCACGCGCAATTTGCCGCTTAAGGTGCCGGGATCGTGCTGGAACAGGCTGTCCATGTCGTCGAGCATCGATAGTAAATCGAGGCAGCGATCGTAATAAACCAGGCCGTCCTGCGTCAGATGCACACGTCGCGTGGTGCGATGCAGCAGGCGCGTCCCCATTTGATTCTCCAGCGCCTGCAGCTGGCGGGATACGCTGCCTTTCGGTAAACCTAAGCTTTCTGCCGCACGGGTAAAACTGCCCATTTCTGCCACCCGCACAAAAACCTGCATAGCGTGAATTTTATCCATGTTGTTCACCGATTGTTGTTGTTAGTGAAACAGTGCTGCGTATTCCTCTGCGTTTATAGATCAATTATTCACGAATATCCTTAACACGTGTTCAATTTTCCAACTGGAGCGAAACATGAGTCATAAAATTGCATTGATTACCGGCGGAAATCGCGGTTTAGGCAAGAATGGGGCGCTGAAACTGGCTGCCAAAGGCACCGATATCCTGTTTACCTATCGCGGTCACGCGGAAGAAGCGCAGGCGGTTGTGCAGGAGATTGAAGCGCTGGGCGCGCGTGCGGTGGCGTTACAGCTGGATGTAGGCGACACAGGCACGTTTGACGGCTTCGTGGCGCAGGTGAGAGAAGCGTTGCAGAAAACCTGGCAGCGTGACAGCTTTGATTATTTAGTTAACAACGCCGGTCACGGTCACTACAAGCTGTTCGCAGAGACCAGCGAAGATGAGTTTGACGCGCTAGTGAATGTGCACTTCAAAGGGCCGTTCTTCCTGACGCAAAAACTGCTGCCGCTGATCGTTGATGGTGGACGCATCCTGAATATCTCCAGCGGTTTAACCCGTTTAACGCTGCCGGGTTCAGGCACGTACGCCTCAATTAAGGGTGCAATGGAAGTGTTAACGCGCTATCAGGCCAAAGAGTTAGGCGAGCGCCATATCCGCGTCAACATTCTGGCGCCAGGTGCGATTGAAACTGACTTCGGCGGCGGTCGCGTGCGTGATACCAAAGATCTCAACGACCATATCGCTTCCGTCACCGCGCTGGGCCGCGTCGGTTTGCCAGATGATATCGGCGATGCCATCAGCGCGATCCTCAGCGATGAAACCGGCTGGATCACCGCACAGCGCATTGAAGCCTCAGGCGGCCAAGGTCTGTAAAAATATAAACTGATGCACATATTCGTAGCGGCGCAATTTATTGCGCAATAAATTGCGCCGCTACGGATGGTGCAGATTACAATTACAGCTCAATCGTCCCGTCAATCACCGTCACGGTTTGGCCACCAATCCAGATCGCTTTATCGCTAAAACTCACCTGAATGCGACCTTCCCGGTGAATCGCGCTGCCCTGACGTGCCCGATAATCGCGCGTTTGCTTGTTAGCCTCGAAATAGCGCGCCAGACAGGCGTTGGCGCTGCCGGTCACCGGATCCTCAGTCAAGCTGCCGTTCTCAACCAGCAATGCGCGCACTTCATACTGCTCGTTTTCGCCCGACGGTAACGCACCAAAAATCGCCGTACCGTTAACCTCAGCATGCTGATGTAAACGGTGTAAATCGGCTGCTGACGGCACCACATCCAGCACCGCTTGCGCGCTACTCATCGGAATCAGCAACCAGCGAATACCCATATCAACGATGCTCGGCATTTGGCTGAGATCGAAGCATTCACTGTTCAGCGCGCTGCTCATCAGCGCATCACTGAACGGCGTTAATGTGGCGGCAGGCGCGGCAAACGCCAGCGCACCGTCATCGCTGATTTTCACCTCAACCAGACCAACGCCGCACTCCTGCACGATTTTGCCCGGCGTTTTCAGCGGCCAACCGGCTTCCAGCAGCGCATGCGCGGTGCCTAACGTCGGATGCCCGGCAAAAGGCAGTTCACCTTCGACGGTAAAAATGCGCACGCGGTAATCCGCCGCCGCATCCTGTGGCGGCAGCACAAAGGTGGTTTCCGACAGATTGGTCCAGCGCGCAATCGCCGTCAGCTGCGCGTCACTCAATCCCTGTGCATCCATGATCACCGCCAGCGGATTACCTTTAAACGCTGATGAGGTAAACACGTCCACCTGTTTAAATGCGACCTTCATTGTCACTCCTTCCTCGTTGAGGTTGTCTGAAATCGGGATTTACATCCTGCTGATTGCGAAAGGCCAGCAACAGGGCTATGAATAGATTAAGAATTCTGGAATCGGAGTCCGCAATGTTAAAAGTTCTTGGCCGTACTTCATCAATAAACGTGCGAAAAGTTCTGTGGCTGTGCGCAGAACTCGATATTGCGTACGAATTAGAACCCTGGGGCGATGATCCACAATCGCTGCACTCGAAAGAGTTTATGGCACTCAATCCCAACGCCATGGTCCCGGTAATAATCGAGGACGACTTCGTGCTGTGGGAATCCAACGCTATTCTGCGCTATCTCGCCAACAGCAATGGCGGCGAATGGCTCTATCCCGACAATCCCCGCGCGCGCGCGCCAGTTGATCAGTGGATGGATTGGCAAGCCACCGAACTTAACACGTCCTGGCGTTACGCATTTATGTCGCTGGTGCGCAACTCGCCGGCGCATCAGGATCCCCGCTTGCTGGCGGCGGCGGTGAAAGGCTGGACGCACACCATGAACATACTCAACCAGCATCTGGAGAAAACCGGGCGCTATGTCGCAGGCCGCAATTTCTCGCTGGCCGATATTCCGGTTGGGCTGGCGGTGAACCGCTGGTTTGAAACCCCGCTGGAACACCCTGACTTCCCGGCGGTTCAGACTTATTACGAACGCCTGACCGAGCGCGAGCCTTACACCACCTGGGGCCGCAACGGCAAACCCTGATCCTGTCCCGGCGCGAGGCCTGTCATTTCACAGGCCAGCGCGCCGGTGCGCTGCAGCGCCCAAGTATAACGTTCATCAAACGGGTAGCAGCAGGAGAGGCGCAACGCATGTTTATAGCGATCGCTCAGGGAGTAGAGCGCGCCCGGCGTCACACAGATTTGCTCCTGCAGCAGACGATGAAACATCTCTACGGTATCAATGTTCCCCGGCAGTTCGACCCAAAAAACAAACCCGCCGCGCGGCAGGGTCGCGCGCGTGCCCTGCGGAAAGTGGCGTGCCAGAATCCCGCGCGCCGCATCCAGATTGGCGGCATAGCGCCGACGCAGCGTGCGCAGATGATGATCGTAGCCGCCGCTGGCAAGAAATTCCGCCAGGGTTTCACTTAACAAGCGTGATTCCGCCATCGACGACACCGCTTTGAGGTGAGCGATAGCGTCATGAAAACGCCCGGCAGCAGTCCAGCCGACGCGGAAATCAGGCGCCACGGTTTTGGTAAAGCTGGTGCAGTAAATCACCCAACCCTCGCTATCAAACGCCTTTACTGGCGGCGACAGCGGCCACTCAAACTGCAATTCGTCGTACAAACCATCTTCCAGCAGCGGAACGTGGTAAGTGTTCACTAACTTCGCCAGCCGCTTTTTATTCTCTAGCGGCATCACATATCCCAGCGGGTTCTGCGCGCCGGGCATGGCAATCACCGCCTGAATCCGCTTCTCCTGCAGCAGCATCTCCAGCGCATCCAGCGACAATCCCTGCTGCGGATCGGTAGGAATTTCCAGCGCTTTCAGCCCCAGTGACGCCAGCAGCGGGAACAGGAAGAAATAGGTCGGCGACTCCAAACCGATGCAATCGCCGGGTTTAGTCACCGCGCGCAGCGCCAGCTGGAGTGCTTCCATGCAGCCGTGCGTCAGTGTGATCGCCTGCGGCGGCAAGTTGATGCCGTTGTGCAGGGCACGACGCGCAATCTCCTCCCGTAAGCGCTCACTACCGGGTGGAAGCGCATAGCGTCCGATAATGTCGGGATTCTGGCGCAAAATCGACGCAGTAATTCGCCCGATCCGCGCCGCCGGATAGAAGGTGCCATCCTGCGGACAGGCTAATGAGATATTGGTGTAATCGGGATTATTTTGCGCCGCGAACACTTGCTCAATCAGCTCCAGCTTCTGCGCGCTGGGATCGTTGATTTTTGCCGGTAGCGGTTTTACTGAACGCGTCACGGCGGGCAGCACGCCACGCACGTAATAACCCGACTGCGGCCGCGATTCAATCAGGCCGCGATCTTCGAGGATTTGCCATGCATTGAGCACGGTATTGATACTCACCTGATGCGATTGTGCCACGCGGCGTATCGCCGGCAGCCGTTTACCCGGCTTCAGCGTGCCCTGATGTATCGACTCGGCAAAGCTATCGACCAACTGTTGATACAGCGTTTGACCGGATGAGAGTGGAAGGGACACAAAAGCCTCCGCGCGCGATGGGTACAATTCATTTTTGAAACAACTGTACCCATTACAATAGTGGTTTTGTGTCTCTGTTTCCATTGCAACATACGCATTAGCATGAAGGCATCATTGATTCTTCAGGAAGCGCATCATGCTCGATCCCTCATTCTTCAGCTACGTCACCGTAATGTCGATCACGCCGGGTCCAAATAACCTGCTGCTGGCAACGTCGGGTGTTAACTTTGGCTTTAAACGCACGCTGCCGATGCTGTTTGGCATCCTGCTAGGCTGCGCAATACAGATGCTGCTGGCGAGCGTGGCGCTGGATGCGCTGCTGCACTGGATGGGCGCGATTCGCCTGCCGCTGACGGTAGTCGGCTGTAGCTATCTGCTGTGGCTTTCGTGGAAGATTTTCCGCGCTGGCGCGCCGCAACTGCGTGAACGCCCGCGTCCCATGACGCTAATTGGCGGCATCTGTTTCCAGGCGGTGAATCCCAAAGCCTGGCTGATGGTCACCAACGTGGCGCTGATGTACGCCAACAGTAACGGCGTGCTGACGGTGCTACTGGGATTCGCCGCACTGAATCTGCCGTGCATTTTGATTTGGGCAGCGCTGGGCGATCGCCTTCGCAGCCATCTGCAGGTCGCGTGGAAACGTCAGGCGTTTAACAGTTTGATGGCGCTGTCGCTGGTGGCGACAACAGTGTGGATGTTGTACGACGCGGTGCTGCTGAGCTAGCCATAAAAAAGAGGCCGCTTTCGCGGCCTCTCATCTTGCCAACATCTGATACTACCTTGTTACTTGCCCACCACGTGCGCGGTTTCGCGCGCTTCATCGTTGGCGGCATCGGGTGTAATCACCGGTTCGTAGTCGAGTTGCAGCACGCGACTGGTATCGGCCAGCACTTTCTCGGTCAGTGCGACGTCGCCGTTCAGCTTGCGGCCCCACGATGGGATCACCATGCGGATTTTGGTCTGCCACTCCGGTGAACGCATCTGTTCCGGGAAGGCTTTCGCCATCAGCTCGAGCATAATCGGTGCGGCGGTGGAGGCGCCCGGTGAGGCACCCAGCAAGGCGGAAATGGTGCCATCTTCCGAAGTCACCACTTCAGTACCAAGACGCAGCACGCCACCTTCAACGGCATCGTTCTTGATGATTTGCACGCGCTGGCCAGCAGTGACTAAACGCCAATCTTCCTGCTTCGCCTGCGGCACGTAAGCGCGCAACGCTTCCATACGATCGCTGTCGCTTTGCAACACCTGATCAACCAGATATTTCACCAGGTCGAAGCTCTTCAGGCCAACCTGCACCATCGGCTTGAGGTTGCTGGTGTTCATCGCGCCGAACATATCCAGCAGCGAACCCTCTTTGAGGAATTTGGTTGAGAAGGTAGCAAACGGCCCAAAAAGCAGCACCTGTTTGCCATCCAGCACGCGGGTATCGACGTGCGGCACCGACATCGGCGGTGCGCCGACGCTGGCTTTGCCATACACCTTCGCCATATGCTGTTTCACCACGTCAGGATTTTCCGTCACCAGGAATGAACCGCCCACCGGGAAACCGGCGTAGCCTTTCACTTCCGGAATGCCGGATTTCTGCAGCAGCGGCAACGCCGCACCGCCGGCACCGATAAACAGCTGGCGCGTGGTCAGCACACGATTTTCACCGCTGGCCAGATTATGCAGCGTGACCTGCCAGCGACCGTCGCTCAGGCGTTTGATATCACGCACTTCCTGGCGCAGACGCAGGCGGAAATTGGCTTTCTTCTCTAAAGAGGCAATCAGCTGACGCGTTACTTCACCGAAGTTCACGTCGGTACCCATTTCGGTCCAGGTCGCCGCCACTTTCTGTTTGCTGTCGCGGCCGTTCATCACCAGCGGAATCCACTCCGTGATTTGATCGCGATCTTCAGAATAATTCATGCCGCGGAACAGCGTGCTTTTCTGCAGCGCATTGAAACGCTTACGCAGGAATTCAACGTTATCGTCGCCCCAGACGAAACTCATGTGCGGCGTACTGTGGATAAAGCTTTTGGGATTGCGCAGGTTGCCTTTCTGCACGTGATACGCCCAGAACTGACGCGAAATCTGGAACGATTCGTTAATTGCGACCGCTTTGGCGATGTCGATGCTGCCATCCGCCTTCTGCGGCGTATAGTTGAGCTCCGCCAGCGCGGCGTGACCGGTTCCGGCGTTGTTCCAGCCATTAGAGGATTCAACGGCCACATCATCAAGACGTTCAACCATCTCAATCGACCAGTCAGGCTCGAGATCTTGCAGCCATGCGCCCAAAGTCGCACTCATCACGCCTGCGCCAATCAGCAGTACGTCGACGTCTTTTCGTTCCTGAAGGTTTGCACTTTCCATTGAAGCGGCGGCGAGCGCCAGATTTACCGCAGTAGTACTCATGAGGCGACATCTCCTCTCTCTGTTGACCTGAAGCTCAACAGGTTCGCAGGCGAAATAGCCGCGCTTCTTTCGAGCGCGTGGCGCTATCTCTCAAAGGTTAAGACTCAGGTATAAGTCACGGGGACGATAACGGTTAACTGCACGTTATGCATATGCATTCGAATATAACATTCTCGTATCGGAATTAAACGTTTGTTTATTTTTTAAAGGCGGAAATGATTCAGCATAAGAATTAATCAGCTCAACCTCGTGGTTATAAGGGATTTTTATCTCTTAATCAGACGGTTAGCGTAATGCAGTTGTTACGCTATTGTGAGGGGTTTTGGCGGGGGTGAAAACGGCGGGTGATATGCATCACATTTTAATATGTTGAAAAATATATGTTTTAACTAAATTGATTATTTATGCGGATTTTATGTTGCGCGATATTTCGCCATGTCGTGTAAAAGTAATGTTACATTTTTGTGGTGATGAATTGAGGTATGGCCGCGTAAAGCTGCCAGAAGAAAAATGCATCACCTTGCCGGAAAAACGATCAGCGCGATCGGCGGCGCCACAGGAAGCGAATGACGAAAAACTCGATCGCGCCCAGCAGCAAAAACCACAAACTAAAGACGATGGTATACAGCTGATTAACATCCATCAAATGCAGGCTTTCCTGCAATTGTCTTGCCAGCTCAATACCAAATGAAGGCGCGGGCAGCAGCAGGGCGGAAAGAAAGCCTAGCAGCAGAATGCCGCCTGGGATGATCAGCGTTTCGAATGGGTTATTCATGGTCATTGTCCAAATCAGTTAGCGCGGGCATTAGCGCATAAAACCGCGCTACGGTGCAATCCCCGCGCCGGCTCGCGCTCAGAAATTTCTTCTATTCCATTCACTTAGCGTAAAAAATAGCGGAAGTTAAGAGTTATAGCCTTTGCTATACTTAAATCCCTGATTTTACTGTCTTTTTTTTGCCGTTTTTGCGTGTTAGACTGCGCGCACTTTTTCATTACTGAACAATAAATGCGGAGAAGTAGCGGCTTTAGCGCCGGTTCCGCGACATTGATTGAAAACCCATGACATTTATCGCAACCCTGATTTTGGCCTTTGGCATGTCGATGGACGCTTTCGCCGCAGCACTGGGCAAAGGCGCGTCGCTGCATCGCCCAGGTTTCAAAGAGGCACTGCGAACCGGCCTGATTTTCGGCGTTATCGAAATGTTGACGCCGCTGATTGGCTGGGCAATTGGCCTCGCGGCCAGCCGCTACATCATGGCGTGGGATCATTGGGTGGCATTCGTGCTGTTAACCGTGCTGGGCGGCCGTATGATGATGGAAGGTTTTCGTCAAACCGCTGACGAGCCGTGCGAAGCGCCGCAGCGTCATGGTTTTATGGTGCTGGCGTTAACCGCCGTCGCCACCAGTCTTGATGCGCTGGCCGTCGGTGTTGGCCTGGCGTTCCTGCAGGTGAATATCATCATGACCGCCGTCACCATCGGCGCGGCGACCACTATCATGGCAACCACCGGCGTATTGGTTGGACGCTTTATCGGCCCGGTGATGGGCAAATGGGCGGAAGTGTTGGGCGGAGTAGTGCTGATCAGCATTGGCTGCACCATTTTAAGCGAGCATTTAGGCTGGTTTAACTAACCACGTTGTCGTTGTGCCATTCATGGCGACCTCTTCTTAACACCCGCACCAACCCCCAATTCTGTGATCTACTTCAAAAATAATTGCGGTAAAAACGCTCAGCGGCTATACTTTTTGCGTATTTCTTCAACAATTTTTGAACCAGGTGCTTTATGAAACGCTTTTTCCGCTACGTGTTCCGTTCTTATGTCGAGACTTTCAAACACGTACCGCCGGGTGCTTTAAACTAAGCATTCCGTCAAATACCCTCGATAATCGCGGTCAGGGATCGACCTGTGGTTATCAACGATTTTCTTATCTATCCAGCCGCTAATCTCCCCATTTTTCCCCTAACTCGCTGATAAAACTCCTCAGCCATTAGATTTCGATCTGGCTATAGCCGCACGTTATACCCCGCTACTAAACAAGCATTCGTCACCCCATCTTCTGCGTGAAATAGTCAATTCAGGCCCTATAAACCGTCTGAAACGAGAAACATCATGCTGATCCCACAACCTTATTTACTCTTCCTCGGCGACGTTACCGATCCACTGGCCGCTAAAACCGCACGCGGCATTCACGTCTGGCGTCCAGAGCAGTGCGTTGGCGAAATCAAACTGCCGGGCTGCACCGTCACGCTTGGCCTCGACGTCCTCGACATCGCCGCTGCCAAAGCGCGCGGTGCCAAAACGCTGGTGCTCGGCACCGCCAATGCTGGCGGTTACTTGCCCACGCATTGGCTCGACACGGTAAAAAGCGCCCTCTCTGCCGGGATGAACGTGGCCAGCGGTTTGCACCATCGTCTGGTGGATGAGCCGGAGCTGGTGGCGTTGGCCAAAGAGTTCGGCGTTGAACTGTTCGACCTGCGCCACATGCGCCCAAAACTGGAGGTCGGCAGCGGTAAAAAGCGCACAGGTAAGCGTGTACTTACTGTCGGCACCGATTGCTCGGTAGGCAAGATGTACACCTCGCTGGCGCTGGAAGCCGCGATGCGTGAACGCGGCATGCAAGCCGATTTCCGCGCCACCGGCCAGACCGGTATTTTGGTCGCGGGCGAAGGTATCGCGATTGATGCAGTGATTGCCGACTTCATCGCCGGCGCGGTCGAAGCGCTGTCGCCAGCCAATGACGCCGATCACTGGGATATCGTTGAAGGTCAGGGTTCGCTGTTCCATCCTTCCTACGCTGGCGTCAGCATGGGCCTGATCCACGGTGCGCAGCCGCACTGGCTGGTGATGTGCCATGAAATGGGGCGTCCGCATATGCGTCATCTGCCGCATCAGCCAATGGTCAGCCTGAAAGATTGCGTTGAAGCCAACCTGCGCGCAGCGCACGTCACCAGCGACGCGGTTCAGCTGGCCGGTTTCGCCATCAACACCTCGAACTACAGCGAAGACGAAGCGCGCGCCTATTGTGCAGAGATCAGCGCCGAATTCGGCGTGCCTGCCACCGATCCGGTGCGTTTTGGCATTGCGGATATCGCCGCGCTGCTGCAGGAGCGTGGCTAACATGCGGCGCATGCAGATTGAAGTGCTGGAGCTGCCGCTGGCGCGTCCTTTCGCCATCTCACGCGGTACGCGCACCGCAGTCACGGTGATTCGCGTAACGCTGGAGCAGAACGGCTTTATTGGCCGCGGCGAATGTACGCCAACGCCGCGCTACGATGAAACGCCAGAAAGCGTCAACGCCGAACTGGAAGCGCTGCGCGCTGCCATGGAAGCGGGCCTGAGCCGCCTCGATCTGCAAAGCCGTTTATCAGCGGGTTCAGCGCGTAATGCGCTGGACTGTGCGCTGTGGCGTCTCGATGCCGCGCTGGCGAAGCACACGCTGTGGCAACAGTGCGAGCGTCGTCAGCCGCCATCGGTGATCACCGCCGAAACTCTCAGCCTCGACTCCATCGAAAACATGGCCGCCGCCGCTGCCGATGCGGTATCACGCGGCGCCATCCTGCTGAAAATCAAACTTAATCGCGACGACATTCTGGAGAAAGTCGCCGCGATTCGTCAGGCCGCGCCGCGCGCCACCTTAATCATTGATGCCAATGAAGCCTGGTCGGGCGTGGATTTGCCCAGCCTGTTCAACGCGCTGGCGAGTTTTAACATCGCGATGGTCGAGCAGCCGCTGCCGGCGGGTCAGGATCAGGCGTTGCAGCGCTTCACGCACCCGATTCCGGTGTGTGCCGACGAGAGCTGCCACACCCGCGAGGACATCGCGCCGCTGCGCAATCGCTACGAGATGATCAACATCAAGCTGGATAAGTGCGGCGGTTTGACCGAAGCGCTGGCGATGGTGGAGGAGGCGCAGAAGCACGATATGCGGTTGATGGTCGGCTGCATGCTCGGTTCTTCACTGGCGATGGAAGCGGCGCTGCCGGTGGCGATTGCCGCTGAACATGTCGATCTCGATGGCCCCATTTGGCTGGCCGCCGATAGCTCGCCCTTCCTTTCTTACGCTCAAGGCCAAATCTGGCTGTAACCCGCACGCGGAGCAACGATGACGGACACTTTACTTACACCCAACGCCGCCAGCGTTGCCGGTTCAGAACCGGTGCTCGCGATTCAGGATCTCAGCGTCAGTTTTCGCGGCCGTAGCGGCGAAAATCAGGCGTTGAAGGGCATCAGTTTTAACATTCATCAGGGCGAAATTGTCGCCGTGGTGGGCGAAAGTGGCTCGGGTAAATCGGTCACCTCGCTGGCGGTGATGGGCTTGCTAGCCGCATCCGGGCGTATCGATCGCGGCAGCATGCAGTTCCGCGATCGTCAGGGCCACGCGCATCAGCTTGCCACGCTGAATGAAACCCAGCGCCGTGCTTTGCGTGGCCGCGAAATGGCGATGATATTTCAGGAGCCGATGACCTCGCTCAATCCGGTGCTGCGCGTCGGCGATCAGCTGACCGAAGCGCTGCGTGACCATCAGATTTGCGACAAAAGTCAGGCCGACGCGCGCGCACGTGAATTACTGCGCCAGGTACGCATCGCCGATGTGGATCGCGTAATGAAAAGCTATCCGCATTCGCTGTCGGGCGGCATGCGCCAGCGCGTGATGATTGCGCAGGCGCTGGCCTGCGATCCGCAACTGCTGATCGCCGATGAGCCGACCACCGCGCTGGATGTCACGGTGCAGGCGCGCATTCTGCATATCCTGCGCGACCTGCAACGCGAGAAGCAGATGGCGGTGCTGTTCATTACTCACGACATGGGCGTGGTGGCAGAAATCGCCGATCGCGTGGTGGTAATGCTGCGCGGCGAAGTGGTTGAACAGGGCACGGTAACTGAAATCTTCAACGCGCCGCAGCATCCTTACACCAAAGCGTTACTGGCGGCGGTGCCGAAGCTCGGCGATATGCGCGAACACGCATGGCCGCAGCGTTTTCCGCTGTTGGGCAGCAATGCCAGCGATAACGGCGAGCAGCGCACCGCGCGCTATGACGAAACGCCGCTGCTGGATGTGCGTGGCCTGAAAGTGTACTACCCGATTCGCAGCGGGATTTTCTCGGCGCTCACCCATCAGGTGCACGCGGTGGAGCAGATCGACTTCAGCCTGTGGCCGGGCGAAACCCTGGCGATTGTCGGCGAAAGCGGCTGCGGCAAATCCACCACCGGCCGGGCGCTGATGCGGCTGATTAACAGCGACGCCGACAGCATCCATTTCCAGGGCAATGAAATCGCCAACCTGAAAGAAGCGCAGTTCCAGCCGCTGCGCCGTGAAATCCAGATGGTGTTTCAGGATCCTTACGCCTCGCTCAATCCACGTCTCACTGTCGGCTTCACCATTGCCGAACCGCTGCTGCTGCACGGCAGGGTGAAATCGCTGGAAGAAGCGTCGCCGCAGGTTGATGCGTTGCTGAAAAGCGTGGGCTTATTGCCGGAACATGCGCGGCGCTATCCGCACGAATTTTCCGGCGGCCAGCGCCAGCGTATTGCGATTGCGCGCGCCATGGCGTTGAAACCCAAAGTGATCATCGCCGACGAAGCCGTCTCGGCGCTGGACGTCTCAATTCAGGCGCAGGTGGTGAACCTGATGATGGATCTGCAACAGCAAACCGGCGTGGCGTGGATTTTTATCTCGCACGACATGGCGGTGGTGGAACGTATCGCTAACCGCGTGGCGGTGATGTATCTCGGCCAGATTGTTGAGCTGGGCCCGCGCCAATCGGTGTTCAACCAGCCACAACATCCTTATACCCAACGTCTGCTGGCCTCGGTGCCGGTGGCCAATCCCCAGAACCGGCAACCCCGCACTTTCGAAGAGGGCGAAATTCCTTCGCCGCTACGCAAGGTGGGAGAAACGGTCATTAAACCGCGTTATCGCCAGGTTGCTCCGCAACACTGGGTCGCTGATTTTGTTTCGCGTTAACCCTCAATACCAGGAGATTTCATGAACCCGATTTTTCGCCGTACTGCGCTTGCGCTGGGATTGACCCTCTCGCTGGCCGCCGCCGCTCAGGCGCAGGATCTGCGCATTTCGATGTATGCCGACATCACCGGCCTCGATCCGCACGATACCTCCGATAACGTCAGCTACTCGGTGCAGAGCGGCATCTTCGAGCGTCTGTTCCAGTTCGATGCAAAGATGAAGCTGCAGCCGTGGCTCGCCACCAGCTACACCAGCAACGACAGCGCCACCGAATTTACCCTGACGCTGCGTAAAGACGTGACCTTCCAGGACGGCACGCCATTCGATGCCGCAGCGGTGAAAGCCAACCTCGATCGCCTTGCCGACCAGAGCAAAGGCCTCAAGCGCAACAGCCTTTACAAGATGATTGCTAAGGTAACGGTGCTGGCGCCGGATCAGGTGAAAATCGATCTGAACCAATCGTTTGGTGCCTTCATTAACACGCTGGCGCATCCGTCGGCGGTGATGTGGAGCCCGGCGATTCTCAAGCAGTATCCGGAAGAAGCGCAGCTGCGTCTGCATCCGGTCGGCACCGGCCCGTTCAAGTTTGTAACGTGGCAGCCGGGCAAAGCGGTGACGCTGGCGAAATACGACGGCTACTGGCAAAAAGGCTGGCCGAAAGTGGATAACGTGATCTTCTCGCCCAGCCCGGAAGATGCCACGCGCGTTGCGGCGCTGAAGTCGGGCCAGGTGGATGCGATCTGGCCGCTGCCATCCGATCTGATCGCCACCGTGCAGAGCGACAGCAAACTGGCGGTGCAGCGCGATCCAAGCATTTATCTCTATTACATGGCGATTAACACTCAGCACAAACCGCTGAATGATGTGCGCGTGCGGCAGGCGATCAACTACGCCATCGACCGCGATCTGTGGCTGAAAGTGGCGTTTGCCGGTATGGGTAAACCGGCCAGTTCAGCGATTCCGGAAGGCGTGCAGTTCTACCAGAAACAAGCTACGCCGAACTACCGCTATGCGCCAGATGAAGCCAAAGCGCTGCTGAAGGCCGCCGGTTATCCGAATGGCCTCGATCTTAAACTGTGGGTCACCAACGCCACCGCCAGCGTGCGTGCCGCGCAGGTGTTGAAAGCGCAGCTGGCAACGGTGGGCATTCGCGCCACGGTCACGCCGATGGATTCCGGCACGCGCAACGCCAAACTGTGGGGCGTGAAGGACCCGAAACAGGCGGAATTTGATCTCTATTACGGCGGCTGGTCGACCTCAACCGGTGATGCCGATTGGGCCTTGCGTCCACTCTACGCCACCGAATCCTGGGTGCCGACCTCGTATAACGTTTCGTACTTCAGCAACGCCGAAGCCGACAAAGCGATTGCCGGTGGCTTAGCCACCGCCGATCCGGCCAAGCGTGGTGAAGCCTACGCCGAAGCGCAGAAAGTGTTGTGGAAAGAGGCACCGGTAGCGTTCCTCGGCACGCCAGACAACCTGGTCGGCAAACGCAGCACGCTGAGCGGTGTGTCGATGCTGCCGGATGGTAACTTCCTGTTTAATCAGGCGACGTTTAAGTAAAGGTTGGGTGGGGTTGGGTGCTCGCTGTCCCCCTACGAATGTGCTTGCTGTCCCCCACGAATGTGCTCGCTGTCCCCCTCCTCGGTCCTCCCCCATAAATGGGGGAGGAAGATGCTGCCACATGTTAGTGATAAAGCTGCATGTGGCAGCATCTCCTTCCCCCGCAAGCGGGGGAAGGCCGGGATGGGGGGCAGCCAGCACGATCTGGAGACAGCCAGCACGATCTGGGGGCAGCCAGCACCATCCCAAAAAATAAAGGAACCGCATGTTCGCATACATCATTCGCCGACTGCTGGAGATGATCCCCGTATTGCTGGTGGTCTCGCTGCTGGTCTTCGGCTTCATCAAACTGCTGCCTGGCGATCCGGCGCGTATCTACGCCGGGCCGGATGCGCCTTTGGCCGCGGTGGAAGCAGCGCGTCAGCATCTCGGACTTAACGATCCGCTGCCGCAGCAATATATCAACTGGATCGGCGGCCTGCTGCGTGGCGATCTGGGCGTCACTTATCGCACCCAACAGCCGGTGCTGGACGTGATCAAACAGGGCTTTATGCCGACGCTGTGGCTGGCGCTGGCCGGGTTTGCCTGGTCGGTGATTCTGGGCTTATTCCTCGGCGTATTTGCCGCACTGAAACGCGGTAAATGGCAGGACTGGACCTTAATGAGCGTCGCCGTCGGCGGCATCTCCATGCCCACTTTCTGGCTCGGTCTGCTGCTGATCCAGTTCGTCGCCATGCCGTTTGGCCTGTTCTCCGTCAGCGGCTTTAACCAGCCCAGCGACATCGTATTACCGGCGATCACGCTCGGTTCCTCGGTGGCAGCGGTGATGGCGCGCTTCACCCGTTCGGCGTTTCTTGAAGTGGCGCAGGAAGATTACGTGCGTACCGCCAAAGCCAAAGGGCTGCGCAATCGGCTGGTAACGTGGAAACACGTGATGCGCAATGCGTTGATCCCGGTGATCACCATGCTCGGTTTGCAATTCGGTTTCTTACTCGGCGGATCGATCGTGGTCGAAAGCGTGTTCAACTGGCCGGGATTGGGCTGGCTGTTGATCGAGTCGATCAAGGCGCAGGATCAGCCGGTGATCCAGGCATTAGTCATGCTGTTCGTGTTTGAATTTATCGTCATTAACCTGCTGGTCGATCTGCTGTATGCCGTGGTCAACCCAGCAATTCGCCTGCGACAGGAGCCCTGATGAGTCTGCAATCTCTGCCTGCCCACGCGCAGGAGGCGATCCGTTCGCCGTGGCGCGATTTCCTGCACGCGCTGGTGCGTAATCCGCTGGCGCTGGTCTCCGGTGGCTTTGTGCTGCTGCTGGTGCTGGTGGCTATTTTCGCACCCTGGCTGGCGCCATGGGATCCGATGGCGCCGGACTGGATGGCGCTGTCATCGCCGCCGTCCAGCACGCACTGGATGGGCACCGACGAACTCGGCCGCGATCTGTTCAGCCGCATCATTTTCGGCGCGCGTATCTCACTGTACGTTGGCGTGCTGTCGGTAACGCTCGGCATGGTGGTCGGCGTGCTGCTGGGCCTGCTGGCGGGCTATTACGGACGCTGGATCGATATGTTGATTATGCGTGGCTCCGACGTGCTGTTCGCCTTTCCCGGCATGCTGCTGGCGATTGCGGTGGTAGCGATTCTCGGTCCGGGACTCAACAACGTCATCATTGCGGTGGCCATCTTCAGCGTGCCGGTATTTGCCCGTATCGTGCGTGCTTCTACGCTGTCGCTGAAACAGGCAGCTTATGTTGAAGCGGTGCGCTGCGCCGGTGCGCCGGATCGCGTGATTCTGCTGCGCCATATTCTGCCGGGCACGCTGTCAAACGTGATTGTCTATTTCACTATGCGTATCGGCACCAGTATTCTGACCGCCGCCGGGCTGAGTTTTATCGGCCTCGGCCCGGAACCCGATGTGCCGGAGTGGGGCAATATTCTGGCGATGAGCCGCAGCATGATGATGGCGGGCTTGTGGCACGTCAGCGTGTTTCCGGGTCTGGCGATATTTATTACCGTGCTGGCGTTTAACCTGCTGGGTGATGCGCTGCGCGACACGCTCGATCCCAAACTGAAGAGCTAAGCATGGACTTTCAACAACTGCAGCGCGACCTGCTGCTGCAACGCTGGCGCAGCGAGCGCCAGCTGGGACAACCGCGCAGCGCCAGCGGGCCAACCAACCGCATCAGCGATGTGCCCGGCGTGCGTGTCGGTCACTACACGCTAGCCGACGGCGAGCGACAAACCGGCGTTACCGCGATTGTGCCGCCGGGCGACAATCTGTTTATCCAGCCGCTGCCTTGTGCGGCGGCGGTGTTTAACGGTTTCGCCAAGCCGGTTGGCCTGGTGCAGGTTGAAGAGTTAGGCGTGCTGCAAACGCCGATTCTACTGAGCAACACGCTGGCGGTTGGCACGCTGTTTACCACGCTGGTGCGCGATGCCATCAGCCGCAACCGCGAGTTGGGCCGCAGCTTGCCCACGGTCAATCCGCTGGCGCTGGAGTGCAATGACGGCTGGCTTAACGATATTCAGGCGCTGGCGATCACCGAAGCGATGGCGCAGCAAGCACTCTATGACGCCACGGCAGATTTCGAGCGCGGCAGCGTCGGTGCCGGGCGCGGCATGAGCTGTTTCAGTTTGAAAGGCGGCATTGGCACGGCATCGCGCAGTATTCCGTCGCTCAACGCCACGCTGGGCGTGCTGGTGCTGGCGAACTTTGGCGCGTTAACCGCGCTGACGCTGGATGGCGTACGCTTGGGTGAAATGATCGCGCCGCTGCTGCCGGAACTGACGCCGCAGCGCGATGCCGGTTCCATCATCATTATTATGGCGACCGATGCGCCGCTTGATGCACGTCAGCTGAAGCGCGTCGCCAAACGCGCCGGTGCCGGTTTGGGACGACTAGGCAGTTATTGGGGCCACGGTTCGGGCGATATCGCACTGGCGTTTTCCACCCAGCCGCAGCCGCAACCGCCAGAAGAGTCCACGCTGGAAGCGCTGCTCGCCGCCGCCGCCGATGCCACCGAACACGCGGTGCTGGATGCCTTACTCAGCGCCGAATCTGTCACCGGTTTTCGTGGCCATCATCGGCCGTCGTTAACGGAAGTATTGGATAAATTAATTTGATGAAAATCTTTATCTCAGCCGATATCGAAGGCATCGCCGGCGTGATGCGGCCGGAACAGTGTTCACCCGGCCACGCCGAATACCAACTGGCGCGTGGACTGATGGAACAGGAAGTTAACGCCGCAATCGATGGCGCCTTTACTGGCGGCGCAACGGAAGTGGTGGTGGCCGACAGCCACGCGCAGATGACCAACCTGCGTGCGGAAAATATCGATCCCCGCGCGCGCATGGTGCAGGGCAAACCGCGCGGCTTATCGATGGTAGAAGGCATTGAGCAGCAGCCGTTTGATGGCCTGTTCTTTATCGGCTATCACAGCGCGGCGGGTGAACCGGGTGTGCTGGCGCACACCATTAACGGCCGTGCGTTCTGGCGCATTCACATCAACGGCAAGGTGATGGGCGAAAGCGACATTTACGCTGCAGCCGCGGCTGAACAGGGCACGCCGCTGTGGCTGGTGAGCGGCGACGACCAGCTTAAAGGCTGGATTGCCGAGCATTATCCTTCGGTGGATTACGTCTGTGTGAAACGCGCCATCTCGCACACCTGCGCCGAATCCATTAGCCCGCAGGCAGCGCAAAATGCCATTCGCGCTGCAGCGACGGCCGCCGTGCAACGCAAACGCCAGGTCAGCACCACGCGGCTGAGCGCGCCCTATGAGATGCAGCTGCAAGCCAGCAAACCGGTGCTGGCGGATCTGTTCAGCCTGATCCCCGGCGTGACGCGCATTGACGCGGTCACCGTTGGCTATCGCGCCGATGACATGAACACGTTGATTAGCCTGCTGAGCGCCTTCTCCTATCTGGCGACCACGCAGTCGTGATTTTCATCAGGTCGGTCCGCATTTCCTGCTGAATTTTGCTAACCTGCGCGCAATTTATATATAACAACGAGGCAGTCATGCAGCTCTGCAGTTTTTATCTTATTGAACAGAAAAGAAAAAGTTACGGTATTGTGCAGCAAGAGGGCGTGATTGATATCGGCTTGCGTCTTGGCGCTGACTGCCCGGACCTGAAATCCTTGCTGCAACGCGGCGCGTTAAGCGATCTCGACGCCTATGTGTCACAGCCGATTGATCACCCGTTTAGCGCCATTCGCTTCCTGCCAGTGGTGGAAAATCCTGGCAAAGTGTTCTGCGTTGGCATGAACTACGCCGACAAACGCAAAGAGTTTGCCGAGACCCTTGAAGCGCCGACGCTGTTTGTGCGTTTCGCGGATTCGCTGGCGGCGCACCAGCAGCCGCTGCTGAAACCCGCTACCACGCAGGAATTTGATTACGAAGGTGAGCTGGCGGTGATCATCGGCCAAGCGGCCTATCAGGTGAAAGCCGCCGATGCGCTGCAGCACGTTGCGGGCTACAGCTGCTTTATGGATGCCACGGTGCGCGACATGCAGTTTACCTGGTTCACCGCCGGGAAAAACTGGCAGCAGACCGGCGGTTTCGGACCGTGGATGACCACCGCTGACGAGATCCCCGATCCGCAGCAGCTGGCGATCAAAACCTGGCTCAATCAGCGCGAAGTGCAGAACGACACCACCGCCAGCATGGTGCATCCGGTGGCGAAGATCATTGAGTACATCTCCGCGTTCAGCCCGCTGTCGCCAGGCGATGTGATCATCACCGGTTCACCGGGCGGCGTCGGTAAAAAACGCACGCCACCGCTGTTTATGTTCCCCGGCGATGAGATTGAAGTCGAAATCGAGAAAATCGGTCGTTTACATCATTACGTGGCTTAGCGCCCGTCATACTTCGAGCCGCCGCTGCGTTGGCTACGTGTGCTCACCCCAGTCACTTACTGATGTAAGCTCCTGGGGATTCACCCACTTGCCGCCTTGCTGCAACTCGAATTATTTAGGGCGTGCTGTCTGTAAAAAGCGCACCACGCGGCTGCGGTTCAACAGCAGCCGCAGCGTGTCGCCTTCGCGCGCAATCGCGAAGCGCTTCTCCCACGGTCCATCCTGCGCGGTAGCTAATAGGCGATCGTTGCCCAGCGACTGCAAACGCGCACGAATCGCTGCCGGGCCGATGCCCATGATTAAGCTGTCGCCCTCAATCACCAACTCGCTGCGCCACTGCGGCGCGAACCAGCGGCCCTGCAGATGATCGAGGCTGGCCTGATCGGCCTGCACCGGCACAAAACGTCGGGCGGCATGACCAATCTCTCCCACAATCGCCGCGCCAGCATGGCGTAGTTGCATCGGGAAAGTGCTGGAGAGCGACACCGCCGTGCCGTGCACATCGTCACGCCACAAGGTTTCGCCTGCGCCGAGCCAGGTGGCGGTCACGCCTTTGATTTCCAGCCAGTCGGCGGCGTCTTCCGCCACGTAAAGTCCGGGCGTTAAATCGTGTCCTTTCTCCGGTAACGCGCGATTGAGCAGCGCCGCCATCACGCGCAGCACGCTTTCCGACGTGGTGACATCTTCGCGGTTGGCGACCAGCGCCACGCCGATTTTCAGCTCCGGATGCAGCAGGAAATAGCTCTTATAACCGGCATGCGAACCGCCGTGACCGAACAGCGTCTGGCTGCCAAGCGTCGAGCTGGTGATGCCCAAACCGTACCCGCTGGTGCGGCCATCGTTGAGATTGCGCGGCGCGCTCAGGCGCTGCAGCACGCCCGCGCCTGGTCCGCTATCGGCCAGCAGGCTTTGCAGCCAGCGCGTCAGATGATTCAGGCTGCCAGTGACGCTGCCCGATGCCGAGAGATGCAAACCGGCGCTGGAGAGCTGCCACTGCGCGCCGTTTTGCCAGTAGCCGGGCACTAAACCGGGCACAATATCGAACCAGCTTTCCGGCGCAATCAGGTTGATGTCCAGCGGATCACAGATGTACTGCTGCAGCAGGTCATTAAATAACACGCCTTTGGCTTTCAGCGCCTCTTCAACCAGCCGATAGCCGGTGTTGGTGTAGGAGATTTCGCTGCCGGGCGCGTAGTTGAGATCGCCTTCGCGCGCGACAAAATCCAGCAGGTCGTCGGCGCGGGTGGCGTTGTACACCGACAATCCCAGCAGCGATAAGGTTTCGCGCACGTCCTGCAAACCGCTGCTCATATCCAGCGCCTGGCCGACAGTGATCTGGCCGTTGGCGCCGCGCAGCTGCGGCAGATGCTGCACCAGCGGATCGTCGAGCTTGAGATAGCGGCGTCCCGGTCCGGTCACCAGCGCGGCAAACAGATGTTTGGTGATGGAGGCGAAACGCACCACGCTGTCGGCGCTAAACGGCGTTTGCTGCGCCAAATCAGCCAATCCGGCGCAGTGCGTTGAGTGAATCTGCTGCGCATCAAACAGGATCATCGCACCGCCCGGCGCGCCTGGCTGTTGCCAGCTTTCAGTGATCTGTTGTGCGACATCCGCGGCGCGTTGCCAGTAAGCGGTCATGCCGGTTCCTCCAGCGTCATGCTGAGATCGAAAAGTTGGGCGGTATGTGGATGCTGGATGCGCCGCGCGCGCAGATCGTCGGCGCTCAGCTGTTCCACCATCTCGCCATTCTGCATCACGCCAATGCGCTGACACAGATGCGTTACCACCGCGAGGTTATGCGTCACCATAATGTAGGTGAGTTTGCGCTCGCTGCGGAGATCGCTGAGTAAATTGAGGATTTCGGCCTGCACCGACACATCCAGCGCCGAGGTCGGCTCATCCAGCAGCAGCACTTCCGGTTCGGCGATCAGCGCGCGCGCAATCGCCACGCGCTGACGCTGGCCGCCCGACAGCTGATGCGGATAGCGGAAACGCACCGACGCGGGCAACCCCACTTCGCTTAACGCCTGGCTGATGCGCTGTTCGGCGCGATCGAGCTGATGCACCAGCAGCGGTTCGTGCAGGATGCGATCGATGGTCTGGCGCGGGTGCAGCGAACCAAACGGATCCTGAAATACCATCTGCACCTGACGATAGAAGGCGCGGCTGCGTTTGGCGCTGAGCTGCATGCCACCAAACAGCATGCTGCCTTGCCAGTCGGCATTCAGTCCGGCGAGCGCGCGCAGGATGGTGGATTTGCCCGAGCCGCTTTCACCGACCAGGCCAAAGCTTTCGCCGTTACCGACCGAGAAACTGACGTCTTTTACCGCCGTGTGCGCACCGAAGTTGATGCGCAGGTTATCGATTTGAATCATAAATTATTCTCGCCACGCGGCATCGCGCTGCAATACGGGTAAACGTTCGCGCGGATGGCGCAACGACGGCAAACACGCCAGCAAACCGCGCGTATAGGGATGCTGCGCCTGCTGCAACTGCCCGGCATCGAGCAGCTCAACGATGCGGCCGGCGTACATCACCGCCACGCGATCGCAGAAGTGCGACACCAGCGGCAAATCGTGGCTAATCAGGATCAGCCCCATGCCGCGCGCCGATACCAGCTCGTCGATCAGCTTCAGAATCTCCGCCTGCACCGTGGCATCCAGCGCGCTGGTGGGTTCATCGGCGATCAACAGTTCCGGATCGGGTGCCAGCATCATGGCAATCATCACGCGCTGACCCATGCCGCCCGAGACTTCATGCGGATAGCGTTGCGCCACGGCTTCAGGGTCGCGAATCTTCACCTGCTCCAGCAGCTCAATCGCCGCCTGCATCGCCGCTTTATGGCTGCCGCCTTTGTGCTCGCGCCAGGCTTCGGCAATCTGCTGGCCGATGGTCATCACCGGATTGAGCGAATATTTCGGGTCCTGCAGGATAAAACCGACGCGCTTGCCGCGAATTCTGCGCAGCACTTTCTCGCTGGCTCCGCGCAGATCGATGCCGTCAAAGCGCAGCACATCGGCGCTGACTTCCGCGTTGCCCGGCAGTAGCTGCATCAGGCTACGCGCGGTCAATGACTTGCCTGAGCCGCTTTCGCCGACAATGGCGAACTTCTCGTGGCCAACGCTAAAACTGACGCCGCGCACTGCTTCAACGGTTTCGCTGCGCGAGCGGAAGGCAACGCGCAGGTTCTCAATTTCCACCAACATTTAGCGCTCCTTAGGATCCAGCACGTCACGCAGACCGTCGCCGAGAAAGTTGAACGCCAATGACGTCAGGAAAATCGCGATACATGGCATCAATGGCACCCACCATTCGCTGAACAGGAAACGACGCGCGGTGGCGATCATCGTGCCCCATTCCGGTGACGGCGGCTGCGCGCCCATGCCGAGAAAACCGAGGCTGGCAGCGGTGATGATGATGGAGCTCATGTCCAGCGTGACGCGCACAATCAGGCTCGGCACGCACAGCGGCATGATGTGGCGCAGGATAATGCGCAGCGGCGAAGCGCCGGTCAGACGGCTGGCGGCGATAAAGTCGCTGTGGCGGAACTGCAGGGTTTCGGCCCGCGCCAGACGCGCATATGGCGGCCACGACGTCAGGGCAATCGCCAGAATCGCGCTCTCCACGCCGGGTTTCAGCGCGGCGACAAACGCCAGCGCCAGAATCAGACGTGGGAAGGCGAGGAAGATGTCGGTCAAACGCATCAGCGCTTTATCGATAAAGCCTCCGGCATATCCGGCGATGCAGCCAATCAGCAGGCCGAGCGGCGCGGTAAGCAGCACCACGGCGATCACCATGCCGAGCGTGGTGCGGCCGCCGTAGATAATGCGCGTCCAGACATCGCGGCCCAGCTCATCGGTGCCGAGCCAGTGCGCGGCGGAAGGGGCCGCAAGACGGTTTTCCAGATGCTGCATGCCGGGTTCGAACGGCGTTAGCCACGGCGCAAACAGCGCCAGCAGCAGCATCACCGCCACCACCAGCAGTCCGGCCATCGCCAGTGGATTACTGCGCAGGCTGAGCCACAAGCGATAACGCCGGCCCCACACCGCCTGGCGACGATTGGCTGGCGTGTCGTCAAGCAGCCATTCTCGTGAGAAGAAGATCATTTTACGCGCGGGTCCCAAAGTCGATAGAGAAGGTCAGCCAGCTGATTGAGCAGCACATACACGGTTCCGACCAGCAAGGTGGCGCCGATCACCGGGTTCATGTCGGCGTTCATCAGCGATGTGGTGAGATATTGGCCGATGCCAGGCCAGGCGAAGACGTTTTCCGTCACCACCGCGCCCTCCAGCAATCCGGCGTAGGTCAGCGCCAGCACCGTTACCAGCTGAACCGCCACGGTGGGAAATGCATGCCGCCAAATCACCCGCCGTGACGACAAGCCTTTGGCGCGCGCGGTGATCACGAACTCGCCGCTCAGCGCGTTAAGCATAAAGGTGCGCGTCATACGCGTGATGTAGGCCATGCTGAAGTAGGCCAGAATCAGCACCGGCTGCGCCATGTGGGCCAGCGCATCCCAGAAGGCGTCTGTTTCCCCGGCCAGCAGCGAATCGATGGTGAGAAAGCCGGTGACCTGCGGCACCATATCCTGCCAGATGATGTCCTGCCGTCCGGGGCCGGGCGCAATGCCGAGCACCGCGTAGAACACCAGCAGGCTCAGCAGCGCCAGCACGAACACCGGCAGCGAATGGCCGGCGAGACAGATCACGCGAATGGTTTGGTCGACCCACGAACGTTGACGCACCGCCGCCCACACGCCGAGCGGAATACCGATCAGCGCCGCGATGATGATGGCCGCCGTTGCCAGTTCCATGGTGGCGGGGAAGAAGCGGGCGATGTCGGTAATCACCGGATTCGAGGTGAGAATCGATTTACCGAGATCGCCATGCAGCAGTTGATTGAGGTAGTGACCAAACTGCACGTAAAGGGGCTGATCCAGCCCCATTTCCGCACGTACGCGCTCAACCACCGATTGCGGTGCGTTATCACCGACCGCCGCCAGCACCGGATCGGTGGGCATGACGCGGCCAATGAAAAAGGTCAACACCGACAGACCAAACAGCGTCAGCACCAGGCTTCCCAAGGTGCTGACGATTCTCTTCAGTAACGGCATCAGGCTTTTTTCACCTGCGCATACGGCCACTGCTCCAGCACGGTCATGTGGACATCACTCAGCGCTTTGCTGGTGGCCACGTTTTTGGTCTTTTGCATCATGAAAATAAACGGGCTCTTCTCGCGGCCTAACTGCTGAATCTGCTGATAGAGCGCGATGCGCTTCGTCGGATCCGGCTCATGCAGCGCCTGCTCGGTGAGTTTGTTAAATTCATCGTCTGACCAGCTGCAGCGCCACGCCAGCGTTCGCGCACGCGCGTTATCGCTGTTGTCGGTGTTAACGCAGAAGGCTTCGGTGTTGGAGTTGGGATCAAAGTAATCGGCGCCCCAAACCGTCAATGCCAGCTGATGCTGACGCGCACGCATCTTGGTCAGCACCTGGCGGTTTTCGGCGGCGATAAGGGACACTTTGATGCCAATCGCCCCCAATTGCGTCTGAATCGCCTGCGCGATGTCCGGATACGGTTGCATTGAGTAGTGATCGAGGGTGATTTCGAAACCGTCCGGATATCCCGCTTCGGCCAGCAGCGCTTTGGCTTTCGCCACATCTTTGTGGAATGGCGTATCGTCTAGCGCCGCCGGGAAGCCGCTCGGCAGGAAGCTTTGATGGGTAACAAAGCTCATCGACAGAATGTTTTTCTGAATGCTGTCGTAATCCAGCGTCCACTTCAGCGCCTGCCACACCTGCGGTTTTTTCAGATACGGATTATTGGTGTTGCACGACATCAGCATGATGGCCGACAGCGACTGATTCACCAGCGACACGCTGCTGTCGTTTTTCACCTGCAGCAACTGTTCGGTGGTGAGGTCATATGCGGCATCAACATCGCCTTTTTTCAGCATCAGCGCCTGCGCGGCTGGGTCGGCGATGTGCTTGAGGATCACGCGTTTAGTTTTGCTGGCGCCTTTATATTGCGGGCTAATCTCCAGGATCACCGTTTCGCTGGCATTCCAGGTGCGCAGGGTAAAGGCACCGGAACCGGCGCTGTGCTGTTTCAGCCAGCCGTTACCGAAGTCATTGTTCTGCTGGTTCGCCAGACAGGCTTTCTTCGACACGATGCTGCCGACGGTGGCGGACAAGCAGTAGAGCAGGAAGGTTTCGGCCGCCGGCGCGCCGAGTTTCATCTCCACGGTGTGCGCATCTTTCGCGGTGACCAGTTGCGTCACGTTGTCTTTGGTAAAGCCGAACTGGTTGATAATAAAGGCCGGACTCTTGTCCAGCTTGACGATACGCTCAATCGAGAACGCCACGTCTTCTGCGGTAAGCGGCGAACCATCGGCGAATTTGGCCGCCGGATCGAGATGGAACGTGTAAGTGCCGTTATCGCTGCTGACGTCCCAGCTTTGCGCCAGTTGACCAATCACTTTATCGGCTTGCTTGGGATCGGGCGTGACCAGACGTTGATAGAGGTTGCCGCAGATCTGGCCGCCGGTGGCTTCGAAGCTTTCGTGTGGATCGAGGCTGGTGATGTTATCGAGCTGCATCGCGATCACCAGCATGGTCGGCGGCGTCGCGGCAAAGGAAGAATTCAGGCTGAGGTAGGAAACAACAGGTACAGCAGTGCATCCTGCAAGAAAACGTCTTCTGGTAACCATGTAAACTCCCAACTTATTGATAATTAAAATAAAAAATCGTTATTTGATTGTTTTTTGTCTTGACTTTAGGCACCCACCGGAGGATTAATACCGGTTCTACGTCCTCTGTTTCACGCGTGTGGTTTTGCCCTTTTATGGTGCAATTTGCTCCGCTAGCTGGCAGTGCTGCGCTTTCCCCCGAACATGGAACTGAACAACATGTCTGACTCGATTACCCTCGATATTCCGGTCTTTGACGGCCACAACGATGTGCTGAATAAGCTGTGGCAGCACCATCAGCCGGACGCGGTTAATGCCTTTTTTACTGGCACCAAAACGGGCCAAATGGACTTGCCGCGTATCCGTCAGGGAAATATGGTAGGTGGCATTTTCGCCACCTGGGTGCCGTCCCACCCTCTGATTGCAAGAAGTGCGCCAGACCTCGCAGATTTTCCTCAGGAAATTATCAACTCAGCGCGCGACGCGACGTTTTCCATGCTGGCGCTGCTGCTGCGCATTGAGCAGGCCTCGAATGGCCAGGTGAAGATTTGCCGCAGCGTGCGCGAGATTCGTCACTGCATGGCGAACAAGGTGTTAGCGGTGGTGATGCACGTCGAAGGTGCGGAAGCGCTGGATACCCACGGCGAGCTGCTCGACATGCTGTATGCCAGCGGCTTGCGCACGCTGGGACCGCTGTGGAGCCGCCCGAATCAGTTCGGCGACGGCGTACCGTTCCTCTATCCCTCGTCGCCAGATATCGGCAACGGCCTGACGGCAGCAGGCAAGCAGCTGGTGCGCGACTGTAATCGCCGCCGCATCATGGTCGACTTGTCGCATATGGATGAGAAAGGCTTCTGGCACACCGCGGAAATCAGCGATGCGCCGCTGGTGGCGAGCCACTCCAACGCGCATGTGCTCAGCGCGCAGTCGCGTAATCTCACCGATCGCCAGCTGGCGGCGATTGCCGAAACCAACGGCTTTGTCGGCGTCAATTTTGCCGTGCCGTTCCTGCGTGAAGATGGCGATCGCCATGCGCCGACCGGCGTCGATGCCATCGTGCGTCACGTTGAGTATCTGCTGGAAAAAGTGGGGGAAGAGGGCGTCGGTTTTGGTTCGGATCTCGATGGCGCCACCATGCCGGGCGATCTGAAGGACGTGGCCGGATTCCCGCTACTGGTGCAGGCGCTGGCGCAGCGCGGCTATTCGCGTGAGCTGCTGGAGAAGATTTGCCACGGCAACTGGCTGCGCGTGCTTGAAGCCACCTGGGGCGAATAATCATGCGGCTGCGGCATATTGAAGTCTTTCAGGCGATTGTGCAGACCGGCAGCATCAGTGCGGCGGCGCGTTTGCTGAATGTGTCGCAGCCGAATGTCAGCCGCGTGCTTAATCACGCCGAGCAGCAGCTCGGTTTTGCGCTGTTTGAGCGGCGCGCGCAGGGCATGGTGGTGACGGCAGAAGGGCGGCGCTTGCTGCCTGAAGTGGAAGATATCTATCAGCGTTTACAGGCGATTACCCAACTGACCGAGCAACTGCGGCGCGGCGAAGGGCAAACGGTGCGCGTCGGTGCTGCGCATGCGTTTGGTCAGATGGTGTTAGCGCCCGCGTTGGTGAACTGGCGGCAACAGGCGGCATCGGTCAGCGTGGAACTGGTCACCGAGCACTTCAGCACCTTGTGCCGCATGCTGATGGATAATCAGCTCGATTTCGCGCTGGTGTTTGGTCAGCAGGTGGATGCCGATTTACTGGCGGAACCGCTGTTTCAGTCGTCGATGGTGGCGTTGCTGCCGCGCGATCACACCCACCATGAGCCGGTGACGCTGGAGTGGCTGTGCGCCAACAACCTGTTGATGATGCAGAATCAGGATCCGCTTGGTCGGGTGCTGCACCGCGCGCTGCGCGATAAAGGGCTCAATCCGGCGGTATCACTGTCGATTAAAACCTATTCGGTGATTGCCGATATGGTGCTGGCGGGCGGCGGCGTCGGGATTGTCGATCTGTTTACCGCGTGCCGTTATGCCGACCAGCTCAAGTTGTTGCCGGTCGCGCAGCCGCTACCGTTTGAAGTGATGTTAATCAGTCGCCGCGATCAGCCGCAGTCGCAATCAACGCTGCAGCTGAAACAGGTGATTCGCAACAAGCTGTGGGAGATCGCGCGCCAGTGCGAATCGCAGTTTTTCACCCCCTGAATCTGTAGCGGCGCAATGTATTGCGCATTGCTCGGTTGGGCACGTTGCCGACATCGACATGCGCGATAAATCGCGCCGCTACGGTATGTGCGGCGCTATGCACGATCAAACCCCATCGGTAATCGGCTTACGCACCAGCAGCAAATAGGCCAGCGCACCCACCACCGTCACACCGGCGCAAATCATCAACGCCAGGCTAAACGACTTGGTGGTATCCAGCACCCAACCGGTGATCACCGGGGCGAACGAGGCGAACACGAAGCTGGCGAAGTTCTGGATGCTGCCGACCGAGGCGGTCATGCGCGCCGTGACGTTGGCGTGAATCAGACCCCAGCACGATGTACCGGCAAAGTGGATGCAGAACAGCGCCATACCAATCATGGTGACCGCGCTGGTGGTGTCGGTGGCACGCGTTACAAAGGCGGTAAACGCGGCGGACAACAGCATGCCCGTGACGATTGAGACCTTACGCACCTTCACCGCATCATGGCCACGACGCACCAGCGCATCGACCACATAACCGTTCAGCAGCATGCCCGCCGCGCCGAACAGGAATGGAATCGCAGCCAGTAAACCGGTGCTTTTCAGATCGAGATTATAAGTGGATTGCAGATAGCCCGGCAGCCACGCGATGTACAGCCACGCGGTGTAGTTGATGCCGCTGAAGCCAATCATCATGCCCCACATGGTGCGCTGCTTAAACAGGCCGCGCCACTCGGCAAAACTCAGCGGCTCTTTGCGCGATGCCACGCTGCCCGCCTGCAGATAGTGAATCTCTTCACCGCTCAGTGTGTTGTTATCGCGATCGCGGTACATCAGATACCAGCCGATGGCGAGAAACATGCCGAGCACGCCGATAGTGATAAACATGCCGCGCCAGCCCATCACCATCATCATCGCGGCCAGAATCGGTGGCGCAATCGACAAGCCAATCATCGAAGCGGCGTTAAACATGCCCATCGGCATGCCGCGATCTTTGATGTTGAACCAGTCATTGATCACCTTCACGCCGCACGGGTTCATCGGTGCTTCGCCAATACCTAACCCGATACGCACCAAAATAAACTGGGTGAAGTTATGCACCAAACCGGCGGCCGCCTGGAACAGCGACCAGAAGAACATACCAATCGCCAGCATGATGCGCGGCCCTTTGCGATCGAGCAGCGCACCGCACGGCAGCTGCGCTAAGCCATACGCCAGCGAGAAGGCCGACAGCAGCACGCCAATTTCAGTCGCGGATAAACCCAGTTCTCCCCGGATGGTCATATTGGCCACCGACAGCGAACTGCGGTCGAGATAGTTGATCATGGCGGCGAACAGCAGCAGCAGCATGGCGGTAATCTGGATCTTTCTGATGCGCGGCGAGCGCACCACGTCACTGCGTGCCGGGATAAAATCTTGCCCGTCTGCAGCAGGTTGTGGCGCGTTTTCGCGGCCACGAGCCGAAGTATTTTCCATTGCGACCTCCCGGATCTGGGTACTTATCGTTATGCGTTTGTGTGGGATCCTGCGGCAGCAAAACGGTGCTGCCCCAACGGATTGACTTCGAGACTAGAAGCAATCAGATCGGGATGTTGCGGAGATGTTTCAGATTCGTGCGGGAGCTAATGCTTTGTGGTTTTTAATCGGTTTTTAATTGTACTGGCGGATCGAACGGATCATCGATGTCTTGGCGGTGCCGAGATGAGTGTGCAGGGCGCACAAGGCTTCGACATCCTGACGGCTAATTAGCGCTGTCAGGATCGCCATATGTTCCTCCAGCGCCACGATATTTCTCTGCTTAAGATCGGTTTCATCCCATTGATAATGCGAGTGAAAAATCACGGAAATAATCTCCAGCGACTGATTAAAAAACGGATTGTTGGCGGCGGAGAGAATCAGCGTGTGCATCTCTTTATCCAGCGCGGCGAAGTGGCGGTAATTGCTGGCGATGGTGTCACGCATCGAACGATGGCGATCCAGCAGGTCGCGCGCCTGCATCCAGCGCTCATCCTGCGAGGGCAGGTTGAGAAAACGGGTCAGCGCGTGGGTTTCCAGCATTTCACGCAGCTCAAACAGGTTCTCGGCATACTTCTGATCGAACTTCTTCATGCGCCATTGTCCGCGCTTTACCGGTTCCAGCAGGTCATAACGCATAAAGCGCAGCAGGAATTCACGTACCACAACCGGACTGACCTTCACCTGCTGGGCTAACTGCAGCTCGCTAAAGGTATCGCCCGGCATCAGCTGACGCTGATTAATCAGGTTAAAAAAGGTCTGCTCAAACTGCAGCGCCTGCTGATCGATCGGCGGCGTCAGGGCGTTAAAACCATCTTCTTCGCTGGGATCGCGCACGATAACGTAGGTTTCATCCACCTTTTCCAGCACGCCGCGCTCATGCAGATGCTGCAAAGTGTGGCGCACCGTAGTGCGGCTGATGTTGAACATCTCAGCCAGCGCCGCCTGCGGGGGCAACGGCGAACGGATATGCCGTTTGGCAATGCCTTCCAGCATCTGGTTAATCACGTTCTGACGTAGATTCTGGCTGCGGCTCATACGCGTCTCCGGTTTTTTATCTATTAAAAACCATACAAAGCCCAAAAAAAGCGGTTGGCTTCACACTTCCCCCAACGCAAAACGCTGCCATCGGCGATTTTCGCCATAACTGCGACAACAGCACAGGAGAAGCCAATGACAACGATGAAAACGCTGGTGGTCGCCGAGCCGCGCCAGATGGTATGGCAGCAGCGCGCGAAGCCGACGCCCGCCGCCCATGAAGTACTGATCAAACCGATCGCCGCCGGCATTTGTGGCACCGATATCCACGCCTGGGCCGGAAATCAGCCGTTTTTCAGCTATCCACGCGTGTTGGGGCATGAGCTGTGTGGCGAAGTGGTAGAACTCGGCAGCCAGGCCAGCGGCTTCAGGCTGGGCCAGCGCGTGGCGCTGATTCCTTACGTTGCCTGCCAGCAGTGCGATGCCTGTTTAAGTGGCAAAACCAACTGCTGCGAAAAAATCTCGGTGATTGGGGTGCATCAGGATGGCGGTTTCTGCGAATACCTTAGCGTGCCGACCAGCAATTTGCTGGCGGTGGATGAGGTTGATCCCGAAGCCGCCGCGCTGATTGAACCCTTCGCCATCAGCGCGCATGCGGTGCGCCGTGCGGCCGTTACGGCGGATGAGCAGGTTTTGGTGGTGGGCGCAGGTCCGATTGGCCTTGGCGTGGCCGCGATTGCCGCGGCGGCGGGTGCGAATGTGGTGGTGGCCGACACCAGCGAGCAGCGCCGTGCGCACGTAGCGCAGAAGCTGGGTTTGGCGACGTTGAATCCTTTAGAAGCGGATTTTGAGGCGCAGTTGCGGGCTGAGTTTGGTGGACGTTTGGCGGCCAAAGTGATTGATGCCACCGGCAGCCCTGCGGCGATGAACGGCGCGGTGAAACTGATTCGTCATGGCGGCACCATCGTGTTTGTCGGCCTGCACAAAGGCGATCTGGTGATCCCGGATATCGAGTTCCACAAAAAAGAAACCACGCTGCTGGGCAGCCGCAACGCCACGCTGGAAGATTTCGCGAAAGTGGGCGAACTGATGGCGAACGGGCAGCTTCGTGCCGACATGATGCTCAATCGGCATTATGATTTTTCTACGCTGGCAGAGCGCTTTGAAGCGGATGTGATTAACAACCGGGAACTGATTAAGGGCGTGATTCACTTCGAACGTTGATATTGGCACCAACCGTAGCGGCGCAATTTATTACGCAAAGAGGGATTGGCACGGTGCCTTCACTGATGCGCGCGATAGATCGCGCCGCGACACCATTGTGCCTCCTTCACCATATTGTCTGCATTGCCAAGCCAGCGTATTATCTCCCGCCTAAGGTGATGGCGTGCCACCTTCCCCAACCGCCGTTCTGGTCACAGACGGCTGATGACGCCTGACAACACTCGTATCCCTGCGCGGGAGACGGCGGTGTGTCAGGTGTTATTCTGTCCTGCCGCGTCCCTGCGCGTCATTCATATCAGGAGCTCCAAACTATGTTGAAGTCTTTACTGGCGGTGGTGCTGGGCGGGGCGGTGGGCTGTACGCTGCGTTGGTTGATCTCATTACGTTTTAACGCGCTGTTTCCCAATTTGCCGCCCGGCACCTTGATGGTGAATCTGGTGGGCGGTTTTATCATCGGTGCGGCGCTGGCCTTTTTTGTGCGTAATCCTCATATCGATCCCTTTTGGAAACTGTTAATTGTCACTGGCTTGTGTGGCGGCTTAACCACCTTTTCCACTTTTTCTGCAGAAATTGTTGGGTTGCTACAATCAGGTAAATACCTTTGGGCGATGTCGAGCGTGATGGTGCATGTTATTGGTTCGCTGCTGATGACCTTCGCCGGTTTTGCCGCGGTCAATCTGCTCGGATAACCATCGCGCTTGAAATAACTCCTCAGAGGTAGATACTGATCGCCATTCTGTGCGCGTGACGCACAGAATTTGTCACCGATTATCCGGACGATTAAGGAGCTGTGTCATGCGTTGTAACCCTAAATTCCTTAACCTGGTGTTGTTAAACGGTGAACCTGAGGAGAAGCTGCGTGCCGCACGCGCCGCCGGTTTCGATCAGGTTGAGATCTGGCGCGACGATGTGCAAGCCAGTACGCCACAGTTAGCGAAGCAGTTGCAGCTTGGCTTCACCAATGTGCAGGTGCTGCGCGATTTCACCGGTGCGCCGGATCGCGACCGCCAGCAAAAACGCGAAGAGCTGCGTCAGTTCATTCAGATTGCCCAAACCATCGGCTGCGACACCATTCAGGCACCGGCCAGCACGCGTGAAGATTGCGTGGCGGCGCGCATTGACGAAGATTTGCGTTGGATGGCATCGGAAGCCGCGCGCTACAACATGCGCATCATGTATGAGCCGATGGCGTGGTGCAGCGTAGATAACACGCTGCCGCTGGCGTGGGAACGGCTGCAACGGCTGGACCAGCCGAATATCGGTTTGGTGGTCGATCTGTTCCACATCTGCGCGTTAGGCGGAGATGCGTCGCAGCTGGATGGCATTCCCGCCGACCGTATCTACGAAGTGCAGCTGTGCGATATGGCCGACATGCCACCGCAGGATAAGCAGCCGCTCAGTGAGTACGCGCGTCACCAGCGCCTGTTGCCGGGCGATGGCATCATCGAAGTGGAACGCTTTGTCGATAAGCTGAAAAGTGCCGGTTACAGCGGGCCGGTCGGCATTGAAGTGTTCAACGATAAGTTGAAGGCGCAGCCAGCAGACGTGGCTGCGCAAAAAGCGTGGCAGGCGTTAAATCGTTACTGGCCTTAATCCTGTAAACATTGCGCAATGAAACCGGCGGCATCCATCGCACCCTGCGATGAAATGGTGTGGCCGGTTGCCGCTTCATAACGCGCTTCCACCGTCACGCCAGCCTGCTGTAAACGTTGCTCCGCCGATACGCTTTCGCTAAACGGAATCACCTCATCGGCTTTGCCGTGAATCAGCAGCGCAGGCGTATACGGCTGCGGCGTTAATGCGCCATCAAATGCCAGACGGCCGGAAAAGGCCACCACGCCGGCTAGCGGATAACGGCCCGACGCCAGCGCATCTAACGCCATGATCGCACCCTGCGAAAAGCCCACCAGAATCACTTTGTCCCACGCATCCGCCATGCCGTGCTGCGCCATCAGCTGCTGCAGCGTGTTATCAAAGGCCGCGCGCGCTTCACGCACGCGCGCCGGGCGGTTTTCGGGCGTGATGCCGGTCAGGCTAAACCACTGATATCCCATCGCGTGTTCAAAAGGATAGGGCGCATTCGGCGAGGCAAACGCCACATCCGGCAGCAGGCGCTCCCAATGTTCGCCGAGCACCGCGAGATCATCGCCGTTGCTGCCGACGCCATGTAAAAAAATCACTAACGCTTTTGCCATCGCCCTGTTCCTTATAAATCGTAGGCCGCCATATCCGGGCCAACCGGCACAATGCCGTTGGGATTCAGCGCTTTAATTGAATAATAGCCCTGCTTGATGTGATCGATATTCACCGTCTGACGCACGCCAGAGACCGAAAGCATACTCTTTAGATAACGATCGAGCAGCGGATAGTCGCGCAGGCGGCGCAGGTTGCATTTAAACAGGCCGTGATAGGCGGCGTCAAAGCGCACCAGCGTGACGAACAGGCGGATATCCGCTTCGGTTAAGCGCTCGCCGAGCAGGAAAGTACGGCCATCCTGCAAGCGCAGCTCCAGCTCATCCAACTGGCTGAACACATCGTTAAACGCCTGCTGATAACTCACCTGCGTGGTAGCAAAACCGGTGCGATAGACGCCGTTATTCAGGCGCGGATAGATCGATTCGTTCAGCGCGTCGATCTCTGCGCGCAGATCTTCGGGATAAAGATCGATGCGATCGTCCGCCAGCGCGCCAAAGCCGCTGTTCAGCATGCGCAGGATATCGGCCGACTCGTTATTGACGATGGTTTGCGTCTTTTTGTCCCACAGCACCGGCACGGTGGCGCGGCCGGTGAAATCGGCATCGGCGCGGGTGTAGAGTTCGTGAATATATTCGGCTTTATTTAGCCAGTCGCGATCCGCGCCAGGATAATCACCGAAGTGCCAGCCTTGCGCGCCGAGCTGCGGCTCAACCACCGACACGCTGATCACCTTCTCCAGCCCTTTCAGACTGCGCGCCAGCAGCGTGCGCGAGGCCCACGGACAAATCAGCGCCACATAGAGGTGATAACGATCCGGCTCGGCAGCGAATGCGCTGGAACCATCTGCACTAATCCAGTGACGAAAACTGGAGGTCTGGCGCACAAATCCGCCTTGTTGATCGGTGGCTTGCACCGGATGCCACTCTGCACTCCACTTACCGTTTACCAGCATCGTCTTCTCTCCTCAGTGTTGATGAAGTGAGCATACAGCGCTGCTGGTTGGGTGATAATCCGGGCAAAATGGCTTTCATTGCTTCCAAATTGGAAGGAATCAGCCGGGCGGATGGTGCTGGAAATGGGCGGCGAGGAAATCGATCAGCAGCCGGGTTTTCTGCGCCAGATGACGCGCCGGCGGATAGAGCGCGAACAGGCCCATCGGCGGCGTGGCGAATTCCTCTAATAGCGAGACGATTTCACCGCGCTGCAGGGCGGGTGCGGCAATAAAACCTGGTAGCCGCGCAATGCCCAATCCGGCGATGGCCGCCTGCAAACAGGCTTCGGTATTGGAGAAACAGAGACGACCGCGAATCGGCATGCTGACGCTGTCGCCGCACGGCGTCACGAACGGCCAATGCCAGGGATCGCGGAAGTTGGTATCGCTGATGCACTGATGATCCGCCAAATCGCGCCAGTGCTGCGGCGTGCCGTGTTGCAGCAGATAACCGGAAGACGCCGCCACGCGAATCGGCACATCGCCGAGGCGGCGCGCGATTAGGCTGCTGTCATCAAGCTTGCCGATGCGAATCGCCATATCAAAGCCTTCATCGACGATGTTAACTGCACGATCGGAGAAGTTAACGTCGAGTTCGATCTGCGGATAATGACGCGCGAACTCCACCAGCACGCTGGCCAACACCGCAGTACCAAAGGTACCGGGCGCGCTGATTTTCAGGCGGCCGCTCGGCGTAGTGGCGCTGTCGCGCACCGTGGCATCCAGCGTATCAAAGGCTTCCAGCAGGGTTTTTACCCGCTCGTAATAGGCGCGACCGATTTCGGTGGGCGAGAGCGCGCGCGTGCTGCGTTTAAACAGCTGCACCCCGAGTTCCTGCTCCAGCCGGGAGACCAGCTTCGACGCCTGGCCGCTGCTGGTGCCGAGGCGTTCAGCCGCACCGGCAAAGCTGCCCACTTCCAGCACGGCGACAAACATGCGGTCACAATCGAGGCGATCCATGGCGTTTCCTGACGGCTAAAAAGCCTGAGTATACACATGCCTAAAGGGCGCGCGATAAATGGCGCCGCTACGGAACTATCCACAGGTCGGTTGCGGGCACAAAGCAAGGTATACACATTCAGTGCGCTGCACCTTTTCCCACGCGGGAAAACCTGTTGAACTAGGCGCCTGCTTTCATCAGGCCGGGAGCCGTGAATGTCTTTGCTACATCTGTCGTCGCTGGCGGAGATTGCCGCCGTCGAATGGGATGCGCTGTTACCTGACGATCAACCGTTTTTACGCCACGCATTTCTCTTGTCACTTGAAGAGAGCGGCAGCGTGCGGCCCGAAAACGGCTGGCAGACGGATCACCTGCTGTGGCGCGAAAACGGCACGCTGCGTGCGGCGCTGCCGGGCTATCGCAAACGCCATTCGCGCGGTGAATATGTGTTCGACCATGCGTGGGCGGATGCCTGTCAGCGCGCCGGTATTCCTTACTATCCGAAATGGCTGGGCGCGATTCCGTTCAGTCCGGTGACTGGCGGACGCCTGCTGGGCGATGAAGAAGCGGTGCTGAAACTGCTCAGCGTGCTGCCGGATAACCTCTATCAACACGATCTGAGCGGCGCGCACATCAACTTCACCACGCCGTTCGCCAACCACATTATGCAGCAGCAGCCAGACTGGCTGGAACGCCTCGGCCTGCAGTATCACTGGCACAACAAAGGCTACCGCGATTTTCAGGATTTCCTCGACACGCTGATGTCACGCAAGCGCAAACAGCTGCGCAAAGAGCGTGAGCAGGTGATGAGCAGCGGCTTTGAATTCAGCTGGTATCGCGGCGATGAGCTGCGCGAAGATCAGTGGGATTTTGTTTACACCTGTTATGCCAACACTTACGCGGTGCGCGGCCAGCGGCCCTATCTGACGCGCCACTTCTTTAGCCTGCTGGCGGAGCGCATGCCGCATTCGATTCGCGTGGTGATTTCCTCGCTACAAGGGCAACCGGCAGCGATGGCATTCTGCTTAATGGACGGCAGCACGCTGTACGGCCGCTATTGGGGCTGTCTGGCGGAGTTTGATCGGCTGCATTTTGAAACCTGCTTCTATCAGGGCATGGATTTCGCCATCGCGGAAGGTGTGCAGCGTTTTGATGCGGGCGCGCAGGGCGAGCATAAGCTGGTGCGCGGCTTTGAGCCACACATTACCCATTCGTGGCACTATCTGTGTCATCCCGGTTTGCGCGATGCGGTGGCGGATTTTCTGCTGCAGGAACGGGAAGGCGTGCGCGACTGGGCGATTGAAGCGCGCGACGCCTTACCGTATCGGCGTGGTGATTAATCCGCGCCGACAAAACCGCCGGTCTGATGCTGCCACAGGCGCGCGTAAAGCCCGCCTTGCGCCAGCAGTTCGCGGTGGTTGCCCATCTCGACAATCTCACCTTGCTCCAGCACCACCAGACGATCCATTTTGGCGATAGTGGAGAGACGGTGCGCGATAGCAATCACCGTTTTACCCTGCATCAGCGTTTCCAGGCTCTCCTGAATCGCCGCTTCCACCTCGGAATCCAGCGCCGAGGTGGCTTCGTCCATGATCAGAATCGGCGCGTCCTTCAGCAGCACGCGCGCGATGGCGATACGCTGACGTTGACCGCCCGACAGCTTCACGCCGCGCTCGCCCACGTGCGCATCCAGCCCGGTGCGGCCTTGCGGATCAGAAAGCAGCGGAATGAACTCGTCGGCGCGCGCGCGGATAATCGCCGCCTGCAACTCCTCTTCCGTCGCATCCGGACGACCATACAGCAGGTTTTCGCGAATTGAGCGGTGCAGCAGCGACGTGTCCTGCGTGATCATACCGATTTGCCCGCGCAGGCTTTCCTGCGTCACTTCAGCGATGTTCTGATCATCAATCACAATACGGCCGCTGTTGATGTCATACAGCCGCAGCAGCAGATTCACCAGGGTGGATTTACCGGCCCCGGACGGGCCAATCAAACCGATCTTCTCGCCCGGCTTGATGTTGAGGTTGAGGCGATTGATCACCTGTCGACTGCCGCCATAATCAAAGCGCACATCCTCAAAACGAATCTGGCCGCGCGTCAGCTGCATGTTTTTCGCATTCGGTTCATCCTGCACGCTCAGCGGCTGCGCGATGGTATTCAGGCCGTCCTGCACCATGCCGATGTTTTCGAAGATGCCGTTCACCACCCACATGATCCAGCCGGACATGTTCACCAGACGAATCACCAAACCGGTCGCCAGCGCAATCGCGCCAACGCTGATCAGCGACTGGCTCCACAACCACAGCGCCAGGCCGGAGGTGCTGACAATCAGCAAGCCATTCAGCGTCGAGAGCGTGATATCCATGGTGGTGACCATGCGGCTGGCGTGCTGGGTTTTGTCGGTTTGCTCCTGAATCGCCTCACGCGCGTAACGCTTCTCCAGATCGTTATGCGAAAACAGTTTGATGGTGGCGATGTTGGTGTAGCCGTCGACAATGGTGCCCATCAATTTCGAGCGCGCTTCCGATGACACCACCGAACGCTGTTTAACGCGCGGCACAAAGAAGCCCAGCGACACGCTGTAAGCCACAATCCAGATCACCAACGGAATCATCAAGCGCCAGTCGGCTTCGGCGAACAGCACCAGCGAGGTCACCGCGTAAATCACCACGTGCCAGATGGCGTCCACCAGCTGTACCGCCGAATCACGCAGCGAGTTACCGGTCTGCATGATGCGCTGGGCAATGCGCCCGGCAAAATCGTTCTGGAAGAAATTCAGGCTTTGACGCAGCACGTAGTTGTGATGCTGCCAGCGGATCATGCTGGTCATGCTCGGGTTAATACTTTGATGTACCAGCATATCGTGCGCAGCAATCACCACCGGCCGCAGAATCAGCGCGACAAAACCCATCCACAGCAATATTTGCCAGTTATCGCTGAACAGCGAAGCGGGCGTCGAGTGATTAACCAGGTCAATGATGCGGCTGAGATAGCTGAACAGCGCCACTTCGATCAGCGCCTGCGCCAGCCCGACAATCAGCAGCGCGACAAAGCTCGGCCACACCTGACGCAGATAGTAGAAGTAGAACGGCCAGACGCTGGCGGGTGGGGAATCGGTTGGCGCATCCTGGAAAATATTGATAAAACGTTCAAAACGGCGATACAACATAGAATCACTCTTCCCGAAATGGTGAGAGTTAACAGCTTAGTGCAAGTGAAAAGGGATTACCGACATGGATTTACACATTCGCGGTCGTGAGCCGGGCGATGCCGCCGCCTACCAACGCCTATACAGCCATCCTGACGTTTATCGCTGGACCACGCAGTTGCCGTGTCCGAGCATAGTGACCTGGCAGAAAAAATTCGAAAAGATGGATGAGCTGGGATACATCGGCTTTGTTGCGGAGATTGAGGGTGCGATGGTCGGTGAGCTCACGCTGTTTGTCGAACAGCGTCCGCGTACGCGTCACAGCATCAGTTTTGGTATCAGCGTCGATCCGGCGTTTGGCGGGCGCGGCATTGGTGAAAAGCTGATCCGCAACGCGATGGATTACGCCTTCAACTGGCTCGGCATCATGCGTATTGAGCTGGAAGTGTTCCACGATAACGAACGCGCGCTGCGCCTGTATCAAAAGCTGGGCTTCGAGCGCGAGGGCGTGAAGCGCAAAGCCTGCCTGCGCGACGGCGAATATCACGATATCGTGCAGATGGCTAAACTAAAAAACTGATGGGTTTTGCGCAATAAATTGCGCCGCTACGGAATTGTGCACGCATTCGTAGCGGTGCGATTCATCGCTCGCGTTTGACCTTTTACTGACTCTTCTCAACGTACTTCTGCATATTCTCTTTGGTCACCAGCTCGAACGGGATCCACACGTGTGAATCCACTTTCTCGCCTTTGATCAGCTTCTGCGCCACATCCACCGACGTTTTGCCCTGGCCGACCGCATCCTGGAAAACCGTGACCTGAATTTTGTCCTGCGACAGCGCTTTCAGGCCGTCTGGCGTAGCATCGATACCGCCAATCAGCACCTTTTTATTGCTTTTAGCCAGCGCCATGGCCGCGCCTATCGCCATCTCATCGTTATTAGCCGCAACGATATCAATCGCTTCATCGTTGCCCAGCCAGCTATTCATCAAATCCATGCCTTCATTGCGCGCGTAGTTGGCGGGCTGTTTCTGTACCACTTTCATGCCGGGATATTTCGCCACCACTTGCTCAACGTCTTTGGTGCGTTGCAGCGCACCGGCGTCGGTCAGGTTACCGATCATGATCGCCACATTGCCTTTGTAGTTAGCCATTTTCGCCAGCGCTTCCATCTGCAAGGTGCCGGATTCACGCTCGTCGGAGCCGACAAACACCACGCCGGCCGGCAGCGATTTATCGCCCGGCGTGCGGTTGACGTACACCAGCGGAATTTTTGCCTGCTGCGCCAGCCTGGTGAGCTGCGGCGTGCTGGCGGAATCGACCGGATCGACGATGATCGCATCCATGTCCGCACCGATAAAGCTCTGCACCTGATCGGTCTGACGTCCCACGTCACCGCGTGCATCTTCAAACTGAATATCGAGTCCGCGCGCTTTGGCTTCTTTATCAATCGACTGGCGAATAATGGTGAGGAAGTTTTGATCGAAGTAGGCCATCGACACGCCAATTTTTTCCGCCAGCGCCGAGACTGACGTTGAGAGCAGGCCGAGCAACATCATCGCCTTGAGGATTTTCATCGCAGACTCCAGAGTAAGCTTGTTATTAGAATGAATGTTTCATCGATATTAAAAATGGCTCAATGAAATCATTTTCAGCCTACGAGCGCGCCACCCGGCTGACAATCGGCAAGGTTGGATTTTGCAGCTAAGCGCACACTTTGCTCTCGGGTGCGTCTTACTTTGCGCGCTCATAGTTGCACTGCGAAGGATTTTCTTAGAGTTGGCGCACATTGCGGTGCAACAGCCTGCTGATTTTTGAGGTTCTGTGCAGCGCCGCACCTTGCTTTGTGCTGGCTGCCAATTCTGGCGCTAATTAGCACTGTCGATTCCGCCATTCGCACAATGACCGTGGGTGAAACTGCTTCCTATAGTTGCTCAACAGGGAAATAAAGCGGTATTCCGGCATGTTTCATTTGAGGAATTCAGCCCATGCAAAAAGCCAATCATCGTCCACAGAACAGCCACGTACGTATTGGGATCCTTTGCCTGATCCTGTTTCTTTCCGTGGTGGCGTACGCCGACCGCTCGATCCTGTCGATCTCAGGATCGGCGATCAAAGATGAGTTTGGACTTTCAGCGATCCAGCTTGGTCTGATCCTCTCGGCATTTAGCTGGGCCTATGTGATCGGCCAGATCCCCGGCGGCCTGTTTCTCGATCGCTTCGGCACCAAAAAAGTGTATGGCGTGACGCTGGCGCTGTGGTCGATCTCCACGTTGCTGATGGGCTTTGTCGGCGAGTTCTCCAGCGGCATGACCATGGCGCTCACGCTGATGTTTGCGCTGCGTTTCGCGCTGGGCCTGATTGAAGCACCGAGTTTTCCCGCCAATGCGCGCGCAGTGATCATGTGGTTCCCCAGCGCTGAACGCGGCCGTGCTTCTTCACTCTTTGCCTCGGCGCAATATTTTGCCGTCGCCATCTTTTCGCCGCTTTCCGGCTGGCTGGTGTCGCGCTTCGGCTGGGAATGGCCGTTCTTTGTGCTGGGCGGCATTGGCGTGCTGGCAGTGTTTGTCTGGATGGGCTTTATGCGCAGCCCGCGCCATCATCCGCAGGTCTCGGAAAAAGAATTGCGCTACATTGAGCAGGGCGGCGCGCTGGTTGATATCGATTCGGCACAAACGCTAAAAGCGCGTCCGCCGTTGAGCAAAGCAATGTTCAGGAGGCTGCTCAGCAACCGCATGCTGTGGTGCGCCTATATCGGCCAATATTGCATCATCGCGTTGAGCTACTTCTTCATCACCTGGTTCCCGATCTATCTGGTGCAGGCGCGCGGCATGAATATTCTTGATGCCGGTTTTGCCACCATCGCACCAGCGGTATTTGGTTTCCTCGGCGGCATCAGCGGCGGCTATATCTCCGACAAACTGCTGGCAAGCGGCTGGAGTTTATCCTGGGCGCGTAAAACGCCGTATATCGTCGGCATGCTGATGGCGGCATCGCTGGTCCTGGCGGCGGTGATCCCCAGCAACGTCGGCATTATCGCCATGATGTCGTTCGCCTTCTTTGGTAAAGGCGTGGCGGCGGGCGCCGGAACCTGGACGATTGTCAGCGATACCGCACCGAAAGAAGCGGTTGGCCTGGCAGGCGCGATTTTTAACGGCATCGGCAATATGGCGGGTTTTATCACGCCGCTGCTGTTCGGCATCATCGTCGGCTTGACCGGTAGCTACAGCATCGGGCTGGTGTTTGTCGGCGCGCATTGCGTGGTCGCCGCACTGCTGTTCCTGCTAGTGATGGGACCGATTGAACGCGTTGGTGCGGAGCAGAACCCTGCTGCCTCTTATGAAAATCCGGAGAAAGCGCGCGGTATTAAAGCGGTTTAATCATCGGCTCATAAATTTTTGGAATCCCGATCTGAAATTCGTTATGATGTTAAAAAATGCACTTGAGCACAGTGCGTTAGTGCAATAAGTTGCCCACCATGTTTACATCAGGTGTGGTAGTAGATGAAGGGTTCAATTCACAGTTTCAGGGACGATTGGCTGCGATTATTTTTTGTTTATGCAACACCGCATAAGCATATCCCGGCCATGATTGAGTCCGCATTGGCGCGCAAGCTCGACATCATCCATGCCGCAACATCGCATCATGATTTGCGTTCACCACCGGGTAATCGCTTTGAGGCCTTAAGACCTCCGCTATTGGGATATTATTCAATACGGATAAATGAGCAGTATCGACTAATTTTTCAATGGGTTAATGGCACGGCAAGAGATCTCTATCTCGATCCACACACTTATCGTAAACACCGCTAGCAGCCACTTGTGGCCAACTGCTAACCGTTAAAGAGAAGCAACAATGAAACAGGCGATGCGTAAACCGACCAGCGTTGGCGATGTTCTGCAGTACGAGTTCCTCGAGCCGCTTAACCTCAAAGTGAATGACCTGGCAGAGATGTTGAACGTGCACCGCAATACAGTCAGTGCATTGGTGAATAACAACCGTAAACTGACCACCGAAATGGCCTATAGGCTGGCAGCTGTTTTCGATACTTCAGTCGATTTCTGGCTGAATCTGCAGCGCCATTTGGATCTATGGGAAGTGGAAAACGATGCCAGAACACAGGAAGAGTTGAGCAGGGTAACGCCGTTAAGTGCCTTTCTGGCGCAGCGTTCAGCGGTTGTAGCCTAAAATCATGGTCGCCATAAATGGCGATCCAACGTCGTAAAATTCGCATTTATACGCACCCCTCTCGCAAACCTCACCGATCGCACAAATCCACTCTGAAGATTTTTTGCTCAGCTGCCGATACCTCCTTACCACCCACTGATATTAAGGAGCGATATCGTGATAAAGCTGATTAATGTTGACGAACTGCGGCAGGGAATGTTTATCCACAAACTGGAGGTTTGGTGGGTCAAAGATAAGCGCATTCGCAACCAAATGCTGATCACTGATAAACGCCAGATCGCGATGATCCGCAATGAGGGGATCCTGCAGTTATGGATCGATCTCGACAAATCGGTACAGGCACCCGTCACGCCTGCGCCGAAAAAAGAGATTCCTCAAACCCCGTTTTTCCAGGAGATGGATCAGGCGCAAAGCATCTTCAATCAGGGGAAACCGCAGGTGCTGGCGATGTTTAACGAGGCGCGCATGGGGCAAGGCCTCGACCTCGATTACACCCTTGATCTGGTTGATCAAATTGCCGGTTCGATCACCCGCGAACCCACGGCGCTGCTGAGCGTGGCGCGCCTGAAGAATCACGACGATTACACTTATCTGCACTCAATGGCGGTGTGCGGTTTGATGATCTCGCTCGGCAAAAAAATGGGCCTCGATGAGCATCAGCTGCGGCGCGTTGGTATGGGCGGTTTGCTGCATGATGTGGGTAAAGCCGCGGTGCCGCTGGAGATTCTCAACAAACCCGGCAAGCTCAGCGATGAAGAGTTCACCGTGATGCGTCAGCATCCGATCGTGGGCGCGCAGATGCTAATGGAAGCCAATGCCGGTGAAGATCTGCTGGATATCGCGCTGCATCACCATGAAAAGTACGACGGCAACGGTTATCCGCACGGACTGAAAGGCGACGAAATCTCACTGTATGCGCGCATGGCATCGGTGTGCGACGTCTATGATGCCGTTACCTCGAATCGCCCTTATCGCCAAGGCTGGACGCCTGCCGAAGCGATGCACAACATGTTGAGCTGGCGTGGCCACTTCGATAACACGCTGTTGCACGCCTTCGTACGCACCATCGGCATTTATCCGGTGGGATCGCTGGTGCGACTGGCTTCCGGGCGCGTGGCGCTGGTGGTACAGGCTGGCGAAAAATCGCTGCTCAAGCCCAAAGTACATGTGTTCTGGTCGCTGCACGCGCAGCGCGAAGTAAAACCGGAAGCGCTCGATCTTGGCGACAGCTTCTGCACCGACAGCATCACCGGCGCGGAAGACAGCGGCTTATGGCAGAACATCGATCTGAACCGCATCTGGGCGTTAGAAAGCGCTTAATTCTTCACCATTTTTATACTTTATTTACGCCCGCTTCCCGCCTTTTTACCTCTTCTTTATGCCGCGCCGCGCATGCTTGCAGCATTACCAAAATCCTCTGGAGGTTGCTGTGAGCGTGGGCGTGATAGCCGGCATCGTGCTGGTGTTTGTTCTTCTGGGCTACCTGATTTATGCCCTGCTTAATGCGGAGGCATTCTGATGGCGGCGAATGCATTTATGCTAATTGCGGTGTTTCTGCTGGTACTGATGGTGCTGGCACAACCGCTGGGACGTTATCTCGCCCTGTTTGTCGCTGACAAGCCGCTGCTGCCGCGCACCGAAGGCGCGCTGTGGCGACTGGCCGGTGCCGACGGCGATGCCATGCGCTGGCCGCACTATCTGCTGGCGATTCTGCTGTTTAACGCGCTGGGTTTTGCCTTGCTGCTGCTGATGTTGATGACGCAGGCTGCGCTGCCGCTGAACCCGCAGCATCTGCCTAATCTCAGCTGGGATCTGGCGCTCAATACCGCTATCAGCTTCGTCACCAACACCAACTGGCAATCCTACGCCGGGGAAAGCACGCTGAGCTATTTCAGTCAGATGGCGGGCCTCACGGTGCAGAACTTCCTGTCGGCGGCGACCGGTATCGCCGTGGCGTTTGCGCTGATTCGTGGTTTTGCCAACCGTTCGCTGGATACGCTCGGCAACGCATGGCGTGACCTGACGCGCATTACCCTTTACGTGTTGCTGCCAATCAGCCTGGTTATCGCGCTGTTCTTCGTCAGCCAGGGCAGCATTCAAACCTTCGAACCGTACCATGCGCTCACCACGCTGGAAGGCGCGCAGCAGACGCTGCCGCTCGGGCCGGTGGCATCGCAGGAAGCGATCAAAATGCTCGGCACCAACGGCGGCGGTTTCTTCAACGTTAACTCGGCGCATCCGTTCGAAAACCCGACGGCGCTAACCAACTTCGTACAGATGCTGAGCATCTTCCTGATCCCGGCGGCGCTCTGTTTCACCTTTGGTCAGCATCTGGGCGATCGTCGTCAGGGCCACATGCTGCTGTGGGCGATGACCATCATGTTTGTGCTGGCGGTGATCACCGTGATGTGGGCCGAACTGCGTGGTAATCCGCACTTCCTCGCGCTCGGCGCAGACAGCGCCATCAACATGGAAGGCAAGGAGACGCGCTTCGGCATTCTCAACTCCAGCTTGTTTGCGGTGATCACCACGGCGGCGTCGTGCGGTGCGGTTAACGCCATGCATGACTCCTTCACCGCGCTCGGCGGCATGGTGCCGATGTGGTTGATGCAGCTGGGTGAAGTGGTGTTCGGCGGCGTCGGTGCTGGCCTGTACGGCATGCTGCTGTTCGTGCTGCTCGGCGTGTTTATCGCCGGGTTGATGATCGGTCGCACGCCAGAGTACATGGGCAAAAAAATCGACGTATGGGAGATGAAGATGACAGCGCTGGCGATCCTGGTGACGCCAACGCTGGTGCTGCTCGGCACCGCGCTGGCGATGATGACCGACGCCGGTCGCGCCGGTATGGCCAATCCTGGTATTCATGGCTTCAGCGAAGTGCTGTACGCGGTTTCCTCTGCATCCAATAACAACGGCAGCGCCTTCGCCGGACTGAGCGCTAACACGCCGTTCTGGAACCTGCTGCTGGGCTTCTGCATGTTGGTGGGCCGCTTCGGCATCATCATTCCGGTGCTGGCGATTGCCGGTTCGCTGGCGGCGAAGAAAATTCAGCCAGTCGGCAACGGCACGCTGCCAACGCACGGCCCGCTGTTTATCGCGCTGCTGATTGGCACCGTCTTGCTGGTGGGCGCATTGACGTTCATCCCCGCGCTGGCATTGGGCCCGGTCGCGGAACATCTGCAATTAATTCAGGGATAACGGAATCATGAGTCGTCAACAACTGGCGCTGTTTGATGCGGCGCTGACCCGCGTTGCCATGCTGGATGCGCTGAAAAAACTCGATCCACGCGTGCAGTTCCGCAACCCGGTGATGTTTTTGGTGTGGATCGGCAGCGTGCTGACCTCGGTATTGGCGGTGGGCATGGCCAGCGGCGCGCTCAGCGGTAACGCGGGCTTTACCGCCGGCGTCGCCATCTGGTTGTGGTTCACCGTGCTGTTCGCCAACTTCGCTGAAGCGCTGGCGGAAGGGCGCAGCAAGGCGCAGGCCAACAGTCTGAAAGGCATCAGTAAAACCAGCGATGCGAAAAAACTGGCCGAAGCGCGCTACGGCGCAGCCTGGCACAACGTGGCGGCCGATACGCTGCGCAAAGGCGATGTGGTGCTGGTGGAAGCCGGTGACATCATTCCGTGCGACGGCGAGGTGCTGGAGGGCGGCGCATCGGTGGATGAGAGCGCCATCACCGGTGAATCCGCGCCGGTGATTCGTGAATCGGGCGGGGATTTCTCCTCGGTGACCGGCGGTACGCGCATTCTTTCCGACTGGCTGGTGATTCAGTGCAGCGTCAATCCGGGCGAAACCTTCCTTGACCGCATGATTGCGATGGTGGAAGGCGCGAAACGCCGTAAAACGCCGAACGAAGTGGCGCTGACCATTCTGCTGGTGTCGCTGACAATTGTGTTCCTGCTGGCGACCGCCACGCTGTGGCCGTTCTCAGCGTATGGCGGCACGCCGGTCAGCATCACGGTGCTGGTGGCGCTGCTGGTGTGTTTGATCCCGACCACCATCGGCGGCCTGCTGTCGGCCATCGGTGTGGCGGGCATGAGCCGCATGCTGGGCGCGAACGTTATCGCCACCAGCGGCCGTGCGGTGGAAGCGGCGGGCGACGTAGATGTGCTGATGCTGGATAAAACCGGCACCATCACGCTTGGCAACCGTCAGGCGACGCAGTTTCTGCCCGCGCCGGGTGTCAGCGAACAGCAGCTGGCCGATGCGGCGCAGCTGGCATCGCTGGCCGATGAAACGCCGGAAGGACGCAGCATCGTGGTGTTGGCGAAGCAGAAATTTAACCTGCGTGAGCGTGACTTGAGCAGCATGGGGGCGAGCTTCATTCCCTTCTCGGCGCAAACGCGCATGAGCGGCGTAAACGTGCAGGATCGTCTGATCCGCAAAGGCGCGGTCGATGCGGTTCGTCGCCACATTGAAGCCAATCATGGCCGCTTCCCGTTAGAAGTGAATGCCGCCGTCGAAGAAGTGGCGCGCGCTGGCGGCACGCCGCTGGTGGTGGCCGAAGGCGCGCAGGTGCTGGGCGTGGTGGCGCTGAAAGATATCGTCAAAGGCGGCATCAAAGAGCGCTTTGCCGAGCTGCGCAAGATGGGCATCAAGACGGTGATGATCACCGGCGATAATCCGTTAACTGCGGCGGCGATTGCGGCGGAAGCCGGCGTCGATGACTTCCTGTCTGAAGCGACGCCGGAAGCCAAGCTGGCGCTGATTCGTCAGTATCAGGCCGAAGGGCGCTTAGTGGCGATGACCGGCGACGGCACCAATGACGCACCGGCGCTGGCGCAGGCCGACGTGGCGGTGGCGATGAACTCGGGAACTCAGGCGGCGAAGGAGGCCGGCAACATGGTCGATCTCGACTCGAATCCGACCAAGCTGCTGGAAGTGGTGCACATCGGCAAACAGATGCTGATGACGCGCGGCTCGCTCACCACCTTCAGTATCGCCAACGACGTGGCGAAGTATTTCGCCATTATTCCGGCCGCGTTTGCCGCCACCTATCCGCAGCTCAACATGCTCAACGTGATGGGGCTGCATTCGCCGAACTCGGCGATTCTGTCGGCGGTAATTTTCAACGCGCTGGTGATTGTGTTCCTGATCCCGCTGGCGCTGAAAGGCGTGAGTTATCGTCCGCTGAGCGCGGCGGCGCTGCTGCGTCGCAACCTGTGGATTTACGGTGCGGGCGGATTAGTAGTGCCGTTTATTGGTATTAAAGCCATCGACCTGCTGCTGACGCTGCTTGGTCTGGCTTAAGGAGAAGAGAAATGAGTCAGTTACGTCCGGCTATTGTATTGTTAATAGTGCTTACGCTGCTCACCGGCGCGGTCTATCCGCTGCTCACCACCGGTCTGGCGCAGTGGTGGTTCCCATCGCAGGCCAACGGTTCGCTGATTGAGCAGGATGGCGCGGTACGCGGTTCCGAGCAGATTGGGCAAATGTTTAATCAGCCGGGCCACTTTTGGGGCCGACCTTCCGCTACCGGCGATGCGCCTTATAATGCGTTGGCCTCCAGCGGCAGCAATCTGGCAGGCAGTAATCCGGCGCTGGATAAAGCGGTAGCGGAACGCGTCGCCGCGCTGCGTGCGGCGAATCCGCAAGCGCCCAAAGCGGTGCCGGTGGAGTTGGTCACCGCATCGGCGAGCGGATTAGATCCGGATATTTCGCCAGAAGCCGCGTTGTGGCAGGCACCGCGCATCGCCGCCGCGCGCAAGATGGCGCTGAAAGATGTCGAGGCGCTGATTGTGCGCCACACCGAGCGCCCGCTGCTGCCGTTTGTTGGCGAAGAGACGGTAAACGTGCTGCGCCTGAATCTGGCGCTGGATGATTTACAAGGATAAACACCTCGCGCAATGCATTGCGCCGCTACGGTATATGCACGCAATCGTAGCGGCGTGATGTATCACGCTGTTTTTACGATGGACGATCGATGAACGACGATATTGCCCGCCCCGATCCCGATGCGCTGCTGCTGAACCACAGCGACAGCCATCGCGGTAAGCTGAAAATCTACTTTGGCGCCTGTGCGGGCGTGGGCAAAACGTTCGCCATGCTGCAGGAGGCGCAGCGCCTGCGGGCGCAAGGTCTCGACGTGTTAGCCGGCGTGGTAGAGACCCACGATCGTGCAGAGACCGCCGCGCTGCTCAACGGGCTGGCGCTGTTGCCACGGCGAACCACCGGCCGTTCGCGCCATGCCGAATTCGATCTCGATGCCGCGCTGGCGCGCCATCCGGCGGTGATCCTGATGGATGAACTGGCGCACACCAACGTGCAAGGTTCGCGTCATCCCAAGCGCTGGCAGGACATTGAAGAGCTGCTCGAAGCGGGCATTGACGTCATCACCACCGTTAACGTCCAGCATCTGGAAAGCCTGAATGATGTGGTCGGCGGCGTCACCGGCATTCAGGTGCGTGAAACCGTGCCCGATCCCTTCTTTGATAGCGCCGACGAAGTGGTGCTGGTGGATCTGCCGCCGGACGATCTGCGTCAGCGGCTGAAAGAGGGCAAAGTCTACGTCGGCGACCGCGCCGAACGCGCCATCGAAAACTTCTTCCGCAAAGGTAATCTGTTCGCGCTGCGTGAGCTGGCGTTGCGTCGTACCGCCGATCGCGTGGATGACCAGATGCGTGCCTGGCGCGATCGGCAAGGCCGCGACAAAGTGTGGCACACGCGTGACGCCATTCTGCTGTGCATCGGCGACGATACCGGCAGCGAAAAACTGGTGCGCACCGCCGCGCGTTTAGCGGCACGGCTCGGCAGCGAATGGCACGCGGTGTATGTGGAAACGCCGCGCCTCAATCGGCTACCGGAAGCGCGCCGTCGCGCCATTTTACGCACGCTGCAACTGGCGCAGGAACTTGGCGCTGAAACCGCCACGCTCTCCGATCCCGATGAAGCGCGCGCGGTGCTGCGTTACGCGCGCGAGCACAACCTCGGCAAAATTGTGACCGGCCGTCAGCCACAACGGCGTTGGCGGCGCGACAGCTTTGCCCAGCGCCTCGGCGAACTCGGCCCGGATCTCGATTTGCTGGTGGTCGCACTGGATGAACCGGTGCGCGATGCGCCGCATCCGCTCAGCGGCCAGCGCGCCAGCAACGAAAAATGGCGGCTCTATCTGCGCGGCTGTGTGATGGCGCTGCTGCTGTGTATTTTGGTCACCGGCGTCGGCCGCTGGCTGCTGGTGGCGTTTGATCCCGCCAACAGCGTGATGATTTATCTGCTGGCGGTGGTGCTGGTGGCGCTGCGCTATGGCCGCTGGCCATCGGTGTTCGCCACGGTGATCAACATCATCGCTTTCGACCTGTTCTTTGTCGCGCCTACCGGCACCGTGGCGGTGTCGGATTTGCAGTATCTGGTGACCTTCGCGGTGATGCTGGCGGTGGGCGTGATTGTTGGTAATCTGACAGCGGGCGAGCGCTATCAGGCCAAAGTGGCGCGCTACCGTGAACAGCGCGCGCGGCATCTGTATGAGATGGCGAAAGCGCTCGGCAGCGATTTGACGCCGCAGGATATCGCCACCACCAGCCAGCGCATCATCGATGTCACCCTGCAGGCGCGCAGTTTACTGCTGCTGCCGGATGAGCAGGGCGAGCTGCAAACCGTGGGCGATACCGCGATCGGTACGCCGCCGGATCTGGCTATCGCCAAATGGAGTTACAGCAAAGGCCAACCGGCGGGCGCGGGCACCGATACCTTGCCCGCGGTGCCGTACCAGATTTTGCCGCTGAAAAGTGGTAATCACTGTCGCGGCTTGCTGGTGGTGGAACCGGAAAACCTGCGTCAGCTGATGATCCCCGAACAGCAGCGTTTACTGGAAACCTTCACCGTGTTGATTGCTAACGCGCTGGAACGCATGGCGCTGTCGCACAGTGAGGCGGCGTCGCGGCTGGCCGCCGAGCGCGAGCAGCTGCGCAATGCGCTGCTGTCAGCGCTGTCGCACGATCTGCGCACGCCGCTGACGGTGCTGTTTGGTCAGGCGGAGATGCTGATGCTCGATCTCGCCAGCGAAGAGTCGAAGTATGTCGGCCAGGCCAATCAGATTCGTGAACAGACGCTGAGTACTATCCGGCTGGTGAGTAACATGCTGGATATGGCGCGCATTCAATCCGGTGGACTCAATCTGCGCGAAGAGTGGGTGGCGCTGGATGAGGTGATTGGCGGCGCGCTGAGCAGCATGGGCCCGTCGCTGAAGGGCCATGAATTTATCCTCGATTTACCCGAGATGGTGCTGATCAAAGGCGACAGCGCCATGCTGGAGCGGGTGTTTACCAATCTGATCGAAAACAGCCTGAAATACGCGGGCAACGCGGCGCAGCACGGTATTCGGGCGTGGCGCGATCGCGATCGGCTGGAGATTGCGGTGTGGGACAGCGGTCCCGGCATCGCGGCGGAGAACCTCACGCGTATTTTTGACAAATTTGCGCGCGGTGATAAAGAGTCGGCGGTGCCGGGCGTCGGCTTGGGTTTGGCGATCGGTAAAACCATTATCGAATCCCATCGCGGGCGCATCTGGGCGGAGAATCGGCCGGAAGGCGGCGCGGTGTTCCGTTTGTCATTGCCGCTGCCCGCCGCGCCTGAAATTTCTGAAGAAGGGCTGAAATAACTTCACATAAGTTCGGTTATACTCGCCCACTTGTCTGTTTATTAATGGGAACTTATGGAACGTTTTATCGAAAACCTGATGTATTCATCGCGCTGGCTGCTGGCTCCGGTTTACATGGGACTTTCGTTGGGCCTGCTGGCGCTGACCATCAAATTCTTCCAGGAAATTTTTCACCTGTTGCCGCACGTCTTCAGCATTGCGGAGAACGATTTGATTCTGCTGCTGCTGTCGCTGGTGGATATGACGCTGGTCGGCGGTTTGCTGGTGATGGTGATGCTTTCGGGTTACGAGAACTTTGTCTCCAAGCTGGATATTGATGAGCACAGAGAGAAGCTGAGCTGGCTCGGTAAAATGGACTCCGGCTCGTTGAAAAACAAAGTTGCGGCCTCGATTGTGGCGATTTCGTCGATTCACCTGCTGCGTATCTTTATGGACGCGCGCAACATCGAAAACGACAAGCTGATGTGGTACGTGATTATCCACCTGACGTTTGTGCTGTCGGCCTTTGTGATGGGCTGGCTGGACAATATGTCGAAGGGGGATAAGAAAGCAGTGAAGATGTAGTTTGTGCGCGCTGTCCCTCACCCCAGCCCTCTCCCGCAAGCGGGCGAGGGGGCTGACCGTGCCGCCATCGGCTTGAGCGGGCGAGGGGCTGACCGTGCCGCCATCGGCTTAAGCGGGCGAGGGGGCTGACCGCGCTACCATCGGTTCCCTCTCCCGTTGGGAGAGGGTTAGGGTGAGGGAAAACCGCTACCGCGTCGCTGGCTGCGTCCCGGCTAACTTCGGCATCACGTCCCGAATCATGGCGAAAAACTTCTGTAACCGCGCCGGATAGTAGCTGGCCCACGGATAAGTCAGCCACACCGGCAGCGGCGGCGCTTGCCACTCCGGCAACAGCTGAATCAAATCCCCTTTAGCTAAATCCTCCTGCACCACCCACGATGACACCACAGCCGCGCCCATCCCGGCAACGGCGGCTTTGCGCACCGCGTATAAACTGTCGCTGGCGAGGCGCGGGGCAATCGCCAGGTTCACCGGCTTGCCATCGTTGATACGCTGCAGGGCGATTTCGTTGCGATAAAAACTGGTCAGCGCCAGCCAGGGCAGGTTGGTGAGCTGCGAGACGTCCTCAATCGGCGGGTGCGCGGCCAGCAGCGACGGTGCCGCCACCACAAAGCGCGGCACTTCCGCCAGCAGCACCGCCACGATGGACGCATCGCTGGGCGCACCGACCTGAATGGCGCAGTCGATGTTTTCGCTGATGAAGTCTGGCGTGCGGTCATTCAGCGTCCACTCCACGTTTAAGCGTGGATAGCGATGCAGATAATCAATCAGCGGTTCAATCAGCTGATCCTGACCAAACGCATGCGGTGCCCGCACGCGCAGGGTGCCAATCGGGTCGTCGCTGGCACCGGTGAGGTCATCCTCCAGCGCGTGCCAGGTCGCGACCAGCTGACGCGCCTGCGCATAACAGCGTTCGCCATCGTCGGTGAGTTTCAGCGCATGCGTGGTGCGCATAATCAGTTTGAGACCGAGCCGCTGCTCAAGCGCCTGCAGCCTTCGGCTGATGGTGGGCTGCGTGGTGCCGAGCTGGGCGGCGGCGGCGGAGAGCGAGCCGCTCTCGACGATGCGGATAAAGGTCTGCATCAGTTCGATACGATCAAGGCTGGATGGGTTGTTCATACGCACCACGCATAACAGTTCTGTGTTTGAGCAGTCTACCGCGTATGGCGGCAACGCGCTTTAATAAGCGCACTTTCACGGGGGAATCCACTATGTCAGCTATATCAACGTCAGCCATGCCAGCTGAAAAACTGCCCGCGCCGCTGGTCTTTACGCTCGCGGCCGGTGCCGGACTCAGCGTCGCATCGATTTACTACAGCCAGCCGATGCTGGATATCATCAGCAAACAATTCAACGTTGGGATTGGCAGCGTCGGCATGGTGCCAATGCTGACGCAAGCCGGTTACGCGCTGGGGATTCTGCTGCTGGCTCCGCTTGGCGACCGCCACGATCGCCGTACCATTATCCTGATTAAAGGTTTGCTGCTGGTTGCCGCGCTGCTGCTGTGTGGCTTCTCGGGCGGATTGAACGCCTTGCTGATTGCCAGTTTCGTCACCGGTTTAACCGCCACCGTGGCGCAGGACATCGTGCCCGCTTCAGCGGCGTTAGCGCCGGAGCGCAGCCGCGGCAAAATCGTCGGCACGGTAATGACGGGATTGCTGGTGGGGATTTTGCTATCACGCGTGGTAAGCGGCGTGGTGGCGGAGTATTTCGGCTGGCGCACCATGTACATGATTGCGGCGGCGGCGGTGTTGCTGATTAGCGTGGCGCTGTGGCGCGTGCTTCCGCGCTTTACGCCGGGCACGTCGGTGAGCTATCCGCGTTTGCTGCTGTCGCTGGCGCATCTGTGGCAGCACCATCAAACGCTGCGCCGCGCCGCGCTGGCACAAGGTTTGTTGTCGGTGGGCTTTAGCGCCTTCTGGTCAACGCTGGCGTTGATGCTGAGTCAAAACTTCCATCTGGATAGCGCGGTCGCTGGCGCATTCGGCCTTGCGGGTGCGGCAGGCGCTCTAGCCGCGCCGTTAGCGGGCAGCGTGGCGGATCGCATCGGTCCGGCGCGTGTTACGCAGTACGGTGCCACGCTGGTAATGGTGTCGTTCGCGCTGATGTTCCTGCTGCCGCTGCTGCCGATGCCGGCTCAGCTTGGTCTGATTATCATCAGCACCATCGGTTTTGATTTGGGGGTGCAGGCCACGCTGGTGGCGCATCAGACGCTGGTTTACAGCCTGGCGCCAGAAGCACGCAGCCGCCTTAACGCCTTGATGTTTACCGTTGTTTTCATCGGCATGGCGACCGGCGCGGCGCTGGGTAGCTTGGCGCTGGCACATTGGGGCTGGACCGGAGTAGTCGCACTCTCAACATTGGCCGCTGCGCTTGCCCTGATGATTCGCCTCGCAAGCCGTCATCTGAAAAACTGATCGCCTAACATGTGCCAGGCTTAAAGGAGAATGTTATTTAAAAACGGAGCGTTATGAATTTCCTGGCCTGGACCGCCGCCACCGGCGGTCTTTTACTTCTTATGTCACTGGCTTCCGGTTGGATACACCGCGGGCCAGTGACCTCATTTGGTCTCTACCTGTTCGCGGGCATTCTATGTGGCCCGTGGATGCTCAATCTGCTGCAAGTCGACATCATCGGTCACGCCAACCTCGCCGCACATCTCACCGAAATCGCGATGGCAGCCTCGCTGTTTATCACCGGGCTGAAACTGCGCTTACCGCTCAACGCGCATGCGTGGCGGCTTGGCGTCAGGCTGGCGTTTCCCGCGATGCTGCTCACCGTCGGCGGCATGACGGTGCTGGTGCACTGGATCACCGGCTTTGACTGGGCGATGTCGCTGGCGTTTGGTGCCATTGTCGCGCCGACCGATCCGGTGCTCGCCAGCCTGATTTCAGTGAACGATGCGCGTGACGACGATGCCCTGCGCGTGGCGCTCTCCAGCGAAGCGGGCATGAACGACGGCTCGGCGCTGCCGCTGCTGATGCTGGCGATTTTGCTGTTGCAGCCGGGCGAACTCAGCACCGCTGCGCTCGGTGAATGGTTCGCCAAAGATGCGCTGTGGGCGATTGGCGGCGGGCTGGGAATCGGCTTTGCGCTGGGTTGGCTGATCGGCCAGCTGGCGACGCATTTACGTACCGCCAATCAGGATCTGGCACCCAACGATCTGTTCGCGCTGGCGCTGATTGCGCTCAGCTATGCCGCAGCGCAGTCGGTGGATGCGTCGGGCTTCCTCGCCACCTTTGCGGCTGGCGTCGGTTTACGTCGTGCGGAATTGCGCGTGGTGAAGCACTATCCGCAAGATGAGATGTCTGAAGAGGAGCGTTTCTTACCGGCTGAAGCGCGCGTGAATACCGGTCAGCGGATGGCGCAGGGCAGCAGCGGCATGGTGAAATCGGTGGGTTTGGTGATCGGCGATGCGCTCTCCTTTGGTGATACTATCGAGCGTTTGCTGGCGGCGGGCATGATGGTGGTGCTCGGTATTACGCTGGCGCAGCACTGGAATCTCACCGGCATTGGCCTGGCGCTGCTGCTGTTTGTGGTGGTGCGCCCGCTGGCGGTGTGGATCACCACGTGGCGCTGTGATATTCCGCTGATGCGACGCTTGCTAATTGGCTGGTTGGGTATTCGCGGCATCGGCAGTATCAATTATATTGCCTATGCATGGGTGCACGGCATGCGTGGACCGCAGGCGGAACAGATGGTGGACATGGCGCTGACGTTAGTGGTGTGCAGCATTGTGTTGCACGGCATCACGGTCACGCCATTGTTAAACTGGCGTGCTGCCCGTCAGGCCGCCCGCGCCGAACAGAACGAAAAATGATTTATTGGAAATTATTGGAGCCTATTATGAAAGCGTTATTACTCGCCCTCGTTGGGCTGTCGCTGTCGGCCGGTGCGTTGGCTGCCGACGGTGACAATAATCAGGAAGAGAATGTTTATGCCAGCCAGCTGTGTCATCTGGTGAGCAGTGAAAAGAAGACCAGTGATTTGGATGGTTACACCGAGAAGCTGAAGTCGCAACTCGCGGCCAGCCAGTCTTCATCGGCCATGCAGCAGCCTGAATTTAATGAAGAAATCGCGCAGGAAGTGATTAGCGCGTGGCTGGAGTTGGGCGAAGATGAGCGCGGCAAACTGCGTAAAGATCAGCAGCAGTGCGAACAAACGGTAATGACCCAGTTCCAGCAACAGGACTAATACCCGTCATACTTCAAGCTGCAGGTGCGTTGGCTGCGTGTGTTCACCCCTTTTGTAAGCTCCTGGGGATTCACACCCTCGCCGCCTTCCTGCAGCTCGAATTATTTAGGGTATTCGAAAAAGCTCGCGCCTTTTTAGGCGCGTTTTTTTATGGCTTTTTTGTACGATTTACGTACATAATCGCCAACGTCGAAATCAGACACGCGTCACATAATGAGATTCAGCTGTTGAAGCTGGCATTTTTTGCATACTGGCACTGGGCAAGATGATTACACGTCGTCACTTTTTGTTGGCTACTGGAGCAACCGTTCTCTCGATGACCGCGGGCAAGCTGTTTGCCCGCGATGACGTCATTCCGTTGTGGCCCGACGATCCGCCGGGCGGCGGCGGTCCTTCCGGCTTGCTTAAAGTGAATTCGCACGGCTCCTGGACCAATATCGTTTCACCCGCGATTCAGCGTTTCCGCCCGGAAAATCCCAACGGCGAAGCGGTGATTGTGGCGGCGGGCGGCGGCTATCGTTTTATCGGCATGGGCCGCGAAGCCTGGCCGGTAGCGCGCTGGCTTAATGCCAACGGTTATACCGTGTATGTGCTCAGCTACCGTTTGCCGGGTGAGAAGTGGCAGGCGGGCAATCTGGCACCGCTGCAGGACGCGCAGCGCGCCATTCGTCTGGTGCGTTCGATGGAGCGCAAAGTGCATGTGCTGGGCTTTTCTGCCGGTGGCCATCTGCTTGGCATGGCGGCAGCGCGTCCGGATTTCGAATCCTATCCGGCGCAGGATCCGCTTGACCAGATCAGGCCGAAGGTGGATAGCGTTGGCCTGATTTATCCGGTGATCACCCTTGAAGCGCCGTATCAGCACACCAACACGCATCTGATGATGGTGGGAAAAAACGCCACGCCAAGCCAGGAAGCCAACTGGTCAGTGCAAAATTACGTCACACGTCAATATCCCCCGACGTTCCTCGCGCAGGCCGAGGACGATCGCACCTCCAATCCTCATAATACTGAACTGATGCGCGATACCTGCCGCCGCATGCGCGTGCCGGTTGAGCTGATTGAGCTCAGCAGCGGCGGTCACGGTTTTGGTCTCGGCAAAGCGGGCACGCCTGCCGCATTGTGGGATCAGGCGTATGTGCGTTGGTTGGATAATCAGAGTTGATTACGTCAAATTGAAATGCGCATCCGGCTGCAGTGGTTCCGGTAACGGCATATCGCCATTCATCGCTTTCAAATTGCGTTCGATAGTGACGCACAGCGCATCGAGCGGCAGATGATTCGGTGCGGTGCCAAACGGATGTTCCAGCTCCTCCGCCAGCGCTTCCAGCGATAAAAAGGTGTAGGAGATAAACATCGACACCAGCGGCGTCATCAGGTGCAAATCCGCCACCAGCGCAAACGGCAGCAGCGTGCAGAACAGATAAACGGTGCGATGCAGAATCAGGCTGTAGGCGAACGGAATCGGTGTGCTGGCAATGCGATCGCAACCGCCCAGAATCGCTGATAGCTGATTCAGATTCTCATCAATGCTTTGCCAGACAATATCCGACACCAACCCTTCATCGCGGCGTAGCGCCAGCCATTCACTCAAACACACTAAAATCTGCGACGTCGGCATCGGATGATGCAACACCGCGCTGTGCCAGTTAGCCGGCAGCAAACGCTGTAAATCGGCCTGCACATCGGTTTTACGCAGGCGATGTTTCAGGCACCAGCAGAACGCCAGCAGCAAGCCGGTAAATTCCCGCACCTGTTCTTCGCTCACGCCACGCATGCTTTTGATCTGCCGCAGCAGCGAGCGCTGGGTGATATGCAGGCTGCCCCACAGGGTGCGGGCTTCGAGAAAGCGCGCATAGCTGGCGTTATTGCGAAAGCCGAGGAAGATGGCGATCGACACCCCGACCAGGCTAAAAGGCGCGGTGGTGAGGTGAATGCCGAAAGTGGAGTACCACGGATAGCCAAAAATGGCGATCAGCGACATCAGCAGGTTAAGTGACAGGCGGAACACGATGTTGCTGAGCACCGATCCATGCCAGTCAAATAGCCGGAGAAACCAGTGTTGGTGAGGACGTACGATCATTTTGCGATGGTGTATTTTTTAGGTTTTGTGGCGACAGGTTACGCCGCCAGGCATGAGGTGATCAACGCCATTGCTACAGGTTTTGAGACAAAAGCCGTGCTGCTCGCCTCACGCATGACGTGGCAGGCCGACTTTCAGCGCATCGATAAACAGCCGCAGCGCCATGGATTGATGCCGGTTGGGCGGGAACCACAGCGCAATCCCCGCCGATTGCACCCGCCAATCGGCCAGCAGCTCCACCAACTGGCCGCTGCGCATCTCCTTCTCGACATACAGCGACGGCACATAAGCAATGCCTAAACCGGCGAGAGCGGCCTGCGCCATCAGCGCGTTGCTGTCCAAAGTCAGCGTGCCTGGCACGTCAATCTCCTGCTTTTCTTCCGCCTGCACATATTCCCACTGATAACGTTTTCCGCTCGGTAAGCGCTGGCGAATGCACTGTTGCTGTAGCAGATCGCACGGATGATTAACCGCCGCGTTTCTCGCCAGATAAGCGGGCGCGGCGACGGTGACAAACGTCAGCGGGCCGCCAAGCGGAACGGCCACCATATCCTGTGGCACATCCTCAATCAGCCGAATGCCGGCATCAAAACCGGCGGCGGTGATATCCACCAACGCACCTTGCGCGGCAAAATCGAGCTGGATATCGGGATAGCGCGCGCTAAAGTCCGCCACCACGTGCTCCAGCAGCAAAGCGATCGCGGCATCGCTGGCGCTGATACGCAGCGTGCCGTAATGCTGATGGCGGCTGGCGGAGATGTCGTGCAGCACATCATCCATCTGGTTCAGCAGCGGCGACAGTCGATCCAGCAGTTGCTGCCCGGCATCGGTGAGCGACACGCTACGTGTGGTGCGTTGAAACAGCTGTACGCCCAGATTGTGCTCCAGCGTTTTCACCAGATGGCTGAGTGACGAGCGCTTGAGGCCGAGCATTTCAGCGGCACGACGAAAGCTGCGCTGCTCGCCCAGCGTTTTAATGGCCTGCAGTTCGTGCCAGGAAGGACGTTTCATTGGTGGCTTTTCCTCACCGGGTCATGCGCGATTAGGTGGATTATCTCCACCAGTAAAGCGATCTACCATCAGGTTTTCAATATGAGGAGCACAAGATGAAAACCTGGTTGATTACCGGCGCCAGCAGCGGGCTGGGCCGATTGATGAGTGAACGTTTACTGGCACGCGGCGATCGCGTAGTAGCGACGGTGCGGCGTGAACAGGCGATGGCCGATCTGCAGCAAACCTATGGCGAACGGCTGCAGGTTATCACGCTCGATCTGGCGCACACCGCCAGCATCGCGCCCACCATTAAACGCGCCTTTGCCGCCATCGATCGCATTGATGTGGTGGTGAGCAATGCCGCTTACGGCCTGTTCGGCGCAGCTGAAGAGTTGAGCGATGCGCAGATTGATCGGCAGATCGCCACCAATCTTACCGGCTCAATCCAGCTGATTCGCGCGGTGATCCCGTTCCTGCGCCAGCAAGGCGGCGGGCGCATCGCACAGGTTTCCTCGGAAGGCGGCCAGGTCGCTTATCCCAATTTCAGCCTGTATCACGCCACGAAATGGGGGATTGAAGGATTTGTCGAGGCGGTACGCCAGGAAGTCGCCAGTTTCGGTATCGATTTCCTGCTAGTCGAGCCGGGCCCCACCGCAACCCATTTTGGCGCCGGGCTGGACGTGGCAGATGCGCTAGAAATTTATCGTGAAAACGCTGCAGGCCAGCTGCGCCAGGCAATTCTTTCAGGCGATTTCACCATTGCTGGCGATGCCGGGAAATGCGTCACGGCGATGATCGCCACGCTGGATCAGGCCAGCATGCCGCTGCGTTTAGCGCTTGGCAGTACGGCGTATCAGAACATCGAAGCGGCGCTGGAAGGGCGGCTGGCGGAGCTGCGCGGGCAACGGGATGTGGCATTCGGCGCGGATGTGTAATCGTATAATGTAAAAATCACGCGAGTGCCATGCAGAACGCGTGGCACAAAAAAGCCGGGAAGACCGGCTTTTTGTTTAATCATCGGTAAGTTGTTCTGGCATGCACTCATAAAGCTCAGCGAGCTTGGCGAGATTAAAATCACGCGGTTTTTCGCTTTTTTCCATCGCGGAGACAGACGCTTGCGTGATGCCAAGCGCTTCAGCAACCTGCTTTTGAGTCAGCTTACGATAAATACGCCATGCGGCATGAAGGGTGACACCCTTATTAAGGGCGATGTCTACGACGTCACCTGGAATCAAGGCGTCATCATTAATACCGGATTCGTAAGGGATTGATTGCCATAGTTCAGCGAAATCAGCATGTTGAGTCAGTTTTTCGAACAGCTCAATGGGAACAATTGCCGCTTTGCGGTTGCCAGCACTGTCAGTGATGAATTCGATCATAGGATGTATGTTCCAGTATTCAGCGTTATCAGTTTTTTGAAAACGAGTTGAGAATCTGTGAATTAAGGCAGCAAATCTCTACCTTGATTATTTATATGTTCCGCTGGTACGTCTCATTACCTGCTGAATAGCGATGATTTTCGGTTCCTCGCCTTTGTTATAGTCGAACAAAACACGATAATTTCCCCATCTAAGCCGATAGTCAGCCTGACCATTTTTCAAAGACTTAACATCCAGATTGGGCGGAACAAGCGGAAACTTTTTTAACTCATTCACTTGCTCATTCAGCTTCTTCCTTTCGTTAGCGTCTGCAATGGCTCGCATCTGCTTCAGAGCAGCTTTGCGCCAATGTAGCTCTGGCATTCCCTTACCTCACTTGTTACAAACACTCCTCACTGGATTTAGATATTATAGATATTCTTTTCTATATCTGCAATGTATATAGATTTTTACTGTGTTTTAGTTCTATATAATCACAAAGCAGCGGGTTTGGCGGCTATCCATCATCAACGCTTTTGAGCCATCATCAGAATAGAATGGCGTGCACCGTCGCACGCAGCGCAATACCGAGCAGAATGCCAGGCACGGCAAAGCGGAACAGGCGCGGGAATCGGCTCGACAGGCCAAGGTAAATCCCGATGCCGGGCAGGTCAAAGGTCTGAATCAGTAATCCTGCCGAGGCGTTGATGTTGTGCGCACTGTATAATCCTTTCTCCACCAATCCCGCCACCACGCCGTAATAGGCGGTGCCGCCCGCCAGACATTTGGTCAGCGCCGGAAGAATATAGACTTCGGAAATATTCAGCTTATCCAGCAGTGGCGACACCAGACGCGTCAGCATTTCAATCCCGCCCGCTTCTTTCAACATGCCAACCACCGATAATGAAATAATCAGCATCGGCAGCGAACCCAGCGCCAGACGAATCGCATCGGATCCGGCGCTATTAATGATGCCAATCAGCCCCATTTTATTTTCGCTATTGGTAACGGCCTCATCTTCATTTAATAGCGCCGCATCGGAAAGTTTGCGGCCAAACAGGTGATAGGTTGCCGCCGCCGCTAATACACCGCCGCAGATCGAAATAATTAGCGCTGTGCTCCAGTGTAATCCCGCCGGAATCAGGGGATAAAAGGTGCTGGCCTGGCCCATCGCAAACAGCATCGCCAGCGTGGCCGCCATATGACGATCGGACGTACCGCGCTTTTCCATGATGGCCAGCGCCGCCAGCGGTGCCGCGAAGCTGACGAAATTAAGTTGAATCATGGCAAAAAATGCCAGACCGGTAATACCGAAAGGTTTTAATAACGGTGTGGCATGACGTACAACAAAATCCAGTACGCCTTTGACCTCCAGATATTTCATGATGAATAACATCACCACCATAATCGGAATCAATGTGTAGAGCGCCACGTCTACCGAGGCTTTGCCTGCGGACATAATGATATCAATAATATTCATGCCCGATTCCGACCTTTGCTCACACCGTTCTCCCCGTAAAAATAAATAAGCTGGCAATGCCATGAAGTTTGCGGTGCGCATTAATGCTCACCCTGCAGCAAAGAAATAAATCTTATCCTGTGCGTGGATTATTGAGTAGTGAAGAAAAGGTATATAAATTGCAGCCATAAAAAAACCAGCCATATTAAACGGCTGGTTTTTCAATTCCGGCGGGAAATATTAACGCATCGTCACAAACTCTTCCGCCGCTGTTGGGTGAATCGCTACGGTGTTATCGAAGTCTTGCTTGGTTGCGCCCATTTTCAGCGCCACCGCGAAGCCTTGCAGCATCTCATCCATACCGTTACCGATACCGTGAATGCCTACAATCTTCTCTTCCGGGCCAACGCACACCAGCTTCATACGGCACGGCTGGCGATGCTGGGTAACGGCGGTATACATCGCGGTGAAAGAAGATTTATACACTTTCACCTGATCGTCGCCGTACTGTTCGCGCGCCTGCGGTTCGGTCAGGCCCACGGTGCCAATCGGCGGATGGCTGAACACCACGGTCGGCACGTTGCTGTAATCCAGATGCTCGTCCGGTTTGTTGTTGAACAGGCGCTCGGAGAGACGACGACCTGCCGCCACGGCCACCGGCGTCAGTTCCACCGCGCCGGTGTTGTCGCCCACCGCGTAGATGCCTTTCACGTTGGTGTTCTGGAACTTATCGACCTTGATGTAACCTTTGTCGTTCAGCGCCACGCCGGTTGCTGCCAGGTTGAGGTTGTCGGTCGCCGGCTCACGGCCAATCGCCCACACCAGGCAATCCACGGTTTGCTCGTGGCCGTTATCCAGCTGCAGCGTCAGGCTGCCGTCGGCGTTTTTAATCACGGCTTTTGGAATCGATTCGGTGTGCAGCGTTGGGCCTTCGGCCTGCATCACTTCTACCAGCGTATCGACGATCAGCGGATCGAAGCTGCGCAGTGGCGCATGCTTACGCACGAAGAGATGCGTTTCCGCACCCAGCGCATTGACCACGCCCGCCAGTTCCACCGCGATGTAACCCGCGCCCACGACCGCCACGCGTTTTGGCAGCGCATCGAGTTCGAAGAAACCGTCAGAATCGATACCGTATTCCGCGCCCGGCACCTTTGGATGGCTTGGACGCCCGCCGGTGGCGATCAGAATATGATCGGCAGTGAGTGTTTCACCGTTCACTTCCACGGTGTTGGCATCGATAAAGCGCGCGAAACCTTTGATCACCTCAACCTTGTTTTTACCTAGCACGTTGTCGTACGAGCTGTGAATGCGGTCGATGTAGGCGCTGCGGTTTTTCACCAGAATTGACCAGTCAAACCGGTTTACCGTGGTATCAAAGCCATAATCTGGCCCATAAAGATGAATAGCTTCAGCGATTTGCGCCGCATGCCACATAACCTTTTTCGGTACGCAGCCGACGTTGACACAGGTGCCGCCCAGCTCTTTGGCTTCAATCAGCGCGCACTTCTGGCCATGCATCGCAGCACGGTTAATCGAGGCGATACCGCCGCTGCCGCCGCCGATGGCGAGGTAGTCAAAATGTCTGGTCATCCGTTATGTCCGTCTGTTGGAAGAAAATTGGCATAGAGTTTAACGCCAGGATGATTATTGACGCAAAGATTGCACCTATGATTGTAATAGCATTGATTTTTATGTCCGATTACAGGGAAGCATAGCATGCAACTGACATTCCTCGGCACCGGCGGCGGTGCGCCCAGCCTGCAACGTAACGTCACGGCGATAGCGCTGACGCTATCGAAACGTGGCGACACCTGGCTGTTTGACTGCGGCGAGGCGACGCAGCATCAATACATGCGCTCTGCGCTAAAGCCGGGCAAGCTGGAGAAAATCTTTATCACCCATCTGCACGGCGACCACATCTTTGGGCTGCCGGGTTTGCTCACCAGCCGCTCCATGGCCGGCATCCCCGAACCGATGACCATTTACGGGCCGAAAGGTATTCGCCAGTTTATCGAGATGGCGCTCAGTTTGAGTGGCTCGTACACCTCTTATCCGCTGGAGATTATCGAGATTGAAGCCGGTTTGGTGCTGGATGACGGCGAAGTGCGCGTGACGGCCTGGCCGATGAATCATGTGATTGAGTGTTATGGCTATCGCATTGAGCAGCACGATAAAGCGGGCTTCCTTGATGCGGCACGCCTGAAAGCCGAAGGCGTACCGCGCGGGCCGTGGTATCAGGATTTGAAAGCGGGTAAGCGCATCCAGCTGGAAGATGGTCGCGAGATCAACGGCGCGGATTATCTTGGCCCGGCAACCAAAGGCAAAGTGCTGGCGATATTTGGCGATACCGCGCCCACCGACGTGGCGCTCCAGCTGGCGGCGAATGCCGATGTGATGGTGCATGAAACCACGCTGGAGGCGGCGCTGCAGGAGAAAGCCAATGGACGCGGCCACTCAACCACCATTCAGGCTGCGGAAGTGGCGAAACAGTCGAGGGCGAAGCGCATGATCGCCACGCATTTCAGCTCGCGCTATTTGTCTAAGGATCGGGAAAAACTGTTGGCGGAGTGCCAGTCGGTGTTTGCGGCGACCGAGCTGGCACATGATTTCGCGGTGTTCGAGGTTTAGTGCTGTAGCGCCGGATAGGTGAAGAACAGCAGATGCGTCATGTTGAACAGGAAATGGATGCCGGTGGCGACCCACAGGCGTCCGCTCCACTGCCACGCCAGGCCGTAAATCAATCCGGCGAGCGTGGCGAAGATCATCAGCAGCGGTCCGCCAGGGAAATGCGCCAGACCAAACAGCAGCGACGTCAGCAACAGGGCCGCCACGGCACCAATGTGCTGGCGCAGACGCTGTTGCAGATAGCCACGAAAGAACGCTTCTTCTGCAAGTGACACGAAGAACAGGTTCGCCAGCATAAAACTGCCCAACCATTCCGGCCAGTGGGGTTCAACGGCCAGGCCACCTAACTGCACCGCGACATACAGCAGCAGCGGAATCGCCGCCAGCAGCGCCAGCCACAAAATTTTAAGTCGCGGCGGCGCGGATTGGGTGCGGAACAGCTGCGGCAAGCAGATGAGCAGCACAAACGGAATCAGCGCTTTATCGAAGTTGTACGAGAAACTAAAGGGCAGGCTGAGCGGCCCGGCCTGCACATCTTCCACCTGGCGCGGATTTTTGAAGCCCGGGAAAAAGTGTACAAACAGGCCGATGGCAATGGCAACCAGCGCGACTTCACTCACCCACTGAATCCAGCGCGCGTTATTTTCCACGCGAATCCAGGCGATGACGGCAATGGCGCCGAGCAGCACCATCGCCGGCCAATCCAGCACATCCTGGAACAGCCCAAGAATGGTGGCGAGCGTGAGCAGCAGTACCGAAAAACGTTTGGCGGGCGACAGCATAGCAAGCGCGCCAGCCAGAATGATCCACATGATAATAGTCCTAATAGGCTGGCGACGCGGTAAGGCGAATTTATTCTGGCACGATCTGCGTGACGCTGAAGTGACCGGTTCCGGCTGGCACCAGCTTCTGATGCAGCCACGGCAGCAGCTCTTCCATCTGCGCTTTCAGCTTCCACGGCGGGTTAATCACGATCATGCCGGAAGCCGTCATGCCGCGCTGATCGCTGTCTGGACGCACCGCCAGTTCAATCTGCAGAATGTTGCGGATATTGGTGGCCTGCAGATCTTTAACCATGTGTTTGATCTGCTGACGCATCACCACCGGATACCACAGCGCAAACACGCCGGTGGCGAAACGCTTGTGACCTTCCTGAATGCCTTTCACCACATCCTGATAATCGCTTTTCAACTCATATGGCGGATCGATCAGAATCAGGCCGCGACGGCTCAGCGGCGGCAGCTTGGCTTTCAGCTGTTGGTAGCCATCACCACGCGCCACGCGCGCGCGGGAATCTTTGCTGAACTCGGTGCGCAGCAGCGGGTAATCGCTGGAGTGCAGCTCGGTCAGCTCCATTTTGTCCTCTTCACGCAGCAGGAAGCGGGCAATCAACGGCGAACCAGGATAGTACTTTAAGGTGCCGTGCGGATTGAGATTACGCACCGCCGAAAGATACGGCTTGAGCAACTCAGGTACATCCGGCTGCTGCCAGATGCGGCCGATGCCTTCCAGATATTCACCGGTACGCTCGGCGTGCTCTCCGCTCAGCAGGTAACGTCCGGCACCGGCGTGGGTATCCAGATAGAGGAAAGGTTTTTCCTTCTCCATCAGGGCGGTGAGGATCAGGCTTTCAACGGTGTGTTTCAGCACGTCGGCATGGTTGCCGGCATGAAAACTGTGGCGATAACTCAGCATAAAAAAAGGGGGTCCGCGGTTGGATCAAAGGGAGTGAAAACATCGTGTGTGGCGCGATTATAGCCGCGCTGCATAAAAATTGCTGACGTTTTGGCTGCCGCTTAAGTTTTGCGCCAATGCGCCGCTATAGCCGGTTGCGATCAGACTTCTTGTCGGTAATTTGCTACGAAATGACGTGATACTCGAAATTTCATCGCGGATTAAGTAAGTTAGTTTCCGATAACGAAGCGGTCATGAGCGAAATGCCAGGTGGTTCTGGCAGGAAACTTTCCGGTGAAGACCGTATAATTTTTTGCTTAAAGCATCTCAAACAACTCCTGGTGACAATAATGAAAAAAATGACTGGTGTCGCGGTGGCAAGCCTGTTGGTACTGACTGGCTGCGCGAAACAACAACCCGTTCATAGTTTAGTAACGCCGCCGACTGCGGACGAACAATCCGCCGCGCAAACCGCGCCAGAGCAGCAAGGTACGCCATTTGTGGCTTCAGCGCCGGCGCAACCCGCGACGGCTTCACTCAGTGACGACCGTTCCAGCAACATTCAGCAGTGCCGTAAAGAGCTCGACGCGATGCGTCTGTATAGCCAGGCGTCATATGATAGCTATCAAGCCGAATTCCAGAAAATCGGTGCCCAGACCAATAAATATCTGCAAATTAAAGATTCGATTGGCGCGGATATTAACGACTTAGTGATGCCGCGTTATCAATTCCAGACTCGTGAATTGTGCTTCCGTATTAAGACACGTCTGTCACAGTTAATTATTCGTCAGGCCGGTTAAACCATAACTATTTAACTGCATTCGCTAAGTAGCAGCGCGAAATTTCGCGCTGAGGATGGGCTTCATCTCTATTTTATTAATAGAGATGAAGCCTTTTGTGTTCTTAAGGCTGTTACAGGAGATTGTGATGACACAGCGTCATCTGCCGTTTGTCTTTATTATCATCGCATTGTTCTTCCCTGCTCTGGCCTGCGCGGCCGCTGAAGATGATGTATTGCAAGCGTTTGGCGATGCAGCCCGCACGTTGCCTCCTGTTCCAGTGCAAAAGCCAAAACCTCAGCTAAAACCGGTAGCGCCAAAATTAGCTGAGAAACCTGCCGTAAAATCGAAAACGCCGGAGCAGCTTCACCAGCTCCGTGCGCAAATAAGCGAGCTTGAAAAACAGAAAGCCGCACTGCAACTAAAGAATGAACAGCATGAAAAAGCGCTGAAAGAACAGCAGGCGAACAGCGATAACAAACGGGCGGCGCTGGATGAAGAAAAACAGCAGCAAACACTAAATATCATCCGGCTAACTCAAGAGCTCAAAGCCGCACAGCAGCAAACGACGGATGCAACCGCGCTACGTAAGCAACTTACCGCAGCGCAGGCTGCTGCTAAGCGCGATCAGGATGCGCTAAAAACTCAGCGGGTCGAAAGTGAAAAAATGTCGCAGGCACTACAAAAGCAACAATCTGAGAGTGAGAAAAAGCTCGCGTCACTGAATGAAGTAAAAGTGATGCAGCAGCAAAACATAGTGAAACTCACCGCTGAACTGGAGGCTGCGAAAAAGCAGCCAGCAGCAGTGGTTGCAGCCGCAGAACCCAAAACCGATGCTGAGCGCGATGGCTATATGCTGGGGCAATCGATCGCCAGCAATGCGGTCGTTCAACTACAGATGGTAAAAGATACCGGTCTCACCATCAGCATTGATCAGTTGATCGCGGGATTCAGCACGCAGTTACAAACTGGCACTTCGCTAATGAACAGTGAAGAGATGTCACGGCGATATGCTGCGATGCAGGAGACGATCAATAAAAAGATGGGATCGCTGATTGAGAAGGGCTATGACCACCTCAACAAACATTTAGAACAGCGCAAAGCTTTAGTGACGCAAAATGGTGTGCGTTGGTTTGCCGTAAAAACAGTCAAAGCTAAGCTTATTCCTGACCAGCAAGTGGAAGTCAGCGTGAAAGTCAGTACCTTAGGCGGCAAAGTGATTAACGATTTTGCTGATGACAAAGTGCCGTTTGATAACAATCTGCCTCCCATGTTGTATGAAGGGATGTCGTTAACGGGAGCCGGCGGCGCAGTAGAAGGCTGGGCACTGGCAAAAGATATCATCGAACGCGAACCGCTGCCGCCGTGGGTGGCGCCCTACGATGTGATTCACTACCAACTCGCGATTAAATAATCTTCAGCCCGCCTTCTGGCGGGCTTTTCTTCATGGGTACAGGCTCAGTGGCATTGATTTTCCTGTCATCAAGCCGCATGTTAATAAAATGCGTCGCGCGAGCATTCGCGCCACTACTTCATCATGAAAGGACTGCGCTTATGACCAATCCGTTACTCACGCCTTTTTCGCTGCCCCCGTTTTCTGCTATCAAACCTGAACATGTGGTTCCTGCGGTTACCGAAGCGCTGAACGACTGTCGCGCAGCGGTAGAGCGCGTTGTGGCGCAAGGCGCGCCTTACACCTGGGAAAATCTGGTGCAGCCGTTGGCTGAAGTTGACGATCGCTTAGGTCGCCTGTTCTCGCCGGTCAGCCATCTGAACTCGGTGAAAAACAGCCCGGAACTGCGCGAAGCTTACGAGCAAACGCTGCCGCTGCTGTCCGAATACAGCACCTGGGTCGGCCAGAATGAAGGTTTGTATCAGGCCTATCGCAACCTGAAAGAGGGCGATAGCTACGCGGCGCTGGATACCGCGCAGAAGAAAGCAGTGGATAACAGCCTGCGTGATTTCGAGCTGTCCGGTATTGGCCTCGATAAAGAGAAGCAAAAGCGCTACGGCGAAATCGCGGCACGTCTTTCTGAACTGGGTTCGACCTACAGCAACAACGTGCTCGACGCCACCATGGGCTGGAGCAAGCTGGTGACCGATGAAGCGGAGCTGGCGGGTATGCCGGAAAGCGCGCTGGCCGCCGCCAAAGCGCAGGCCGAAGCCAAAGAGCAACAAGGCTGGCTTCTGACGCTGGATATCCCAAGTTATTTGCCGGTCATGACTTACTGCGACAACGCTGCGCTGCGTGAAGAGCTGTACCGCGCGTATTCAACGCGTGCTTCCGAACAGGGCCCGAATGCCGGCAAATGGGACAACGGTCCGGTGATGGCGGAAGAGCTGGCGCTGCGTCATGAACTGGCTCAGCTGCTGGGCTTCGACTCTTACGCCGACAAATCGCTGGCAACCAAAATGGCGGAAAATCCGGCGCAGGTCATCGACTTCCTGACCGATCTGGCGAAACGCGCCCGTCCGCAGGGTGAAAAAGAGCTGGCTCAGCTGCGCGCCTTCGCGAAGAAAGAGTACGGCGTCGACGAGATGAATCCGTGGGATCTGACGTATTACGGCGAGAAACAGAAACAGCATCTCTACACCATCAGCGACGAGCAGCTGCGTCCGTACTTCCCGGAAGCGCGCGCGGTAAGTGGTCTGTTCGAGGTGGTTAAACGCATTTACGGCATCACCGCTAAAGAGCGTAAAGACGTCGATGTTTACCATCCAGACGTGCGCTTCTTCGACCTGTTCGACGAAAGCGGTGAACTGCGCGGCAGCTTCTACCTCGATCTCTACGCACGTGAACACAAGCGTGGCGGTGCGTGGATGGACGATTGCGTCGGCCAGATGCGTAAAGCCGACGGCAGTCTGCAGAAGCCGGTGGCCTATCTCACCTGCAACTTTAACCGTCCGCTGCAGGGCAAACCGGCGCTGTTCACGCACGATGAAGTGATCACGCTGTTCCATGAATTCGGTCACGGTCTGCATCACATGCTGACGCGCATCGAAACGCCGGGCGTGTCTGGCATCAGCGGTGTGCCGTGGGATGCCGTCGAGCTCCCGAGCCAGTTTATGGAAAACTGGTGCTGGGAGCCGGAAGCGCTGGCGTTTATCTCCGGCCACTACGAAACCGGTGAACCGCTGCCGAAGGAACTGCTGGATAAAATGCTGGCGGCGAAAAATTATCAGGCGGCGCTATTTATTCTGCGTCAGCTGGAGTTCGGCCTGTTCGATTTCCGTCTGCATACCGAGTTCGATCCCGCCCAAGGTGCGCGCATCCTCGAAACCCTGCATGAAGTGAAGAAGCAGGTTGCCGTGGTGCCAAGCCCGGAATGGGGCCGTTTCCCGCACGCCTTCAGCCACGTCTTTGCTGGCGGATATGCGGCTGGTTACTACAGCTATCTGTGGGCCGACGTGCTGGCTGCCGATGCCTATTCGCGCTTCGAAGAAGAGGGCATTTTCAACCGTCAGACTGGTCAGTCGTTCCTCGACAACATCCTGACGCGTGGCGGTTCCGAAGAGCCCATGGAGCTGTTCAAACGCTTCCGTGGTCGTGAACCGCAGCTCGATGCGATGCTGGAACACTACGGAATTCAGGGATAAGCCGGCTTGTGAAAATTGGTTTAATCGATGAAACGGGCGCCGGAGACGGCGCCTTATTACATTTAGCCGAGCGCTGGGGTTTGCAGCAGGACGAACAGGCGACGATGGCGCTGGTGTTAACCGCTGAGCATCTTGAGTTGCGTAAACTGGATGAGCCGAAACTCGGCGGCATCTTTGTGGATTTCGTCTCGGGCGCGATGGCGCATCGGCGTAAGTTTGGCGGCGGTCGCGGCGAAGCGGTGGCAAAAGCGGTCGGCATCAAAAGCGGTTATCTGCCAGACGTGGTTGATGCAACGGCCGGTTTGGGGCGCGATGCGTTTGTGCTGGCGGCGCTGGGCTGTCGCGTGCGCATGCTGGAGCGCCATCCGGTGGTGGCGGCCTTGCTGGACGATGGCTTGCGTCGCGGTTATCAGGATGCGGAGATTGGCGGCTGGCTGCGCGATCGGCTGACGTTGCTGCACGCTGCTAGCCAGCAAGCGCTGAGCGATATCACGCCTGCGCCGGATGTGGTCTATCTCGATCCGATGTATCCGCATCGCCAGAAAAGCGCGATGGTGAAGAAAGAGATGCGGGTGTTTCAGTCGCTGGTCGGTGCGGATGATGATGCTGATGCGTTGCTGGAACCGGCGCGCCGTCTGGCGAAGAAGCGCATTGTGGTGAAGCGTCCGGATTACGCGCCGCCGTTAGCGGGCGTGGTGACGCAGGATGCGGTGGTGACCAAAAGCCATCGTTTTGATATTTATCCGCCGCTGGGGTAATAACGCAAACAATGCGCAATACATTGCGCCGCTACAAAAAATCAGGCCGGTAACCCGGCCTGATTTTTATTCTTCGTCTTCGTCGCGCAACGGCACAATCAACATGTCGATGTGCACGGTGTTAATCAACTGGCGCGCCGATGACATCAGCTTGCTCCAGAAGTCCTGATGGTGACCACACACCACCAAATCCACATCATATTTCTTAATCGCATCAACCAGTACCTGGCCAAGATCACCGCTGCCGCTCAGGGTTTCACTGATCGGATAACCGGCGTTAATCGACAGCTCTTTCAGCGCGGTGTGCGTCTCTTCAGAAATACGCTTCTGCATGTCGCCCAGATTGACATCAATCAGCCCGGTGTAGAGGTCTGAATAGTTCACATCAACGTGGATCAGCGAGATTTTTGCATCATAAGGACGGGCCAGCGAAACGGCTTTATCAACCAGCAACTGGCTTTCCGGGGAAAGGTCTACTGCAATCAGGATGTGTTTATAAGCCATGATAAAACTCCTTTCTCAAGATTCGGGGCAATCTTCCTGCTTTCACGGTCGGCGATTCCTTTGCGCGAGACGGCGATGAAGCGCCACCAACCAACTATTTCAGCCTCGCAGGCGGTTTTTGTTATGTCCTGAGTATAGCCAGAGTTGTTAACAAATGCTGCAAGCGCAAGTTCGCTTGTGAGGAAGATCAAGCGTTATCGGCTTTTTCACTCGCCCTGAACGAAAATCATCGCTGGAAAAAAATTCAACAGATCTCCTACACTGAAAATAAGTGCCACTGCCATATGCGTTGCGCACTCAGGTTCGCATAACAACAATGCAATCGACATCATTCAATGGCTGGTTTATTTCCCGTGCGGCGTCTACAGCAATTCCCCGCTGCGTTCGACGTCGTTGCGGCTCCAGCCGGGAGGGGAACATGATCAGCACTATCGCGCTTTTTTGGGCTCTGTGTGTGGTTTGTCTGGTGAATATGGCGCGCTATTTCTCTTCTTTGCGCTCACTTTTAGCCGTTTTGCGCGGTTGCGATCCGCTGTTATATCAATACGTGGATGGTGCGGGTTTCTTCACGTCGCACGGGCAGCCGAGTAAGCAGGTGCGGCTGGTGCGCTATATCTGGGAGAAGCGCTATCACGATCATCATGACGACGAGTTCATTCGCCGCTGTGAGCGCGTGCGCGGACAGTTTGTGCTGACCAGCGGGCTCTGCTTTTTGGTGGTGGTGAGTTTGATTGCGATGGCGATCTGGCAATAAAAAGGGCAATAAAAAGGGCAATAAAAAGGGCGACATCGCGTCGCCCTCATACCCGTCATACTTCGAATCACAGCCGCGTTAGCTGCGCGAGTTCACCTCAGTCACTTACTTAAGTAAGCTCCTGAGGATTCACTCACTTGCCGCCTTGCTGTCATTCGAATTATTTAGGGTATCCATCAGATCAGTTTCAATGCAATCCAGTAGAGCGAACCCGACAGCAAAATACACACCGGCAAGGTGAACACCCACGCCATAGCGATATTTTTGATGGTGCGACTCTGCAATCCACCGCCATCGACCAGCATAGTACCGGCCACCGACGACGACAGAATGTGCGTGGTAGAAACGGGCATACCGGTGTAACTGGCCACGCCAATCGATACTGCGGCCGTCACCTGCGCCGACATCCCTTGCGCATACGTCATGCCTTTCTTACCGATTTTCTCACCAATGGTGGTGGCAACACGACGCCAGCCAATCATGGTGCCGATGCCGAGCGCCAGCGCCACAGCCACAATAATCCAGATCGGTGCGTACTCAACGGTGCCCAGCAAATCGCTTTTCAGCTTGTTGAGGAAGCGCTTATCGTCCGCGCTGGTTTCCGGCAGCTTGGCCACTTTATCTACGGTATCGGAAACGCACAGCAGCAGGCGACGCATCTGGCTGCGTTGATCAACCGTCAGCTGATCGTAGCTCTGCAGATTGTTCAGCAGCAGCTGCGCACGATCGATAGCCTGCAGCGCACGGCTGCTGTCGCAATGGAACTCCTGCGGACCGCCAAGCGATTCATCTGGCGTTGGCACCACAGGCGGCGCCATCTGCACCATGTGCGTCAGTGATTCGTTGTGCTGCTGATAATACTGCTCCAGATGGTTTACGGCATCGCGCGTGCGGGTGATGTCATAACCCGACGCATTCAGGTTCACCACAAAACCAGCCGGCGCAACGCCGATCAGCACCAGCATAATCAGGCCAATGCCTTTCTGACCATCGTTAGCGCCGTGTGAGTAGCTCACGCCAATCGCGGAAACGATCAGGGCAATGCGCGTCCAGAACGGGGGCTTTTTCTTGCCATCAATCTTTTCACGGTCAGCAGGCGTCATGTGGATGCGCGAACGCTTGGTGGTTCCGCTCCAGTAGCGACGCAGGATAAAGATCAGACCGCCTGCAATCACCAGACCTACAATCGGCGAAAGAATCAGGGACATGAAGATATTGATGACTTTCGGCAGGTTGAGCGCGTCAACCACCGAGGTGCCGGTCATCAGGGCGTTGGTGAGACCAATACCGATGATAGCGCCAATCAATGTGTGAGAACTGGACGCCGGCAAACCCAAATACCAGGTGCCAAGGTTCCAGATAATCGCGGCCAGCAGCATGGAGAAGACCATGGCGAGTCCGTGGGCCGAACCGACATTCAACAGTAAATCGGTCGGAAGCATATGAACAATGGCATACGCCACGCTCAATCCACCAAGCAAAACACCTAAGAAGTTGAAAACACCCGCCATGACAACCGCCAGTTGCGCCCGCATCGCACGGGTATAAATGACAGTCGCGACCGCGTTAGCAGTGTCGTGAAAACCGTTGATTGCTTCGTAAAACAATACAAACAGCAGAGCAAGAATCAGTAACAGGCTGGTACTGAGGTCGAGACCAGCAAACAGATGTAGCATAAACGTTACGCCATTTTGGGAGGACATGAACGCGGCGCATTATCTGCGACAACGTGCGCGATATGAAAGAAAAATATAGCTCTTTATTGTCTTAAAATTGTAATGCAGCGTATAGATTTAGCTGAAAACAGCTTAAAATTAGTAAGTTACATTATGACACATTTACGGCATTTTTTTGAAGCTGGCGCTAAAAGCCGCAAATCCCTACAATCAGCGCCTTTCGGGCAAGGCGGATAAAGCAGTGGAAAAGTTTGACGTTATCATTATTGGTGCAGGCGCAGCCGGCATGTTCTGTGCGGCGCAGGCAGGGCAATTGGGTCGCCGCGTATTGCTGCTGGATAACGGCAAAAAAGCCGGTCGCAAGATTTTGATGTCGGGCGGCGGTCGCTGCAACTTCACCAACATGCACACCGAACCGGCGGCGTATCTGTCGCACAATCCGCATTTCTGCAAATCGGCGCTGGCGCGCTACAACCAATGGGATTTCATCGATCTGGTCAATCGCCACGGCATTGCGTATCACGAGAAAACGCTCGGGCAATTATTCTGCGATGACTCCGCACAGCAGATTGTCGATCTGCTGTTGAAAGAGTGTGATGCCGGGCAGGTGACGCTGCGCCTGCGCAGTGAAGTGCTGAGCGTCGATCGCGACGATAATGGTTATACCTTGCAGCTGAACGGCACATCGGTGCAGGCAGAAAAACTGGTGATCGCCAGCGGCGGGCTCTCAATGCCAGGCCTCGGCGCCACGCCGTTTGGCTATAAAGTGGCGGAACAGTTCGGCCTGAAAGTGTTCCCGACGCGCGCGGCATTGGTGCCGTTCACGCTGCATAAACCGCTGCTGGAACAGCTCAACACGCTGTCGGGCGTCGCGCTGCCCACCACCATCACCGCGCAGGACGGCACCTTATTTAAAGAAGCGATGCTGTTTACCCATCGCGGCTTATCGGGGCCCGCCGTGCTGCAAATCTCCAGCTACTGGCAGCCGGGTGAATTCGTCACCATTGATTTGTCACCTGCCACTTCGCTGGATGATTTCATTCATGTGCAGCGCGAAGCGCATCCCAATCTCAGCCTGAAAAACAGCCTGGCGAAAATTCTGCCAAAACGGTTGGTGGAAGTGCTGCAGGAGCTAAAGCAGATTCCTGACGTCACGCTGAAGCAGCTAAACAGCAAGCAGCAGGGCGAACTGGTCAGCACGCTGCATCAATGGCGCGTGCAGCCAAACGGCACCGAAGGCTATCGCACCGCCGAAGTGACGCTAGGCGGCGTCGATACCACCCAACTGTCGTCAAAAACCATGGAAGCGCGCGATGTGCCAGGTTTGTTCTTTATCGGCGAAGTGGTGGACGTTACCGGTTGGCTGGGCGGCTACAACTTCCAGTGGGCGTGGAGCTCGGCTTGGGCGTGCGCGCAGGCGCTTTAACTCACGTCGCTATGATGGCGCATTTCCTTTCTCCAGCGGATGAACCTATTAATGCTAAAACTCAAATTTATTGTGCCGTTGCTGATCGTCATCAGTGCCGCCGTTTGGTGGCTGATGCCGCATTACAGCGATGAGGACAAAGGCTATTACATCGCCATGTTCTGTACGCTCACTCATGATGGACGCGGCAATGCTCCGCAAGATATGCAGCAGATTATTGAAGGCAGTAATTCCGATTACGCATTACAAAAGGTGCATTTCCAGCAAGCTTTGGCAGAGCATCTGCAAACGGTTTGGCAGGATTTGTCACCGCAACAGCAGCAACAAGCGCGGCAGGAAAGACTCTCCTGCCGCCGTTTGATGTCTGAGAAATTGCTACCGGGCCAGCCGGTTCAGTAATTATTGAACGGGCAGCGCAGGGATTAAAAGCTGCGCCGCCGTTTTAAGAAGCCGCTCAACACCTTCCCGCTCCCATATCGCAAAACGTTTCGCAGCAGAATCTGACGCCAATTTTGCGAGACGCCCCGCATCCGCTTGCACGTTACTTATTGTACTAATTGATATTTTTCGCAGTGCCGCGCAAAATACACACAGTCACATGGTGCAGCAATCGCTCGCTGAGCATGATGTTGGCACGCGCCTCACATCAACTCAGGAGCTTCACGGATGACACTCGCGATGATGAACACACACAAAGCCTTTAAAGCACTGCAGTTGGCCGGCGTCAGCGACCAACAGGCCGAAGTCATGGTCGAGATCTTTACTGAGATGCAGCAGGATAATGCGTTATCTCGTGCTGATTTAATGAAGGCCGGAGAAGGAATTACAGGGAGCATTAAAGAACTGGATGTTCGACTTACCGGCGATATAAGAGAGCTGGATATTCGGCTTACTGGTGCGATTAAAGATCTGGATGTTCGGTTAAGTGGCGCGATTAAGGATATTGAGGAACTGAAAGCTGACGTGAAACAACTCAAAGCGGATGTTGCCACGCTGAAAACCGATATGCGCTGGATCAAACGTTTGCTAATGGTGATGACCACCACGATGGTCATTGCAGCGATCAAATACATTTTCTCTTAGATCTTGTGCTCCTGCGGCAGGAGTACAGTCGGCTGTACTCTCAGCGCGGCGCGATTCACATTCCCGCACACGCGCTGCCAGCAAACACGCTCAGCGCCGCGTAATTTGAAGCGGCGCACACTTATCACGAAGTAAAACTACAACACTGCGCTCCAGATTATCAGACTGGAGTCCAGCATGTTGGAAATTACGCCTGTCCCCGCGCTGACGCGCGCCATTGCGATTCTCGACTTTATTGCCCAGCACGGACCGTGCAGTGCCGCCGAGATCATTGAAACGCTGGCGCTTCCTAAAAGCAGCGCCTACCTGCTGTTCGCTGAACTGAAAAAACAGCGTCTGATCACTATCGATCGCAACAACAACTATTGCCTGTGGACGCGGCTGGTGGAGTTTGCCGGTCACGCACTGCAGCGCATGGATATCCGCGATATTGCGCGTCCACCTCTGACACGTTTAATGCAGCAGACCAATCTGCTGTGCCACCTCGGCATCCTCGAGGGTGGTCACGCCTGTTACATCCTCAAACTCGAATCCGCCGCCACCATCAGCGTGCGCTCACACGAAGGCAAAAGCCTGTCGCTGTATCGCTCGGGCATTGGCAAGTGTCTGCTCGCCTGGCAGCAACCTGAAGAGCAGGAACGCATCATCAGCGGCCTGCGTTTTGTGGCGGTGACGCCAACCTCGCTGCGTAATGCCGACGCGCTGCGTACCGAGCTGGCACGCATTCGCCGTCAGGGCTGGAGCTTTGATAACGGTGAAGATTATCCCGATGTGCGCTGCGTCGCCGCGCCGATTTTCAATGCCCGCCAGCAGCTCGTCGCCGCCATTTCGCTGGTGGGCACCCGACTCGACATTGACGACGACAAACGCGATTACCTTGCTGGCCAGGCGATTGCCTGCGCCCGCGATATTTCCCGTCTGCTGGGCTGGCGTAGCCCGGCGGAAAAACACGCCTCGTAACCAGGAGAAGAGCATGTCCCTACCTAAAATTAAAACTGTCCGCGCCTACTTTGCCGGTGGCGCTACCGCGGATAAAGCAGCGGCTGGCGGCGATTATCACGATCAAGGTGCCAATCACTGGATTGACGACCACGTCGCCACGCCCATGAGCAAATACAAGCAGTATGAGCAGTCGCGTCAATCCTTTGGCATCAACGTGTTAGGCACGCTAATTGTCGAAGTCGAAGCCGATAACGGTCAAACCGGTTTTGCCATTACCACCGGCGGCGAAATGGGCTGCTTCATCGTGGAAAAGCATCTCAACCGCTTCCTTGAAGGACGCTGCGTCAGCGATATCAAACTGATTCACGACCAGATGATGAACGCCACCCTGTATTACGCCGGATCGGGCGGCCTGGTGATGAACACCATTTCATGTGTCGATTTGGCGTTGTGGGATCTGTTCGGCAAAGTCACCGATCTGCCGGTGTACAAACTGCTGGGCGGCGCGGTACGCGATGAACTGCAGTTTTACGCCACCGGCGCACGTCCGGATCTGGCGCAGCAGATGGGCTTTATCGGCGGCAAAATGGCGGTGCAGTGGGGACCGCACGATGGCGATGAAGGCATCCGTAAAGAGGTGGCGCGCATCGCTCACTATCGCGAAAGTTGCGGCCCGGATTTCTGGCTGATGCTTGATTGCTGGATGAGCCAGGACGTCAATTTCGCCACCAAGCTGGCCCACGCCTGCGCACCTTATAACGTCAAGTGGCTGGAAGAGTGTTTGCCGCCGCAGCAGTTCGAAGGATACGCCCAGCTGAAACAGCAAGCGCCGCAGGGCATGTTGATCACCAGCGGCGAACATCACGGCACGCTGCAATCATTCCGCACGCTGGCTGAAACCGGCATCGATATTTTGCAGCCTGATGTCGGTTGGTGCGGCGGCCTGACCACGCTAGTGGAAGTGGCGGCGCTGGCGAAATCACGCGGCCAGCTGGTGGTGCCGCACGGCTCCTCGGTTTACTCGCATCACGCGGTGATCACCTTCACCAACAGCCCATTCAGTGAATTCCTGATGACCAGCCCGGATTGCAGCACGCTGCGCCCGCAGTTTGATCCGCTGCTGATCAACGAACCGGTGCCGGTTAACGGTCGTATGCACAAATCGGTGCTGGATAAACCGGGCTTCGGCGTGGAACTGAATCGCGATGGACTGAAGCGTCCTTATCAACACTAATCGCAGCGGCTGCGGCGACTCGTCGCAGCCCTGCGTGAGGGTTTACCATGGATAATCTGGTGTTAAGCGCGGTTAAAAAGAATCGCGCACGTCTTATTCCTTTCATGTTGATGCTCTACGTGCTGGCGTTTCTCGATCGCGCCAACATTGGTTTCGCCAAAGAGGCATATCAACTTGATACCGGCCTGAGTAATGAAGCTTACGCGTTAGGGGCTGGGATCTTCTTTGTGGTGTACGCGCTGCTTGGCGTGCCGGCCAATTTGCTGATGCGACGCTTTGGCGCGCGCAGCTGGATTGGCGGCACCACGCTGCTGTGGGGATTGCTTTCGGCGGCGATGGCATTTGCTGATACCGAAGCCAAATTCCTGCTGGTGCGTACCTTGCTCGGCGCCGCTGAGGCGGGTTTCTTCCCGGGCATGATTTATCTGACCTCGCTGTGGTTCCCGCAACAGCAGCGCGCTAGCGTCATGGGACTGTTCTACATGGGCGCGCCGCTGGCGTTGACGCTGGGTTCACCGCTCTCTGGCGCACTGCTGGAAATGCACGGCGTGCTAGGCCATCCCGGCTGGTTCTGGATGTTTATCATTGAAGGATTACTGGCGGTGGCAGCCGGCGTTTTCACTTTCAGCTATATCGACGACACACCGGCGAAAGCGCGTTTTCTCAGCGCCGAGGAGAAGCGGGCGCTGCAACGTCAGCTGGAGAGCGAAGAGCAGCAGAAGCCGACTTCACATCTGCGTGATGCGCTGCGCAATGGTCGCGTCTGGCAGCTCGCCATTATCTATATGACCATTCAGATTGCGGTTTATGGCCTGATTTTCTTCCTGCCTTCTCAGGTCGCAGCGTTGTTGGGCACCAAAGTCGGTTTCCTCGCCTCGCTGGTGGCGGCCATTCCCTGGGTGGCCGCGCTGTTTGGCACCTGGCTGATTCCGCGCTATTCCGACCGCAGCGGCGAGCGTCGCCGGGTCGCGGCGTTCACCTTGCTGGCTGCTGCCGTCGGGATTGGTTTGTCCGGATTGGTTTCGCCGCTGTTGGCCATCATTGCGCTTAGCGTCGCAGCGGTGGGTTTTATTGCCGTGCAGCCGGTGTTCTGGACCATGCCGACGCAGCTGCTTTCTGGCACTGCGCTGGCGGCGGGCATCGGCTTCGTCAATTTGTTTGGTGCTGTAGGTGGCTTCCTCGCACCGCTGATTCGCGTAAATGCCGAAATGCACTTTAACAGCAGCGCTGCCGGATTGCTGGCGCTGGCGCTGATTGCCGCCATCGGTTCACTCATTATCCTCAGCCTGAAAGTGGAGCGTCAGTTGCCACACTCTCAGCAGCCAAGTCATTAAGTAAGGAGCAGCTATGCAGGATCCGTTAAAAAATCCCTTCAAAGCCGGATTGGCGAAAGGCGAAACGCAGATTGGTTTGTGGCTGAGCAGCACATCGTCGTATCTGGCCGAAATTGCTGCCACCAGCGGCTACGACTGGTTATTGATAGATGGCGAACACGCCCCGAATACCGTACAGGATCTCTATCATCAATTGCAGGCCGTTGCGCCTTATCGCAGCCAGCCGGTGATACGGCCAATCGAATTCCAGACCGCACTGATTAAGCAGGTGCTGGATATCGGTGCGCGCACCTTGCTGGTGCCGATGATCGATACCGCTGAGCAGGCACAGGCGCTGGTGAAGGCGACGCGCTATCCGCCTTATGGCACGCGCGGCGTCGGCGCAGGCGTGGCGCGGGCGGCACGTTGGGGGCGCGTGGAAAATTATATGGCGCGCGCCAATGAAGAGTTATGCCTGCTGATTCAGGCCGAAAGCAAAACGGCGATTGATAATCTCGATGCGTTGCTGGAGGTTGAGGGTGTTGACGGAATCTTTATTGGTCCGGCAGATTTGTCAGCCTCATTGGGCTATCCCGATAATGCCGGGCATCCTGAAGTGCAGAAGGTGATTGAGCAGAGTATCAAACGCATCCGCAGCGCAGGAAAAGCGGCCGGTTTTCTGGCGGTTAATCTGGAGATGGCGGAACGCGCTATTCGGTGGGGAGCTAATTTCGTTGCCGTCGGTGTGGATACCATGCTGTATACCGATGCGCTGGATAATCGGCTCGCGCATTTTAAAAAGAGCGTAAATGCGCTGAATAAATCGAGTTACTAATTGAGAAACGGATGGTATGCCATCCGTTTCTATTCAATTAAAGCGTTCATGAATTGGAATGAAGAAGTCTGTTGGCGTCAAATGGCGCCAAAAAAGAGTCAATTATTTATCAACGCATCGCACAACCAATTCGCGGCATATATTTATCGTTACGTACCGCGGGCGTGATAATTGCTTTATTGCGTTCCGTGGCGTCAAATCCCGCCTGACGGCAAAGCACACAGGGATCGCTACTTTCACGCATTGCAAGTTTGGCTTCCTCATCCAGCTGGCGCTTACGGCAATAAAGTGGCGTGCAGCCCAGCACCTGTTTAAATGAGCGCGTGAAAGATTGCTGGCTTTCAAAATGATATTTCACTGCCAGGCTGATAATTGGCACATTGCTGTCTTTTAAGTCATTAATGCAATGAGCCAGTTTCTTTTTTCGGATGTAGCGTGCCAGCGTCTCATTGTGATAGCGGGCGAACAGTTTCTGTAAATACCATTTCGAATAGCCAGACTTCAGTGCAATATCATCAATCGTTAAACGCTGATCCAGATTAGCCATAATCCATTCGGTTACCGAATCAATTACCCCTTCATTATATTTTTGCTGTGTCATCATAGTCCTCCATTAACAGTGGCAGAGTGTAATTTAATTAATCTTTCCAATCTGCAATTAATGTAAAGTTTTCTGGTTATTTGGCTTTTTTAATATTTGTCATCAAGACCGGTCTTGGTTTTCGTGAATTTACAGGTTTTCTTGTTGTGATGATGTTGAGTATTTATCGTAATAACGGGCGTTATTATTAACTCAAATTTTTCATCGCTTCGCGGCGCTTAATAGTAAAAGGTGTGCTTTCTGGCGGCACACCTCATCAATACTTAACGCGGATTAACGTGCCACACTGAAGGTTTTCACTGTTGAGGAATCACCTAATGGGTTTTCGTTTCAAGCCAAAACAGTCACTTGCCGTGATTCTGGCATCAGTGGCATTAGGCGCTGTTGCTCCGGCGCTCGCCGCCAATGTGTATGGTGAACAGCTCGAAGGCTTTAACTATCCCTATCCGCTGCAGCACTTTAACTTCTCCTCGCAGCAGCAAGCGCTGAGTATGGGTTATATGGATGTCAAACCTACGCAGCAGGCCAACGGTGAAACCGTGGTGTTGATGCACGGCAAGAACTTCTGTGGCGCAACCTGGGATGACACCATCAAAGCGCTGAGCCAGAAAGGGTATCGCGTCATCGCGCCGGATCAGATTGGCTTCTGCAGCTCAACTAAACCAGCTAACTATCAATACACCTTCCAGCAACTGGCACAGAACACCCATCAACTGTTGCAGCAACTGGGTATCGACAACGCCATTATGGTTGGGCACTCGACCGGCGGCATGCTGGCGACGCGTTATGCGCTGATGTATCCCAGACAAACGCAGAAGCTGGTGCTGGTCAATCCCATCGGCTTAGAAGACTGGAAAGCCAAAGGCGCGCCGTGGCGCTCGGTGGATCAGTGGTATCAGCGTGAACTCAAGCTGGATGCGGCGGGCATCAAGAAATATGAACAGCAGACATATTACAGCGGCCAGTGGAAGCCGGAGTATGACAAATGGGTCGATATGCTGGCCGGGCTAAACAGCGGGCCAGGTCACAAGAAAGTGGCGTGGAACTCGGCGCTCATCTACGACATGATTTTCACTCAGCCGGTGTATTACGAGTTTAAAGATCTACGCGTGCCGACCACGTTGATGATTGGCACCGCAGATACCACGGCGATTGGCAGTGATATCGCGCCGCCGGAAGTGAAAGCAAAACTCGGGCATTACAATGTATTGGGTAAGCAGGTGGCGCAGCTGATTCCCGGCGCACGCTTAATCGAATTCCCGGGCATGGGGCACGCGCCGCAGATGGAAGAACCGCAGACGTTTAATCAGACATTGATTGACGCTTTGGCTGACAATTAACCGTAGGGTCGCCATGAATGGCGTAATGCTCGTCAGTTAAGACATGAAAACCCGTAATTACCGAGCGCACACATAGTAGCGGCGCAATTCATTGCGCGATAAATCGCGCCGCTACGGAAGGTGCGGTGATTTGATACGGCGCTTAACTGATCGGCATTACGCCATTCATGGCGACCCACAATCAACTCAACTTCTTTTTCCCGTTCTTAGCGGCGTACATCCGTTCGTCGCTACCTTCCAGCAGCTGTTCCAGCGACTGCGGATGATCGGGATCGAACTCAACAATGCCCGATGAGAAGTGCAAAGCGTAGCGGCGCTCCAGATTCTGGGTTTGCTGTTGCAGGAAACCATCAAAGCGCGCCAACACACCTTCGGCATCGGCTTGCTGCAAGCCATTAAACAGCACCACAAATTCGTCGCCGCCCAAACGGGCAAAGATATCCGCATGGCGGAAACTCACCTTCATGGCGTTGGCAAAGTCCATTAATGCGCGGTCGCCTTCGCGATGACCGAGCGTATCGTTAATGGCTTTAAAGCGATCGAGATCGAGGAAAGTCAGGCTGGCCGGTAACTGCTTCAACTGGCACTCATTCAGCGCCAGCTGGCCGAGCGTCATAAAGCCACGGCGGTTGGTGATTTGCGTCAGTTCATCGGATGTTGCGGTCTGGAACGCCACCAGCTCCGCTTCCGCCATTGCGGCTAAATCACGCAATGTATGGATATCATCCGCATCGAACTGGCGCGCATGATGATCGATAATGCACAAGGTGCCGACTTTCGCACCAGCCGGCGTGCGCAATGGGCAACCGGCGTAGAAACGCACCGGATTTTCGGCATTTTTAACCAGTGGATTATCGAAGAAGCGTTCATCATCAAGCGCGTTTTCCACCACCATCACATCATCCTGCAGCACGGCGTGGCCACAGAAAGAGGTATTGCGCGGTGCGGTGGTATCGCTTGAACCCGCAGTGGATTTGAACCACTGATGGTCCTCTTCCAGCAGGCTGACCAGCGCAACGGGTACACCAAACAAACGACGGGCAAGGCGGGTTAAACGGTCGAAACGCTCTTCGGCAGGCGTGTGCAGAATGTTGAGCGCACGTAACTGGGCCAGACGATATGACTCGTCCGCAGGCAGTGCAGGTGCTTTCATCGCGTTACTCTTATTAATTATGGAATTACAGTTATTAATTATGGAATTACAGAAACACTGGTGTTTAAGCCACAAAGGCTGAAAGCGCCTGGCAACGGTATGCGATGTCCGATGCCAGGCGTAACGATAATCAGAGCACTTTTTGCTCAGCGAGATCAAGGGCAAAATAGCTGAAAATGAGATCCGCGCCGGCACGTTTAATCGCGCCAAGGCTCTCCAGAACCACATTACGTTCGTCGATGGCACCCGCCTGCGCGGCGAATTTGATCATCGCGTACTCACCGCTCACCTGGTACGCAGCGAGCGGCAGTGTGGTGCGTTCGCGGATATCGCGCAGGATATCGAGGTAAGCGCCAGCCGGTTTTACCATCAGAGAATCTGCACCTTCCGCTTCATCAAGCAGCGACTCGCGCAGCGCTTCACGGCGGTTCATCGGATTCATCTGGTAAGTCTTACGATCGCCTTTCAGCGCGGTGCCTGCGGCTTCACGGAACGGGCCGTAGAAGGAGGACGCGAACTTCGTCGAATAAGACATGATGGCGGTATCGGTGAAGCCAGCGGCGTCGAGCGCCTGGCGAATGGCTTTCACTTGGCCATCCATCGCGGCAGAAGGAGCGATAAAGTCTGCGCCGGCTTGTGCCGCAACCACGGCTTGCTTGCCGAGGTTGATCAGCGTTTGGTCGTTATCGACGCCGTGATCGCACAGTACGCCGCAATGGCCGTGGCTGGTGTATTCGCAGAAGCAGGTATCAGACATCACGATCATTTCTGGCACGGTGTCTTTGCAGATACGCGACATACGCGCCACTAAACCGTTTTCATTCCAGGCATCGCTGCCGGTGGCGTCGGTGTGGTGGGAAATACCGAAGGTCATCACTGAACGAATGCCCGCTTTGGCAATACGTTCAATTTCATAAGCTAAACGTTTCTCGGGGATACGCACCACGCCCGGCATGGCGTTAATGGGCACATACTCGTCCACGCCTTCTTCAACGAAAATGGGCAGTGCCAAATCGTTGATGCTGAGGTGAGATTCCTGGAACATTTCGCGCATTGACGCGCTTTTGCGCAGCCTTCTTGGGCGCTGGATCAGATTAAATTCAGACATGCTTTACAACTTATGCAGGTTAAAAAAGTGGCAATAGTTTACCCCTTTTCGCGGCTGTGCATGAAGGATTGTGTGCGGAAACGAAAACTCCCGCCGGGTGGCGGGAGTCGGGAAGATTACTCGTTGATGTCCGGATGCTGCTGCACCAGGTTTTTACGTTTCGCCTCAAGCTTGGCGATCTCGTCATCAATATCTTCGATTTTCTGCTCGATGTTGTCGTGATGCTCCTGCAGGATCTCACGTGCTTCATCCATGTCCGACGCGGCTGGCGTAGCACCGCGCAGCGGCTTGTTGGCGGTCTCTTTCATGAAGATACCGGTAATCAAACCAATCACCGCGACAACCATCAGGTAGTATGCCGGCATATACAGATTGTTGGTGGCTTCCACTAAATAAGCGGCGAATGTCGGTGTTAGACCGGCAATCAGCACCGAAATATTGAAGGCACTTGCTAATGCGCTGTAGCGAATGTGGGTTGGGAACATCGCAGGTAGCGAGGATGCCATTACACCGGTAAAGGCGTTTAAGATCACAGCCATCAGCAACAGACCGGCAAAAATCAGACCCAGCACGCCACTGTTAATCAGCATAAAGGCCGGAATCGCGAAGGCAAACAGGGCGATACTGCCGATGATGACAAATGGACGACGGCCAAAGCGGTCACTCAGCATGCCCATTACTGGCTGTACAAACAACATACCCATCATAATGGCGATGATGATCAACACGCCGTGATCTTCCGAGTAGTGCAGGTTATGTGACAGGTAACTCGGCATGTAGGTCAGCAGCATGTAATAGGTCACGTTGGTGGCGATCACCAGACCGATACAGGCCAACAGGCTTTTCCAGTGTTTGGTCGCGATCTCTTTAAACGACACTTTCGGGCCGTCGCGCAGACCTTCACGGTCGCCTTGTTCTAGCTTGTCAACGTGTTGCTGGAACGCCGGCGTTTCTTCCAGGGCATGACGCAGATACAAACCGATAATGCCGAGCGGCAGCGCAATAAAGAACGGAATACGCCAGCCCCACTCGAGGAATTTCTCTTCACCGATAATGGTGGAGATCAGCACCACGACGCCCGCACCGAGCACAAAACCGGCGATGGAGCCGAAATCAAGCCAGCTGCCCATAAAGCCGCGCTTGCGGTCAGGCGAGTACTCGGCAACGAAGATCGATGCACCGGTATATTCACCGCCGACCGAGAAGCCCTGCGCCATTTTTGCCAATAGCAGCAGAATCGGTGCCCAAATACCAATTGAGGCATAGGACGGTATCAAGCCGATACAGAAGGTACTGATCGACATAATAACGATGGTAATAGAAAGGATTTTCTGGCGACCATATTTATCGCCCAACATGCCGAAGAACAAACCACCGAGTGGACGAATCAGGAACGGAACTGAGAACGTACCCAGTGCAGCAATCATCTGTACACTTGGAGAAGCATCCGGGAAGAACACCTTACCCAGCGCGTAAGCCACAAAGCCATAAACACCAAAATCAAACCATTCCATCGCGTTGCCCAGCGAAGCCGCGGTAATGGCTTTACGTAAACGGGAGTCATCGATAATGGTGACATCATCAATCCCGATAGGTTTTACACGCTTCCTACGTAGTTTCATGCAGATACCCTGTATTGGAATTCGAAAAATCCTCAACGCTGCGGACTCAAACAATGCCAACAGTCCGCGGCGTTGAGAAAATTAAAGCATAGCGGGGAAATAACGCTTTTTCCCTGCCCTGCCGGGCAATTATTAGGAAAGTAATGATTGCCAACCGCGACAGAGTATACCGATTTTGTGTGATATTTGTCATGTTCTCACCATTAACTGGCTATTTTTTAGCTAATGCTGTGGCCTGTTAGCGCTTAAAACGCGTCGAAAAAAGGCCACAATTTCACGCAGCGATTTGCAGTAAGCGTGCGCCATCTCGCGAAACTACATATACTTGCGTGAGTTGCTTTTTTGGAAATCAGGTTTCATATGGCGCGCTTTGTTTTATTTGCCAAAAGTCTCTGTTTTGATGCCGACCAACAGGTGTTTTATCCACTCAATTCTCCCGCTCAACGCGTGGCATTAAGTCCGCTGCAAAGCGCGGTATTACGTCGCGTGCTCAATGCCCAAGGCAAGCTGGTGCGTAATCAGGCATTGCATGTGCTGTTTCAGCGCGAACCTTCTGAGATCCCCTTTGCCGATCGCTTAACGTTGACCATTGCTGAGATCAATCGTCTGGCGCAGCAGGCGCACGCGCCAGGTGCATTGGTACATCAGGTGCCGCTGATTGGCTGCGTGCTGGCCGAGCAGGTCGATGTCGAATCCTTCAGTGAGGTCGCTACGCCTGCTGCTGAAGCTGATAAGCCGGTCACGGTGCAGCCCGAACCTGCTGTGAAAGCGGTCGCCGTGAAGAAAAAATCCTGGCTGTGGCGTGGCGTGCTGGCGGGATTATTACTGCTAAATGTGGCGCTAGCACTGATTATCCGTCAGGAGTTTGCGCCAACCGAACATGATGGCATGCAATTTAAATTTTATGGTCAGGAAGCGCAGACGCAGGTCTTTATCAATGAAAGACTTTCTGCCGATTCTTTTGTCGTTCAGGATGCTATGCGCCGATTCCGCGAGTTAAAACCGCGCCTGCCGGATGGCTCAGTCCCGCCGTTGCTGTACATCAACCGTTCACGCATTCGTGCCTTCAGCAGTGCTTTCCTTTGCCTCCAACCCATCGAGCAAAAGAATAATGGATGTATTTCATGGTTGATATCTAATCAGGAGCTACCTGATGCGTAAGTCATTACTCACATTGGTTGTTATTATTGCTTTCATTCTTCCCTGGGCGTGGGTTCTGTTGGTCCGCCCAACTGTTGTGGTACCCGAATGGTGTGATGTTCCCTATCGCATTGATAATGAAGGGAAGCCAACGGGTACGCTGGATGCGACGGTACGCACACGTTTTAAAGCGGATGGTAGCGGCGCATCAACGCTAATCGGCACGGTGACATTGCCGGATCGTCAATATCGTTTAAATCGCGTTTCTGTCAGTAGCTGGCATCGTCAGGGCGATTTTATGCTGGTGAATACCCGTAAAGTGCAGGCGATGGCCGATGATACGGTGCCCGAGCCACTCGCTGCGCAGATACTTTTCACCTCGGCGCGAGAATCCCACAGTGATTATTATCAGATGTATCAACTCCCCAATGGCGATCAAATAATCAATTATTCTGGTATGCCGCGGCTTTATTGCCATACCTGATTGATGCGCAAATAAGTAAGAAAAATTTACCATTAAGCGAGGCGGCAACCTCTGCTTGCCAGCTCCAAAACATTGGGTAATACTCTGCCGCCGTGCTTTGGTGGAGTGTTCATGTCGAGGATAAACGCCCAGTCTTTTAAGAATCCCTGGCTGTCGATGAGCGACAGTGTAGAAAGCAATCTTATCAATCTTGTGCCTGCGGCACAGCGTACGACTGCCGTTTCCATTAGCTCGGTGGCGTGGATTAACTGTGGCGAACGAACCGATGCGCAGCTGGCATTATTGGCGCAACAACCCGATGAACTGCTGCAGCGCCTGAAAAGCTGGCGTCAGGCCGGATTACTCTCCCGCCAGGCGACCGAGAGCTTGCGTCAGCTGCAACGGTTGACGCAAACCAGCATCGCATGTAACCAACCCATCACGCAGCTTGATGAATATCAGCAGTTGGTGGGGCAGTTAACGCCGACGCTGGAGCGCATTAATCAACGTCTCAATGCCCAGCGCGATGTGCCGAATGGCGCGCTGGCGGAAGACAGCCTTGAAGTGGCGCTGCGCATTGCGGAAAAACGGCGCGCAGGCCGTTCAGAGCAGCGAGCGCAGCGGCGCACCCGTTAACCATCCTTGAATATCTTCCACCGCCTGCGTGAAGTAGGTGCGATAATTGCTGTCGGCGACATAGCCGAGATGCGGCGTCGCCAGCACGTTCGGCAGCTGACGCAGCGGATGATTGGCGGGCAGCGGTTCCTGTTCAAACACATCTAATCCCGCACCGGCTAACTGACCCGATTGCAGCGCGGCGATCATCGCCTGTTGATCGACAATGCCGGCGCGCGATGTGTTAATCAGCAGCGCGCCGGGCTTCATCTGCGTCAGCGCCGCTGCATCGATTAAATGGCGTGAGCGCTCGCTCAATACCAGATGAATGGACACCACATCGCTGCTACTGAGCAGCGCAGCCAGCGATGGCGAACGTTCTGCGCCACACTCGGCGGCACGTTCGGCGGTTAAATTCTGGCTCCACGCACACACGCGCATCCCAAACGCCTGCGCCACTTTTGCCATCTCGCCGCCGATTTTACCCAATCCAATTAATCCCAGCGTTTTGCCCTGCAGGCTCATGCCAACGGTGTGCTGCCACGCGCCGTTGCTGCGCAGCGCCTGATTCTCCGGCACGATATGGCGCGCCAATCCCAGCAACAATCCCCACGTCAGTTCCAGCGGTGCCGCGCTGCTGCTGGCGGTACCGCACACCGCGATATAGCGTTCCGCGCAGGCATGTAAATCGATGGAGGCATTACGCATGCCGGAAGTGACTACCATTTTCAGATTGGGCAAGCGGCCAATCAGCTCGGCGCTGAGCGGCGTGCGTTCGCGCATAACCACCAAAATATCGGCGTGCGCGATGCGCTTAACCAATTCATCCTGGTCGGCGAAATGTTCAGTCAGGGAAGTGGTGTGCACCAGCGGGGCGAGAGACGCCCAATCGGCAAGCGACTGGGCGACGTTCTGGTAGTCATCAAGAATGATGCAGTTCAGGCTCATAATGTTCCTCAACGAGAAGTGGCTTGTGCCCTTGCTCGCTGAGCCAGGCACGCAGCCGGTCATTATCCAGCGGACGGGCATAATAGTAGCCCTGAATAAATATCACACCACGCTGCCGCAGGTACTCAAATTGTGTTGCGGTCTCGACGCCTTCGCCCAGCACATCCAGTTCCAGCTTGTGGCACAGATTAATAATCGCATCCAGCACCGGCGTTTCCACGTCGAGGCCTTCAATGGCATTGATAAAGCCGCGATCGATTTTCAGGTAGTCCAGCGGGAAGGTGAGCAGGTAGGTCAGTGAACAGTGGCCGGTACCGAAATCATCAATCGCCACCTTCATGCCCTGCGCGCGCAAATGACGCAGTTTACACGCCACCTTTTCACCCTCTTCAATCAGGCTGCGTTCGGTCAGCTCCAGCGTGATGCACAGCTGTTTGTCTTTGATGCGCTCAGCAAACAATTCAATATCGGCCACGAAATCGTCATGCTGCAGATGCTCCGCCGCCAGATTCAGCCCGAGGTGAAATCCGGGCTCGACCTGCCAGCTCTGAATATCTTCGGCCATCAACTCCAGCAGATGCTGCGTCAACGGCACAATCATCCCTTCGGCTTCAGCGGCGCTGATAAAGATATCCGGACGAATCATCACGCCGTTGGGCCGTTGCCAGCGCAGTAAGGCTTCAACACCGGCGCAGGCGTGCAAGGTATTGCTGTATACCGGCTGATAATGCACTGAGAACTGGCGGGCGCGGATAGCGCGACCAATCTCATCGTGCCAGGAAATACGACGACGCAGCCAATTGGCGGTGAGGATCATCAGCAAAATCGAGAAAATCGCCGCCATCGGCAGGAAGATGAACAGCGCCTGACGCCAGGCTTTGAGCAGCTCAGAAGCCGGAACGGTTACATTAACGGTGATGGGATAGCGGCTGGAGTCGGCCTGAAAAGATTCACTTTTCATATACAGCTTTGGCTGCATGTCAGCCGGTCCGCTGGCGATCACTGCGCCACCGCTAAATTGCAGGATCATGTGGTAACCGCGTGAACCGCCAATGGCGTTCATGAAATCCATCAAATATTGGCCGTCGATGACCGCCCAAAAACCGCTGGTATCGGGAAGCTGACGCATAAACACCACCGCCGGACGATTCGGCACGCCAACCGTTCCGTGCACCGAGATGCTCCACCAGGCTTTGCCGGTTATCGGCGGCGGCTGCATCATCATCTCGGTCAGGGTGCCATGTCGCAGGCCAAAGGCGGACGAGCAAATGATGTCATTGCCTTTCAGCATACCAATGGATCGAAAATAGGGATTAAGCGTACCGGCGCGCTGCAGCTGATCTTCGATTTTGGCACAAGGCTGGTACTGATACTGGCGCATCTCAGTGATCATATTCCAGGCGTTGTCACTCATCTTTTCAGCCTGAGTAATCAAGGTATTGGCGGTTGAAATCTGCTGTTGGCTGACGGTGTGACGCGCTTCGATGGCCGTACAAAGGATGCCGAGCACCAACGGTAGCAACCCGGCACAAACGATTAAGACCCAATCAAAATCGTGATGTCGTTTTTTCAGTGGCACCAGACAATCCTCAGTCGGTTTAAGCTGCGCTTGCGGCGTCAGCAGCATACCATTTTCACAGGGCTGTGTAGGGTAGCGATTTAAGAATAAACCGGTCTGATACAGGTCAATGATCAATCTCACTTTGCGTTTAATGACATTGTTTTGCCGTTATTGGCATTTCCCAGCGGCAAAAACGCTATGCCACGATGTTAGGTAAGCACATTGACCTGAAATGAGGAGCGGAAATGAGCACGGAAACCCTGGATATCACATCATTACGGCAGCGCATCAGCGAAGGCGAATGGCAGGCGCGCATCAAACTGGCGCAGGCTTATCATCTGGCGGCGAAGCTACGCTGGACCGACCATATTTACACCCATTTTTCCCTGCGCGTACCGGGCGATCAGCCGCACTTTCTTATCAACGCTTTCGGGCAAACCTTCGATGAAATCCAGGCGGAAACGCTGGTTAAAATCGACATCGACGGCAATATTATTGACGACCCAACCGGGCTGGGAATTAACCTTGCCGGGTTTGTTATTCACAGTGCGATTCACCGCGCGCGGCCAGATGCCCATGCGGTGCTGCATACGCACACTGCGGCCGGCATTGGCGTTTCGGCGCAGCGAAACGGCCTGCTGATGATTTCGCAACACAGCACGCGTTTCCATAATCGCCTCGGCTATCACGATTACGAAGGTATCGCGCTGGATCTCGACGAGCAGCAGCGCATCGTTGCCGATCTCGGCGATCTTAACGCGCTGATCCTGCGCAATCACGGCCTGCTGACCAGCGGCGGCAGCATTGAAGAAGCTTTCTACAACCTCTATTACCTCGAGCGCGCCTGCCAGGCACAGTTGGCGGCACAATCGGGTGGCGCGGATCTGATCATTCTGCCGGACGCCGTTTCCGAGAAAGCCGCGCAGGCGTTTGATAACAGCATCCGCAATCGCAAATATCAGCTGCACTGGGATGCTTACATCCGCCAGCTCAACCGCAACGCACTCTGAGAATCTCCCCGATGAAATGGCTAAAACCGGTAGTTTCTGCGCTGCTGCTGTGCGCGGCGTTTGGCAGTCAGGCGGCGCCTGATTTGAGTAAAGTCACGCTGGTGCTGGGCGATCAGGCACGCAATCTGCGTTCGCTGATCGAAGCGGCAGATGTCATGAAAGACGCGCCTTATCACTATAGCTGGGCGAATTTCCAGGGCGCGGCGCCGCTGTTTGAAGCGCAGCGTGCGGGTGCGGTCGATACCTCGTACGCTGGCGATTTGCCGGTGCTGATGGCGGCGTCGGGCGGCGTACCGCTGAAGATCATCGCCACCAACGTCGGTGACGCCGGTTCGAACGGGCTGATCGTCCCCGCCGATTCGCCGATCCACAGCGTGAAAGATTTGGCTGGCAAGCAGGTTGTCGTCTCGTCGGCGCGCGGCAGTATCTCGCAGCACTTGCTGTATGAGGCGTTGGAAGAGGCGAAAGTGCCACGTGATACGGTGCCGGTGCGTTTTGTGTTGCCAACCGACGCCAGCGCGGCGTTTAACTCCGGGCAGATTGCCGCATGGGCAACCTTCGATCCCTATTTAGGTATTGCGGAAAAGCATGGCGCGCGTCTGCTGCGTGACGGCAAAGGGCTGACAACCGCGCTGTCGTTTGTCACCGCCACGCAAAGCTCGCTCGACGATCCCGCGAAGCGCGCGGCGATTGCGGATTTCACCCATCGTCTGGCCAAAGCGCGCGAGTGGGCGCTGGCGCATCCGCAGCAGTATAACGAGGTGTATGCGCAGTTAACGCGCCTGCAACCGGCGGACGCGCAGCAGATTACTGCGCGTATTTCCCACGGTGTACGTGGCGTGACGCCGGATGATGTGGCAAAGGTGCAGAAGGTGTCGGACTTGTTTAGCGAGTTGAATATCCTGCCAAACAAAGTTGATATACAGGCGATTACCGACAACAGCGTGTTTCAAACGCAATAACGTAAAATCACGCCGCTACGACAACCTGCACTAAACCGTAGCGGCGCAATTTATTGCGCGACCTTGAGTAAAAGAGCCTTAACGCGCCCGTTTACCCGGCCGTCCATTACCCAACATAATCGCCAATCGGCTTCCGCCCGGCGTGGTTTCCATCAAAATCTTGGTCACGCTGGTGAGCGGCACCGACAGCAACATGCCGACCGGACCCAGCAGCCAGCCCCAGAAAATCAACGACAGAAACACCACTAGCGTCGAGAGTCCCAGCCCGCGCCCCATCAATCTTGGCTCCAGCATGTTGCCGAACACCATATGAATCGCGCTGAACAGCGCCGCCACCAGCATGGCGTCATAAATATCATTTAACACCAGCGCCTGAATAAATGGCGGAATACCGGCGATGATCGGGCCAATGTTGGGGATGAAATTAAGGATGAACGCCACCACGCCCCAGAACAGCGCGAACTTCACGCCGAGCAGCAGCAGCGACAGCCAAACGGCCACGCCGGTAATCAAACTCACCAGGGTTTTCAGTGCCAGATAGTGCGTCACACCTTTCAGCGCGCGGTGCAGACCGGCGATGCGGATTTGTGGATTAACCATCGCATTGCGCATCTTGTACGGCAGATGACGCACTTCAAACAGCATAAACACCACGGTGAGGATCAGCAGCAGGACGTTGGTCATCGCGCCGGACAGCTGTTTTAGCACCGATGTTGCCATGTCCATCACCACGTTGGGATCGAGGCGCGCAGCCAGCGCTTCGGTAGAGATGTTGATATGAAAACGCGCGGCAAAATGTTGCACCACCGCCAGTTTCTGCTCCAGCATGGCGCGGATTTGCGGATAGGTATCGCTGAAGTCACTGGCCGAGCTGGCGAGTACAGCAATGAGTAACAGTACGACGATAAAAATCACGGTGATCACCAGCGTAATCGCCAAGCCACGTTTGACGCCGCGTCGCATTAGCATCGTGACCAGCGGATTGAGCACAATAGCTAAAAAGCTGGCGAGTAAGAAGGGCACCAGAATGTCTGAGGCGGCGCGAATGCCCGCCAGAATAATCACCAGCATCGCCAGTTTTACCAGGATGTTCTGGCCAATTTTTTCCTGAAGCAGGTTATTCATTCTCTCTCCTGAGACGAAATTTCTCAGGAGAGTGTAGTTGATGAAAATTAACCATCTGTTTTTTAAGATAAAGAGAAATTTTTACAACACGCAACATCCGTAGCTACCTGCATGAACGTCAAGCGGTAGCTGTGAAATTTTCACACCTCGGCTTACCGTGCCGACATCAATACTTATTTAAACATCGGCACAGACAAACAGCGAGCAAGGTAAGGTGTTAACTATTTAATTAAGCGATCATTCGTTCATTCCAACCATCTTTAAACTGAATATTTCCATCGACGTATTTCCACATAATAGTTTCATAACGAATCTCGACATTTTCCATATGTGTGCTTGCTATGCCTGCTGGTACGAGTGATGGAGTAATGCTGGTTATTTTTACGTTTTCAAGAACAATGTTAAAGTATTCTGTTTCAATTCCTGCCTCATTAATTCTATACATTTTTATCGTGGCTGATTTAAGTATTCTGCCCTGACACAGCGCGCGAAATAATAATGGCGTCGTCTGGTCAAATTCTTTCTAGAAAACTATTGGGGCATAGATTCTTGCTGCTGTTAACTTTCAGGTATGTCTGTCGGCTGGAACCGATATGTTATGCGTTAGAGTGCGCATTTCAATTGAGCCGAGTCGTGTAGGCATCAGGCATCCACCCGCGATAGGGGATCCGTTTTCATCTGTTAGCCATAAATGAGCTGGAGTTGACATAGTTAAGTTCCTTTTAATTTTAACGAGGGCGGTTAAACCAGACAACAAACGCAAAGGTAATGATTATCAAAACCCCTATGGCCTGAAGTGCGTAGGGGCGAAAGTACGTTACTGCAAAAACACCGAAAGTAATAATTAAAACAAGCGGAACGTAGCCCCAAAAGAAATATGATGCCTGCGCCTTTAACCATTGTTTTAGAAAATTACGCATGCCTACTTCACCATGTTAATTATTGCATTGGTAATGTCACTCTCAAATGCTTGAGCTTTCATAAAAGTCGGCTCGACGAGGAAATACATCATTTCGAGTCTTTGCATGTGCAGGGCTTGATAATACATCGGCGCTTGCAGCCTAAGCCTTTCAGCACTATCAGCAGCTTGTTGTACGATGCCGTATAGCCCTAGCCCGGTAACAGTTAGCGCGGCGGTCTTTCCTGTCCAGGCGACGATGGATGAGTTAAAGCCTATGCCAAGGCAAACAGCTGTTGTTATTCCAATGACAAAAGTCTGGTTGTTTAGTGTGTTAGAGGAGATGATCACGCCTGCTTTTAATAAACCGGAATTGATTGCTGAAAGTTGTTCGCGTGTTTTGAATCTGAAAATTCCTTCAAAATAGATGTGAACCAGCCTAAAGATAATGTCACGTCTTTTGACCACTTCGGCAATGCCATCCAGGAAGCGCAAGTCTTCTTCTTTTAGCTTTGCACAGACATCTTGATAGTTATCGGTGAAGCAAGATGTGTAATACACCAAGCGTGTTGCTCCGTCGCCAATTTTACTGGCTTGCTGAAGTACCTGGTCTTTTACACCTATAAGAGCTTTTTCAAGCTGTGACGCCATCAACTCATCGGCTTTGATGCCCTTGAGTATCAAATCACTGTGATACATGCCGTTTCCTTACGGTTAGAAATCATCCCTAATCGAAACTATAATTTACCCATTTAAAATGTAAGGTCAATGCGGCATGGACATGGGTTTTAAAATATGTGGATAAGATGACAGTTAAACTCACAATCACGGCTTAAATAATGTTAATCATCAATGTCATATTTATGCGTGATGAATCACGCCGCTACGGTATGTATGACTATTTTTCATGACGCCGCATCAGCACCGTGGCCGCCAACATCAAACTCAAACTGGCGCAAAGCGTCAGCGTGGCCATCGCCATACCTTGTCCCACCGAGCCCTGTTCGAACTGACGCCAGATAAAGATCGCCACGGTTTGCGTGCCTGCCGGAGCCAGCAGCAGCGATGTCACCAGCTCGCGCGACGCTACGGCAAACACCATCATCATCGCCGCCAGCAGGCTGGGCGCGACTAGCGGCAGCACAATCAGACGCAGCGCCTGCACACGTGATGCGCCGTGCACGCGCGCCGCTGGTTGCAGCGTGGGTGCCAGCTGGCGCAGCGCGCTACTGACATAACGCACCGGCCACGGCAGCAGCAAACAGCTGTACGACAGCAGCAGAATAAACATCGTGTTGTAGGGCGAAAACGGCCAGAAACCGCGGTTCCACAGCAGAATCAACCCCACGCCCACCACCACGCCGGGCATCGCCGCAGGCAGCAGCGCCAGGCCATCCATCATCGCCAGCAAACGGGTTTTCCCTTCCGATACGCGCCAGGCGATCAGAAAACCCAGCGCGCCGGTCAGCAGCGCCGCGCCGAGTGCCAAGCCAATGCTGGTGGAGAAGGCCGCCAGCGCATCGCCTTGCTGGCTGAACAGCGCGCCGAAGTGGCGTAGCGTCAGATTACTCAGATGTAATCCGCCGGAGAGCGTATTCAGCAAGCCGCTCAGGGTCATCGCGCCGAGCGGCAGCACCACCGCCAGCAGCACGGTGACAGCAAACGGCAGCAGCATTAAGATTTGTAAGCGTCCCGCATGCGCCAGTTCCTGACTCACCGGTTTGCCACCAACCGCCGTCACATCGCTGCTGCCGGTCAGTTTGCGCTGTAGCAGCCACGCCGTGAGCGCCATCAGGCTCAGTATCAGTGACAGCGACGCCGCGCCAGGCAGATCGATCGGCCAGTCGGCGAGTTTGGTTTCAATACCGACGGTCATCAGCGTCAACTTCGCCTGCGCACCGAGCGCCGCAGGCACGCCGTACTCCTCAATCGCCAGCGTAAACGCCAACAGCACGCCGCCCGCCAATGCCGGTAAGGTGAGCGGCAAGGTGATGTGCCAGAAGCCGCGCCACGCCGATGCGCCATGCACGCGCGCCACCCAGGCGAGACGTTGCCCGCTGGCCAGCAGCGAACGCGACACCGCGAAATAGACCACCGGAAAGATGTTCAGCGTCATCACGCCAATCATGCCGCTGCTGCTAAACAGCAGGCTGTCGAAGTTGATGCCGGTGAGTTGTTCGATATACCCGTTGCGTTGCAGCGCCAGCGTCCATGACAGCGCCACAATATAGGGCGGCGTCAAAAAGGGGATCAGAAACAGCAGATCCCACAGCGCCGCGCCCGGCAAGCGGAACAGGCCGCGCAGTGCGCCGAGCGGCAAGCCCAGCAGCAAACTGCACAGCGCCACGCCGCCGCCGATTTTCAGCGTGCCCAGCCACATCGCTGCCAGCTGCGGATCGTCCAGCAGCGCCGGAAAAGCACTAAAAGCGCCGCGCCAACTGCCTTCACCTAAGTAGGGAAACAACGCTTGCAGCACGATAAACAGCAGCGGCAGCGCCACCAGCAGCAATAACGCCAGCAGAATCACGCCATTCAGGGCACGCGACATCGCTTACTGTCCGAACAGGGCGCCAAAGCGCTTCAGCACCGCCGAACGTTCGCTGCTGCCATCCTGATTAGACGGCAATAACTTGATCTCGGTAAACAGCGGACGTTGCGCTTTGATATCGGTACGCGCCGGCATCAGCCAGGCTTTCGCCACTTGCTCCTGACCTTCATCTGACAGCACGTAATCAACGAACTTTTTCGCATCGTCTGGGTGCTGGCTGCTTTTCAGGATCATCATCGGACGCGGTGCGACCACGGTACCGTTTTCCGGGAAGATCACTTTCACGCTCTCGCCCTGCGCGATGTTGTTATAGGTGACGTAATCGACCGCGCCAAACACCGCCGCTTTCGCGCCTTGCAGCACCGGCGTCACCGCCTGCGCGTTGGGGCCGCTCATCACCATGCCGTTGGCTTTCAGCTGGTCAAACAGCTGCCAGGCTTTTTCGCCTTCGCTGTTTTGCAGGCCAATCAGCAGATCGAGTGACGCGCCAGACAGCGCCGGATCCGGCGTGGTGACGTTATCTTTGAAGGCGGGCGCGGTGAGATCCTGCCAGGTTTTCGGCTCTGGCGTGTTGCTTTGCGTATTCCACACGATGCCGAGCGCGGAAATGCCTTGCGCGACATAGTTGGCGGTTTTGAACTGATCCGGCACCTTCGCCGCGTTGGCGCTGTTGAACGGCAGCAGCCAGCCGCGCTGTTGCAGATCTTCGGCAGTATCCCACGAAGCCGAGATCAGCACGTCGGCTTGCGGATTGGCCTGTTCCGCTTCCAGACGCGCCATCACTTTGCCGGTGGTGGCCTGGAAAATATTCACTTTGATGCCGGTCTGTTTTTCAAATCCGGCGGCAAGACTTTTCGACAGCGAACCCGGACCGGCGGTGTATACAGTCAGCGCCTGGGCGTCGTTGATCATGATGGCGGAAGTCAACATCATCGCGCTGATGGCTCCTGTTTTAACTGACTTGAGAGATGGCATTGCAGTCCCCTGAGAGGTGAGTAACGGAAACAATCTGGCCCTGCGCCAGGTGAATGATGCGGTCGGCCAGCGTGCTGGCTTCGTCGCGATCGTGCGTAACGTAAACAGCGGTGATGCGCGCCGCGCGCAGCAAATCCGCCATGGTGTGAACCAGAGTTTCACGCAGGTCGCGGTCGAGGTTGGAGAGCGGTTCGTCGAACAGCAGAATGGCCGGTTTCGCCACCAGCGCACGCGCCAGCGCCACGCGCTGCTGCTGGCCGCCTGAAAGCAGCGCCGGTTTGCGATCGCCAAAATCCTCAAGGCCCACCTGCGCCAGTGCGGCATCGGCCTGTTGCCGCGCGGCGGCTTTTTTCATGCCGCGCATACGCAGCGGAAAGGCGACGTTTTGCGCCACCGACATGTGCGGCCACAGCGCGTAATCCTGAAACACCATGCCAAGGTTACGTTTTTCCGGCGCATCACAGTGGCGCGGTGAGGCCACGCAGCGTTGGCCGATCCACAGTTCGCCGGCGGTGGGCTGCAACAAACCCGCCAGCAGTTTCAGCAGCGTGCTTTTGCCACAGCCGCTCGGGCCGAGCAGCGCCAGAATTTCGCCTGCGGGAATGGTCAGGGAGAGATCGTGCAGAATAGTCAGGTTATCCACCGACCATCTGAGATTTTTCAATTCAATAGGCAGCGCGGCATGCGTCATCGGCCACCTCGCGCGAAGGCGTGAGCGTTACGCACGCGCGCCTGAGAAATCAGGGGCGTCATCAGATTGTTATCCTCTTTGGGATTTGATTGGGGGCGAGTCTACGAGCGCGATATGACGAAATGATGACCATAAAACTGGGCATTTCACTGATGCGGATAAAACCAAATGGCGTATAGTTATCCTCTTGTTATAAAAATTCCGTCACCCACGAGCGCAATCACTCATGCCTGACTCGCCTGCCGCCGCACCTGAACACGGCCGTTTTCGCCTCAATTTACTGATCCTTTCCATCGTGAAGTTCAACTTTGCCAGCTATCTCACCATCGGCTTGCCGCTGGCGGTGCTGCCCGGTTTTGTCCATGACGGACTGGGTTACAACGCCTTCTGGGCCGGATTGGTGATCAGCCTGCAATACATCGCCACGCTGCTCAGTCGCCCACACGCGGGACGCTATGCCGATATGTGGGGGCCGAAAAAAGTGGTGGTGCTGGGGCTGGTGGGATGCTTGCTGAGCGGCATCTGTATTTTGCTGTCGGCGCTCAGCGATGGGCAGGGCGTGCTGAGCCTGGTGCTGCTGTGTCTGGGGCGCGTGATTCTCGGCATCGGACAGAGTTTTTCCGGCACCGGTACGTCGCTGTGGGGCGTGGCGCGCGTCGGTTCGCTGCATATTGGCCGGGTGATTTCGTGGAACGGCATTGTCACCTATGGCGCGATGGCGATTGGTGCGCCGCTCGGCGTGGTGATTTTCCGCAGCGGCGGCTTGCTGCTGCTTTCCAGCATCATCATTGCCATTTGTGTGCTGGCAATTGCGCTGGCGCTGCCGCGCGCATCAGTGAGAGGCAGCAAAGCCAAGCCGCTGCCGTTCCGTGACGTGCTGAGCAAGGTGTATGGTTTCGGCCTGATTCTGGCGATGGGTTCCGCCGGGTTTGGCGTGATCGCCACCTTTATCACGCTGTTTTATCAGGATAAAGGTTGGGATGGTGCCGCCTTCGCGTTGACCATGTTCAGCGCCGCGTTCGTCGGCACGCGTCTGCTGTTTCCGAATGCCATCAACAAGCTTGGTGGTTTGCGCGTGGCGAGTATCTGCTTTGCGGTAGAAGCGATGGGCCTGTTTCTGGTGGCCGGTTCATTCGACCCGTGGATGGCGAAGATGGGCGCGTTCCTCACCGGCGCGGGTTTCTCGCTGGTATTCCCGGCGATTGGCGTGGTGGCGGTAAAAGTGGTGCCGCAGCAGAATCAGGGCAGCGCGCTCGCGACTTATACCGCGTTTATGGATTTATCGCTGGGCATCACCGGCCCGATCGCCGGTTTCATCATGAGTTATGCCGGCGTGTCGCTGGTCTATTTCCTCACCGCACTGCTGGTGTGTTTAGCGCTGTTCTGCACGCTGCGCATGATTAAGCAGATGCCGGAAGAGCCGATGGGGGAGGTTAAAGAGAACGCATAATTTTGCTATTGAACTCAGGCATACCCTAAATAGTTTAAGTCAGAGCAAGGCGGCAAGCGTGAGAATCCCCAGGAGCTTACGCCCGTAAGTGACTGGGGTGAGCACGGGCAGCCAACGCAGCTATGGCTTAAAATATGACGGGTATGAAAAAAAGGCCTCCGACCGAGGCCAACACTAACAAAATGTGTCATTAGACACAGATAAGGGTTCGTTTTCAGGCTTGCAGCAACTCGATGCTGTAGCGAATTTGGCGTTCAATCTCAGCGGTATTCCACGTCTCCAGCGATGAGGCAAACGGCTCAAATGCGTAAATGCCTTTATAGCCCAACATCTCCAGACGTTTCACCTGCGCCACGCTGTTAAGCACATCGCGGTCGCTGAGCATGATGCGTTCTTCATCGGTCAGCTGCGCCGTTGGGCGGGTATCTTCCACGCCGGATAAATGCACCAGACCAATATGGTTGATATCAATCTCCTGCGGGAACTCGTTTTCGGCGTTCTCATACAGATGATGATGGAAGGTATCGAGCAGCACCTTAAACGGGACTTTTGCTTGCTGAATCAGTTGCTGCGTCTGCACCGCCGAGCGCAGCGAGCTGACCGGGAAGCCCAGCGGTTCAATCAGCCCCTGAATGCCATACTTTTCAAAGCGCGGCGCCAATACCTGCAGCGCTTCCAGCGTCTGCTGGGGCGGAATCTGAATCCCTTCATTGAGCGGACACATCACCAGCGCTTTTGCGCCGATGGCCTGAGCTTCCTGTAGCAGCGCGTCGGCTTTAGCCAGCAGCAACTCATCGGCACGGTTAAACGGATAGAGCGCGTTAATCGTCACGATTTCAATGTGGTACTTATCCGCTAGCGCGCGCAGCTGCGCCGCGCTGAGATCATCGGTTACCTTGCCGCTCTGCATGTCATTACGCAGTTCAACCTTGCTCAATCCCAGGCGTTGTACCAGCTGAAAGAAGGCTTCCAGCGTTAGCCTGGGCGCAATTTTACGGTTAATACAGAAACGGGTCGGATCGATGGCCATGTGCGGCTCCTGTAAACGGATGCGGATTAGGTGCTGCAAAGAGAACATTTATTTCATTGTTATTGAATTATGAAATATCAGATATTGGATCTGCCTCGCAAAAATTTCATATTTCGTTTCGCGTTGCATGGGGAAGCTGGATTTCAGACATAAATTCGGTGCGGGCAACGGCTTAGCGGCAGAGCGGTTTGGCGAGCCTTTAGCACCAGCAGTGCAGCGCTACGGGCTGATTTACACCCGGCTGTCAGCGCAGGCGGAAAAAATGCGATCCATGCCGCTAAAAGGAAATTTTCTAAAAAGAAGTATTTGAAAAATTCATTTCATTACGATAGCTTCATAGCACGCTTTAAGTATTGCCTGCACACGCAGCGTCGCGGTTCGAACGGGCTATCTGCAGGGAACTTCACATCTAAGAGGCAACGACATGACTATCGTAGGAAACTTTATCGGCGGCAAAATTACCCACAGCGCCAGCAATGAAACCATTCCCGTGTACGATCCGGCGACCGGCAAAGTCGTGCGTGAACTGACGCAGAGCACCGCTGCTGAAGTGGAAAAGGCGATTGAAGTCGCGCATGCCGCCTTCCCGGAATGGTCGAAAACCGCGCCGTTGCGTCGTGCCCGTGTGATGTTCAACTTTAAAGCGCTGATGGAAAAACATCGCGAAGAGCTGGCGGCACTGATCGTGTCTGAGCACGGTAAAGTGTGGTCCGATGCGCTGGGTGAACTGACGCGCGGTATCGAAGTGATCGAGTATGCCTGCGGTATTCCACATCTGATTAAAGGTGAAAACTCACCGAGCGTGGGCACCGGCGTTGACAGCTATTCGCTGATGCAGCCGGTCGGCGTTGTCGCCGGTATCACCCCGTTTAACTTCCCGGCGATGGTGCCACTGTGGATGTTCCCCATCGCGCTGGCGTGCGGCAACACCTTTATCCTCAAGCCACCGGCGCTGGATCCTTCCGCATCTGTGCGCATGGCCGAACTGCTGAAAGAAGCGGGCCTGCCGGATGGCGTATTCAACGTGGTGCATTCGTCTAACGAAGATGCCGAGCAGCTGTACAAAGATCCGCGCATCGCCGCGGTCAGCTTCGTGGGTTCTTCCGGCGTAGCGGAGCACATCTATAAAACTGCCAGCGCCCACGGTAAACGCGTGCAGGCGTTTGGCGCGGCGAAAAACCACGCCATCGTGATGCCCGATGCCGATCTCGATGCCACCGTGAACGCCATTATGGGCGGTGCGTTTGGTTCAGCGGGTGAACGCTGCATGGCGCTGCCGGTTGTGGTTGCCGTGGGTGACGACACCGCAGACAAACTGATTGCGCGTCTGACGCCGCTGATCAAAGCGCTGCGCGTCGGTCCTGGCATCCAGAAAGGTACCGAAGAGAATGAAATGGGGCCGGTGGTTTCTGCTGCGCACCAGAAGAAAGTGCTGGGCTACATCGACAAAGGTGAGCAGGAAGGCGCGAAGCTGGTGGTTGATGGCCGCGGCATCCAGGTTGCTGGCCATGCAGAAGGTTACTACGTTGGCGGCACGCTGTTCGACAATGTGACGTCGGATATGACTATCTGGCGCGAAGAGATCTTTGGGCCGGTGCTGAGCATCATGCGTTCCAGCGATTACGACAGCGCACTGCAGCTGGTTAACAGCCACGAATTCGGTAACGGTAGCGCCATCTTCACCAGCAACGGCCACACCGCGCGTGAGTTCGTGCAAAACGTCGAAGCTGGCATGGTTGGCGTTAACGTGCCGGTTCCGGTTCCGATGGCGTTCCACAGCTTCGGCGGCTGGAAGCGTTCGGTATTTGGTGCGCTGAACGTGCACGGTCCAGACGGCGTGCGTTTCTACACCCGCATGAAAACCGCCACCGTGCGTTGGCCGAGCGGCCAGCAGACCGTATCTGAGTTCAGCATGCCGACGCTGGGCTAATTTCGCTCAACAAGGAGGAACAGGATGTCTCTGATTTCGAAAGCGCAAAAACCCGACAGCAACGGCCGCATCCAGCACATCACGCCGGAAAGCGCGGGCTGGGAATATGTCGGCTTTGATGCCTATCTGCTGAAAAAAGGGCAGAGCCTGAAGCTGAGTAGCGGCGACAAAGAGTTGTGTCTGGTGCTGGTGGCGGGCTTTGCGTCGGTGAAAACCCGTCACGCCGAGTTTCCGAATCTGGGTAAACGTCTGTCGCCGTTTGAACGCACTCCGCCTTACTCAGTTTACGTACCGCATAACGACGAAGTGGAAGTGTATGCGGATAGCGATCTGGAGCTGGCGGTGTGTAATGCACCGAGCAGCGGCAACCTGCCGGCGCGACTGATTGCGCCGGAAGATGTTGGTGTTGAGCAGCGTGGTAAAGGGCGTAATCAGCGTCTGGTGCACAACATTCTGCCGGACAATAAAGAGGCCGACAGCCTGCTGGTGGTGGAAGTCTACACCGATGAAGGCGCGACCAGTTCGTACCCCAGCCACAAGCACGACCAGAAAAACAGCCCGGACGAAACCTATCTGGAAGAGACCTACTATCACCGTTTCGATCCTGAGCCAGGTTTCGCCATGCAGCGCGTTTATACCGACGACCGTTCACTCGACGAGTGCATGGCGCCGTATAACCGCGATGTGGTGACGGTGCCGCGTGGCTATCATCCGGTGGCAACCATTGCCGGGTACGATAACTACTATCTCAACGTGATGGCGGGTCCAAAACGTCTGTGGAAATTTACCTGGGAGAAAGATCACGCCTGGGTGAACAGCGACCAGTATCCGCGTTCGTAGATTGCACATCAATGTAAGAAGGGCAGCCACCTGGCTGCCCTTTTTTGTTAGCTGGTCGACTCTGCGAAGAGATTATTCGCTGGGCACGTTGTTGTTCAGCGCCAGCGACACGGCAAGCGTCTGTGCCAGACACAGCGAGGCGACCTGCGAACGGAAGCCATCCACTTGCGCTTCACGCACCACAAAACACACATCGCTGAAGGCAGCCAGCGGGCTGACCTGGCTGTCGGTGATGGCGATCAGATGCGCGCCACGTTTGGCACCCAACTCAACCAACTCCACCGCTTCACGCGCGTATGGCGAATAGCTGATGGCGATCACCACGTCTTTCGGGTTCACCATGCTCAGCTGCTCGGTGAACATGCCGCCGAGGCCGTCGATCAGAAACGCACGACGCTCCAGATGGCGCAGCGCATACACCAGATACGATGCCACGCTGAATGAGCGACGCAGGCCGATGATGTAGATGTTCTCGGCTTCATCGAGCATTTTCACCGCGCGGTTGAGCTGGTCTGGATTGACCTGCATCGCCAGCTGTTGCAGCGCCTGGCTGTTGACCATGGTGAAGACGTTGAGGATTTCGGCCGGGCTTTCGGGTGAAGTGGCGCTGTCGTCGGTGGCGGTCTGGCGGAACAGACGTGCGCGCTCGGTATAGTTAACGGTCTCTTCCATCAGGTGCTGACGGAAAACCTGTTTCATTTCGTTGAAGCCGCTGAAGCCAAAGGCGTTGGCAAAGCGGATCAGCGTGGAGGGCGGCACATCGGCATGTTGTGCGATGGAAGCAACGGTATCGAAAGCGATACTGTTACTGTTATCAAGGATATAACGAGCCACCTGCTTCAGGCGTTTGCTCAGCGTCTCATAGCGACGACGGATCTCGTCCTGTAACAAGGTTAATTGCGTTGGATTATTGGTCATTACTTCGGCCCGCTAGAAAAGAAAATATGGCTGGATAATGAGCGCTATAGTACCAGATGGATGGAAAATTTCATTTGTTTGACATCATCGTGACGCTTATTTCATCGGTTTATGAAATGCCTCACAGAATATGCAGGTTTTCCCCTCACCCTAACCCTCTCCCGCAAGCGGGCGAGGGAACCGTCTTGTGCGGTACACCGGATCGCGTTCAATACTCAACAATTGCTGGATCGGTCCCTTCTCCCGCTGGCGGGAGAAGGCCAGGATGAGGGCCAGCGAGCACAATCAAAAAAGCGGCCAATTGGCCGCTTTTTCCCAGCTAACTTCGCACTTAACCGCGTACAGCGCGCCAGTAGCCGATCAACCGCAGGTAATTCCCTTTCACGGTCTCAACCAGCGCCTTATCATCCAGCTCGCCTTGCAGCCACTGGCGTGACGGCTGGCCGAAGATGGTGCGACCTACCGCGAAACCTTTCACCCACGGCGCTTGCGCTGCGGCGGCGAAACCAGCTTTCAGCGTCTCTTCCGGGGCATCGAGGCCCAGCAGCAGAATGCCGCGGCAGTGCGGGTCGTTCTGCTCGATCAACCCGCTGATCGCCTGCCAGCTTTCGGCAGACAGCGGCGGCAGTTTCCACCAGTCTGGCTGAATGCCAAGGCTGTAGAAGTGGCTCAGCATGTCGTAATAGTAGGATTCGTTACGGTCCGGATTGCTCTCCGGCAGAATCAGCTCCAGCAGCAGTTCGTGCCCGCTCTTGTTACAGCCATTCCACACATCGAGCACCAGCTCATCCTGCTCTTTGCGCAGTTCCGCGCTGTCGTGCGGATGGTAGAACACCAGACATTTCACCACGTGCTCGGCTGGCCAGTCGACCAGCTGTGAGCCGATGTTGCCGTGTTCAAGGCGCAGCGGACGTGAACTTGGCAGCTCAATTGGACGCCCAATCCACCAGTTTTTACCGGTAATCGCGTTCAGCGCTTTCTGGCCGTAAGTGGTGTCCGCGAGGATGCCGCTCTTTTCATTCAGGCCGGCTTCATTGGCCGCTTCTTCTGCGGCACGCAGCAGCAGCAGTTTCAATTCTGGGATGCGCGCTTCGCTGACGCCCGCTTCGCGTGCCATATCAGCCAGCTGTTTGCGATGGTCGAAGGCGAACACATTCAGCTCTGGCCACTGCTGTTTACGCGTGGTGACGCGATGCAGGTGATTAAGACGTACATCAAGATCCGGACGTTTCACCTCTTTATCGCGGCTAAGGAAATCGTCCAGCTCTTCTTTGGTCGGCATCGCCGGTGCACAGCCGTGGCGCGAAACCACCAGCGCGCCACAGGCGTTCGCGTAACGGCACGCTTGCTCCCAGCTTTCATCATTCAGCCAGCCGCGCAGCAGGCCAGACATAAAGGCATCGCCCGCACCCAGCACGTTCAGCACTTCAACGCGCACGCCGCTCTGCAGTTTGGTCTGTTCCCAACTATCCGGGATCTCGCCCTCAAACACCACGCAACCCAGCGGACCGCGTTTGCACACTAATGTGGCCTGGCTCGATTGACGCACATTTTTCAGCGCGGTCAGCGTATCAGTGCTGCCACCGGCGATATGGAACTCTTCTTCCGTTCCGACCACCAAATCGAAATAGTGCAGCACTTCCTGCAGCTGTTGCGTCACTTCGCCCGATTCAATGAAACGCGTTTCGCCGTCGCCGAGTGAGGTCAATCCCCACAGCACCGGACGATAATCGATATCCAGCGCGGTGCGCAGGCCGTTGCGTTTGGCGATATCCAGCGCTTTCAGCACGGCAGCGCGGGTTTGCGGATGCGAAAGGTGCGTGCCGGTGACGGCGACCGCGCGTGAAGAGGTGATGAAATCTTCGTTAATATCTTCCGGCACCAGCCCCATATCGGCGCAGTTGTCGCGGTAGAAGATCAGCGGGAAGCTCTCTTCATCTTTGATCCCGAGGATCACCAGCCCGGTCAGGCGCTGCTTATCGGTAATCAGGCCATCGGTATTGCAGCCCGCTCGTTGCAGCTCTTCACGCAAAAAGCGGCCGTTATGCTCGTCACCTACGCGCGCCAGCATCGCCGATTTCAGGCCCTGAATCGCCGTACCGTAGGCCACGTTGCCGGAAGATCCGCCGAGATATTTGTTGAAGCTGGTCATATCTTCCAGGCGTGATCCAATTTGCTGACCGTAGAGGTCGACGGCGATGCGTCCGATACAAATCACATCAAGCCGCTTCTGTTGTGTACTCATACCTATTGTTTCCTTCTGTGATAAGCAGACACTGCGGGCGCTGCCGCCCAACGTCGAGCGCTTTGCTTCCGGGTTCTCAAGGTGCCTGATTGGCTTTGGTCGCAGTATGAGGAATAAAAATTCCAAATTCAATATGAAATGAAACATCCATCACGATTTTGTGAGCCAGGTAAAACTCTGACCAGGCCGCAAAGCGGCGTTGGAATCGTCGGGAGTTTCAGTGATAGTCAGGCTTGTGAGCCAGGTCTCAGGAAAGTGCTGGCGAATCAAGGAAGCTACTGAAGTGAAATGAAATTTCGTTATGACCTGCAAATGACCTGTTACTGTTCCACTTTTCCCCCTTTCCCGGCTTGCGCAGCCCACGTTTCATTGCTGAATTTGATCTCCATCGCAAAATGAAATGTTTCTTCTGTAATCGTGTTTAATGAAAAAAATATTTGTTTATAATCGCCTCACGTTTCACTTAATCCGCGGGCGCCGTGAACGGCAGTTTTTACCCGAACCGCGATGTACCTCGCCGCAGGTACCAGCATGTAAAGGAAGAAGCATATGGGCACAATCAGACTCACCACGGCACAGGCGCTGGTAAAATTTCTTGATAACCAATACCTGAACGTTGACGGCGTTGAAACCAAATTTGTGAAAGGCATTTTTGCCATTTTCGGTCACGGCAACGTGCTGGGATTGGGACAGGCGCTGGAGCAGGACAGCGGCGACCTGGTGGTGCATCAGGGCCGTAACGAGCAGGGCATGGCGCACGCCGCCATTGGCTTTGCCAAGCAGTCGCTGCGTCGTCAGATTATCGCCTGTACCTCATCGGTCGGTCCCGGCGCGGCCAACATGATTACCGCTGCTGCCACCGCGACCGCCAACCGCATTCCTTTACTGCTGCTGCCGGGCGATGTATTTGCCACGCGCCAACCGGATCCGGTATTGCAGCAGATTGAACAGAGCCACGATCTCAGCATCAGCACCAACGACGCGTTCCGCGCGGTGAGCAAATACTGGGATCGCGTCAGCCGCCCGGAACAGCTGATGACTGCCTGCATCAACGCCTTGCGCGTGTTGACCGATCCGGCAGAAACCGGCGCGGTGACGATTGCGCTGCCGCAGGACGTGCAGGGCGAAGCCTGGGACTTCCCTGAATACTTTTTCCAGAAACGTGTGCATCGTCTGGATCGCCGCTTGCCAACTGCCGCGCAATTAGAAGATGCGCTGGCGCTGATTGCGCGTAAACACAAGCCGCTGATCATTGTCGGCGGCGGCCTGAAATACTCTGATGCCGGGGATGCGCTGCTGAAATTTGCCGAGCGCTTCAACATTCCGTTTGCCGAAACTCAGGCCGGTAAAGGCACCATCGTTTCCGATCACCCGCTCAATGTCGGCGGCGTGGGCGAAACCGGCTGCCTGGCGGCCAACCTACTGGCGAAAGAGGCCGATCTGGTGATTGGTATCGGTACGCGTTACACCGACTTCACCACCGCGTCGAAATGGATTTTCCAGAATCCGGACGTCAGCTATCTGAACCTCAACGTCAGCAACTTCGACAGCTACAAGCTGGATGCGGTGCAGCTGCTGGCGGATGCGCGTGAAGGTTTAACCGCGCTGGAAAGCGGGCTGCAAGGTTTCGAAAACCATTGGGGCGGCCAGATTGAGCTGTCGCAAAGCAAGCTGTTGAAAGAGACGCAGCGCGTCTATGCCGCCACCTATAACACCGACGATTTCATTCCGGAAATCGCCGACCACGCCGATCGCGAAGCGCTGTTTGCCGAGTTTGAGCGCCTGACGAAATCGGTGCTGACGCAGAGCAGCGTGCTGGGCACCTTAAACGAGCAGCTCCCAAAGGATGCGGTGATCGTCGCGGCAGCGGGCAGTCTGCCGGGCGACCTGCAGCGCGTGTGGCGCACCAAAGATTACAACTCGTACCACGTTGAGTACGGCTACTCCTGTATGGGTTATGAAGTGAATGCCGCGCTGGGTGTGAAGCTGGCGCAGCCGCAGCGTGAAGTCTACGTCATGGTTGGCGACGGTTCGTTCATGATGCTGCACTCCGAGCTGGTCACGTCGATTCAGGAAGGGGCGAAAATCAACGTGGTGCTGCTGGATAACATGACCAACGGTTGTATCAACAACCTGCAGATGGAACACGGCATGGACAGCTTCACCACCGAGTTCCGCTTCCGTAATCCGGAAGGCGGCAAGCTGGATGGCGGCTTTGTGCCAGTGGACTTCGCGGCGATCGCCGGCGGTTACGGCTGCAAAACCTACCGCATCACCACGCTGGAACAGCTGGAAGCCGCGCTGATCGATGCGCAGAAGCAGACCGTTTCCGTGCTGTTCGACATCAAAGTGCTGCCAAAAACCATGGTGCACAAATACTTCAGCTGGTGGCACGTCGGCGTGGCGCAAACCTCTACGTCAACGCGCACGCAAGAAGTGGCCGACAACCTTAACGTGCACATCGAACAAGCACGTAAGTATTAAAACCTCTTTTAGGCCGGAGCTCTCCGGCCTTGTTTTACCCTAACTTATCCGACTCTACAGGTGTAATTATGACGCTCAAACTCGGTGTAATTGGTACCGGTGCAATTGGTCAGGAACATATTCGTCGCTGCAATAACGTTTTGCAGGGTGCGAAAGTGGTGGCGGTTTCTGATATCAACGTGGAAGGGGCGCGCGCGGCGCTGCAACGTCTGAATATCGAAGCCGAGGTGTATCAGGATGGTCATCAGGTGATCAACTCACCGGAAGTCGATGCCATTCTGGTGACGTCCTGGGATCCGACCCACGAAGAGTTTACGCTGGCGGCAATCGCGGCCGGCAAACCGGTGTTCTGTGAAAAGCCGCTGGCGCTGAGCGCTGAAGGTTGCCGTCGCATTGTGGATGCCGAGATCAAACACGGTAAACGTCTGGTGCAAGTGGGCTTTATGCGCCCGTACGATGCCGGCTATCGCGCGCTGAAAAAAGTGATCACTGACGGTGAAATCGGCGAACCGCTGATGCTGCACTGCGCGCACCGCAACCAGAGCGTCGGCGAGAATTACACCACCGACATGGCGATCACTAACACCCTGATTCACGAGCTGGACGTGCTGCGCTGGCTGACCGAAGACGACTACAAAACCGTGCAGGTGGTGTTCCCGCGCACCACGTCGAAGTCTCATGCCAATTTGAAAGATCCGCAGATCGTGCTGTTCGAAACGCAGAAAGGTATCCGCATTGATGTGGAGATCTTCGTTAACTGCGCGTACGGCTACGACATTCAGTGTGAAGTGGTGGGCGAAGAGGGCATCGCTAAGCTGCCGGAGCCTTCGGCGATCCAAACGCGCAAAAACGCGCGTCTCGGCGTGCCGCTGCTGACCGACTGGAAAGACCGTTTCATTGATGCTTATGACGTTGAGCTGCAAGCGTTTATTAATGACGTGAAAGACGGCCAACTGACCGGACCTTCTGCCTGGGATGGTTTTGCTGCCTCCGTGGCCGCCGATGCCTGCCACAAAGCGCAGAACAGCGGTGCGATTGAGCCGGTAACCATGCCGCCGCGTCCGGATTTCTACGCCAAATAACTGAGCTGTGCGCTAAATACTCCTCGGCGGCTCAGCGGCCGCCTCTGTGAATCAGGGACAACAACATGAACAAAGACAACGTTAAACTGGCGATCGCGCCAATCGGCTGGACTAACGACGACATGCCAGAGCTGGGCAGCGAAAACACCTTCCAGCAAACCGTGAGTGAAATGGCGCTCGCGGGCTTTACCGGCAGCGAAGTGGGCAGCAAATATCCGCGCGATCCGGCGATTCTCAAGCCGATGCTCGATATCCGTGGCATTCAGATCTGCAACGCTTGGTTCAGCACCTTCTTCGCCAACGGCGACAAAGCGAAAACCATCGACGGATTTACCAATCACATGAACTTCCTGCATGCGATGGGCGCGCGCGTGATTGGTTGCTCCGAGCAGAGCAAAAGTATTCAGGGCACCACGCTGGCGGTGCTGGAGCAGAAGCCGATTTTCAGCGATGAAGAGTGGCGCTTAACCGCAGAAGGCTACAACGAGCTGGCAGAGATCGCCGCGAAAAAAGGCATGCGTTTGACGCTGCACCACCACATGGGCACCGGCATTCAGACGCCAGCCGAGATTGACCGCTTTATGGAATCGACCAATGAGAATGTTGGCCTGCTGTACGATACTGGCCACATCTACTATTCCGAAGGTTCACAGCAGGCGATGCTGGATGTGCTGACCAAATATCTGCCGCGTATTTTCCACGTGCATCTGAAAGATGTGCGCGACAGCGTGGTAGCCGAAGTGCGTGAGAAATCGCTGTCGTTCCTGGATGGCGTGAAGAAGGGGACTTTCACCGTGCCGGGCGATGGCGTGATCGATTTTAAACCGGTGTTCAAAATCCTCGATGATTACGGCTATAAAGGCTGGATGGTGGTGGAAGCGGAGCAGGATCCGGCGCTGGCCAATCCGTTCGAATATGCGGTAAAAGCGCGTAAATACATCCGCGAGAATGCGGGGTTGTAAGGGCAAATGCGCGCAATGCATTGCGCCGCTACGGGATGTGCACGCATTCGTAACGGCGCGATTTATCGCGCTGTTTTCCATAAAAAAAGGCCGTTATCCCATCAGGATAGCGGCCTTTTAATTGGCTGAGATTATGACGCTAACGACAACGCCGGTTTCTGTGCGTTGACCGCCAGCCACTCGGCAATGCGCGCCTGCTCGGCTTCGTTCAGCCACATACCTTGTTTGGTACGACGCCAAATCGCATCATCCAGCTCGCGTACCCATTCGTTTTTCACCAGGTAACGCAGCTCGGCTTCGTAGAACTCGTGACCGAAGTTTTCACCCAGATCATCGATGCTCTTCGCGCCTGCCAGCAGCTCTTCGGTGCGGCTGCCGTAAGTCCGCGCAAAGTGACGCGCCATCCCTTCGCTGATAAACGGATAGCGACGACGCAGGCTGGCGGTGTAATCCTCGCGTGAACCGGAGAAATCCCCGCCCGGCAATACCGCGTTTTTGGTCCACGCCGGGCCGATATTCGGGTAGTATTTGGTCAGTTTCTCCAGCGCATGTTCCGCCAGCTTACGATAGGTGGTCAGCTTGCCGCCGAACACGGACAGCAACGGCGCCTGGCCATTGTCGTCATGCACATCCAGCGTGTAATCACGGGTGATGGCCTGCGGCGAATCCGATTCGTCATCGCACAGCGGACGTACGCCCGAGTAAGTCCAGACGATGTCATCTTTGCTCAGCTGCTGTTTGAAGTGTCCATTGAACACGTTCAACAGGTAGCTGATTTCGTTGTCATCGATCTTCACGTCTTTCGGATCGCCTTTGTACTCCACGTCGGTGGTGCCGATGATGGAGAACTCATCCATCCACGGAATCACAAACACGATACGGTTATCTTCGTTTTGCAGGATATACGCCTGCTTTTCGCGATGGACGCGCGGTACCACGATGTGGCTGCCTTTGATCAGACGAATGCCGTACGGCGATTTCAGCTTCAGACCATCGTCGAAGAACTCTTTTACCCACGGACCGGCCGCATTGACCAGACCTTTGGCGCGCCAGGTGTAGGTTTTACCGCTGTCGATATCTTCGGCTTCCACCATCCACAAACCGGCTTCACGCCAGGCGCGGGTCACGCGCGTGCGGGTGCGTACTTCGCCGCCCTGTTTTTCCACTTCCTGCGCGTTGAGCACCACCATGCGCGCATCATCAACCCAGCAGTCAGAATATTCGAATCCGCGCGTGATCTCCGGCTTGAGGGCCGAATCCGCGCCAAAACGCAGGCTCTTACTACCCGGCAGCGTGGTGCGTTTGCCGAGGCGATCGTACATAAACAGGCCCATGCGGATCATCCACGCCGGACGCAGATGCGGACGGTGCGGCAGACGGAAGCGCATCGGGAAGGCGATGTGCGGGGCCATTTTCAGCAGCACTTCACGTTCTGCTAACGCTTCGCCCACCAGGCGGAATTCATAGTGTTCAAGGTAGCGTAGGCCGCCGTGAATCAATTTCGAGCTGTTGGAGGAGGTTGCACAGGCCAAATCCCGCGCCTCCAGCATCAGCACCGACAGTCCGCGTCCTGCAGCGTCCACTGCAATGCCGGCTCCGTTAATGCCGCCGCCGATCACGATCAGGTCTTTGGTTTCCACGTCATCTCCTCCGATGTTCGGAATAGTTCTAAAATGTTCGTTTTCGAGCGTAATGATAATCGGAAACCAACATCTACGCCAGCGGTTAACTGAATAAAAACATTTTTGCGTGATATAGCTAACATTCCGACAGGAAAAAAATCACATAACCACAGGGCTTGTCAGGTTATCGCGGCGCGTTCTCAGGTTAAACTAGGCGCTAATCGTGATGAAGTAATGAGAGACACCATGGAAACCTTCGAGTGTATTAATGTCCTGCAGGCGCAAGAGCATCTGGCACAAGGTGCGCAGCTGGTGGATATCCGTGATCCGCAGAGCTTTATGATGGGCCACGCGGCGGGCGCGCAACATCTGAACAACGATAATCTGGCGGATTTCATCGCCAACGCTAATCAGGCTTTGCCGGTGCTGGTGATGTGCTATCACGGCAACAGCAGCAAAGGCGCGGCGCAGTTCCTGCTGGGCCAGGGATTCAGCGCGGCGTACAGCATTGACGGCGGATTTGATGCCTGGCGCGCGGCATTCCCGGCGCAGGTTGCCCTCGGCGACGCCTGAGCCCATCGCATAAGGAAGGAGATCACCGCATGATGCGCATTACCCAGTTCAATAATCCGCGCATGGCGCAGGCGTTTGTCGACTACATGGCGACTCGCGGCGTGACGCTACGCATTGAGCGCGAAAGCCACTTTGTCATTATGTTGGATGACGAAAGCAAGCTGGAGAGGGTCGAAAACGAACTCGCGCAGTTCGTGCGCGATCCCAACCATCCGCGCTATCAGGCGGCCAGCTGGCATAGCGGCAACACCGAAAGTGGCTTGCGCTACGAGCGCACTAATATCTGGGCGAGCATTCGCGAACGCGCAGGTCCGCTCACCATGGCCATCATGATCGCCTGCATCGCGGTGTTTATCCTGATGCAGATCGTCGGTGATGATGTGGCGCTGGAGTGGCTGGCTTGGCCGGCGGATTCCTCGCAATATTTCCAGGTGTGGCGCTGGTTTAGCCATGCGCTGCTGCACTTCTCGCTACTGCATATCCTGTTCAACCTGATGTGGTGGTGGTATCTCGGCGGTGCGGTCGAGAAGCGTCTCGGCAGCGGCAAGCTGTTTGTGATTATGCTGATCTCGGCGCTGCTAACTGGCTGGATGCAGGCCAAGTTCAGCGGCGTGCTGTTTGGTGGCTTGTCGGGCGTGGTTTACGCGTTGATGGGTTACTGCTGGCTGCGCGGCGAGCGCGATCCCGAAAGTGGTATTTATCTCGAGCGCGGCCTGATTGGCTTCGCGGTCGTATGGTTGGTGATTGGCTGGTACGGCGCATTTGGTCTGTCGATCGCCAACGCCGCGCACGTCACCGGCTTGCTGGTGGGTTTAGCGATGGCATTTGTTGATACGCGTAAGATTACGCGTCGTTAGCAGCACCAATAAAAGAAGCGGCCACGAGCCGAGGAGAGAGATGTGAAGCAGACGCAACGTCATGACGCCATTATCGATCTGGTCCGGCGTCAGGGATATGTCAGTACCGAAGAGCTGGTGGATCACTTTGAAGTCAGCCCGCAAACCATTCGGCGTGACCTGAACGACCTGGCCGATCAGAACAAAATCATGCGCCATCACGGCGGGGCGGCGCTGCCGTCCAGCTCAGAAAATACCGCATGGCAGGATCGTAAAATGATGTGGTCGGCGGAGAAAGCGCGTATCGCCGAGCGCGTGGCGAGCCAGATCCCTGATGGCGCCACGCTGTTTATTGATATCGGCACCACGCCGGAAGCGGTGGCGCATGCGCTGCTCAATCACAATAATCTGCGCGTCGTCACCAACAACCTCAACGTGGCGATTCTGCTGATGGCGAAACCTGATTTCCGCGTGATTATCGCCGGCGGCGAAGTGCGCACGCGCGATGGCGGCATCATGGGCGAAGCGACGCTGGACTTCATTTCGCAGTTTCGCCTCGATTACGGCATTCTCGGCATCAGCGGCATTGATATGGATGGTTCGCTGCTGGAGTTCGATTATCACGAAGTGCGCACCAAACGCGCCATCATCGAAAACTCGCGCTGCGTGATGCTGGTGGTGGATCACTCCAAGTTTGGCCGTAATGCGATGGTCAACCTCGGCAATATGAGCCTGATTGATTACATGTATACCGATCAAAGCCCGCCGGCCAGCGTGCTGAAAGTGATTGAACAGCACGAAGTTCACCTCGAACTTTGCTAATGCCGTAGCGGCGCAATTTATTGCGCGATAAATCGCGCCGCTACAAAAATCAGCACCGATTTTTTTCACCGCACCTGCATTTCCCTGTCGCTTTTTTCTGCGCCCCCAGCTTTACTTATCCATTCACCTCTTGCGCTCGCCCGGCTTTACCGTTAACGGACTCGAAGGGATTGATATGTCGCAGCAAAAATTCAATAAAACACGTTTCGACGCCGCGCTCACCCGCCAATGGCAGCATCTCGGACTCACTTCCGCCCAGCAAATGACACCGCAGCAATGGTGGCAAGCGCTGAGCCGCGTGCTGGCAGAAATGCTGGCGACGCAGCCACCTGCGCCAGCCAAACACGGGCAGCGCCACGTCAACTATCTGTCGATGGAGTTTCTGCTGGGGCGTTTGACCGGCAACAATTTGCTCAATCTTGGCTGGTATAACGAAGTGCAAGCCGCGCTGGCGGAACATCAGGTTGAGCTGAGCGAACTGCTGGAAGAGGAGGTGGATCCGGCACTCGGTAACGGCGGATTGGGGCGTTTGGCCGCCTGCTATATGGATTCGATGGCGACCGTCGGCCAGGCTGCGATGGGCCACGGCCTCAACTATCAATACGGCCTGTTTCGTCAGACGTTTGCCGACGGACAGCAGCAGGAAGCGCCGGATGACTGGCAGCGCGATCGCTATCCGTGGTTCCGCTACAACGCCGCGCTGGATGTGCAGGTAGGCCTCGGCGGCAAGGTCAAAGAGAACCACGATGGCAGCCTCAGCTGGCGACCTAAAATTCACCTCAAAGGCGAAGCCTGGGATTTGCCGGTGGTGGGCTATCGCAACGGTATCACGCTGCCGCTACGCCTGTGGAAAGCCAGCAGCGCGCAGCCGTTCGATCTCACCGCGTTCAACAACGGCCAGTTTCTGCAGGCTGAGCAGCAAGGCATTGCAGCCGACAAGCTGACCAAAGTGCTCTATCCCAATGATAATCATGCCGAAGGTAAGCGGCTGCGCCTGATGCAGCAGTATTTCCAGTGCGCCTGCGCGGTGGGCGATATTCTGCGGCGTCATCATCTCGCCGGGCGCGCCATTCGCACTTTGCCTGATTTCGAAGTGATCCAGCTTAACGACACGCATCCCACCATCGCCATCCCGGAGATGCTGCGCGTGCTGCTGGATGAGCATCAACTGAGTTGGGACGATGCGTGGCATATCACCAGCCGCACTTTTGCGTATACCAATCACACGCTGATGCCGGAAGCGCTGGAGCGCTGGGATGAGAAGCTGGTGCGCGACCTGCTGCCGCGCCATATGTTGATCATCCGCGAGATTAATCGCCGCCTGAAAAAGGTGGTGAAGCAACGGTGGCCAGACGATAAAGCGATCTGGCACAAGCTGGCGGTGGTGGCTGATGGTCAGGTGCGCATGGCGAATCTGTGCGTGGTGAGCTGTTTCGCCGTCAACGGCGTGGCGGCGCTGCACTCCGAGCTGGTGGTGAAAGATCTGTTCCCGGAATATCACCAGCTGTGGCCAAACAAATTCCATAACGTGACCAACGGCATCACGCCGCGCCGCTGGTTGAAACAGTGTAATCCGCTGCTGGCGACGCTGATCGATGACAGCCTGCAGGTTGAGTGGGCCAACGATCTCGATGCGCTGGCGTGGCTGGCACCTTTCGCCCGCAAGAAGGCGTTTCGTCAGCAGTTTCGCGACATCAAGCAGCAAAACAAACAGCGGCTGACGCTCTACGTCAAGCGCGTGACCGGCATTGATATCAATCCGGATGCGCTGTTTGACGTGCAGATTAAGCGACTGCATGAGTACAAACGTCAGCACCTCAGTTTGCTGCATATGCTGCACTGCTATCGCCAGCTGCGCGACAACCCGGATAACCCCGACTTCGTGCCGCGCGTGTTCCTGTTTGGCGCCAAAGCCGCGCCCGGCTACTACCTCGCCAAAAATATCATCTATGCCATCAACAAAGTGGCGGAGGTGATCAACAACGATCCACTCGTCGGCGATCGCCTCAAAGTGGTGTTTATCCCGGATTACCGCATCACCGCCGCAGAGCTGATGATTCCGGCCGCCGATCTCTCCGAGCAGATTTCCACCGCCGGTTATGAGGCTTCCGGCACCGGCAATATGAAGCTGGCGCTGAACGGCGCACTCACCATTGGCACGCTGGACGGCGCCAATGTGGAGATTGCTGAAGCGGTGGGCGCGAAGCATATCTTTATCTTCGGCAACAGCGTGGATGAGGTGAAAGCGCTGAAGGCGGGAGGCTACAGCCCGAAAAAGCTGCGTAAACAGAATCCTTATCTGGATGGTTTGCTGAAGGAGCTGGAGAAGGGCAAGTTCAGCGACGGCGATAAGCATGCGTTTGATTTGATGCTGCAAAGCCTGACCAAAAATGGCGATCCCTGGCTGGTGCTGGCCGACTTTGATGCCTACATCGCCGCGCAGCAGCAGGTGGAAGCGTTGTGGAAAAATCCGGACGCCTGGACGCGCGCAGCGATCCTCAATACCGCTCACACCGGCCGCTTCAGCTCTGACCGTTCAATTCGCGATTATCAGCAGCGGATTTGGCAGGCGGCCCGATAAAGACACGATAGATGATTTTGGAGACACGATGACGCTCAACAAGCTGGACCAGGCGACACAGGATGCCGGCATTTCGCTGCGCTTTATTAACGCGCACGGCGAGCCGGAAACCATCAGCGATGAGACCAAACGCGCGTTGCTGGCAGTCATGGAAACGCCAACCGGTAAAGCGCCACCACTGCCGCCGGTGCAGGTATTTGCCGCTCGCAGCAAGCGCCAACTGACGCCACAAGGCAGCGGCACCTTTTCCTGGCAGCTACAAACCGAACAGGGCAAAAGCTTCAGCGGCGAAGTGCAGGGCGGAGAACCGCTCACACTGCCGCCACGTCTGTCACAAGGTTATCACCAGCTCACGCTGCGCAAAGGTCGCCAGCAGTGGCAAACCCGCATCATCATTGCGCCACGCCGCTGTTTTATCCCGGCATCAGTCGAGCAAGGAGAGAAACTGTGGGGCGCGTTAGTACAGCTTTACACGCTGCGATCGGATGACAATTGGGGCATCGGTGACTTCGGCGATTTGGCGCAAATGCTGGAGAACGTTGCCAATAATGGCGGTGACTTCGTTGGCCTTAATCCTTTGCATGCGCTTTATCCTGCACAGCCAGAACATGCCAGTCCTTACAGCCCAACCTCGCGTCGCTGGCTCAACGTGCTGTATATCGACGTTAATCGGCTGGAGGATTTTCAGCGTAGCGAGGCAGCGCAGCGTTGGTGGCAAAGGGCGAAAACACGCAAAGCGCTGGATCAGGCGCGCGCGGCTGAGTTTGTCGATTACAGCGCGGTGGCCAAACTGAAATTGGCCGCGCTGCGCTTTGCCTGGCAACGCTTTCAGCCGCGCGCCGCTGAAGATGCCGGATTCCAGCAATTTATCGTTGAGGGCGGCGACCATCTGCGTTATCAGGCGGCGTTTGATGGCATTCTCGCCGAACGCAGCCAGCAGCATCCTGATGAATGGGGTTGGACCAACTGGCCGGAAGGCTGGCGCAACGCTTTGCTGCCGGAGGTGCAGCAATGGTGTGCGGAACACGAAGAGGAGATTCAGTTCTGGAGTTGGTTGCAGTGGGTGGCGCAAGAGCAGTTTGCCATCTGCTGTCAAATTAGCCAGCAGCTTGGCATGGAAGTGGGATTATATCGCGACTTAGCGGTCGGCGTAGCGCAGGGCAGCGCGGAAACCTGGCAGGATCCGGAACTGTATAAACTCGGCGCTTCCGTCGGTGCGCCGCCGGATCGCCTCGGTCCACAGGGGCAAAACTGGTGTTTGCCGCCGCTCGATCCACATGTGATGCGCGCGCGCGGCTATCAGCCTTTTATCGACCTGCTGCGCGCCAATATGCGTGACTGCGGCGCTTTGCGTATCGATCACGTGATGGCGCTGCTGCGCTTGTGGTGGATTCCCTACGGCGAAAGCGCGGATAAAGGCGCTTACGTGGCCTATCCGGTTGAGGATCTGCTAGCGATCCTTGCGCTGGAGAGTCAGCGCCATCGCTGCATGGTCATTGGCGAAGATCTCGGCACGGTGCCAAAAGAGATCGTCAGCCTGCTGCGCAAAAGCGGCATTTTCTCGTGGAAAGTGTTGTTCTTCGAGCAGCACGGCGATGGCAGCTATCGTCAGCCGCAAGAGTATCCCGTGCAGTCGATTGCCAGCGCCAGTACCCATGATTTGCCGACGTTGGCGGGATTCTGGGGGTATGAGGATCTTTTTCTGGGTCACAAACTGGGCTTGTACCAGGAGAGCGTATACATGTCATTGCTAAGGCAAAGGGATAAACAAAAACAGGCGCTATTGGATGCGCTGCATCAGATGAATACGTTGCCTGCGCGCCACGGTACCGTTGCCAGCCGATTGTCCTTCACACCGGTGCTCAATCGCGGCTTCCACCGCTATCTGGCGCGCACTAACAGCGCATTGCTGGGGCTGCAACCTGAAGACTGGCTTGCTATGACTTCACCGGTCAACGTGCCGGGTACGGTAGATGAATATCCAAACTGGCGGCGCAAGTTAAGCGTCACAATCGAAAAGATGTTTAGAGGAAACGTGCCGGGCTTATTGAATGCGGTGAATACCGGGCGCAGGAAGCGTTGAAGAACGCGCGGCAGCGTCGGGTCGCTGCCGCGTGCTTAATCAGTAGTACGAGTGCTCGCCGCGCTGGTGCTCGGTCAAATCGCGCACGCCTTTCAGCTCAGGGAAGGCTGCCAGCAGCTCTTTCTCGATGCCATCTTTCAGCGTGACGTCGATCATCGAACAACCGTTACAGCCGCCGCCGAATTGCAGAATGGCGATGCCGTCATCGGTGATTTCCATCAGCGATACGCGACCGCCGTGGCCAGCCAGCTGCGGGTTAATCTGCGCTTGCAGCAGATATTCCACGCGTTCCACCATTGGCGCATCGTCAGAGACTTTCCGCATTTTGGCGTTAGGCGCTTTCAGCGTCAGCTGCGAACCGAGGTTGTCGGTAACAAAGTCGATTTCCGCGTCATCGAGGTACGGTGCGCTCAGCTCATCAACAAAGGCTGACAGTTTTTCGAACTTAAATTCGGTATCAGTCGCTTCTACTGCATCGGGTGGGCAGTAAGAAACACCGCATTCTGCGGTTGGCGTACCCGGATTAATGACGAATACGCGAATCTGAGTGCCATCTTCTTGTTTGGACAGCAATTTTGAGAAGTGCTCTTGCGCAGCATCAGTAATAACGATCATGGCGATTGCTCAATAGTTGACTAAATTACTTGGTTATAATACGCCCAACACCGACGCTCTACAAGGTACGGCACAGGCAACCAATGTGTACGCTGGCCGCGCCTTGCGCCAGCAGGATGCGGCTAATTTCCGCCACGGTACTTCCGGTCGTCACAACATCGTCGATAAGCAGGATATGGCGTCCGTGCACCGGCATTTCAAGGCGAAACGCGCCGCGCAGGTTCTTTTTGCGCGCGCTGGCGCTCAATGAATGCTGAACTGCGCCCTGTCGCACCCGCTTTACCGCTTCGCAATATTCACAGCCCAGCCAGCGAGCCAGCGGTTTTGCTAGCAGCGCCGCCTGATTGTAGCCGCGTTGCCAGGCGCGCCGACGATGCAGCGGTACGCTCAGCACCAAATCTACACGCGGCAGCCGGTAATCACGACGCATTGTTAACAATTTTAACAAAATCAGCCGCGCCAGCATCACTCTGAGTGCGGTTACGCGAGAAAACTTCAACTGCTGCACCCAATCGCTCAGCGGCGGCAGGTAATCGCTGACGCAGCTCAGGCTCTGCCACGGCGGCGGGCGGCGCAGGCAGCGCCCGCAGGGCTGCATTCCACTGGCCGGTAAACCGCAGCAGGGACAGAGTGCCGGTAGCCGCGGAATTTGCTGCACGCAGCGGCTGCACAAACCGTGGCTGGCAATCTGCAACGGCAGGCGGCATAGCCAACACAGGGCCGGGATTGGTAGCATAGCGACCTCCTTATCACTTTTCCGGAGTGTAACCGATGAGTTCGCTTTACTGGCACACCACAGGCACGGGCGATCGCGATCTTGTGCTGCTGCACGGCTGGGGTTTGAACGCCGAAGTGTGGCAAAACATCGTTTCGCGACTCAGCTCGCATTTTCGCCTGCATCTGGTGGATCTGCCGGGCTTTGGCCGCAGCCAGGGTTTTGCGCCGCTGACCTTAGTGGAAATGGCGCAACAGCTGTTGCCGCAGTTACCCGATCGCGCGGTGCTGCTCGGCTGGTCGCTGGGTGGATTGGTGGCCAGCCAGCTGGCGTTAACCCAGCCGGAGCGCGTTGCAGCGCTGATCACCGTTGCCTCATCGCCGTGTTTTACCGCGCGTGATCAATGGCCGGGCATCAAGCCCGAAACGCTGCAAAATTTTCAGCAGCAGTTGAGCACCGATTTCCAGCGCACCGTGGAGCGCTTTCTGGCGCTGCAAACTATGGGCACGGAGAACGCGCGACAGGATGCGCGTCAGTTGAAAGAGGTGGTGTTATCGCAGCCGATGCCGTCGGTTGAAGTGCTGGAAGGGGGATTGGAGATTCTGCGTCAGGACGATTTGCGTGCCGCGCTCGACGATCTGCCGCTGCCGTTCCTGCGTATCTACGGCTATCTCGATGGGCTGGTGCCGCGTCGTGTCGCAGAAGAACTGGATTCACGCTGGCCAGCTTCATCCTCGGTGGTGATGGAGAAAGCCGCGCATGCGCCTTTCATTTCTCACCCCGATGAATTTACGCAGCTGATCATGACGTTTACCGCAGCCACATAAACTGCCACGCAGCCAGCGTTAAGGGCTGGCTGCCATCCAGCTTCTCACCGCTAATCACATCCTGCATATGCCGCGCCAGCGGTAACTGTGTCGTCACCTCATGACGGCTGAGATTAAACACACACAGCAAACCCTCATCGCTATCCGGCTGATGGCGACGCAACACCAGCAGGCTATTTTCGCTTTCCAGCAGCGTCATCGGATTATCGGGATGAAACGCGGGCTGCCGCGTGCGCAGTTGAATCAGCGCGCTCAGGCGTTCATACACCTGTTGGCGCAGCGGGTTGCCGCCGCTGATCCACTGTTCCATTTCACGCAGGCTGTACTTCTCCCGGTTGATGGCACGGTTATGACCGGCGGCGCGCACGCCTTCATTATCGTTGCGCGAGCCAAGAATACTTTGAATGTAGATCGCCGGTACGCCAGGAAACGACAGCAGAATCGCGTGCGCCAGCAGGAAGCGGCGCAAACGCGTGTCATCGTCGTCGTCCTGCTGATTGAGCGCATCGAAATAGGTGACATTGATTTCGTAAGGGCTGGTGGTGCCATCGGCATTGTTCTTGTAGGAGACCAGCGCGCCTTCCAGCGCTAAATCACGCACCAGCGCCACAATCTCCACTTCCGACAAAATGCCGCGCGCCGGATTGAGTCCAATGCCGTCGTGCGAGGCGAGAAAGTTAAAGAAAGTGGTGGTGCCGCCGCCTAAATCCAGCGTGCTGGCCCATTGACGCAGCGCACGCGCCGATCCGGAATGAATGGCGTGCAGCACCAGCGGCGGCAGCGAAAACTGATACACCATTTGCGCTTCATCTTTGCCGTTACCGAAATAGCTGATGTTGTCTTTGTGCGGCACGTTGGTTTCGGTGACGATCACCGTACCGGGCGCCACTTCATTGGCGATGGCGCGAAACAGCTTCACCAGCTGATGCGTTTTCGGCAGGTGAATGCAGTTGGTGCCCGGCGTTTTCCACATGTAGCCCACCGCGTCGAGCCGCACATAATCCGCGCCTTTGTTCAGGTAGTCGAGCAGCACATCGACCATGCGAATCAGCACTTCCGGATTGCCAAAGTTGAGGTCGATCTGGTCGGCGCTGAAGGTGGTCCAGATATAGCGCGTCTCGCCGTCGGCCATCGCAAACGGTGTGAGCAGCGGCGAGGTGCGTGGACGCGTCACCGCGCTGAGATCGGTCGCCGGCGGCATGCTGATAAAGAAATCATCCCAACCCGGATCCTGCCCCAGAAAGTGTTGAAACCAGCGGCTGTGCGCCGACATATGGTTGCAGACAAAATCAAACATCAGCCGCGTTTCGCTGTGCAGCGCGCTGATGTGCTGCCAGTCGCCGCAGATCGGATTGACCTGGTGATAGTCGATAACCGAGAAGCCATCGTCGGAAGAGTAGGGAAAAAACGGCAACAGATGCACCAGACTGAAAGTGGATTGCAGATGCTGCTGATAAAAACGCGAGAAGCTGGCGAGGGTTGGCTGTTCGGGTTCGCGGAACTGATCGGCATAGGTAATCAGCACCACATCTTTCTCATCCCAATGCGCCTTGCGCGGCAGTTTTACCGTATCGCGCGCGGCACGAATGTGTGAAAGCAGGCGTTCACGCGCCGCGACCGGAAAGCTGCCGTGATAAATCTCATCGATTAAGGCGTTGATAATATCCATGGATCGCTGGGCCACGCGGAAGGTTATTTTTTCAGCGTAGTTGGATGAGGAGATTTATCAAGCTGATACGCGCAGAGACGAGGGTTTCTCTGCGCGTTATTTACGGCAGGAACTTAGCGTTTTTTACCGAATGCCGCGGCGAGCGCATCGCCCATCGCGCTGTTGCCGGCAGACGAGCTGGCAGGTTTGCCGCGACCTTTGTTATTGGCCGCCGGGCGGGCGTTTTCTTTGCCTGCGCTGCGGTTGCTGCCGCGGGCATTGCTTTCACCAGGCTGCTCGTCCAGACGCATGGTGAGCGCAATACGCTTACGCTGCATATCCACTTCCATTACCTTCACTTTGACGATATCGCCGGCTTTCACCACCTGATGGGGATCTTCAACGAACTTGTCGGAAAGGGAAGAGATGTGCACCAAACCATCCTGATGCACGCCGATATCGACGAAAGCACCGAAGTTGGTGACGTTGGTGACGGCGCCTTCCAGCACCATGCCCGGCAGCAGATCGTTGAGCGTTTCCACGCCTTCAGCAAATTGCGCGGTTTTAAACTCCGGACGTGGATCGCGGCCCGGTTTTTCCAGCTCTTTGATGATGTCTGTGACCGTTGGCAAGCCAAAGCGCTCATCGGTAAAGTCGCGGGCATTCAGATCGCGCAGACCGCCAGCATTGCCCATTAGCTCATTCAGCGCCTGCTCGGTGGCGGCCAGAATGCGCTCGACCAGCGGATAAGCTTCCGGGTGCACGGTTGAGGCATCCAGCGGGTTATCGCCGTGGTTGATGCGCAGGAAGCCCGCGCACTGCTCAAAGGCTTTCGGCCCGAGGCGGCTCACCTTCAGCAGTTGCTGACGGTTCTGGAAGCGGCCATTTTCATCGCGCCAGCTAACAATATTCTGCGCCATCATGCGGGTTAAACCGGCCACGCGGGTCAGTAGCGCCACAGACGCGGTGTTGAGATCGACACCCACGGCGTTTACGCAGTCTTCCACTACCGCATCCAGCTTCTTCGCCAGCTGGCTTTGGCTGACGTCGTGCTGATATTGGCCTACGCCGATCGATTTCGGATCGATCTTCACTAGCTCGGCGAGCGGGTCCTGCAGGCGACGCGCGATGGAAACCGCGCCACGGATGGAAACGTCGAGATCCGGGAACTCCAGCGCCGCCAGCTCAGAAGCCGAATAGACCGATGCACCGGCTTCGCTGACGATCACTTTCTGCGCGTTGATTTGCGGGAACTGCTTCTGCACGTCGAGGAAGAAGCGCTCGGTTTCGCGCGAGGCGGTACCGTTACCAATCGCCACCAGTTCAACCTGATGTTTGGCGCACAGCGCCGCCACAGCCGTGGCCGCTTTCGCCGCCTGGCCGGTGTGCGGATAAATGGTATCAGTGGCGACCAGCTTGCCGGTGGCATCTACCACCGCAACTTTCACGCCGGTACGTAAGCCTGGATCGAGGCCCATGGTGGCGCGCATGCCCGCAGGCGCGGCCATCAGCAGATCGTGCAGGTTACGGGCAAATACGTTGATGGCTTCATCTTCGGCGCGTTCACGAAGGGTGCCCATCAATTCAGTTTCGAGGTGCAGCAGCACTTTGATGCGCCAGGTCCAGCTCACCACCGCTTTACGCCAGCTATCCGCTGGCGCGTTATTCAGGCGCAGCTTGAGGTGTTCGGCGATCAGCGTTTCGCCATAGCTTTCACGCGGGGCTTCATCGAACTGCGGATCGGCATTCAGCGACAGCTGCAGCACGCCTTCATTGCGGCCGCGGAACATCGCCAGCGCACGGTGCGACGGGACGCCGCTCAGCGCTTCGTGATGATCGAAGTAGTCGCGGAATTTCGCGCCTTCTTCCTCTTTACCTTCCACCACGCGCGAAACCACATGCGCGTTCTTCCACAGATATTCACGCACTTTCGCCAGCAGCGTGGCGTCTTCGGCAAAGCGCTCCATCAGGATGTAGCGCGCGCCATCCAGCGCAGCGCGCACGTCGGCGACACCTTTGTCGGCATCAACGTAGCTGGCGGCCAGCTGCTCGGGATCCTGCGATGGGTCCTGCCACAGCGTATCGGCCAGCGGTTCCAGACCGGCTTCAATAGCGATCTGTCCGCGCGTGCGACGCTTCTGTTTGTACGGCAGGTAAAGGTCTTCCAGCTCGGTTTTGTTCAGCGTGCTGTTGATGGCGGTGGCGAGTTCAGGCGTGAGTTTGCCCTGTTCGTCGATGGATTTCAGAATCGACTGGCGACGATCGTCCAGCTCGCGCAGGTAACTCAGACGGCTCTCCAGCAAACGCAGCTGGGTGTCGTCGAGTCCGCCGGTCACTTCCTTACGATAACGTGCGATAAACGGCACGGTGTTCCCTTCATCAAGTAAGCGAACGGCAGCATCAACCTGGTCGGCGCGTGCCTTCAGCTCACCTGCGATAATCTGGCTCAGTGAATCTTTCATCATCATTAACAATGCTTACACAGGGTTGGAAATAGCGGACAGTTATACGGAATGAGGCCGAAAATTGCCAGCCGGTGGCCCGTGAATCCGTCTTTTTCTGAATGCAGCGCGCGCAATCTTGCTGATGGTCAATCGGTCGCTTATTGTTAGCCTCTTTGCTGCGAAGAACCGCCGTCACCACGAGTTGAAGTCATGAAAACCCAACTGATTACCCGCGAAGGCTATAACAAGCTGCGTGCCGAACACGACCATTTGTGGAATGAAAAGCGTCCCGAAGTCACCAAAATCGTCTCCTGGGCGGCCAGCCTCGGCGATCGTTCGGAAAACGCGGATTACACCTACAACAAGCGTCTGCTGCGCCAGATCGATCGCCGGGTGCGCTATCTGCGCAAATGCCTCGCCGATCTGAAAATCGTCGATTACGCGCCGCAGCAGGAGGGCAAAGTGTTTTTCGGTGCTTGGGTGCAAGTGGAGAATGAGCAGGGCGACGTGAAGCGTTTCCGCATTGTTGGCCCGGATGAAATTTATGGCGAGACGATGAAAGAGTACATCTCGATCGACTCGCCGATGGCGCGCGCGCTGATCAAGAAAGAAGTGGATGACGAAGTGGTGGTCAACACGCCGGAAGGGCAGAAGTTGTGGTTTGTGAACAGCATCGATTATGTGAAAGAGACGCCTTAAGAAAGCGCAATCGCCGTTGGTGTAGTACTCAACACTCTTTCGCAAAACGCACACATCGTCGCGGCGCAATTGACTGCGCGATAAATCGCGCCGCGACGAAATGTGCGGTATTAAATGGCAGAGATTAACGGAACGGCCGTGATGCGTTATTTACCGGCCTGGGTCGCGGTGGTGGTTGAGGTACCGCTGCCACCTTTGTCGCCGCCGCCCATGGTCGCCAGCGCCACGCCCAGCAGCGCGCCTACAGCGCCAACACCAATCGCGTCAGAGTTACCCTTCGCCGTCGTGGATGCCTGCGCGCCAGCCGCTTCGCCCGCGCTGGTGGCCGCCTGAACCTGAGTGAAGCTGGTCAGTACCAGTGCGCCCAGCAGAATTACCGTTTTTTTCATTTTTCTCTCTCCACATGAACTCAATAACAACAGGTACGAATCCAGTGTCGGAGATCGAGAGAAGCGAGGAAAGAGGAGATTACTGATTGATTTGTAGGAATTAATTCAACACTGGCCTTGTTTTTCATCGCTCGGGAATTGTTCCGAAAACAGATGCGCATTCCGCAAGAGAAATGCCCTATTTTATGCTGCCATCACTGCAACTCAGGCCTATTCTTCACCATCACCTTAAGTCAAATCGCCCTGAACGCCTCTCTGGCGGCGGGATTTTTTGTCATGAACCAGTAACAGAAAGAAAATGCGCCAAATTTTCAGATAAGCGCTAAGCGGCTTGAAAGCACAGATAAAAAACGCGAAGCGAAGCGCATTTCAGGGTCAAAAATAAATATAAGCTGCTGTTTAATATGCTTTGTAACAATTTCGGCTAGAATATAAACCATTAATGACTGTCACACTGAGGCCTCTTTTTTTAACAATATTGGCTCAGGCAATGGCGCCTTTGGGAGTTGAACATGCAAGAGAACTACAAAATTCTGGTCGTCGATGATGATATGCGTTTGCGTGCGTTGCTGGAGCGCTATCTCACCGAGCAGGGCTTTCAGGTGCGTAGCGTTGCCAACGCCGAGCAAATGGACCGACTGTTAACCCGCGAATCCTTCCACTTGATGGTGCTCGACTTGATGCTGCCGGGCGAAGATGGTTTGTCTATCTGCCGCCGTTTGCGCAGTCAAAGCAACCCGATGCCGATCATCATGGTCACCGCGAAAGGCGAAGAAGTGGATCGCATCGTCGGTCTGGAAATCGGTGCGGATGACTACATTCCAAAACCGTTTAACCCGCGCGAACTGCTGGCGCGTATTCGTGCCGTATTGCGTCGTCAGGCCAATGAGTTGCCGGGCGCGCCTTCGCAGGAAGAAGCGGTTATCGCCTTCGGTAAGTTCAAGCTGAACCTCGGCACCCGCGAGATGTTTCGTGAAGATGAGCCAATGCCGCTGACCAGCGGTGAGTTTGCCGTGCTGAAAGCGCTGGTGAGCCATCCGCGTGAGCCGCTGTCACGCGATAAGCTGATGAACCTGGCGCGTGGCCGTGAATACAGCGCCATGGAACGCTCCATCGACGTGCAGATCTCGCGTCTGCGCCGCATGGTGGAAGAAGATCCGGCGCATCCACGTTACATTCAGACCGTTTGGGGTCTTGGCTACGTATTCGTTCCGGACGGCAGCAAAGCATGAGGCGATTGCGCTTCTCACCCCGCAGTTCGTTTGCCCGCACCTTGTTATTGATTGTTACCTTGCTGTTCGTCAGCCTGGTAACAACCTATTTGGTGGTGCTCAATTTCGCCATTCTTCCCAGCTTGCAGCAGTTCAATAAGGTCCTCGCGTACGAAGTGCGTATGTTGATGACCGATCGGCTGCAGCTGGAAGACGGAACGCAGTTGGAAGTGCCACCGGCCTTCCGACGCGAAATTTATCGTGAGCTGGGCATCTCGTTGTATACCAACGCGGCGGCGGAAGAGAGCGGTTTGCGCTGGGCGCAACATTACGAATTCCTCAGTGAGCAGATGGGCCAGCAGCTGGGCGGTCCTACCGATGTCCGTGTCGAGGTGAATAAAAACTCGCCGGTGGTGTGGCTGAAAACCTGGCTGTCGCCGGATATCTGGGTGCGCGTGCCGCTCACCGAAATCCATCAGGGCGACTTCTCACCGCTGTTCCGCTACACGCTGGCGATTATGCTGCTGGCGATTGGCGGCGCCTGGCTGTTTATCCGCATCCAGAACCGACCCCTGGTGGATCTGGAGCATGCGGCGTTGCAGGTCGGTAAAGGCATCATTCCACCGCCGCTGCGTGAATACGGCGCGTCGGAAGTGCGTTCGGTGACGCGGGCGTTTAACCAAATGGCGGCCGGTGTGAAGCAGTTGGCCGACGATCGTACCTTGTTAATGGCGGGTGTCAGCCACGATTTGCGTACGCCGCTGACGCGCATTCGTCTCGCTACTGAGATGATGGGCGAGCAGGATGGTTATCTGGCGGAGTCGATCAACAAAGATATCGAAGAGTGCAACGCGATTATCGAGCAGTTCATCGACTATCTGCGTACCGGTCAGGAGATGCAGACCGAGCGCGCCGACCTCAACAGCGTGCTGGGCGAAGTGGTGGCGGCAGAGAGCGGCTACGAGCGCGAGATTGAGAACGCGGTGATGTCCGAGGATTTGATGCTGGATATCAACCCGCTGTCGATCAAGCGCGCGCTGGCGAATCTGGTGGTCAACGCGGCGCGTTATGGCAATGGATGGATTAAGGTCAGCAGCGGCAAGGAGCTGAACCGCGCGTGGTTCCAGGTGGAAGATGATGGTCCGGGCATCAAGCCGGATCAGCTACAGCATCTGTTCCAGCCGTTTGTGCGCGGCGACAGCGCGCGCAGTACCAGCGGCACCGGTCTCGGTTTGGCGATTGTGCAGCGTATTATTGATGCGCATGAAGGCTCGCTGGAGATTGGTGACAGCGACCGGGGCGGATTGCGGATTCGTGCCTGGTTGCCGATTCCGGAAGGCAGCAGCGCTACGGCGGTGGCGAGTATCAATCACAGTGCGTGATACCCGGCGGGCATTTATGCCCACCGGGTTTTCACATCACAACTGCGGACCCGCCTGCACTAGCGCTTTACCCGCATCGTTATCGGTATATTTCTCAAAGTTAGTAATAAAGCGCTGCGCCAGATCCTGCGCGGCTTGCTGCCAGGCCGCTTCTGTCGGCCAGCTGCGGCGCGGATCGAGAATCGCGCTATCCACCTGCGGCAGAACTTTAGGCATCTGCAGGTTGAACACCGGCAAGGTGTCAGTCTCAACCTCATCCAGCTCCCCAGCCAGAATCGCATTGATGATGGCGCGCGTGTCTTTCAACGAAATGCGCTTGCCGCTGCCGTTCCAGCCGGTATTCACCAGATACGCCTGCGCACCTGCCGCTTCCATGCGCTTCACCAGCACGTCGGAATATTGCGTTGGGTGCAGCGTCAGGAACGCCGCGCCAAAGCAGGCAGAGAAGGTGGGCGTTGGCTGCGTGACGCCGCGCTCGGTACCGGCCAGTTTGGCGGTGAAGCCAGACAGGAAATGGTATTGCGTCTGTTCCGGCGTCAAGCGTGAAACCGGCGGCAGCACGCCAAAGGCATCGGCGGTCAGGAAAATCACCCGCTTCGCATGGCCCGCTTTCGACACCGGCTGCACGATGTTCTCGATATGCTCGATCGGATAAGAGACGCGGGTGTTCTCGGTCTTGCTGCCGTCGGCGTAATCCACGCTGCCATCGGCGCGAACCACCACATTTTCCAGCAGCGCATTGCGGCGAATCGCACGGTAGATCTCCGGCTCCGCCTGCTCAGACAGATTGATGGTTTTGGCGTAGCAGCCGCCTTCAAAATTGAACACGCCGTCGTCATCCCAGCCGTGTTCGTCATCGCCAATCAGCTGGCGATCCGGATCGGTGGACAACGTGGTTTTACCGGTGCCGGACAGGCCGAAGAACACCGCCACATCGCCCGCTTTGCCGACATTAGCCGAACAGTGCATTGAAGCGATGCCTTTCAGCGGCAGCAGGTAGTTCATGATGGCGAACAGCCCTTTCTTCATCTCGCCGCCGTACCAGGTGCCGCCAATCAGCTGCATGCGCTCGGTCAGGTTGAAGGCGACGAAGTTCTCGGAGTGCAGACCTTGCGCCTGCCAGTCTGGATTGGTGCACTGCGCGGCGTTCATCACCACGAAATCCGGTTTGAAGTCAGCCAGTTCGGCTTCGCTCGGGCGGATAAACATGTTTTTGACGAAGTGCGCCTGCCAGGCCACTTCCATCACGAAGCGCACGCTGAGGCGCGTGTCAGGATTGGCACCGCAGAACGCATCGATCACAAACAGGCGTTTGCCGGAAAGCTGCTGGGTGCAGCGATCTTTCAACGCCTGCCAGGTTTCCTGTGACAGCGGCTGGTTATCATTTTTACCGTTGCCGACATCGTTCCACCACAGCGTGTCGCGCGTGGTGTCATCCCGAACGATGTACTTATCTTTTGGCGAGCGACCCGTGAAGATGCCGGTATCCACGGCAATAGCACCGCTCTGCGTCAGAATGCCTCGCGCATAACCTTCCAGCTCTGGGCGAGTTTCTTCCTGAAACAGGGTGTCGAAATCAGGGTTGTACACCACTTCGGTGGTGCCACTGATGCCCATAGAGGCGAGGTCTTGCGATGTCAGGCCGTTAACGCGCATGTGACTGCTCCTTTAATCGGTATCTGTTACTGCATATTTTTTATGGGGTGATTCTGCCGCCTGCCTGCATAGCCACGCAGGGCAGATCGCGCGCAGTGTACTCTTCTGAGCACGGCGGAAAAGAGAAGATAGTCAGAAATGCGAGCTGGAACGTGACAAGTAGAGAAATCTGCCACTTATGAAACTAAAGTCAGCGTTATTTAGCTAATAACCGTGATAAATGATAGGGATACGTTCAGCAGGAATGCGGGCGGATGAACCGCCCGGCAGGTAATTAATGCACGTGATCGCTGTTGTTGGTTGGCGCGTTACGAATGGCGGCAATATCCACCGCATCAAACACGTAATGCGATCCGCAATAGTCGCAATTCATATCGATTTCGCCATCCTCTGCGAGGATTTCGTCCACTTCCTCAACCGGCAGCGTGCTCAGCACTTCACCGCAGCGCTCGCGTGAACAGGTGCACTTGAAGCTGACTGGCGACGGATCGAACACGGTGGCTTCTTCCTGATGATACAGGCGCCACAGCACGTCGGTGGCGGGCAGCTCAATCAGCTCTTCGCTCTTCACGGTTTCGGTCAGCGTGGCGAGGTGATTGAAATCATCCAGGCTCGGCTCTTGCGCTGGCAGCACCTGCAGCAGAATGCCGGCTGCGCCTTTGTCGCTGGTGCGGATAAACAGGCGCGTTGGCAACTGCTCAGAACGCATGAAGTAATCTTCCAGACAACCCGCCAGCGTATCCGCTTCCAGGCCAACCACGCCCTGATAGCGCTCGCCTTTCTCTGGCGAAATGGTGATCACCAGATAGCCGTTACCGACCATCTCTTTCAGGCTGCTGCCGGGTGCGATCTCCGCGTCTTCTTGCACGCGCGCCACGCCACGCAACTCCTGACGGTTGTTACCGTTGATCACCGCCAGCGTCAGCGGACCGTCGCCCTGTAACTGCACCGTGATATCACCGTCAAACTTCAGCGTTGCCGTTAGCAGGCTGGTGGCTACCAGCAGCTCGCCCAGCAAGGTTTTTACCGGCTCAACGTAGTTGTGATTTTCGACGATTTCACGCCAGGTTTCGCTCACATTGACCAGCTCGCCGCGCACGGCGACATTTTCGAACAGGTAACGGTGCAGTTGATCGTTTGCAGACATAGTGTTTCTCTCGTTGGGGGCGCGTTATTTATCACCCGACAATTTAAATTTCATCAGATCGCGGCGCTCTTTCTTATCCGGGCGGCGATCGGGGTGCGGCATGGTTAAGGCATTCATCTTGCGTGCCAGCGCGGTTTTCTCGCGCTTGTCGATGCTGGCGGCGGTTTCGGCATACAGCGCCTGGGCTTCGCTGGCCGGACGACGCTGATCGGTCACGGCGGTGATCACCACGGTGCGCTCATCGTTGCCCTGACGCAGCGTCAATTCAGCATTTAGCTCCACCATTTTGCTCGGCTTGCTGCGCTGACCGTTGTAATGCACTTTGCCGCCTTCGACCATTTCGCGTGCCAGCGCACGCGTTTTGTAGAAGCGTGCGGCCCACAGCCATTTGTCGAGGCGCACGCCTTCGCTCACTTTCTCTTTCATGGTATTGCGGCTCCTGCTTTAACGCAGCGTCTCACACAACTGGCGATAATCGCGTACCGCCGGATGACGCTGGAAAGATTGATCGGGCCGACCGGAATCCGGATTGCTGACGCCTAAGCACCAGCGGATGCCCCAGCGTGTTGCTGCATCCAGAATCGCTTCGCTGTCATCAATGAATAGCGTGCGCGCGCTGTCAAACGCAGTGTGTTGCTGAACGGCTTGCCAGAGACGCGGATCCTCTTTCGGATATCCAAAGGTATGGGTGGAAAGTAATAAATCAAGGTGGGCAGCTAATCCGGTCTGCTCCAGTTTCACATCCAGATTGTAAGGATGCGCATTGGTCAACAGAATCGTACGTTTACCTGCGGCACGCAGCGCCTGCAATAGTGGCAGCGTATCTTCACGCATTGCCGCGCGGTGGCGCTTCTCCCACGTCATGGCGTGAATATCCAGCGCCAGTTCCTGCGACCAGTAATCGAGACAATACCAGTTTAGCGTATGCACCACGGCCTGGTATTTCTGCTCAATCAGCTGATGCGCTTCGCCCAGCGTGATGGCTCGTTCGCGGCTTAGGGTTTCCGGAACGTGTTCCAGCCAGAAGTGGCGATCAAAGGCGAGATCGAGCAAGGTGCCGTCCATATCCAGCAGCACGGTATCAATCTCTGACCAGTTAAACGTAACCTGCATTGTCTTTCTCGCCGCAAAAAAGTGGGCGACAGGGTAGCACAGAAGGAGAGGGCTCAGAACAGCGAGCGCACGCTCTGCATAGTGTTCAGATTGTGGTTGAAGCACTTATCGTAATACTGCTGAATTTCCGCCATGCGCAGGCGATTGCGATGAATACGACGCAGCGCCAGCAAGCCGTTGATCACCGCGCTGGCAATCAGCACCAGCATCAACAGCGTAGTACCCAAATAGCGCCATTGCGCCATGGCATCCGGCTCGTTATGCAGCGCGATATGGCGTGTGCCGTTGGCATCGGTGGTAATACTGGTGATGATGCCGCTGGCGGCGAATGGCGTATGCAGCAGCATGCCGGACATGCGTTGCAGTTCGCGCCATTGCGAAGGTGCATCAAGATCGAACAGCGGTACCGACGGCTGCGGCTGCATCACCATCTGACGACCTTCATCACTGACAATCAGGAAGCCACCCGGCGGTGGACTATTAAGGTTTTCAGCCGCACGACGCGTTTCACGCGCGAAGAAGCTGGAGGTGGCGGTGTTCACCAGATTTTCCAGCGCTTCGGCACTCACCGGACGCAGCAGCACGTTCATGCCATTCAGCTTGCCAGAATCCGCACGGTGAATCAGTGAATCCCAATCTTTGGCGTTGCCGAGATTCACCAGCGCATTTTTCAGGCGTACGCAATCCTGCTGCTGGCTGCACAGATCCTGGGTTTTCAGCACCAAATCCGAGAAGTCATCCAGCAGAATCATGCCCGATTTCTGAATCGCCGAGGCGAGCTGCGGGTTGAGTTTGGGATCGGTATTGGTTTCCGGATGCAGCTGGCGCGTGGTGGTATCGAGCAGCGCCGAGGCTTTATCGATGATCTCCGATTGCGGCTGTGGCAGCGGCGCGGCGTTATTCCAGTAAATCGCCGAGCAGTCGAACGGCATGTAGGCGTAGCTGCGATTGCTTTGATAATTGCCCGGTACCGAACACATGCCGGTGCCACCCACTTTCAAAATGTCGCCGATGTGCAGCGGCAGCGCATTCAGCTTATCCACGCTATTCACTTCAATGCTCTCGGTGCCTTTCACCCACGCAAGGCTGAGTTTGATCGGCATACTGAGAGGAATCCAGGTGAATAGCATGACCAGCACCAGCAGCGAGCCGCACGCCAGCACCAGATTTTTACGCCAGCGCTGCACCGGGAAGTTACGCACTTCGTCCTGCAGCGACAGGAAGCGACCCTGACGCACTACCTGACGATTGAGGTACATATCGACGTCGGTGGTTTGGCCTAAATCGTGCGCTACATACGGCTGCCAGTGCGCGGGATAGATTAAATCAATAATGCCCAGCGAGATGTTGCTCTGCTCCTGATTGGATTCACCAAACAGGCCCCAGCGCTTGGGCGCACCGCGCAGGCAATGCACATCGCGCAAACCTTTGGCGCCAGGGAAGCGATAGAGGAACCACAGGCTAACGGCGATCATCAGGCAGCCGAGCAGCGCAATCCAGCCCATCAGGCTGCCGGGCAGCACCAGACTCAGGAAGAACAGCAGGAAAGCGAAACAGATGGCGACCGCTTCACGCGTGCCGTCGGCGCGAGACAGCTGATACTCTTCTGAGGTCTCTTTGCGTACCTGCAGCAGCTCAACATTCTCGCTCTCTTCTTTACGAATTGACGCGTTAGTGGACATCGGCCGCACCAGTGGCGGCAGCGCCGGTTGTTCCACCGCGTAATTCACCAGCGAATGTCCGTTAAGCGAAATCACCAGCGGCAGCGTTTGCGTGCGGATCAGCTCTACGTGGTTCTCTTCGGCTATGTACTGTTCCCAAAGCGGCGGAAGATGCACTTCGACTTCATCGAGATAGTAGCGCCACTTCTGCGGATCGTCGGTGGAGAGGCCATAGCGGGTGATGGAGCGGGTGACAGGATAAACATTGTTGCTTTGCGCGGTGAGCGTCAGCGCTTGAGGTTCGCGCGGCTTCTTTGCGGATCGCGCGCTGCTGTGTTGCTGCTGTTTCACCAGTAGCGCGATGTACTTTTCAACGGCAGCGCGTTCTTCGTCGGTGAGCTTGCGATTAGGCGGACTGATAAACGGCAGTGGTTTCGCCAACGGCGGACGATGCCGCATAGCGAACCAATAGCCAATACCTGCTAATAAGGAACAGGCGAGCATGACAGCCAGAATGACAATATAAGTGCTCATGCTTTGCTCAATCCAGCCAAAAAACTGCCTTCACGTTAACGAATTACTCCCGGTGAATCCATCAATACAAGTCAATTTTGGCGAGCAGATGTCATTCTGACAAGGGAAAAGTCAGATAAAATAACGCGCAAAATCATTTAATTATAGTTTGTTAGATCATTCCTTAACGGGATGTTAACCAGACATGACTCAACTAAATATCGGTATTTTCTGAATTTAACCCAACACCGTTGACTTATTGTGAATTTTTAACTGCATAGATAACAAGAAGTTGTTAGCAGCCATAAGTGAATGTGTGTCACCATAGTTTACTTACGCTGCGTGTCGCACAATAGTTCTGGCTTCGGTATGCTGGCGTCATCACGTTTCACAGGGTTGTGCTAAGTTTGAGGCTGATATGAAAACCCCAATGAAAAAACCTGACATCCTCAATGTGGCAGCGGTGGCCCGCTCCCGCCTGTTCACCATCGAAGCGGTCGATCTCGCTTTCAGCAATGGCGCGCGACGCGTCTATGAGCGGATGAAACCTTCCGACCGTGAAGCGGTGATGATTGTGCCGATTATTGGCGATGACGTGATCCTGATCCAGGAGTACGCCGTCGGTCTGGAAAGCTATGAACTGGGCTTTCCTAAAGGGCTAATCGATCCTGGCGAAAGCGCCTTTGAAGCCGCCGATCGTGAACTGAAAGAAGAAGCGGGATTTGGTGCCACCAAACTGGAAGCGCTGGGCAAGCTGACCATGGCGCCCTCATATTTCTCCAGCAAGATGAACATCGTGGTGGCGGAAGGTTTGTACGAAGAGAAGCTGGAAGGTGATGAGCCGGAGCCGCTAATTGTCCATCGCTGGCCGCTAAATAATCTGCTGGCGCTGCTGGATGAACCCGACTTCCGCGAAGCGCGTAACGTCAGCGCGCTGTTTATGGTGCGTGAGTGGCTGGTGAAGCAGGGCCGTTTAAGCTACTAAATTGCATCATCATTAAAAAAAGAAAGCCGGCGCATTTGCCGGCTTTTTTGATCAGAACAGTTCGTGGCTTTCGCCGTTGTCCATGAGGGTGGTGCCGACATCATGCACCGAATACTCGGTTGGCTGGGTGCCGTTGATGAAGTACTCCTGACGCGAGTTACCGCCGTTAGCCAACTTGCCGGTGCCGCGATCGATGTTAACGGTGACCACGCCATCTGGCGGTGTTAGCGGCTGTACCGGCACGCCTTCCAGCGCGGATTTCATATAGTCATCCCACGCTGGCTGTGCACTCTTCGCGCCGCCTTCGTAACCGGAGATTTGATCCGGTATCGCACCTGACATGGTGGAGCGACCCAACGCGCGCGAATCATCGAAACCAATCCACACCGACGTCACCACGCCCGGACCATAACCAGAGAACCACGCATCTTTCGAGCTGTTGGTGGTACCGGTTTTGCCGCCGATATCGTTACGCTTCAGGTCACGACCGGCACGCCAGCCCGTTCCCATCCAGCCCGGCTCGCCGAAGATGTTGGTGTTCAGCGCGCTCTTGATCAGGAATGACAGCGGCGTGTTGATCACGTGCGGAGCATACTGCTGCTCGCCACCCGGCTGTGCAGGCACTTGCTCCAGCTCCGGTTGCGGCACGGTTTGGTTCTGCGATTGATCGGAGGTCGCGACATTCTCGACGCTCTCTTCATTCAACGCGACCGACTTTTTGGTATCGCCATAGATCACCGGCAGGTTGCACTGCGGACAGGCAATCTTCGGTTTCTCTTCGAAGATCACGCCGCCTTGTTCATTCTCAATCTTCGCGATGAAGTACGGATCAACCAGGAAGCCGCCGTTCGCCATCACCGCGTAGCCGCGTACCACCTGCATTGGGGTAAAGGACGCCGCGCCTAAGGCTAACGATTCGGTATGCACGATGTTCTGCGCCGGGAAGCCGAAACGCTGCAGATATTCCGCCGCGTAATCAACGCCCATCGCACGCATCGCACGTACCATCACCACGTTTTTCGACTCGCCTAACCCCTGACGCAAACGGATTGGACCTGCATACGTTGGCGGTGAGTTCTTCGGACGCCAGTCAGCACCCGCACCGGCATCCCAGCGCGAAATCGGCACGTCATTGAGAATCGATGCCAGCGTTAAACCGCGATCCATTGCTGCGGTATACAGGAAAGGTTTGATGTTGGAACCCACCTGACGCAGCGCTTGGGTTGCGCGGTTGAACATGCTCTGGTTGAAGTCGAAACCGCCGACCAGCGCGCGAACCGCACCATCTTCTGGATTGAGTGACACCAGCGCCGAGTTCACCGCCGGAACCTGGCCGAGCCACCAGTCGTCATTCACTTTACGCACCCAAATCTGCTGGCCGGTCTGCAGCACCTGCGTCACGCTGCGCGGCGTTGGGCCTTGCAGCGTGTCAGATTTGTAAGCGCGCGCCCAGCGTACACCGGCCATATTCAGCGTAACGCTGCTGCCATCTTTCAGCATCGCCGTGGCGTGATCGGCGCTGGCGCTGGTGATCACCGCAGCATTCAGCGGTCCGTAAGTTGGCAGATTTTTCAGCGCATTCTGGATGCGGGTTTGATCCCAGCTCGCTTCGCCCACTTTCCACAGCACATTGGTTGGACCGCGATAGCCGTGGCGCATGTCATACGCCATCACATTATTACGCACCGCCTGCTGCGCGGCTTCCTGCAGATGGCGGGTGACGGTGGTGTAAACCTTGTAACCATCTTCATAGGCTTTATCGCCATAACGCTTCACCATCTCCTGACGCACCATTTCACTTAAGTAAGGTGCAGAGAAGGCGATTTCCGGGCCGTGATAGCTGGCCGTCAGCGGCGAGTTACGCGCTTCGTTATATTGCTGCTGCGTGATGTAGTTTTGATCCAGCATACGCGCCAGCACCACATTACGACGCGCCAGCGCACGCGTATGAGAATAGAGCGGGTTGAACGTCGAAGGTGCTTTTGGCAACCCAGCAATCATCGCCATTTCACTCAGCGACAGTTGATCAATAGGTTTACCAAAGTAGACCTGCGCCGCCGCGCCCACGCCGTACGCGCGATAGCCGAGATAAATCTTGTTGAGATAGAGCTCAAGGATTTCATCTTTGCTCAGCAACTGTTCGATACGGATCGCGAGGAACGCTTCCTTAATCTTACGCATCAAGGTGCGTTCCGGGCTGAGGAAGAAGTTACGCGCCAGCTGTTGAGTAATGGTGCTGGCGCCCTGCGAGGCGTGACCGGACATCAGCGCAATGCTGGCTGCACGGAAAATCCCCACCGGATCGACACCGTGATGCTCGTAGAAACGGCTATCTTCGGTGGCAATAAACGCTTTGATTAACTCAGGCGGCATCTGTTGTAGGGTCAGCGGGACACGGCGCTTCTCGCCGTACTGGGCGATCAGATCGCCATCCGCGCTGTAAACCTGCATAGGAGTTTGCAGGCGCACATCTTTCAATGTGTTCACATCAGGCAGCTGCGGCTCTATGTATTTGTACAAACCATAAACCGTGCCGGCTCCCAGCAAAATGCAACACACTGCAAGGATCAATAAATACTTTACGAACTTCACCTGAGAATTCCCATCTGTTGTCGTTTGAGCAGTTTATAAGCAACCGCGCGGTAGTATAAAGACAAGCCTGACGCATTCATATACCTGTCAGGCTTGAAGTTGCCGGGGTATCAGCACTCTGACCTTTTAATGATAAGGAGATCGCGCGTATGGCTTTTCAGCGCTGGCAAATTGGACTGGATATCCAAAACGGACAACTGTGTGCCCTTGGCATCGAACGCCGACGTCATGGTTGGCAGTTGCGACACTGGTGGCAACAAACGCTGCCGCAAGATACGTTAAGAAACGGCGTGCTGCAAACCACGCCTGCGTTACTGGATATGTTAGGGCGCTGGCAGCGCCATCTGCCGAAGCGCTATTCACTGCGCGTTGGCCTGCCGCCGCAATTGGTATTGCAACGCACTTTACCGCTGCCGGAAACCTCGCTGCGTGAACCCGCGCTGGGGCGCTATGTGGCGGCTTCTGCGCAGCGTCTGTTTCCTGTCGAACCCGCTTCGCTGTCGCTGGATTATCGCTCACCGGGCAAGGATGCACCGCTTTACGTTACCGCGGCACGGCGCGAGGTGATTACGCAATGGCTGACGCCGCTCAAGCAGGCAGGTCTGCGACCGGACGTATTCGAACTGAGTAGCCTGGCGCTGACGCAGATCGCCATGCGCCTGCCGTTACGCCACAACCACTTATTGATTCATCCACTTAGCGATCATTGGCTATGGACGCTGGTGGGGGAAAGCACCACTTCAGGCGCAGCCACCGAACCGCTCACCCTCGCGCAGCTGCGCGAAACCTTCCCGCAGATGGAAAGCGTATTCTGCACCTCAACTCAGGTTTTGCCTGAGGAGCAGGTTAAACGCTTCAAGCCGTTTTCGCTGCTGCACTATCTGCAACCGCCGTTGCCTGCACAGGAAGGTATTTTTGCCATCGCGCTTGGGCTGGCGCTGCGGCCGGAGGATGTCTGATGCTGGCGGTCAACCTGCTTCCCTGGCGCCTCCAGCAATCGCAGCGGCGGCGCCAGCAGAGTCTCTCGCTGCTGTCGCTCACGCTGGCCTGCACCTTGCTGATCCTCTCATTACTGTGGTGGCGCGGCGTCATTGCACGGCAGCAACAAACGGATGCGCTGATGGATATTACTTCTCTCCTCAGCGCGCTGCAGCTACAGCTGGAACAGCAGCAATCGCTGTTGAAGCTGCGTGAATCACTTCTTCAGGCGCAGCTGGCACAGCTGCAACGGCAAGATCAGCATCAGCGCTGGCAGCATTTTTGGCAGCAACTACCGGAGTTAATGCCTGACACCTTGTGGCTCAATCGCCTCGAACGTCGGCAAGGGCAACTGGTGCTGGAAGGGCAAGCGCAGAGCATGGCGGCGGTCAGTGATTTTCGTCATCAGCTCATGACTCAGCCGCTGTTCAGCAGCGTAAAGCAGGGCGCTGTGAAGCGCGAAGCGGGTGGCGACTATCGTTTTGCTTTGCATGCGCGCGTGCAGGAGGTAGCCGATGAATGAACTCCTGCAGCGCTGGCTGATGCTCACGCTGCCGCTGCGCATGCTGGGACTTTTGACATTATCGCTGGGGCTGTTTGCGCTGACGTGGATCGTGCTGCTTCGTCCGCAGCAGCAGATGCGTGAAGCGCAAGCGCGGCAGCTGGAACAGATGCGTCAACAGCAGCAACAGCGGTTGCAACAGCTGGCTTCACTTCCGGCGATTGATGTGTTGCAGAGCGAAATTAGCCTGCTGCAGCAACCCACGAAGGATGCCGGCACTCAGCAAACGCTGGAGCGAATCGTGGCAGCGCGCGGCAATCAGCTGGAAGCCTGGCATCCAGATAGCCAACCGCAGCAGCTGCAGTTAAGGCTTGCCTGGCCGCAATTTCTGCCGCTGTTTAGTGAACTAGCTAGCACCCGATTACCGGTGCCACAACGCTTTCAGCTGCAAGCCGAGCAAGGAGTATTGAACACGCAACTGTGGCTGGAGAGTGACGATGCGGAGTAGCGCCTTGCTGTTGTGGCTTTGTAGCTCGCTGGCGCTGGCGCGCGATCCTTTCCAGCCGCTGGCAGCAACGCTGTGTCAGACGCAGGTTGCTGCGCCAGAAGGCTGGCGCTTGCAGGGCATTATTGGCACGGCGCCGCACTACGTGGCGTGGCTGGTGTCACCTCAAGGCAAAAGCCATCGGGTGGATAATCAAGCGCCTTTTCCCCAGCCGCCCTGGCAAGTCGTGCAGCTTACGTCGCGCATGCTGGTGTTGAGCGCAGCACAAAGCTGCACGCCACAGCAAATCACATGGGTAATAAAAGGAGGTTTTTATGAAATGGATGACGTTACTGATGCTGCTGTGTCTGAGCATGCCGCTGCGCGCTAACGACGACCGATTAAGTCTGACGTTTGATGATGCGCCGGTTGAACGCATTTTGCAGGCGCTGGCAGATTATCAGCAGACCAACCTGCTGATTGCGCCGGGCGTTGAAGGTCGGCTGTCGCTGCGATTAGACAATGTCGGCTGGGATCGCGCGCTCGCGCTGGTGACGCAGCTGGCAAAACTCACCGTGGTGCAGGAAGAGGGCGTTTTGCTGGTCTATCCGGAAAGCTGGCAGCAGCAGCAGGCGCAACAGGAAAAGGTGGAGCGTGAGGAGGAGAAGCAGCAAACGCCGCTGGAACAACAAACCGTGACGCTGCATTACGCCAGCGCCAGCGATATTTACCGCAGCCTGCAAGCCGAACGCTCGTTGATGACGCCGCGCGGTAGCGTCACGGTCGATAGCCGCACCAACAGTTTACTGCTGCGCGATACGGCTGAGGCATTGCGTGACACCGAGCGCTGGTTAAAAGCGCTGGATTTGCCGCTCGAGCAGGTTGAGCTCGCGGCACATATCGTCACCATCAATGAAGAGCATCTGCGCGAGTTAGGTGTTAACTGGGGCACGTCACCGGCAGAAGTGGTAACGCAGGCGTTGCGCAACCCGCTGCTCGAGATTCCTCTTGCGGTGAGTAATCCGGCGTTTCGCGCGGGCGTGACGCTGGGCCAGGTCAGCGGCGAATTGCTCAATCTGGAACTGAGTGCGCTGGAGCAGGAGAACCAAATCGAAATCATCGCCAGTCCGCGCTTGTTTACCTCGCATCAGCAAACCGCCAGCATCAAACAGGGCACGGAAATTCCTTATGAGGTGAAATCGGGCAACAGCGGTGCCACCGCCATTGAATTTAAGGAAGCGGTTTTAGGCATGGAAGTGACGCCGGTGGTGCTGGGAAATGGCCGCATTCAGCTCAAACTGCGGCTGAGCCAGAACTTGCCAGGGCGCAGTGTAAACATTGGCGACAACCAGGTGCTGAGTATTGATAAGCAGGAGATCGAGACTCAGGTGACGCTGCACGATGGCGAAACCTTAGCGCTGGGCGGCATTTTCCAGCAGCAGCGTACGCAGAGCGAAAAACGCGTGCCCTGGCTGGGCGATATGCCTTTATTAGGGAATTTGTTCCGTCAGCAAACTGATGAGCAGAAGAAAAAGGAGCTGGTGATCTTTATTACTCCCAGACTGGTCAGGGAAGCAGCGCTTACTGCCGGATAAAGCGGAAAATTCGTTCTGTGAGGCCAACTGCGTTGACGCAGGGCTGGAATTAGCTTACAAGGTTTAGCGATTTTCAAAATGGTGTAACGGAACGCGGCAGAATAACCTTCCGAATGACGTTGGTCACAAGCGATACTGACGTCAAAAGAAATATCGCCAAAATAATTCGAGCTCCAGTAAGACGTTAAATGAGTGAATGCACTGTGCTTACATCGGTAAGCGATGACAGTGGATGACCCCGGCCAGCGTGCCTGTAGCACGAAATATAGCGGATCAGCGGAGGTGCGTTACCGTCTCGCGAACCACAGACCGGTCCTGTTAAGAGGTCGCCGGGGGCAATTTATTCGGTTGCCAAACGGCCATGAGTGTTGAGATAATTTTCCGTCTGACTCTTGTTAACGCTCATGAGGTCTCAGTTCCTGTCCCGCCAGCTATGCTGAACGCGGGGTATCATCAACGAATTCTTAGTAATACCGATAAAATGGCAGAGAAACGCAATATCTTTCTGGTTGGGCCGATGGGTGCCGGCAAAAGCACTATTGGTCGTCAGTTGGCTCAGCAACTCAATATGGAATTTTTCGATTCCGATCAGGAAATTGAGCGACGCACCGGAGCGGATGTAGGCTGGGTATTTGATGTGGAAGGCGAAGAAGGCTTCCGCGATCGTGAAGAAAAGATCATTAATGAGCTGACCGAGAAGCAAGGCATTGTCCTCGCGACCGGTGGCGGCTCAGTCAAATCCCGCGAGACCCGTAATCGTCTCTCCGCCCGCGGTGTGGTCGTATACCTTGAAACCACCATCGAAAAGCAACTTGCACGAACCCAGCGTGATAAAAAGCGTCCGCTGTTGCAGGTTGAATCACCGCCGCGCGAAGTACTGGAAGCGCTAGCTGGTGAACGTAATCCGCTTTATGAAGAGATCGCTGATGTCACTATTCGCACTGACGATCAGAGTGCAAAAGTGGTGGCCAATCAGATCATCAACATGCTGGAAAAGAACTAATCCAGCGCCCTGAGGGCTCAGCAATAGGTATCGGTCATCATGGAGAAGATCACTGTCTCACTCGGGGATCGCAGTTACCCCATCACCATCGCTGCCGGACTGTTTAACGATCCGGCTTCTTTTTGGCCGCTCAAAGCAGGCGACAATGCCATGCTGGTGACAAACCAGACCCTGGCGCCGATCTATCTTGAACCCCTGTCAGCGCTGCTCAGCAATGCCGGCATTAAGGTAGATCAGGTCATTTTGCCTGATGGTGAGCAGTACAAAACCCTGGCGGTCATGGACGAGGTGTTCACCGCGCTGCTGAAAAAGCCGCACGGTCGTGATACCACGTTGATTGCACTCGGTGGTGGCGTGATTGGTGACTTAACCGGATTTGCTGCAGCCAGCTATCAGCGTGGCGTGCGCTTTATTCAGGTGCCGACCACGTTGTTGTCTCAGGTTGACTCCTCCGTCGGTGGAAAAACCGCGGTAAACCATCCACTCGGCAAAAACATGATTGGGGCGTTTTATCAGCCCGCGTCTGTCGTAGTGGATACCCATTGCCTGACCACTCTGCCACCGCGCGAACTAGCGTCCGGTCTGGCGGAAGTGATCAAATACGGCATTATCCTTGATGGCGAATTCTTCCAGTGGCTAGAGCAAAATCTTGATGCTCTGCTGGCGCTGGATGAAAAAGCCCTGGCTTACTGCATCCGTCGCTGCTGCGAGCTAAAAGCAGAAGTGGTTGCGGCTGATGAGCGCGAAACCGGCGTACGTGCACTGCTCAATCTGGGCCATACTTTTGGTCATGCGATTGAAGCGCACATGGGCTACGGCAACTGGCTGCACGGCGAAGCGGTGTCGGCTGGCATGGTGATGGCCGCACGTACCGCTGAACGTTTAGGGCAGTTCACCTCGGTTGAAACCGATCGCATTATCGCGCTGCTGCTGCGTGCTGGTTTGCCTGTACATGGCCCGGCGAGCATGGCGGCGGAAGATTATTTGCCACACATGATGCGCGATAAGAAAGTGCTGGCGGGCGAGCTGCGTCTGGTGCTGCCTCTCGCTATTGGCCGCTCTGAAGTGCGTGGCGGTGTGGCTCATGATATGGTGCTGGCAGCAATTAACGATTGCCAGAAACCCTGATTATTAGAAGTGATGAGTGGTGATGCGGCGTGTGGGAAGCGCGTCGTTTTACGGAGGAGGCTAAATGGATGAGTTCAAACCGGAAGACGAGTTAAAACCTGACGCCAGTGACCGCCGTCCGACGCGGCCACGCAAATCGTCTTCTGCGCCGAAAGTGAAAGTACCGGTTTCCCGTCAACATATGATGATGGGCATTGGTATTTTGGTTCTGCTGTTGGTGGTGCTGGGGATTGGTTCAGCATTAACCGGCCCAGACGAGAAGAAACCCGCAACCAATACCGCAAATAATGGCGCGGCACCTTCTGCCGGTGGCAGCGAAAAGAACATCGACCTTTCGGGATCGACGTCCATGAGCGGCCAGCAAAACGCCACGCCTTCTGCTGAAGGCAGCGTAGCGCAAAACACCGCGGGCACAACTGCACCAGCGGGCAGCGATGGTCAATCCATCTCGATGCCATCGGTCTCCTCGACGCCGACGCAAGCTGCGCCTGTGGATACGCCAGCTAACCAACAACGTGTCACGCTGCCGGGCGATCTCAATAGTGCGCTGAACAATCAGCAAGGTTCTGTCGATGCCGCAGCACAAGGCGCGCAGGGTAATAGCTCGCTGCCAACCGCGCCGGCCACAGTCAGCGGCAACGGTAAAGCGATCACGCCGCCAGCCATGCGTTCAGAAACCCCCGCGCGCACCAGCAACAACGGTACACGCGAGACGCACGCGTCGACGCCGCATAAAACACCGACCGCCACTAAACCAGCAGCTGTGAAAGAGAACAACACCCGCACCACCGCGACGCGTAATCCCGCGCCTGCCAGTGCGAGCGGTGCCAGCAAATCGTTGCCGTCGGGCGGAAACTACACGCTGCAGTTGAGCGGTGCGTCGAAAGAAGAGAGCCTGAACGCCTGGGCGAGAAAACAGAACCTGAGCGGTTATCACGTGTATAAAACCACGCGTAACGGCGAACCTTGGTATGTGTTGGTGAGCGGCGCTTACGCCACGCCAGCCGATGCGAAACGCGCCGTGGCATCGCTGCCAGCGGAAGTGCGTGCGGCCAATCCGTGGGTAAAACCGCTTAGCCAGGTGAAGAAAGAAAGCCAGTAATGAGATGTGGGGCCGCAAACATGCGGCCCCGTTTAAAGCGCAGAGCTGCTGTCGGTTCCACCACAGCCAATAATTAAGATGTAATAACCACGACAGCATGAAAAAAAATCGCGCTTTCCTGAAATGGGCCGGAGGGAAATACCCGCTCCTCGATGACATCCGTCGTCATTTGCCACAAGGTGATTGTCTAATCGAACCCTTTGTCGGCGCCGGTTCCGTGTTCCTCAACACCGACTATGACCGCTATCACCTGGCGGACATCAACGGTGATCTCATCAATCTGTATAACATCGTCAAAACGCGTACCGCGGCTTTCATTGAAGACGCGCGCCAGCTTTTCAACGCTGAAGGCAACACGGCAGAAACCTACTACGCGCAGCGCATCGCCTTTAATGCGAGCAAAGATGAATATCAGCGCGCGGTGCTGTTTCTGTATCTCAATCGCCACGGTTATAACGGTCTGTGCCGCTACAATTTGCGCGGTGAGTTTAACGTGCCTTTTGGCCGGTATCGCAAGCCGTACTTCCCGGAAGCGGAGCTGCTCTGGTTTGCCGAACGGGCGCAAAAAGCGACCTTTGTCTGTGAATCGTACGATGTTACTCTGAACAACGCCGTTGAAGGCTCAGTGGTTTATTGCGATCCGCCGTATGCCCCGCTTTCGGCGACAGCAAATTTTACCGCTTACCACACCAACAGTTTTAGTCTGCGCGAGCAGCAGCATCTGGCTGAGTTAGCCAATAAGCTTTCGCAGCAAAATCGCATCCCGGTACTGATTTCAAACCACGATACGGTACTCACGCGTGAGTGGTATCAGAATGCGGATTTACACATAGTCAAAGCCCGGCGTTCCATCAGCCGAAGCATAAGTGGTCGCACGCAAGTCGACGAACTGCTAGCGCTTTTCCGCTAGCCTGTTTCGTCCGCGACCAAGGCATTACGCCAGCTCAGGCTGGCGCACAAAATTGGGAGAATCGGATGAAACAATTTTTACTGGCCCCATCAATTCTGGCTGCTGACTTCGCGCGTTTGGGTGAAGACACGGCCAAAGCGCTGGCGGCAGGTGGTGATGTGGTCCATTTCGATGTGATGGATAACCACTACGTTCCCAATCTGACGATGGGGCCGATGGTGCTTAAAGCGCTGCGCGATTACGGCATCACTGCACCTATTGATGTGCATCTGATGGTTAAACCTGTGGATGCATTGATCCCGGAATTCGCTAAAGCGGGCGCCACCTTCATCACTTTCCACCCGGAAGCCAGCGAGCATGTTGATCGCACGCTGCAGCTGATCAAAGAGCATGGTTGCAAAGCGGGTCTGGTGTTCAACCCTGCGACGCCGCTCCACTACCTCGATTATGTAATGGATAAGCTGGACATCATTCTGCTGATGTCGGTGAACCCAGGCTTTGGCGGTCAATCCTTCATTCCCGGTACGCTCGACAAACTGCGTCAGGCGCGTCGCCTGATTGATGAGAGTGGCTACAACATTCGTCTGGAAGTGGATGGCGGCGTGAAAATCGATAACATCGGCCAGATTGCTGCCGCCGGTGCCGATATGTTTGTTGCCGGTTCCGCGATCTTCGGTCATCCGGATTACAAAAAAGTGATCGATGAGATGCGTGGCGAACTGGAGAAAGTTAATGGCTCATTTCACTGATATCCGCGCGCTGGCGTTTGACCTCGACGGTACGCTGGTCGATAGCGCACCGGGCCTGGCACAAGCCATCGATCATGCGCTGAGCGATCTGCAGCTGCCGCCGCCGGGTTTGGCATTGGCTTCTACCTGGATTGGTAACGGCGCTGACGTGATGATGACCCGCGCGCTGACCTGGGCGCTGGGACGCGAGCCGCATGCCGAAGAGCAACGCGATGCGCGTGCGCTGTTTGACAAACATTACGCGCAAACGGTAGAAGCGGGCAGTACGCTGTTCCCGCAGGTAGTAGAGACGCTGGCGGCTTTGCAGGCGAAAGGCCTGCCGTTGGCGATCGTCACCAACAAGCCAACGCCATTTGTGGCGCCGCTGCTGAAGTCGCTCGGGATTGCTGAGTACTTCACGCAGATTATCGGCGGTGACGACGTAATTGTGAAAAAGCCCCATCCAGCGGCCATTTTCCTCGTCCTTGGCCATTTTGGCGTGCTTCCGGGACAATTACTGTTTGTCGGCGATTCTCGCAATGATATTCTCGCGGCCCAGGCGGCAGGCGTACCGAACATCGGTATGACATTCGGCTACAACTACGGCGAGCCGATTGCTACCAGCCAACCCGATTTAACTCTCGACTCTTTTGACGAACTTTTGCCCGCTATCGGGCTGTGATTATCAGGACATAACATGAGCAAACCCATCGTTTTCAGCGGCGCCCAGCCTTCCGGTGAACTGACCATTGGCAACTATATGGGTGCGCTGCGTCAGTGGGTGCAGATGCAGGATGATTTTCACTGCATTTACTGCATCGTCGATCTGCACGCCATCACCGTACGTCAGGATCCAACCGCGCTGCGTAAAGCCACGCTGGATACCTTAGCGCTCTATCTTGCCTGCGGCATCGACCCGGCGAAGAGCACCATCTTTGTACAGTCGCACGTGCCAGAGCATGCGCAGCTGAGCTGGGTGCTGAACTGCTACGCCTATTTTGGCGAGCTGAGCCGCATGACGCAGTTCAAAGATAAATCTGCGCGCTACTCTGAAAACATCACCGCAGGCCTGTTTGATTATCCGGTGCTGATGGCGGCCGATATCCTGCTCTATCAAACCAATCAGGTCCCGGTTGGCGAAGATCAGAAGCAGCACCTGGAGCTGAGCCGCGATATCGCCCAGCGTTTCAATGCGCTGTACGGCGATGTGTTCAAAGTGCCTGAACCGTTCATTCCGAAATCGGGTGCACGCGTGATGTCGCTGCTTGAGCCGACCAAAAAAATGTCCAAGTCAGACGACAACCGTAACAACGTGATTGGTCTGCTGGAAGACACCAAAGCGGTGGTGAAGAAGATCAAACGTGCGGTAACCGACTCCGCCGAGCCGCCAGTGGTGCGCTACGACGTCAAAGAGAAAGCCGGTGTATCAAACCTGCTGGATATTCTTGCGGGCGTGACCGGTAAAACCATTGCGCAGCTGGAGCAAGAGTTCGAAGGCAAAATGTACGGCCATCTGAAAGGTGAAGTGGCTGAAGCGGTTTCCGGCATGTTGACCGAGCTGCAGGAGCGCTATCATCGTTTCCGTAACGATGAAGAGTTGCTGAATCAGGTGATGCGCGATGGCGCAGCAAAAGCCCGCGCTCATGCGCAGGAAACGCTGAAGAAAGTGTATGAAGCGGTAGGTTTTGTCGCACAGCCGTAAGCGGTTTGCGGAATAGAACAGAACGGCGGGTCATTTGACCCGCCGTTTTTTATTTGATGCGATGTAACGCCAGTTCCGCGCCATCCCAGAACAGGCGGGCGTTACCGTCAGCCAGCACGCTGATCACCGCGCCCGGCGCAGGTCCCCACGCCTGGTTGCCACAACTCACATTGAAACCGTAACGGAAGGTGAAATCACGATCCTGGCCCGCGCCATTGGCGGCGCTCAGGCGCGGCTTAGCGTTGCAGTTATCGACGGAAGGATTGATGCTGCGCTCAGCAGTGCCGCGCGTCCAGGTGATCGCATTCAGCTTAAACGCCACGCGCGCGCCCATAAACTGTGGATCATTCTTGATATACAGCTGACCGACTTCCTTCTTAGGCGTTACCGCCACCACCTGCCATTCACCCACCACGTTCGACCAGGTAACCGGTGCGGCGGTAGCAACCGCGCTTAACGGCAATAACAACGCGCAAATCCGTGAAGCAACGCGCATGGAAACTCCTTATTGACGAGAAAGATGGCCCATAGTCTGGCGACAAAGCGCAGCGCTGTACAGTTTTTTGCCGTTTCAAAACCAGCGTAACTGAGAACGCAGTTCCACCACGCGACCAACAATAATCAGAGCCGGACTGGCAAACTGCTGCGCCAGCGTGGCCAGTTCCGCCAGCGTTGCGGTCTCAACGCGCTGCTGCGGCGTGGTGCCATTCTGCACGATCGCCACCGGCATCGCAGCATCCATGCCGTGTTGCAACAGCTGCTGCTGAATTTCCGGCGCCTGCGCCAGCCCCATATAGAACACCAGCGTTTGCTGTTCAGCCGCCAGCTTGCGCCACTCAATTTTACCATGCTGCTGCAAATGGCCGGTGACGAAACGCACGCTCTGCGCGTGGTCGCGATGCGTCAGCGGAATACCGCTGTAAGCAGAACAGCCCGAGGCGGCGGTGATGCCCGGCACCACGCTAAACGGGATGTTGTGCTGCGCCAGCAGTTCCAGCTCTTCACCGCCGCGGCCGAAGATAAAGGGATCGCCACCTTTTAGTCGCACCACCCGCTTGCCGCTCTGCGCCTGCTCAAGTAAAACCTGGTTGATCTGCGATTGCGGTACGCAGTGATTGCCGGCTTGTTTGCCGACAAAGATGCGCTCCGCATCGCGGCGGACCAGATTAAGAATCGGCGCCGAGACCAGGCGGTCATACACCACCACATCGGCCTGCTGGATGTGCTGCAAACCTTTCAGCGTCAGCAGCCCCGCATCGCCCGGCCCGGCGCCTACCAGCACCACTTCGCCTTGCTGCGACAGCGGCGCATCGAACAAGGTCTCGACGATGTGCTCGGCGCGTGGCCGATCGCCATTCGCCAGGGTTTGCGCCAGACGATCGCTCACGAAGAAGCGCTCCCAGAAAGCGCGCCGCTGCGCCATGCTGTTAAAGCTACGCTTCACACGATTGCGCAACGATCCGGCTAAGGACGCTAACTCACCCAGATGTTGTGGCAGCATCGCTTCAAGTTTTTCACGCAGCAAACGCGCCAGCACCGGCGCGCGACCGCCAGATGACACGGCGATCATCAGCGGCGAACGGTCGACAATCGACGGCATAATCGCGCTGGCTTCCTGCGGCGCATCCACCAGATTGCAAAAGATGCGCCGCCGCTCAGCCGCATCGCCAACCTGCTGATTCACCGCATCATCATCGGTGGCGGCAATCACCAGCCAACAACCCGCGAGCCAGCGCTCGTCAAACGCGCCGGGGAGTAAGGTCAACTTTCCCTGTTGTGCCCACTGCTGAAAAGCGGGAGAGAAATCCAGCGCGCCAACCTGCAAATTGGCACCGGCGTCCAACAGCAAACGCGCTTTGCGTTCTGCCACATCGCCACCGCCCACCAGCAAACAGCGCTTGCCTTGCAGGCGGCAAAACAGCGGAAAGTAGTCCATAGCTCATCCTGAAAAAAGCCCGCGCAAGGCGGGCTGAAAAAGTGTTATGCGGTTTTGAGCGGCGCGGCTTGCGCTTCGGCCTGCGGGCGCTGCGCCTGCGGTGTGGCGTACCAGTAACCGAGGCCCATCAGCACCATGCCGGAGAACATATTGCCCAGCGTCACCCACAGCAGGTTGTGGCCGATGCCGCTTAGCGTGAAGTCGGCATTATGCTGACCAAACCACGACAGCGCAAAGACCGTCATGTTGGCAATCGAGTGTTCGTAGCCGGAAGCGATGAACGCCAGCAAACACCACCAGATGGCGATGAACTTCGCCGTGCCTTCGGTACGCACCGCCATCCAAATCGCCAGGCAGACCAGCCAGTTACAGAGCGCGCCTTTAAAGAACAGCGCCATGGCTGGCTGCGTGGTTTTTGCCAGCGCCGCGCTGTGCAGCAGCGATCCGGCATTTGGCAGCAGCGGTCCCGCCGCATAGTAATAAATCAGCGCGACGAATACTGAACCGACAAGATTACCCAGCCAGGTTTGCGGCAGCACGCACCACATCTGGCCTTGCTTGATGCTGCCGGCTTTGACGCCGATGGTCAGGAACATGGTGTGGCCGGTGAACAACTCGGAACCAGCGATGATCACCAGCGTTAAAGCGATACCGAAAGTCGCGCCCATCAGCAGCGGACGATAAGCCGGATCGACCAGATTGCCGAGCGTGAAGATCAGGATAATCGCCAGGCCAACGTAAGCGCCCGCCATCGCCGAGCTGATCCAGAAGGCCAGCGGGCTGTGCTGCGCCGTACGCACAATGCGCGCCGCGTTGGCGGCGCATTTATTCAGGGTGTCAGTAAACATAGTGACGTCTCATAAAGTGAAGGAATGCTGTCAGGCGCAGATCTCGACCTTGCCATCGCGAACGCGCACCGGATAGCTCGCCACCGAGCGCGCTTCGTCTTCCAGACACAAGCCATCGCTCAGGCGGAAGCGCTGTTTCTTCAGTGGACTCGCCACCCACAGCGCCTGCTGGTGCTCCGCAATCAGACCGCGTGACAACACGCTGGCTTGGGCGAAAGGATCGATATTGCTCAAGGCGTAGAGTTGCTCATCGTCGTGCGGACGGAAGAGGGCAATCTGCTGGCCTTTGATCAGCGCACATACGCCGGTCGCAGGCAGAATTTGGCTGAGTTCACACACCGAATGCCACTGGCTCATGCGTCGATCTCCTCAATCAGAGTGACCGCAATGCGCTCGGCGGGTTGCGCCGGACGATGCTGATCGCGTTGGTTGATGTGCTGTACCAGCGGATCGCGGCGATCGCTGTTGATGAAAGTGCGGAAGTGACGCTGCTGCTGCGGATCCTGCAGCGTCGCGGTCCATTCACATTCCACTGCCGCGCGCAGACGCGCCAGCTCCGTTTCAAGCTGCGTATTCAGACCGAGTTTGTCATCAATAATCACGCTGCGTAGATAGTCAATGCCGCCTTCCATGCTTTCCAGCCACAGCGAGGTGCGCTGCAGGCGATCGCCGGTGCGGATGTAGAACATCATGAAGCGGTCGAGATAGTGCAGCAGCGTATCGCGATCAAGATCGGCAGCCAGCAAATCGGCGTGACGTGGCTTCATGCCGCCATTGCCGCACACATACAGGTTCCAGCCTTTCTCGGTGGCGATGATACCCACGTCTTTGCCCTGCGCTTCGGCGCATTCGCGCGTGCAGCCGGAGACGCCAAACTTCATCTTGTGCGGGGTACGAATGCCTTTGTAGCGATGCTCCAGCTCAATGCCGAAGCCGAGGCTATCGCCTACGCCAAAGCGGCACCAGACGCTGCCGACGCAGGTTTTCGCCATGCGCAGCGCTTTGGCATACGCTTGTCCGGTTTCAAAACCGGCATCAATCAGCTGCGTCCAGATCGCCGGCAGATCATCGCGCTGCGCACCAAACAGGCCAATACGCTGCGAGCCAGTGATTTTGGTGTAGAGATTGTACTGGCGCGCCACGGCGCCAATCGCCATCAATCCTTCCGGCGTGATTTCGCCTCCTGCCGAGCGCGGGATCACCGAGTAAGTACCGTCTTTCTGAATATTGCCGAGGAACAGATCGTTGCTGTCCTGCAGCGGTGCGAGCTGTGGCTTCAGCACATATTCGTTCCAGCAGGAAGCCAGCAGTGAACCAACCGTCGGTTTACACACCTCGCAGCCGTAGCCCTGACCATATTTCGCCAGCAGCGCGTCGAACGATGTGATCTCTTCCACGCGAATCAGGTGATACAGTTCCTGACGCGAATAGGGGAAGTGCGCGCACAAATGATTGTTCACTTCGATGCCCTGACGGCTCAATTCAGCGTTCAGCACCTGAGTAATCAACGGAATACAGCCGCCGCAGCCGGTGCCGGCGCGGGTTTCGGTTTTCAGCGCTGCGACGGTGTGGCAACCGCCTTGCACCGCTTTGACGATATCGCCTTTGCTGACGTCGAAGCAGGAACAGATTTGCGCGCTGTCCGGCAGCGCATCAGCCCCCATTACCGGCTTCTCGCCGCTGCCCGCAGGCAGGATCAGCAACGTCGGATTTTCCGGTAGCGCGATGTTATTCAGCGCCAGCTGCAGCAGATTGCCGTAATCGCTGGTGTCACCGACCAGCACCGCGCCCAGCAGCGTGCGGTTATCTTCGCTGACGATCAGGCGCTTATAGATATTTTTCTGCTCATCAAGCCACACGAAGCTGCGCGCGCCCGGCGTGCGGCCATGCGCATCACCAATGCCACCGACATCAACGCCCAGCAGTTTCAGCTTGGCGCTCATATCTGCTCCGGCAAACGCGTTGTCGCGGCCAACCAGCCGATCGCTGGCGACCTGCGCCATTTTGTAGCCTGGCGCGACTAAGCCATAAATACGGTTCTGCCAGGCGGCACACTCACCAATGGCGAAGATATCCGCATCGCTGGTCTGGCAATGATCGTCAATGGCGATACCGCCGCGCGCGCCCAGCTGCAGACCGCACTGTTTGGCCAACTTGTCTTGCGGGCGAATGCCGGTGGAGAAGACGATGAAATCGACATCCAGCGCGCTGCCGTCAGCAAACTCCAGCGTTTTACCGCCTTGCGCGTGATGGACGATCTGCTGGGTGTTTTTGCCGGTGTGAACGCGCACGCCCATCTGCTCGATCTTGCGACGCAGCTGCTCGCCGCCTTGCGGATCGAGCTGTTCCGCCATCAGCACCGGCGCGAACTCAATGACGTGGGTTTCGACGCCGAGGTTTTTCAGCGCGCCTGCCGCTTCCAGTCCCAACAGGCCGCCGCCAATTACCGCGCCGCGTTTGCTGCGGCGTGAACAGGCTTCAATGGCGTTGAGATCTTCAATGGTGCGATAGACATAGCAATCACTGCCTTCCGCGCCGGTAATCGGTGGAATCCACGGATAAGAGCCGGTGGCGAAAATCAGCGTGTCGTAATGCACCGCGCGACCGCTATTCGAGTGAATCAGTTTTTCATCGCGGTTAATGGTGATGGCGCGTTCGCCGAGCAGCAGCTTTACCTGATGCTTTTCGTAATACCCTTCGCGAACCAGTGAGAGTTCTTCGGCGGTGTGATGGGAAAAATAGGCGGAAAGGTGGACGCGGTCATAGGCGACGCGAGGTTCTTCACAGAAAACGGTTATCGCAAACTGATTAGATTCATCTTTATCGATAAGTTCTTCTATAAAGCGGTGGCCGACCATGCCGTTGCCAATAATAACGACACTGTGCTTGCTCATGCTTGCCTCAAAAATTGCGGTATCTGCGCCTACCTTAGCGCGGCGCTTTTGGAACTTATTGATATACATCAAGCGCACCCTTATATACCTATTTCGAGTTATGTAACTGATTTTGAACGAATTAGTTAAGTGGCTTATTTGGTTGATAATTACCTAATCATTTCTTCGCCGCACATTCCGTAGCGGCACGATTCATCGCGCAATAAATTGCACCGCTACGGAATGTGCCCGCGGTGACAGGGGTTTTCATGCTAGCTTTAGGTTTTGTGTTTTACAGGAGTAAGGCATGGCCGACCCGTCACTGAAGTGGATCAACAACCTGCGCTTAGCGGGCCAGCAAGGCTTGTGGCAGATCGAAATCGCCAACGGCAAGATTACGCAAATTCGCCCACAGCCGCCGCAAACCGCAGCCCAGCCTGACGCGCTGGATGCGGAGGGCGGACTGGCGAGCGCGCCGTTTATCGAGCCGCATATTCACCTCGATACCACGCAAACCGCTGGCGAACCCGCCTGGAACCAATCCGGCACGCTGTTTGAAGGCATCGAGCGCTGGGCGGAGCGCAAAGCGCTACTGAGCCATGACGACGTGAAACAGCGCGCGCAGCAAACCCTGAAGTGGCAAATCGCCAACGGGATTCAGCATGTGCGGACTCACGTCGATGTCTCCGATCCCACGCTGACCGCGTTAACAGCGATGCTGGAGGTGAAAGCGGAAATGGCGCCGTGGATCGACATCCAGATTGTGGCGTTTCCGCAGGAAGGCATTCTCTCTTATCCCAACGGCGAAGCGTTGCTGGAAGAGGCGCTACGCATGGGCGCGGATGTGGTAGGTGCGATTCCGCACTACGAATTCACCCGCGAATACGGCGTGGAGTCGCTGCATAAAACCTTTGCGCTGGCTAATCGCTACGATCGGCTGGTGGATGTGCACTGCGACGAGATCGACGATGAGCAGTCGCGCTTTGTCGAAACCGTGGCGGCGCTGGCACACCGCGATGGCAACGGCGAGCGCGTCACCGCCAGCCACACCACGGCGATGCACTCCTACAACAATGCCTACACGTCGCGGCTGTTCCGTCTGCTTAAGCTCTCAAATATCAACTTTGTCGCCAATCCGCTGGTGAATATCCATCTGCAAGGGCGCTTTGATAGCTATCCGAAACGTCGCGGCATCACGCGGGTGAAAGAGCTTATGGAAGCAAATATCAACGTCTGCTTTGGCCACGATGATGTGTTCGATCCCTGGTATCCGCTCGGCACTGCCAGCATGCTGCAGGTGCTGCACATGGGATTGCATGTCTGTCAGCTGATGGGTTACGAGCAGATTGATAATGGATTGCAGCTGATTACCGCCAACAGCGCCAAAACCCTGCAGCTGACGAATTACGGTATTGAAGCAGGTAATGATGCCAGTCTGATTATCCTGCCGGCGGAGAGTGGATTTGATGCGGTGCGGCGTCAGGTGCCGGTGCGTTATTCAGTGCGTAAAGGTGTGTTGGTCGCTGCGACGCAGCCCGCCAGCAGCGAGATCTATTTAGCGGGAAAAGAAGCGGTAACCTTCAAACGCTGAAGAGCAGGGCGGACCGCGGTCCGCCCGTCAAACTTAGTGGGTGACGTGACCGTGCTGGCGATGTTTGGTCACAAAGCCGAGCAGAACACACATCACAAACACCACGGCGTACAAACCGTTAGCCGTTGAGAGCGCAGCATGTGCGCCACCTTGCGCCACGATTGGGCCGGTTACCACGAAGGTCAACATGGTGCCGACGGTGCCGCAGGTCAGGATGAAGTTCACCAGCTTCGGTGAAGAGACCTTGGTTTGCAGCGATCCCAGCGTGATGATGGTGGTGTAAATCGCGCTTGAGCTGAAGCCCAGCGTCATGATGATCCAGTGCAGCATGCTGGCGTCTTTAGAAGTGACGAACCAGTACATCAAACCGGTTGCCAGCGCCGCCAGCACCATCAGGATGCGCTGCAGATCGAAGAAGCGCAGTACGAAGCTGAACACCCACATGCCGACCATGTACGCGGTCCAGAAGTTACCTACCAACTGACCGGCAGCGGCGATATCCATGCCCATCGATTTGGTGGCGTATTCCGGCACCCACGAGATGAAGCCGAGCTGGCCGAGGATATAGCAGAGTGCTGCAATCGACAGGAACAGCACGCCGATGCCCCATTTCTCTTTCTCAACGCCTGGCTTAGCCGCTTCGCTTTTCAGCACCGGGAACTCAATGAACAGCGTCAGCACAAAGATCGCGACATAAATGATGCCGATGCAGGCGTAAACCCAATACCACGGCAGCGCGCGCGCCAGCAGGATACCGGCGATGATCGGGAAGATGGTGCCCGCCATGCTGAAGAACGAATCGGTAAACAGCAGACGTGCGCCGCGCTGACGGCCATCGTACAGATGGGTGATCAGGAAGGTACCGATCGACATCGTGATGCCGCTGACGACGCCGAGGATAAACATGCACAGCGAGAAGACGGTGAGATCGTGGCTGGTCATCAGACCGGCAACGGCGAGGATCATCAGCACAAAGCCAAAGATCAGCTGGCGCTTCAACGGCACAATCACCATCAGCCAGGCGTTCAGGAACACCGACACCAAAATGCCCGCATTGAGGAATGTGAAGGTGTTGCTCATTTCTGAAATAGGGCGCTGGAAATAGTGCGCGATATTGTCCAGCACCATACCGGTAACGATCACCAGTGCGCCGGTGAGCGCATAGGAGAAATAGCTAATCCAGGTAAGGCCAATGCGATTACGGTTTGTCATGTTCTGAACCTGTTAAGCGCCGAAGGTGGCAAAAGTGTCATGAATTGTAAGTGTTGCTGTGATCTTAATAAACAACGAGTGTAACAAGGCGGAAATATTTCATTGAGAGTGTGATTTTCATCACGCAAATGATTGCGTGATGGCAAAAGTATGACAATAGCAACATCCGCGTAAATATCGGTAAAACGCTGGCTCTTGGATCACATGCTCTTTACAATCAATCTCGTTTTTGAGCTAGCTCTCCATGGTAAGGAATCTTTCATGCTTAAACGTACTTTGACAGCGGCGGTTGCCCTGTTAGCGCTCTCTTCCGTATCGTCTGCCGCGCTCGCCGCAAAAGGCGATCCTCATGTGCTGCTCACCACCTCTGCGGGCAATATTGAACTCGAACTGAACAACCAGAAAGCCCCGGTTTCGGTGAAAAACTTCGTTGATTACGTCAACAATGGTTTCTACAACAACACCATTTTCCACCGCGTTATTCCTGGCTTTATGATTCAGGGCGGCGGTTTCACTACCGACATGCAGCAGAAGCAAACGGTAGCGCCGATCAAAAACGAAGCCGACAACGGCTTGCGTAATCTGCGCGGCACCATTTCGATGGCACGTACCGCAGATAAAGACAGCGCCACCAGCCAGTTCTTCCTCAACGTAGCCGATAATGCGTTCCTCGATCACGGTCAGCGTGATTTCGGCTATGCGGTATTTGGTAAAGTTGTGAAAGGCCAGGATGTGATCGACAAGATTGCGCAGGTCCCTACCAAAGATGTGGGACCGTACCAAAATGTGCCGTCAAAACCGATTGTTATCCTCTCCGCCAAAGTCCTGCCTTAATTCTGAAACGCGCCATTTTCGCATGGCGCATCATTGGCTCTCCGGCAAAGCAAAAAATTGCTGCTTATACTTAGGGCTCATTGCTTGCCGGAGGCGCTATGACTAGCAAACTCACTGAGAAACAGAAAGCCACTTTGTGGCAGCAGCGCCGTGCTGCGAGCTACCAGGCCAGCTGTCGACTGGCCGGATATACCTATAGCGAAGCTCTTATCGATGCCGAACATGCTGAGGAGCGACTCGAGTCGCTGAGGAGGCAATATGGTGGATAACAGCTTAGCGGTACGCGATCCCTATTTGTGGCATAACGACAATGTGTTGAAGAATCGCCTCGATATTCACGATGAAGCCCAGCTGCGCAAAGCGGAACTGGCTTTCAGCACCGCGCGCCTGGCGACGTTAGAACTTGGCCAGCGCAGCATCGGTTTGCCACGTCTTTGCCATATTCATCGCACGCTGTTTCAGGATCTCTACAGCTGGGCGGGAGAATTGCGCACCATTGATATCTGGCGCGATGAAACGCCGTATTGTCATTGCGAATACATCGAGAAGGAGGGCAACACGCTGATGCAGGCGCTGGAGGAAGAGCGCGGCCTGGCTGACCTTGAGCAGGAAGCGTTCGTGGCGCGTATCGCACATTACTATTGTGAGATCTTCGTGCTGCATCCGTTCCGCGCCGGCAATGGCCGCGCGCAGCGCATCTTCTTCGAGCAGTTGGCACTGCATGCCGGGTATCAGCTTTCGTGGGAAACACTCGAACGTGATGCGTGGCGCGCTGCGATCTCGGCGGGCGTCGCCGGCGATCTGGCACCGCTTACCGCGCAGTTTGCGAAAGTGGTGAGCCCGGCGAAGGTTTTACAGTAACACTTCAAGCCCGTGCTTTTGCACCACGGACAATAGCTTAAGAGAGATTCCGCCGGGGCGTTTAGCCCCGGTTTCCCATTTCTGCACGGTTGACACACTGGTGTTGAGATAGCGGGCAAAAACCGGCTGACTAACATTCAAATTCTCGCGCAAGTTCTTAATCGCCTGCGCATCGAGCGCGGCGACATCGCTCAGGCAACGTTCATCAAAATCACGCATGCTCTGTTTGCTGATGGCATCTACTTCAAACAATCCGGATGCCGCGCTGTGAATGGCTGCAAAAGCCGGACTTTTAAATTTACGCGTTATGGTCATGACACATCTCCACTAACTCCCGAACGGCGAGCAGCCGATTCAGAGCCTCATTTGAAATCAGCGAGTATTGTTTTGCCAGCTCACGAAAGCCCTCAAGTTCGCTTTCACTCAGGTTACTCTGATCCTGTTTGGCAAATAAAAAGGTATAAATCCAGTTTTTACCCCCTTTGGCCAGAATGATGGCGCGATCGCGATTTTGCTGCAGACGCTTTTTAAATACGCCACCACCCAAATCATCGGCATAACCCAGTTTTACTGCTGTAATTGCCCGACAAAGTTCTTTATCGCCAATAAGATGCCGACGGGCTTGCTTACTGAACCATTTGGTTTTGAATACTCGCGTTGTAGCTGACATAGTCACTCTCCAAAATATAGCACTGGGTGCGAGAGTAATCAGAATCTTTTTCGTCAGCTAGCGGGTATTAAGATTGAAGGTGTTAACATGGCTTTTTTGCGACCTTTCTTGCGCCAGTTGCCGCAATGACACACTGCTACGACCTACTATGCTGCTGCTAATCGATAACTACGACTCCTTCACCTGGAATCTCTACCAATACTTCTGCGAGCTGGGCGCGGATGTGCGTGTGGTGCGCAACGACGCCATTACGCTGGATGAGATGGCAGCGCTGCCGCTGACGCATCTGGTGATTTCGCCGGGCCCATGTACGCCGGATCAATCTGGCATCTCGCTCGCGGCTATTCGCCATTTTGCCGGGCGCTTGCCGATCCTCGGCGTTTGCCTTGGACATCAGGCGATTGCGCAAGCCTATGGCGCGCAGGTGGTACGCGCGCGGCAGGTGATGCATGGCAAAACCTCGCTGATTCAGCACACCAACCAAGGTGTGTTTCGTGATCTGAATAATCCGCTTACCGTGACCCGCTATCACTCATTAATTGTGGCGCGCGATACGCTGCCCGCTGAGTTTGAAGTCACCGCGTGGAGCCTGCGCGACGGCCAGCCAGATGAGATCATGGGTTTCCGCCATCGCAGCTTGCCGCTGGAAGGCGTGCAGTTCCATCCGGAAAGCATCCTCAGTGAGCAAGGGCATCAGCTGCTGGCTAATTTCCTCAACGCGTAACTTATGTTTGCCTTCGTGTGACTTTTTATGCATATTTTGTGATTATAATTTCACATCAGCTCAACAAATAACCCGATGAGGTCGTCAATGGCAGAGGAAAAACTAGCGGTAACCCGGGAAACGTTCGATAACGTAATTTTGCCTGTTTATGCACCTGCGCAGTTTGTGCCGGTAAAAGGCAAAGGCAGCCGAGTGTGGGATCAGCAGGGCAAAGAGTATATCGATTTCTCTGGCGGTATCGCGGTGACTGCATTGGGCCATTGTCATCCGGCGCTGGTGGAAACGCTGAAAACCCAGGGCGAAACGCTGTGGCATACCAGCAACGTGTTCACCAACGAACCGGCGCTGCGTCTGGCGAGTAAACTGATTGCCGCGACCTTTGCCGATCGGGTGTTTTTCGGTAATTCTGGCGCGGAAGCCAATGAAGCGGCATTCAAGCTGGCGCGTTATTACGCCTGCAAAAAACACAGCCCGTTCAAAAGTAAAATCATCGCCTTCCATAACGCCTTCCACGGTCGCACGCTGTTCACCGTGTCGGTGGGTGGCCAGCCGAAATATTCTGATGGCTTCGGTCCAAAACCGGCGGATATCGTGCATGTGCCGTTCAACGATCTCGATGCGGTGAAAGCGGTGATTGACGACCATACCTGCGCCATCGTGGTCGAGCCGATTCAGGGCGAAGGCGGCGTGATGCCGGCTACGCCAGAATTTATGCAAGGCCTGCGCGCCCTCTGTGATGAACATCATGCGCTGCTGGTGCTGGATGAAGTGCAGAGCGGCATGGGACGCAGCGGCAAACTCTTTGCGTACGAACATTACGGTATCAGGCCCGATATCCTCACCACCGCCAAAGCGCTGGGCGGCGGTTTCCCGGTGAGTGCGATGTTGACCACCAACGAAATCGCCTCAGTAATGGCGCCGGGCGTGCACGGCACCACTTACGGCGGCAATCCGCTGGCGTGTGCCATCGCTGAAACCGCGCTGGATATCATCAATACGCCAAAAGTGCTGGAAGGCGTTGAAGCGCGTCGTCAGCAGTTTGTTGAAGCGCTGCAAGCCATCGACAGCAAATTCGCTATCTTCAGCGAGATTCGCGGCAAAGGTCTGCTGATTGGTGCCGCGCTGAAGCCGCAGTTCGCCAGCAAAGCGCGTGACATCCTCAACGCTTCCGCTGCGGAAGGGCTGATGATTCTCACCGCCGGTACTGACGTGATCCGTTTTGTGCCGTCGCTGGTGATTGAACCAACCGATATCGCCGAAGGCATGACGCGTTTCGCCAGCGCGATTGAGAAGGTGCTGGCCGCTTAATCCGCTTTCGGACGTAACACCTTGAGCCAGCGGCCATGATGCGGTCGCTGGCTCCACGCCAGCGAAGAGATGGTGTGCATTACGCTGAGGTGCTGCAAGATCCGCTTCACATGCTGTTCGACAATCGTCACCGGCCCTTCATTAAGATTCTCCGGCGCTTCCAGAATATTGCTGTCGTTGCCCGGACCGTCATACGCCAGCCGCTGCTGACAACGCTGCAGCGCGATTTCACAGGATTGCAGATAACCTTCTGCCAGCTTCGATGTCAGCATGGTGTGCTCGCGCGCCAGAATCGTCATGGCATTAATATGCTCGACGATGAACTGACTGTGCGTAACCCACATGCGCATATCTTTCAGATATTGCAGGTTAAAGCCCGGCTCGCTCGATGCCTGGTTCAATGAGTTGAACAGCGCGTTGTGCGCCTGATTAACCTTTATGCGCTGATAAGCCAGTTTATCGGGCGACTGTTCCGGCCCCAGCAGCAGTTGCAGCGCCTCCTGATAGGCTTCCAGCGCATCGTGCGCGTTCTTGCGCAGCAGCCCGCTTTGCCACTGCGGCCACAGCCAAATCATCCCGGCGAAGGCAATTAAACAGCCCATCAAGGTATCCATCATGCGCGGCAGCAGAAACTGCGCGCCGTTCAGCGACAGCAATTGCAGCGAATACACCGCCGTGACGGTAAAGCCAATCATCGACCAGCCATAATATTTCCGCGTGATCAGATAGCTCGCCAGCGTAATCCCCAGCATAAACAGCAGCGTGATCGATTCCGGCACCGCCAGCTGCAGCGACGCGGCGGCGATCAGCAATCCGGCGAAAGTGCCCAGCGCACGGTGCTGAATACGCACGCGCGTGGCGTTGTAACCGTTCTGGCTGACGAACATGATGGTCATCAGAATCCAGTAAGGTTTGGGGATGTTGAAGAACAGCGCCAGCGAGCTGCCAAACATCAGCATCACAGCGAAGCGGGCTGCGGTGCGTAACGCGGTGGATTTGAATGACAGATAACTGCGCAGCGCCGGCAACAGCGGCAAACGGCGCTGGCGATCGGCCATCAGGTCACGCGTGTAGAGCGGCTTCTGCGTACGCAACACGCGGGCGATGCGACTGAAGTGGTACAGGCAGAAGTTGCCGACCGGATTATCCGGATGCTGGCGTGCAATTTTCTCCAGCGCGCCGAGCTGTTTCTCCATGTGAAAACGGTCCGGCAGCTGATGGTAGAGAATCGCATCCGCCAGCACGCGCAGCCGCGCCGAGATAATCTTGGCGTTCCAGCGAATCACCGCTTCGGCGTGGCTCTCCTCAACCAGTTTCTGCACCTCTTCGGGCTGATGCAAACTCACGGAGATGTGTTCCTGTAAATCCAGCGCAACCTGAAAGGCGCGCGTCAGGCGTTTGTGGCTGTTATCGCGGCTCGCCGACAGCATATGCATTTGCTGATAACAGGTGGTAATGAGGTCGACCGCCTTTTGCTGGCGCGCCAGCAGCGGCGGCAGCGCTTTCTCCGGATCGGTCAGCTGCGTCAGTAAGGTGTATTTGGCATCGCAGTAATCCGCCAGCTCGCGGAACAGCAGGCTGAGCGATTCGCGCATCGGCTGCTCTTTCCACAGCCAGAACCAGAACCAGTTGAACAAGCCGTACCACAGCGTGCCGCCAATGTAGAGCAGCGGCGGCACCCACATCGGCATGCGTCCCACTAAGCTGAGCGTAAAGATGGCGGCGATGAGTGTGGCGGGCAGCAGGCGCGCGTGCAGCGGGCCGATTTCGCCGGTTACGCCAATCAGCAGCGGCAGCGCCAGCAAAATCAGCGGCAGCGGAATCTGGTAAGCGGTGAGGATTTGCATCAGGAAACTGCCGGTGGCAAACAGCGAACCACCCACAATCAGGCGTTTGAAGAAGCGTTTATGCGGCGTATCCAGTCCCGCCATGTTGCAGCAGGCGGGCACTAACGAGAACAGCAGACCTTTTTGCAGATCGCCAAACAGCCAACCGAGAGCCACAGGCAGGCACAGCACCAGCGTTTGCCGCAGCGCATAGTTAACTTCGGGATGATAGATGATTCGGCGCCACATCAGCTCATCGCAAATAGAAACGGCGCGATGTTGCCATCACGCCGTGGGTGAGAAGAAATTAGCGGGTGCCGTAAACGACGATGGTTTTACCGTGTGCGGAGATCAGGTTCTGATCTTCCAGCATTTTCAGGATACGACCCACGGTTTCGCGTGAGCAGCCCACGATCTGACCAATCTCCTGACGGGTGATTTTGATTTGCATCCCGTCTGGGTGAGTCATCGCATCTGGCTGTTTGGCCAGATTTAGCAGCGTTTGCGCAATACGTCCGGTGACATCGAGGAAGGCAAGGTTGCCCACTTTCTCAGATGTCACTTGCAGACGACGCGCCATTTGCGACGAAAGTCGCATTAAAATATCCGGGTTTACCTGAATCAGCTGACGGAATTTTTTGTATGAAATTTCAGCCACTTCGCAGGCAGACTTCGCACGCACCCAAGCACTGCGTTCCTGGCCTTCTTCGAAAAGACCGAGTTCGCCGATGAAATCCCCCTGATTGAGGTAGGAGAGAATCATCTCTTTGCCTTCTTCATCTTTAATCAGTACCGCTACGGAACCTTTTACGATGTAGTACAGCGTTTCCGCTTTCTCACCCTGATGGATGAGCGTGCTTTTGGATGGATATTTGTGAATATGGCAATGGGACAGGAACCATTCGAGTGTAGGGTCTGTTTGCGGTTTGCCGAGAACCATTCGCTATTATCCTCTGTTGTAATCGTGCCCAAAACACAGGGGGCATTTTTTCCCTGTCAGGCGGTTTAATCGTCGAGCGTTTCCAGTAAAGGAAAAATTATTCCGGGTGGACTCTTAAGCTACGCTTTTGATTCTTCCGGCCTTCGTCTGTGATGACGAAAATATTTTCAGCACTGTTTGTAGCACAGCTTTTGCGAGCTGTCTTGTGTTGTCTCGCTTCAGCAGAAGGGGGAGTACTCTGGATTGCTGTTTGTCAGGTGAAAGCGTACTCTGGCGGCAAAACCGCCGCTTCAGGAGAAAGAATCATGCAGGCACGAGTGAAATGGGTGGAAGGTCTTACCTTTCTCGGAGAATCCTCATCCGGCCATCAGGTATTGATGGATGGTAATTCCGGTGATAAAGCGCCAAGTCCAATGGAGATGGTGCTGATGGCCGCGGGCGGCTGTAGCGCTATTGATGTGGTGTCGATTCTGCAAAAAGGGCGCAGCGATGTGGCCGATTGCGAAGTGAAGCTCACATCTGAACGCCGTGAAGAAGCGCCACGCATTTTTACCCACATCAACCTGCATTTTATCGTTAGCGGTAAAGCGTTGAGCGATAAGGCCGTTTCGCGTGCGGTTGATCTGTCAGCGGAAAAATATTGTTCGGTAGCGATCATGCTGGGTAAAGGCGTGGAAATTACCCACAGCTATGAAGTGATCGAGTTATAACTCGGATTGTAGCGGCGCAATTTATTGCGCAATAAATTGCGCCGCTACGGAATGACTTCGCTTATTCAATCCGCTTCCCTTCAATCAGTCGCTGTACCAGCGGCAGCATAATCAGCTCCATCGCCAATCCCATTTTGCCACCCGGCACCACCAGCGTATTGATGTGGGAAATAAACGATCCCTGAATCATCGCCAGCAGATAGGGGAACGCGATGCCTTCCAGACCACGGAAATGAATCACCACAAAGCTTTCGTCGAGCGACGGAATTTCGCGTGCGGCAAACGGGTTTGAGGTATCAACGGTCGGCACGCGCTGGAAGTTAATGTGGGTGCGCGAGAACTGTGGCGTGATGAAGTTAATGTAATCCTCCATTGACCGTACCACCGAATCCATCACCGCTTCGCGTGAATGGCCGCGCTCGCTGGTGTCACGCACCAGCTTCTGAATCCACTCAAGGTTAACAATCGGCACCACGCCAACCAGCAGATCGACATGCTCCGCCACATTTTGCTGCTGCGTGACCACGCCGCCGTGTAAGCCTTCATAGAACAGCACATCGGTGTTTTCCGGCAGCGGCTGCCACGGCGTAAAGGTGCCCGGCACCTGATTCCACGGCACGGCTTCATCGTAGGTATGCAGATATTTGCGCGATTCGCCAAGGCCGGTTTGGCCGTAATGTTTAAACGTCTGCTCCAGCAGGCCGAAGTCGTTGGCTTCCGGGCCGAAGTAGCTGATGTGGCGCCCGAGATCGCGCGCCTTGCGGATCGCCATGTCCATTTCCGGACGTGTGTAGCGATGGAAACTGTCGCCTTCGAGTTCCGCCGCATGCAAATTCAGCTGCTGGAAAATCTTACGGAAGGCGAGGCTGGTGGTGGTGGTTCCGGCGCCGCTGGAACCGGTGACGGCAATAATTGGATGCCTGGCTGACATAACAGAGCTCCCTGTGAAGTCCGGCGATGAGCATTGTTACCACGAATTGCCGCGGGGTGCATCAGCCGCGGAATTCACCCTTCGGCATAATATTGATCGATTCATGCAGTTCCGACCACACCAGCACCACGTCGCCGCGCTCCAGTTGGCGGCGTACGTCGGCGACTTTTTGCAGCAAACTGCGTTCCTGCTCGCCGTAATCAGTGCCTTCGCGTAACACGAAGGTTTCAATCAGGTTTTCCAGCGTGTCCGCTTCGAGTTCTTGCCAGGGAATAATCACAATTACACATCCAGATAGGTTGAGAGCCAGTCGGGCACGCGCTGTTCCAGCCACATTTTCGGTTTAAGAACGGTGCCGCCGACGAAACCGACGTGGCCGCCTTGCTGCGTCAGCTGATACTGAATGGAGGCTGACAGCTGGTCAGGTTGCGGAATAACGGCATCGGTCATAAAGGGATCGTCTTGCGCGTGAATGATCAACAGCGGTTTACGCACGCCGGTCAGCAACGGCATCGCGCTGGCTCGTTGATAATAGTCGTTGGCGTCAATAAAACCGTGCGCACGTGCGGTTATCGCATCATCGAACTCGCGTAAGCGGCGGAAAGCACGTAACTGGCTGAGATCGACCGGCAGCGTGCCAGGCCAGGCGCGCAGTTTGCGCGTGGCGTTCTTTTTCAGCTGCGTCAGTAAATAGTGCTGATAAAAGCGTGAAAACCCCACATCCAGCTTGCCGCTGCAAGGCTCGAGCGCCAGCGGCGCTGAGATGGCGATGCCGGCATCAATCGGTACATCGTGACCTTGCTGACCCAGCAGGCAAGCGAGCATGTTGCCGCCCAGCGAAACGCCGACGGCGGCGGTGGGTACGCTGCCCCATTCGCGCTGCAGCCAGTGAAGGAAGTAGGTGGCGTCTTCGGTTTCACCGGAGTGATAGATGCGCTTTAAGCGATTAGGCTCGCCGCTGCAGCCGCGAAAGTGCATTACCACCGCCAGCCAGCCGCGTGCCTGACACGCCTGCATCAGGCCGTGCGCATACGGGCTGCGAAAGCTGCCTTCCAGGCCGTGAAACATCACCATGCGCGGTTTATGACGCGCCTGCGCCGGATCTTCACTCCACGCTAAATCGACAAAATCGCCGTCCGGCAGGTCAAGACGCTGCCAGTGCGGACGTAACGTAACGCGGCGCCGCAGAATACGCGGCAGCAGCGTTTGCAGATGCGCGTTACTGAATCCGCGCAGGGGTTTAAAACGCTCGCCGCTGGGGCGATCAAAATAGCTTGGGTAAAGGCTTGTCTGATGCATAAGTCGCTGATAGCTTCGATGGGTTGTTCGCTTTACTGGGTGAGGAGCACCCGAATATACATGGAACTGAGTCTTTTTTTATCAATGTTAGGTTTTCTCTGGGTCGCGGCCATCACGCCCGGGCCCAATAATATGTTACTTACCGCCTCGGGTGCTAATTTTGGCTTCCTGCGCACCATTCCGCTGCTCATTGGTATCATGATTGGTATGCAAGTCATGTTGCTGATGGTGGCATTTGGTATCGGCGGCCTCATCCTGCTTTATCCCTCGCTGCATCTCATCCTGAAGATTGCCGGTAGCCTTTATCTGCTGTGGCTGGCATGGAAAATCGCCAGCGCCGAGTATGAAAAACTGGAAACCGACGATGCCACAGTGAAGCAGATGCCGTTCTGGCAAGGCGGCTTGCTGCAGCTGATAAACCCGAAAGCCTGGCTGATGGCGCTCGGCGCGGTGGCCAGCTTCAGCCTGGCGGGCAGCGAATATCTGCATTCGGTGATAGCGATCAGCATCGGCATGTTCATGGTGAACGTGGTTTCCGGGGTGATCTGGATGGGCTTTGGCTCGCTGATTGGACGTCTGCTGCGCAGCCCACGCGCGTGGAAAATCTTCAATCTGGCGATGGGCTTGCTCACCGCTGCGTGCGTATTGCTGATTTGGCGCTGAGTTAACTGGAAGCGCGTTCAACGCGCTTCCACGGCAACACTTCATGTACCACCGACGAGTTGGGCTGGCGGATGCGTTGCAGCAACAGCTGTACGCTGCGCGCACCCATACGGTTCATCGGCTGCTCAATCGTGGTTAGCGGTGGATTCAGGCTGCTGGTAAAGTTAATGCCATCAAATCCCACCACCGCTAAATCTTCCGGTACGCGTAAACCTGCTTCCAACGCCGCGTGGATGACGCCGACCGCCAACACATCCGATACCGCAAACACCGCATCCGGCGGTTCCGGCTGCGTGAGCAGTTCGCGCAAAGCCGCACTGCCCGCTTCGCAGGTGATATTCTCGGCATAAGCCACACCGCACCAGCTGAGATCCAGCTGCTCCAGCGCCACGCGATATCCCTCTTCACGCTTATGTGAATAGAGGTAGCGCATATCACAGTTCACCAGCGCAATACGACGTCGGCCTTTGCTCGCCAGATAACGCACGGTTTCGAAAGCCGCTTCTTTATTATCAATCGCCACGCTTGAGGCGGCGATCGACGGATCGTATTCCGCGCACTGCACCCAAGGCTGATCGCCAATCAATTCTTTCAGCTCATGCAGGCTGCTGGCGGCATCCATGGTGATCACGCCGTCGACCACTTTGCCGGTGAGCAGCGCAATGTAGGCCGCTTCGCGCCGCAGCTGCGATCCTGAGTTACACAGCAGAATGTGGTAACCCTGCGCTTCAGCTTCGGCTTCAATGCCCTGAACCACGCGTGAGCAGAATGGATTGGTGATGTCGGGAATCAGCACTAACAACATATGGCTTTGCGAAGTGCGCAACTGGCGCGCCAGCAGGTTGGGCTGATAGTCGCAGATGTCGATGGCCGCCAGCACTTTGGCACGCGTATCCGGGCGCACGCCGGGATTCTGGTTCAAAACCCGTGAAACGGTGGCTTTTGACACGCCAGCCAGGTGTGCGACTTTTTCTATCGACATGGATTCAGGACCGTTAGTAAAGAGTTAAAAAATGAGATCTCTATCAATATCACAGCTGCCATGTGAGCGTGTGACATATTTACCGCTTTCCTTTTCTTTCCATTTGCACTTTTTGCATAGCCTTGCCCGATGTTGATCTAAGAACGGATCGTCATTAGGGATAATTTTTAATTCCTTTATGAAATTACTGTTGCTGGAGAAACTGCCCAGACAAAACACATTGGGGTGAATGATGATGGCAATGAAAAAAACAATAACGGCGGTCACAGCGGCTCTGGCCCTGATGGCGTTTCAGGCGCAAGCGGTCAACGTTACCGTGGCGTATCAGACCTCGGCTGAACCAGCCAAAGTGGCGCAGGCGGATAACACCTTCGCCAAAGAGAGCGGTGCTACCGTCGACTGGCGCAAATTTGATAGCGGGGCCAGCGTGTTACGTGCACTGGCGTCGGGCGACGTGCAGATTGGTAATATCGGTTCCAGCCCGCTGGCGGTCGCCGCCACGCAAAAGCTGCCGATTGAAGCTTTCCTGCTGGCCTCTCAGCTCGGTAACTCCGAAGCGCTAGTGGTGAAGAAAACCATCAAAGATCCTAAAGACCTGATTGGCAAGCGCATCGCCGTGCCATTCATCTCGACTACGCACTACAGCTTCCTCGCCGCGCTCAAGCATTGGGGCATCAAGCCTTCGCAAGTGACCTTAGTCAACCTGCAGCCGCCGGCGATTATTGCTGCATGGAAACGCGGTGATATTGACGGCGCTTACGTCTGGTCTCCGGCGGTCAACGAGCTGGAGAAAAATGGCAAGGTGCTGACGGACTCTTCGCAGGTCGGCAAGTGGGGCGCGCCAACGCTCGATGTGTGGGTGGTGCGTAAAGACTTTGCGCAGCAGCATCCCGAAATCGTCACCGCCTTTGCCCGCAGCGCCGTTGAAGCGCAGCAAGCTTACATCGCCAATCCGGATCAATGGCTGAAGCAGTCAGACAACCTGAGCAAGCTGGCGCGCCTGAGCGGTGTACCCGAAGCGGATGTGCCGGTGCTGGTGAAAGGCAACACGTACCTCACCGCGCAGCAGCAGGTGGAGCAGCTCGGCAAGCCGGTGAACAAGGCGATTGTCGATACTGCCGGCTTTCTGAAAGAGCAGGGCAAAGTGCCAGAAGCGGATAGCGATTACAGCAGCTTCGTCACCACGCGCTTCGTTGCACCCTTAGTGAAATAACCGGAGGCCGCATGCTTAACATCACCCATCTCAATGCGCGTTACGCCGGACAACCCGCGCTGCAGGACATCAACCTGCAGCTGGGCAACCGAGACCTGCTGGTGGTGTTAGGTCCCTCCGGCTGTGGCAAAACCACGCTGCTGAACCTCATCGCCGGCTTTCTGCCGCTGGAATCTGGCAGCATTACGCTGGATGGCAAAGCGGTAAAAGGGCCGGGCGCTGAGCGCGGCGTAGTGTTTCAAAATGAAGGATTGCTGCCGTGGCGCAACGTGATCGATAACGTTTCGTTCGGTTTGCAACTGGCGGGCATGGCGAAGGCGGAGCGCCATAGCATTGCACGCCGTTTGATCCGCAAAGTAGGACTGGAAGGTGCAGAGCAGCGTTATATCTGGCAGCTCTCTGGGGGTCAACGTCAGCGCGTGGGCATTGCGCGTGCGCTGGCGGCTGATCCTCAGTTGCTGCTGTTAGATGAGCCGTTTGGCGCGCTGGACGCCTTTACCCGTGAACAGATGCAAACCTTGCTGCTAACGCTGTGGCGTGATACCGGCAAGCAGATTCTGCTGATCACCCACGACATCGAAGAGGCGGTGTTCCTCGCCAGCGAATTAGTGCTGCTGTCGCCGGGACCGGGCCGCGTAGTGGAGCGTTTGAAACTCGACTTCGGCCAACGCTTCGCCGCCGGGGAACCGTGCCGCAGCATCAAATCCGATCCGGCGTTTATCGAACGTCGTGAATATGTACTGAATCAGGTGTTTTCCCAACGTGAGGCGTTTATATGAGTGCGGTGATTGATGGGAAGACCCAAATGCGTCGTCGTGGACTGCGCTGGCCGTTCTCGCGCCAGTTCTCACTCAGCATGCTCAGCGTGGGCTTGTTGCTGCTGTTGTGGTGGGCTATCACCGCGCTCGGCTTAGTGGCGCCGCTGTTTTTACCGCCGCCGCAAGTGGTGCTGCAGAAATTAATATTGATTGCCAGCCCGCAAGGCTTTATGGACGCCACGTTATGGCAGCATCTTGGCGCCAGCCTGGCGCGTATGCTGGTGGCGCTGTTCTTCGCCGCGCTGATTGGGATTCCGGTCGGCATCGCCATGGGCCTGAGCCCGGCGATTCGCGGCTTGCTTGATCCACTGATCGAACTCTATCGCCCGGTACCGCCGCTGGCTTATTTGCCGCTGATGGTGATCTGGTTTGGCATCGGCGAAACCTCGAAGATTTTACTGATTTATCTGGCGATTTTCGCGCCGGTGACCTTGTCGACGCTGGCGGGTGTGAAGAATGCCCAGCAGGTACGGATTCGCGCGGCGCAGGCGCTTGGCGCATCGCGCTGGCAACTGCTGCGCTACGTGATTCTGCCTGGCGCGCTGCCGGAAATCCTCACCGGTTTGCGCATTGGTCTCGGCGTAGGTTGGTCAACGCTGGTGGCGGCGGAACTGATTGCCGCTACGCGTGGACTCGGCTTTATGGTGCAGTCGGCCGGTGAGTTCCTCGCCACCGACGTGGTGCTGGCCGGTATCGCCGTGATTGCCCTGATTGCCTTTGGCTTAGAACTGGGTCTGCGCGCCTTGCAGCGCCGACTGACGCCCTGGAATGGAGAACAGCAATGAACGAACGTCTTAATTTTACCGCGCTGGGCCCGAATATTGGGGCGCAGGTCAGTGATGTCGACCTCAGCCGTCCGCTGAGCGATGCCCAGTTTGAACAGCTCTATCATGGCTTGCTGCGCCATCAGGTGCTGTTCCTGCGCAATCAAGTGATTACCCCGGAACAGCAGCGCGCGCTGGCGATTCGCTTTGGCGATCTGCATATCCATCCGGTCTATCCGCATGCGGAAGGCGTGGAAGAGATCATCGTGCTGGATACGCATCAGGATAATCCGCCGGATAATGACAACTGGCACACCGATGTCACCTTTATTCAAACCCCGCCGGCAATTGCGATTCTGGCTTCGAAGCTGCTGCCGGAGAGCGGCGGCGATACCTTGTGGTCAACCGGCATTGCGGCCTATGAAGCGCTGTCTGAACCGTTTAAGACGCTGTTGAATGGACTGCAGGCGGAGCACGACTTTAAGAAGTCGTTTCAGGAGTACAAATACCGCAAAACCGAGGAAGAGCATCAGCGCTGGCAGCAAGCGGTGGCAAAGAACCCGCCGGTGCAGCATCCGGTGATTCGTACCCACCCGGTGAGCGGACGCAAGGCGCTGTTTGTCAACGAAGGTTTTACCACGCGTTTGCTGGGCTTGAGCGAAAAAGAGAGCGATGCGCTGCTTAACTTCCTGTTTTGGCATAGCGCCAAACCGGAATTCCAGGTGCGCTGGCGCTGGCAAGAGAATGATGTGGCGATTTGGGACAACCGCGTGACCCAACACTATGCTAATGCGGATTATTATCCGGCGCGGCGGGTGATGCATCGTGCGACGGTGTTAGGGGATAAGCCGTTTTAATTTGGAATAGTGCTCGCATTCCCCCTCCTCGGTCCTCCCCCATAAATGGGGGAGGAAGATGCTGCCACATGTCAGTGATTAAGCTACATGTGGCAGCGTCTCCTTCCCCCGCTTGCGGGGGAAGGCCGGGATGGGGGACAGCGTGCACACTTCCATAAATAGGGGAGGAAGATGCTGCCACATGTCAGTGATGAAGCTGCATGTGGCAGCGTCTCCTTCCCCCGCTTGCGGGGGAAGGCCGGGATGGGGGACAGCGTGCACACTTCCATAAATAGGGGAGGAAGATGCTGCCGCATGTCAGTGATTAAGCTACATGTGGCAGCGTCTCCTTCCCCCGCTTGCGGGGGAAGGCCGGGATGGGGGACAGCGCGCACACTCACCCCGCCAGCATCTGCTCCAGCTGTTCCTGCGCATCCAGCCACGCCATTTCGACCTCTTCCAGCGCCGCCTTACTCTCGGCCTGACGCTGCAGCGCCACATTCAAATCGGCTTTGCGGCTCTGATCGTAAATCGCGCTGTCGGCTAACTGGGCTTCCGCGTCGCTGAGCTGGCTCTGCCACTTCACCATCTGCTTCTCAAGCTTCTCGATCTCTTTACGCAGCGGCTGCGTTTGTGCGCGCAGTTCGGCGTCGCGGCGTTTCTGGTCTTTGCGCGATTGCGCGCTGTTGCCGTTGTCCTGCTTCGGTGCGGCATCCTGTTGCGCTTGCTGCTTCTGCAAATCGCTCAGCCACTGCTGATAATCTTCCAGATCACCCTCAAACACGTCGACCTTGCCGTCGTGCACCAGATAGAGATCGTCGGTGGTGGCGCGCAGCAGATGGCGATCGTGCGAGACCACCACCAGCGCGCCTTCGAAATCAATCAGCGCTTCGGTCAGCGCCTGACGCATATCAAGATCGAGGTGGTTAGTTGGTTCATCAAGCAGCAGCAGGTTCGGGCGCTGCCAGACAATTAATGCCAGCACCAGACGCGCTTTTTCGCCGCCGGAGAAACGTTCGGTGATTTCGCTGACTTTATCGCCCTGGAAGCCGAAGCCGCCAAGGTAGTCGCGCAGTTGCTGCTCCAGCACTTTCGGCGCGATGCGTGATAAATGCTGCAAGGGTGATTCATCGGCGCGCAGATATTCCAGCTGATGCTGGGCGAAGTAACCGAGCTTAATGCCTTTCGCCAGGCCAACTTTGCCATCCAGCGCGTCGAGCTCACCGGCTAGCAGCTTAATCAGCGTCGATTTACCCGCGCCGTTACGGCCCAGCAGGCCAATACGTGAACCCGGCACAAGGTTGAGTTTGATGGCGTCGAGAATGATGCGTTCGCCATAACCGGCGGTAACACGCTCCATCTTCAGCAACGGATTCGGCAAGCTTTCTGGCGCGCGGAAACTGAAGCTGAATGGGTTATCGACGTGTGCTGGCGCAATCAATTCCATGCGCTCCAGCATTTTGATGCGGCTCTGCGCCTGCTTGGCTTTGGTCGCCTGCGCGCGGAAGCGATCGATATACTTCTGCAGGTGCGCCACTTTTTCCTGCTGGCTCTGGAACAGCGCTTGCTGCTGCGCCAGCTTGGCGCCGCGCTGACGTTCGAACGAGCTGTAGTTACCGGTGTATTCAAACATCGTCTGCTGTTCGATATGGATGATCTTATCGACCACCGGATCGAGGAAGTCGCGGTCGTGCGAAATCAGCACCAGCGTGCCTTCGTAGCTTTTCAGCCAGCGTTCAAGCCAGATCACCGCATCCAGATCGAGGTGGTTAGTCGGTTCATCCAGCAGCAGCAGATCGGAACGGCACACCAGCGCCTGCGCGAGGTTAAGGCGCATGCGCCAGCCACCGGAGAAATCGCTCACCGGACGCATTAATTGTTCCTGGCTAAAGCCCAAACCGTGCAACAAACTTGAGGCGCGAGCAGGTATGCTCCACGCCTGAATCGCATCCAGCTTGCCGTGCAGCAGGGCGATGGCGTTGCCATCGTTGCGCGCGTTGGCGTCGGCCAATTCGGATTCAAGCTGACGATATTCACGGTCGCCGTCGATAACATACTCCAGCGCGGGTTTGCTCAGCGCCGGGGTTTCCTGATTGACCCACGCCAGCGCCCAGTTGCTCGGGAACGTAGCGTTACCTGCATCGCTGCTGATTTCGCCCTTCAGCAATGACAGCAGCGTCGATTTGCCGCAGCCATTTTTGCCCACTAAGCCAACTTTCTGGCCTGGGTTAATGGTGGCTGTTGCGTTATCCAGCAGCACATTGGTGCCGCGGCGAATTTGTAGTGCTGAAAAGACAATCATAAGCGCCGTATCGTCAGAATATGTTAATTTACCGGCAACATAATTCGAGAAAATTTGTTGCGTCGAGCATGGTAGCGGAATTCCTGTGCCGTGACGACGCTTTGGAGGGGAACGATGTCGCAGCCACCCAAAATATTGCTGCTTTACGCCCATCCGGAATCACAGGATTCGATTGCTAATCGGGTTTTGCTGCAGTCGGCTATGGAACTGGACCACGTCACGGTGCACGATTTATACGCCCACTATCCGGATTTTTTTATTGATATTCACTATGAGCAGCAGCTGCTGCGCGACCATCAAATCGTTGTATTCCAACATCCACTTTATACCTACAGCTGCCCGGCGCTCCTGAAGGAGTGGCTGGATCGTGTGCTGTCGCGCGGCTTTGCCAGCGGACCGGATGGTAATGCGCTGGAAGGCAAATACTGGCGCAGCGTGGTCACCACCGGCGAACCGGAAGCGGCGTATCACCCCAGCGGCCTGAATCGCTATCCGATGAGTGACATCATGCGTCCGTTTGAGCTGACGGCGCAGATGTGCCGCATGCACTGGATGACGCCGATGGTGATTTACTGGGCGCGTCGACAAACGCCGGAAGTGATGCGTAATTTTGCGCGCGCGTATGGTGACTGGCTGGCTTCACCGCTGCCGCAGGGAGGTGTGTGATGGAAGGCGAAACGTTACTGACGGCGGGCGTGATTTATCTGGTTGCGGCGGTGCTGATTGTGCCGATTGCGGCGCGTCTCGGCATTGGCGCGGTGCTGGGCTATCTGCTGGCCGGTATCGCGATTGGTCCGTGGGGTTTGGGGTTCATCAGCGACGTCGAGGAGATTTTGCACTTCTCGGAACTCGGCGTGGTGTTCCTGATGTTCATCATCGGGCTTGAACTGAACCCCTCGAAACTGTGGGCGCTGCGCCGTTCGATATTTGGCGTTGGTGCGGCTCAGGTGCTGATTTCCGCCGCCATTCTCGGCGGATTGCTGTGGCTGACCGATTTTAGCTGGCAGGCGGCGGTGATTGGCGGCATTGGTCTGGCAATGTCATCCACGGCGATGGCGCTGCAGCTGATGCGCGATAAAGGCATGAACCGCAGTGAATCGGGACAGCTCGGTTTCTCAGTGTTGCTGTTCCAGGATTTAGCGGTGATTCCCGCGTTGGCGCTGGTGCCGCTGCTGGCGGGCGGCGACAGCGGTCATGTTGACTGGTTGAAAGTTGGGATGAAAGTGCTGGCGTTCGGCGGGATGCTGATTGGTGGTCGTTATCTGCTGCGCCCGATTCTGCGCTTCATTGCCGCATCCGGCGTGCGCGAAGTGTTTACTGCCGCCTCACTGCTGCTGGTGCTGGGTTCGGCACTATTTATGGATGCGCTCGGCCTGTCGATGGCGCTCGGTACTTTTATCGCCGGTATTCTGTTGGCGGAAAGCGAGTATCGCCACGAGCTGGAAGTGGCCATCGAACCCTTCAAAGGTTTGTTGCTGGGCTTGTTCTTTATTTCGGTTGGCATGGCGCTGAATCTCGGCGTGCTTTATACCCACATCACTGAAATTTTGTTGGGCGTGCTGATTCTGGTGACGGTGAAAACGCTGGTGCTGTATGTGCTTGGGCGCATTTATGGCCTGCGCAGTTCGGAGCGCCAGCAGTTTGCCGGTGTGTTAAGCCAGGGCGGCGAGTTTGCCTTTGTGCTGTTCTCGGCTGCGTCGTCAGCCAAAATGTTCAGCGGCGACCAAATGCCGCTGCTGCTGGTGACGGTGACATTATCCATGATGACCACGCCGCTGCTGATGAACGGCATTGATCGTTTACTGGCGCACCGCTTTAATGAGCCCGATGAAAATGCCGAGAAGCACTTTGTTGAGGACGATCGGCCGCAGGTCATTGTGGTGGGCTTTGGTCGTTTTGGTCAGGTTGTTGGCCGTTTGCTGATGGCGAACAACAAGCGCATTACCGTGCTGGAGCGTGATATCTCCGCGGTGAGCCTGATGCGTAAATATGGCTATAAGGTTTACTATGGCGACGCCACCGAGTTGGAGCTGCTGCGTGCGGCGGGCGCGGAGAATGCGCAATCCATCGTCATTACCTGTAACGATCCGGAAGATTCGATGACCATCGTGCAACTGTGTCAGCAGCATTTCCCGCAGCTGGAAATCCTGGCGCGTGCGCGTGGACGTGTTGAGGCGCACGAACTGTTGCAGGCGGGTGTTACGCTGTTCTCGCGTGAGACGTTCTCCAGTGCGCTGGAGCTGGGTCGTAAAACGCTGATCTCGCTGGGCATGCATCCGCATCAGGCGCAGCGCGCGCAGCAACATTTCCGTCGTCTGGATATGCGTATGCTGCGAGAGCTGGTGCCCAGCCACGATGACAGCGCGCAGGTTTCGCGTGTGCGTGAGGCGCGGCGCGAGCTGGAGGATATCTTCCAGCGCGAAATGCAGCACGAGAAACGTCAGTTTGACGGCTGGGATGACGAGTAGAACTATACTTACTTAATCCGTTCACTAACGACGGCAGGAAACAGTATGCGTAAACAATTTATTGCCGGTGCGGTTTGCCCGCACTGCCAGGAAAAAGACACGTTGGCATTGTGGCGTGAGAACAATGTTGATGTGGTGGAGTGCGTCGAGTGCGGTCATCAAATGCGGGAAGCGGATAAGCAGGTGCGCGATCAGGTTCGCAGCAATGAGCAAGTGATCGGCATTTTTCATCCTGAGTAGCGCAATGGCTCAGCTTTTTTTAAGCTTGAACTTACAGCGGGATTGAATTCCGTTACAATCGGCGCCATTAACGCTGAGCAGTATGCAACAACACATTTGTTGGCATCCTCAGTCTTGAACCTTTCTGGTTGGTTATTGCACGCAAAATTGACCAATGGGACGGGATCTTAGTTCTCAACGGTTAGGAGATATCATGAAAGTAGCAAAAGACCTGGTGGTGAGCCTGGCGTATCAGGTTCGTACCGAAGACGGTGTGTTGGTTGACGAGTCACCGGTGAGTGCACCGTTGGACTATCTGCACGGTCATGGTTCCCTGATTTCTGGTCTGGAAAAAGCGCTGGAAAATCATGATGTAGGCGATAAGTTTGACGTGCATATCCCGGCGAACGACGCTTACGGTCAATACGATGACAACCTCGTACAGCGCGTACCAAAAGACGTGTTTATGGGCGTTGACGAACTGCAGGTTGGCATGCGCTTCCTGGCAGAAACCGATCAGGGTCCAGTTCCGGTTGAAATCACCGAAGTTGAAGATGAGCACGTAGTGGTTGATGGTAACCACATGCTGGCGGGTCAGAACCTGAACTTCAACGTGGAAGTTGTGGCGATTCGCGCAGCGACCGAAGAAGAGCTGGCGCACGGTCACGTGCATGGCGCTGATGGTCATCATCACGATCATGACCACGACCATGGTCACGATCACGGCCAGGGCGGTTGTGGCACTGGCGGTTGCGGCTGCAGCCACTAATTAGTGTGATGCTGGCGAGGCCACCTTCGGGTGGCCTTTTCTTTTTAGTAATGTGGCGGCGGGGTTTCTTCAGATTGCGAGGCAATTATCGACGGCGCGCTATCTTTCACTTTATCGATTAACAGACGGACCTGCTCACGCAGTCTGATCATCTCCAGCTCATGCTGAACCACCGTTTGATTGAGCTGATCGATGGTGTATTCCTGAAAAGCCAGCTTGCTCTCCAGCGCCTCAAAGCGTTGTTCCCATTCTGTTGGTTGCATGATCTTTCCTCATCTTGCGGTGCTGCACGTTAGTCTGTTTCGGGCCTGATTCTACGGCCTTTCGCTTCAGAATCACCTGATATTTTACCTTTCCGCGCCATGCTGCATTGAAACGCCGCATAACGCCTATATCTCTGATGAAACTTCCTGAAGCAAAAAAGGTCGGAGGTTGGACGGGTAATTACATTGTGGGAGTGTTCGCCGCTGCCACGTAAAGTTATAGTGTGGGCCTCAGTCCGCAATGATTCCCGAGGTTAGAGGCTTCGGTTTTGGAGAAAGGATGAATTCACTGTTTAAAGTCACATTGTTAGCTACCACCATGGCCTTCGCGCTGAATGCACCGCTGGCAATGGCAGCAGAAACCGCCGCTGCTCCAGCAGACGCCGCTCAGGCTGCGCCGCAAGCACCGAAAAATGCTGCCTTCAAAAACGAAGACCAGCAATCAGCTTATGCACTTGGCGCGTCCCTGGGTCGCTACATGGACAACTCTCTGAAGGAACAAGAGAAGCTGGGCATCAAACTTGATAAAGATCAGTTGATCGCGGGTGTTCAGGACGCCTTTGGCGGCAAGAGCAAACTCTCTGATCAAGAGATCGAGCAAACCCTGCAGGCCTTTGAAGGCCGCGTAAAAGGTGCTGCTCAGGCGAAGATGGAAAAAGACGCGAAAGAGAACTCTGATAAGGGTTCCGCTTACGCTGACAAATTCGCCAAAGAAAAAGGCGTGAAGAAAACCGAATCTGGCCTGCTGTATCAGGTAGAGAAAGAAGGTACCGGTAGCGCGCCGAAAGACAGCGACACTGTGGTTGTGAACTACAAAGGGACGCTGATCGACGGTACTGAGTTCGATAACTCTTATACCCGCGGTGAGCCGCTGTCGTTCCGTCTGGACGGTGTGATTCCGGGCTGGACCGAAGGTCTGAAGCACGTGAAGAAAGGCGGTAAAATCAAGCTGGTGATCCCACCGAACCTGGCTTACGGCAAAAATGGCGTTCCGGGTATTCCGGCGAACTCCACGCTGGTGTTCGATGTTGAACTGCTCGACATCAAACCCGCGCCGAAAGCGGACGAAAAAGCGCAGGCTCCAGTCGCTGCCGATCAGAAAGCACAGTAATCTTAACTTTCTGCATCACGCCGCCCTCGGGCGGCGTTTTTATTGCGGAGAAGAGAGTAAAGGTCTGGCTAAAGACCAGCACATTTGCCAGACTAGCGCCTGCACAATTATCACAATATGAGTCTGCCCCAATGCTGTCGAGACAGGCTCCAGCCATTTAGGGTAATGTCTTCGATGTCTAATCCATTCAATCCCGGTGAACTGACTGACTTCGATTTACTGGAGCAACGTCCGTTCGAGCAAGCAGATTACGATATCCTCAAATCCTACGAAGCCGTTGTCGATGGCCTGGCGATGCTGATTGGCTCGCACTGCGAAATCGTGCTGCACTCGCTGGAAGATTTGAAGTGTTCTGCGGTGCGTATCGCCAACGGTGAACATACCGGGCGTAAAGTGGGTTCGCCGATTACCGATTTGGCGCTGCGTATGCTGCACGATATGCACGGCGCCGACAGCAATGTCTCCAGAGCCTACTTCACGCGCGCGAAAAGCGGTGTGCTGATGAAATCGGTCACGATCGCGATTCGTAATCGCCAGCAGCGCGTTATTGGCTTGCTGTGCATCAACATGAACCTCGACGTTCCGTTCTCGCAGATTATGTCGACCTTTATGCCGCCGGAGATGCAGCAGGTGGATTCCAACGTCAACTTTGCCAGCTCGGTGGAAGATCTGGTGATGCAGACGCTTGAGTTCGCGATTGAAGAAGTGAGCGCTGACCGTAACGTTTCGAATAATGCTAAGAATCGCCAGATCGTGCTCAATATGTATGAGAAGGGTATCTTCGACATTAAAGATGCGATTAACCAGGTGGCCGATCGCCTCAATATCTCCAAGCACACGGTTTACCTCTACATTCGCCAGTTTAAAAGCGGTGATTTTCAGGGGCAGGATCGCTAATGCGCTACACCTTGCTGGTCACCGGACCGGCATACGGCACGCAACACGCCAGCAGCGCGCTGCTGTTTGCGCGCGCACTTATTAAGGCCGGGCACCAGCTGGAGAGCGTGTTCTTCTATCGTGAAGGCGTATTGAACGCCAACCAACTGAGCGCGCCGGCCAGCGATGAGGTGGATATGGTGCGTGAATGGCAGCAGTTGCGCGCTGAAAGTGGCGCCGTGCTGAATATCTGCGTGGCCGCAGCATTACGTCGTGGCGTAACCGACGCGCAGGAAGCCGCGCGCTTGCAACTGGCGGGCAGTAACTTGCAGCCGGGTTTTGAACTCAGCGGTTTGGGCGCATTGGCAGAAGCCGCGCTTAGCTGCGATCGTCTGGTGCAATTCTGATGAACCGCGTAGCTTTTCTATTTACTCAGGCACCGCACGGCAGCAGCGCGGGCAGGGAAGGGCTGGATGCTGTGCTGGCGACGGGCGCACTAAGCGAAGATATCGGTCTGTTCTTTATCGGGGATGGCGTGCTGCAGCTCAATCGCGACCAACAACCTGAGCAAATTCTGGCGCGTAACTACATCGCGACTTTTGGCGTGCTGGAGTTGTACGATATTGACCAGTGTTTTGTATGCGCCGATTCGCTGCTGGCGCGCGGGCAGAGTTTGACGGCTGAACGTGTGTTGGCTGCTGAGGTGCTGGAGGCCGCATCGCTACGCGAAAAGCTGGCTTCCTATCATCGTGTTATTCGATTCTGAGAACTGATCATGCTCTACACGCTGTTGCAATCTCCCTGGCAATGCGACCTCGATAGCCTGCTGCTTTTATTGCAGGAAGGCGACGATCTGCTTTTATTGCAGGATGGCGTCAGCGCCGCTTTGGCTGGCAGCCAAATGTTAATCAAGCTCAGCGCATCGCCGGCTACGCTGTGGGTATTAGAAGAAGATGTGGGCGCGCGCGGCCTGGATGAGCAAATTTCGACCAATGTAGCACGTTTGGACTATACTGGTTTCGTTGCGATGACAGCGAAGCATCCACAACAAGTGGCCTGGTAAGAGCGAAAACCTGGTTATTTCTTGACACCCTTTTGACACAGCCCTAAAATTCTGCCTCCTCGTAGTAATACGAGGCGATTTATTACGTGTTTACGAAGCAAAAAGCTAAATCCCAGGAGCTATTTAATGGCAACAGTTAACCAGCTGGTTCGCAAACCACGCGTACGCAAAGTTGCAAAGAGCAACGTGCCTGCGCTGGAAGCTTGCCCGCAGAAACGTGGTGTATGTACTCGTGTGTACACCACTACCCCTAAAAAACCAAACTCAGCACTGCGTAAAGTTTGCCGTGTGCGTTTGACCAACGGTTTTGAAGTTACCTCCTACATCGGTGGTGAAGGTCATAACCTGCAGGAACACTCAGTGATCCTGATCCGTGGCGGTCGTGTTAAAGACTTGCCAGGTGTGCGTTACCACACCGTTCGTGGCGCGCTGGACTGCTCAGGTGTTAAAGACCGTAAGCAGTCACGCTCCAAGTACGGCGTGAAGAAGCCAAAGGCTTAATGGTTCTCCGTTAAGTAAGGCCAAACGTTTTAACTTAAATGTCAAACTAAACTCGTAGAGTTTTGGACAATCCTGAATTAACAACGGAGTATTTCCATGCCACGTCGTCGCGTCATTGGTCAGCGTAAAATTCTGCCGGATCCTAAGTTCGGATCAGAGCTGCTGGCTAAATTTGTAAACATCCTGATGGTAGATGGTAAAAAATCTACTGCTGAATCTATCGTCTATACCGCGCTTGATACCCTGGCTCAACGCGCTGGTAAAGATGGCCTGGAAGCGTTCGAGGTTGCTCTCGAAAACGTACGTCCGACTGTCGAAGTTAAGTCACGTCGCGTTGGTGGTTCTACCTACCAGGTTCCAGTTGAAGTCCGTCCGGTTCGTCGTAATGCCCTGGCAATGCGTTGGATCGTAGAAGCTGCTCGTAAACGCGGTGATAAATCTATGGCTCTCCGCCTGGCGAACGAACTTTCTGATGCTGCAGAGAACAAAGGTACTGCAGTTAAGAAACGTGAAGACGTTCACCGCATGGCTGAAGCCAACAAGGCGTTCGCACACTACCGCTGGTAACAGCAACGTAGTTGTTATAAACCCAGCGGGCGTCCCAGTGACTCACCTGCTGGGCTTTTTTAACTTAGAACGTCTAAGAATCAGAGGAATCAAATGGCTCGTAAAACACCCATTGAGCGCTACCGTAACATTGGTATCAGTGCGCACATCGACGCCGGTAAGACTACAACTACCGAACGTGTTCTGTTCTACACCGGTGTAAACCACAAAATCGGTGAAGTTCATGACGGCGCAGCAACCATGGACTGGATGGAGCAGGAGCAGGAACGTGGTATTACCATCACGTCTGCTGCGACTACCTGTTTCTGGTCTGGTATGGCTAAGCAGTTTGAACCACACCACGTAAACATCATCGACACCCCGGGACACGTTGACTTCACCATCGAAGTTGAGCGTTCTATGCGTGTGCTTGATGGCGCAGTAATGGTTTACTGTGCAGTTGGTGGTGTTCAGCCACAGTCTGAAACCGTATGGCGTCAGGCTAACAAATATAAAGTTCCACGCATCGCGTTCGTTAACAAAATGGACCGCATGGGTGCTAACTTCCTGAAAGTTGTTGACCAGATGAAAGTGCGTTTGGGTGCAAACCCAGTTCCACTTCAGCTGGCTATCGGCGCAGAAGAAGGTTTCACCGGTGTTGTTGACCTGGTGAAAATGAAAGCGATCAACTGGAACGATGCCGATCAGGGCGTTACCTTCGTTTACGAAGATATTCCAGCTGATATGCAGGAACTGGCTGAAGAGTGGCGTGCGAAGCTGGTTGAAGCCGCTGCTGAAGGTTCTGATGAGCTGATGGAGAAGTTCTTCGGCGGTGAAGAACTGACCGAAGAAGAGATTAAAACTTCTCTGCGTAAGCGCGTTCTGAAAAACGAAATCATCCTGGTTACCTGTGGTTCTGCATTTAAGAACAAAGGTGTTCAGGCGATGCTGGATGCGGTAGTTGAATACCTGCCAGCACCGACTGACGTTACCGCGATTAACGGTATGCTGGACGACGGTAAAGACACGCCGGCTGAGCGTCATTCCGATGACAAAGAGCCGTTTGCTGCACTGGCGTTCAAAATCGCTACCGACCCGTTTGTTGGTAACCTGACCTTCTTCCGCGTTTACTCTGGTGTTGTTAACACCGGTGACACCGTGTTCAACCCGGTTAAGTCAAACCGTGAGCGTCTGGGCCGTATCGTTCAGATGCACGCGAACAAACGCGAAGAGATCAAGGAAGTTCGTGCGGGCGATATCGCCGCTGCGATCGGTCTGAAAGACGTAACCACTGGTGACACCCTGTGTGACCCAGACAACGTCATCATTCTTGAGCGTATGGAATTCCCTGAGCCGGTAATCTCTATCGCCGTTGAGCCGAAAACCAAAGCTGACCAGGAAAAAATGGGTCTGGCTCTGGGTCGTCTGGCGAAAGAAGATCCATCATTCCGCGTATGGACTGATGAAGAAACCAACCAGACCATCATCGCAGGTATGGGTGAGCTGCACCTCGACATCATCGTTGACCGCATGAAGCGTGAATTCAACGTTGAAGCGAACGTCGGTAAACCTCAGGTTGCTTACCGTGAAGCGATTCGCGCGAAAGTTACCGATATCGAAGGTAAACACGCCAAGCAGTCTGGTGGTCGTGGTCAGTATGGCCATGTTGTTATCGACATGTACCCACTGGAGCCGGGCGTTAATCCGAAAGGTTACGAATTTGTCAACGATATCAAGGGCGGTGTGATTCCAACTGAATACATCCCTGCGGTTGATAAAGGTCTCCAGGAGCAGCTGAAATCAGGTCCACTGGCTGGTTATCCGGTAGTTGATCTGGGTGTTCGTCTGCACTTCGGTTCATACCATGATGTCGACTCCTCTGAGCTGGCGTTTAAACTGGCTGCTTCTTTAGCCTTTAAAGATGGCTTTAAGAAAGCACAACCTGTTCTGCTTGAGCCAATCATGAAGGTTGAAGTAGAGACTCCGGAAGAGAACACCGGTGACGTTATCGGTGACCTTAGCCGTCGTCGTGGTATGCTTAAAGGACAGGAATCTAACGCTACTGGCGTTCAGATCCATGCTGAAGTTCCGCTGTCTGAAATGTTCGGATATGCAACCCAGCTGCGTTCTCTGACCAAAGGCCGTGCTTCTTACTCCATGGAGTTCCTGAAGTACGATGATGCGCCGAACAACGTCGCTCAGGCCGTTATTGAAGCTCGTAGCAAATAAGCTACGGTTTAAAAATTGTGAACTGATGCCTTCATGACTCATGAAGGCACAACGTAAGGAATTATCGCCATGGCGAAAGAGCAATTTCAGCGTAACAAACTGCACGTAAACGTGGGCACCATCGGTCACGTCGACCACGGTAAAACCACCCTGACTGCAGCAATTACTACCGTACTGGCTAAAACCTACGGCGGTAAGGCAAGCAAATTCGATGAGATCGATAAAGCGCCAGAAGAGAAAGCACGTGGTATCACCATCAACACTTCTCACGTTGAATACGAAACCCCGTCTCGCCACTATGCGCACGTTGACTGCCCAGGCCACGCCGACTATGTGAAAAACATGATCACCGGTGCTGCGCAGATGGACGGCGCGATCCTGGTTGTTGCTGCGACTGATGGCCCAA
>NZ_JACVBT010000008.1:0-133065 GCF_014852515.1 Pantoea sp. PNT03
GATAGGCCGGGTGTGTAAGCGCAGCGATGCGTTGAGCTAACCGGTACTAATGACCCGTGAGGCTTAACCTTACAACGCCAGAGGCGTTTTGGTCTGAGAGACCAGAGATTTTCAGCTTGTTTACGGACTGGTCTGCGGCGCCTGAGAGGGGGCAGCGGACGAAACAGAATTTGCCTGGCGGCTTTAGCGCGGTGGTCCCACCTGACCCCATGCCGAACTCAGAAGTGAAACGCCGTAGCGCCGATGGTAGTGTGGGGTCTCCCCATGCGAGAGTAGGGAACTGCCAGGCATCAAATAGTGAAGAAGCCCCGGACGAAAGTCCGGGGCTTTTTTACGTCTGAATGTTAGCTAAAAACTGGCTATTTCAACGCTTTTTAAGCCACTGAACAATAAAATCGGCAACCTGCATTGGCTGATTAATATCCAATATGGGCAAATTCAGTTCCATATCCTCATCAGTAGCGACTGCAATCACATACTGATCCAGCAAATCCTTAATCTCACCTTTAACGCCACGCCGCCAAAGTGCAATTTTGGGGACCGGCTCATCTTTGAAGCCCTCGACCAGCACCAGATCCAACGTTGAGCTATCCATCTGTGATGCTAATTGCATTAGGCTTAAAGGCTTATTAGGTGATTCAACCATCAATGCCCAGCGCTGATTACTGGCGACGATCACCTGATCCGCCCCAGCTTTACGCAGCAAATAACTGTCTTTCCCCGGCGTATCGATATCCATCTGATGATGTGTGTGCTTAATTAAGCCTGATCGAATCCCCTGAGTTTTGAGAAGTGGAATGACTTGCTCAAGCAAAGTGGTTTTTCCTGTCCCGCTCCATGCGGAAATCGCCAGTAAGCGCACACTCATAAATACTTTTCCTCATTCATGAGATCGTCTGGCGTATTGATATTGCGGAACGCAGATTCTGGGTCTGAAAACGCAATAGCATGCCCGCCATGCTCATGTAAGAACTGCATTAAACGTCGCTCGCCGCGCAGTAGCCAGGTTTCAAGATCATCAGCCAATGCGCAATTGACCAGCGCTAAGGCTGGATGATCACGCTGGGAGGATTTCACCCACACAGCGGGCGCATCATTACGCTGTTGCCACAGACGCGCGACAAAGTCATTGGGGATCCATGGCGTATCACAAGCGCAGAAAGCGACCCATTCGTTTTTACTGCTGCGTAAACCACTGAGCATCCCGGCCAGCGGTCCGGGATAATCGGGCAATGTATCGATAACAACCTGACAACCGCTTGCCTGATAGCGATCAATGTTACGGTTAGCGCTTATCAACACAATATTGACCTGCGGCCGGAATCGCCGCAAAACGTGCTGATAAAGGGGTTCACCCTGTAACATCAATAACCCCTTATCCTGGCCTCCCATACGACTGCCTTGGCCACCCGCGAGGATCACGCCGGTAAATGCTGTCATATTCGTCTCCTTGCTTCATTCTGGACGATACTTACTGAGCGGCAGCGTACCATCTGCATAAAGGAATCAATGATGAAATATCACCGACTCAATGAACTGCTCGAGCTTCTGCAACCCGCATGGCAGAAGGATGCCGATCTCAACTTGCTGGCATTTTTGCAAAAACTGGCGCAGGAATCTGGTTTCAGTGGCCCATTAAGTGAATTAACCGATGATGTATTGATTTACCATCTCAAAATGCGTGACACAGATAGCCAGAGTGCCATTCCCGGCCTGAAAAAGGATTATGAAGTGGACTTCAAAACCGCGCTATTACGTGCACGCGGTGTGATTAAGGATGATGAGTAATGTTATCCTTGCGCATTAATCGCAAAGGTAACACACAGGCAAAATGATGAGCGAAGCCGCCTTTAATTTCCAGACGTTGAATCCCGATGTCATCCTTGATGCACTTTGGGATACGGGTCTGCGTGTCGAATCAGGCTTAACCGCCCTCAATAGCTATGAAAACCGCGTCTATCAGTTCAGCGACGATGATAAACGCCGCTATGTGGCTAAGTTTTATCGTCCGCAGCGCTGGAGCGCACAACAGATCCTTGAAGAGCATCAGTTCACTCAGGATTTATTAGAGGATGAAGTGCCGGTTGCCGCGCCGCTCGTTCTGCAGGGCAGCACGTTGAATCATCATGCCGGCTTCATGTACGCGGTCTTCCCCAGTTTAGGCGGACGGCAGTATGAAACCGATAACGAGGATCAGATGGAATGGGTTGGCCGCTTTCTGGGGCGCATCCATCAAACCGCAAAGCAAAGCCTGTTTCAGCAGCGACCCACTTTCGGCCTTGAAGAGTATGTTTTTCAACCGCGTCGGGAGCTGGAACAAAGCGCGTTAGTACCGGCTTCACTCAAAGACTTACTGCTTGCTGCCGTTGATAAGCTCAGCGCGACGCTGCAGCAGCGCTGGCATAGCCATTGGCAGCCGTTAAGGTTGCACGGCGATTGCCATCCCGGCAATATTCTGTGGCGTGAAGGCCCGATGTTTGTCGATCTTGATGATGCCCGTAACGGGCCAGCAGTGCAGGATTTATGGATGCTGGTCAATGGCGATCGTCAGGAACAGTTGATTCAATGGGACATTTTGCTGGAAGCCTATAATGAATTCGGTGATTTTGATTTACATGAATTGTCACTGATTGAACCTTTACGCGCTATGCGCATGGTTTATTATTTGGCCTGGGTAGTACGCCGCTGGCAGGATCCCGCTTTTCCGCGCGCCTTCCCCTGGATGACAGATGAGGATTTTTGGCGCCGGCAGATTGCATTATTTATCGAGCAGGAAAGGCTGTTACACGAACCGCCGTTGCAGCTTAGCCCGCAATATTAATGAAGTACTCAGGAGATTGTTTCACGATGAAAAAGATCATGTTTGCGCTGGTAGGTTTAATGCTGGCATTTGGCGCCTCGGCGGCACAGTTCAACGATGGTAAGCAGTTCGTTACTTTGCCAAAGCCAGTGGCGGGTGAGCCGCAGGTTCTGGAGTTCTTCTCCTTCTTCTGCCCACATTGCTACCAGTTCGAACGCGTTTATCACGTGAGCGAGGCAGTGAAAAAGAACCTGCCGGCGGACACGAAAGTGACCAAATACCACGTTGATTTCCTTGGTGGTCAATTCGGTCCGGTTGTCACTCAGGCATGGGCTGTTGCCATGGCGCTAGGCGTAGAAAGCAAAGTTACTGCACCGATTTTCGACGGTATTCAGAAAACCCAAACCGTTACCGATGCAGCAAGTCTGAAAGAGACTTTTATTGAAGCGGCGGGTATCTCTTCAGAAGATTACGATGCAGCGTGGAATAGCTTCGCAGTAAAAGCGCTGGTTGCGCAGCAGCAGAAAGCAGCAGCAGACGTCAATCTGCAAGGTGTGCCAGCGATCTTCGTTAACGGCAAATATATGGTTAACAACGGCGGCCTGGATACCAGCTCAATGGACAACTTCGTTGCTGATTACGCCAATGTAGTGAAGTTCCTGGTAGAAAAGAAGTAATTTAGTTTTTAGAACGCCGGTACTGCCGGCGTTTTTTATTGCCTTCATTCTCTTATTTGTGCGATGTATTTATTAACCCTTCGCTTAATATCCACATGGACGATCGTCTTTTCATTAGGGCGAGCAAGATCACAATAAGTATTTAACTTGCTGATATAAATGAATTTTTAATATTAAAGTAATTGCAATTAACGTAAATAACAATACGTTATGATTTTTACGCACAAACTTATCCACAGTTTGATCCTTGCGATCCGTGCCGCGTAACGACGAAAAAGATCCTGACTTCCCCGAGTGCATTCAACATTCTCCTCTGGTTGTGGCATCCTTATAGCCCTCATTATCGCAACGAAGAAAATACGAACCTATGGCGCAAATTGCAGAAAATCCCCTGATTCTGGTCGACGGCTCATCTTATCTGTACCGTGCATATCATGCCTTTCCGCCGCTAACGAACAGTGCAGGCGAGCCAACTGGCGCCATGTATGGTGTGCTCAACATGTTGAAAAGCCTGTTGATGCAGTATCAGCCAAGCCATGTGGCTGTGGTCTTCGATGCGAAAGGCAAAACCTTCCGCGATGAGCTTTTTGAACACTACAAATCGCACCGTCCGCCGATGCCAGACGATCTGCGTGCGCAGATTGAGCCGCTGCATGAAATGGTGAAGGCGATGGGCCTGCCGCTGTTGGCGGTATCTGGCGTTGAGGCGGATGACGTTATCGGTACGCTGGCGCTAGAGGCGGAAAAACTCGGCCGCCCGGTGTTGATCAGCACCGGCGATAAAGATATGGCGCAGTTAGTGACGCCTGCGATCACCTTGATCAACACCATGACGAATACCGTGCTCGGTCCGGAAGAGGTCGAGCAGAAATATGGCGTGCCGCCAGCACTGATTATCGATTTCCTCGCCATGATGGGCGACAGCTCCGATAACATTCCAGGCGTGCCGGGAGTCGGTGAGAAAACCGCGCAGGCGTTGCTGCAAGGCTTGGGCGGTATGCAGTCAATCTATGACAATCTCGATAAAGTGGCCGATCTCTCGTTCCGCGGTGCGAAAACCATGGCGGCGAAGCTGGAGCAAAATCGCGACGTCGCGTTCCTGTCTTATCAGCTGGCAACCATCAAAACCGACGTTGAGTTGGATCTGACCTGCGATGAGCTTGTCGTCAATGAACCTAATGTCGAAGCGCTGCAAACCTTGTTTAGCCGTTATGAATTTAAGCGCTGGATCACCGATTTGCAGGATGGTTCATGGCTGCAACAAGGTAAGAAGAGCAACGCGCAGGCTAAGAAACCGCAGCTCAGCGAACCTGCTGCGCCCGCTGCCCAAGCGACCAGCGTGCTCTCTGCGGATGGCTACGTCACTATACTCGATGAAGCGACATTTGCCGCATGGCTCAAAAAGCTGAAAAGCGCCGAGCTCTTCGCTTTCGATCTTGAGACCGACTCGCTGGATACCTTAAGCGCCAATATTGTCGGCATTGGTTTTGCCGTCGCGCCGGGCGAAGCAGCTTATCTGCCGGTTGCCCATGATTATCTGGATGCGCCAGATCAGCTGGATCGCAGCGAAGTGCTGAAGCAGCTAAAACCGCTGCTGGAGGATGGTAACGCGGCGAAGGTTGGTCAGAATCTCAAATACGATCGCGGCGTGCTGAAGAATTACGACATTGAACTGAACGGCATCAAATTTGACACCATGCTGGAATCTTATTGCCTGAATAGCGTGGGCGGAAAACACGATATGGACAGTCTGGCCGCGCGCTGGCTAAACCATAAAACGGTGACTTTCGAAGAGATCGCGGGTAAAGGCAAAAATCAGCTCACATTTAATCAGATTGCTATCGAACAAGCGGGCCACTACGCGGCGGAAGATGCCGATGTCACGCTGCAATTGCATCTGAAAATGTGGGAGAAACTGGAGCCGGAAGCGGGGCCGAAACAGGTATTTGAAGAGATCGAAATGCCGTTGTTGAAGGTGATATCGCGGATTGAGCGCAACGGCGTGCTGATTGACCAGAATATCCTGGCGAAACACTCGCAGGAGCTGACCACGCGTGTGGCCGAGCTGGAGCTGAAGGCGCACGAGCTGGCAGGCGAACCGTTTAATCTCTCTTCACCCAAACAGCTGCAAACCATTTTGTTTGAAAAGCAGGGTATTAAACCGACCAAGAAAACGCCGGGCGGCGCGCCGTCGACCAGCGAAGAAGTGCTGGCTGAACTGGCTCTCGATTATCCACTGCCTAAAGTAATTCTGGAACATCGTGGTTTATCAAAGTTGAAATCGACTTACACCGATAAGCTGCCACTGATGATCAATCCGCTTACCGGCCGCGTACATACATCCTATCATCAGGCGGTAACGGCGACGGGACGACTCTCGTCTACCGATCCTAACCTGCAGAATATCCCGGTGCGCAACGAAGAAGGGCGCCGAATCCGCCAGGCGTTTGTCGCCGGATCGGGCAATCGTATTGTCGCCGCGGACTACTCACAGATTGAACTGCGTATCATGGCGCATCTGTCGCAAGACAAAGGCCTGCTGGATGCGTTTGCCCAGGGCGAAGATATCCACCGTGCCACCGCATCAGAAGTGTTTGGTGTGGCGTTAAGCAAAGTTTCAGGTGAGCAGCGTCGCAGTGCCAAGGCGATCAACTTTGGTCTGATCTACGGAATGAGCGCGTTTGGTCTTTCCCGCCAGCTCAATATCGGTGCGGGTGAGGCGAAGAAATACATGGATCTCTACTTTGAACGCTATCCGGGCGTGCTGCGTTATATGGAAGAGACGCGCGCGAAGGCAGCAGAGAAAGGCTATGTAGAAACGCTCGATGGTCGTCGTTTGTGGCTGCCTGATATCACTTCCAGCAATGCGATTCGTCGTAAAGCGGCGGAGCGAGCGGCGATTAATGCCCCAATGCAAGGCACGGCGGCAGACATCATCAAACGCGCGATGATTGCGGTGGATGGCTGGCTGTTGGAGCAAAAAGACGATGCCGTGCGCATGATTATGCAGGTACACGATGAACTGGTGTTTGAGATCCGCAGCGATGCAGTGGATAGCGCCATTAAGACCATCCGTGATCTGATGGAGAACAGCATGAAGCTGGATGTGCCGCTGCAGGTGGAAGTAGGCACCGGCGATAACTGGGATGAGGCACACTGATCATGCTGATTCAGCGGTATTTGCGTGCCGCTGGCATCATCATAAGAAAAAAGTTTACTTAATCGGTTCAGCAACCTCACAAAGCGGTCTATTAAATGCGCGTTTTGTAACTGCCTATCGGCTAAGCATTTTTTTAGTAATTAAACTACATCGAACGCGTGAAAGTGTGATGAGCTTAGTAAAAAAGATGTCGAATCCTGAAACTTAACAACAAAAAACCCTTTGTAGGGCGCTGAAAATCAGGTAGAGTTTGTCGAGTAGGGTACAGAGGTAAGATGTTCTATCTTTCAGACCTTTTACTTCACGTAATCGGATTTGGCTGAATATTTAGCCGCCCCAGTCATTTATGACTGGGGCGTTTTTTATTGGGCTTTTTCTCAAAAGCCGCAACAAAATCACTCTGCTGTTTCTTCGCCGTCGCCTTCTTGCGCTGGCTCTAGTTCGCTAAACCAGCTGTCCAGCTTCTTACGCACAATATCAACGCCCATCTTCTTCAGCGACGAGAACATTTCCACCTGCACATCACCGTTAAAGGCCAGCGACGCTTCGCGCACCATCGTCAGTTGTGCTTTACGTGCGCCGGATGCCAGTTTGTCGGCTTTGGTCAGTAAGACCAGCACGGGAATCTGGCTCTGCACGGCCCATTCAATCATGTTCTGATCGAGGTCTTTCAGCGGATGGCGAATATCCATCAATACCACCAGACCCTTCAGCGCCTGACGTTTTTGCAAATATTCCGCCAGCGAGCGCTGCCATTTGCGCTTCATCTCTTCCGGAACCTGGGCATAGCCATAACCGGGTAAATCGACCAGACATTTACCTTCAACCACTTCAAACAGGTTAATCAGCTGAGTACGACCTGGCGTTTTACTGGTACGGGCCAGACCTTTTTGGTTAGTGATGGTGTTCAGCGCGCTGGATTTGCCTGCATTCGAGCGCCCGGCAAAAGCAACTTCAATACCCACATCCGCCGGTAAGTGGCGAATATCGGGGGCGCTGAGCATGAAATGGGTCATGTGATAGTTCAAAGCAGACAAAGTGAAACTCCAGCAAAATGAATCGGGCAATTGGGCTGATTATACCTGTAATGGCGCAAAAGTGCCCGATAGCGTCCAAATGCGCCATTTTGTAAGAGATCTATGATTTTTACTGCCAGCGATTACCGCTTCATGGAATATTAGCAATCCATTTAGATGTTATATTTCAATGATTTGAAATGAATTTAGGAAATACCACTCTAAAATAGAGACAAGTCTCACTTGTTCATTTTACCTATTAGTCTACATTTGTTGTCAGTGCACGGCAGCACCCATCAGGATGATGAGCTCAGGAGTGTCGGGGATGACCAAGAGCATGGCGGGAAGCGATTCAGGCAGGAATCGAACAAGGACAGGGATTAATCGCAGGAGCGATGTGGCGATGGAGCAACCGGGACGTTGTGAGCCGTAAAGGATTTATTCAGTGTTTCCTTCATATGAAGGTGCGATAAAAGGCGATAGCATAGGCTATCGCCTTTTTTCTTTGCTTACTTTCTGCTAGATTTCGCCGCAATTCTATACTGAACTCACAAAGCACCGCCGAGACCGGACACCATGAAGCAACCTGCATCAGCCCCGCGTGGCAAACCTGCTGCGAAAGCCAAACGCAAATCGCGTGAAGACCTTAATCAGGAAGCGCGCGATCGCAAACGCGATAAAAAACATAGCGGCCATAAATCTGGCAGCCGCGCCAATCCTGAAACGCAAGCCGCTGGCAAAGGTCAGGGTAAAAAAGCTCAGGATCCACGCCTGGGCAGCAAAAAGCCGATCGCATTAGTTGCTGATGGTAAAACCCAGCCGGCAAAAAAGCCTGAAGCGAAACCAAAGCCAAAAGCAGAAAAAGTTCGCCTGACGCCGCAAGAAGAGCTGGCGAAGCTGGAAAATGACGAACGTCTGGATACGCTGCTGGATCGCCTGGAAAACGGTGAAACCTTGAGTGGCGAAGATCAGGCCTGGTTGGATCAAACCTTAGACCGCATCGATGAGCTGATGGAAACGCTGGGCATCGCGCTGGATGACGAAGCGGAAGATGAGCAGGCTGAAGAAGATATGATGCGCCTGCTAAAAGGTAATTAAGGCAAATTTTGATCGGCATGCGTTTTCGCGCATGCCGCGCTAAACAGGTATTCACCTATGTTTTGGCCTGGATCAATTTTCGCGCTGCTGCTGACATGTTATCTGCTCTGGTTATTGTTTAAACTACGCCGCCTGTCGCGTCTTAAGTCGCGTTTACGTCGGCGTTCAGCCCATCGCTTCGTCCACTCTTCTGCTACGCGACCCTCTCTCAGACGACGTCACCGTAAGGAGTGAGCATGTCATCGCAGCAGATTGATTGGGATCAGCGCCTCATCGAAAAATACAACTACGCTGGCCCACGTTATACCTCTTATCCCACCGCGCTCGAATTCAGTGAGAAATTTGGTGAGGCAGATTTTCAGCAAGCCGTGCAGCGCTATCCCGATCGTCCGTTATCGCTGTATGTGCACATCCCGTTTTGCCATCGGCTTTGTTATTTTTGTGGCTGCAATAAAATCGTGACGCGCCAGCTGCATAAAGCCGATCGCTACCTTGATGTGCTGGAGCTGGAAATTCGTCAACGTGCGCCCTTATTTGCGGGCCGCTGCGTCACTCAATTGCACTGGGGTGGTGGCACGCCGACATTCCTCAACCAGCAGCAGGTGAGCCGGCTGGTGGCGCTGCTAAGCGAGCATTTTACGATTGCCGATGACGTCGAAATGTCGATCGAGGTTGATCCACGTGAAATCGAACTGGAGATGATCGATCATCTGCGCGCGGAAGGTTTTAATCGCCTTAGCATGGGCGTGCAGGACTTTAATAAAGCGGTGCAGGAGCGCGTGAATCGCGTGCAGGAGGAAGAAACCATCTTCGCTCTGGTGCAGCGTGCGCGTGAGCAAGGCTTCCGTTCGGTTAGCCTTGATCTGATTTATGGCTTACCGCTGCAAACGCCGGAAAGCTTCGCCTTTACCTTACAGCGCGTTACTGCACTCAATCCCGATCGCCTCAGCGTCTTCAATTATGCGCACATGCCTTCACTGTTCGCTGCGCAGCGTAAAATTAAAGATGAGGAGCTGCCAGGTGCAGCACAGAAACTGCAGATCCTGCAGGAAACCATCGCCACCTTAACCGGCGAAGGCTATCAGTTTATCGGTATGGATCACTTCGCACGTCCGGATGATGAGCTGGCGGTGGCACAACGCGCTGGCGAACTGCATCGTAATTTTCAGGGTTACACCACCCAGGGCGAAACCGATTTGCTCGGTTTGGGCGTGTCGGCCATCAGCATGCTGGGCGACAGCTATGCGCAAAATCACAAAGAGTTGAAAGCCTATTACGCAGATGTCGAGCAGCGCGGCAATGCGCTGTGGCGCGGGCTTAGCTTGAGTAACGATGATTGTTTGCGCCGCGATGTGATTAAAGCCTTAATCTGTAATTTCGCACTGGATTTTGCCGCGGTAGAGGCGCAATACCCGGTTGAGTTTGAACACTATTTTGCCGAGGATTTAGCACTGTTAGCGCCGCTGGTGGCGGATGGATTGGTGGAGCAGCACGGTCGCAGCCTGCACGTTACCGGCGTCGGTCGGTTGCTGATTCGTAACATCTGTATGTGCTTCGATGTGTATATGCGCCAAAAGGTGCGCATGCAGCAATTCTCGCGAGTGATATAAAAAAACGGGGAGCCTATTCGCTCCCCGGTTTCAAAACGCAAAACGTGCGCGTTATTCCATCCCCAGCTCTTTCAACTTACGCGTCAGGGTATTTCGTCCCCAGCCGAGCAAGCGTGCCGCTTCCTGTTTGTGCCCTTGTGTATGACGCAGCGCGGTGGTGAGCAGCGTGCGCTCCATCTCCGGCTGTGCTTCCGACAACAGGTTTTGATGACCGGAACGCAAGGCGCGATCTGCCCACTGCGCCAGCAGCGTAGCCCAGCTGTCCGGCAACGATTGCACCGGATTGTCTGGCGTGCTGGATTCAAACAGTTCAGGCGGCAGATCCTGAATCAACACTTCCTGGCCAGCTGCCATCACCGTCAACCAGCGACAGGTATTTTCCAGCTGGCGCACGTTACCGGACCAATGCAGACGCGTCAGCGCGGTTTCGGTTTCGGGATGCAGAATCTTCGCTTCCACCCCTAACTCGCGTGCAGCAACCTGCAAGAAGTAACGCGCCAGGCGCGGAATATCTTCACGTCGTTCACGCAGCGGCGGCAGATGAACGCGGATCACGTTAAGACGATGGAACAAGTCTTCACGAAATTTGCCTTCCTGCACGCGCAGCTCAAGATTCTGGTGGGTTGCCGCGATGATACGCACATCCACTTTCACCGGCGCATAGCCGCCAACGCGATAAAACTGGCCATCGGCCAATACGCGCAATAAGCGGGTTTGCACATCAAGCGGCATATCACCAATTTCATCAAGGAACAGCGTGCCGCCATCGGCCTGCTCAAAACGTCCCTGACGAATCTGGTTGGCACCGGTGAACGCGCCTTTCTCGTGACCAAATAGCTCTGATTCAATCAAATCTTTGGGAATCGCCGCCATGTTCAGCGCGATAAAAGGAGATTTCGCGCGTGGACTGTGGCGATGCAGCGCATGTGCCACCAACTCTTTACCGGTACCGGATTCACCATTGATCAGCACGCTAATTGAGGAGCGTGAAAGACGACCAATGATGCGGAACACATCCTGCATTGCCGGCGCTTCGCCGATAATGTCGGTTGTTGGGCCGCTGACGGGCTGATTACGCGGCTGCTGCTGCTCCTGATAATGGCTAATCGCACGTTCAACCAGCGCGACCGCTTCATCAATATCAAACGGCTTTGGCAGGTAATCAAACGCACCTTGCTGATAAGCGCTGACGGCCGCATCCAGATCGGAGTGTGCGGTCATAATGATCACCGGTAGCATCGGATGGCGCTGCTTAATCTGTTTCAGCAGCGCAAGTCCATCCATGCCAGGCATACGAATGTCTGACAATAATACGTCTGGGGTTTTGCTTGCGAGCGCGTCCAATACCTCGTTAGCGCTGTCAAAGGTTGCACAGCTCAAACCGGCTCCAGTGAGTGCCCTTTCAAGCACCCAGCGGATGGAGCTATCGTCATCGACGATCCAGACTATCCCTCGTTGCATAGAAACCTCACTGGCGAATAGGCAGGTAAACCGAGAATTCGGTGTGACCTGGCCAACTGTTAAATTCTATTTTTCCTGAATGCTGATCGATCAGGCTACGGGCGATGGACAGACCTAAACCGGTGCCACCTTCGCGTCCGCTAACCATCGGATAGAACAGGGTATCTTGTAGCTGGGCCGGAATGCCTGGGCCGTCATCTTCAATATCAATACGCGCGACTAAGCGGTAACGCGTGCCGTGCAGCGTGAGCTGGAAGGCGGTACGCGTACGAATCACAATGGTGCCGCCTTCATCGCCTAATGCCTGCAGCGCGTTTCGCACCACATTCAACAGCACTTGTTCAATCTGGTCGGGATCGTGCGGCAGTTCCGGCAGGCTTGGGTCGTAATCGCGCACCAGCGAAACGTTATCCGGCAGCTCCATCGACACCAGATTCACCACGCGTTCGGCAACCTGATGAATACTTTGCGTTACGTGCAAGCCCGGCTGTTGCGGGCCAAGCAGACGATCAACCAGATTACGCAGGCGGTCGGCTTGCTCAATGATGATGCGCGTATATTCATGCAGGGAAGGATCGGGTAACGCGCGAGTCAGTAGCTGCGCGGCGCCACGTAATCCTCCCAGCGGGTTTTTAATCTCATGCGCCAGACCGCGCACCAAATCGCGGGCAGCGACCTGCTGAGCATGCTGAATTTGTTCCTGGCTAAGACGACGTTGATTATCCATCGGCGCCATTTCCAGCAGAATAAAGCCATCCGGTAAGCGCTGTGCCGTGAGCGACATAATGTGCGCGCGGCCATCAACCACCAGAGTGACTTCGCTATCGGTAAAGCCCTGGCCAGCTCCGAGACTCTCGCTCATCACCTCAATATTCAGCGAAAAATAGCCGGTTAATTCCGGTAATGGCGTGCCGAACAATTTACGTGAGCTTTGCGCCAGTAATTGCTGAGCCGCCGGATTGGCGTAATGGATAACTAAATCGTTATCGACCAGCAAAATACTGTTGATCAGGGAGTTGAGAATCTGCCCCGCGTCGGGCAGCGTGCCAGTTGCCATACAGCGTTCCTCTGCACTAATTTAGTGCATTATAGCCATTCAGGACGGAAATCTGTGCTTCGAACCATGAATGCGCGGAGAAAAAAGCCCATCCGGAGATGGGCTAAAGTTTCCACGGCAATTAAAAATCTTTCAGGCTGTTCACGCAGCAAAAAGAGTGCGTGAACAGGGAGCTGAAATTTTTAAATTAAACGCTGTAGTACAGTTCGAACTCAACTGGGTGCGGAGTCATACGCACGCGGTCAACTTCTGGCTTACGCAGTTCGATGTACGCATCGATAGCGTCATCAGTGAACACGCCGCCACGGGTCAGGAACTCGCGGTCTTCGTTCAGTGCGTTCAGCGCTTCTTCCAGAGAACCTGCAACTTTTGGAATCTCAGCTTCTTCTTCCGGTGGCAGGTCATACAGGTTTTTGTCCATCGCATCGCCAGGGTGGATCTTGTTGATAACACCATCAAGACCGGCCATCAGCAGCGCGGTGAATGCCAGGTATGGGTTAGCCGCTGGATCCGGGAAGCGTGCTTCGATACGACGTGCTTTCGGGCTGGCAACCACTGGGATACGGATAGAAGCAGAACGGTTACGGGCAGAGTAAGCCAGCATAACTGGCGCTTCGTAGCCTGGGACCAGACGCTTGTAAGAGTTGGTGGTTGGGTTCGCCAGGGCATTGATCGCTTTAGCGTGCTTGATGATACCGCCGATGTAGAACAGAGCAGTTTCAGACAGGCCGCCGTACTTGTCGCCAGAGAACAGGTTCACGCCGCCTTTTGACAGAGACATGTGGCAGTGCATACCAGAACCGTTATCGCCGAACATTGGCTTAGGCATAAAGGTTGCCGTTTTGCCGTACGCGTGAGCAACGTTGTGCACCACGTATTTGTAGATCTGAATTTCGTCAGCTTTTTTGGTCATGGTGTTGAAGCGGGTTGCCACTTCGTTCTGACCAGCTGTGGCTACTTCGTGGTGATGTGCTTCAACCACCAGACCCATCTGCTCCATGGTCAGACACATGGCAGAACGGATGTCCTGTGCTGAGTCAACCGGTGGCACTGGGAAGTACCCGCCTTTCAGACCTGGACGGTGACCTTTGTTACCGCCTTCGTACTCTTTACCGGTGTTCCAGGCTGCTTCGATATCGTCGATAGCCACGTGTGAACCTGAAGTAGAAGAACCGAAACGGATGTCATCGAACAGGAAGAACTCTGGCTCTGGTCCAAACAGCACGGTATCCGCGATGCCTGAAGAACGCAGGAACTCTTCTGCACGCTTAGCAATGGAGCGTGGGTCACGGTCGTAGCCCTGCAGTGTGCCTGGCTCAAGGATGTCGCAACGGATGATCAGGGTCGAGTCTTCGAAGAACGGATCCATGACTGCAGTAGTTGCATCCGGCATCAGCACCATGTCTGATTCGTTAATGCCTTTCCAGCCACCGATGGAGGAGCCATCGAACATTTTGCCTTCTTCGAAGAAGTCAGCGTTAACTTGGTGAGCAGGGATAGTAACGTGCTGTTCTTTACCTTTGGTATCGGTAAAACGCAGGTCAACAAACTTAACTTCATGCTCGTTCATCATCGAGAGAACGTGTTCAGCGGACATACTCAACTCTCCTGGAAATGGTCATTATCGTCATGGTGAGAGAACTTCGTTGCCGGGAATGTGTCACGACTGCTGACCACTCCTAACTAAAGATCTCGGCAAGCTCTTTCAACCGTTTTATAACTGTCGTTTTCGCTTAAAATATATAAAGCGAATTCTGTGCCAACTTTATGACAATGGCGAAAATGGCGCTACAATGCGCCCTTTCGTGAGTCGAAGGCTGCACCAGGATGGATTGCATGCATCGTTATGGTGCACCACAGGTGAAGTTAAGCACTAATTTGGTGCAAATTACTATCGCAGTGCAGATTAATGCACCGTAAACGGTGCTAAAAACCAGCGCTACAAGAAACTTTCGGCGAAATCTGTGATCATGTTCAGTCTTCCGCTTAATCCGTGTACAATACCGCGTTATTTCTATAATGCCTGAGGCAAAGCTGTGATCGAAAATTTGCGTAACATCGCCATCATCGCGCACGTTGACCATGGTAAGACCACCCTGGTTGACAAGCTGCTCCAACAGTCCGGTACTTTTGATGCTCGTACCGAAGCGACTGAGCGCGTAATGGACTCCAACGATTTGGAGAAAGAGCGTGGGATTACCATCCTCGCAAAAAACACCGCCATCAAATGGAATGACTACCGTATCAACATCGTTGATACCCCAGGACACGCCGACTTCGGTGGTGAAGTGGAGCGCGTCATGTCCATGGTGGATTCGGTGCTGCTGGTTGTAGATGCGATGGATGGCCCTATGCCGCAAACCCGCTTCGTAACCAAGAAAGCATTTGCTCATGGTTTGAAGCCGATTGTGGTTATCAACAAAGTTGACCGTCCGGGCGCGCGTCCTGATTGGGTTGTTGATCAGGTATTTGACCTGTTCGTTAACCTGGATGCGACTGACGAGCAACTGGACTTCCCGATCATCTTCGCTTCGGCGCTGAACGGTATCGCGGGTCTGGAACACACCGACATGGCTGACGACATGACCCCGCTGTATCAGGCGATCGTTGACCACGTTTCTCCACCTCAGGTTGAAGTTGAAGCGCCACTGCAGATGCAGATCTCGCAGCTGGACTACAACAACTATCTGGGCGTGATCGGCATCGGCCGCATCAAGCGCGGTACCGTGAAGCCGAACCAGCAGGTCACTATCATTGATAGCGAAGGCAAAACCCGTAACGGTAAAGTCGGTAAAGTGCTGGGCCACTTGGGTCTGGAACGTATCGAAAGTACCCTGGCAGAAGCGGGCGACATCATCGCGATCACCGGTCTGGGCGAGCTGAACATCTCTGACACCATCTGCGACACGCAGAATGTGGAAGCGCTGCCAGCCCTGAGCGTCGATGAGCCAACCGTTACCATGTTCTTCAACGTGAACACCTCACCGTTCTGCGGTAAAGAAGGTAAGTTCGTGACCTCGCGCCAGATCCTGGAGCGTTTGAACAAAGAGCTGGTACACAACGTGGCACTGCGCGTTGAAGAAACCGAAGATTCGGATGCGTTCCGCGTTTCCGGTCGTGGTGAGCTGCACTTGTCGGTTCTGATCGAAAACATGCGTCGTGAAGGTTTCGAGCTGGCGGTATCCCGTCCGAAAGTTATCTTCCGCGAGCACGAAGGCCGTAAGCAGGAGCCATTCGAAAACGTGACCCTCGACATCGAAGAAACCCATCAGGGTTCTGTGATGCAAGCGATGGGTGAGCGTAAAGGCGATCTGAAAAACATGGATCCAGATGGTAAAGGCCGTGTACGTCTCGACTACATGATCCCAAGCCGTGGTCTGATCGGCTTCCGTAACGAATTCATGACCATGACTTCAGGTACCGGTCTGCTGTACTCCACCTTCAGCCACTATGACGATGTTCGTCCGGGCGAAGTGGGCCAGCGTCAGAACGGCGTGCTGATCTCGAACGGTCAGGGTAAAGCGGTAGCGTTCGCCCTGTTCGGTCTGCAGGATCGCGGCAAGCTGTTCCTCGGTCACGGTGCGGAAGTGTATGAAGGCCAGATCATCGGTATTCACAGCCGTTCTAACGATCTGACAGTAAACTGTCTGACTGGTAAGAAACTGACCAACATGCGTGCGTCAGGTACTGACGAAGCCACCACTCTGGTTCCACCGCAGAAAATGACGCTGGAACAGGCTATCGAGTTCATCGATGATGACGAACTGGTAGAAGTGACTCCGCTGTCAGTCCGTATTCGTAAACGTCATCTGACCGAGAACGATCGTAAACGTTCTTCTCGCGGCAGCAAAGAGTAAGCGAAACAGTCTGATATTGAGCCCCGCACCCGCGGGGCTTTTTTATGTCTGCAACCCGCTGCAACGCTCGCTTAATGAAGTTTGCCTCCGCTTCCAGATTACTGATTTCCCGCCCCTCGTCCCTGTTCAGCTCCCACTTTTGCCGCTAAAGTGAATGATCCAGGGAACGAAAAGGAGAGGCGTCATGCTGTACATCTTTGATTTAGGCAATGTGATTGTTGATATCGATTTCAATCGTGTGCTCGGCGTCTGGAGCGACTTAGGGCGCGTGCCGTTATCCACGCTACAAAGTCGTTTCCGCATGGATGAGGCTTTTGAGAAACACGAACGTGGCGAAATCAGCGATCCAGAATTCGCTGCGCGCATTTGCGACCAGCTGGATATCGCGCTGAGCTATCCGCAATTCACTGCTGGCTGGCAGGCGGTCTTTGTCGGCGTGCGTCCTGAAACGCTGGCGATCATGAACAAGCTGCGTGCCAATGGCGAGCGCGTGGTGATCCTGTCCAATACCAATCAGCTGCACTTCGAGTTCTGGCCAACCCAATATCCCGATGTTCAACAGGCGGCCGATCATCTTTATATGTCGCAGGATATCGGCATGCGTAAGCCGGAAGCGCGCATCTACAATTATGTGCTGCAGCACGAAGGTTATCAGGCCGATCAGGCGGTATTTTTCGATGATAATCAGGCCAATATCGACGCTGCGCGCGCACTCGGCATTGAGAGCGTGCTGGTGGTTGATGAGAAAACTGTGCCGGACTGGTTTGCGGGTCGTCTCTGAGTGCTGAACCATCGACATCTGCGCCACTCGGCGCATGCCTTTTATTTGTGGGTAAAACTGCTGTGGCGACGCGTTGACGATGACAACATGACGACGCAGGCGGGTAATCTCGCCTACGTCTCATTGCTGGCATTGGTGCCGCTGATTGCCGTGGTGTTCGCTCTGTTTGCTGCTTTTCCGATGTTCTCGGACATCAGCGTGCAGTTGAAGAACTTCATCTTTACCAACTTCATTCCGGCAACGGGCGACGTGATTCAGCGTTATCTTGATCAGTTTGTCGCCAACGTCAATAAGATGACGGCGGTCGGCATTGTGGGGTTGATCGTCACCGCGCTGCTGCTGATGCATTCGGTGGACAGCGCATTGAACGCCATCTGGCGCAGCGATAAACCGCGTCCAATGGTCTACTCCTTTGCTGTTTACTGGATGATCTTAACGCTGGGCCCGCTGTTGGCCGGCGCAAGTTTAGCGCTCAGCTCCTATCTGCTGTCGCTGCGCTGGGTGAACGTCACGGGCGTCACCAGCTTGATCGATCATCTGCTGCGCATATTCCCGCTGTGCCTCTCTATCCTCGCTTTCTGGCTGCTGTATAGCATTGTGCCGACGCGGCGCGTGCCGACGCGTGATGCACTGATCGGCGCCATCGTTGCCGGGTTGCTGTTCGAGCTGGGTAAAAAAGGCTTTGCGCTCTATGTTACGATGTTCCCTTCGTATCAGTTAATTTACGGCGTTCTGGCGGTCATCCCCATTCTGTTCCTTTGGGTTTACTGGTCGTGGTGTATTGTGTTGTTAGGCGCGGAAATCACCGTCACGCTGGATGACTATCGCCAGCTAAAACAGCAGGAACGCGAAAAAGAACGTGAGGAAACATGATTGCTTTGATTCAGCGCGTCAGCCGCGCCAGTGTCAGCGTTGACGACGCGACAGTGGGCGAAATTGGCGCCGGCTTGCTGGTGTTATTGGGTGTGGAAAAGGGCGACGATGAACAAAAAGCGCAGCGATTAACCGAGCGCGTGCTGGGCTACCGCATCTTTGCGGATGAGAACGACAAAATGAATCTCAATGTGCAGCAGGCAGGTGGCAGCGTGCTGGTGGTGTCGCAATTCACCCTCGCCGCAGATACCAATAAAGGTATGCGTCCCTCTTTCTCTGGTGGCGCAGAACCGGCGGAAGCCGAGCGCCTCTATGAATACTTTAGCGATTGCTGCCGTGCACAGGGTGTGGCCACCGCAAACGGGCGCTTCGCCGCCAATATGCAGGTTTCGTTGGTAAACGATGGTCCGGTGACCTTCTGGTTACAGGTGTGAGGGTTTCAGCCGAGCGGCAAGGACTTAGCCACGCAAGCTTCGAACGAGAGAATCACTTTATGTATCATCTTCGCGTACCGCAAACGGCGGAAGAACTGGATATGTATTACCAGTTCCGCTGGGAAATGTTACGAAAGCCGCTGCGTCAGCCGCAGGGTTCTGAGCGTGATGCCTGGGATGCGCTGGCGCATCATCAAATGGTGGTGGATGAGCAAGGCAAACCGGTGGCAATCGGCCGTCTGTACATCAATGCCGAGAACGAAGCCGCGATTCGCTTCCTCGCCGTGCATCCTTCGGTGCAGGGCAAAGGTCTTGGCACGCTGGTGGCGATGACGCTGGAATCAGTCGCGCGTCAGGAAGGGGCAAAACGCGTCACTTGTAGCGCGCGTGAAGACGCCGTCGAATTTTTTGCCAAGCTCGGCTACGTCAACCAAGGCGAAATCACCGCGCCGCAAACTACGCCAGTGCGCCACTTCCTGATGATAAAACCGGTTGTGACGCTCGACGATATTCTGCATCGCGCCGACTGGTGCGGACAGCTGCAACAAGCCTGGTACGAGCACATTCCGCTGAGTGAAAAAATGGGCGTGCGCATTCTGCAATATACCGGGCAGAAATTCGTTACCACCATGCCCGAAGCGGGCAACCAGAATCCCCATCACACCCTATTTGCGGGCAGCTTGTTCTCGCTCGCCACGCTCACCGGTTGGGGTTTAATTTGGCTGCTGCTGCGCGAGCGCCATCTCGGTGGCACCATTATTCTGGCGGATGCGCATATTCGCTACAGCAAACCGATCAGCGGCCGTCCGGGCGCGATTGCCGATCTCGGCTCGCTCAGCGGCGATCTTGATCGTCTGGCGCGTGGCCGCAAAGCCCGCGTGCAGATGGAAGTGGAGCTGTTTGGGGATGATGAGCTGGGCGCGGTATTCGAAGGTGTGTATATCGTGCTGCCCGCCGATTCTGACGGAGCACTGGAAGAGGGCGGCTCCGGCGCCCGTATCGATTAGTCCTGCAATTTTTTTACATACTGTAGCGGCGCAATTTATTGCGCATCGCTTTTTAAAGTCAAAAGAGCGCAATGAATCGCGCCGCTACAGAATTATTGCACTTGCCCGCCCCGCATCGTTTGCTGTACAGCTTGGGCATCGGTGGTTACCGACAACGTGCCATCCACGCTGGGGCGCAGCGGCGCGCTGGCGTTCAGCGAACCTTTCAGCTGCAGCTGTAAATTACTGTTACCGCTCAATTGCAGCGTTGGCCAACCCCAATTGCCCAGCACGTTTGCCGGCACAGCCTGGCCTTTCAGATTCAGCGTCAACGGACGTTGCGCGTCCTGCCCAACCGTTGCTGATCCTTCCAGTAAACCGCTGCCGTTAAAGGCGCTCAATTCCGTTACCTGAATCTGTTGATCGTTGGCATTCAGCGCAATGGACGGATGACGCAGATCGGTGCGATTGAAGGTGGCTTCGGCCGCGTTGAAGCTGGCTTTACCGGACCAGATTCCCCACTGATGTTGACGCGCCAGTAACAGATTATTCGCGCTGCCATCCAGTGACGTCATCTGGAACGGGAACGCCGGATTGATATCAATAATCAGGTTACGGTTGGCAGTAGCGCGGGTTATTAGCACGCTATCCAGCCAGTCCGGTAAGGTTTGCTGCCAGCGTTCACGCCAGTTTTGCGGCAAAGTATATTCCAGCCCGGCGATCGCCAGTTCATCCAGCGTCAGACGTTTGTCGCTGCGCGTCCAGTTGCCGCTGGCGCGCACCACGCCATTCACCCAGCGCGAACTGAACTGCGTCAGCGCGATGCCCTGCGCCGAGAATTCGGCATTGACGATAGGATCGTTGAGCTCAAAGCCACCGTTAATAAAATTCCCGGCATTCATGGAGAGAGAACCGCCATCGCTTTCCCAATCATCGCCGCGCAGGGTGACATTTTTCAGGGTTAAATCGAGATCGGTCACCGCCCAGTCAGGTCCTTGCAGGCGTGCATCGGTCATATCCAGACGGTTGATGCTCACAGAAGGCACAGCGCGCAGCGGATTGAGGAAGTCGCTCAGGCTTTGATGGGTTTGCAGGCGGATATCGTTGAGGCGCAGTTGGTCGATCTTCCAGTTACCCAGCGCATCGCGCTCGGCGTTGCCGGTCATCGAACCGCGCGCCAGATCGGCGCCGATATTGCTCAGCACCAGACGACGTTGCTTGATACTGCCCTGCAGCAGCACGTTGTTACCCGGTACGCCATCCAGCGTCAGGGTGCCAGCGCTAATCTGGAACTGCGCATCGCTGCCCAGCACGTCGTTAGGCAGCGGTTTCCACGGCAGAAGACCACCATTCACGCGCTGAGCGGTCATCGGCAATGTGCTGTGCGGATTCTCAATACGCACATTATTCAGCTGCAGGCGATTGGCCTGAATCGGCAGCGTGGTATCGGGCGCTTGATTGGCTAGATTGATTTCACCGTCGCGCACTTCGATGCTGTTGAAGTGCAGTGGATCGCTGAACTGAACCAGCGCCAGGCCAAGATCAACGCGTTTCGCCACCAACACGGCGGGCTGACCATCATGACCAAAGCTGAAGTCATCGAGAATGATATGCGAAGGGGAGGAGAAGTCGTGCTCAATCTTGCTGAGAGAGAGATGCCAGGCGGTTTTATCGCTTACCCAGCGGCTAAACCAACCTGCGCCCCATTGTGTTTGTAGCAACACATACAGCACTACCAGCGCCAGCAGAATTAGCAGCAGTAAGGTAAGGAAAAACTTGCCTAAAAATTTCATCGCACTCATCCATCCCGATATTTATCCGGTGAGTGGTTGTTATGCCTGAATTACCGTTACAGCTCAACAGCCTGGATGTAAATGCGGATAAATATCAGGCAGGCCGAAGCCTGCCTGCAGGATTACTTTTCTTGCGGGAAGATCAGGTTCAGCACGATGGCGGTAATACCACCGGCCGCAATGCCAGATGAAAGCAGGGTTTTCAGCCAGTCCGGGGCAAATTGCAGAATCAGCGGCTGCTGAGAAACGCCCAAACCTACCGCCAGCGACAGCGCGATAATCATGATGGCACGACGATTCAGCGGTTCACGCGAAACGATGCGCACGCCAGATGCGGCGATGGTACCAAACATCACAATGGTGGCACCGCCCAGCACCGGTTCTGGAATATGCTGCACAAAACCACTCACGGCTGGGAACAGGCCAAGCACGATCAGCATCAGCGCCACGACAAAGCCTACATAGCGGCTGGCAACGCCGGTAAGCTGAATCACGCCGTTGTTCTGGCCAAAACAGGAATTCGGGAAGGTGTTGAACAGCGCTGAGACAAAGGAGTTAAGACCGTTGGCCAACACGCCGCCTTTCAGACGCTTCATATACAGCGGGCCACTTACCGGCTGCTCGGAAACATCAGAAGTCGCGGTGATGTCGCCGATGGTTTCCAGCGAGGTCACCATAAACACCAACATCAGCGGGATCAGCAGATTCCAGTCAAAGCCCAGGCCGTAGTAGAGCGGCGATGGCACGGCAATCAGCGGTTGATCGGCTGGCGTGCTGGTGGCGGGCAGCATATCCAGCGCCCAGGCCAGCGCATAACCTACCGCCATCGCGATCACCAACGAAGCCACGCGCAGATAAGCATTACGCTGACGATTAAGCAGGATAATCACCACCAATACCGAAGCCGCCAGCAACAAGTTTTTCGGAGCGCCAAACGTGTGATCGCTCATCGCCGCAAAGCCGCCGCCGATGGAGGTCAAACCGACCTGAATCAGCGACAGGCCAATAATCATCACCACAATGCCGGAAACCAGCGGCGTAATGATGCGGCGCGCCAGGTGCAACACGCGTGACAGCACCATTTCGGTACAAGACGCCACCATCAGCGTGCCAAACAGCGCCGCCATCATGGTCGGCACATCAACGCCACCATTTTTCAGCGCCATGCCGCCCATGATCAGCGGCGTCACGAAGTTAAAGCTGGTTCCCTGAATCGACAACAGGCCAGAGCCCACGGGTCCCCAGGTTTTGATTTGCAGAATGGATGCCACGCCCGAGGCAAACAGCGACATGCTGATGATGTGTTGCGTGTCCTGTGCCGGTAAACCCAGCGCCTGGCAAATCAGCAGCGCAGGCGTAATCACCGCGACAAACATCGCCAACAAATGCTGACAGGCAGCAAACAAGGTTTGCGGTAACGGTGGACGGTCTTCGAGGCGGTAAATCAGTTCACTTTTCGGGCTTGCAGCGCTGGCAGGCTGGCGAGTTTCAGCGGTGTTGACGGACATGGTGGACGTTCTCAATTACAACAAAGGGGCGATTTTAAACGGTTGCGTTGTGAAAGCAATCGTTTGCAATGCCCCTTTTTACTTCCGTTGATCTAAAGCGTAAACACCGTACGGCAACGGCTGTCATCTTCCTGCCACGCCAGCGCGACGTCACTCAGCGAGCGCATCTGGAAGGCGATCGAAAAATCGCTCTCGGCGGCGGCCGTCAGCATTTCGCCGATGCAGGCGATCAACTCATTATCCGACACGCTACCGAGGCCGCTGCCCATTAATGTCAGCCCGGACGAGCGCAGCAGTTTACTGTGCAGGGTAATTTCCTGTCCGCTTAAGGAACCGATTTGCACAAAGCGTACCGTTTTCTCTCCGCCCGCTACGGCGGCGTGCATGATATCGAGTGCGCTCTGGCCCCACAGATAATCGAGTACCACATCAACACCTTCTTTCATCAACGCCGGTAACGCGTCCGGCAATTCATCCAGCGTGAAAGTGAGGTCGGCGCCCTGCGCGCGCAGTTGATCCAGCGCGGCGCGATTACGACCGGTGGCGATAATTTTGCCTGCACCCAGATGCTGTGCGATACGCACCGCTAAACCGCCCGACGTACCGGTTGCGCCATTGATCAATACGGTTTCACCAGTGCGCAGCTGGGCGCGTCGGGTTAATGCCGCCCAGGATGACATGCCCGGATTCGCCAGCGCAGCGGCCAGCACCGGATCCAATTTCGGCGGCAACGAAACGATGCTGTCGGCGGGCACTAAGGTTCTCTCCGCCATGCTGCCCCAAGGTGCATTAAAGGCAAGGAAGTAAACCGGATCGCCATTACTCAGCGTGCCGGTACCATCGATGCCGGTAATAAAGGGATAGTGCGCGGCCGCGCTGTAATGCGTTCCGGCGGCGCGTGCTTTTGCCAGCTGGCTGACGGCGGCGGCTTTCACTGTTACCACCACATGGCTTTCATCGGCCTGCGGTTCAGGAAAATCACCGTAAACGGGCAGTTCACCTGCCGCGGAAACTATCGCTGCTTTCATGCTTTCACCTTCAGTTAAGTGGAAACTATGTGTAATATGCACACATTAGGCTTGCCTCAGGATAACGTCAATGAAAAGCGTGCAAAATACACATAATAGTGCTGCATTTGATGATCTGCACAATGCGCTGCTGATGATTGTAGGAACTTTCAATCGTCCACAACGTGATGAATTATTGATAAAAGAGTCAAATATTCAGCTTGATCGCGCGCTGTTTCCGCTACTGATTCAACTCGGTCGCTTCGGGCCAATTGGCGTGGTGGAGCTGGCGGAGCGGGCCGGACGCGATTACACCACCGTCAGTCGTCAGGTGGCGAAGCTGGAGGAGTTAGGGCTGGCGCAGCGCCAGAAAAATGCCAAAGACAAACGGGTGAATGAAGCGGTGATCACTGCGGCAGGTAAAGCGATGACTGACAAAATCGATGCGGCGCGCGCGCAAATTTATCAGAACCTGTTTGCCAGCTGGCCGGATGAAGAGCGCGCCGAGCTGGCGCGTCTGCTGCAGAAATTTGTCGGGGATTTTATTGCCATCGATAAAAGCAAGACGGCGGATTAAGCGTTACTGTAGCGCTCGGTTTCCGGCAGCCAGCGCTCAATCAGTGCCTGCGCCTGCTCTGGATAGTGCTGGTGGATATGACGCGCCACGCGCTGAACTTCGGGAATCATGCCCTGATCGCGCAGCAAATCCGCTACTTTAAACTCGGCGTTGCCGGTTTGACGTGTGCCGAGCATTTCACCCGGACCGCGAATCTCCAGATCGTGCTGGGCAATCACGAAGCCGTCGTTGCTATCGCGCAGCACCTGCAACCGCTTCTGCGCGGTTTTGCTGAGCGGCGCTTTGTACAACAACACGCAGTGTGAAGCGACAGCACCACGGCCTACGCGGCCGCGCAGCTGATGTAACTGAGCCAAACCGAGACGTTCCGGGTTTTCGATAATCATCAGGCTGGCATTCGGCACATCCACGCCCACTTCGATCACCGTGGTGGCGATCAGCAGCTGGATTTCATTGGCCTTAAACGCCGCCATCACCGCCTGCTTTTCGGCAGGCTTCATGCGGCCGTGTACCAGGCCAACCTGCAAATCGGGCAGCGCCACTTTCAGCTCTTCCCACGTTGCTTCTGCCGCCTGCGCTTCCAGCACTTCCGACTCTTCAATCAGCGTACACACCCAATAAGCCTGACGTCCTTCGTGACAGGCGCTTTGCACGCGCGTGATGATCTCACTGCGGCGGCTATCGGGAATCGCCACCGTGGTCACCGGCGTACGACCTGGCGGTAATTCGTCGATGGTGGAGGTATCGAGATCGGCGTAAGCGGTCATCGCCAGCGTGCGCGGAATCGGCGTAGCGGTCATGATCAGCTGATGCGGATGGAAACCTTGTTCCTCGCCTTTTTCCCACAGCGCTAAGCGCTGGTGCACGCCAAAGCGATGCTGCTCATCAATGATCACCAGCGCCATGCCGTTGAATTTCACCTGTTCCTGGAACAGCGCGTGGGTGCCGACCACCATCGCGACCTGACCGCTGGCAATGGCTTCCTGCTGCGCTTCGCGCGCTTTGCCTTTCTGCTTGCCCGCCAGCCAGCCCACTTCAATTCCCAGCGGTGCAAACCACTGGCGGAAGTTGTTGGCATGCTGCTCGGCCAGCAGCTCGGTCGGTGCCATCAGCGCTACCTGTTTGCCGTGTGCGATGACGTTCAGTGCCGCCAGTGCGGCCACCAGCGTTTTACCGGAGCCGACATCGCCCTGCACCAAACGCATCATCGGAAAATCGTTGGCCAAATCTTTTTCGATTTCTGCCACCACACGCTGTTGCGCACCGGTTGGCGAGAAGGGCAGCGCCGCCAGAAGCTGATCAACCAGCTCGTGGCGCGCCGTCATCGGCAATGCATGATGGCGCTGTGCACCGGCACGCACTGCTAGCATGCTGAGGTTATGCGCCAGTAGCTCTTCCAGAATTAAGCGTTTCTGTGCCGGATGGCGGCCAGTCTCCAGCTCACTTAAACGCAGATCCGGCGGTGGACGATGCAGCGTGCGTAGTGCATCCGGCAGGCTAATCAGCCCGCCGCTCAGCTCGGATGGTAGCAGCTCGGCAATTGGGCAGCTCTCCAGCAACGTCAACGCCTGATCGGTGAGATTGCGCAGTGTCGCCTGGCGAATGCCTTCGGTAGTGGGATAAACCGGCGTCAGGGTTTCCTGCAGCTCAACGCCGCCTTGTTCGCCCTGCACGCGAAACTCGGGATGAATGATTTCAGCACCGCGCTGACCGCGCTTAATCTCGCCGTAGGCGGTAACGCGACGGCCCGGCGCCAGGCTGTTTTTCATCCCGGCATTGAAATTGAAGAAACGCATGGTCAGCATGCCGCTGCCATCGCTGATCTGGCACACCAACATGCGGCGGCGACCGAAAGTGATTTCGCTGCTCAGCACTTCACCTTCCACCGTGGCATAAACGCCGGGCAGCAGGTCATTGATTTTATACAGTTGGGTGCGATCTTCGTAACGCAGTGGCAGATGCAGCAGTAGATCCTGAATGGTGAACAGGCCAAGTTTGGCCAGCTTGCCCGCCTGACTGGCGCCGACGCCGGTCAGGGTACTGAGCGGGATGGCATCCAGCAGACGGCCTTTCATTTTCTACCTGTTGATTGCATGGTGGCCCACCACTCGGCGTCGGCTTCTACTTCGCCCTGACCATTGATGTGCGGATACGGCAGGCCTTTCTGCTTAGCGACGCGTGCCAGCACCGGATAACCGCCTTCGAATAGCAAACGCTGCTGCTCATCTTCATCCAGCAGGCTGTAGGTGCGCTGATACATACCGGCATTCTGTCGCTGACGTTGCGCTTCATACAAAATCAGCGCGGAAGCCACCGAGACATTGAGCGACTGCACCATGCCCACCATCGGCACAACGATGTCCTGATCGGCCAGCGCCAGCGCTTCAGCGGTAATACCGGTTTTTTCCTGACCCATCAGAATGCAGGTCGGTTTGGTGTAATCGATGTCGCGAAAATCTACCGCTTTGGCGGACAGATTGGTCGCCAGCACCTGCATGCCTTCATCCTTCAGATGACGCACTGCATCTGCAATATGCTGATGCGTTTTAACCTTCACCCAACTGTTGCTGCCGGCCGAAGCGGAAACCATGGTGCGCATACGCACGCTTGGCCAGACGGCGTGCACTTCATGAATGCCCACCGCATCGGCGGTACGGATCACTGCCGAGACGTTATGCGGTTTATGCACCTGTTCCATGCAAACGGTAAGATCGTGCTGGCGCAGGGCCAGCATCTCCTGAATTCGGGCAAAACGTTGAGCGTTCATGGGCTAGTTACGGTTGCGGTGAACTTTGATCACGTCCGGCATTACGCGGATTTTGCGCATAATATTCGCCAGATGGACGCGATCGTTCGCGGTGAGGCGGATAAAGGCGCTATACACGCGACCATCACGCTCTTCGGTATTCAGGCTCTGAATATTGGAACTGGCAGTGTTGATTGCCGCGGTCAGATTCGCCAGTGCGCCCTGATGATTGAACATGTCGACTTTAATCTCTGCGACAAATTCCTGGTCGGTCACTTTATCCCACTCAACCGGCATGAACTTTTCAGGCTCTTTTTGGTAGCCACGGATGTTACGGCAGGATTCGTGATGCACCACCAAACCTTTTCCGGGACTAACGTGCGCCACAATCGGGTCACCAGGAATTGGACGGCAGCATTTGGCAAAGGTAATCAGCACGCCATCCGCGCCTTTGATCGGCAGCTTTTTGCGTTTGCTGTTGCTCTGCGGCTCTTCACTGCCTGACTGCAGCAAGTTTTTCGCCACCACCACGCTCATGGCGTTGCCCAAGCCGATTTCTGCCAGCAAATCATCGATGGCGGTCAGCTTCATGCGCTCAAGTTCGTGCTGAATGTTCTCAACCGGAATCTCTGCCAGCTTCTTGCTGCCGCCGAGCGCGTGGCTCAACAGGCGACGACCCAGGTTGACGGAGTCTTCACGCTTGAGGTTTTTCAGCAGCTGACGGATTTTGGCGCGCGCTTTCGAGCTGACGACAAAATTGAGCCAGGCAGCGTTCGGGCGAGCACCCGGCGCGGTGATGATTTCAATGGTTTGACCGCTGGTCAGCGATTGTGACAGCGGGTAAGGCTGGCGATCGACGCGTGCGCCGACGCAGGCATGACCGATATCGGTATGCACCGCATAGGCGAAATCAACCGGCGTGGCGCCAGCCGGCAATTCGACGATGCGGCCTTCCGGCGTGAACACATAGATCTCATCCGGGAAGAGATCGGATTTCACGCTTTCGATAAATTCAAACGAGCTACCGGCGCTTTGTTGCAGCTCCAGCAGGCTTTGTAACCAGCGCTGAGCACGAATCTGCGCGGTAGTACCGCTGACTTCGCCGCTCTCTTTATACGCCCAGTGTGCTGCCACACCCATTTCTGCCATCTGATCCATATCTTCAGTACGGATCTGCACTTCAACCGGTACGCCGTGTGGGCCGATCATTGAAGTATGCAGCGATTGATAGCCGTTGGCCTTGGGAATGGCGATGTAATCTTTTACGCGTCCGGGACGCGGTTTGTACAAGCTGTGCATCTGTCCGAGCACGCGATAGCAGGTATCCAGATCTTTCACGATGACGCGGAAAGCGTAGATATCCATGATCGAGTGAAAACGCTGCTCTTTCAGGTGCATTTTGCGGTAGATCGAGTAGAGATGTTTTTCGCGTCCACTTACGCGGCAGGGAATACCTGCTTCCTGTAAGCGACCGTCGATTTCAGCAAGGATCTTCTGAATCATCTCTTTACGGTTACCGCGCGCCGCTTTCACCACCTCTTTAATCACGCGGAAACGGTTCGGGTAGAGCGCTTCAAAGCCGAGCTCTTCCAGTTCTGTTTTCAGGTGATGAATACCAAGGCGGTGCGCCAGAGGACTGTAAATCTCCAGCGTTTCCAGCGCGATACGACGTTTTTTATCCGGACGTAACGCGCCGAGCGTGCGCATGTTGTGCGTGCGGTCAGCCAGTTTGATCAAGATGACGCGGATATCCTGCACCATCGCCATGATCATTTTGCGGAAGTTTTCAGCCTGCGCTTCTTTCTTGTCGCGGAACTTCAGCTTATCGAGCTTGGATACACCTTCTACCAGTTCGGCAACGCTTTTACCAAACAGCTGTTCCATATCCTGGTAAGTGGCGGGCGTATCTTCGATCACATCATGCAGCAGCGCCGCCATTAGCGTTTCGTGGTCGAGTTTCATCTCGGCCAGAATGCAGGCTACAGCAACAGGATGGGTGATATAAGGCTCGCCGCTGGAGCGTGTTTGACCCTCGTGGGCATCACGCGCGACTAGATAAGCTTGCTTGAGGCGCTTAATTTGCTCCTCAGGCAAGTATTTTTCAATCAGTTGATTGAGGCTTTCAAACAGATACAAGGGCGACCTGCGAAGTGCTGTTAACGACGACCTTCAGCGATAGCGGTAACGGCTTGTAACTCAGCGGCTTCCTGCTCATGCTGTTCCTGACGATCACGGACATCCAGAATCTGGGTAGTGATCAAACCTTCTTCGATTTCGCGCAGGGCGATAACGGTTGGCTTATCGTTCTCTTCCGGAACCAGCGCATCTTTACCGCCTACCTGCATCTGACGTGCACGACGTGCAGCGACCAACACCAGGTCAAAACGGTTACCAACTTTCTCTACTGCGTCCTGAACGGTTACGCGTGCCATAGGTGTGCTACTCCACAGATGATGAAGAAATGACTGGGCATAATACTGAAAGTGAATTCAGACTGCCAATAGTTTGCTGATTAAAGCATCATGTCGCGATTTTTGGCGACCCATACGCAGACGTTCTGCGCGAATAATGGTTTTCAGATCTGACAGCGCCAGATCGAAATCATCATTAACAATTAAATAGTCATACTCGGCGTAGTGGCTCATTTCCGCCACGGCCTGTTGCATACGACGGGCAATCACCTCTTCGCTGTCCTGACCGCGGCCACGCAGGCGACGATCCAACTCTTCGGTAGAAGGCGGCAGCACAAAGATGCTGCGAGCGGCCGGCATTTTCTGGCGAATTTGCTGCGCACCTTGCCAGTCGATATCCAGGAAGACGTCCACGCCGGTCGCCAGCACCTGCTCAATCGCAGCGCGTGACGTACCGTAATAATTGCCAAACACTTCCGCATGTTCGAGGAAGTCGTCTGTTGCAATCATGGTCTCGAATTCGGACTTAGAGACGAAAAAGTAGTGCTCACCATGAGCTTCACCGGGACGCACGCCACGGGTGGTATGAGAAATAGACACCTGCGTATCGTACAGCGGTTGTGTCTTTAACAGCGCCTGAATCAGGCTGGATTTACCCGCGCCGCTGGGGGCGGAAACTATATAAAGCGTGCCTTGAGCCATGGTTATCTTGAATTGAGTAAAGAGCGGAGTCGATTTCCTGCACAGTATACACGGCTTGAGGTGGTCACGCAGCGTTTGCCGCTTGGCTGAGGCAATTCTTTTTTCTGTGAAGCCGCGCCAGAGGCTGATGTAGCAGGCTGCAACAGCAATTTAATCTCTGGAATCTGCATCCAGCGCACAATCTTCATGGCTGGTAAAGGCCTGCGCTGCGCGCTCCAATAGCAAAAAAGGAGAGCGAAGATGAAAGGATGCCTGAGTCTATTGTGTTGCTTATTCAGTATGGGTTGCTGGGCCGAAGCGCTCTGCCCGAATTGGTCGCCGGTGCGCGCGGGGCAGGAAATCACACAGCTGCAAACCCAGCTACGACAGTGGGATGACGCGTATTACCGGCAGGGCACTAATCTGGTGACCGATGCCGATTACGACAGCCTGCAACAGCGATTACAGCAGTGGCAGCGCTGTTTCACACCGGCGCACGCCACCTACGATGCACAACTCACCACCGATGGCAGTACGCATCATCCGGTGGCGCATACCGGCGTGCGCAAACTGCGCGATAAGCTGGCAGTGGCGTACTGGATGCAGGACAAATCTGCGCTATGGCTGCAGCCGAAAGTCGATGGCGTCGCCGTTACTTTAGTATATCGACAGGGTAAGTTGGCCTCATTGATCAGCCGCGGCGATGGTTTGCGTGGCGAAGAGTGGCTGGCCAAATCCGCACATATTCCCTCCATCCCGCAGCGGCTGGATACCTTGCGTGAGGAAGTGGTGCTGCAAGGTGAGCTGTTTCTGCAAATGACCGATCATCAACAGGCGCGTGACGGCGGCAAGAACGCGCGCGCTCAGGTGGCGGGAGCGATGATGCGCCACGACACCAGCCCGCTGCTTGAGCGCCTTGGCGTATTTATCTGGGCGTGGCCGGATGGACCCAATTCAATGCCCGATCGTCTGGCGCAGCTCACACAATGGGGATTTGGGCTGGCGCAGAGCTGGAGCCGTCAGGTGAGTAATGAAGAGGAAGTCGCGGTATGGCGCGATCGCTGGTTCCGCGAATCGCTGCCGTTTGTCACCGACGGCGTGGTAATCCATCAATCACCTGTCAGCGCAGGGCGCGACTGGCAGCCCGGCCAGGGCAGTTGGTCAGCGGCATGGAAGTATCAACCAGCAGAAGTCAGCAGCGAAGTGCTGTCAGTGGATTTCAATGTGGGCCGCACGGGCAAGATCGCCGTGGTGCTAAATCTGATACCGGTACAACTGGAGGACAAAACGGTACGCCGGGTAAACATTGGTTCCCTGCGACGCTGGCGGGAACTGGATGTGATCGCGGGTGATGAGGTGACGCTCACGCTGGCGGGATTAGGCATTCCGCGACTGGAGCGCGTGATTTGGCGTGTGGCGCAGCGCGATTATCCAGCGTCGCCACAGGAGGGCGAATTCCACGGCTTAACCTGTCTGCACTTTAGCGCCGACTGCCGGGCGCAGTTTTTATCTCGCCTTAGCTGGCTCAGCCAGACGTCGGTACTCGATATTGCGGGCGTACAGCGCAGCAGCTGGCAGCGCCTGCTGGATAGCGGCACTATCAGCCATCTCTTTTCCTGGCTGACACTGACGCCGGATCAGATTGCGCAGGCTAATGGCATCACGCCGGCTCGCGCGCAACTTATCTGGCACCGCTTTAACCTGACGCGTCAGCAGCCGCTGCGACGCTGGGTGAGTGCGCTTGGCTTGCCGTTGCCGCGTGCAGCGTTACAGGCTTTACCGGATGCGCAGTGGTCGCAGTTGCTGGCGCGAACGCCGGAAAGCTGGCAGCAACTGCCCGGTATCGGTAGCGTGTTGGCACAACGGATTGTGATGATGCTGCAGGATGCGCACCTGCAGCAGTTGATTCACTTTCTGCAGCAGCAGGAGATTCCTGCAACTGATTCAATGTTCAGGATGGGGATAGTTGAAGATCGGCAAACCGAGGCGGAAACGCAGCGCCAGCAAGCGGGCGAAGAAGCCGAACAGTAGCGTGATGATCACCACCGCTTCATGCGCCAGCGGCGTTTTCAACAACAGGATATACATCCAGCCCGAGGCGAAAGCGATACCGGCATACAGCTCTTTCTGGAACACTAGCGGAATGCGGTTGCAGAACATATCGCGCAGCACTCCGCCGAATACGCCAGTGATCACGGCGGCGATGGCAGCAATGATGGAGGCGTGCCCGCTATCCAGTGCAACCTGGGCGCCAATAATCGAGAACACCACTAAACCCAGCGCATCCAGCACCAGAAACACTTTGCGCAGGTGCGTCATTAGCGGTGCAACAAAGGTGGTCACAACCGCAGCCGCAGCCACGATCATGATGTACTCCGGGTTTTTAACCCAACTGAGCGGATAGTGGCCCAGCAAAATGTCACGCACCGAACCGCCGCCAATGGCGGTGACCGAGGCGATGATGATCACGCCAAACAGGTCCATTTTACGACGTCCTGCCGCCAGCGCGCCGGTCATGGCTTCGGCTGTAATACCAATAATATAGAGAACGGTTAACAACATAGAGCACTCCAGTAAATTGGCGGCAAGGCTAAAGATTTCTCAGAGTGTAGACCACTGAGATTTTCTAAATAAAGCGTTATCGGATTAGGCTTTTTGATGGCGTGCATGCTAACAGGCTTAGCAGGCGGGATAAATCTGCAGTTATTGACCTTTTCGCATAAGTATAAATGATGCGAAGAGGGGCAGATCTTCTCTTCTTAAGTTCTAGCCAGTTTGTGTCGTACGTGATTACTGGCAATTGAAGCAGGATTTCCGCTCTCAGGCATCACGCGTAGCAACTATTGGACAGGCATGAAAACTCGTAACGAAGACATTCTCTTTTTCTCCTCTGACAAACTGGCGGCGCTGGGGCTTGAGAGTCTTTTGTCCTCGTTACCTGTTGCGTTTCAGCTGCATGAGCTATGGTCTCTCAGCACGGTCATGGCGAAGTGCGAAAAGATGAAACCGCGTTTGCTGGTGTGTATCTTTCATGAAAATATGCCGCTAACCGGCACCTTAAAAGTGCTTTACGCCTTACAGCAGCAGTTTCCCACGATGCAAATCGTGGTGCTGACGCGGCGTTTGTTACCGCTGATGCATGCGCTCAGTCGTTACCTGCCTTCGCTGACGGTGTTGGACTTAAAATCCTCTCGTCAGATACTTTCCAGCCGTCTTCTCACCAGCATCAACACTAATGCCCAAATTCAGTTAGTTGAAGGTGCGGATATTCTTTTGCCAGACAGGCAATTAAGGGTATTACTGATGATGGCGTGGGGTTACAGCATAGAGCACATCGGCATTCGCTTAGGCATCAGTCACAAAACAGTGAATGCACACAAACTCAATGCACTGGCGCGACTGCAGGTCAAAAGCAAGAATGATATGGCCGATCTCTACATGGTGATTGATGAGTTACGCATGATAGTGAGTTGGCTGCGCTTGCAGCGTAACGGCAAGTTAAGTGAACTCAGTTTTCAGTCACTGGAAGAGTTACTGGAAGCCTAAAAAGAAAAAAGCGTGCTGGCGACCAGCACGCGAACGCATCTTTTCAGATGCCCAGAGCCCACCATACAGACTTGTTTTTATTATCCGTTTCTTGCTCGCACGTTAGCGAAACTTTTCAGGCTAAAGCGGTATTCTGGCTGGAACCAGGAGCGACCGTAGTAGCAGTAGATCAGCATTCTGATGGATACCATGGCGAGGTAGCCCCAGATGGCGCACAGCACTGAAGGTGTCAGCCACACGGTAAACAGTGTGACGCTTAATCCCACCAGTACAGAAGATGTTTCCGCGAAAGCGATGCGTGAAAATTGGTTTTCCCGCTGTAATATGGCGCGATAATGTTGTCCCTGCGGAATAATAATGAAGATGACCGAAATCATTTCCAGCATTATTGCCATTTCGGGTTGATTCATCATTCGACTAGAAATATCGCTACCAATAAACAGCGCGGCAAAAATAGCGAGTCCGCTTAATACATTCCCCCAATATAATATTGAGAGATCGCTATTGTTCAGGTTTTTAGTTCTGATAATGGCATTGCCAAATCCGCGATCGGCCAGTGTGTCAATAATCAATAACATTACAATAGCAATGGCGAGTAAATTTAACTCGTTTGCCTGGAGTATTTGTGCCAGAAGTGAAAGTTGTAAAACACCAATGCCGACGATTTTAATCGATGACAAAATTGACCATTTAGCGTTGGTCAGATTTTTTTCTCTTATCGCCATATTCTGCTCATTATGGTACATGTACCAGTGCAATTAAGGGTTTACTCTGGCCACAGGCCAAAGCACAGCTTACATCAATGCAGCGCATCCTGACGCAGCCCTGATATACCTTTCAGGTTTTGCCACGTAAAAATGCGTTCAATTAAATGATGTTCTGAATTTATTAAGATGACCCTGGCGCTTAATGATGTTGTTGTCTTAATGGTATCTCCTCCTGTGCGGAGGAAATCCGTAAGATCATTATAAAATCCCTTTGAGTTTATATATTCCCCGGCCAGCATCCGGCTGGCAATCTCAACGAATTCTTTTTCTGATAACAAAGGATAGGTTGAGCGATCCATGTTATTTCCCTGCTGTTGTTATTATGGTTACTGCTGTGTGTGAAATGAGTTATACCGTGTTTTAATTAATTTAACACCATCAGAAAACTCCTATAAATAGACCGCAGGAATAAATGGTTTCAGAATTTGCATCAGAATATATAAGGCGAGTGATTTACTATTTATTAGTGCTTTTCTTCATTCCATACGGTTGAATGAAGCGGCGATAAAGAAATACAGAAAAAACTTTGATAAATCAGAGGCACTCAGCATTTTTCTGCACATCCTCACCAGGAATTTTCCTGTTGAGGATGCTTAAGCCAGACTGGTGATTAGCAGATAAATACGTGAAGGCTTGAGCAAAACAGTTAAACGCTACTGAGCAAAAAAGTCAGCGATTTTTATTGATTGATTCCAGCATGCGTTAAAGAGGCTATCTCTGCATAATCCATTGATTCTAATGAGTTAACAGATGAAGAAGCTGTTCCAGATCGCGTTTCACCCATGCAACATCCTCGGCAAACTTCTCGTCAGACATGAATGCTTGACGATAAACCACCATCACCACTTCCGCACCTTGCTCATTGGCAATCACCCGCATCGGCATATAAATCTCTTTACCCGTTCCGGTATCAATCCAGTGATCCATCACGCCAAAGGGATTGTGTGGGGTGAAGCGAATCTTTACCGTTCCCTCGGGACCTTTGGCTTTCCAGCTGTTCCCTTCCTGCGTTAGCGTACTGGCGCTGAGTCCGCTCGCCCATTTGGCAAAGCATTCCGGTTTCCAGATGGTTTCATACAAATCTAACCAGTTGCGTGGAACCGTTAGTGTGACGGTCTGAGATGGCAGCATGGGACCTCCTGATGTGATACAGCCATTAAAGCACGCTGATACCGGGCTGCAAACGGCCCGGTCATGGAAGTGTGGGTCAGCAGCGGTTTCCGTGAAAACGCTGTAATCAGATAAACTTGCCGCGTCCCTGAATAGCCTGCTCTTCACCCGTATCATCAGCATGGCGCTGCACGAAGCGATCGGACTGCGCAACCACCGCGCAGCTGTGGTTAGGGAAGATGCGCAGCAGCGCGCCAACGGTGGGTGCCTGTTCAGCATATTGCAGGAAACCATGCTCCTCCGACAGCTTCAATACTTCATAATGATTGCCTTGCTCATCGACGGCGATACCAAATCCGCTGGCATTGGTGCCGTGCGGCCCTTTGTCAGAGCTAAGCATTTTGGAACCGGCATCAATAATGGCGAAGTGCGGATTGACCGCTACCACGCGCGTTACCACGCTCAGCGCCAACGCCTCTGGCGTGCAAAGACCTAAACGCCATGCGGTGAGATCAAGCAGCGCGTAATTGCCTGGGCGGATTTCATCGCTGCCCTGCGCGACGGGTGCCGCCAATGCCGTTGGCGTTGAACCGACCGAAATTGGGCAGTGCGCAAAACCAGCGGCAATCAGGCGCTGCTGCAGATCACGCATCAATGCGATTTCCTGCAGGGCAACGTCGGCAATCGCTGCGGCGTTACCTGCGCCATAAGCGTGACCGGCATGAGAAACCAGCCCGGCAAACGTGAGGCCCGCATCCTGAATTTGTTGCGCCAGCGTAACGGCGGCATCGTCGTGCGGATCAACACCGATGCGATGTAATCCCACATCCACCTTGATGGCTAACGCCAGCTGGCAATCGGGCTGGCGCTGATGTGCAGCCGCTATTGCTGCCACGCCATTCGCGCAATCCGCAATGCAGGTAATGCGCGCCTGATGTTGTGCGGCTACCGCCAAAAGTTCTTTCAGCGTATCGGCATGCACAATTGGGTAAGCTAGCAGCAGATCGCGTTCGCCACCGAGAATAAAAGCGATGCCTTCACTCGGTTTAGATACGGTAATGCCGCGCGCGCCGAGCTTTCGCTGCTGCTCAGCAATCCAGACGCTTTTATGGGTTTTGATATGAGGACGTAGCGTGACGCCAGCGGCATCGGCTTTTTGCTGCATCTGTTGCAGGTTGCGTTGCAGGCGCGCTGCATCAATTTCGAGGTACGGTGTTAGTCGGTCGGCAATCAGAGGCCGCAACCAACCAGCCTCAATATTCTGTTCCATCATAATAGTCCGCAGGTGATTACACAGTGCGGACTATGATTCATCAATGCACGGCAGAATGCCAGCCGACAAAATCGGCACATTCCTGCTGTAGGGGCGCCATTCATGGCGACCGTTTCAAACCTTAGAGCTGCCGCTCTGGAATCCGCCGCCCAAATCCTCAATCAAAACCACCGCAAGGTTAATTTGCTGCGCCTTCAGCGCCACCATTTTTTGGTCGGATTCGATCAGCTGATTTTGAATTGTCAGCACATCAAGATAAGGACGCAGGCCCGCTGCGTATTCACTATGCAAATCATCCCACGCGCTGTGAATCAGCTGGTTAGCGCTTTCCTGTTGCGCCAGCTGATCCTGAATCGACTGCAACTGAGTAATGGTGTCGCTGATATTACCCAGTGAACTAATCAGCAATTTGTTGTACTGCGCTACCGCCAGATCGTAATCGGCGTCGCTCTCTGCTAAATCGGCGCGACGTTTGCCCGCGTCAAAGATCGGCAATGACAAACTCGGTCCCACATTAAAGAAGCGGCTTGGCGCACCAAAGAAGGCATCGCCGAGCAGGGATTTGGTGCCGGCTTCGGCCACCAAATTGATGTTGGGATAGAACTCGGTTTTGCTGGCGGCGATCTGTTTTGATGCCGCTTCAACGCGCCAGCGCGCGGCCACCACATCCGGACGACGACCCAGCAGTTCGGCCGGAATGGCGTTTGGCAGCATGGCGGCGACCGGCACATTCATCTGCGCCGGTTTTAGCTGGTGCCAGTAATCCGGGCCTTTACCTATCAGCGTCGAAAGCTGAATACCGGCATCGGTGACTTGTTGTTGAGCTTGCGTCAATTCGGCTTGCGCGGTTTTCTGCTGCGACAGCGCCTGCTTATATTGGTAATCGGAAGTGAGTCCAGCGCTGACATATTGCTGCTGAATTTTGGCGATACCCGCCGCACGCTCGGCATTCTGCTGCGCCAGTTCGGCATTATTCCAGGCGAGATTAAGGTTGTTCCACGCTCGCGTCACGTTCGCGGCCAGCGTTAACTGACTGGCCTGACGATCCAACTCGCTGGCACGTGCTTGCCCCAATGCGGCTTCAGCGGCATCTTTTTTGCCGCCCCATAAATCGAAGGTGTAGCTCAAGCCAACGTTAGCGGTGCGCAGCGTGCTGTAGCTTTTCCCCTCTAGCAGCGGATCATCCACCTTTGCCACACGCGAGCGCGTAATGCCCGCGTTGAGATCGACATCAGGATAGCGTTCGGCATTGGCGGCAATCACTTGTGCATTGGCTTTATCCGCTTGCGCGTTGACTACCTGCAAATCCGGGTTGGATGCCATCGCATCATCAATCAGTCGATTGAGTTGAGCATCGTTAAAACCTCGCCACCATGCGCTTTTTGGCCAATTCGCGGCGCTGAAATGCGCGTTTTTCAGGGATTGACTGGCTTGCAGAGCGTTAGCATCAAGCAGCGTGTTTTTGGGGTTTAAGCCGTGTGGATTGGCACAACTGGCCAGCAGCGCAGTGGCAACGGCCAGCGCGAGAAATTTGCAGTGAAAGTGCTGTGTCATAGTTCTGGTCAAAGAGAGGTGAAGGCGACCATTACAAGAGGCGGGGCAGATTTTGACAAACCTGTTTTTCGTTAAGAATGGTTGTTAAATGTGAGCAGAGAAAATGAGCAGCAGGCGAAAACCTGCTGCATCAAGAGATTAGATATAGAGAGACGCTTCACCCGGCGGACGGGTTTTAAAGCGACGATGCAGCCACAGATATTGGTCGGGCGCACGCAGAATTTCATTCTCAATCACGCGATTCATGTAAGCAGCGGCGGCAGCTTCATCTTCATACGGATAATTTTCCAGTTCAGGCTGAATAATCAGCTGATAACCGCTCTTATCCTGGTTTCGAATCAATACGATGGTCAGCATCGCCGGTTTTGCCAGACGAGACAGAACATAGGTGCCGTTGGTGGTCGCCGCTTGTTTCACCGCAAACAGCGGAGCAAACACGCTGCCTTTTGGGCCGTAATCCTGATCCGGTGCGAACCAGACCGCTTCGCCTTTTTTTAGCGCCTGCACCATGCCGCGCAAATCGCGACGATCGATCATCGCTTTATTCGAACGCATGCGACCCTTGGTTTGTGCCCACTCCATCGCCTGATTATTGTGCGGACGATACATCGCCATCATTGGCTGGCATAAACCGGTAATGCGGCCGCCCAGCTCCAGCGACATAAAGTGCACACCGATGACCATCACACCACGCTGGTGGCTTTGTGCGTGCTGCAGGTTTTCCAGACCATGCACTTCGAAGTAACGACGCACGCGTGCATCAGACCAGAACCAGGCAATGCCGGTTTCTGCCAGCGCCATTCCTAGCGATTCGAAGTTGCCGGCGATCATCGCCTCGATTTTCTCTTCCTTAATATTGGGGAAGCACAGCTCAATATTGCGACGGGTGATGCGTTCGCGGCGCTTCAGGAAGTGACGCGACAATTTGCCAGCGCCAGCACCAAGCCGGATCAGAATGGGGTAAGGAAGTTGCACCAGCAGCCACAGCACACCTAGCCCAAACCAGGTAAACCAATAACGGGGATGCAGAAGTTTGGAACGGAACTGCCTGGATTTCGTCATAACGCCTTCATGTCGGGGAAAAAATGTATCGCACGAAGAAAAAGGGTCCCTGAGTTCCTGGAGCGGTACAACTGTATTGATTACGACCAGCACTTTAGCAAAAAGTGCCGTCAATGTTACCCAATCTCTGCAATCCTCAGGATTGAGCACATTCATGGTTAGAACGGCTTCATCCTATCACCTTTTATTCATTCCCTTTAAAAACAGCAGGGTAAACTCATCCTAAAGAAGTCAAAATAGCCATCACGTAGTGGATTAAGAACTGTCTGTTAATAAGGACACACTAATCTTTACGCTTTATTTACTTTGTTCAGGAAGATTAAAGCGTTTGTCTTCAGGAAAAAGCCGATGACCGCTCTGATGCAGTCTCTGTTGCCATTCCATGTCTCCCTGCAACATGGCAATTTTAAGCAGTGAGTAGGTTACGTTGGCATCATGGTGCTTTGTCAGGTATTCCCCAGCCCACACTTTGAATTGGATTAATTGCCCGACATCGTTTGTGCTGTTAAACGTCATTAGACGATGAAGGTTTGCATCAAACTGATAGCGCTCCCATTGGGCGTAAGGATTAATAAGTTGCTGAGCATGGGAAAAATCAGCAAACCGCTTAATACCAGAGCATGTGGCGCTAACTGTTAGAGCGGATGCTCAAAAGTAGATGTGCCACATTAGGCAAGATCATCATCCATAACGCATAGGCGCGTCGCCTTGCATGAGGGCTACCGGTTACGACGGGCTTGAAGCATGCCCATATTAATAGAGCCGCTCCCTCCAGCGCAATAACGCCATTTTCTACCCACTGAAAAAGAATTTCATTATGCGGATGCAGTGCCGGTCATCCTAATCAGAGTTGATATGGCTACAGTGACCGGGTCGGTAAACTTCACTTTCACATCTGCTTTTGCACTAAGTGAAGGGCGACAGAATTCTCGATAAATTAATAGGAAAAGTAAAATATTAATATCGTAAGTAATATTCAGAAAAACAACGTCTTTTTATTATCAAAGCGTTAATAAGATAGGTGCTTGTGATACTTTAATAGATGTTTTCTGAAATTAAAGACATGTCTTATACACAGCGAGAAAATGCAATCATTTTAAAAATGATTAAGACCTTCTGTTACGTTACCTGATGATAATGATAATCTTTTCATGAATTGCTTTCGCTACCTATTACAGCGGGAGATTTACAAAGAATTGATCAGGGCATATATCTTTTGAATGTCTAAATGTTATTTTGTGCAAAGATTTCCCGGTCTTAATCTGATGATTACCAAAGAGAATAAATTCTATGACACATAAACGTTTGCTGGATTGCTCAGCTTCCGAGCTGCTGCCGATGGATAAAGATGCGTTGATATATGCTGTGCGTGCCAGCGAAGGACGGGTGGTAGTCAGCGAAACTATCGGCATGACTTCACCTTTGCTGCATAATATTACTAACGCCGAATTGGCGGCCTCTCAGGGTGCTGATATTGTATTGATCAACATGTTCGACAGTGAAAACCCTATTATTCATGGCATGCCCGCAAACATTGCGCCGGAACAAACATTACATGAATTATGCCGGCTGACCGGGCGTATTATTGGGGTCAATCTTGAAGCGGTAGATCCTGATTTTGATGCCACGCATCTTGATGGATTACAAATGGTGCCAGGGCGCGCGGCAACAGCGGAGAACGCCTGCCGTTTGGTGCAAATGGGAGCCAAAATTTTGGTTCTCACGGGCAATCCTAATAACGGTGTGAGCAATCGTGCGCTGGCTAAAGCGGCGAAAATGATCCGCGAGGCGGTTGGTAACAGCGCACTCATTATCACCGGTAAGATGCATGGTGCTGGCATTGTTCAGGAGAGTGGCAGCGACATCCTCACCGAGCAAGATATTGCTGAGTTCGTGCATCAAGGGGTTGATGTGGTGTTAGTGCCTGCACCCGGCACACTACCAGGTATGAGTCAGCAGAAAGTTGCCTCACTCATTGAATGTATTCATTCGCATGGCGCTTTGGCGATGACCGCGATCGGGACATCGCAAGAGGGGGCAGATGTGAATACCATTCGTCAAATCGCGTTAATGAGTAAGATGGCGGGCGCAGATCTTCATCATATTGGTGACACCGGTTACATCGGGATGGCATTGCCTGAAAATATCATGGCTTACAGCATTGCCATTCGCGGTATCCGACATACTTACACGCGCATGGCACGCTCAATAAATCGTTAACCCACATTAATCGTCAAGCCGGTAGGATGACGGACTTGACGTTATTAATGGAGGGCGTGATCACTCGATGTTCTGAATCTGTTCACGCATCTGTTCAATCAACACTTTCAGCTCAATCGCTGATGTCGTGATCTCGGCATTAATTGATTTTGAAGCCAGCGTGTTCGACTCGCGGTTGAACTCCTGCATCATAAAGTCGAGGCGGCGGCCAACGGCTTCTTTCTTTTTCAGGATGTTGTAGGTTTCTTTAACGTGAGCATCCAGGCGATCCAGCTCTTCCGACACATCGGTGCGCTGCGCCATCATCACCAGCTCTTGCTCCAGGCGATTATTTTCCAGCTGCACTTCGGCTTCTTCCAGCTTGGTGACCAGACGTTCGCGCTGCCATTTAATTACTTCTGGCATCTGCGCGCGCACTTTGCTGACTTCGTGCGATACGCCTTCCAGACGCTGTTCAATCATCGCTTTCAGCGCGGTGCCTTCGCTTTCACGCGCTTCGATAAAGTCATCTAACGCGCCATCCAGCGCCACCAGCAGTTCGGCGTTGATGGCATCGAGATCCTGCTCTTGCGCGGACATCACGCCCGGCCAGCGCAGAATATCCAGCGGATTAATCGCGCCTTCATCACTCTGCATCTTCACCCAATTGGCGGCCTGCACCAGCTGTTTGGCCAGTGATTCATTCAGCTGCAGTTCGCCTTGCGCGCTGGCATCGGCGTCATAACGCAGGTTGCATTCGATTTTACCGCGCGTCAGGCGATTACGGATGCGCTCGCGGATGACCGGCTCCAGGCCACGAAATTGCTCCGGCAGACGGATATAGGTTTCCAGATAGCGCTGGTTAACCGAACGGATTTCCCAGGCGGCGCTGCCCCAGTGGCCTTTGGCTTCGCGGCGGGCGTAAGCGGTCATACTGCGGATCATAATCGTCTTCTCTTTTTCAGAAATGTTGGGTGAAGTATAGCGAGGCAGACTCGACGCTAACAGGCATAAGCGCACTTAAGCGTGAATAACAAAAAATTACCTCTTTTACCGACAGACACTTATGCTTAGCGCTGGTTCGCTTAAAAGGATGAAGTGATGTTCCGCTCTCTGGTTCTTCCTGCTTTATTAACCTTACTGCTCGCTGGCTGTCAGGCTCCGTCGACGAAAATGCATCAGATCCCGCCCAACACCGCGCCGGTTGCGGTATGCGGTTCTGGTGACGTGATGATGCAAACTACGTTGTGGTTTGGCATGAATAAACCGAAAGGTGGCATCGTCAGCAGCAGCGAATGGCAGCAGTTTGTCGATAACGATGTGACGCCGCGTTTCAAAGACGGTTTATCGGTATATGACGCCAAAGGTCAGTGGCTGGGCGAGAACGGTAAGCTGGCGCGGGAAAACAGCAAAGCGTTGATGCTGATTCACACTCCGGATGTGGCGAGTTCTGACAGCATCAACAAACTTCGTGATGTGTATAAACAGCGCTTCGAGCAGGAATCGGTGATGCGGGTTGATTCACTGGTGTGCGTGGCGTTTTAAAAAATGGCGGCCATGCAGCCGCCATGCGTTATCAGATAAACAGCCCGGCGAACGCGGCCGAGAGCAAGCTCACCAGCGTGGAGCCATACACCAGCTTCCAGCCAAAACGGGAAACCACATTGCCCTGTTTCTCGTTCAGGCCTTTAATCGCACCGGCAACGATGCCGATTGAGGCGAAGTTAGCGAACGAAACCAGGAACACTGACAGAATCCCCAGTCCGCGTGGCGTCATTTCAGCCGCCACTTTCTTCAGCTCGATCATCGCGACAAATTCATTCGCTACCAGTTTGGTGGCCATAATACTCGCCGCCTGCAAAGCATCGGCGGAGGGAATGCCAACCAGCCACGCAAACGGATAGAAAACGTAGCCAAGCAGCTGCTGGAAGCTGTAGCCAAATACCGCAGAAAACAGCGCATTGATTGCTGCAATCAGCGCGATAAAGCCAATCAGCATCGCCATGATGATCATCGCCACTTTAAAGCCGGCGAGAATGTATTCGCCCAGCATCTCAAAGAAGCTCTGATCTTCATGCAGCTTATCCAGCGCAATCTGCTCTTCGTTTTCCGGGCGGGTGGGATTAATGATCGACAGGATAATAAAGGTGCTGAACATATTGAGCAGCAGCGCCGCAACCACATATTTGGCATCAATCATCGACATATACGCGCCAACAATCGACAGCGAAACCGTCGACATCGCCGTCGCCGCCATGGTGTACATGCGTGGCGCGGAAATATCAGCGAGAATGCCTTTATAGGCAATGAAGTTTTCCGACTGGCCGAGAATCAAGGTGCTGACGGCGTTAAACGATTCCAGCTTGCCCATGCCATTCACTTTTGACAACAGAGTGCCTACGGCGCGAATCAGCAGCGGCAGAATGCGCCAGTGCTGCAAAATGCCGATCAGTGCGGAAATAAACACAATCGGGCAGAGCACGCCGAGGAAAATAAAGGCTAATCCCTGATCTGCCATATTGCCGAAGACAAAGTTGGTTCCTTGCGCGGCGTAGGTTAATAAGGTTTCAAAGAAGCCGCCCACCGCAGTGACCACCGATTGTCCGCCCGCCGAGTGCAGGAAGAACCAGCCCAGCGCGGCTTCGACAACCAGCAGCTGAATAATAAAGCGGGGACGAATGCGTTTGCGGTCGTGGCTGACCAACAGCGCAAGGGCAAATATCACCACCAGCGCCAGCAGGAAATGGAGTATCGCGATCATCATTTATCTTTTTAAGGGAGGAAACGCGCATTTAGCCACAGCCACCACAGAATTTCATCCAGGATTGTGGCGATCGCGGGCGGGACAGCCGCAGCTGAAGTCCGTATAATGCGCAGCCAAACCTAAGCAAGCCGGAGAGAAACCATGCGTCCAGCAGGCCGTAGTGCATCTGAAACACGTCCCGTCACACTCACTCGTCACTACACCAAACATGCAGAAGGCTCTGTGCTCGTTGAATTCGGCGAAACCAAAGTGCTGTGCACCGCAACCGTCGAAGAGAGCGTGCCGCGTTTCCTCAAAGGCAAAGGTCAAGGCTGGATCACCGCGGAATACGGCATGCTGCCGCGTTCGACCCACAGCCGCATGGCGCGTGAAGCCGCCAAAGGCAAACAGGGCGGACGTACGCTGGAGATTCAACGTCTGATCGCTCGTTCACTGCGTGCAGCAGTGGATTTGCAAGCGCTAGGCGAATTCACCATCACGCTGGATTGCGACGTGATTCAGGCCGATGGCGGTACGCGTACTGCATCTATTACCGGCGCCTGCGTGGCGCTGGCCGATGCGTTGAATGCGCTGGTGGCGGCGGGCAAGCTGAAAGCCAGCCCGCTGAAAGGCATGGTGGCGGCGATTTCTGTGGGCATCGTCGGCGGTGAAGCGCTGTGCGATCTGGAGTATGTGGAAGATTCCGCCGCAGAAACTGACATGAACGTGGTGATGACCGAAGACGGCCGCATGATTGAAGTGCAGGGCACCGCAGAAGGTGAGCCCTTCAGCCACGACGAGTTACTGCAGCTGCTGGCGCTGGCGCGAGGCGGCATTGAGCAGTTGATTCAGGCGCAGAAAGCGGCGCTAACTAATTGATGTAACAGGCGACCATAGAGTCGCCTTTTCTTTATTTGAGGAGTGAGAAATGAAAGCCTGGCAGCGTCAGTTTATTGAATTCGCCCTGAACAAAGGGGTGCTGAAGTTTGGTGAGTTCACCCTGAAATCGGGACGTAAAAGCCCCTATTTCTTCAATGCCGGTCTGTTTAATACCGGTCGCGATTTAGCGCTGTTAGGCCGTTTCTACGCGCAGGCGCTCGTTGATGGCGGCGTTGATTTCGATCTGCTGTTTGGCCCGGCGTACAAAGGCATCCCAATTGCCACCACTACCGCGGTGGCGCTGGCCGATCATCATGAACGTGACGTGCCTTACTGCTTCAACCGCAAAGAAGCCAAAGATCACGGCGAAGGCGGTTTGCTGGTGGGCAGCCCGCTGCAAGGCAAAGTGATGCTGGTGGATGATGTGATCACCGCCGGTACCGCGATTCGTGAATCAATGGATATCATCAGTGCGCATAACGCGACATTGGCGGGCGTGTTGATTTCGCTGGATCGTCAGGAACGCGGTCGCAGCGATATTTCGGCGATTCAGGAAGTGGAACGTGACTATAAGTGCAAAGTCACGGCGATTATTACCCTGGCTGAGCTGATTGATTACCTGGAAGAGAAGCCGGAGATGGCTGACCATCTGGCGAAAGTGCGCGCGTATCGTAAAGAGTACGGGATTTAATTATTCGGTAATGAGGTCGGCATTTATGCCGACCTGGTCTTTTAAACCAACTGCGCCGCCATCAGCGGCCAGCGGCTCTCGAAATCTGCGGTCGGACGAAACCGAAACTCCGAGCGCACATAGCGCGACAACAGCCCTTCACAAAACGCCAGTAACTGGCTCGCCAGCAGCGTTTCGTCGTTCTGGAAACCTTCACCATCACGCATTTTCTTCTCGCGCATCACCTGACGCAGCTGCACTTCAATACGCTCAAACAGCTGATTAATACGCCCTTGCAGGCGATCCTGTTCAAACATCAGCGCGTGGCCGGTCAAAATACGCGTCAGCCCCGGATTACGCTCACCAAATCCCAGAATCAGCTGCACGATTAAACGCAGGCGCGTCAGCGTCTCTTTTTCATCTTTCAGGATCAGATTGATGCGGGTAATCAGACTGTCTTCAATAAACTCGATCAGGCTGTCAAACATGCGCGTTTTGCTGGGAAAGTGGCGATAAAGCGCCGCTTCCGACACGCCGACATTAGCGGCCAGCTTCGCGGTGGTGATGCGCTGACTGCCATCGCCCGACTCCAGCATTTGCGCCAGCGCCTGCAAAATCTCTTCGCGACGATTCCGTTTCGCGACTTTTTTTTCTGCCATGACCTTCAACACCCCTGAAATTCACCAAAAACAGGCAATACTGCCTCATCTGCCACAGACATAGCGGCCTGTGGCGACAAGAAATAAAAAGATGGCTAAGCGAAAAGTGTCGCGTATTACTGGCGGCCTGAGTGACCGAAGCCGCCTGCGCCGCGGTCGCTGGTGTCAAAATCTTCCACCAGGTTAAATTCGGCCTGCACGACCGGCACGAAAACCAGCTGTGCTAAACGGTCGCCTGGCTGCAGCGTGAAGCTGTCCTGGCCGCGGTTCCACACGGAAACCATCAGTTGGCCCTGATAATCGGAGTCGATTAAACCGACCAGATTACCCAGCACGATGCCATGTTTATGGCCAAGACCGGAGCGCGGCAGAATCACTGCGGCAAGAGCAGGATCGGCAATGTGAATCGCCAAACCGGTGGGAACCAGCGTGGTCATGCCTGGTGTGATTTCCAGCGCATCATCCAGGCAGGCACGTAAATCGAGGCCTGCGGAACCAGAGGTTGCATAAGTCGGCAGCGGGAATTCATTGCCCACACGTGCATCAAGAATTTTAACGTCGATTTTTTTCATCATAACGGCTGACAATCTCGTCTAGTAATTGTTGGCCAAGGAGCGTCTTATCACTGAGCGGTAAGACTTTTTCTCCTTCCTGCCAAAAAAGGTGAAGAGCATTGGTGTCGCTATTGAAGCCCTGACCCGCCTGCGCCACATCGTTGGCACAAATCAGATCCAGGTTTTTTCGCACCCGTTTTTGCCGCGCGTATTCTTCCACATTCTGGGTTTCGGCAGCAAATCCCACAACATAAGGGCGATTTTCCTGCAGCGCCGCGACGCCCGCGACAATATCGGGGTTCTTCACCAACTGCAGCGTGACGCTGTCGTCGCCACCCTGCTTTTTGATTTTCTCTGCGGCAATGTTAGCCGCCCGGTAGTCTGCCACGGCTGCGCTGGCAATGAAAATATGTTGTTGCTGGATTTGCGCCATCACCGCCGCTTCCATCTCCAGCGCGCTGTCGACGTCCACGCGTTGCACGCCAACTGGCGTTGGCAGCGCCACCGGGCCGGTAACTAATGTCACCTTCGCACCGCGTTTGGCCGCAGCCGCAGCAATCGCAAAGCCCATCTTGCCCGAGCTGTGATTGCTGATATAACGCACCGGATCCAGCGCTTCGCGGGTTGGACCGGCGGTGATCATAATGCTGAGATGTTGCAGATCGTTGACGGGCGCAGCCCATTCAAGCGCGTGCGCCACAATCGCCAGCGGATCGAGCATGCGGCCGGGACCCACATCGCCGCACGCCTGGCTGCCACTGTCGGGGCCCCAAATCAGTACGCCGCGCTGCTGCAGACGCTGCAGGTTCTCTTGCGTGATCGCCGCGCGGTACATCTGCTGATTCATGGCCGGGACGATGGCAACCGGCGCTGCGCTTGCCAGGCTCGCGGTAGTGACCAAATCATTCGCCATGCCGGCAGTGACGCGGGCAATCAGATCGGCGGTAGCCGGCGCCAGCACAATTAAATCGGCCCATTTCGCCAGTTCAATATGGCCCATCGCCGCTTCGGCTGCCGGGTCGAGCAAATCATCAAATACCGGATAACCGGAAACCGCCTGCAGGCTCAGCGGAGTAATAAAGGCCCTGGCCGCTTCGGTCATCATTACGCGCACATCAGCACCGCGATCGCGCAGCCGACGCACCAGCTCCGGCGCTTTGTATGCAGCAATGCCGCCGCTCACGCCCAGCAGAATTTTCTTTCCAGCTAATCCCGTCATGTTGTTCGCCTCAAAGCAAATTGCCGCGTCAGGGGCGGCAGATGCAGGCAACTTTATCACAAAATCCACAGTGCGCCTTTTCACTGCCTGCGGCCTTTGCGGGCTGGCTCTGAAATCGTTCAGCGCGTGCTGGCGCTGACGGTGGCTGACGCGCAGAATCGCCGCATCGCAGGGAGGAGATGGTCATGACGGAACTGGCACCACGGGAAAAACTGATGTTAATGGGCGCTGAAGTGTTGAGTGATGCTGAGCTGCTGGCGATTTTTTTGCGTACCGGTATCAGCGGCACCAGCGTGCTGCTGTTGGCGCATCAGATGTTGAACGAGTTTGGTTCGCTCTATCGCATTATGACGGCCAGCAAAGAGGAACTCGGGCAGATTAAAGGCGTGGGCAGCGCCAAAATGACGCAGCTTTATGCCATCGCGGAACTGGGAAGGCGATTTTTTGCCAGCCAGCTGGCGCGGGAAAACGTGATGGAGAATCCGCAGGTGACGCGCCATTACCTGCAAAGCGTGCTGGCGCATCAGGAGCGCGAAGTGTTTATGGCGCTGTTCCTCGATAATCAGCACCGCGTGTTGCAGGCGCAGAAGATGTTTTCCGGCTCGATTGCCAGCGTGGAAGTTCACCCGCGCGAAATCGTGCGCGAAGCGCTGAAACTTAACGCGGCGGCGGTGATTCTGGCGCACAATCATCCGTCGGGAATCGCTGAACCCAGTCGCGCCGACCGCGATATTACCGGAAAAGTCGGGCAAGCGTGCGCGCTGCTCAATATCCGTTTACTTGATCATTTGGTGATCGGTCACGGCGAGTTTACCTCTTTCGCCGAGCGCGGTTGGTTGTAATTCATCGATTCAACTGAACAGAAATAGGGCATTTTTGCGCGATCCAGAGGGATCTTTATCTGTTCGGGACTTGAGCACTCGGGCTGAGCGGCGTATACTACGCCACCTTTGAGAATCTCGGGTTTGGCGTTTGGGCCAGCTTAGCGGGTTCACATGGAACTCGCCTGGGCGGGCTAAGGCCTGACGAGGCGGCCAAAACCTAGTTTTTAAAGCTCGAGCTGATTTGATTTTTGGAGAATAGAAATGTCACGAGTCTGCCAGGTAACTGGAAAGCGTCCGGTAACGGGTAACAACCGTTCCCACGCAATGAACGCGACGAAACGCCGTTTCCTGCCGAACCTGCACTCTCACCGTTTCTGGGTTGAGAGCGAAAAGCGCTTCGTTACTCTGCGTGTATCTGCTAAAGGTATGCGTGTTATTGATAAAAAGGGCATCGATACGGTTCTGACCGAAATCCGCGCCCGTGGTGAGAAGTACTAAGGAACTGAATCATGGCTAAAGGTATTCGTGAGAAGATCAAGCTGGTTTCCTCTGCTGGTACAGGTCACTTCTATACCACCACGAAGAACAAACGTACTAAACCAGAGAAATTAGAACTGAAAAAGTTCGATCCGGTTGTACGTCAGCACGTGATCTACAAAGAAGCTAAAATTAAGTAATTTTAGTGTTCTGTGAAAAACCCGGCTTCGGCCGGGTTTTTTGTTTCTGCGATTCGTTGAGGAGATGAGATGCCTGAATTACCTGAGGTAGAAACCAGTCGTCGCGGTATCGAACCCCACATGGTGGGTGCCACGATTCTGCATGCGGTGGTGCGCAATTCACGTTTGCGCTGGCCGGTCTCGCATGAAATCCACGCGCTGAGCGACCAACCCGTATTGAGCGTGCAGCGTCGCGCTAAATATCTGCTGCTCGAACTACCGCATGGCTGGATCATCATTCACCTCGGCATGTCCGGCAGTCTGCGCGTGCTACCCGGCGAACAACCGGCCGCCAAACATGACCATGTCGATTTAGTGATGAGCAACGGCAAAGTGTTGCGCTACACCGATCCACGTCGCTTTGGCGCCTGGCTGTGGAGCAATGACCTCGCAGGCAGCAGCGTGCTGGCCCATCTCGGTCCGGAACCGCTCAGCAGCGAATTTGATGGTGCCTATCTGTTTGAAAAGTCACGCGGCAAACGCACCGTGATTAAACAGTGGCTGATGGATAACAAAGTGGTGGTGGGCGTCGGAAACATCTACGCCAGCGAATCGCTGTTTACTGCCGGGATCTTGCCCGATCGTTCGGCAATGAGTTTGAGTCAGGAAGAGGTCGAGCTGCTGGTTAACACCATCAAAGCGGTGTTGTTACGCTCGATTGAGCAGGGCGGCACCACGCTGCGTGATTTCCTGCAAACGGACGGTAAACCCGGCTACTTCGCGCAGCAGTTGCAGGTTTATGGCCGCGCCGGCGAACCTTGCCGTGCCTGCGGTACGCCGATTGTCAGCGGCAAACATGGTCAGCGCAGCACCTTCTGGTGTCCACGCTGCCAGCACTGAGTTAAGGCTGCGCCAGTCGCGCCAGTAACGCCTTGTGCACAACGGCAGGCAGAAATGCCTGCACGTCACCGGCATGGCGCGCGACTTCTTTGACCAGCGAAGAAGAGACGAACGAGAAACCTTCTGACGGCATCAGAAACACGCTCTCCAGCGTGGGCAACAGATGACGATTCATCTGCGCCAGCTGCAGCTCATATTCGAAATCCGATACCGCACGCAATCCACGCACCAGCACATTGGCATTCTGCGCCTGAGCAAAGTTCGCCATCAGGTCGCTAAACCCGATCACCTCGACATTCGGCAGATGTGCCGTCACCTGACGCGCCATATCCACGCGCTCATCGAGACTAAACAGCGGCTTTTTACTCGGGCTGGCGGCAATCGCCACGACGATGCGGTCAAACATCCTCGCTGCACGCGTCACAATATCCAGATGACCCAACGTGAAGGGATCAAAGGTGCCGGGATAAATCGCTTTCGTACTCATACGCGACCTTGTGTTGAGGTGTGATGCAGCGCCCAGAGCGCCGAGTATTTGTTGAAAGTGTACTGCGCATTAACCACCGCCAGAATCCAGCCCTGTTTGCCATCGAGAAAACCCGCACGCAGCAGCAAGGTTTTAACGAATGCGCCGAGCGTGTGGCTAAAGATCGAGAACAAGCCGCAGCGTTTGCCGCGCTGGAAACGCTCATTTGCCCAGGCTTCGGCATAGTTCATCTGCTTACGCTGAAACGCCATCAGGTCACGACAGGTGAGATGTTGCAGATCGCCCGCCAGCTTCACCACCGGCGCACCCTGCGTCTCCAGTGATTCATGCACCAGATTGTCGTTGTAATTGAACTTGCGCGGATAGAGGCGCATAACGCGATCGGGATACCAGCCGCTGTGGCGCATAAAGCGGCCAAGAAACAGGTTGCTGCGACCGAGGCTGTAAACGTTGTCCGAGGCGGGCTGTGCGAGAACCTGCTCGATAGCGCGACGCAATTCGGGTGTAACGCGTTCGTCGGCATCGATCATCAAAATCATCTCGCCTTGCGCATGGGCCTGCGCGCGCTGGCGCTGCTTGCCAAATCCCTGCCAGCCTTCAGCCTGGAAAACCTGCGCGCCCTGTTCGCGAGCGACCTGCATCGTGTTGTCGCTGCTGCCGGAATCGAGCACCACAATCTCATCTGCCCAACTGACAGAAGCCAGCGCCTCCGGCAGCAGTTCAGCTTCGTTTTTGGCGATCATCACCACGGAGAGACGTTGGCGTTGCGACATGAATTAGTGAGCTCGCGGCGGTAAGTGAGGTTCGAGTAACTGTAGCAGACGCTGTAATGCGCCCTGATTTTGATGCAGCACTTCCACAGCATGACGGCCGTAATAGCGGCGATAATCGTCATCCTGCAGCAGGTTAGCGACTTCTTTCTGCAGCGATACCACGTCAGTAACGGTAATCAGCCCTTCGGCCTGCTGCAGCTTGGCGCAGATATCTTTGAAGTTCCAGATGTGCGGGCCCATCAGCACCGGAATGGCATGCGCTGCCGGCTCCAGCGGATTGTGGCCGCCGCGCTCAACCAGGCTGCCGCCAACAAAGGCGAGGTCGGCGATGCCGTACAGCATCATCAGTTCGCCCATGGTGTCGCCAATGACCACTTGCGTGGAGCTTGATGGAATTTCGCCGCTGCTGCGCAGGGTAAAGCTGAAGCCGCGTTTTTGCGTCAGGTCGCAGGCATCTTTGAAACGTTCCGGATGGCGCGGCACCAAAATCAGCAGCAGATCGGGGAACTGCTGCAGTAGACGTCGATGCGCATCGAGCACAATTGCCTCTTCGCCTTCGTGAGTGCTGGTGGCGATCCACACCGGACGACGCGACGCCCACTGACGACGCAGCGTGACCGCTTTTGCCGCCAGCTCTGGCGTTACGGAGATATCAAACTTGAGGCTGCCGGTAACGGTCAGATGCGAACGTTTCAGGCCAAGGCTGAGGAAACGGTCGCCATCTTCGGCGTTTTGCGCGGCAATCAGCGTGATGCGCTGCAGCAGGTCGCGCATAAAGCCGCCGAGTTTCTTGTAGCCTTTGGCCGAGCGCTCAGACAGGCGCGCGTTGGCAATCACCAGCGGAATCTTGCGCTGATGCAGAATACGGATAATGTTGGGCCACAGCTCGGTTTCCATGATGATCACCAGTCGCGGATCGACGGTATCGAGGAAACGGTTAATCGAACCTGGCAGATCGTAGGGCAGGTAAACGTGGTGTACATCTTTGCCAAACGCGGACTGCGCACGCTCGGAGCCGGTTGGCGTCATGGTGGTGACGGTAATCGGCAGCGTTGGATAGCGGTGGCGCAGCGCGCGCACCAGCGGCACTGCCGCCAGCGTTTCGCCGACGGAAACCGAGTGCAGCACAATGCCATGTGGCAGCACTTTTCCGCTGCAATAGCCGTAGCGTTCTGCCCAGCGTTTACGATAGGCCGGTGCTTTTCGACCGCGCAGCCACAGGCGCAACCAGATTAGTGGCTGAATCAGGTAGAGCAAGGCTGTGTATAGAGTCGTCATAGTTACCGTTACGACAGAATCGCGTCAAAAAACAGATGAAAGGCGGCATGTTATCAGAAATTAACCGCCTGCTCATACCACTTCGTCAGCTGGTCTGCAGCACTTGCTGATACAGCGAGGTCAGCGCTTGCGCCAGCCGCTGCGGACCATAAGGTTCAATTCTGCGACGTGCGGCTTCGCCCATGGCAGAATTGTGTGAAAGCGCCGGTGTTGCCATTACGGCTTCGTTTAACGCATTGATATCTAATGCATCGCAGACAAAACCTTCCTGACCCGCGGTGATAAACTCCGCGCCGCCGCAGCCGGTGCTGGTGATCACCGCCAGGCCGCAAGCCATCGCTTCCAGCACCACATTTGGGAAGGGATCATAAAGCGTGGGCAGCAGCAGCGCATCGGCTGCATGGTAGAACGGTTGCACGTCCTGCTGCACGCCGACGAAGCGTAAGCGATCAAGGCAATTGAGCTGGTTTGCCAGCTGCTGATAGCGCGACAGCTGCTTATCCTGGCCGACCACCACTAGATAGCGATCGCTTTTCGCCACCGCTTCAATCGCCGCTTTTAAGCCTTTGCGCTCAAAGCCCGAACCCACGTAAATCATCACCGTGGCATCCTGCGGCAGTTTGAGCTGCTGACGTGCCGCATGACGCAGCGCTTCGCTAGCTGGCTGGAAGCGTTGGCTATCAATCGCGTTGTGAATCACATGGATCTTGCTGGCATCGAGCCTGAAATGACGCAAAATATCCTGTTTTACCATCTCTGAGTTACAGATCACCGCTTTCAACGACGGCGCGTTGAACATATCGGCTTCTGCCTGTAACACATAACGATGATAAGGACTGAGGCGGGCGCTTAAGCGCTGCCACGGTGACACGATGCGCGCGCGCTGCTCCAGCCAGACGCGATGCACGCCATCACCCGCACGAAAGATATCGCAACCGGCGATGCGTTCGTGGCTTTGCACAATATCGAACTTTTCGCGTTCCCAGCATTCACGCGCGGCACGCGCAAAACCGCGCTCGCGCGAGATGCGACCGAATTTCGCTGGATTGCAGATGTGCAGATGCCAGGCCGGATTCGGCGTGCCCTGCCAGCTGCGAGTGATGATATTGAGATCGAGCTGCTCACTGTCCAGCGCTTCCAGCGCACGCGAGATAAAGCGTTCGGCGCCGCCGTCTGGGCGGTATTTCTGCCGGACAATCGCCAGGCGTAACTTACTCATGCAAAAAACTCCGGGCGGCAGCCACCACATCCTCAATGGGGATGGCAGAAAGATAGCGCTGTTGCGTGTTGGTATCGATGTCGTCTGGCGAGGGGAGCGGGCCATAATCACCGGCCCAGATCACGCGATTGTGATCGCCCCACGGACGCCAGTGTTGCAGCTTGGTGGGTCCAAACAGCGCAAGACACGGCGTTTCCAGCGCGGCGGCCATGTGCATTGGCGCAGAATCTACGCCGATAAACAGCTGTGCCGCGTCAATCAGCGCCGCCAGCTGCGGCAAGGATAATTCTCCCGCCAGCGACACCACGTTGTGGCTGCGACACAGCGATTGAATATTGGCGATCATTGCCATTTCTTTCTGGTCCGGCGCCGCCGTCAGTACCACGGTGCGGCCTTCGGCAGCGAGCGCATCAATTAGCTGTGCGACTTTTTCATCTTCCCAGCATTTGAACAGCCAGCGTGAAGTGGGTTGCAGCACAACAAACGGCATTTTCACCGCATGATGAGTCAGTACATCCTGCACTTTTTGTTGATCGGCTGTGCTGAAATGCATCGAGGCTTTTGCGCCGGCGGCGCTGATGCCCAGCGGCTTCAGCGCGGCCATATTCTGTTCAACCGTATGCAGCTGATGATGATCTTCCGTACTGACCAGATGGTTATGCATCCAGCGCCATAAGGCGTTATCACGTTTGCGGAAGGCAAAACCGATACGCACCGGCGCGCCAGAGAATCCGGTAATGATAGCGCTGCGCCACTGATCGGCGAGGTTAATCACCAGGTCATAATGGCACGCGCGCACCGCGGAAAGCAGGGCCATTTCATGCCGGAATTTCTGCCAGCCGCCTTCCTTCTTCCAGTTGCGATCAATGATGTGCAACTGGCGAATGGCCGGGTGCGCCTCCAGCATTGGACGGGTTTCTTTGTAGAGCAGAACGTCGATGTTCGCCTGAGGATAGCGTTGGCGCAGCGCGTTTATCGCGGGCGTGGTCAGCAGCATGTCGCCGTGATGACGCAGCTTGATCAGCAGAATATTTTTCGGTGCAAATTGGTCTGGAATCGGGCTTGCCATACTCAAATGATCTCAGAATTCAGTCAGCTGATTGTAAGGCAAACCCCAAAGGCGTGAAAGCCGGACGCGGCGCTTATTTCTTGCGCCAGCGGTAAATCCGGCTTAGCCACAGCAGCAGTTGATACCATTGCTTTATACCGCGCGCGTTACGCAGCATGCGCCGGTGAGTTTGCGTAGCGAACAGATCGGCAATCATCGCCTGACGTGCGCTCTCTTCGGGTTCGCGTCGGATACAGTGGCAGACGCTGAGCGCCTCATGCGTAATCTGGTAGTGAAATGCCGGGTAGATTTTTACCTTATGACGGTAGCGTGCATTGAGCTCTTCCAGCAACTGCGCGATTCTCAGGTAGTGACGCTGATATTCCACATTACGCTGGCCGGTGCGCTTACGGTTGCTGATGGAAGCATCATGCATGTAGTAGCAGTACAACACTTTATCGGTGTAACGCACACGTTGCGCGTTGAGCATGAACTCGGTGGTCCATGGAATGTCCTGATGATGCAGGCCGGGTTCAAAGTAGAGTTTGAGCTGTTCGATCAACTCTCGGCGGTAAATGCCCAGCCAAACCACATGCATGTAGCGATGCGTTTGCAGCGCCTTATTAAGCCACTCAGGGCCGCTCAGTACCTCGGTGCTGGTGAGGCGATCGAGCGGAATCAGCGGTTTTACTTGCTGGCTGGCTTTGAAAAACCATTCCGCGTTGCACTGTGCGGCATCCAGGTTGTCGCGCTCCGCCATCTCAACCAGCGTTTGATACATCGCGGCATCCATGGTGTCGTCAGCATCCGGAAACGAAACGTACTTACCGCGCGCCACCGCTAAGCCCGCATTACGCGCGCGCGATACGCCACCATTGGTCTGATGGATAACACGAACATGGGGATGCTGCTGCGCATAAGCATCAGCACGCTCCCCCGAACCGTCAGTGGAACCATCGTCGACAATGATAATTTCCAGTGAGGTGAGAGTTTGAGCCAGTAGCGAATTCATAAACGTCTCAAACATCACACCAGCGTTGAACAGGGGCGTGATGACCGAGAGCACAGGGATAGTTTGCGACATTGTTCATCTAATAATTTACAAATTTATTACATCAATTATTAGTAGGGAATTCAGAACTTTTTGCACATTAATGGTCAAAAGCCTTTTGTTCCCTGGTTTTCCGCATTTTTTTTGAGTTTGTCTTAGTGGATAAGCGAGACAACGCTCCTCAATCTGGGCATCAGCATGAAAAATATTCTCGTGATTAGGCGCGATAACATTGGCGACATGGTGTGTACCACCCCGCTACTGGAAGGGTTAAAACGGGCCTTTCCCGAGGCAAAACTGACCTTGTTGGTAAACAAAGTTGCTGAGGATGTGGTGAGCCATAATCCGCATGTTGATCGCCTGTATGTTTACAAGAAAGCCAAGCACCGCGCTAAAAATGAAACCACGCTGTGTGTCTATTGGCAGCGAATAAAGGTCATGCTGGCGCTGCGTAAAACGCGCTTTGATGCGACCATTCTGGCGAATCCTGTGCCGTGTAAATACAGTCTGCGATTGGCGAAAATGGCCGGTGCAGGGAATGTGATTGGCGCGGCTCAGAATGACGCACAGCTTGATCATCCGTTCCAGAAAAGTGATTTCCACGGCGAGCATCAGGTTGAACACACCTACTCTTATCTCTCTGCGCTAACCAGCACGCCGCCTGCTATACCCGCTGTGAATCTCTATCTCTCCACCAGCGAACGTGAAGCAGCTGGCAAACGCATCAGCGCTTTGTTCCCCTCATTGGGCAAGGTTTATGGCGTGCACATCAGTAGTCGCAGCCCAAAGCGCCGCTGGCCGGCGGAATCCTATGCGGCTTTTATCAATAAGCTGCTGGAAGATGAGCAGGCGCGCGTGCTGGTATTCTGGTCGCCGCAGGGAACGCTCGATCTCAATGATAAAGGCGATGCAGCACGCACCGATGAGCTGATGCAGTTGGTCAATTCGCCGCGGGTGGCGCGCTATCCCACCGCATCTGTGCGCGAACTGGTGGCGGGTTTTGATCGCTGTGAGCAGATTCTGTGTAGCGATGGCGGGCAGATGCATCTTGCCGCCGGGCTGCACAAAAAGCAGGTGGTGTTTTTTGGTGATACCAATGCCAGCCGGTGGCATCCGTGGTCAGGGGAATATCGGATCATGCAGACCGCTTCGGGCGAATGTCAGGATGTCTCGCCAGAAGCAGTATGGGAAGCATGGCAGCAACTCAGCGTTAAGCCTGTTGCAGTTTGAAGTTGTCGTGATACTCCGACAGTGTCTGTCCGACGAAGCGGGGGGCTAACCAGCTAAACAACGCTTCTAAATCTTCGTACAGTCGCTCGATATCCTGTTGGTTTTTGAACGTTGGACTGCCGTCAGGCATAAATTCTGAGCTGTGCAGCATAAACTCGGCGTAATCCTGGCCTTCGGCCAGCGACATTTCAACCACGCGTTTCATGTCAGCCAGATTCCCGCCTGATGGACGTAACCAATAAACGGCAGGACTCTTTTGTTTGCCGCGTAAGCGGTACAGACCCTGTTTGACCGTATTCATCAGCGGTGAATACTTGTATTGAATGCTCATGGGGATTTCGAGCAGCGAGGAGCGACCGCTGCGTGAGATGTCGTCAGGATCGATAAAATAAGGTTTATGCGGGAAGTGAGTGTAGTTCGTGCCGCCTTTCCCCTGCGGCGCACCACGGGTGAAGGCCCAGTTAACGCGCGGTGTGACGGAGCAGTCTACCTTATAGCCCAGTTCAGTTAAGATCGCCGCATAGCGCTCATCAAAAGCCCAGCGTCCGGCACGATGGCTGAGCATTTTTGTCTGGAACTTCTCCTCCAGCAGATCAGTCATATAAGCAACTTTATCCCGCAGTACTGAATCGGGATATTCAATCAGAAAAGGTTGCCAGCGCCAGTCATCATCGGTGAGTGGCGCTTCCGGTGGGCTGTTCCAGGCGTGAAGATGCATGCCAATTTCGCCCTGCTTGCGTGCAATCACATCTTTGCCGAATTCGACAAAAGCAGGATCCGTTGCCATTTCATAGTTGGTTAGCCAGGTAGGTTTAAAACCATAGCGCTCACATAAAGCCTGAAAGCGTGGCAAATAGCCGGTATTTTCAGTGGTGATGGAGCGATGATTGCGCCAAAGGTTGTCGCCTTCGGTGTCTATGGTAATAAGGAAAGCATGCCGGATCATGTTTGCCGCCTGAGGCCAATAAAATCGCAATGTTACGCTGTGCTTTTCAGTGACGCAAAACTAATTGCTGCGGATGCTTAAAGCGAAAATAGCGCCGTGAAAAATCGGATTTGCTAGCAGACTGCGTTAAGATTCACGCGGCATTATTTAGGCAAACAGAGTTTTAAAATCAGACAGGTGGAGCATTTTGTCAAAGCGCATACTGATGGTGATTGATGGTTTACCGGGCGGTGGAGCCGAAAAAGTCGTGCTGACGTTGGTGACCGGTATGCTTGAGCTGGGACATCGGGTGTCGCTGTTTTCGCTGCGCAAAGTATGCGATTACCCTTTGCCTGACGGCGTTGATTATCAGGTCATCCAGGATACGAATCGTCAGCCCTGGCGCAAGCTGACCGAATTAACGCGTCGCGCCAGATTGCTGGATGACGCTGTTCTGCGGGCGGAGCAGATCGCCGGTAAGTACGATTTAGTGGTATCTCATTTACACAAAACCGATCGTATTGTGCGCCGTTGTCGGACGCTCTTGCCTCGTAAAACCTGGTTTTGTCTACACGGTGTATTCTCCGCCTCCTATCTGGGCCATCGTGCGGGACTATCGCGCTGGTTAAAAGCACGCAAAATTCACCGTGTTTATCAGGCACGCAACGTGATTGGCGTCTCTGCTGCGGTGGTGGAAGACCTAAAGACTGCTTTTGCGGTTACGCCGGCGCGCGAGGCCGTGATTGGTAATCCGTTCGATATCGAAGATATTAAGCAACGTGCAGCCGAGCCGGCTGATGTGCCGCCGCAGGGATTTCTGGTGCATGTGGGGCGATTTCACGAAACCAAACGTCATGATCGCTTGTTGCAAGCCTATGCACTGAGCAACATACCGCTGCCGCTGGTGTTATTAGGCCAGGGATCACCGCAGCGTAAAGCTGCGCTGCAGACGCTGGCCCAGCAGTTGGGTATTGCGGATCGCGTCATCTTTCAGGGATTTACGCTCAATCCTTATGCGTGGATTAGCCGGGCAACAATGCTGATAGTCAGCTCGGACAGCGAAGGTTTTGGTAATGTCCTGATTGAAGCGATGCTGTGCGGTACGCCGGTGGTGAGTACGCGCTGTCCGGGTGGGCCAGCTTCGTTACTACAAGGCGATTTGGCGCGCGGACTGGCGGATTTAACACCTGAATCACTGGCAGAAAAGATGCTGGAGATTTATCAGTCCCCACCTCAACTCCATGCTGATGAGTTCGCTGCTTTTGATACCAAGGTCATTTGCCAGCGCTATCTGGCGCTGGCCGAATAATCATAAAAGGGAGCATTGCTCCCTTTTATGAGTGTTTAATCCCAGCTCAACACCACTTTGCCGGATCTTCCCGAGCGCATCTCATCAAAGCCCTGCTGGAACTCATCGATGTGATAGCGATGGGTGATGATAGGGGTGAGATCGAGGCCGGACTGAATTAGCGCCGCCATCTTGTACCAGGTTTCGAACATCTCGCGGCCGTAGATGCCCTTGATGAACAAGCCTTTAAAGATCACCTGATTCCAGTCGATGGACATCTCGCCCGGCGGAATGCCCAGCAGCGCGATGCGGCCGCCGTGGTTCATTACCTCCAGCAAGGTGCGGAACGCCGGTGGCGCACCAGACATCTCCAGACCGACATCAAAACCTTCGGTCATGCCGAGTTCGGCCATCACATCACGCAGATTTTCCTGCGCCACGTTGACGGCGCGCGTTACGCCCATTTTGCGCGCCAGATCGAGGCGATAGTCGTTGATGTCGGTGATCACCACATGGCGCGCGCCGACGTGCTTGCACACCGCCGCCGCCATGATGCCAATCGGCCCGGCACCGGAGATCAGCACATCTTCGCCCACCAGATCGAACGAAAGCGCAGTGTGCACCGCATTGCCAAAGGGATCGAAAATCGCCGCCAGTTCGTCAGAAATGTTGTCGGGAATTTTGAAGGCATTAAACGCCGGAATCACCAGATATTCGGCAAAGCAGCCCTGACGATTGACGCCAACGCCTACCGTATTGCGGCACAGATGCGTGCGTCCAGCGCGGCAGTTGCGGCAATGGCCGCAGGTGATGTGGCCTTCACCGGAAACACGATCGCCAACGGCAAAGCCCTTAACTTCCTGGCCCATTCCCACCACTTCACCCACATATTCGTGGCCGGTGATCATCGGCACCGGAATGGTTTTGCGCGACCAGTCATCCCAGTTGTAGATGTGCACGTCGGTGCCGCAGATAGCGGTTTTACGAATCTTAATCAGTAGGTCGTTATGGCCGGGTTCAGGTATTGGCGCGTCCTTGACCATCCAAATGCCTTCTTCAGCTTTTAATTTGGCGAGTGCTTTCATTTCCCTGCTCCTGAAATAACGCCCAGCTGTTGACCAATACGGGTGAAGGCCGCCACGGCGTGCTCCAGCTGCGCCTGCGTATGTCCGGCAGAGATCTGCGTGCGGATACGTGCCTGACCTTGCGGTACCACCGGATAGAAGAAACCTGTGACGTAGATTCCTTCCTGCTGCAACAGGCTGGCAAATTGCTGCGCCACTTTGGCATCGCCCAGCATCACGGGGATGATGGCGTGATCGGCGCCGGCCAGGGTGAAGCCTGCGGCAGTCATCTTTTCGCGGAAGAAGCGGGCATTTTCCCACAGACGCTGGCGTAAACCGTCACCTTCACTCAGCAGCTCCAGCACGCGCAGCGAGGCAGCCACAATCGCGGGTGCCAGCGAGTTGGAGAACAGATACGGACGCGAGCGCTGACGCAGCCACTCAACCACTTCTCTTTTCGCCGCCACGTAGCCGCCCGATGCGCCACCCAGCGCTTTACCCAGCGTGCCGGTCAGAATGTCGACGCGATCCATCACGCCGCAATATTCGTGCGTGCCGCGTCCGGCAGAACCCACAAAGCCCACCGCATGGGAATCATCGACCATCACCAGCGCATCGAATTCATCGGCCAGATCGCAAATGCCCTGCAGATTGGCAATCACCCCATCCATCGAGAACACGCCATCGGTGGCAATCAGGATGTGGCGCGCGCCTTTGTCGCGTGCTTCCTGTAAACGCGCACGCAGCTCACTCATGTCATTATTGGCGTAACGATAGCGCTGCGCTTTACACAAACGCACGCCATCAATGATCGATGCGTGATTAAGGGCATCTGAAATAATCGCGTCTTCGGCGCTGAGCAGCGTTTCAAACAGGCCGCCGTTGGCATCAAAGCAGGACGAGAACAGAATCGCGTCTTCCATGCCGAGGAACGCGGCCAGCTTGTGTTCCAGCTGCTGGTGGATGTCCTGCGTGCCGCAGATAAAGCGCACCGAGGCCATGCCAAAACCGTGCGTATCCATGCCGTCTTTCGCCGCCTGGATCAATGCCGGATGATTAGCTAAACCCAAATAGTTATTGGTGCAGAAGTTGATGACGGGCGGGCTGTTAGCAACGTTGATTTCTGCCTGCTGCGCCGACGTGATGGTGCGTTCTTGTTTGAACAATCCGTCCTGACGTGTTGTCTCAAGTTGTTGACGAATTTGCGAATAAAACTGACTGGACATGATTATGCTCCTCAGATAGCAAATATTTGGCACATATTACTGATCGAAAAGCGAATCAACGACATTTCAGCCATCAATATCTCGGTTTTGCAGCATAGTTCACGCTGCGAACAGGATTTGTGCAGCGCATACGGCGTCATCTGGCTGCCTGCGTCTGGCTGAAATGTTATGATGATAGGCATTCGTGGGTGAAACCTCCTGTTTCCCCCCAACTCTTTAAAGGCAAAGCATATGATTATCGTAACCGGTGGCGCTGGCATGATTGGCAGCAACATTGTTAAAGCGCTGAACGACCGCGGTCTGACCGACATTTTGGTGGTGGATAATCTGAAGGATGGCACCAAGTTCGTGAATCTGGCGGATCTCGACATCGCCGATTACATGGATAAAGAGGAATTCCTCAGCTACATCATGTCTGGCGAAGATCTCGGCCCCATCGAAGCCGTGTTCCATGAAGGTGCGTGTTCCGCAACCACCGAGTGGGATGGCAAGTACATGATGGATAACAACTATCAGTACTCCAAAGATCTGCTGCACTTCTGCCTCGAGCGCGAAATCCCGTTCCTCTACGCCTCATCTGCTGCCACTTACGGCGGCCGCAACGAGAACTTCATCGAAGAGCGCCAGTACGAGCAGCCGCTGAATGTGTACGGCTACTCAAAAATGCTGTTCGATCACTACGTGCGCCAGATTCTGCCTGAAGCAGACTCACCGGTGTGCGGCTTCCGTTACTTCAACGTGTACGGTCCGCGTGAAGGCCACAAAGGCGGCATGGCGAGCGTCGCGTTCCACCTCAATACGCAAATTAGCAACGGTGAAAATCCAAAACTGTTCGAAGGCAGCGACGATTTCCGCCGCGACTTCATCCATGTTGATGACGTGGTTGCGGTAAATCTGTGGTGCTGGGAAAACGGCGTTTCCGGTATCTACAACTGCGGAACAGGCCGTGCTGAATCTTTCCAGGAAGTGGCGGATGCGGTGCTGAACTTCCATCAGAAAGGCCAGATTGAATACATTCCGTTCCCGGACAAGCTGAAAGGCCGTTATCAGGCGTTTACCCAAGCCGATCTCACCAATCTGCGTGCAGCCGGTTACGACAAGCCGTTCAAAACCGTTGCGCAAGGCGTGGGCGAATACATGGCCTGGCTGAACCGTAACGTATAAGGAAACCGGCAGCAGCGATGAAAATTCTGGTTATTGGCCCATCATGGGTCGGCGATATGATGATGTCGCAAAGTCTCTATCGCACGCTCAAGGCTGAGCATCCTGATGCGGTGATCGACGTGATGGCGCCGGCCTGGTGCCGCCCATTGTTGTCGCGTATGCCGGAAGTGAATCAGGCGCTGGCGATGCCGCTCGGCCACGGCGCATTGGCGCTGGGCGAGCGTCGTCGTTTGGGGAAAACCCTGCAGGCCAGCGGCTATGACCGCGCCTATGTGCTGCCGAACTCCTTTAAATCTGCGCTGGTGCCGTTTTTCGCCGGGATCAAACGTCGCACCGGCTGGCGCGGCGAGATGCGCTATGGCGTGTTAAATGATGTCCGCGTGCTGGACAAAGCGGCCTTTCCGTTGATGGTTGAGCGCTATGTGGCGCTCGGCTATGACAAACCGGTTGCTTCCGCGCAGCAGCTGCCGCAGCCGTTGCTGTGGCCGCAATTGCGCGTCGATGACGATGAAAAGCGGATGACGGCGGCGCAATTTGCGCTGTCAGCCGATCGTCCAGTGATTGGATTTTGTCCGGGCGCAGAGTTTGGCCCGGCGAAGCGCTGGCCGCATTATCATTATGCCGCGTTGGCAGAGCAGCTGATTGGCGAAGGTTATCAGGTGGTGCTGTTCGGTTCGGCGAAAGATCGTGAAACCGGCGACACCATTGTGCAGACGCTGTCAGAAGCGGCGCGTGCGCACTGTAAAAATCTGGCGGGTGAAACGCAACTTGAGCAAGCCGTGATTCTGCTGGCGAACTGTGCGGCAGTGGTCAGTAACGATTCCGGCCTGATGCATATCGCTGCGGCGCTTAATCGTCCGCTGGTGGCGCTGTATGGCCCAAGCAGCCCGGACTTCACTCCGCCGTTGTCTCAGCAGGCGCGCATTATTCGTTTGATCACCGGCTATCACAAAGTCCGCAAAGGTGATGCCGAACAAGGTTATCACCAGAGCCTGATTGATATTCAGCCAGCGCGCGTCCATCAGGAACTGAGCGCGCTGTTGCATCCGGTGCAGGAGTAAAGATGCACGTTTTGATTGTTAAAACCTCCTCGATGGGAGACGTGCTGCATACCTTGCCAGCGCTCACGGATGCGATGCAGGCGATTCCAGGCATCAAGTTTGATTGGGTGGTTGAAGAAAACTTCGCTCAAATCCCCGCCTGGCATCCGGCGGTGGATAAAGTAATGCCGGTGGCGATTCGCCGCTGGCGCAAGCACTGGTTCGGTAGCCAGCAGCGTGAAGAGCGTGTGCAATTTAAGCGTGAGCTGCAATCGCGTCAGTATGATGTGGTGCTGGATGCACAAGGTTTGATCAAAAGCGCCGCGCTGGTAACGCGCCTGGCAAAAGGCGAGAAGCACGGGCAGGACAGCCGCAGCGCACGCGAACCTTTCGCCAGCTGGTGGTATGACAAACGCCATGAAATCAACAAGCAACAGCATGCTGTCGAACGTACGCGCGAGCTGTTTGCCAAAAGTCTCGGCTATGAAAAGCCTGCAACGCAGGGCGACTACGCGATTGCCGGCCATTTCCGCTCTACGCTGCCCAATGACACGCAGCCTTATCTGGTGTTTCTGCATGCTACCACGCGTGATAACAAACATTGGCCGGAGTCACACTGGCGTGCGCTGATTGAGTTAGTTCAGCCAACAGGATTGCGCGTGAAATTGCCGTGGGGCGCAGAGCATGAACATCAACGCGCACAGCGTCTGGCCGAAGGCTTCGACCATGTTGAGGTATTGCTTAAGTTAACGCTGGAGCAGGTAGCGCAAGAATTAGCTGGCGCGCGCGCGGTGGTGTCGGTAGATACCGGTTTAAGTCATCTGACGGCAGCGCTGGATCGTCCGAATATCACGCTATTTGGTCCCACCGATCCGGGATTGATTGGCGGATATGGCAAGAATCAGCATGAATTAAAAGCAAGCGATGGTACCATGCAGGCAATTACGGCCGAGATGGTTATGGAAAAATTGAAGGAACTGCTCTGAATGACCTCAATTTTTAAACAAATCTATCGTTATACTCATGCAAGGGCATTGAGACATAACGAAAACTTGTGGCCCCATATTAAGATTCGCCGAGCCAAAACCGATAATATTCAGCGGCTAAGCTACTGGGGAAAGCAAGTTAAGATTGAGGATCTCATCGCATTGCGTGCCACGATAACGGGAGATGTGACAATCCTGGCTACTGGCCCTTCGGTTAAATCATTAGACATTGAGAAACTTGCCAGCACCACATTCGTGGGCGTTAATGGCGCCTATAATCTGCGCGATAGAATTACCTTTGCATATTATGTCATCGTCGATCGGGGATTTATCGATAAAAGATTCGATCTTGTCACTGATATTATTAATGACGAAAAGCTGGTTCTGTTTACAACCGTGCACTGCTTCAATGATATCTTGCAGCGCGCTGATTTACGGGACGTTAAGTGCCGCCTGGCAATTATTGAAGATCTCAGCTTTAAAGTATTCAGAGGTATCGTTCGCCCTGAAGAGTATGCCCTCAATTATCAGGGGAAAATGGGGATTTCTCTCTCTGAAACGCCATTCATCTCTGGTTTTTCCTGGGATATTTGTCAGGGGGTTTTCGATGCCGGCACGGTTGCTTATTGGGCCTTGCAGATATCCGTCTGGCTGGGTGCCAGTCGTATTTTATTAGCTGGCGTTGATATGAATAATTTTTCAGCGCCGCGCTTTTATGAAAGCGACAATGATAAGCTTCCAAGCCTACTTGAATCTAACTTTAGCGCGGTTATTAAACCCGCCTTTATCCATGCAAGCCGGGAATTAGAACGAGCGGGGATTAAAGCGTATAACCTTTCATTAGAAAGTGCTCTTGATGAGAATATTTTTGAGAAGGCTACACCAGAAGCTATTTTTTAAAATAGATCACAACCTGAAATCTATTTATTCTTTTTTATTTTTCTAATTTATAAAAAACTATACCAGGCTTCACATTAAAACCTGGTATATATTATCAATTTAACGTTTTCAACACTGCGTTATAGACCTGTTCCACATTGATTTTCCGCATAGGAAATTGTGGGTCATCATTTTCCTCAGGCTCAATACGGATTATCTGGTGAATATCCAGATCCTGATAAGGTCCAGTATGGCGAGGATTGGCACCCACATACAGACTTACCGTCGGCGTTTGCGCGGTAACAGCAATATGTAATGGTCCCGTATCGCCCGTTATCAATACATCAATTCGCTTAATAAGCTGAAGCAGTTCGGGCAGACGCGTTTTGCCAATATATGAAGTGACCCGATGATGATACTTTTCTGGCAGTAGTGCAAAGAAGGCGCTTTCGATCGGGCGATCCTGGCCGGCTCCAGTCAGAACCAAAGTGGATTCTGGACTGTGGCTAAAAATACGCTCTGCCAATTGTGCAAAGTGTTCCACGGGCCAGCGACGGTTATCACCTGATGCGCCCATTTGAAAACCGACAATGGTAGAGCTTTCCTGCTGGTGACCATCATCAACTTTTATAGGAAATTCCATGCGGATATCAGTGGTGTCACAGCCTAATGAACCAATAAGATTTAGTTTACGTTGAATAATGTGTGATTCTGCTCGCGGTGAGTAGAGATCAAGCCAATGATTAAATACAGGATTATCGCTACCGAAATTATCTCTAACCAGATATTTTGAGCCGCTTAACCGCGCGCAAAGAATATCGTAGCCTAAGCTGGAGTGCAGTAGCAGCGTTAGATCAGGTTTGAAGCGGCGTAGTTTCCTGATCAGATTAGGCGCACGGACAATTTTATTGTCCCAAATAGCCACTTGATCAAACCATTCGCTGTCTTCAACCAGATCGCGGTTTTTATCGCTGGAAACCAGCATGATTTTGGCGGATGGATAACGGCGCTTAATCGCTTTTATTGCTGGTGTGTTAAACAGCAGGTCACCTAATGCCGTCGTCGAAAAAATAACGATGCGCTCGAACTCATGGGTCGCGCTCAGCGGGGACTTATTTCTGTCGATTTGGCTCAGTTTAGCGTGCAGACTCAGCACGGAGTTAATTAGATTTATTTTCCAACGCTTTTTCATTAATACGGCTTACCCTAGAGAATCTGACTATTCGACAGCCATAGCAAAAAATAATTTCGCCATTATAACGAAAAAAACATCAGCCCCGTATAGAGGCTAACGTTAAGGCCGGTTTGCACTTTGACTTAATTTAGAACAAAGACTCTAAATGCTTGAACAATGGGCTTTGCGCAATGCTTTCACTGATCAACTCAACGGCATAGTGCTGCGGCACGGGCGGCAACGGTTTGCCCGGCTTACACACGCCTGGCGCACGGAAGCGTGGCGGCTGCGTTTTGGATGGCGGCGAAGCCGCACCCTGATGCAGCGGCTCATTCAGCAACTGGCTTGGCCGCACTAGCGTGATATCGGCTGGCAATGTCGGCAGCATCTGCTGCAGTACGCGCACCGTCGTCGGATGCGGATGACCAATCGCAATGGCATAACCATCGCGCTGCGCAAGTTTCACCGCGCGGGTAAACTGCGCGCGGATTGAAGCCTCATCCTGACTATCATCAAGGAACACGCGGCGTTTCAGGACCTTAACGTTGGTACCTTGCGCGGCTAGGATCGACTGACTATTGCCAATCGTCATGCTATCGAGAAAGTAATAGTTGTAGTGATTGAGCACCTGCATCACTTTCTGCATGCCGGGCAGGCTGGAGGTCATTTTGCTGCCCATATGGTTATTCAGGCCAACCGCAAAAGGCACTTTGCCGCTGGCTTCTCGAATAATCCGCTCGATTTCCGTGCTGCTCATCTCGGGCGTCAGCGTGTCTTTCTCCAGCGGCTGTTTGCTAAGCGGTGCCATCGGCAGGTGGATCAGCACTTCGCGACCACCCTGATGCGCTTTGGTGGCCATCTCACGCGCATGGGGCGCATTCGGCAGGACCGCAACGGAAATCGCGGTGGGCATCTGCAGCACTTTATTCTCTTCTTTTGGCCGATAACCAAAGTCATCGATCACGATAGAGAGTTTTCCCGCATGGGCGGAAAGTGACAGAAACAGGCCGCACAGGGCGGCCGAGAGCTTAGAGGGTTGAAACAAAACTTATCTTCCTAACCACGGTAGTGGATTGACAGCCTGTCCCTGGCGTCGGATTTCAAAGTAGAGCGAAGGCGTGCCGCGGCCGCCGCTGGTGCCCACAAGGGCGATAGGCTGTCCTGCCTTCACCTGAGCACCCACGCTCACCAGTGCGCTTTGGTTGTAGCCATAAAGGCTCATATCACCTTTACCGTGTTCCAGAACGACAACCAGACCATAGCCTTGCAGCCAGTCGGCCATCAATACGCGTCCATCAGCGATGGCTTTCACTTCGGTACCTTCTGGCGCATCGACGACCAGACCTTTCCAGCGCAATTCGCCCTGCATCGATTCACCGAAGCGATGTTCAATACGTCCCCGTACCGGCCAAACCGCTTGCCCGCCGGGCTTGCCTAATCCGCCGGTACGCGCCATCAGCTCGCGCTCACTCTGCGTTGGCTGATAACTTGATCCTTTGGCTTTCGCCTGCGCCTGACGCTGACGCACTTTTTCCGCCTCGCGCGCTTCGCGTTCCGCACGTTCGCGTGCTTCACGCTCTGCCTTAGCGATTTTGCTTTGCAGGCGGCTTTCGTTCTCACGCATTTCAACCAGGTCCGCCTGATCTTTCTCCAGCGAGCTTTCCAGTATGGTGAGCGTTTTCTTACGCGCCGCGCTGGCGACTTCCAGCTTGCTTTGCTGCGTTTGCTGCTGGGCCAACAACGATTTTTGCTGCTCCTGTTTGCCCTGCAATGATTGACGCTGTTCCGCTAATTGCTGCTGGGTTTGTTTGAGATCGTCGATGTTTTTCTGGCGTGCGGCGTTGAGATAGCCGAAATAGGCAAGAATGCGCTCACTGCGCTGGGCTTCTTCGCCTCCGAGCAGCAACTGCAGACCATTATGCTGTCCCTGACGGAAGGCGGCATCAAGCTGTTGTGCCAGCAGTTTTTCCTGCTGTGCTTGCTGCTTTTCCAGCCGCGAGATAGAAGAGGTGACCTGCGCGATTTCACCCTCAAGCGTGCTGAGGCTGTTACGCGTTTCGCGCAGCTGACGGCTGGCCTGCGCAATCACTTTTTCCTGGCTTTGCAGCTGATCCAACAACTTACTGCGCTGCACTTTCTGCGCTTTAACGCTCTTTTCTTTCTCGGCAATGTCCTGCTGAATGGACTTCAACTGCGTTTTACTGTCATCCGCACTGCGTGCAGCGGCAGGAAGTAATAATGTGCCCGCCAGAAGCAGACTCAGGGAGATTTCGGACCAGCGAAATGACAACGGAAGCGCAGTGCCGTTGTAACGGGTCCTTGTGTATGTAACGGTCGCTTTTCCCTTCATAGTCGATAATTATTCCACGATGAACAGCCGCTTACCAGTTAGCCCGGCCGGGTTTTACTTTACTAAAAATGTCTGTACCGAGCTTACCGGCATAAACTTTGTCTTAATTTTGGGATTAGAACACTTTTTTTGGAAAATGACGCACAAATCGTAACTCTGTCCCCTTAGCGACTGTACATGCGAAGTGGCGCAGGTATACTCAGAACCCTTGTTTTAGCTTATCAGCCCGGTTTGGAGTCGTTACCCCTCATGCAAGAAATTATGCAGTTTGCAAGCAATCACCCCATCCTCAGTCTGGCATGGGTCGCTTTACTCGTTCTCGTGATTGTGACCACCGTTAAAGGTATGTTCTCTAAAGTAAAAACTATCAGCCGTGGTGAAGCTACCCACCTGATAAACAAAGAGGACGCGGTGGTGGTAGACGTGCGTTCACGTGACGATTACCGCAAAGGACACATTTCTGGGGCTATCAACGTAGCGGCAGCAGACATCAAAAAAGAGAGCTTTGGCGAGCTGGAAAAGCACAAGTCACAGCACATAATTGTAGTTTGCGCGACCGGTCAAAGTGCGGGTGAATCTGCAGCGAAATTGAGCGCAGCGGGTTTTGAAAAAGTCTCCGTTCTGAAAGATGGCGTGAGCGGCTGGAGTGGTGAAAATCTGCCACTGGTGCGCGGTAAATAACTTCTCAGAGGTAACCGTATGGCGAATGTAGAGATCTACACCAAAGTCACTTGTCCTTATTGCCACCGTGCAAAGGCGTTGTTGGATCAGAAAGGCGTGTCGTTCCAGGAGATTCCCATTGACGGGAACGCGGCGAAACGTGAAGAGATGATTCAACGCAGCGGCCGCACTACGGTGCCACAGATTTTTATTGATGCGCAGCACATTGGCGGCTGTGACGATCTTTACGCGCTGGATGGGCGTCAGGGACTTGATCCTTTACTCCAGGCATAACTTTTCGGTCAGACAATTTTAACTCACAGGATTTAGTCACATGTCAGAGCAAAGCAGCAGCGAAATGCAGTTCCAGATTCAACGTGTTTACACCAAAGATGTTTCTTACGAAGCGCCAAACGCACCGCAGGTTTTCCAGAAAGAGTGGGAACCGGAAGTGAAGCTGGATCTGGACACCGCCTCTTCTCAGTTAGCTGATGGCGTTTTTGAAGTCGTTCTGCGCGTTACCGTAACGGCAACCGTTGGCGAAGAAACCGCATTCCTGTGTGAAGTACAGCAGGCGGGCATTTTCACCATTAGCGGTATCGAAGGCACGCAGATGGCGCATTGCCTCGGCGCGTACTGCCCGAACATTCTGTTCCCGTATGCACGCGAATGCGTAACCAGCCTTGTGTCTCGTGGTACTTTCCCGCAGCTCAACCTGGCGCCAGTGAACTTCGATGCGCTGTTCATGAACTATCTGCAGCAGCAAGGTGAAGGCGAAGCGCCACATCAGGATGCCTGATGACTACACTCAACGCTTCAATTAGCGTCATCGGTGCCGGCTCGTACGGCACCGCATTGGCCATCACGCTGGCCCGCAACGGCCATCCGGTTCTGCTCTGGGGCCACAATCCTCAAAGCGTGGCGCAGCTGCAAGCTGACCGCTGCAATGCTGCTTTCCTGCCCGATGTCCCTTTCCCTGATAATCTCGTTCCTGAAGCCGATCTGGCAACCGTGGTTAACGCCAGTCGCGATCTGCTGGTCGTCGTGCCGAGCCATGTATTTGGCGACGTGCTGACGCAGCTTAAGCCGCATTTGCGTGCCGATTCGCGGATTGTCTGGGCGACTAAGGGGCTGGAAAAAGAGACCGGCCGGTTGCTGCAGGATGTGGCGCGTGAAATCCTCGGCGATGCGATTCCACTCGCGGTGATTTCCGGACCCACCTTTGCCAAAGAGCTGGCAGCCGGCATGCCAACGGCCATCGCACTGGCATCCACCGATGCGGAGTTCGCTGAAGACCTGCAGCAGAAGCTGCACTGCGGCAAAAGTTTCCGCGTCTACAATAATCAGGATTTCATCGGCGTGCAGTTAGGCGGCGCGGTGAAGAACGTGATTGCGATTGGTGCGGGGATTTCTGACGGCATTGGCTTTGGTGCCAACGCGCGTACCGCCTTGATCACTCGCGGCCTGACGGAAATGAGCCGTCTTGGCGCAGCGCTGGGCGCCGATGCCACCACCTTTATGGGCATGGCCGGTTTAGGCGATCTGGTGCTGACCTGTACCGATAATCAGTCGCGCAACCGTCGTTTCGGCATGATGCTGGGGCAAGGCGAGAGCGTAGACGAGGCGCAACGCATTATCGGACAAGTTGTAGAAGGCTACAGAAACACCAAAGAAGTCAAAGCATTGGCCGCGCGCGTCGGCGTAGAAATGCCGATTACCGAGCAGATTTATCAGGTGCTCTATTGCGGAAAATCAGCGCGAGAGGCAGCATTGACCTTACTTGGCCGTGCAAGGAAGGACGAAAACAGCCAAAGCTAAAGCAGGATGCGCCAGCGTCACCACCTGTAGCGCCCCATCAGGCGCTTTTTTTATCGGGAGCAAACAGCAATGTCGTCTGAAGAGTTAGAACTGGTCTGGAACCATATCAAAGCCGAAGCCAGAGCCCTGGCCGACTGTGAACCGATGCTGGCCAGCTTTTACCATGCGACACTGCTCAAACACGAAAACCTCGGCAGCGCGCTCAGCTACATGCTCGCTAACAAGCTGGCGAACCCGATCATGCCCGCTATCGCTATTCGCGAAATCGTGGAAGAAGCCTATCGTGAAGACCCGGAGATGATTGTCTCTGCGGCCTACGATATTCAGGCTGTACGCCAGCGCGATCCCGCCGTTGATAAATACTCTACGCCGCTGCTTTACCTCAAAGGTTTCCACGCCTTGCAGGCCTATCGCATCGGCCATTGGCTGTGGAAAGAGGGCCGCCGCGCGCTGGCTGTCTATCTGCAGAACGAAATCTCCGTCTCATTTGCCGTGGATATTCACCCGGCGGCGCGCATTGGTCGCGGCATCATGCTTGACCATGCCACCGGCATTGTCATCGGCGAAACGGCAATCATTGAAAATGATGTTTCTATTCTGCAATCGGTGACGCTCGGCGGTACCGGTAAAACCAGCGGCGATCGCCATCCGAAGATCCGTGAAGGTGTGATGATTGGCGCCGGCGCCAAGATTCTGGGCAACATTGAAGTGGGGCGCGGCGCAAAAATCGGAGCCGGTTCGGTTGTCCTGCAGCCTGTACCGCCGCATACCACGGCGGCCGGCGTACCAGCGCGCATTGTCGGTAAACCGACCAGCGATAAACCCTCGATGGATATGGATCAGCACTTCAACGGCGCAGGCTTTGAGTACGGCGACGGCATCTAACCTTTGATCAGTGCGCCAGCATAATCGAGTTGGCGCCACGCTTCATACACCACCACTGATACTGCATTAGACAGGTTCATGCTGCGGCTCTCCGCCATCATCGGAATGCGGATTTTCTGCTCAGCGGGTAGCGCGTTGAGAATTTCTGCGGGTAAACCGCGACTCTCCGGACCAAACACCAAATAATCACCCTTCTGATATCTCACCGCGCTGTGCGCCGGCGTTCCTTTGGTGGTGAGGGCGAACATGCGCTGTGGCGTTTCTGTTGCCAGAAATTCTGCGTAATTGGCGTGTTTTTTCAAGGCGGTATATTCGTGGTAATCCAGCCCGGCGCGGCGCAGGCGCTTGTCATCCCAGGCAAAGCCCAGCGGTTCAATCAGGTGTAACTGGAAACCGGTATTTGCGCACAAGCGAATGATGTTGCCGGTATTTGGCGGAATTTCAGGTTCGAATAAGACAATGTTTAGCATAAGGCCCCCAGAAACGAGGGCCGAAGCATAACAAATTATTGACGGGCGGAGTACAGCGGCAGCCACAGCGTGAGGCGTAAACCGCCAAGAGGGCTGTCATCCGCTTTAACCCAGCCGCGATGCTGCTGGATGGCGGTTTCGACAATCGCCAGGCCTAATCCGGTGCCGCCTGACTCACGATCGCGCGCCTCATCGGTGCGGTAGAACGGACGGAAAATCTGCTCGCGATCTTCTGGGCTGACTCCTGGACCATCATCATCGACATGAATGGTGATGCCCGCAATATCCACCGAGAAGCTGACGCTGATGTGCGAATTCGAATAGCGCAGCGCATTACGCACGATATTTTCCAGCGCACTCTCCAACGCATGGGGATTACCGTACAGCGGCCACGGGCCAGGCGGATAGGGCACTTCCATCAGTTTGCCCATCTGCTCGGCTTCAAATTTGGCATCTTCCAGCACGCCATTCCAAAGCTGATTGGCCTTCATCGCTTCGCTAACCAGCGCGTTATTGTGCTGCGTTCGCGACAGCACCAGCAGATCGTTAATCATGCCATCCAGACGCTGCGCTTCCGTTTCAATGCGCTGCAGCTCTTTGCCTTCACCGTTACGGCGACGCAGGAGCGCGGTTGCCAGCTGCAAGCGAGTTAACGGCGTACGCAATTCATGGCTGATATCGGATAGCAGACGCTGTTGCGCCGTCATCATGCGTTCGAGCGCGCTCACCATTTGGTTGAAACTGGAACCCGCAGCCAGAAACTCTTGCGGCCCCGATTCCAGTTCCGGATGCTGGCGCAAATTGCCGCTTGCCACTTCATCCGCCGCATATTTAAGTTTGCGCGCGGGGCGCGCCAGGCTCCACGCCAGCCACAGCAGCAGCGGCGAGCTGATCAGCATCGTGACAATCAGCAGCAGTAGCGGGCGGTCAAACAGCAGATTAACGAAATCGAGCTGCGAGCTGGTGGCAGGACGAATCAGGTAGAGCTGATAGTTGTCTTCGCCATCGCGGACCGCGAAAGGTCCAACCATCTCCACGCGACCATACTTTTTCTTTTGTGGGTGGTCGGCGTTATCCGACTGCCCAATAAAGTTGCGGATGATCTGCATTTCATTGTGCTGCGCGCCAATCACCCGGCCTTCGCTGGTCACTAATAATAAACGCTGACCGGGCGGCGCCCATTTGTCGATGGAGCGGAACAGGCGACGCCACCACATTAAGTCGTTCGGCGGATCCTGAGACAGCTCCGCTTCAACGTGCTGTTCAATCATGGTGCCCTGACGCTGCTCGCTTTCCAGTAACGCGGTCATCTGGCGCGAATCGAGTTTAGGCACCATGAGAACCAGCATCAACACCAACGCTAGCGTGAGCCAGAAGATGGCGAAGATGCGGGTGGTTAAACTTCCAATCATGATGCCGAAACCATCAGATAGCCGCGTCCGCGTAGGGTTTTAAACCACGGATGACCATCACGACGTTCCGGCAATTTACGACGCAGGTTAGAAATGTGCATATCGATAGCGCGGTCAAACGGTGTCAGACGTTTGCCCAGCACTTCCTGACTAAGGTGCTCACGCGATACCACCTGACCCAGATGCTGTGCCAGCAAATAGAGCAGGGTGAACTCGGTGCCGGTGAGATCCAAAGTTTCGCTGTCGAAGCTGGCCTCCTGACGACCCGGATTCAGGCGCAGGCAGTCGACTTCCAGCGTGGGTGAGCTGTTATCGTGCTGCTGTTGCTGCTCGCTCCAGTTTGAACGGCGCAGAATGGCACGAATACGCGCTACCAGTTCACGATCGTTAAACGGTTTAGGCAGATAGTCATCTGCGCCCAGTTCAAGGCCCAGAACGCGGTCCAGTTCGCTGCCACGTGCAGTCAGCATAATGACCGGAGTTTGGTGCTGTTGGCGTAGTTCTTTCAAAGTGTCGATACCGTTCTTCTTCGGCATCATCACATCAAGCAATAGCAAGTCCACGGTGTTGTCTAGCAGGTTAAGCGCCTGCTCACCATCGCTTGCCACAATGACTTCAAAACCTTCCATCTCAAGCAGTTCTTTAAGCAGCGAAGTTAATTCGCGGTCGTCATCAACCAACAGGATTTTATTCATTTTTTATTGCCCTCCGCAGGCAAAATACCGTGTTCCTTGACTTGCAATCCAACGCTTTACGTAGTTTTACACCCCCTGACGGATGTTTGCAGCCACCGCCGTACACTGGCTCTCGTTGAATCGCAAAACGGAACGAACTGGGAGTTAACGATGCGCTACTTAACCGCCGTCGTCATTGCCTCAGCGATGGTTCTCAGTCACGCCAGCGCCGAAGCAGCAGACACGACGACGATTGACGAGATGCATCCGAACAGCGGATTGACGACAGGCAGTATGACGCAAAATCCGCAAAGCTACATGTTCGATGGCATTGAGCTGACTGAACAACAGCGGCAGCAGATGCGAGACCTGATGCAGCAAGCGCGACACGAACGCCCAACCATCAGCGTTCAAGATATAGAAACTATGCATGACCTTGTCATTGCAGACAAATTTAACGAATCGGCTATCCGACAGCAGGCAGAGAAACAAGCCCGCGCAGCGGTAGAACAGCAAGTCGAGATGGCTCGGGTTCGTAATCAGATGTATCACCTGCTAACGCCTGCACAGCAAGCGACATTGCAGAAAAATTATGAGCGACGATTAGCTGAAGTTCGTCGGCTCTCAGGATTGCAGCCATCATCACCGCTGCAAGCAGTGAGTAGTACCAGCAGTAACCAGTAACATAGTATCCCTGTTTTCCTTGCCATAGACACCATCCCTGTCTTCCCCCGCATGATGCGGGGGTTTTTTTTGCCTGTCATTTCTCTCTAACATCATTGCCTTAAAATTCAATCACGCAGCACACTTATGCCGATGATAAACTTTAGCCATCTTGAGACCTAAAGGCCGCACCTATGAAGCGTGCGATCCGACGAGGCATAGCATGGATTCTTCCTATGCAAAGTTAGTTAATCGGGCGGCGCTGGCGGCAACTACGCTGGCGACATTGCTGTTAATCGTAAAAATTTTCGCATGGTGGCATACCGGTTCAGTCAGTATGTTGGCGGCGTTAGTGGATTCGTTGGTGGATATCGCCGCTTCACTCACCAATTTGCTGGTGGTGCGCTATTCACTGCAGCCGGCCGATGACGATCACACCTTCGGCCACGGTAAAGCCGAATCTCTGGCCGCGCTGGCGCAAAGCATGTTTATCTCCGGCTCGGCGCTGTTTCTGTTTCTCACCGGCATTCAGCATCTGGCCTCGCCCGAAACCTTACATGCGCCGCTGGTGGGTATTGTGGTGACGGTGATTGCGCTGTTTTCAACCTTGACGTTGGTTGCCTTCCAGCGCTGGGTGGTGCGACGCACGCGCAGCCAGGCGATTCGCGCAGACATGCTGCACTATCAATCTGACGTGGTGATGAACGGCGCAATATTGGTCGCCCTCGGTTTGAGCAGCTATGGTTTTGTACGGGCGGATGCATTGTTCGCGCTCGGCATCGGCGTTTACATTCTCTATAACGCGTTGCGGATGGGTTATGACGCGGTACAGGCGCTGTTGGATCGTGTTTTGCCTGAGCATGAAACGCAGGAGATTATCAACGTGGTGACCAACTGGCCGGGCGTACGCGGCGCGCATGCATTACGCACGCGACAATCGGGCCCCACGCGTTTTATCCAGCTGCATCTGGAGATGGAAGATCAGCTGCCGCTGGTGCAGGCCCATCAGGTGGCCGATCAAATTGAGCAGGCGTTACTCAAGAAGTTTCCCGGCTCAGACGTCATCATCCATCAAGATCCCTGTTCTGTTGTGCCGAGCAATCAACATGGATTTTTTCAAGGTTAGCGATTTAAAATCATGCAATTACACAAAAAAAGTGACGTAACGCTAACAACTCTGTAAAAAATTAGCGAAAACTTGTCTGACCTGAATCAATTCAGCATCAAGCGTTTGATATACTATTTTGCAACTATTAAGCCATGCGATCGCGAGCTGGTCCACGCCGGACACATGGCAGGAATAATCCTTAGTTTTTGAACAATCCAGAGGTTGTCATGATCAAAAAAATCGGAGTACTGACCAGCGGCGGCGACGCCCCAGGCATGAACGCAGCCATTCGCGGAGTTGTACGTTCCGCGCTGAGTGAAGGACTGGAAGTTTTTGGTATTTACGACGGCTATCTGGGATTGTACGAAGATCGCATGATCAACCTTGACCGCTACAGCGTGTCAGACATGATCAACCGGGGCGGCACCTTCCTCGGTTCCGCCCGCTTCCCAGAATTCCGCAACGATGAAGTGCGCCAGACCGCGATTGATAACATGAAAAAGCGTGGTATCGATGCGCTGGTGGTTATCGGCGGTGATGGTTCCTACATGGGTGCCAAGCGCCTGACTGAAATGGGCTTCCCGTGCATCGGCCTGCCTGGCACCATTGATAACGACGTAGCAGGTACTGATTACACCATCGGTTACTTCACTGCGCTGGAAACCGTGGTTGAAGCGATTGACCGCCTGCGTGACACCTCATCTTCCCACCAGCGTATCTCCATCGTGGAAGTGATGGGCCGTTACTGCGGCGATTTAACCCTGGCGGCAGCGATTGCCGGTGGTTGCGAGTTCATCGTGCTACCTGAAATCCCGTATACCCGCGAAGAGCTGGTTGCTGAAATCAAAGCCGGCATTGCCAAAGGTAAAAAGCACGCCATCGTGGCGATCACCGAGCACATCTGCGATATCGACGATCTGGCGCACTTCATCGAAGCTGAAACCAAACGCGAAACCCGCGCTACCGTTCTCGGTCACATTCAGCGTGGCGGCGCACCTTGTGCCTATGACCGCATTCTGGCCTCGCGCATGGGTTCCTACTCCATCGAGCTGCTACTACAAGGCTACGGCGGCCGCTGCGTCGGTATTCAGAACGAGAAGATGGTGCATCACGACATCATCGATGCGATTGAAAATATGAAGCGTCCATTCAAACGCGACTGGCTGGATACCGCGAAAAAACTCTACTGATTATTCAGCATCAAGGCGCGACGCGATTCGCGCCTTTTTTGTGCCTGCTCATATTCCGTGGGGTTATAACAGCTTATTTTTAATTCTTTAATCCGTGGATAAGTTTGTGTCAGTCTTGTTCTATAACGACCTCGGGAGAGCAAGCAATGAATAAGTGGAGTATTGGTGTCACCCTGTTACTGGCTTCAACCAGTGTTCTGGCAAAGGATATTCAGTTGTTAAACGTCTCTTACGATCCAACCCGTGAGCTGTACGAGCAGTACAACAAAGCGTTTAGCGCGCATTACAAGCAGGAAACCGGCGACAACGTGGTGATTCGCCAGTCGCACGGCGGTTCAGGTAAACAAGCAACCTCAGTGATCAATGGCATCCGTGCTGATGTGGTTACGCTGGCGCTGCAATCTGATGTCGATGCTATTGCTGACCGAGGTCGTATCAATAAAGACTGGATTAAGCGCCTGCCGGACAACTCCGCACCCTACACCTCAACCATCGTGTTCCTGGTGCGCAAAGGCAACCCGAAAGGCATTCATGATTGGCCAGATCTGATCAAACCGGGCGTTTCCGTCATCACGCCAAACCCGAAAACGTCAGGCGGTGCACGCTGGAATTATCTGGCTGCATGGGGCTGGGCGCTGGATCAAAACAACGGCGATCAAGCCAAAGCGCTGGCTTACGTGAAATCGCTGTTTAAGAACGTAGAAGTGCAGGATTCTGGCGCACGTGGTGCCACTAACACCTTCGTAGAACGTGGCATTGGCGATGTGCTGATAGCGTGGGAAAACGAAGCCTATCTGGCGGTAAATAAGCTGGGTAAAGACAAGTTTGAGATCGTCACCCCAAGCGAATCGATTCTGGCGGAGCCAACGGTTTCGGTAGTGGATAAAGTGGTCGACGAGCAGGGCACCCGCAAAGTAGCCGAAGATTACCTCAAGTATCTCTACTCGCCGGAAGGTCAGACTATCGCGGCGGAAAATTTCTATCGTCCACGTGATAAAGCCGTTGCGGAGAAATTTGCCAATAAATTCGCCCCGGTAAAACTGTTCACTATCGACAACAAGTTTGGTGGCTGGACGCAAGCCCAGAAAACCCACTTCGCCGATGGCGGCAGCTACGACCAGGTGATGAAGCCATAACGTACATCGTCAGGTCGCCATTTATGGCGACCTTTTTACATACCATTACGCCTCTTGCGTCGCCAACCGCCGACCGGCACGCTGGGCCACCAGCGGCAACAATGCCTGACGTACCAGATAGCCATCTGGATCCAGCCCCCAACCTAACGCAGCAGCGGCATCGACAATCGCTTTATCCCATTCCAGTTTTTTCCGTCCGTCACCCGCAGTGGTAATCACCACTTCACACGCATGATCGGATGCCTGATAGCGACGCCAGCTGCCTGCCGGCACGGAAATCACCGAACGCTCCGGCGCGGTCATCGTCACTTCTTCACCATCACGATTGAAGGTCACAGTAAGCGTGCCCTTAAACACCATGAGTACTTGCACCTGTGCGCAGCGGTGAGTACCCATCTCGCCCGCTTGTGGCAAAGCCAGCCACTCTACCGAGAAGCCGTGTGGCGTGTTGATGGGTGGAGCGACCTGACGATCCTGATTGATGCCATAGCCGATGACGGGTGCCATACGCGCACCGTGATCCGGCAACATGGCATCCAGTAGCGCGTGATCGCTCCAGGCGCGCTGCTCACCGGTGACGGCAAACTGCGCCATCTGCTCGGGCGTAAAATGCTGTAACTGCGCCATCTCCGCCTCGGGCAGCGGCGGCATACGCTCTGCAACCGGCGGGATCGCCGCGCCGGTTGAGGTATCGATCAGCATGTTATTGGGGCTGAGATAGAGTCCATATTCCGCCGCCGCCGACATCACATCGGGATGCCAGATAATGCCGCCGGTGTTATCGCCGCCCAGCACGGTAAATACCCAGCCATCGGTATCGGTAGCCGACACATTGGTGAAGCCACGGAAAATCCAGGTGGGCAGGCTGACAATCGCCGGAGCGTCGAGCTCCAGCGACTCTTCGCCTTTATTCCCCCAGCGGAAACGCCAGCGGCCTTCATGGATCAGGAAGACTTCGGCAGTGAAATGCAGATGCAGATTATTGGTCACGCCTTTTGGCATCGCCGCCGCGCCAATATTAAAACCGTGCGCTTCAGGAATATTGATCACCTGCTCAGACGACTGCGTCACGCCCGGCCCGATAAACGAGTAATTCTGCTTGAGATGCGAACCCGGCAGTTTGCAGTCGATAAACGCCAGATTGCACGACACCATATCTTGCGGCGCGATCAGGCGCGCACGTGCTGCTGTAGCGGACAATGTTTGCTGTTTCATCTTCTTCTCCTCAATAACCCGAACCAGAACGAACAGGCAACGCCTCACCGCGCGCGGTGGCGACAGCGTGGCGTGCGGCATGCGTTAGCTGCATCACATCATTGGCGGGGGTCACCAACTGAAAGCCCTGTGCGATGCGCTGTGCGGCGGCTTCTCCGCTGGTACAAAAAATACCGGCCAGTTTGTGGCGGGCGCGGGTGCGGCTCAGCACCCGTTCAATGGCATTTAACATCTCAGGATGCTGCGATTCGGCGCTGGCCTGGCCGGTGAGCGTAAGAGACAGATCGTTGGGGCCGATAAACACGCCGTCCAATCCCTCGACGTCGAGAATGGCATCAAGATTGGCCAACCCCGCGCGTGTTTCAATCATCGCCAGCGTCAGAATTTGCTGGTTAGCATGCTGCGGATAATCTTTGCCGCCATACAGCAGCGCACGCGCTGGACCAAACGAGCGCGAACCTTGCGGCGCATAGCGGCAGGCATCGACAAACTGCTGCGCTTCGGCGGCATCGTTGATCATCGGGCAGATAATGCCGTAGGCGCCGGCATCCAGCATGCGCATAATCTGCGCCGGCTCGTTGTGCGAGACGCGCACCAGCGGCGTCGCGGGTGTGGAGGATAGCGCCTGCAACATGCTGAGCGCGGCGGCGAAATCGATCAGGCCATGTTGCAGGTCAACGGTGACGGCATCAAAGCCCTGATGTCCGGCAATCTCGGCGCTGTAGCTGCTGGGGATCGCCAGCCAGCCGTTAATAATCGGTTCACGGCGTTGTTTTAAAGGGTTGATACGCATAATTCACTCCTCTTAATCCAGGTTTGCAGCGCGCGGGCACAGGCTTGCGGCTGCTCCAGCAGCAGAAAGTGTCCGCACTGTTCAAGCGTGATGTGGCGTGCGGCGGGAGCCGCTTTGACAAGCAGGTGATGGTGTTCGGGGGTGCAGATGGCGTCGCTGTCGCCGTTGAGGATCAACAGCGGTGCCTGCAGCGCCGGTAAGGTATGCCGTAAATCGCGACGTTGTAGGGCGATGGCGGTTTGTTGACGAAAGCGCTCAACGCTGCTGCGTTCTGCCATCGTCACCAGCGCGCCAAGCAGCTCGCGATCCGCCAGCCGCGATGCATGCACATAGCGCGGCCAGAGTTGCTCAATCACCGATCGCATACCGTTTTTCGCAGCTCGATCAAGCAAGGCAATACGTCCCGCAGCGTTGACCGGCGCATCCGCCAACGGATTCACCGCCAGCAGCGCGAGGCCCGCGATACGTTGCGCGGCTTGCGCCTGCATCTCCAGCGCCACCAGCGCACCCAGCGAGAATCCCACCAGTAAAAAGCGAGCAGGCAAGTCAGTCAGCAGCTGCGCCGCGAGCTGTTCGGCGCTGTCAGCACCGCTCATCTCGGGAATGATCATCGGCTGCTGCGGTAGATGGCGGCAAAGCGGTTGCCATAACGCGCCGTCGCACAAGGTACCGCCCAGTAACACCAAAGGCAGTTGCATGGTTAGCCCTCCGCCACAGGACGGGCATTCACCATCCGCATCACATGGCGCACCAGCAGCAGCGACAGCAATGAAATAATGCCAATCACCATAAAGCCCTGCTGCATCGCGAAGTAATATTTGATGTAGCCGACCAGCACCGGGCCAAAGAAAATCCCAGCGGAGTAGATGCTTTGATATAGCCCAACGCGAGTGGATTGCTGCCAGGCGGGCGTGCGGGTGACGATCAGCGAATTCAGCACGGTGGAGATCATGCCGAAGGCACAGCCCGCCAGCGCCTGCAAGCCATACAGCAGCCAGATATTGGGCGCGTAAGGCATGGCTATCGCTACGGCCCCTTGCAGCACGCCGCCGATAATCGCGGTGTTGCGTAAGCCCAGCAGGCGATAGAAGAAGGGCGCGCACAGCGCGGTGGCCAGCGCATAGAAGAACAGATGGATGCCGCTTAGCGTCGCCAGCGAAGCGGCCGCCATGCCAAAGCCTTCTGCCAGTAGCGGCGTCAGCGTGTCGCGCGTGGCAAATGGCACCATCATCACCAGTGCACAGAGTCCGCCGAGATACCACACCGAAGGATCACGCAGCTGAGTGCGAACCGCAGAGAGACGTTGCGCCGTGGGCATCGCTTCCGGGCGTTTTTCACGGATAAAGAACGTCAGCAAAAAAGCCAGCAGCGCGGCAGCGGACGCCACCAAAAAGCTCGATTCGGCACCGAAATGACGGGCAATAAATCCTGCCACCGAAATCCCGATAAAAGTGCCTACCGGCGAGGTGACGCTCAGCATGGCGATCGCGGCGGCGGCTTCCAGCGGCGGGAAGTAAGCCACGAACATCACGTTATACACCACCCACGTCGCGCTGGTGACGCCATCGGCGAGCTTGGCGATAAACAGTGTTTCCGGTGTCGGCCAAAGGTAAACCACCGGCCAGGCGATAAGCGTAAACAACAAGCCAATCTGGATAATGCGTTTGCGGCGGCGAAAGCGGTCCGACAGAATGCCGGTCGGAAAACGCAGCAGCATCGAGGCCAATCCGGTCGCACCGATGATGATTCCCATCACGCGCGCCTCGACATTCAGCGACATGATGTAGGGGGCGAGAAACGGATCAAAGGCGTGAATGCTGATAAAAAACAGCAAGCTAATAATGAAAAATAGCAGCACATCACGACGCAATAACGCTTTCATAATGAGTTCCTCAATAAGCCGTCCAGCCGCCATCCACCTTCAGCGCGCTGCCGGTGATCAACGCTGCGGCCGGTGATGCCAGAAACACCACCGGCCCCATCACATCTTCCAGCGTGCCAAGACGACCAATCTGAATGCGGCGCAGCGTCTGCTGGCGAAACGCTTCATCTGCCAGCGAGGCCTGCGACAGTTCGGTTTCGATAAAGGTGGGGCACAAGGTGTTGATGCGAATGCCGTCGCGTCCCAGCTCCAGCGCCATGGCACGCGTCAGCCCTTCCAGCGCCGCTTTTGATGCGCAGTAGACGCTGCGCTGCGGGCCGCCGACGTGCGCCATCTGCGAAGAGAGATGGATAATGCTGCCGCCGTGTCTGGTGGCCTGCATACCGGCTGCGACCTGCTGCGACAGGAAAAACGTGGCGCGCAGGTTGACGTCCATCACCGCATCAAAGTTGGCTTCGCTGACCTCGCTAAACGGCTGATGGCGCGCCAGCCCGGCGCTGTTGACCAGCACATGAAAGCTCGGCAAATCGTGCAGTGTCTGGCGCACCGCGTGCGTGTTGCAGACGTCGAGCGGCAGCGGATGCAATGTCAGGCCGGCGCTCGCCGCCTGCTGCACGGCGTGCGCCAGGCGATCGGCGTCGCGCGCGGCAATCCACACCTGCGCTCCGGCGTCGGCCAGCGCGATAGCGGCGGCAAAACCGATACCGCGCGAGCCGCCGGTCACCAGCGCGCGCTGTCCATCCAGGCGAAATAAAGGGGTAGTCGGAACCATGCGCGCCTCCTTATTTCACCGTAACCGGCGCGGGTGCGGCGTAGGCCACTTCCTGCTGGCCGTAGCGGCGCACGCGGATGTTGGCCTGTTCGGCATGACCGGCAAAGCCCTCCAGCAGCGCCAGGCGCGAGCAGTAAGCGCCGATTTCTGCCGAAGCCGCATCGCTGGTGACGCGCTGCCAGGTGCAGGTTTTCATAAATTTGCCCACCCACAAGCCGCCGGTATAACGCGATGCACCCAGCGTGGGCAGCGTATGGTTGGTGCCGATCACCTTGTCGCCATAAGCCACATTGGTACGCGGCCCGAGAAACAGCGCGCCGTAATTGCGCATGTTCTGGTGATACCAGTCATCGCGATCGGTCATCACCTGCACGTGTTCAGAAGCGATGCGGTTGGCTTCTGCCAGCATCTCGTCGTGATCGGCACAGAGAATGATTTCGCCATAGTCGTGCCAGGCTTGTTGCGCCACATCGGCGGTAGGCAGTTGCAGCAACAGCTGGTGAATATAGCGCTCGGTCTCCTGCGCCAGCTGGCGCGAGCAGGTCAGCAGAATCGCGGGTGAGGTGGGGCCATGTTCCGCCTGGCCGAGCAGATCGGTTGCGCAGAGTTCACCGTCAACGCTGTCATCGGCGATCACTAGCGTTTCGGTCGGGCCAGCGAACAGGTCGATGCCAACGCGGCCAAATAGCTGGCGTTTGGCTTCGGCCACCCACGCGTTGCCCGGCCCGACTAACATATCGACCGGCGCAATCCGCTCAGTACCAATCGCCATGGTGCCCACCGCCTGAATGCCGCCGAGCGCATAGATCTCGTCGGCGCCGGCCATCGACTGCGCCGCAACAATGGCTGCAGCCGGTTTACCGTGAAACGGCGGGGCGCAGCTCACGATGCGATCGCAGCCTGCGACTTTGGCGGTAATGATCGACATATGCGCCGAAGCCAGCAGCGGGTATTTGCCGCCCGGTACGTAACAGCCGACATTGCTGATGGGAATGTTGCGATGGCCAAGTATCACGCCCGGACGCGTTTCAATCGCCAAATCGGTCAGGCAATTTTTTTGCGCCTGAGCGAAGTTATGCACCTGCTCCTGAGCGAATTCGATGTCGCGAATATCTTGTTTGGTCAGCTGTTGCAGGCAGGCATTGATCTCCTGCGGCGTTAAGCGGAAATCATCGCGGGCAAAGCCATCGAACTTAATCGAGAGTTCGCGCACCGCGTCATCGCCGCGCGCTTCAATTTGCGCCAGCACTGCTTCCACATCGCTGCGAACGCGCTGTTGCTGCTGTTGGCGTTCTGCTTTCGCTGCCGCCTGTTTTAACCAGATTGCCATGCTCTTTTCCTCATCATTGATTGCTGTTAATCAGATTTGCATACGTATGCAAAGAGCGTAAAGAGGCTGAAAGGGGAAAAAATGAAAAGTGAGAATGTGCGCAGTTTTTTCAAATTGCAGGCAGCAGAAAGCCCCGCAGAACGGGGATTAACATGATGAATTTTCTGGTTTTACAGTCGCTCTATCGCCAAAGCGAGCGCCAGCAATGCTTCTTCATCAGGCGCTGGATAGAGCAGTTCCAGCCCCAGCGGCAAACCGTTAGCTAGTTGACCAAACGGCAACGTTACGGCGGGTAAGCCGCTGATGGCCGCCAGCTCCGGCGCCCAGCCCGGCGGCATCTTCTCCAGTGAAATCGGAGTGCGCTGGCTGGTGGTATAAATCAGCGCCTCCAGCCGCTGATCCTGCATCTGCTGTTGCAGTTGCTGACGCAAATGGCGTTGAAAACGGCGTTGCTCGCGCCATGCGGCACACACCAGCGCGCTGCGCGTGAGGTGTAATTGCAGCAGTTCATCGAACTCGGCGAGATGCTCGCCTCGTGCCAGCAGATCCGAAAGCGAAGCAGGCGCATGGTCCATTTTGCTTAGCCAGCGGGACATCGCCGGATGGAATTCGCGCAGGCTGAGACAAGGTTCCTGCGCCACGCGCGATGATAGCGGTAACCGCAGCGGAATTAGTGTGGCGCCCGCCCGCCGCAGACGAGAGAAAGCCTGTGCTAATGCCTGACGTTGCGCGTCATCATCGCCTGGCAGATCGCTAACCATGCCCAGCCGCACACCCCGCAAGGTTCGCTGCGCTAGCGGGCGCACCGGCAGCCCATGCGTTACCTGATGCAGCAGCGCCGCATCAGCCACGCACCATGTCATCGGCCCAACGGTGTCTTTGCTGAGCGAAAGCGGCGCGACGCCGCGCAGCTGGCGGCGGCGAAATGCCGGACGCAGTCCCACCAGACCGGTCCATGCCGCGGGAATGCGGATCGATCCGCCAGTATCGCTGCCGAGTGCCGCATCCGCCATACCGGCCACCACCGCCGCTGCGCTGCCGCCGCTTGAGCCACCGGCGGTCAGCTGTGGATTCAGGGGATTGCGCACATCGCCGCCGAGCGAACTGCGCGAACGTACGTCAAAGGCGAACTCAGACAGATTCGCTTTGGCGAGAATCAGCGCACCCGCAGTTCTCAGGCGTGCAATCACGCGCGCATCTTCACGTGGCTGTGCTTCGGCCAGCGCCCGGCAGCCGAGCGTGGTAGCCATGCCGACGCAATCAATATTATCTTTTATCACCAGCGGAATGCCGTGCAGCACGCCAACCGGCGCGCCGCTACGCCATAAGCGATCGCAGCGCTGTGCCTCTTTCATCACCTGGGGATTAATACTGATAATCGCGTTGAACGCGCGACCTGCATTGATAGCGGCTAAGCGGCGTTCAACCTCTTCCGCACTGTTGCGCTGCGGTTGCAGGCGCGCGGCACTCATTTCACCGCATCCTGCGACAGCATGCCGCTCGCTTTACGTGCCGCTGGCGGCAACTGACGCTGCTGCACCCGTTTTGCCGCTAGCGGTGTTAACACGCCAGCGATCAGACACAAGCCACCAATCACCCAATAACCCGCGTAGACATTGACGTATTGCAACAACACGCCCATCAGCACCGGGCCGAAAAACATGCCGCACGAATAGATGGTTTGAAACAGCCCCATCCGGGTGGTTTGTTCATGTTCCGAAGTGTTAACCACGCTTAAGGACATAAACACGGCAAACGCCATGCCAAAGGAAAAACCGGCCAGAGCTTGCCACAGGTAAATCAGCCACATGTTGCTGGTCAAGGGGACGAAAATTGACGAGATGATTTGTAATCCGATGCCCACCAGCGCGGTGTTAACCAAGCCCAGCCGCTGATAAAACACGGAACTGCACAATGCCACGGCCACACCATAAAACAACAAGTGGATATTACTCAGCACTGCCAGCGTGCCCGCCTTGGCACCTAACTGCTGAGCGTATATGGGCGTAAGCGTGTCGCGAGTGGCAAACGGGACCAAAATCACCACCGTCGCCAGCAGCCCAATAAACCAAATTGAGCGGTCCGCTAGCTGGCGTTTAGCGCTGTCGATACAGGCTTTGAGGTGCGGCGCTTTGTGGCTATCTTCCTCTTCACGAACGCGCAGGCTGAGAAGCAGCGCCAGGCAACCGGCAATCGCTGGCACAAAAAACGCCTGCGTACTGCCCAGCCATAGGGCAACGGCACCGCAAATGGCATTGCTAATAAATACGCCAATCGGCCCGGCCAATGCCAACAGCGCCACTGCAGCCGGCGCGTCATCACGAGGAAAATAGCGGATGAAAATGATGTTGTAGAGCACCCAACTCGCGGCAGCGATGCCGCAGGCCAGCTTGGCCAGCCAGAATGTCAGCGCAGCGGGGAACATCCATGCCAGCGGCCAGGCAATCACCGGCAGCAGCAGGGCGAACTGCATAAACACTTTGCGATTTTTCATCACGTCAGAGATGACGCTGAGCGGAAAACGGATACACAGCGATGCCAAACCAGAGGCGCCCATGATCATGCCGATGGTTTGCGGTTCAATGCCTAATCTCACCATGTAAGGCGCCATGAAGGCATCGAAGCCGTGAATGCAGATAAAAAACAGCACGCTCATGGTGAAAAACGTCAACAGCTCGGGACGGCTAAACAGTGCTCGAAACATGTTAAACCTCTTATCAACACAGATAAGTGACTAAAAACGCGGGTTTCATCCTGAGTCCGGGTCGGTTATGTTGCATGCATTGAATACGTATTCAACGGCCGAAGTTACGAAATGATTTCATGTTTGTAAAGTGCGTGCTTGGCAATGTGAAAAAAAAGTTATTGAGTGTTGCATACGCATGCAAAAAAGGTGTAAGAGTAAAAAACACACACCGAAGCAGGTGAGTCCGGTTGATGAAATTGGCTACAATGCCCGGCAGTCACCCGTGCATCAGTGTGCTAAACAGGAAGATAACGCCATGAAACGTAAGACCTTCGGTCCAGTGACCTCACAACACGTTGCGCAGCACGCCGGCGTTTCACAGTCTGCGGTCTCGCGTACCTTCACGCCGGGCGCCAGTATTTCACCGGCCACGCGTGAAAAGGTGCTGCAGTCTGCCCGTGAGTTGGGTTATCGACCCAACGCGTTGGCGCGATCGCTGAACACCGCACGTTCGCGCATCGTTGGTGTGGTGATCTCCTGTTTCGATAATCCGTTTTATCCCCATGTGCTGGAAGCGTTGGGGCGTGAACTGGATGCGCTTAACTACCATCTGCTGCTGTTCGTCAGCGATCGGGATAGCAATGTTGACCGCATTTTCGATCAGATCATGCAGTACCGCGTGGATGGCATTGTGCTGGCATCCGGCGCGTTATCCGATGCCTTATCCGAAGAGTGCCACGGCGCGGGCATTCCGGTGGTGCTGTTCAACCGCACCGCCGAAAGCGAAATGGCGTCAAGCGTGAATACCGATAACCGTGCCGCCGCACGTCAGATCGCCGAATTTCTGCTGGCAGGCGAACATCAACGCTTTGCCTGCATTACCGGCGCGGACAACGCTTCGGTAAATCAGCTACGGCTGGACGGTTTTTGCGAGGCATTGCGCGCGCGCAATATCGACGTCACGGTGTTAGCAGGTCAAAACGACAGCGAGCAAACCGCACAGGCGGCGCGTCAATTGTTCAGCAGCGGCACGCCGCCCGATGCGGTGTTTGCCGTCAACGATCATATGGCGCTGACGGTTATGGATGTGGCGCGTTACGAGTTTGGTCTGCGCATTCCGCAGGATGTGTCGGTGGTGGGTTATGACGATGTTGGTCCAGCGGGCTGGCCTTCGTATGCGCTGACGTCTATCTGTCAGCCGGTTGAAGTGATGGTGCAACGCACCATTGGCCTGCTAATGCAGCAAATCGACAGCGCGGTGATGGCACCCGAGCAAATTGTTATTCCCGGCATGTTGGTAGTACGCCACTCCGCGCGGCGTCCGCGTCACGGCGTGGTAGAAGAGAACGGCCAGCTGCTATTTCGTTCAGAGGAGGTTGAGTAATGCGATTGCCGGGTTTCAGTCCCCAGTTTGATTCTATTCAGCAGTTTATTCTGACGTTAACCCACGTGGTATGGGAGCAGAAGGATATCGGGCAGCTGGCTGATTTCTACGCCACGCCGGTGGTATTTCACACGCCGGAAAAGCGCCTGACCGAACTCAGCGATTTCATGCGTTTGACGCTGGAAGCGTTACATTGCTTCCCGCAGCGTCAGGTGCTGACCGAAGATATTCTCACCGCGCGTGAAGGCGATACCTGTTGGTACGCCTCGCAGCGCACGCAGGCACGTATTCAGCATCTGGGCGAAGGCTTCTTTGGCGCGCCGAGTGGCAAAACGGTTTGGGTACGTACTTTCGCCGATCGTATTTGTCGTGATGGGCTGGTGGAGCAAGAGTGGCTGCTGCAGGATCGCGCGGGCATTCTTGCGCAGATTGGTACCAACGTGGCGGAGTTTGCCCAGCATCTAACGCAGATGCGCCAGCAACAAGGGCTGGAGATGCCCGCGCCCGAAGAGCTGGAAGCGCGTTGGGCTGGCGGCCCGGATGGCGATGATGCCGAAGGAACCATCGCGGGTTTGATTGAGCGCTATCTCAGCATGTGGGCCGGCGGCAACAGCGGTGTGGTGCCAGGTGTTTATCATCCCGCCGCCACCTTGCACGGACCGGGCCACAGCAGCTTTACCGGCGAGCAGGAGATTGGCAGCTTCCTTTCCGGCTATCGCGCCTCATTCGCTGACAGCGAAACGCAGCTGCATCATTTGGTGGTGCGCCGCGATGCCAACGAACCGGTGCGCATCAGCCTGCGCTGGTCACTGTTGAGCTGGCATGACGGCTACGGAAAGTTTGGTCCGCCGTCGCGCAAGCCAGTGTGTATTTCCGGTATTTCTCATTTGGAATTACGTGATGGCGTCATCATGCGGGAATATTTAGGTATCGATGAACTCTCAATCTGGTTACAGCTACTCAGCTGATTAATCAGCACTTTTAAATAACGCATCACGTCACGGTAATTAATCCCTTAATTACCGACGGCGTTCTGCACCCTGAATTCAGCCGGGTGAATCGGCAGCGCTTGATTGCGAGGACCGCGCTCACCCTTAATTCGTCAAAAGCAGGAGTGTTTATGTCTACAACGGATACGGCTAATAAAGCCACCGCCAGTGAAAAGAGCGCAGAAAAAACCTCAGCACGCACCCAGGCCGAACCGGTTTTGCAGGTTGAGCGACGGGATTTTGTCGATCTGGTTCCAAAAAACCGTGCGCGGGTGCAGCCAATGCGCGGTTTCGATCCCTGCTATACCGATATCGTTGATTACATTGTGCGTTGTACCCACAAGATCTGGGATGAGCGCGATGTCGGGCTGATCTACAGCCATTACACCCATAACTGCGTGTTATACAACGCATTGGGCACCATTTATACCCGTGAACAAGTGGTGCTCGATACCTTGCAACGTTTGGTCGCCTTCCCGGAACGCCGCGGCATGGCAACGCAGGTGATTTGGAACGGCAACGACGTGGACGGCTTCTACACCTCGCATCTGGTCACCGGTAGCGGCCGCCATACACAATCAAGCCAATACGGTAAACCCACCAACCGCACCTTCACCACGCGCACCGTGGCGGACTGCATGATTCTGGAAAACAAGATTTACCGCGAATGGGTGGTGAGCGACAACATGTCGCTGATGCGTCAATTGGGGCTGGATACCGACCAGATCGCGTACAACATGGCGAAAGAGCAGTTTGATAAGGGTTTCCGACTGACGGAGATTGGCGAAAACCGTCGTCTGCTCGGCCAGTATCCGCCAGAAAGCGATCCGGATTACACGCTGGCGCACAGTGATACCGAAGCACAGGTGCTGGGCTGGCTGCACGAGATTTACAACAAACGCATGCTGGGCAAAGTGAAAGAGGTTTACGCCAGCAATGTGCAGTGGCACGGCCCACTGATGAAAGAGTTATATGGTCAGGCATCGGTGATCCATCAGACGCTGGCGCTGATCGGCATGATCCCAGACGGCGCATGGATGCCGCAGCATATCTGCTCCAATCCATGTGAAGAGGGCGGCACCAAAGTGGCGGTGCGCTGGGTAATGGAAGGGCATCATCTTGGCTACGGCGAATTGGGTAAACCGACGGGACAGCGTCTGCTGGTGATGGGCATGAGCCACTATCACGTAGTAAACGGCAAAATTGTTGATGAATGGGTGGTTTACGATCACTTGGCGATGCTGGCGCAGATCAAACTGGGACAACTGGCGGAGACGGAAGCATGAGCAAACAACGCGTGCAGTTTATCAAGCAAGCCGCGGGCGAGGATGCGCAGGCGGATGCCAGCCTGATCGCCACCGTGAGCGACATTATTAGCAACGTGCGTCAGCGCGGAGACGCGGCACTGCGTGATTACTCGCAGAAATTTGATGGTGTCGCGCCGGAGCAGCTGGAAGTTTCGGCAGCAGAGATCGAGCAGGCGCTGGCGCAACTCGCCGATCAAACCCGCCAGGACAGTGAGTTTGCTATTGCCCAGGTGCGCCGCTTCGCCGAAGCGCAGCGCGCCACCTTGCAGCCACTGGAGATTGAGACGTTGCCGGGCGTTCATCTGGGGCATCGCATCATCCCGATTGAAACCGTGGGCTGCTATGTGCCGGGCGGACGCTATCCGATCCTCTCCGCGCCGGTGATGTCTATCGTGCCAGCGGTGGTGGCGGGCTGCGATAACATCATCGCCTGTCTGCCGCCGAGCGCTCATCCGGCAATGATTGCAATTTGCCACTTGGCCGGAGCGCACCGCATTTTCAAAGTTGGTGGTGCGCAGGCCATTGCCGCGATGGCATACGGCTCCGCATCGCTGCCGGCGGTGGACAAGATCGTCGGGCCGGGCAACGCTTTCGTCAATGAGGCGAAGCGTCAGGTATTTGGCAAAGTGGGTATTGATGCGTTGGCGGGGCCGAGCGAAATCTTTATCGTCGCCGATGACAGTGCTGATCCGCGCGTGCTGGCAGCGGATCTGCTGGCGCAGGCGGAGCATGACGTGCGCACGCGTGTTGGGCTGGCGACCACCAGCGAACGCGTGGCGCATGCAACATTGCGGGAAATTGAGGCGCAGCTGGCATCCTTGCCGACGGCGAAAACGGCTGGTGAGGCGTGGCAGCGTCAGGGCGAAATTGTTCTCTGTGCCGACGAGGATGCGATGGTGGCGTACACCGATGAGATCGCCACTGAGCATCTGCAAATCCATGCGCGCGATCCCCATGCGCTGGCGGCGCGCATCCGCAATTACGGATCGCTGTTTATCGGGCAAAACGCCAGCGTGGTGTTTTCTGATAAATGCTGCGGCACCAACCACACGCTGCCCACCATGGCGGCGGCACGTTACACCGGCGGATTGTGGGTCGGTGCGTATCTGAAAACCTGCACGCATCAATGGATTGACGATCAGGGCATCGCCGCCATCGCTGCTCCTGCGGTGCGCCAGAGCCGTACCGAAGGGATGCAGGCGCATCGTCGTGCAGCGCAGATTCGTTTGCAGCCAGAAAAACTCGACGCCATCCTGCGTGGCGCGGAGGATTAGTCCGTGACTTTCATCACCTGCCAGGCGAGGATGCTGGCAGGTGATGAACAGAGGAATCGGGCTATGCAGGGCAGTCGTCGTACCCTGAAGTTACTTACCGCTTTATTGGTGCTGTTGATTGTCGGACTGATCGCCGGCGCCATCCATTTCCATAAAAACTCTAACGCCTTATGGCAGATCATCAGCGAAAAGTGCGTGCCGAATATGGCGGCGACGGGCAACCCAGCGCCATGCCAGCAGGTGAATAGCGCGCAGGGTTACGTCACGCTGAAAGATCTCAACGGGCCGTTGCAGTATCTGCTGATGCCGATCGAAAAAATCACCGGCATGGAAAGTCCCATCATTCTTGAACCTGCTACACCAAATCTGTTTGCCGAAGCCTGGCAACAGCGCGGATTACTGGCGCAAAGGCACGGCGCGCCGATTCCCGATAGCGCGCTGTCGCTGGCCATCAATGCGCAATACGGGCGTACGCAGAATCAGCTGCATATTCATATTTCCTGTCTGCGTCCGGATGTGCGCCAGCAGCTGGATGCACTGGCACCGAGACTGAATGCACAGTGGCAGAGTGAAACGCTGCGCAAGCATGGTTATCTGGTGCGGGCGCTTTCTAAGCAAGAGCTGTCGCAGCAGAGTGCGTTTATCCGTCTGGCGGATGAAGTGCCGCATGCGCGCAGCGAGATGGGGAAATATGGCCTGGCGCTTGCACAGCTGCCGGATGGCCGTTTAGCGCTGCTGGCGCTGGAACGTAACTGGCTGAAACTGAACAGCGGCTCGGCGGAAGAGCTGCAGGATCATAACTGCAGCATATTGCCGCAATAACCCTTTTTCGTAGGGACGCAATTAATAGCGGCCAATAAAAAAGGCGGCTAATCAGCCGCCTTAATCTGCATCTAAACGCTAAGTTACGCGTTTTTCGCTGCTGCTGCCGCTTTCACGATTACCGCAAAAGCATCCGCTTTCAGTGAAGCACCGCCAACCAGCGCGCCATCGATATCTGGCTGGGTGAACAGCTCAGCGGCGTTTTTGTCGTTGACCGAACCGCCGTATTGAATGATCACTTGCTGAGCGATAGCCGCATCTTTCTTCGCGATGTGGTCACGAATGAATTTATGCACCGCCTGAGCCTGCGCTGGCGTAGCTGATTTTCCGGTACCGATAGCCCAAACCGGCTCATAAGCGATGACTGCGCCTTCGAACGCCGCGGCGCCCTGCGTTTCCAGCACAGCGTCGATCTGACGTGCGCACACTTCTTCCGTTTTGCCCGCTTCGTTTTCTGCGTCAGTTTCACCGATGCACAGAACCGGCACCAGACCCGCTTCTTTCACTACGGCAAATTTCTTCGCGATGAACTCGTCGCTCTCTTTGTGGTAGGTGCGGCGCTCAGAGTGGCCGATGATGATGTATTTCGCGCCAACGTCTTTCAACATGTCTGCGGAAGTTTCGCCAGTGAATGCGCCAGACAGATTAACGTCAACGTTCTGAGCACCCAGAGCAATGTGGCTACCGGAAATGGCGTGTTTTGCCAGGTCCAGATAGATGGCTGGCGGTGCAATCGCGACGCCACAACCATCAACACCAGACAGCTCTTTGCGCAGGCCTTCAATCAGCTCTTTGGTGATCTGCTTGCTACCGTTCAGTTTCCAGTTACCCATAACCAGTGGATGTCGCATTCTTTCCTCCGCATAACGCGATTCATGAAATAGCGCTGCCATCGGGCAGCGATGTCTGCGAGACAGTATAGAGATCAAATGTGTTGCTGGCTTTGCTTTTCGTCATTTTTGCCGATGCGATCAGGGCGTCGCGAGCGCCAGTTTTATCGGTTCAACGGCGAAGGTCAAACCCTTGTCGCCGTTGTCTGCCACCACGAAACGCAATGCACCTTCGGTGCGGGCAAAATAGCGCGCACCTTTACCGGCGCTCAGCAGGGAATCGAGTTTTTTACGCCCCTCTTCGGGCGACAAGCCGGGAATGAAGAAGCGCAGCAGGGCGGTCATGTAATCCATGGCGCGAGCCTGCGCGGCTTTCATATCGGGACCGGGAACCGGCAGCCAGGTGATTTGCAGGGTTTTGATTTTTCCGGTGCCTTGCTCCAGCGCAGTTGAGGCATACAGCGTTTCGCTGATTTTGCTGGCGGCACGCGTCAGATTGCTTTTATCGCCGCGACTATCAATGGCGCGATACTCCTGCAGCAATGCATTGGGATTAGCCGCGTTGTACTTCTCACGGAACTGAGCAACGGTCATATCGAACGTCGGCGCACCCGCGAGCAGATAGGGCGCTGCAGGCAGATGATCGCTACGATCCAACGCGGCTGCATCGTCCGCCCAGGCGGGAAATGTCAGTGCGAGGCCAAGCAGCAGCGCGACTGGCAAGTTGTTCATTGCTTCGGCCCTAAATCATTCACTTAGCCCACGATTAGAACGGTTTTTACCGGGCAAAGTCAAAACCCACACTGGGAAAAATCTCAGATTATTCGCTCCGCGCCGATTACCAGTAATGCTCGCTGGTCATGTGGCCGGGTTTGCGTTTGAAATGTTTGCGCATCTCACGCGTATCTTTCAGCAGCTGCTGGGTATCGCGCACCATCTGTGGATTGCCGCACAGCATCACATGGCTGGTTTCTGCCGTCAGCGGCAAGCCAACCGCACGCTCCAGTTCTCCGCTTTCAATCAACTGCGGTACGCGGCCGTGCAGCGAACCGGCGATCTCTTCGCGGCTCACCACCGTTTGGATGTGTAACTTGCCCTGATAGCGCTGCTGCAACGCCTGCATCAAGGGCAGGAAGCTCAGATCGTCGGCGAAGCGCGCGGCGTGTACCAGCACAATATTGTCGAAACGATCCAGATCTTCGCCCTGTTGCAGAATCGATAAATAGGGGCCGATCGCCGTGCCGGTCGCCAGCATCCACAGCGTTTGGCAATCTGGAATTTCGTCGAGCACAAAGAAACCCGCCGCCTCTTTAGTGATCATCACCTGCTCGCCGGGCTGCAGCGCCTGCAAACGCGGGCTCAGTTTGCCTTCCGGCACCGTGACCAGATAAAACTCCAGCAGCGGATCCTGCGGCGCGTTGACGTACGAATAGGCACGCTGCACGCGCTCACCGTCAATCTCCAGAGCCAGCTTGGCAAATTGTCCCGCGGTAAAGGTATCAATCGGCGCTGCAACGCGCAGGCTGAACAGTGCGTCGGTCCAGTTTTTTACCTCTTTCACTTCAGCATTGATCCACTCAGCCATGCTCACTCCTTAGTGTTGAATATTCAGGCACATGATTATCATCGTTATCCATCCGATAAATTTCCAGCCCGGTACCCTGTAAAGGGCTCTCAGCGACAAACGCAGCGCACAGATCAGCAACTGTAGCGGGCGGTTTACAATCTGGACAAACAGCTTGACGGCTTGAGACATACAGCTTTGCCCGCGCCTCTCGATTTGTCACTGAATCCTGATATTTTTGCCGCCATAAATCCGAGGCGGCCTGTTTTGTGCTGCTTATTCTTTGTTTCTCAGGCAGACATTTTGTTCCATGTTGATAAGTAAAACGCAAAATCGCTTTCTGTTATTCATGCTGATCGTGCTGGTGGCGGTTGGGCAGATGGCGCAAACCATCTATGTGCCAGCGATGGCCAACATGGCCGAAACGCTTAATGTGCGCAGCGGGGCGATCCAGCAGGTGATGGCCGCCTATCTGATGACCTACGGCGGATCGCAGTTGATCTACGGCCCGCTGTCGGACAGTTTTGGCCGACGTCCGGTGATCCTGATTGGCATGACGATCTTTGCCGTCGGCGCGTTGATCGCCATGTTCGCGCCCTCGTTGGAGATTCTGGTGCTGGGCAGCGCGGTACAAGGTTTAGGTACCGGCGTGGCGGGCGTGATGGCGCGCACCATGCCGCGCGATCTCTACGCCGGCATCGCACTGCGCCAGGCGAACAGCTTGCTTAATATGGGCATTCTGGTCAGCCCGCTGCTGGCTCCGGTGATTGGGGCGCTGCTGACGCATCTGTTTGGCTGGCACGCCTGTTTCGCCTTCCTGCTGCTGCTGTGCGTCGGCGTCACCGCGTCGATGGCGCGATGGCTGCCGGAAACGCGTCCAGCGGATACGCCCGCCACGCCGTTCCTGCGCCGTTATGCCACTTTGCTGAGCGACGGCAACTTTGTGCGGTATCTGCTGCTACTGATTGGCGCGCTGGCGGGCATCGCGGTGTTTGAAGCCAGCTGTGGCGTGCTGATGGGCGGCGTGTTGGGGCTAAATGGATTAACCGTCAGCATCCTGTTTATCCTGCCGATTCCGGCGGCGTTCTTTGGTGCCTGGTTTGCCGGACGTGAGCAGAAATCCTGGCACACGCTGATGTGGTACGGCGTGAACAGCTGCCTGTTAGCGGGCTTGCTGATGTGGGTTCCGGCCTGGTTTGGCGTGATGAACATCTGGACGTTGCTGGTGCCGGCTGCGCTGTTCTTCTTTGGCGCGGGCATGCTGTTTCCGCTGGCAACCTCGGGCGCGATGGAGCCGTATGCGTGGATGGCGGGCAGCGCGGGTGCGTTAATCGGAGGCTTGCAGAACCTCGGTTCCGGCGTGGTGGCGTGGCTTTCTGCGCTGTTACCGCAGCACGATCAATCCAGCCTTGGCATGCTGATGTTTGTGACGTCGCTGGTGATGCTGCTGTGCTGGTGGCCGCTCTCACGTCATCCGGAGAGCGGCAAGCAGGCGATTACAGGATAAATTGATGCAGCGCCGCGTCTTTGCGATCCAGATAGTGGATTGACTGGATGCGGCGAATGGTGCGCGATTTACCGCGCACCAGCAGGGTTTCGCTGGTGGCGATGTTGCCGTTACGCGTGATGCCTTTCAATAAATCGCCGGTGGTGATGCCGGTGGCCGCGAAGATAACGTTATCGTTGCGCGCCATCTGATCCAGCTTCAGTACCTGACCCGCTTCAATGCCCATCTCGGCGCAGCGTTGCAGTTCATTCTCGCCCAGACGACGATTCTCTTCGCTATCCCCTTTCACATGGTGACGCGCCAGCAGGCGTGCCTGCATGTCGCCGTCCATCGCACGGATCACGGCCGCCGACACCACACCTTCCGGCGCGCCGCCGATGCCGTACATCACATCCACTTCGCTATCCGGCATACAGGTCAGAATCGAGGCTGCAACATCGCCATCCGGGAAGGAGAACACGCGCACACCGAGCTGTTGCAGCTGGGCAATCACCGCATCGTGGCGGGGCTTGGCCAGAATCGATACCGTTAACTGGCTGAGTGGTTTGCCCAATGCCAGCGCGATGTTTTTCAGGTTGATATCAAGCGACAGATTGAGGTCGATGGCGCCACGTGCGCCCGGTCCAACAATCAGCTTTTCCATGTACATATCAGGTGCGTGCAGGAAGCTGCCCTTATCACCAACCGCCAGCACCGCCAGCGCATTGGCCTGGCCCATCGCCGTCATGCGTGTGCCTTCAATCGGATCGACCGCGATATCCACCGCGTCGCCACGGCCGGTACCGACTTTCTCACCGATATACAGCATCGGCGCTTCGTCGATTTCGCCTTCGCCAATCACAATCTGGCCGTCGATATCAATAGTGTTGAGCATAATGCGCATGGCGTGAACGGCTGCGCCGTCGGCCGCATTTTTATCGCCGCGTCCTAACCAGTGATAGCCCGCCAGAGCGGCGGCTTCAGTCACGCGGGAAAATTCAATCGCGAGTTCTCGTTTCATGGTGGCACCTGACAAAAAACAGGCAGGCAGTTTAACACAGCGGAGAAGCGTGGCAGGGGAAAAACCCGCGGCAGGGCGCCGCGGGTTAGCAGGATGTTACTCTTCGTCTTCCCACGCTTTAGCGCGAGCGACGGCTTTCTTCCAGCCGGCGTAACGGACGTTACGTTCGGTGGTTTCGATGCTTGGGCGGAACTCACGCTCAATCACCGCTTTAGCGCGGACTTCTTCCAGGTCGCCCCAGAAGCCAACGGCCAGGCCAGCCAGATATGCCGCACCCAGCGCTGTAACTTCGCGCACTTCCGGACGCTCAACGCGCGTGCCGAGAATGTCAGACTGGAACTGCATCAGGAAGTTGTTGGCGACTGCACCACCATCCACGCGCAGTGACTGCAGGCGGGTGCCAGCATCGTTCTGCATCGCTTCCAGTACATCGCGCGTCTGGTACGCAATCGACTCCAGCGTGGCACGGATGATGTGGTTAGCGTTCGCACCGCGCGTCAGACCGAAAATCGCGCCGCGTGCATACGGGTCCCAATAAGGCGCGCCCAAACCGGTGAAGGCCGGCACCATATATACGCCGTTAGTGTCTTTCACTTTCAACGCGAAGTATTCAGAGTCGGTTGAATCACTGATCAGCTTCATCTCATCGCGCAGCCACTGAATCGACGCACCACCGATAAACACCGCACCTTCCAGCGCATAGTTCACTTCGCCGCGTGGGCCGCAAGCGATGGTGGTCAGCAGGCCGTGCGTCGAAGTCACGGCTTCGGTGCCGGTGTTCATCAACATAAAGCAGCCGGTGCCGTAAGTGTTTTTCGCCATACCCGGTTGTACGCACAGCTGGCCATACAGCGCCGCTTGCTGGTCACCGGCGATTCCGGCGATAGGAATACGCGTACCGCCTTTACCACCAATGTTGGTCTGGCCGTACACTTCGGAAGATCCTTTCACTTCTGGCAGCATTTCACGCGGGATATCGAGGATCTCCAGCATGCGCTCATCCCACTCCAGCTTGTGGATGTTGTACATCATGGTACGTGAGGCGTTGGTGTGATCGGTGACGTGCACACGTCCCTGCGTCATTTTCCAAATCAGCCAGGTATCAACGGTACCGAACAGCAGTTCGCCGCGTTTTGCACGCTCACGTGCGCCTTCAACGTGGTCAAGAATCCACTTCACTTTGGTGCCGGAGAAGTACGGGTTAATCACCAAACCGGTGGTGTGCTGGATGTACTCTTCCAGACCCTCTTTCTTCAGTTTGTTACAGTAATCTGCGGTGCGCGGATCCTGCCAGACGATGGCGTTGTAAACCGGTTTGCCGGTCTCTTTATCCCACACGATGGCGGTTTCACGCTGGTTGGTGATACCAATCGCCGCGATTTGATCGGAGTTAATATCGGCGTGCGCCAGCACTTCCACCAGCGTGGAGCTTTGTGACGCCCAGATATCCATTGGGTCATGTTCAACCCAACCCGCTTTCGGGTAGATCTGGGTAAATTCGCGCTGAGAAACCGCAACGATGTTGGCATCATGATCAAGCACCACGGCGCGTGAGCTGGTTGTGCCCTGATCGAGTGCAACGATATATTTTTTATCAGTAGTCATTGTGCTGTCCTGATGTGGTATCGATGAAACTTACGCTTTACGCTGCTGAGCGCGCGCAACCGGTTTTTCTGCTGTGCTGGCTTCCGCGACGTTAACTGGCAGATGGCGGCCAATCAGCGAACGGTAACCAAAGGCTCCGAGGCAAGCACCGACCAGCGGGCCAAAAATCGGAACCAGGAAGTAAGGAATATCTTTGCCACCGGTGAAGGCGACGTTGCCCCAACCAGCGAAGAACGCGAACAGTTTTGGACCGAAGTCACGCGCCGGGTTGAGTGCGAAGCCGGTCAGTGGACCCATTGAGCCACCGATGACCGCCACCAACAGACCAATCAACAGCGGAGCCAGCGGACCACGCGGCACGCCGTTGCCGTCATCGGTCAGCGCCATGATCACTGCCATCAACACCGCTGTAATCACCATCTCAACCAGGAACGCCTGAGCTACGCTGATGTGCGGGTTCGGGTAAGTCGAGAAGATACCGGCCAGATCGAGGCTTTCAACACTGCCGCGCACCATTTGATGGCCCGCTTCGTAATCAAAGAACAGATTGTAGTAGAGACCGTAAACCAACGCGGCAGCGCAGAACGCGCCGGCAACCTGCGCCAGAATATAGGGAACAACTTTACGACCTTCAAAATTAGCAAACAGGCACAGCGCGACGGTAACGGCTGGGTTAAGATGCGCGCCGGAAACGCCTGCGCTCAGATAGACTGCCATGGAGACGGCTAAACCCCAGATAATACAAATTTCCCACTGACCGAATGACGCACCGGCCAGTTTCAGTGCAGCAACGCAGCCTGCACCAAAGAAGATAATCAAACCTGTACCGAGAAATTCAGCGATGCACTGACCTTTTAGTGTGTTAGTTGTCTGACTCATAATGGCATTCCTGAAGCGAGGTTAAATTTTATCAGTTTTTGTTCTCATCCATGAGTCGCCCAGCTATCAATGTAGGGTTGATGTGAATTTATCGTTAACGAGCATAAACGAGAAATAGCGAAATTGAAAACTGTGTACTGTGTCATAAAAATGCGCGTTTTCGCGTCTTTTGCGTTTCTTTAAGGCCCATTCACCGCGCTTTACTGGTCGATGCTGACGTGATCGCGCACACAGATGCGCGAAGATGCGCATTTTTTTAGGCATAGACTGAAAAGTGTTACAGACTGCCCTCGCAGGCCTTGTGCCGCTGGACTTGCTGGGTTTGGCTACATACAATCGAGTCATCGTGGCTGAGCGCACTGTAATAAGGCATGCACTAGCCCCATCAACGCCTTGCAAGATTTAGGAGAGGTCAGAAAGATGTCATTTGAAGTGTTCGAGAAACTGGAAGCGAAAGTACAGCAGGCGATTGATACCATCACTCTGCTGCAGATGGAAATTGAAGAGCTGAAAGAGCAAAACAACACGCTGAAAAACGAAGTCAGCCAGGCTTCAGGCAACCAGGATGCACTGGTGCGTGAAAATCAGCATCTGAAAGAAGAGCAGCATGTCTGGCAGGATCGTCTGCGGGCACTGCTGGGAAAAATGGAAGAAGTTTAAGCGTCAATGCTTAAACCAACGGGTGCCGCGGCACCCGTTTTTGTTGCGGCTTACTCGATGTCGAGCGCGTCTTCAGACAGGATGATGCCGGTATTGTCGGCATACAGATGGTCGCCAGAGAAGAAAGTCACGCCGCCGAAGTTAACGCGCACGTCACTTTCGCCAATGCCCTCACCCGCTGCACCCACCGGAATCGCCGCAATCGCCTGAATGCCGATTTCCAGCTCTTCGAGATCGTCAACCTGACGCACCGAGCCGTACACCACAATGCCTTCCCACTCATTTTGCGCCGCCAGACTCGCCAGCTGAGCATCGACCAGTGCGCGACGGACCGAACCGCCGCCATCCACCAGCAATACGCGACCCCGACCGTTCTCTTCCAGCAAATCGTAGAGTAAGCCGTTATCTTCGAAACATTTCACTGTGGTGATTTGACCACCGAATGAGCTGCGCCCACCAAAGTTCGAAAAAAGCGGTTCAACAACATTCACAGCTTCGTGGTAGATGTCACAGAGTTCAGATGTATCGTATTTCATGAGGGTTTTCGTCTGTTTGCCACAGGAGCGCTAAGTATATCGCTATCTGGCGATTGTTGGCAAAATCATCAACCGCCAAAAAAAGCGTTGCATCAATATCCTGCGTAAAAAAAAAGCCCGGCACAGTGGCCGGGCAGAGATTTCGCGGGTGAAGCTTACAGAATGAAGCGGCTGAGATCTTCGTCGGCCACCAGCTCATCCAGATGCTTACCGACGTACTCGGCATCGATAGTGATCGACTCACCGTTACGATCGCTGGCGTCATAGGAGATATCTTCCATCAGACGCTCCAGCACGGTATGCAGACGACGCGCACCGATGTTCTCGGTGGTCTCGTTCACCTGCCATGCGGCTTCGGCGATACGCCGCACTGCGTCATCGGTGAAGTCGATGTTGACCCCTTCGGTGCCCATCAGCGCTTTGTACTGCACGGTAACCGAGGCGTTTGGCTCGGTCAGAATGCGCTCGAAGTCATTGACGGTCAGCGCCTGCAGTTCAACGCGAATCGGCAGACGGCCTTGCAGTTCAGGGATCAGATCTGACGGGCTGGCGACCTGGAACGCGCCGGAAGCGATAAACAGAATGTGGTCGGTTTTCACCATGCCGTGCTTGGTGGAAACGGTGCAACCTTCAACCAGCGGCAGCAGGTCGCGCTGTACGCCTTCGCGTGACACGTCTGGACCGCCCGCATTCTGGCCGCCGCGCTTACAGATTTTGTCGATTTCGTCGATGAACACGATACCGTGCTGCTCAACCGCATCGATGGCATCCTGCTTCAGCTCTTCCGGGTTCACCAGCTTGGCCGCTTCTTCTTCAATCAGCAGCTTCATGGCTTCTTTGATTTTCAGCTTACGCGGTTTCTGCTTCTGCCCACCGAGGTTCTGGAACATCGATTGCAGCTGGCTGGTCATCTCTTCCATGCCCGGAGGCGCCATGATCTCAACGCCAGCCGATGAAGCGGCCAGATCGATCTCAATCTCTTTGTCATCCAGCTGGCCTTCGCGCAGTTTCTTGCGGAAGGATTGACGCGCTGCCGATGGCTCAGCCGCTTGTTCAGCCTGGCCCCAGTTATTTTTCGCGGGTGGGATCAGCACATCCAGGATGCGCTCTTCCGCCATCTCTTCCGCGCGGTACTTGTTCTTCTCGATTGCCTGGCTGCGCACCATCTTGATGGCAGAATCGGTCAGATCGCGAATGATGGAATCAACCTCTTTACCGACGTAACCGACTTCGGTGAATTTGGTGGCTTCCACTTTGATGAACGGTGCGTTCGCCAGTTTGGCTAAGCGACGGGCGATTTCGGTTTTACCGACACCGGTTGGACCAATCATCAGAATGTTTTTTGGCGTCACTTCATGGCGCAGCTCTTCGTCGAGCTGCATGCGGCGCCAGCGATTACGCAGGGCGATCGCGACCGCCTTCTTTGCGCCGTCCTGGCCGATGATAAAGCGATTAAGCTCGCTGACAATCTCGCGTGGAGTCATCTCAGACATGATGTTTAGTCCTTAGCCTTAGACGGTAATGCTTCGAAGTTAATATTGTGGTTGGTGTAGATACAGATATCGCCAGCGATGTTCAGCGCTTTCTCCACGATATCGTGTGCACCAATGTCGGTGTTTTCCAGCAGCGCGCGTGCCGCTGCCTGGGCGTAAGGCCCACCAGAACCAATTGCGATCAGGTCATTTTCCGGCTGGATAACGTCGCCGTTGCCGCTGATGATTAATGAGGCGTTTTCGTCGGCCACCGCCAGCAGCGCTTCAAGGCGGCGCAGCATGCGATCGGTACGCCAATCTTTAGCTAGTTCGACCGCCGCTTTCACCAGATGGCCCTGGTGCATTTCCAGCTTGCGCTCAAACAGTTCAAACAGGGTGAAGGCATCTGCGGTACCGCCAGCAAAGCCGGCGATCACTTTATCGTTGTAAAGACGACGGACTTTTTTAACGTTGCCTTTCATTACGGTATTGCCGAGCGTAGCCTGGCCATCACCGCCAATCACTACCTGGCCGTTGCGTCGTACACTTACTATTGTTGTCACGGGCAGACCCCTTGTTGCAGTAGAAAAGGAACTCCGCGCACTCGGCGCGGAGTATCATGCAACCAGATATGGGGTAGGAAAAAGGGGTTTCAACCCCCGAGAGCGAGGGGAATACAACTTCCGTGGCCGGAACTGTGTAAGCGTTTGACTGTGCTGTCGGCGCTGCTGCGATCTTTGAACGGCCCGATCACCACGCGATTCCAGCCACCGCCGGTGGTAATGCGGCTCTCAAATCCTTCAAATGCCAGACCGGCGCGCACGGATTCCGCCTGATCGGTGCCTTTGAACGAACCACACTGCACCATCCAGCGTTGTGAAGCGGCTTTCTCTTCCGCTTTCGCCTTGGCCGTTTCCTGCGGCTTGGTTTGCTGCGTTGGCTCACGCGTGATCGGCGCAGCTTGCTGTTGCTGCTGACGCGCGGCCTGTTGTTGCTGCAACTGTTGCTGGCGCTGCTGCTGCTGTAACTGTTGCTGCTGACGTTGCAACTGCTGCTGTTGTTGTTGCTGAACCTGCTGTTGCTGTTGCTGTTGCTGCACCTGCTGACGCTGCAGCGTTTGCTGGCGCTGCGCCGGGGTTTGTTCGTTCCACGGCACTTCGTTCAGCTGCGTCGGCTGCTGGCGCATATCGGCCTGCATCTGCTCCAGCAGCTGGCGCTGTTCATCGGTCAGCTGAGTTTGTGATTGCACGCCACCAGCCGAAGGCTCAGTCGGCGACGGAACGGTAATTTGGCGATTTTCCAGCTCTTTGATGTACTTCCAGCGCTCTTCCGGCTTCGGCGGCAGGCCGTTACCGTTGGCTTTGTGGTTTGGAATGACCTCAATCTCTTCTTTCTTATGATGCGAGATAAACCATAAACCACCGGCAAAGGTGACCAGCACGGCCGCGGCCAGTACCATCATGAGCTTTGAAGTGCCTGATCCGCCTTTGCTTTTCTTGCTGCGGCTGGCGGGTTTTTTGCGACGCGTCCCTGTTGAACGCCCGCGGCCTACATAATCTTTCTGTGCCACTTTCGTTCTGCTACCCTTCAAAAAAATGCCAATGGGCATGTAAATGTGCTGTTAATTGCCCGGCAATGAATGCGCCATGTTACGCAAGGGCTGGAACTTTGACCAGCACAGTCTGCCTTCAGAATCCGCTGAAAATGCAGGCGTCTACGCACTATTTTTCCCGTTTTGCCGCCGGTGCCGTACTGCCGCGCACGCGCAGCTCCGCATCCAGCAGGCGCGAACCGTTATTCACGCGTTTACCCTGCAGCTCATCAAGTAACAGCAGCATCGCTTCTCGGCCGATGGCAAAACGCGGCTGGGCCACGGTGGTCAGCGGCGGATCGTAGTATTGCGCCAGTTCGATATCATCAAAGCCCACCACCGACAGATCCTGCGGAATGCGCATGCCAAGTTTACGCGCCTGGTTCATCGCGCCCAGCGCCATCAAATCGCTATGGCAGAAAATCGCTTTCGGTGGCTGCGGCAAACTCATCAACTGCTTAAGCGCATTCGCGCCGGCTTCAAAGGTGAAATCGCCATGCACAATCATCGTTGGGTCGATGGCGATGCTGCTGCGACGCAGCGCCTGAATGTAGCCCTGCAAACGATACTGGCTCAGCGGAATGTGTTCTGGCCCGGTGATACAGGCAATTTGGCGATGACCAAGCTGCAGCAGGTGATTCACCGCTTCAAAGGCGGCGGTCAGGTTATCGATATGGACCGTGGGTAATGCCATCTCCGGCGCAAATTCGTTGCCCATCACCATCGGCGGCAGGTTGCGCTGATCTTCAATGCCCGCCTCAAACGGCAGCTGTGAACCCAACAGCACCATGCCGTCGATCTGTCGCGTCAGCATTAAATTCAGAAAGGTTTTTTCCTGTTTATTCTGATGCGCGCAATCGCCAATCAGTACCAGATAACCCTCATGCGCAGCGGTGACTTCCACGCCGCGAATGATCTCACTGAAGAAGGGATCGCAGATGTCCGGCACAATCACCAGAATGGTTTGTGTTTCACCGCGTTTGGCATTGCGCGCCAAACCGTGCGGCGCATAACCCACGGCAATCACGGCTTTTTCGACCTTGAGCCGGGTAGCAGCAGAGACTTTTTCTGGATTCATCAACGCACGTGAAACCGTGGCGGTTGAAACGCCTGCTTTCTCGGCCACATCTTTCATGGTGGCGGCGGTGGAGGGTTGCTTCTGGTCCAACGTATAACTCCTGACGCGGTACAGCGCATTGATTTTCAGACATTACCGGGCTTCAACCGGGTCGGCACTATTGTTAACCCAAGGTCGCGTCGGGTTGTTACTTAATTTGCATAAAAATTGTGACTTGTGCGACTTTTTTCGATCTGGCTCGCAGTTGTGGCGCGGCTTAGCTCTCGGTGGGATCGATATCCAGCGTCCATTTCACTTTGCGCGACGCCGGCAAGGTGGCGATCAGCGGCAGCGATCCGCTCAACAGCTGTTGCAGACGTTTGCGCGATGGATGCTGCAACAGCAGCTGCCAGCGCCAGCGTCCACTGCGCTTCGGTGCCAACGCCGGAACCGGCCCCATCAGCCACATCGCCTCATCTTTAAGCGGGCTGGCTTCCAGCAAATTGCGCAGCTGTGTGAGGAATTCCGCCGCCTGCTGGTTATCCATATCCTCAGCGCGGAACAGCGCATGGTTGGTCCACGGCGGCAGCTGAACGGACTGACGCTCCAGCAGCGTTTGATCGGCAAAGGCGAAATAGCCGCGATGCAGCAATGTTTGCAGCAATGGATGTTTCGGATGATGGGTCTGCAGCAACACTTCGCCCTGTTTACCCGCACGACCGGCGCGACCCGCGACCTGCGTGTAGAGCTGAGCGAAACGCTCGGCGGCGCGGAAATCGGCCGAGAACAGCGCGCCATCAACATCCAGTAGCGACACCAACGTGACATCCGGGAAGTGATGGCCTTTCGCCAGCATCTGCGTGCCCACCAGAATGCGCGCGCCGCCGCGATGCACATCGGCCAGATGCTGCTCCAGCGCGCCTTTACGGCTGGTGGTGTCGCGATCGATGCGCGATACCGGCACGTCGGGGAACAGCGTGCCCAGCTGCTGTTCCAGCTGTTCGGTGCCGACGCCGACCGGCATCAAATGCGTTGAACCACAGCTTGGGCACTGATTTGGCAGCGGGCGCTGGCTGTCACAATGGTGGCAGCGCAGCTGGCGATGGCTCTGGTGCAGCGTGTAGTAGCTATCGCAGCGCTGGCACTCGGCCAGCCAGCCGCAATCGTGGCACATCAGCGCCGGAGAGAAGCCACGGCGGTTGAGGAACAGCAGAACCTGATTATCGGCCTGCAGGTGCTGACGCATTTTGCCGAGCAGTGCTGGCGCCAATCCGCCTTTCAGCTGCTGGCCTTTAAGATCGATCAGCTGCTGTAACGCCGGTTTAGCATTGCCCGCGCGTTTGGTGAGATTGAGCTGGCGATATTTGCCGACGCGCACGTTGTGCAAGGTTTCCAGCGCGGGCGTGGCGGAACCCATCACAATTGGAATATCTTCCTCATGCGCACGGAACACCGCCAGATCGCGCGCCTGATAGCGCCAGCCTTCCTGTTGTTTGTACGAGCTGTCGTGCTCTTCATCAATGATGATGACGCCGGGGCGCGCCAGCGGCGTGAACAGCGCCGAGCGTGTACCGATAACAATCGCCGTTTCGCCGCTGCGCGCGCGCAGCCAGACGGCGAGGCGTTCGCTGTCATTCAGTGCCGAGTGCAGCACATCAATCGGCGCATCAAAGCGCTCACGGAAGCGGGCGATGGTTTGCGGCGTCAGGCCGATTTCCGGCACCAGCACCAAAGCCTGTTTGCCGCGTGCCAGCACGTTCTCCAGCACGCTGAGATACACCTCGGTTTTACCCGAGCCGGTAATGCCGGCCAGCAGCCACGGCGCATAGTGATCGTCTTCACTGCGCATCGCGCCCACCGCCATCGCCTGATCGGTGTTCAGGCGCAGGCGATCCCCTTTGACGGCAAAGCTGGTACGCCAGTCGTGCATCTGCGGCGTGTGTTCACGCAGTTCGCACAAGCCTTTTGCGCGCAACGCTTGCAGCGCGGCATCGGTAAAATCGTGTTCGCTGACCTGATGACGATAGAGCGGTCGCTGACGCAGCATCGCCAGCGCTTGCTGCTGTTTCGGCGCGCGCTTCAGGCTCTCCATCGCCACTTCACGGCCAGCGTCATTGATCACCCATTGCCACAGCGGCGCTTCCTGCGCGGGTTTGCCCTGACGCAGCAGCACCGGCAGCGCATGGCTCAGCACTTCGCCGAGCGGCGAATGATAATAGTTGGCGGCCCAATGCAAAATGCGCCACAGCGCGGGCGAGAACAGACTTTGATCGTCGAGCACGCTCTCTATCTGCTTGAGCTGCGTCAGCGGCAGATCGCTGGTCTCACGCGTGCCGATCACAATGCCGATCATTTTGCGATTGCCGAACGGCACATTCACGCGTGCGCCCGCCACCGGCTGCGGCGCATCGGCAGGCAGCAAGTAATCAAACAGGCGAGGTAGCGGAACGGGCAGGGCAACCTGAACAACGGGCATCTGAATCTCTATCCGATTCTGAATTAAGGAGAAGTAGTGTACACGGCTAATTAGGAAGCGGCTATTTGCTAAAACCGGTTAATTTCTGTATACTATGCCGCCTTCGATGAGAACACTTGTCGGAGCATACACTTAATGTTCAACCGCGTGTGGTGCTGTGCAGGCTGAGCCTGGCACGGAGAGCGACACGGCCTTTTATGAGGTTCTCCCATGAAACAAGGTATTCACCCTAAGTACGAAGCAGTAACCATGACTTGCTCTTGCGGTAACGTGATCAACACCCGTTCAACCATGGCTTCTGGTCTGAACCTGGACGTGTGCGGCAAATGCCACCCGTTCTACACTGGTAAGCAGCGTATTGCTGACACCGGTGGCCGTGTAGATCGCTTCAACAAGCGTTTCAGCGTGCCAGCAAGCAAGAAATAAGATTTTTGGCCGTCGAATCTTCGCAATTCGGCAGCAAGAAAAAACCCAGCCTCGGCTGGGTTTTTTTATTTCTGGCTTCAGTATTCCCAGCTATCGGGATCGATGCCCATTTCACGCATAATCTGTTTCGCTTCTTCCGGAATCTCATCGCTGCGTTCTTTACGCAAATCGACATCGTTCGGCAGAGGCTGCCCGGTGAAAGCATGCAAAAAGGCTTCACACAGCAGTTCGCTGTTGGTGGCGTGACGCAGGTTGTTCACCTGACGGCGGGTGCGCTCGTCCGTTAAAATCTTCAGCACTTTCAGCGGGATAGAAACTGTGATTTTCTTAACCTGCTCGCTCTTCTTGCCATGTTCAGCGTAAGGGCTGATATATTCGCCGTTCCATTCAGCCATGGGTTACCTTAATCAATAAAAGTTGAATATGGGGAAATCCGTTGATTATGCCCGATTTTTCGATGCCTGACCCCTTAAACCGCAGGTTTTATGCTTGAGCACCGCTTCTGCAAAGGAAAGCGCGCTGAACACCAGGCGATGACGGACAATTTTAGCGGTTATTGATGATTTGCTCAATCTATACGCAAAGACATTTAGATGTCCAGATGTATTGACGTCTATGTGCGGAATGTTATCCTGTTGCTCTTCTTTTTCTTCAGGAACAGTAAGCACCATGACGCGTAAACAGGCAACCATCGCAGTACGTAGCGGTTTGAATGATGACGAGCAATATGGCTGCGTTGTCCCACCGATTCATCTCTCCAGCACCTATAACTTCCTCGACTTCAATGAGCCGCGTGCGCATGACTATTCACGTCGTGGTAATCCAACGCGCGATGTGGTTCAGCGCGCGCTGGCTGAGTTGGAAGGTGGCGCAGGCGCGGTATTGACCAATACCGGCATGTCAGCGATTCATCTGGTGACAACCGTGTTCCTGAAGCCGGGCGATCTGCTGGTGGCGCCGCACGACTGTTACGGCGGCAGCTATCGCCTGTTCGATAGCCTGAGCAAGCGCGGCGCCTATCGCGTGAAGTTTGTCGATCAGGGCGATAAAGCGGCGCTGGCCGCTGCTCTGGCCGAGAAGCCAAAACTGGTGCTGGTTGAAAGCCCAAGTAATCCATTGTTGCGTGTGGTCGATATCGCCAGCATCTGCGCCGCTGCGCGAGAAGCCGGTGCCATTAGCGTGGTGGACAACACCTTCCTCAGCCCGGCGCTGCAAAACCCGCTGGCGCTGGGTGCCGACTTGGTTGTTCACTCTTGCACCAAATACCTCAATGGTCACTCTGATGTGGTGGCGGGCGCGGTGATTTCTAAAGATCCAGCGATGGCCACCGATCTGGCGTGGTGGGCGAATAATATTGGTGTAACCGGCGCGGCGTTTGATAGCTACCTGCTGCTGCGAGGTTTGCGCACGCTGTCACCGCGCATCGCCGCCGCACAACGCAATGCATTGGCGATAGTTGATTACCTGAAGCAACAACCGCTGGTGAAAAAACTGTATCATCCGTCCCTGCCGGAAAATGCCGGTCATGAGTTTGCGGTACGTCAGCAGCGTGGTTTTGGTGCCATGCTGAGTTTCGAAATCGATGCCGATGAGGCTCGCCTGCGCCGCTTCCTGAAAGCGCTGCAGCTGTTCACGCTGGCCGAATCGCTGGGCGGCGTAGAAAGTTTGATTTCGCATACCGCGACCATGACGCATGCCGGCATGTCTGCAGAAGCGCGCGCGGCAGCGGGAATTTCGGAAACACTGCTGCGTATTTCTGTTGGGATTGAAGATCACGAAGATTTAATCGCCGATCTGGATAATGCATTCCGGATCGCAGCCGAGGAGTAATCATGACGAGTTCAGTGGGCGCGGGAACGCCGATCAAGCAGTTGCATAAATTTGGTGGCAGTAGCCTGGCCGACGCACGTTGCTATCAGCGCGTGGCCAGCATCATGGCGGATTACAGCCAGCCAGGCGACTTAATGGTGGTCTCTGCCGCAGGCAGCACCACTAACCAGTTGATCAGCTGGCTGAAATTGAGCCAGAGCGATCGCTTATCTGCCCATCAGGTGCAACAGGCTTTACGGCGTTTTCACAGCGAATTAATTGCTGCGCTGCTGCCTGCTGAATATGCCGAAACCCTGACGTCTTCCTTTATACGCGATCTGGAAAGACTGGCGGCGCTGCTCGATGGCACCATCACCGACGCGGTGTATGCCGAAGTGGTGGGGCATGGCGAAATCTGGTCAGCGCGCTTGATGGCTGCGGTTTTGAGCCAGCGCGAGATCGAAGCCGCCTGGCTGGATGCGCGTGACTTCTTGCGTGCTGAACGTGCGGCGCAGCCGCAGGTTGATGAAGGCAAATCCTGGCCGCTGCTGCAGGAGCTGTTAACACAGCATCCGCATAAGCGTTTGGTGGTGACCGGCTTTATCAGCCGCAGCGAAGCGGGTGAAACCGTGCTGCTTGGGCGTAACGGCTCGGACTACTCGGCAACGCAGATTGGTGCGCTGGCGGGCGTCGGTCGCGTGACCATCTGGAGCGATGTGGCAGGCGTTTACAGCGCCGATCCGCGTAAAGTCTCTGATGCGTGCCTGCTGCCGCTGCTGCGTCTTGATGAAGCCAGCGAGCTGGCGCGTCTGGCTGCGCCGGTGCTGCACACCCGCACCTTGCAGCCGGTTTCCAACAGCGACATCGATTTGCAGCTGCGTTGCAGCTATCAACCGGAGCAGGGCTCGACGCGCATTGAGCGCGTGCTAGCCTCCGGCACCGGCGCGCGAATCGTCACCAGCCACGATGATGTGTGTCTGGTGGAGATTCAAATTCCCGACAATCACGATTTCAAAACCCAGCAGAAAGAGATCGATCTGCTGCTGAAGCGCGCGCAGCTGCGTCCGCTGGCAATCGGCGTGCATCCCGATCGTCGCCTGCTGCAGCTGTGTTACACCTCGGAAGTGGTGAATAGCGCCTTCAACCTGTTGCAGGACGCCGCACTGCCGGGCCATCTGCAGCTGCGCGACGGCTTAGCGCTGGTGGCGCTGGTGGGCGCGGGCGTGACGCGTAATCCGCTGCATAGCCACCGCTTCTGGCAGCAGATCAAAGATCAGCCGGTGGAGTTTGTCTGGCAATCAGAAAATCACATCAGCATCGTGGCGGTACTGCGCGTCGGCCCGACGCAGCATCTGATTCAGGGACTGCATCAGTCGCTGTTCCGCGCAGAAAAACGCATCGGTTTGATGTTGTTCGGCAAAGGTAACATCGGTTCACGCTGGCTGGAGCTGTTTGCCCGCGAGCAGGAAACGCTGTCGGCACGTACAGGATTTGAATATGTACTGGCGGGCGTGGCAGACAGCAGCCGCAGTTTGCTGAGCTACGACGGTCTGGAAGCCAGCCGCGCATTGGCGTTCTTTGATGATGAAGCGGTCGAGCGCGATGAAGAGTCGCTGTTCCTGTGGATGCGTGCGCACCCGTTCGATGATTTAGTGGTGCTGGACGTCACCGCCAGCGAGCAGCTGGCGCAGCAGTATCATGATTTCGCCAGTCACGGCTTCCACGTTATCAGCGCCAACAAGGTTGCCGGTGCGTCGAGCGGTCAGAGCTGGCGTCAGGTGCGCGATGCTTTCGCCAAAACCGGTCGTCACTGGCTGTATAACGCCACCGTCGGTGCCGGTTTGCCGGTCAATCACACGGTGCGCGATTTACGCGAAAGCGGCGACAGCATTCTGGCGATCAGCGGCATCTTCTCCGGCACGCTGTCGTGGCTGTTCCTGCAATTTGACGGCACGGTGCCGTTTAGTGAGCTGGTCGATCAGGCGTGGCAGCAAGGCTTGACCGAACCTGACCCGCGCGTTGATTTGTCCGGGCAGGACGTAATGCGCAAGCTAGTGATTCTGGCGCGTGAAGCGGGCTACGACATCGAGCCGGATCAGGTGCGTGTCGAATCGCTGGTGCCGGCGATTTGCGACGGTGAGTCGATTGATCACTTCTTCGAAAACGCCGACGAGCTGAATGATCAGATGCTGCAGCGTCTGGAAGCGGCGCAAGAGATGGGCTTAGTGCTGCGTTACGTGGCGCGTTTCGATGCCAATGGCAAAGCGCGCGTCGGCGTGGAAGCGGTGCGCCCAGAGCATCCGCTGGCCGCGTTGCTGCCGTGCGATAACGTGTTTGCCATCGAAAGCCGCTGGTATCGCGATAATCCGCTGGTGATTCGCGGACCGGGCGCAGGCCGTGACGTTACGGCCGGCGCGTTGCAATCGGATATCAACCGCCTCGCACAGCTGCTGTAAACTGCCTCACTTTGCAGACGGCATCGTCCGTCTGCATTCTTCACCTTCCCCTCGCGCATCATGAAACGCTTTCACCTTGAGTGAAAATTTGTCACGCCTGTTCATTAATTTTCAGTTGACGCTAGCGTGCGAATCGTTCATTTTGTGCATCTGGACGTCTAAACGTATGGATGTTCGAAGGCCGCAAAACAATCGATATGTGATGACGAGGTATTAGGATGAGTTTCTTTCACGCCAATCAACGCGAAGCGTTGAACCAGAGCCTGGCTGAGCTGAACGGGCAAATTAATGTCTCTTTCGAATTTTTCCCGCCACGTACCAGCGAAATGGAAGAAACCCTGTGGAGCTCAATCGATCGATTGAGCAGCCTGAAGCCAAAATTCGTCTCCGTCACCTACGGTGCCAACTCGGGCGAGCGCGATCGTACACATAGCATCATCAAAGGCATCAAAGATCGTACCGGTCTGGAAGCCGCACCGCATCTGACCTGTATCGATGCCACGCGTGATGAGTTGCGCGGTATCGCGCGTGATTACTGGGATAGCGGCATTCGTCATATCGTGGCACTGCGCGGTGATTTACCGCCAGGCAGCGGCAAGCCGGAGATGTACGGTTCGGATTTGGTGGCGCTGCTGAAAGACGTTGGCGATTTTGACATCTCGGTGGCGGCCTATCCGGAAGTGCATCCCGAAGCGAAAAGCGCGCAGGCCGATCTGATTAACCTGAAACGCAAAATTGATGCCGGTGCTAACCGCGCCATCACCCAGTTCTTCTTCGATGTGGAAAGCTACCTGCGCTTCCGCGATCGCTGTGTCGCAACCGGTATCGACGTGGAGATCGTGCCGGGTATTTTGCCGGTCTCTAACTTCAAACAGCTACAACGCTTCGCTACCATGACCAATGTGCGGGTGCCGGGCTGGATGAGTGCAATGTTTGAAGGTCTGGATAACGATCCGGAAACGCGCAAAATGGTCGGTGCCAGCGTCGCCATGGACATGGTGAAAATCCTGTCGCGGGAAGGGGTGAAGGATTTTCATTTCTATACGCTGAACCGCGCCGAGTTGAGTTACGCCATTTGCCACACGCTGGGCGTGCGTCCGGCGATGGGAGGTTAATGCCCTCACCCTAACCCTCTCCCGCAAGCGGGCGAGGGAATGATTAGGTGGAGCAATGTAGTAACATCTGTGCTTGATCGGTTCCCTCTCCCGCCAGTGGGCGAGGGAAGGGTTAAATGGAGCAATGTAGTAACACCTGTGCTTGATCGGTTCCCTCTCCCGTCAGCGGGAGAGGGTTAGGGTGAGGGGAAAAATTAACCGGTATTACGCATACCCGCTGCAACACCCGCGATCGTCACCATCAGCGCTTGTTCTACACGCGCATCTGGCTCATCACCGCGCTCTTCCTGCGCACGTGAACGATGCAGCAGTTCAGCCTGCAACACGTTCAGTGGATCGGTATAAACGTTACGCAGCGCGATGGACTCAGCAATCCACGGTTGGTCAGCCATCAGATGGGCATCGTTAGCGATGGTCAACACCGCTTTGATATCCGCATCCAGCTGATCGCGCAGCTGCTTGCCGAGCGACCACAGTGATTTATCCACCAGACGCTGATCGTAGTACTCCGCCAGCCACAAATCGGCTTTCGAGAACACCATCTCCAGCATGCCAAGACGTGTGGCGAAGAATGGCCACTCGCGGCACATGTTCTCCAGCTCATCCTGATGACCTTCATCCATCGCTTTCTGCAATGCGGCACCCGCGCCCAGCCAGGCTGGCAGCATCAGGCGGTTCTGCGTCCAGGCGAAGATCCACGGAATGGCACGCAGCGATTCCACACCGCCGGTTGGGCGACGTTTAGCCGGACGTGAACCCAGCGGCAATTTGCCCAGCTCCTGCTCTGGCGTGGCTGAGCGGAAATAGGGCACGAAGTCCGGATTCTCTCGCACATAGCCGCGATACATCGCGCAGGAGTGCGCCGACAGACCATTCATGATCTCCTGCCATTCGCGCTTGGGTTCCGGCGGTGGCAGCAGGTTGGCTTCCAGAATCGCACCGGTATACAGCGACAGGCTGGCGATAGTGACTTCGGGCAAACCGTATTTGAAGCGAATCATCTCGCCCTGTTCGGTCACGCGCAGGCCACCTTTCAGGCTGCCCGGCGGTTGTGACAACAGCGCCGCATGGGCTGGCGCGCCGCCACGACCGATTGAGCCGCCGCGTCCGTGGAACAGCGTCAGCGTGATGCCCGCGCTTTCACAGGTTTTGATCAGTGCGTCCTGCGCCTGATATTGCGCCCAGCTGGCGGCCATCACGCCGGCATCTTTCGCTGAGTCGGAATAGCCAATCATCACCATCTGTTTGCCATTGATAAAGCCGCGATACCAGTCGATGTTCAGCAACTGTGTCATCACGTCGTTAGCGTTGTTCAGGTCATCAAGGGTTTCGAACAGCGGCGCAACCGGCATGGCGTAAGGAATGCCGGCTTCTTTCAGCAGCAGATGCACGGCCAGCACGTCCGACGGCGTTTTCGCCATGGAGATCACGTAGGAAGCAATTGAACCCTGCGGCGCTTCGGCCACCACTTTGCAGGTATCCAGCACTTCGCGCGTCTCATCGCCTGGTTCCCACTGATGCGGCAACAGCGGACGCTTGGAATTCAGTTCGCGAATCAGGAAGGCTTGTTTATCCGCTTCTGACCAGCTTTCGTAATCACCGAGGCCGAGATAGCGCGTTACTTCGGCAATCGCCTGGGTATGGCGGGTGCTCTCCTGACGGATATCGATACGCACCAGCGGCACGCCGAAACACTTCACGCGGCGCAGCGTGTCCAGCAGCTGACCATTGGCGATGATGCCCATGCCGCACTGCTGCAGAGATTGATAGATAGCGAACAGCGGATCCCACAGCTGATCGTTAGAGACCAGCAAATCGGCCGGACGCGGCAGGCGCTCGCCTTTAAGACGACGGCCAAGATAAGCCTGCGTGGTCATCAGCTGGCCGCGAAGGCGCTTCAGCACCATACGGTACGGCTCCAGCGCTTCCGCATCGCCGCACAGCTCGCGCACTTCGTCGCTGCATTCGGACATCGACAGCTCGGAAATCAGCACGCCGATATCGCGCAGGAACAGGTCCGCGGCCTTCCAGCGGCTCAGCTGCATCGCGTGGCGGGTAATCGGTGCGGTGACGTTCGGGTTGCCGTCACGGTCGCCGCCCATCCACGAGGTAAATTTAATCGGCACGAAATCGACCGGCAGCTTAATGCCAAAAGTCTCTTCCACTTGCTCATTCAGCTCACGCAGGAAGGCTGGCACGCCTTGCCACAGGCTGTTTTCCACCACGGCAAAGCCCCATTTGGCTTCATCGATCGGCGTTGGACGATATTTGCGGATTTCGTCGGTATGCCACGCTTGTGCCACCAGCTGGCGCAGACGGCGCATCACCTGGGTGCGTTCGTAGTCAGAGATATCGCTATGATCGAGTTGCTGCAAACAGCTGTTCACTTCGCCCAGCATATGGATCAGCGTGCGGCGGGTAATTTCGGTGGGGTGCGCAGTCAGCACCAGCTCCAGCGACAGCTCTTCAATCGACTGGCGGATCGCCGCTTCGCTGATATCGCCTTGCTGTTTCAGACGTTCGAAAGTCTTTTTCAGCAGTTCAGGATGGTTCGCGCCATCGCCGCTACGCGAAATGGTTTGATACTGTTCAGCGACGTTGGTGAGATTAAGGAACTGGCTAAACGCACGCGCCACCGGCAGCAGCTCGTCGTTCGACAGATTTTGCAGCGTGGTCAGCAGTTCCTGACGATGAGTGTCATTTCCCGCGCGGGATGACTTAGAGAGTTTACGGATGGTCTCCACCTGGTCGAGGATGTTCTCTCCTAGTGCATCCTTAATCGTATCCCCGAGCAGTTTGCCGAGCATACTGACATTACTTCGCATTGCGGAATATTGTTCGTTCATTGGACCCTGACACCCTTATCGTCTTTTTTAATACTCTTACGCCCAACGGGCATAACATCGTCTTTTATCTAGCCACGTATCTTCCTGCGCGTCAATTGCCTTAAATCTACGTAAATGTGCTGCTAAATGGCGGAAATTCAAAGAATTTGCTTGCATCGAAGCGAGATAAGTTATTCTTATTATCAAATCCCGAACAATGACGGGGCAATTTGCTGATTTAACAGTGAAATGCCCCATTTGTTGTTCATCAATGACAAAAATGCTGTACGACTTGGGTGATAAGCGCATGAGTCGGCTTGATAAATGCGGTATCAATAAACTCATCAGGTTGATGGGCTTGATTGATAGATCCCGGGCCTAATACCAGCGTTGGGCACAACTGCTGGATAAAAGGCGCTTCAGTGCAATAGTTCACCACTTCGGTTGGCACGCCCAGCAGCTTCTCCACCACTTGCACCAGCTCATGATCGGCCGAACATTCGTAGCCTGGAATCGGCGGATGCAGCTCGCCCACGGTAAGACGTCCCGGCCAGCGCGCACTTACCGGCGCCAGCGCGTCATTTAGCAGACCATCCAAATCGCTCAGGGTTAAGCCCGGCAGCGGACGAATATCCATGTGCAATTCACAGCAGGCGCAGATGCGGTTGGCCGCGTCGCCACCATGAATATGACCAAAGTTCATGGTTGGATAAGGAATGGCAAAACCATCATGGTTGTAACGCTCTTTCAGCGTGTTACGCAGCTGCATCAGCTGGGTAATGGATTCATGCATCAGTTCAATGGCGTTAACGCCGCGCGACGGATCGCTGGAGTGGCCTGATTGCCCCTGAATACGAATCACATTCGATAGATGACCTTTATGCGCGCGCACCGGCTTAAGTGAGGTGGGCTCGCCGATGATGGCGCAATCCGGACGCAATTGGGTGGATTCAGAGAAATACTTCGCGCCCGCCATGGTGGTCTCTTCGTCGGCGGTGGCGAGGACGTAGAGCGGCTTGCTGAGTTTGGTCACGTCAACGTCACGCAGCGCATCCAGAATAAAGGCGAAGAAGCCTTTCATGTCGGCGGTGCCGAGGCCGTACAGCTTGTTGTCGTGTTCGGTCAGCGTGAACGGATCGCGCGTCCAGCGGCCATCATCGTAAGGCACAGTGTCGGTATGACCCGCCAATAACAAGCCGCCTGCGCCCAATCCGCTGCGCGCCAGCATGTTAAATTTATGCCGCGTGCCAGGCACCGGCTGCACTTCGACACTGAAGCCAATATCGCGGAACCAGCCGGCCAGCAAATTGATTAAAGTTTCATTACTCTGATCCAGTGCGCTATCGGTTGCGCTGATTGATGGCGTGGCAATCAACTGGCGGTAGAGTTCGATAAAAGGTGGTAATTTTGTCTTCACTGTTGACGGTCCTTGGGTTAGGATGTATCAATATTCATGCATTAATAGTGAATAAAAATACAATAACGTCGCTTGCATGTGAAGCATCAAATCTTCCGCAAACGGCATTCTGGGCAACGGGGCAAGGCCGCGACCCGATACGTGTGACTGTAATAAGGTATACAGCCTGATGTTGAATACGCTGATCGTTGGTGCCAGTGGTTACGCTGGCGTAGAGCTTGCCACCTACCTGAATCGCCATCCGCATATGAACATAACCGCTTTGGCGGTTTCAGCGCAAAGCCCGGATGCTGGAAAGTTATTGTCGGATTTGCATCCGCAGCTCAAAGGCATTGTCGATTTGCCGCTGCAGCCGCTGAGCGACGCCGCTGAATGGGCCGACAAAGTGGATGTGGTGTTCCTCGCCACGGCTCACGAAGTCAGCCACGATCTGGCACCTGAATTCCTCAAAGCTGGTTGCGTGGTGTTCGATCTCTCCGGCGCGTTCCGCGTAAACGACGATGCGTTCTATACGCAATATTACGGTTTCAGCCATCAGCATCAGGATTGGCTGGACAAGGCGGTTTACGGCCTGGCCGAATGGCAGCACGACAAAATCAAAGACGCAGAGCTGGTTGCGGTGCCGGGTTGCTACCCAACCGCAGCCCAACTTTCGCTGAAACCGCTGATCGCAGCGGGCCTGCTTAACGATGCACAGTGGCCGGTGATTAACGCCACCAGCGGCGTGAGCGGCGCAGGGCGCAAAGCCAACGTTGGCACCAGCTTCTGTGAAGTGAGCTTGCAGCCGTACGGCCTGTTTAATCATCGTCATCACCCGGAAATTGTGGCGCATCTCGGTACGCCGGTGATCTTCACGCCACATCTGGGCAGCTTCCCACGCGGGATTTTATCGACCACCACTTGCCGCCTGAAAGCGGGCGTGACGCAGCAGGATGTGGCGGATGCCTTCCATAACGCTTACCACGACAAACCGCTGGTGCGCGTCTATGACAAAGGCGTACCGGCGCTGAAAGCGGTGGTCGGTTTGCCGTTCTGCGACATCGGCTTCGCCATGCAAGGCGAGCACCTGATTGTGGTGGCTGCCGAAGATAACCTGCTGAAAGGCGCCTCATCGCAGGCGGTTCAGTGTTTAAACATTCGTTTCGGCTTCCCCGAAACGCTGTCTTTGATTTAACGAACGGATAACGCAATGAATCCATTAATCATTAAACTGGGTGGCGTGCTGCTGGATAGCGAAGAAGCGCTGGCCCGTCTGTTTGATGCCCTGCTGGCGTACCGCAATGAACATCAGCGTCCGCTGATCATTGTGCACGGCGGCGGTTGCGTGGTGGACGAGCTGATGAAGAAGCTCGCGCTGCCGGTGAAAAAGAAGAACGGTTTGCGCGTGACGCCAGCCGATCAGATTGACATTATTACCGGTGCGTTAGCCGGTACCGCCAACAAAACGCTGCTGGCGTGGGCGAAGAAATATGGCATCGGCGCGGTGGGTTTGTGCCTCGGCGATGCCGGTCTGGTCAACGTGGCGCAGTTCGATGAAGAGCTGGGACACGTTGGCAACGCGACGCCGGGCAATCCGGCGCTGGTGAACACGCTGCTGGCGGCGGGCTACATGCCGGTGATCAGCTCAATCGGTATCACCGATGGCGGCGAGTTGATGAACGTCAACGCCGACCAGGCGGCAACCGCGCTGGCTGCGACCATCGGTGCCGATTTGGTGCTGTTGTCTGATGTCAGCGGTATTCTCGACGGCAAAGGTCAGCGCATCGAAGAGATGACCGCCGCGAAAGCGGAGCAGCTGATTGCGCAGGGCATCATCACCGATGGCATGATCGTGAAAGTGAACGCGGCGCTTGATGCCGCCCGCACGCTCGGTCGCCCGGTCGATATCGCCAGCTGGCGTCATGCTGAACAACTGCCAACCCTTTTCAACGGCGTGTCGATTGGCACCCGGATTCTCGCATAATCAAGGATTAAGACATGAGCACGCAAAACATCAAAAAAATCGTTCTGGCCTACTCCGGCGGTCTGGATACTTCAGCCATCATTCCATGGTTGAAAGAGAACTATGGCGGCTGTGAAGTGGTGGCGTTCGTGGCGAACATTGGCCAGGATCCAGCCGATCTGGAAGGCGTTGAGAAGAAAGCGCTGCAGTCAGGTGCGTCTGAGTGCCACGTGGTTGACCTGCGTGAAGCGTTCATCAGTGAATACGTGTATCCGGTTCTGCAGACTGGCGCCCTGTACGAAGGCACTTATCTGCTGGGTACGTCTATGGCGCGTCCGATTATCGCTAAAGCCCAGGTTGAGCTGGCGCTGAAAGTGGGCGCAGATGCGCTGTGCCACGGCGCAACCGGTAAAGGTAACGATCAGGTGCGTTTCGAAACCACCTACACCGCGCTGGCGCCACAACTGAAAGTGGTTGCGCCATGGCGTGAGTGGGACCTGCGTTCACGTGAAGCGCTGCTGGATTACCTGAAAGAGCGCAATATCCCGACCACCGCGTCACTGGAAAAAATCTACAGCCGTGATGAGAACGCATGGCACATCTCTACCGAAGGCGGCGTGCTGGAAAGCCCAGCCAATGCACCGAACAAAGATTGCTGGGTGTGGACCGTTGATCCGCTGGAAGCGCCCGATCAGCCAGAAAATGTCACGGTCACCGTGGAGAAAGGTCGCGTGGTGGCGGTGAACGGCGAGACGCTGAGCCCGTTCCAGTGCCTGGAAAAACTCAACGTGCTGGGTGCGAAACACGGCGTCGGCCGTATCGACATCGTGGAAAACCGTCTGGTAGGCATCAAGTCCCGCGGCTGCTACGAAACTCCAGGCGGCACCATCATGGTTAACGCGCTGCGTGCGGTTGAACAGCTGGTGCTGGATCGCGATAGCTTCAAATGGCGTGAGCAGCTGGGCCATGAAATGTCTTACGTGGTTTACGATGGTCGCTGGTTCGCGCCGCTGCGTAAATCTATCCAGGCCGCTGCTGAATCATTGGCAGAAGAGGTGAATGGCGAAGTGGTACTGCAGCTGTATAAAGGCCAGGCCACGGCGATTCAGAAAACCTCTGCTAACAGCCTGTACTCAGAAGAGTTCGCCACCTTTGGCGAAGACGAAGTTTACGATCACCGTCACGCGGGCGGCTTTATCCGCTTGTTCTCACTCTCTTCACGCATTCGCGCGCTGAACGAGCAGAAGAAGTAATACCGCGGCAATCGACATATTTTGCAAGGGCGGCTTCGGGCCGCCTTTTCTATAACAGATTCAGGAGTAATGCAGATGGCACTTTGGGGCGGACGTTTTTCGCAGGCAGCAGACCAACGGTTCAAACAGTTCAACGACTCGCTGCGTTTTGACTATCGCCTGGCCGAGCAGGACATTACCGGCTCGATTGCCTGGTCAAAAGCGCTGGTGACGGTCAACGTGCTGACCAATGAAGAGCAGCAACAGCTGGAAAGCGCGTTGAATGAACTGCTGGCCGAGGTACGCGCCAATCCTGAGCAGATTCTGCAAAGCGATGCGGAAGATATTCACAGCTGGGTGGAAGGCAAGCTGATCGATAAAGTCGGCGCGCTGGGCAAGAAATTGCACACCGGCCGTAGCCGTAACGATCAGGTCGCGACCGATCTGAAACTGTGGTGCAAAGAGCAGGTTGCCGTGCTGCTGGAGGCGACGCGTGAGCTGCAATCGGCGCTGGTCGCCACGGCACAAGCCAATCAGGACGCGGTGATGCCGGGTTACACGCACCTGCAGCGTGCGCAACCGGTGACGTTCGCGCATTGGTGCCTGGCGTACGTTGAGATGCTGGCGCGTGACGAGAGCCGTCTGCAGGATGCACTGAAGCGTATGGATGTCAGTCCGCTGGGTTGCGGCGCGCTGGCGGGTACCGCCTACGAGATCGATCGTCAGCAGCTGGCCGGCTGGTTAGGTTTTGCCTCTGCCACGCGTAACAGCCTCGATACCGTTTCCGATCGCGATCACGTGCTCGAGCTGCTGTCAGACGCCTCGATTGGCATGGTGCATCTGTCGCGCTTTGCTGAAGACCTGATCTTCTTCAACACCGGTGAAGCGGGCTTCCTTGAGCTGTCGGATAAAGTCACTTCCGGATCGTCGTTGATGCCGCAGAAGAAAAACCCGGATGCGCTGGAGCTGATCCGTGGCAAATGTGGCCGTGTGCAAGGTGCGCTGACCGGCATGATGATGACGCTGAAAGGCCTGCCGCTGGCGTACAACAAAGATATGCAGGAAGACAAAGAAGGGCTGTTCGATGCGCTGGATACCTGGCTCGACTGCCTGCATATGTCGGTGCTGGTGCTGGACGGCATTCAGGTAAAACGTCCGCGTTGCCAGGAAGCCGCTGAGCAGGGCTACGCCAACTCGACCGAGCTGGCCGATTATCTGGTGGCAAAAGGCGTTCCGTTCCGCGAAGCCCACCACATTGTGGGTGAAACCGTGGTGGAAGCGATCAAGCAAGGCGTGGCGCTGGAAGCGCTCACTCTAGCGCAGTTGAAGCAGTTCAGCGCGGTGATTGAGGATGACGTGTATCCAATTCTGTCGCTGCAATCCTGCCTGGATAAGCGTAATGCGCAAGGTGGTGTCGCTCCTCAACAGGTCGCCTTCGCCATCAGCGAAGCGCAGAAGCGCTTGGGTTAAAAGCTATGCGCATTAGATTGCGCCGCTGCGGTATATGCAGGAATGCGTAGCGGCGCGATTTATCGCGCTCTGTTGATATCCAGCAGGCGAGCGACAAGCAAAAAAAAGCGGGCACCTCTTCGGTAGCCCGCCAACCTCTAGCTTCGGAATTACATTTTGTTATAGGCACATCATCAAGGGCAGGCCACTCCCGGCCAGCACAGTGATTGGTTTTAAGCAGTTTGCAGGTTCTGCTCCAGATCATTTGATGCGCGCATTATTCCCGCTCACGCCTTGATAGGGCCAATCGTTCATTGCTATTCTATCTATCGCCACGGGCTATCGTGGTTTGGAGGATTTCAATGAATATTCGTGATCTCGAATACCTGGTTTCACTTGCGGAGCATCGCCATTTCCGGCGTGCAGCTGACGCATGTCATGTCAGCCAACCTACCTTAAGTGGACAGATTCGTAAGCTGGAAGATGAACTTGGCGTGATGCTGCTGGAGCGAACCAGCCGTAAGGTGTTGTTTACTCAGGCTGGACTGTTGCTGGTGGATCAAGCGCGAACCGTGCTGCGCGAAGTGAAAGTGCTGAAGGAGATGGCGAGCCAGCAAGGCGAAGCGATGTCTGGACCGCTGCACATTGGTTTGATTCCAACCACCGGGCCGTATCTGCTGCCGCACATCATTCCGATGCTGCACAAAACCTTCCCCAAACTCGAAATGTACCTGCATGAAGCGCAGACGCAGCAACTGCTGGCACAGCTCGACAGCGGTAAGCTGGATTGCGCCATCGTGGCGTTGGTGAAAGAGAGTGAAGCCTTTATTGAGGTGCCGCTGTTTGATGAGCCAATGACGCTAGCGGTGTATGCCGATCATCCGTGGCGCGATCGCGATCGCGTGCCGATGTCGGATCTGGCCGGTGAGAAATTACTGATGCTGGAAGATGGGCACTGCCTGCGCGATCAGGCGATGGGCTTCTGCTTCGAAGCCGGTGCCGATGAAGATACGCACTTCCGCGCCACCAGCCTGGAAACGCTGCGCAACATGGTTGCCGCTGGTAGCGGCATTACCTTGTTACCTGCGTTGTCCGTGCCGAATGAACGCGAACGTGATGGCGTCTGCTATTTACCGTGTTACAAGCCGGTGCCGCAGCGCACCATCGCGTTGGTCTATCGTCCAGGATCGCCTCTGCGCAGCCGCTATGAGCAGTTGGCAGAAGCAATCAAAACCCACATGAAGGGTTATCTGGATACCTCGTTAAAACAGGCGGTTTAAGCCGTTTAACGCTGCCACGCGATAGGCTTCGGCCATGGTGGGATAGTTGAAGGTGGTATTCACGAAGTACTCAATCGTGTTGCCGCCGTTCTTCTGTTCCATGATGGCCTGGCCGATGTGAATGATCTCCGCAGCACGCTCGCCAAAGCAGTGAATCCCTAAAATCTCTTTGGTTTCGCGGTGGAACAGTATCTTAAGGCTGCCGACGTGCATGCCAACAATCTGCGCACGCGCCAGATGTTTAAACTGCGCACGACCCACTTCATACGGCACTTTCATCGCCGTCAGCTGCTGTTCGGTTTTACCCACTGAGCTGATCTCCGGAATGGTGTAAATCCCGGTTGGAATATCTTCGATCAGATGTGCGGTGGCTTCACCTTTGATGATCGCCTGCGCGGCAATGCGACCCTGATCGTAAGCAGCAGAAGCCAGGCTTGGATAACCAATCACGTCGCCGACCGCGTAAATATGCGGCAGCGCAGTTTGATACATGCTGTTCACCTTCAGCAGGCCACGACCATCCGCTTCCAGTCCGACGTTTTCCAGCGCCAGTGAATCGGTGTTACCGGTTCGACCGTTTGCGTACAGCAGGCAATCGGCTTTCACTTTTTTGCCCGATTTAAGGTGAATAATCACCCCGTCATCAACGCCTTCAATCTTCTCGAACTCTTCGTTGTGACGAATCACCACGCCGCTGTTCCAGAAGTGATAGGAGAGGGAATCTGACATCTCCTGATCGAGGAATGCCAGCAGACGGTCGCGGGTGTTGATCAGGTCAACCTTGACGTTCAGGCCGCGGAAAATCGAGGCATATTCACAGCCAATTACGCCGGCGCCATAAATGATGACGTGGCCAGGTTCATGATGCAGGTTGAGGATGGAGTCGGAATCGTAAACGCGCGGATGGGTGAAATCGACATCCGCGGGATGATACGGACGAGAACCGCAGGCGATCACGAATTTCGCCGCGGTTAAGCGCTCGCGGGTGCCGTCGGGTTGTTCCACTTCGATGGTGTTGGCATCAACAAATCGGGCATCGCCCTGATAAAGTTCACAGCGGTTGCGCTCGTAGAAGCCCTGACGCATCGCGGTTTGCTGACTGATCACGTTCTCGGTGTGGTTGAGAATGTCGGCGAATGAGGAGCGCAGGAGGCGAGTGTGATCGCTGTAAAGTGGGTTTTGATTGAACTCGATGATACGGCTAACAGCGTGACGCAGGGCTTTGGAAGGGATGGTTCCCCAGTGTGTACAACCGCCGCCGATGTTGTGGTAGCGTTCGATCACTGCAATACGCGCTCCCTGCTTCACCAGCCCCATCGCCGCACCTTCGCCGCCCGGACCGGAGCCAATCACAATGGCATCGTAATCGTAAGACTTTTGCATACCAGTACGTCCTATTTTTTTATCACATTTTTACAACGAGATTCTAACATCTCGCCGCGCACATCTGAATTCTAACAGCGTAAATTGCTGAAGTTTGACAAAGCGTGAGGTTCACAGGCGTTCACAAAGTTTGCACCGCTGTACGCTGAAAAGTTTGTTATAGTGCCTGCCAAATCACCTAAAAGGCCGGGAAAATGGGCGTCAGAGCGCTACAAAAAGAACGTACACGACGTTCACTGATTGAAGCTGCCTTCAGTCAGTTAAGTGCAGAAAGGAGTTTTGCCAGCCTGAGTTTGCGCGAAGTTGCACGCGAAGCGGGGATTGCGCCGACCTCATTTTATCGTCACTTCCGCGATGTCGATGAGCTGGGGCTGACCATGGTGGACGAAAGCGGCTTGATGCTGCGCCAGTTAATGCGTCAGGCGCGCCAGCGTATTGCCAAGGGTGGCAGCATTATTAAAACCTCGGTGGCAACTTTTATGGAGTTCATCGGGAACAATCCCAACGCTTTTCGGCTCTTACTACGCGAGCGCTCCGGAACCTCGGCGGCCTTTCGTGCCGCAGTCGCGCGTGAGATTCAGCACTTCATCGCCGAACTGGCCGATTATCTTGAATTAGAAAATCGCATGCCGCGCAGCTTCACCGAAGCGCAGGCCGAAGCCATGGTGACGATTGTGTTTAGCGCGGGTGCCGAAGCGCTGGACGTTGATATTGAGCAGCGCCGTAAGCTTGAGGATCGATTAGTGCTGCAGCTGCGCATGATCGCCAAAGGCGCTTATTACTGGTATCGCCGCGAGCAAGAGCGTCTGGCGGTTACCCTGGAAAAACCCGAAGAGTAATGTGATAAGGATAATGAAATGATTGAGCAAAACCCACGCGATAAAGGAACGCTTTTATTGGCTTTTATCACCGGTTTAGCGATCAACGGCTCCTTTTCGGTGCTGTTCAGCACGTTTGTTCCCTTTTCGATATTCCCGCTGATTGCTCTTGGCCTCGCGGCCTGGTGTTTGCATCAGCGTTATCTCAACCGCAATATGCCAGACGGCATGCCTTCACTGGCGGCGGCGTTCTTCCTGCTGGGTATTTTGGTTTATAGCGCGCTGGTGCGGGCTGAATATCCGGATATCGGCTCTAACTTCATCCCGACGATTCTGATGGTGGCGCTGGTGTTCTGGATTGGTATGCGTTTTCGCCGCGCGAAGAGCAAGCAGTGAAAAAACGGGAACCTTGGGGTTCCCGTTGTTGTTTAGGCCTTGCGCGTCAGCAGCACGCCGCATTCCATATGATGGGTATACGGGAACTGATCGAACAGCGCCAGACGCGTGACATCATGCGTTTCTCCCAGCACCGCGAGGTTGTCGCACAGCGTTTGCGGGTTGCAGGAGATATAAATGATGCGCGGATAGGCCTGCACCATCTTCACAGTTTCCTCATCCAGCCCGCTACGTGGCGGATCAACAAAAATGGTTTCGCATTGGTAGCTCTTCAGGTCGATGCCTTCTAAACGATTGAAGCTACGTACGCCCGTCATCGCCTGGGTAAACTCTTCAGCGGCCATACGAATAATCTGCACGTTATCAATATGGTTGGCGGCAATGTTGTATTGCGCGGACGCGACCGACGGCTTGGCAATTTCCGTGGCCAACACGCTGCGGAAGTTACGCGCCAGCGCCAGCGAGAAGTTGCCGTTACCGCAATAGAGTTCCAGCAGATCGCCGCGCGAATCCTGCGTGACGTCCAGCGCCCACTCCAGCATCTGAATATTCATCGCCGCGTTTGGCTGGGTGAAGCTGTTTTCCACCTGACGATAAATCATCTCTTTCCCCGCGACCGGCAGGCGCTCATCCACGTAATCGCGATCGAGGCAGATTTTGGTTTTGGTGGCGCGGCCGATCAGCTGCACGTCAAAGCCTTCGGCACGCAGGCTGTCGCGCAGGGCGCTGGCGGCGGCGGTCCACTCCTCTTCCAGCTTACGGTGATAGAGCAGCGAGATAACAATCTGGTTGCTCATCGTCGACAGGTAATCGATCTGGAACAGTTTGAAACGCAGCGCGCGGTTGTCACGGATCGCCGCGATCAGTTTTGGCATCAGCTGGTTGATCAATTCACTGGCCGCCGGGAATTGATCGACGCGGATTCGTTGCTTAGTCTGTTGATCAAAGATGATGTGGTAGAGATCGTCTCCGTCGTGCCAGATGCGGAATTCGGCACGCATCCGATAGTGGCTGACCGGCGAACGGAACACCTCCACGTCGGGCGCGGCAAAGGGCAACATCATCGCCTGTAAGCGGTTGACTTTTTCCGCCAGTTGCGCGTCGTATTGTTCAATTGGGAGCTGTTCGGGTGTCATCTTTAATCCTGGTAATAAGCTGGCTTGCCGGGCGATTGTAGGCATTCAACTGCTGATGTCCAGCCCTGCGGAAAACAAGATGGCTGGAAGTCTGGATTTCCGGCCTTCCTGGCCGTAGACTGCGCCTGCCGGCCTCCTTGAGTTAAAAGGGAATCCAGTGTGAATCTGGAGCTGACGCGCAGCGGTAAGGAATGTCGTGGTGATGGCAATTACAAACACTGTCCTGCCGGATGGGAAGTTTTTTCACCATTTATGATTCTCAGCCCGAAGACCTGCCGGTGTGACGTCGCAATACATACGACCATCGCGAGCTATTGGTCGTAGTCGTGCGGCATCCTGCTTCGTCTTTTGGATGCTATAACAATGAAAAAAACACACGCTTCGCTGTTTGCCTTCAGTGCAACGGCGTTGTCTCTCTGGGCGCAATTTGGCTTCGCCCAGCAGAATGATGATACGCAAATCGTTACCGCTAACCGCTTCGCGCAGCCGGTCTCGTCGGTGCTGGCTTCGACTTCTGTCGTCACCCGTGACGAGATCGATCAGTGGCAATCCAAGAACCTACTGGAAGTGTTACGCCGCTTGCCGGGCGTGGATATCGCGCAAAGCGGCGGCATTGGGCAAAGCGCTTCTATGTATGTACGTGGTTCGGAAGCGCGTCATACGCTGATTCTGGTTGACGGTGTGCCGTTCTCTAAGCCTGGCATTACCGGCGTTGCTGACTTCAACCAAATCCCTGTTTCCATCATCCAGCGCGTTGAGTTCATTCGTGGCCCGCGGTCTGCGGTTTACGGCGCAGATGCGATTGGCGGCGTGGTGAATGTCATTACGCAAAACCCGAATAATCAAAATTCTCTGACGGCTGGCTTTGGTTCAAAGGGCTATCAGGAATACAGCGGCGGCATCAATCAAAATGTCACGGACCAGACGCGCGTAACGGTGGCGGGCTCTTATCAGGCCACCAACGGCTACAACGTTCAGCCGGGCTCAACGTCTCCGACCGATCGCGATCGTGATGGCTGGCGCAATAAGGCGTTCTGGGCTGGCGTTGACCACAAGTTTAACGAGGCGTTTTCTGGCTTCTTCCGGGGTTACGGTTACGCCGCGAACTCAGATTACGATGCGGGTTATGTCGGTGGTCAGGATGAGCAACAGATCTATAATCACTCGTTTGATACCGGTCTGCGCTTTAATAAAGAGGAATACTCCTCGCAGCTGACCGCCAGTTATCAAAAGTACAAAATCTATAACTACGTTGGGTCTGATGGCCGCTATGCGGATTCCAATAGCCTGGATGACATGGAGCAGCGCAACCTGCAGTGGGGCAACACCTTTGCGGTGGGGCATGGCATGGTCAGCGCGGGTCTGGATTGGCAGCAGCAGAAACTGAGCTCGGTTGGACAACTCTATTCTGGCGCACCGCGTGACGAAGATGGTTACAAGCAAGACAACACCGGTGCTTACCTGACGGCTCAGCAGCAGTTTGGCAATGTTACGCTTGAAGGTTCGGCGCGTGGCGATGATAACCAGGACTTCGGCCGTCATGGCACCTGGCAAACGGCTGCGGGTTGGGAGTTTGTGCCGGGTTACAAGGCATCACTCTCTTACGGCACGGGTTTCCAGGCGCCGACGTTAGGCCAGCTATATGGTCTGAAGCGCTTTGGTATTAGCTCTAATCCCGATCTCAATCCTGAGAAATCAAAACAGTGGGAAGCCGCGCTGGAAGGTTTAACCGGTCCGGTTAATTGGCGTGTTGCTGCGTATCACAATAAAGTCAGCAATCTCATTACCTATGCTTCTGATCCTGTGACTTTTGAGGGCGGCTATTACAATGAAAAAGCCGTTACGCTGAAAGGTATTGAAGCCACCGCTGATTTTGATACCCGCTTCCTTCATCACCAGATCACCTTGGGTTATCTGGATGCGCGTCGTGATTCAGATGGTGAAACGCTGGCGCGTCGTGCGCGTGAGCAGGCCAAATATCAGCTGGGTATGACGGTGTATGACTTTGATATTGATGTCATCTACCAGTACTTCGGTAAGCGCTACGATAACAACACCAGCGAATATGCCAGCGAGCAGCGTCGTTTATCGAGTTACAGCACGGTAGATCTCGCGGTCTCGTATCCGGTCACATCACAGCTCACCGTTCGTGGTAGAATTGCCAACTTGTTCGATAAAGATTATGAGACAGCGTATGGCTATCCAACTCCAGGAACGGAGTACTACCTCAGCGCCAGCTACAGCTTCTGATCTGCGTCCCACCGTGCTGGTGTTTGACTCCGGCGTGGGTGGGCTCTCCGTTTATGATGAGGTCCGGCATTTACTGCCGGATCTTCACTATCTCTACGCCTTTGATAATGAAGGGTTTCCGTACGGCGAAAAATCCGAAGACTTTATTGTCGAGCGCGTGGTGGCGGTGGTGACGGCTATCACTCAGCGTTTCCCGCTTGCGTTGGTGATCATTGCTTGTAACTCGGCCAGCACCATCTCTTTGCCAGCTCTGCGTGAACGTTTCGAATTCCCGGTTGTGGGTGTGGTGCCTGCGATAAAACCTGCTGCGCGTCTGACGCGTAACGGCGTAGTGGGATTGCTGGCCACGCGCGGCACGGTGAAACGTCCTTATACCCATGAGTTAGTGGCGCAATTTGCCCGTGACTGCAAAATCGAAATGCTCGGCTCTGCTGAGCTGGTGGAGCTGGCGGAAGCCAAGCTGCATGGCGAAGATGTTGAGCTCGCTGATGTACGCCGTGCTGTGCAACCCTGGCTACGGATGAAAGAGCCACCTGATACCGTGGTTCTCGGATGTACGCATTTCCCTTTACTACGTGATGAGCTGCAATTGGTGCTACCGGAAGGGACAAGGCTGGTGGATTCGGGCGCGGCGATTGCGCGTCGTACCGTTTGGTTATTAGAGCATGAAGCACCGCAGGCAGTTTCATCCGGTCAGAATTTAGCGTTCTGTACGCGTATAGATGATGAAGTGACGAAATTGTCACCAATTTTGCAGCGTTATGGCTTCCCGTTGCTGGAAAAATTAGCAGTTTAGTGGCATTTCGACGAAAAAATCAGCACTCGGAAATTAATTTGAAATTAGCGCTTGTCAGCTCCGAAGAAATCCCTATACTGCGCCTCCACTGACACGGAACAACGGCTTACGAAGCGAAGTGTTCAGGAGGTGGTCTTCAAGGCAACCTTCAGAAAAGCAAAAATAAATGCTTGACTGAGAATGCGGAAAGCGTAATATACGCATCCCGCGCCGCTAGAGAAATCGCGGCATGCTCTTTAACAATTTATCAGACAATCTGTGTGGGCACTCGCAGGATTGATATCCGCGTCTCCGGACGCAAAAAAATATCAAAGCCTCACGAGTGAACACATAATGAAATTCATTATGACGTTTTACA
>NZ_JACVBT010000009.1:0-26047 GCF_014852515.1 Pantoea sp. PNT03
AGGCGACAACGTAAAAATGACCGTTACTTTGATCAAGCCAATCGCTATGGATCAGGGTCTGCGTTTTGCAATCCGTGAAGGCGGCCGTACTGTTGGTGCGGGTGTTGTTGCTGAAATTATCGCTTAACTGCGATAAGATTTGACGCAATGCACAAGGAAAGGGCATCATTTGATGCCCTTTTTGCACGCTGTTGTATAGAACCTGGCTCATCAGTGATTTTGCATCATAATCATTGCTGAGACAGGCTCTGTTTCACGGCGTTGGATACCGAGTTACGCTCAAAAGCTCATTCGGTTTGGATGCCTCGCACTGCGGGGCAGTATAGTTTCTGAATTATTGTGGCAGGTTGGTTTATGAGTGCGAATACCGAAGCTCAAGGAAGCGGGCGCGGCCTTGAAGCGATGAAATGGGTAGTTGTGATCGCATTGCTCCTGGTAGCAATCGTCGGCAACTATATCTATCGCGATGTAACATTGCCTCTGCGCGCGCTGGCTGTGGTTGTGCTGATCGCTGCAGCGGGCGGCATTGCTTTGCTGACAATCAAAGGCAAAGCGACTGTGGCATTTGCCCGTGAAGCTAAAACCGAAATGCGTAAGGTCATTTGGCCGACTCGCCAGGAAACACTGCACACCACGTTAATCGTTGCCGCGGTAACTGCCGTGATGTCACTGATTTTGTGGGGGCTGGATGGTATTCTGGTCCGTCTGGTATCGTTTATCACTGGCCTGAGGTTCTGAGATGTCTGAAGCTCCAAAAAAACGCTGGTACGTCGTTCAGGCGTTCTCCGGTTTTGAAGCCCGCGTAGCGAAATCGCTGCACGAGCATATCAAACTGCACAACATGGAAGAGCTTTTTGGCGAAGTCATGGTGCCGACTGAAGAAGTCGTCGAAATCCGTGGCGGCCAGCGCCGCAAAAGCGAACGTAAATTCTTCCCTGGCTACGTATTGGTTCAGATGGTAATGAATGACGCCAGCTGGCACTTAGTACGCAGTGTACCGCGTGTAATGGGCTTTATCGGTGGTACTTCCGACCGTCCTGCGCCAATCAGTGATAAAGAAGTTGATGCGATTATGAACCGCCTGCAGCAGGTGGGTGATAAGCCGCGTCCAAAAACGCTGTTCGAGCCAGGCGAGATGGTACGCGTCAGCGACGGCCCGTTTGCCGACTTCAACGGAGTGGTCGAAGAAGTGGACTACGAGAAGAGCCGCCTGAAAGTGTCCGTTTCCATCTTTGGCCGTGCAACGCCAGTGGAACTCGACTTCGCTCAGGTGGAGAAAGGTTAACCCTTCTGTTCACTTTTTAGCTCTTGCGGAAGGCGCGAAATTTACCTATAATTTCGCGCCTTTTGTTTTTATGTGCCCGCAACGGCATATAAATCGTTATCACGGGGAGCCTGTTTTTCAGGCGTTATAACCCAATTGAGGAATTATCATGGCCAAGAAAGTACAAGCCTACGTTAAGTTGCAAGTTGCAGCTGGTATGGCTAACCCAAGTCCACCTGTTGGTCCAGCACTGGGTCAGCAGGGTGTTAACATTATGGAATTCTGCAAAGCGTTCAACGCTAAGACTGAATCCCTGGAGAAAGGCCTGCCTACTCCTGTTGTTATCACCGTATACAGTGACCGTTCTTTCACCTTCGTTACCAAAACGCCTCCGGCTGCCGTACTGCTGAAAAAAGCAGCGGGCATCAAGTCTGGTTCTGGTAAGCCGAACAAAGACAAAGTCGGTAAAGTTTCCCGTGCTCAGGTACGTGAAATCGCAGAAACTAAAGCTGCGGACATGACTGGTTCTGACGTAGAAGCGATGACTCGCTCTATCGAAGGTACTGCTCGTTCCATGGGCCTGGTAGTAGAGGATTAAGAAATGGCTAAGCTGACCAAGCGCATGAGCGTAATCCGTGACAAAGTTGATGCTACTAAGCAGTACGACATTAACGAAGCTGTTGCTCTGCTGAAAGAACTGGCTACTGCCAAGTTCGTAGAAAGCGTTGACGTTGCCGTTAACCTCGGCATCGATGCACGTAAATCTGATCAGAACGTGCGCGGTGCGACCGTTCTGCCACACGGTACTGGTCGTTCAGTACGTGTTGCCGTCTTCACCCAAGGTGCAAACGCTGAAGCTGCTAAAGCAGCTGGCGCAGAACTGGTTGGTATGGAAGACCTGGCTGAGCAGATCAAAAAAGGCGAAATGAACTTTGACGTTGTAATCGCATCTCCAGATGCAATGCGCGTTGTTGGCCAGTTGGGCCAGGTTCTGGGCCCACGCGGTCTGATGCCAAACCCGAAAGTTGGTACTGTAACGCCGAACGTTGCTGAAGCAGTTAAAAATGCTAAAGCAGGTCAGGTTCGTTATCGTAACGACAAAAACGGCATCATCCACACCACCATCGGTAAAGTGGATTTTGACACTGACAAATTGAAAGAAAACCTGGAATCTTTGCTGGTTGCGCTGAAAAAAGCTAAACCATCACAGGCGAAAGGCGTGTACATCAAGAAAGTCAGCATCTCTACCACCATGGGCGCCGGCGTTGCCGTTGACCAGGCTGGTCTGAGTGCATCAGCAAACTAATTGCTGCTTGTAACGGGCGAAAAATTCATCTAGAATCTTACGCCCGTTGTTCTGGTTGTTTGCGCAATTCAGAACCCAGATTCAAAGCGAGTGAGTGACAAAGTCTAAACACTTGGTTGTTCAGTCGCTTAGGTTGGAGCCAGGCCTTATCCTGGCCTCCGTCCGAGACCGCAGGAGCAGAATATTTTCGGATATCTTGCTTAATACCCTGCGTAGACGGTGACAGAACCAAAAAGAATTATTTCTTCGCTGGATTCTGCTCACCGTGTAATAGCGCTTATCGCCTTCGGGTGAATAAGTGAAGTGAGTTCCGGGAAATTATTCCCGGTCAATCCAGGAGCAAAAGCTAATGGCATTAAATCTTCAAGGCAAACAAGCGATTGTTGCTGAAGTTAGCGAAGTAGCCAAAGGCGCGCTTTCAGCGGTTGTTGCGGATTCCCGTGGCGTGACCGTTGATAAAATGACCGAACTGCGTAAAGCAGGTCGTGAAGCTGGCGTTTACATGCGTGTTGTTCGTAACACCCTGCTGCGCCGCGTCGTTGAAGGTACTCCTTTCGAGTGCCTGAAAGACACGTTTGTTGGTCCGACCCTGATTGCATACTCTTTGGAACATCCGGGCGCTGCTGCTCGTTTGTTCAAAGATTTCGCTAAAGCGAATGCAAAATTTGAGGTCAAAGCTGCAGCCTTTGAAGGTGAGCTGATCACGGCGGCTAATATTGACCGTCTGGCAACTCTGCCGACTTACGAAGAAGCACTGGCACGTCTGATGTCGACCATGAAAGAAGCCGCTGCTGGCAAACTGGTCCGTACTCTGGCTGCTGTGCGCGATGCAAAAGAAGCGGCTTAAGGCCAAATTCTTTTCCTTCGTGCTTGCTACCGTATAAACTTTTTCTGATTTTTAGGAACAATCGATATGTCTATCACTAAAGACCAAATTCTGGAAGCTGTTGCCGCTATGTCCGTAATGGAAGTAGTTGAGCTGGTTTCTGCTATGGAAGAAAAATTCGGCGTTTCTGCTGCTGCCGCTGTAGCTGTTGCTGCTGGCCCAGCTGAAGCTGTTGAAGAGAAAACTGAATTCGACGTAATTCTGAAAGCTGTTGGCGCTAACAAAGTCGCAGTAATCAAAGCAGTACGTACTGCAACTGGTCTGGGCTTGAAAGAAGCTAAAGACCTGGTTGAAGCTACCGGTACTATCAAAGAAGGCATCAGCAAAGATGACGCAGCCGCTCTTGAAGCTGCTCTGAAAGAAGCTGGCGCTGAAGTTGAAGTTAAGTAAGACAACCTTCGGGTTGCAGCCTGAGTAACATTAGGCTGATGGCTGGTGACTGTTTAGGTCACCAGCCTTTTTGCGCTACAGGGGAATGATGGCGTTTCGCACTGTTTGTCCATCATTCCTCTTCAATATCTTTTTCTATCGACGCCTTAATATATCGCTCTCCTGCGAAGGTTCCCTGCCTGAACAACGGCGATGAAATGATTTAAGAGTGATAGAAAGATGTATTGCATGGGGTGCTGCGCATCGCATGAAAAACAAAAAATAGTGTTGCATGAACTGTCCTTTTCAGGACGGACAGCGTGGTTCGACATGTCAGCTAGCTGAGGAACCCCATGGTTTACTCCTATACCGAGAAAAAACGTATTCGTAAGGATTTTGGTAAACGTCCACAAGTTTTGGACATACCTTATCTCCTTTCTATCCAGCTTGACTCGTTCCAGAAGTTCATCGAGCAAGATCCAGAAGGCCAGTACGGTCTGGAAGCAGCCTTCCGCTCCGTATTCCCAATCTCAAGCTACAGCGGCAACTCTGAGTTGCAGTATGTCAGCTACCGTTTGGGTGAGCCTGTCTTTGACGTAACTGAATGTCAGATCCGTGGCGTGACCTATTCGGCACCGCTGCGCGTGAAACTGCGTCTGGTGATCTACGAGCGCGAAGCGCCGGAAGGCACCGTAAAAGACATTAAAGAACAAGAAGTCTACATGGGTGAGATTCCACTCATGACGGACAATGGTACCTTTGTTATCAATGGTACTGAGCGTGTTATCGTTTCTCAGCTGCACCGTAGTCCTGGCGTGTTCTTCGACAGCGATAAGGGTAAAACGCACTCTTCCGGTAAAGTGCTGTATAACGCACGTATCATCCCTTACCGCGGTTCATGGCTCGATTTCGAGTTTGACCCGAAAGACAACCTCTTCGTCCGTATTGACCGTCGTCGTAAGCTGCCGGCCAGTATCATTCTGCGCGCGTTAAACTTCACCTCAGAACAAATCCTTGATCTGTTCTTTGATAAAGTCGTTTATGAAATCCGCGATAACAAACTGCAGATGGAACTGGTGCCTGAGCGCCTGCGTGGTGAAACCGCCTCCTTCGATATCGAAGCAAACGGCACGGTTTACGTTGAGAAAGGTCGTCGCATCACTGCGCGCCACATCCGTCAGCTGGAAAAAGACAACATTCAGCACATCGAAGTGCCAGTTGAATACATTGCTGGCAAAGTGGTTGCTAAAGACTACGTCGATTTGAACACCGGCGAGCTGATCGTTCCTGCAAACATGGAATTGTCACTGGATCTGCTGGCGAAACTGAGCCAGTCGGGCCACAAGCGCATTGAAACGCTGTTCACCAACGACCTGGATCACGGTGCGTACATCTCCGAGACTCTGCGTGTTGACCCAACCAACGATCGTTTAAGCGCGCTGGTTGAGATCTACCGCATGATGCGTCCTGGTGAGCCACCAACGCGTGAAGCTGCTGAAAACCTGTTCGAGAACCTGTTCTTCTCTGAAGATCGTTACGATCTTTCTGCGGTTGGCCGTATGAAGTTCAACCGTTCTCTGCTGCGTGATGAGATCGAAGGTTCAGGTATCCTGAGCAAAGACGACATCATCGAAGTGATGAAAAAGCTTATCGGTATCCGTAACGGTATCGGTGAAGTGGATGATATCGATCACCTCGGTAACCGTCGTATTCGTTCTGTTGGCGAAATGGCAGAAAACCAGTTCCGTGTGGGTCTGGTGCGTGTTGAGCGTGCAGTTAAAGAGCGTCTGTCTCTGGGCGACCTCGATACGCTGATGCCTCAGGACATGATCAACGCTAAGCCGATTTCGGCGGCGGTGAAAGAGTTCTTCGGTTCAAGCCAGCTGTCCCAGTTTATGGATCAGAACAACCCATTGTCCGAGATTACGCACAAACGTCGTATCTCTGCTCTGGGCCCAGGCGGTCTGACCCGTGAGCGCGCCGGCTTCGAAGTACGTGACGTACACCCAACGCACTACGGTCGTGTATGTCCTATCGAAACTCCGGAAGGCCCGAACATCGGTCTGATCAACTCACTCTCGGTTTACGCGCAGACTAACGAATACGGTTTCCTTGAAACCCCGTATCGCCGCGTTGTTGACGGTAAAGTGAGTGATGAAATTCATTACCTCTCTGCAATTGAAGAGGGTAACTACGTTATCGCTCAGGCAAACACCAACCTCGCAGAAGATGGCAGCTTTGTTGACGATCTCGTCACCTGCCGTAGCAAGGGTGAGTCAAGCCTGTTCAGCCGCGATCAGGTTGACTACATGGACGTTTCCACCCAACAGGTGGTTTCTGTCGGTGCTTCACTGATTCCGTTCCTGGAGCACGATGATGCTAACCGCGCCTTGATGGGTGCGAACATGCAACGTCAGGCGGTTCCAACTCTGCGTGCTGATAAGCCGCTGGTTGGTACCGGTATGGAACGCGCAGTAGCGGTTGACTCCGGTGTAACTGCTGTCGCGAAACGTGGTGGTACCGTTCAGTACGTTGATGCTTCTCGTATCGTTATCAAAGTTAACGAAGAAGAGATGTATCCGGGCGAAGCGGGTATCGACATCTACAACCTGACCAAGTACACCCGTTCTAACCAGAACACCTGCATCAACCAGATGCCGTGTGTCAATCTGGGTGAGCCGATTGAGCGTGGTGACGTGCTGGCAGATGGCCCGTCTACCGACCTCGGTGAACTGGCGCTGGGTCAGAATATGCGCGTGGCGTTCATGCCATGGAACGGTTACAACTTCGAAGACTCCATCCTCGTATCCGAGCGTGTGGTTCAGGAAGACCGTTTCACCACTATCCACATCCAGGAACTGGCATGTGTGTCTCGCGACACCAAGCTGGGGCCTGAAGAGATCACCGCTGATATCCCGAACGTGGGTGAAGCTGCGCTTTCTAAACTGGATGAATCCGGCATTGTGTACATCGGTGCGGAAGTGACCGGTGGCGACATTCTGGTTGGTAAGGTAACACCGAAAGGTGAAACCCAGCTGACGCCAGAAGAGAAACTGCTGCGTGCGATCTTCGGTGAAAAAGCCTCTGACGTAAAAGATTCGTCACTGCGCGTTCCGAACGGCGTATCCGGTACTGTTATTGACGTGCAGGTCTTCACTCGCGATGGCGTGGAAAAAGACAAGCGCGCGCTGGAAATCGAAGAGATGCAGCTGAAGCAGGTTAAGAAAGACCTGTCTGAAGAACTGCAGATCTTCGAAGCTGGCCTGTTTGGCCGTATCCAGGCCGTACTGATCTCGGGTGGTGTTGAAGCTGAGAAGCTGGACAAACTGCCACGTGAGCGCTGGCTGGAGCTGGGCCTGACTGACGAAGAGAAGCAGAACTCTCTGGAGCAGCTGGCTGAGCAGTACGACGAACTGAAGCACGAGTTTGAGAAGAAACTTGAAGCTAAGCGTCGCAAGATCACCCAAGGCGATGATCTGGCACCAGGCGTGCTGAAAATCGTTAAGGTGTATCTGGCCGTTAAACGTCAGATCCAGCCTGGTGACAAGATGGCAGGTCGTCACGGAAACAAGGGTGTTATCTCGAAGATCAACCCTATCGAAGACATGCCTTACGATGAGAACGGTACGCCGGTCGACATCGTACTGAACCCGCTGGGCGTACCATCGCGTATGAACATCGGTCAGATTCTGGAAACTCACCTCGGTATGGCGGCGAAAGGCATTGGTGAAAAAATCAATGCGATGCTGAAGAAGCAGGAAGAAGTCTCCAAACTGCGTGAGTTCATCCAGCGTGCTTACGATCTGGGCACTGATGTGCGTCAGAAAGTTGACCTGAACACCTTTACAGATGACGAAGTACTGCGTCTGGCAGAGAACCTGAAGAAGGGTATGCCAATCGCGACTCCGGTGTTTGACGGTGCGAAAGAGAGCGAAATCAAAGAGCTGCTGCAGCTCGGCGGATTGCCTTCTTCCGGTCAGATCACCCTGTTCGACGGCCGTACTGGTGAGCAGTTTGAGCGTCAGGTAACCGTAGGTTACATGTACATGCTGAAACTGAACCACCTGGTTGACGACAAGATGCACGCACGTTCTACCGGTTCTTACAGCTTGGTTACTCAGCAGCCGCTGGGTGGTAAAGCGCAGTTCGGTGGACAGCGCTTCGGTGAGATGGAAGTGTGGGCACTGGAAGCATACGGTGCCGCGTATACCCTGCAGGAAATGCTTACCGTTAAATCTGATGACGTTAACGGCCGTACGAAGATGTATAAAAACATCGTCGACGGTAACCATCAGATGGAACCGGGCATGCCGGAATCCTTCAACGTACTGTTGAAAGAGATTCGCTCGCTGGGTATCAACATCGAGCTGGAAGACGAGTAAGTACTCGCAAGTACTGGTTACGGGACGTGCACTTCGGGTGCGCGTCCCTGAGAGTTCCACTCCGACGGGAGCTAATCCGTGAAAGACTTACTTAAGTTTCTGAAAGCGCAAACTAAGACCGAAGAGTTTGATGCGATCAAAATTGCTCTGGCCTCGCCAGACATGATCCGTTCATGGTCTTTTGGTGAAGTTAAAAAGCCGGAAACCATTAACTACCGTACCTTCAAGCCTGAGCGTGACGGTCTTTTCTGTGCCCGTATTTTCGGACCGGTAAAAGACTACGAATGCCTGTGCGGTAAGTACAAGCGTTTAAAACATCGCGGCGTGATCTGTGAGAAGTGTGGCGTTGAAGTTACACAGACCAAAGTACGTCGTGAGCGCATGGGCCACATTGAGCTGGCTTCACCGACTGCGCACATTTGGTTCCTGAAATCACTGCCTTCGCGTATCGGCTTGCTGCTGGATATGCCACTGCGTGATATCGAGCGCGTGCTGTACTTCGAATCTTATGTGGTTATCGAAGGCGGCATGACCAACCTGGAAAAACGTCAGATTCTGACGGAAGAGCAGTACCTTGACGCGCTGGAAGAGTTCGGTGACGAATTCGACGCGAAGATGGGTGCGGAAGCGATCCAGGCGCTGCTGAAAAACATGGATCTGGAGCAAGAGTGCGAGCAGCTGCGTGAAGAGCTGAACGAGACCAACTCCGAGACCAAACGTAAAAAGCTGACCAAGCGTATCAAGCTGCTGGAAGCGTTCGTTCAGTCTGGTAACAAGCCAGAGTGGATGATCCTGACCGTTCTGCCGGTTCTGCCGCCAGATCTGCGCCCGCTGGTACCGCTGGACGGTGGTCGTTTCGCAACGTCGGATCTGAACGATCTGTATCGTCGCGTGATCAACCGTAATAACCGTCTGAAACGCCTGCTGGATCTGGCTGCGCCAGATATCATCGTACGTAACGAAAAACGTATGTTGCAGGAAGCGGTTGATGCACTGCTGGATAACGGCCGTCGCGGTCGCGCCATCACTGGCTCGAACAAGCGTCCGCTGAAATCTCTGGCAGACATGATCAAAGGTAAGCAGGGTCGTTTCCGTCAGAACCTGTTGGGTAAACGTGTTGACTACTCTGGCCGTTCAGTTATCACCGTTGGTCCATACCTGCGTCTGCATCAGTGCGGTCTGCCGAAGAAAATGGCTCTTGAGCTGTTCAAACCGTTCATCTACGGCAAGTTGGAACTGCGTGGCCTGGCCACCACCATCAAAGCCGCTAAGAAAATGGTTGAGCGCGAAGAGGCTGTCGTTTGGGATATCCTGGACGAAGTGATCCGCGAACACCCGGTACTGCTGAACCGTGCACCAACTCTGCACCGTTTGGGTATCCAGGCGTTTGAACCGGTTCTGATCGAAGGTAAAGCGATCCAGCTGCACCCGCTGGTTTGTGCGGCATATAACGCCGACTTCGATGGTGACCAGATGGCTGTTCACGTACCGCTGACGCTGGAAGCCCAGCTGGAAGCGCGTGCGCTGATGATGTCGACCAACAACATTCTGTCACCAGCGAACGGCGAGCCAATCATCGTTCCTTCACAAGACGTTGTTTTGGGTCTGTACTACATGACCCGCGACAAAGTGAACGCCAAAGGCGAAGGCATGGTACTGACTGGCCCGAAAGAAGCTGAGCGTGTTTATCGCGCTGGCCTGGCCGAGCTGCATGCACGCGTTAAAGTGCGTATCACTGAATACACCAAGAACGAGCAGGAAGAGTTCGTTGCGAAAACCAGCATTATCGACACCACCATTGGTCGTGCGATTCTGTGGATGATCGTTCCGAAAGGCCTGCCTTACTCCATCGTCAACCAGGCGCTGGGTAAGAAAGCCATTTCCAAGATGCTGAACACCTGTTACCGCATTCTTGGTCTGAAGCCGACCGTTATCTTTGCTGACCAAACCATGTACACCGGTTTTGCTTACGCAGCCCGTTCAGGTGCCTCTGTAGGTATCGACGACATGGTCATCCCAGCGAAGAAAGCGGAAATCGTAGCCGAAGCGGAAGCGGAAGTTGCTGAGATTCAGGAACAGTTCCAGTCTGGTCTGGTAACTGCTGGCGAACGTTACAACAAAGTTATCGATATTTGGGCCGCCGCTAACGAACGCGTTTCCAAAGCGATGATGGATAACCTGCAAACTGAAACCGTGATCAACCGTGATGGCGAAGAAGAGCAGCAGGTATCGTTCAACAGCATCTACATGATGGCCGACTCCGGTGCGCGTGGTTCTGCTGCACAGATTCGTCAGCTGGCCGGTATGCGTGGTCTGATGGCTAAGCCAGATGGCTCAATCATCGAAACGCCGATCACCGCGAACTTCCGTGAAGGTCTGAACGTACTCCAGTACTTCATCTCCACGCACGGTGCGCGTAAAGGTCTGGCGGATACCGCACTGAAAACTGCTAACTCCGGTTATCTGACGCGTCGTCTGGTCGACGTAGCGCAGGATCTGGTTGTTACCGAAGATGACTGCGGCACGTTCGAAGGCATCATGATGACTCCAGTCATCGAAGGTGGCGACGTTAAAGAGCCGCTGCGTGAGCGTGTACTGGGTCGTGTAACGGCTGAAGACGTTCTGAAGCCAGGCACTGCGGACATCCTGATCCCGCGTAACACCCTGATCGATGAACACTGGTGTGATGTGATCGAACTGAATTCAGTCGATGCGATTAAAGTGCGCTCGGTTGTTGGCTGTGAAACCGACTTCGGTGTGTGTGCACACTGCTACGGTCGCGATCTGGCACGTGGTCACATCATCAACAAAGGTGAGGCCATCGGTGTTATCGCAGCACAGTCCATCGGTGAGCCGGGTACACAGCTGACGATGCGTACGTTCCACATCGGTGGTGCGGCATCTCGTGCGGCTGCTGAATCCAGCATCCAGGTGAAGAACAAAGGTACTATCAAGCTGACCAACGCGAAGTCTGTAACCAACTCCTCAGGGAAACTGGTTATCGTTTCACGTAACGTTGAGCTGAAGATGATCGACGAGTTCGGTCGTACCAAAGAGAGCTATAAAGTACCTTACGGTGCGGTCATGGCTAAAGGTGATGGCGAGCAGGTTGCCGCGGGCGAAACCGTAGCAAACTGGGATCCGCATACCATGCCGGTCATCACCGAAGTGGGCGGTTTCATTCGCTTCACTGACATGATCGACGGTCAGACCATTACGCGTCAGACTGACGACTTAACCGGTCTGTCATCGCTGGTGGTTCTGGATTCTGCAGAACGTACTGCGGGTGGTAAAGATCTGCGTCCTGCGCTGAAAATTGTTGATGCCAACGGAAATGATGTTTTGATTCCAGGTACCGACATGCCAGCACAGTACTTCCTGCCGGGCAAAGCAATTGTTCAGCTGGAAGATGGCGTTAAGATCAGTGCCGGTGACACGCTGTCGCGTGTTCCGCAGGAGTCTGGCGGTACCAAGGATATTACCGGTGGTCTGCCGCGCGTTGCTGACTTGTTCGAAGCGCGTCGTCCGAAAGAGCCAGCAATCCTGGCGGAGATCAGCGGTATCATCTCCTTCGGTAAAGAGACCAAAGGTAAGCGTCGTCTGGTGATTACGCCGGTTGATGGTAGCGATCCGTACGAAGAGATGATTCCAAAATGGCGTCAGCTTAACGTATTCGAAGGTGAGCGCGTAGAACGTGGTGACGTCGTATCTGACGGCCCAGAGTCTCCGCACGACATCCTGCGTCTGCGTGGCGTCCATGCTGTGACCCGTTACATCACTAACGAAGTGCAGGAAGTTTACCGTCTGCAAGGCGTTAAGATTAACGATAAACACATCGAAGTCATCGTTCGTCAGATGCTGCGTAAAGCAACCATCTCGAGCGTGGGAAGCACCGACTTCCTGGAAGGTGAGCAGGCTGAATACTCACGCATCAAGATCTCTAACCGTGAACTTGAAGCGAATGGCAAAATCGGCGCAACATTCATGCGCGATCTGCTGGGTATCACCAAAGCGTCACTGGCAACCGAATCGTTCATCTCTGCAGCATCGTTCCAGGAGACCACGCGTGTCCTGACCGAAGCAGCAGTTGCAGGTAAGCGTGATGAACTGCGCGGCCTGAAAGAGAACGTCATCGTGGGTCGTCTGATCCCAGCCGGTACCGGTTATGCTTATCACCAGGATCGTATGCGTCGCCGCTCTGCGGGCGAAGCACCGGTTGCACCGCAGGTTACTGCGGATGAAGCCTCTGCAAGCCTGGCAGAATTGCTGAACGCCGGTCTGGGCGGAAGCGACGACGAATAATTCGTCTGCTAAAGCTGACCAATAAAAAACCCTGCTTCGGCAGGGTTTTTTTTCGTCTTCATTTTGTCAGAACTTGCGGCAGACATCTTCGCGTGTCAGTCCGATGTCACGCAGCTGGTTATCACTCAGTTTTGACAGGATGCGGTGAGTTTCACGCCGTGCTTTCCAGTGTTTAACCATACGCACTGCGCCGCGGAAGATATCCAGTAAAGTGACGTCAAAAGGTTTAGCCGCGCGGTTTTGATCGAATTCCATAATCCTTGCCCTCAGTAGGTTGCCTGAGAAGCATTGTCTGATTCCTTCGCATTATGATACAGACGCAAAAAACACTTATCTTTAACATACAGATTGCCTTGAAGTGGATCTGAATGGTAATAATGAGGTCTATCTGTACTGGTTTATTATGATTGATGGCTGAGTGAGGCATACGATGACGCGCTACCAACATTTAGCATGTTTGCTTTCGGATCGTATAGAGCAAGGGCTGTACCGCAGCGGCGAGCGCTTGCCGTCGGTGCGCACGCTGAGTCTTGAACACGGCGTGAGTATCAGCACCGTTCAGCAGGCATATCATCTGCTGGAAGAGAAACAGCTGATTGTGCCGCAGCCACGTTCCGGATATTTCGTTGCAACACGCAAAGCGACGCCGCCGATGCCGGCCATCACCCGACCTGCACAGCGTCCGGTGGAAATCACGCAGTGGGAATCGGTGCTGGAGTTGCTCAGCAGCCGAATTAATAACGATGTGTTGCAACTCGGCAGCGGTATGCCCGATCTGACCCAGCCCACGTTGAAACCGCTGTGGAAAATTCAAAGCCGTATGGCGCAGAAGCAGGATATCGATCAGCTCAACTATGACAGTTTGCTGGGTGTCGCGGCACTGCGCGAACAGGTTGCGCGCCTGACGATCGACAGCGGTTGTCAGCTCACGGCAGACGATATCGTGATCACCACCGGCTGCCATGAAGCGTTGTCGATCTCGATTCGTGCGATATGTCAGGCTGGTGACATCATTGCGGTGGAGTCGCCGACTTTCCACGGCACCATGCAAACTCTGCGCGGCTTCGGCATTCGCGCCATTGAGATTCCTACCGATTCGGTTACCGGCATCAGCCTGGAAGCGCTGGAACTTGCGTTCGAACAGTGGCCGATTAAAGCGGTTGTGGTGGTGCCAAACTGCAATAATCCGCTGGGCTTTATCATGCCGGAATCTCGCAAACGTGCGCTGGTGACGCTGGCACAGCGTTTCGATGCCGCGATTATTGAAGACGATGTGTACGGCGAGCTGGCGTGGGAGTATCCGCGTCCGGTTACCCTTAAGTCGTTGGATCACGATGGACGGGTATTGCTGTGCAGTTCCTTCTCCAAGACGCTGGCGCCGGGGCTGCGTGTCGGTTGGGTGGCGCCGGGACGCTATCGCGATCGCGTGCTGCATATGAAATATATCAGCACCGGATCGACGGCTACCCAGCCGCAACATGCGGTCGCCGAGTTTATTCGTCTTGGTCATTATCTGCCGCATTTGCGGCGCATGCGTCAGGTGTATCAACGCAATTATGAAACCTTTAGCTGCTGGGTACGCCACTACTTTCCGTGTGGGATTTGTGTGTCGCGTCCGCAGGGCAGTTTCCTGATGTGGATTGAATTGCCAGAGGCATTTGACGCGGTCAGGCTCAATACCGAATTGCGTGAGCTGAACATGCAGGTTGCCGTCGGCTCGCTGTTTTCGGCCTCGGGTAAGTATCGCAACTGCTTGCGCCTGAATTATGGTTTGCCAATGAATGAGCACACAGAGCAGGCGATAGCTCAACTCGGCGCAGCGGTAGAACGTGCCATGCTGGCTTGTAGTCATGAATCCGTGCATACCTCCTCCCTGATCACGTGAAGAAAGGCAGGGCTGGGAGAGGTTGAGACCAGCCCTGGCCCGCTGCAAGCGACAGCGGGCAGGCACACTTTAGTCTTGTCAGGAAATGACGCCAGCCCCTACATCACGCTGCTGCGCGGCAGATTCCAGCGTTTCATCCTTACTTACCGCGCATTACACTGCTTCTGCGGGTTCGATTCCATTTTCCACCAGTGACAGTAACTGCTGCGTTGCTGCGCGCCAGTCGGCGGCTTGGGTAATCGCGCTCACCACCGCAATGCTGCCCACGCCGGTAGCCAGCACTTCCGGCACGCGCGCCAGAGAAATACCGCCAATCGCCACGGTTGGCACATTGTGCAAACGCGCCAGGTGGCGTTTCAATTCCACCACGCCTTGTGGCGCAGAAGGCATGTCTTTGGTTTGCGTAGGATAGATGTGGCCAAGCGCAATGTAAGAAGGGCGCAGCGCCAGAGCCCGATCTAACTCGGCATCGTCATGCGTCGATAAACCCAGGCGCAATCCCGCCTCGCGAATGGCCGCCAGATCGGCTACATCGATATCTTCCTGGCCGAGGTGCACGCCATAAGCGTGATATTTAATGGCTAAGCGCCAGTAATCATTGATAAACAGGCGAGCGCGATACTGTTTGCCGAGTGCAATCGCCTCGCGCACCGCATCTTCCACCTCGTGATCTTCACAATCTTTGATGCGCAGCTGTATGGTGCGCACACCGGCTTCCAGCAAGCGTGCGATCCATTCCACGCTATCAACAACCGGATACAGCCCCAGCTTTGAGGCTGTGGCAGGAAAGGCGTCGGTCATACATTTTCCTCTTTAAGGGTATCGGCAGCGTGATAGATCTCGCCGCCACGATTGCGGAAGGCGTCCGACATTTGCGCCATACCCATCTCAATCGGCTGGGCTTCAGCCTGTTGGCGGGCGGCAAACTCACGCACTTCCTGGGTAATTTTCATCGAGCAGAATTTCGGGCCGCACATCGAGCAGAAGTGCGCTACTTTTCCTGATTCCTGCGGCAGGGTTTCATCGTGATAGGCGCGTGCGGTGTGCGGATCGAGCGCCAGATTGAACTGATCTTCCCAGCGGAATTCAAAACGCGCTTTCGACATCGCATTGTCACGGATCTGCGCACCGGGATGACCTTTTGCCAGATCCGCCGCGTGCGCAGCGATCTTGTAGGTGATCAGCCCTTGCTTCACATCCTCTTTGTTCGGCAAACCGAGGTGCTCTTTCGGCGTCACGTAACACAGCATGGCGCAGCCGAACCAGCCAATCATGGCCGCGCCGATGCCGGAAGTGAAATGGTCATAGCCGGGCGCGATATCGGTGGTGAGCGGGCCAAGCGTGTAAAACGGGGCTTCGTGACAATGCTCAAGCTGTTCGGTCATATTGCGTCGAATCATCTGCATGGGCACATGGCCCGGACCTTCAATCATCACCTGCACATCGTATTCCCAGGCGATTTTGGTCAGTTCGCCCAGCGTATGCAGTTCGGCAAATTGCGCCTCATCGTTGGCATCCTGAATCGAGCCGGGACGCAGGCCGTCGCCCAGTGACAGCGCCACATCGTAGGCGGCACAAATTTCACAAATCTCGCGGAAGTGCAGATAGAGGAAATTTTCGGTGTGATGCGACAGGCACCATTTCGCCATAATCGAGCCACCGCGCGACACAATGCCGGTCAGGCGTTTGGCCGTCATCGGCACATAGCGCAGCAGCACGCCAGCGTGAATGGTGAAGTAGTCAACGCCTTGTTCCGCCTGCTCCAGCAGCGTGTCGCGGAAAATCTCCCAGTTGAGATCTTCTGCAATGCCGTTCACTTTCTCCAGCGCCTGATAAATCGGCACCGTACCAATCGGCACCGGACTGTTGCGCAAAATCCACTCACGCGTTTCATGGATGTAGCGGCCGGTTGAGAGATCCATCACAGTGTCTGCGCCCCAGCGCGTTGACCACACCAGCTTCTCCACTTCCTCTTCAATAGATGAGCTCACCGCAGAGTTGCCAATGTTGGCATTCACTTTCACCAGGAAGTTGCGGCCGATAATCATCGGTTCGGATTCGGGATGGTTGATGTTCGAAGGGATGATGGCGCGCCCATTGGCGACCTCCTGACGGACAAATTCCGCGGTGATATTTTCTGGCAGATTGGCACCAAAGCTGTGACCCGGATGCTGCTGTAACAGCACTTCACCGCGAATACGCTCGCGGCCCATGTTTTCACGCAGCGCGATAAACTCCATCTCCGGCGTGATGATGCCCTGACGCGCATAGTGCAGTTGGGTAACCCGGCGACCCGCTTTGGCACGGCGCGGTTGCGGCAGCTGCTCAAAACGCAGATGGTCCAGGCCTTCATCCGCCAGACGCTGCTGCGTGTAACGGGAACTCAGCTGGTGGATGGTTTCGCTGTCGTCACGTTCTTCGATCCAATTGGCACGCAGCCTGTCGAGTCCCTGATGCACATTAATGGTGGCTTGAGGATCGCCATAAGCCCCGGCGGTGTCGTAAACCGGCACCGCTTCATTTGGCTCATAGTGCGGATTCTCTTTGCTGCCGCCTATGTGCGTTGGACTGAGCTGTATCTCACGCATCGGCACGCGAATATCCGCGCGGCTGCCGGTGATCCAGATACGTTTGGAGTTGGGGAAAGCGGTTCCCTGCAGGGAATCGATAAATTCTTGCGCTTGAGCGCGTTGTTCACGACGAGAAGTTTTAGCAGACATAGCAAGTTTCCGGTAACGGTTGGAAGTTGCTTGTCCAGAGTTCGGAAGGAGTAACAGGTACGGTGCCGGGCGCCAGCATGCACCGTGCTGATAATGTCTACTCTTGTTCCCTTCGCAGGTACTAACCTGATCAGGTTCCGCGGATCCCGAATTAACGGTCTCAGCCCTAGAGGGCACTCCGACAAGTTGGTGTTTTGTGGTTTAAGCTACTTTGCTTGCCATTTTGCACCTGGGCAGTGCTCGTGACCGTCACGTACTACGTGTACGCTCCGGTCCCTGCGCGCTGTCCGAGTGCAAACTGGCTGCGCACGCTACGCTTAAACCGCAAAATTTGCCTTTTGATTGTCGTTAAAGAAGACAATAAAAAAGCCCATTTAGCATAAGAGGGCTTTTCTTGAATAACAAGTTTTTTACATCTTCGGGGTTCTAAGCCGGGCGGGCAATGGCGCTGTCGTTGGCAACCGGCGGAAGCGCCAGCTGGTTGTCCCAGGCGAGTTGCACCAGCTTATCTTCCAGCGTGAAGCGCGATTCCAGCACCTCGCCGACTTCGGAGAGCGCGGTTTGAAAATCCACGCAATTATCATCGTTAATCGCTTGCTGCAGATGGCTATCGTAGAGCTGCATGATGCGATCGGTATTCGCCTCCAGTGCCGGGTAAATCTGCGCAGCGACGAATAAGGGGCTATCACCCTGCATCTCACTAATGATGTGTTCATACACGCTGAAATGGCCGGTGGAAAGGTAATCCACCAGGTTGTGACAAAATGCGTCCAGCGCCTGTTCATCCAGCGTGGATAACGCATCTTTTTGTGGCTTCATGCCAATAAGCTCGTAGTAAGTGACGAGCAGCTGTCGACGGGCGCGCAGCCATGAATCAACCAATTCATTTCCGCCGCCTACACGCTCTGTCAGGTTATCTAACTGGTTAAGCATATGGGGCTCCAGGTAGGTTATAGTTGTTTATTACACACTTAATATTAGGATTTCAGCGTGCGATTTGACGCTAAGGACAACGATTAAGATGCAACGTGAGATCTCAAGCTTAGACGCTGGATGGTGGGTTGTCAGCCATGAGCAAAAACTTTGGTTGCCGCAGGGCGAATTGCCGCATGGCTTAGCCAGCGATTTTGGCCTCAGCGGCAGCAACGCGATTTTGATCGGCGAGTGGCAGGGCGAGAATGTCTGGCTGGTACGTGAATCGCGTCCGGACAGCATGGGCTCCGTGCGCCAACTGATTGATGAGGATGTCGGCCTGTTCCAAATCGCCGGACGTGGCGTGCAGCTGGCGGAGTTTTACCGCTCGCATCGCTGGTGCGGCTATTGCGGCCATGAGATGCACATCAGCAAACGCGAATTTGCCTGCTTGTGCAATCACTGCCGCGAGCGTTATTACCCGCAAATTGCGCCGTGCATCATCGTGGCTATCCGCCGTGGCGATGAGATCCTGCTCGCCAATCATGCGCGTCATCGTAACAATATCTACACCGTGCTGGCGGGCTTTGTCGAAGTGGGCGAAACCTTAGAACAAGCGGTGGCGCGGGAAGTGATGGAGGAGAGCAACGTGCGGGTGAAAAACGTGCGTTACGTTACCTCGCAGCCGTGGCCGTTCCCGCACTCTCTGATGATGGCGTATATGGCGGAATATGACGGCGGCGATCTGCAACACGACGGCAAAGAGCTGCTGGATGCCGGCTGGTATCGCTACGACGATCTGCCGCTGTTGCCGCCGCCCGGCACGGTGGCGCGTCGCCTGATTGAAGATACCGTTGCCCTGTGTCGCGCCAGCGCGGCGTGAAAATGCTACACTGCCGGCCTTAGCATGAGAGAGCCCATTATGAGTGAACTGAAGAACGATCGTTATCTGCGCGCCCTGTTACGTCAGCCGGTAGATGTCACACCGGTATGGATGATGCGACAAGCCGGGCGTTATTTGCCGGAATACAAAGCCACGCGCGCTGAAGCCGGTGATTTTATGTCGCTGTGTAAGAATGCTGAGCTGGCGTGTGAAGTCACGCTGCAACCGCTGCGTCGCTATGCGCTGGATGCGGCAATTCTCTTCAGCGATATCCTCACCATTCCGGATGCGATGGGACTTGGGCTCTACTTTGAGACCGGCGAAGGCCCGCGTTTCTCCAATCCGATCACCTGCCGTGCGGATGTCGACAAGCTGCCGGTGCCGGATCCAGAGCAAGAGCTCGGTTATGTGATGAACGCGGTGCGTACCATTCGTCACAACCTGAAAGGCGAAGTGCCGCTGATCGGTTTCTCCGGCAGCCCGTGGACGCTGGCAACCTACATGGTTGAAGGCGGCAGCAGCAAAGCGTTCACCAAAATTAAAAAGATGATGTACGCCGAGCCGCAAACCCTGCACAAGCTGCTGGATAAGCTGGCAGACAGCGTGATTCTTTATCTCAATGCGCAGATCAAAGCTGGCGCGCAGTCGATCATGGTGTTCGACACATGGGGCGGCGTGCTGACCGGACGCGACTATTGCGAATTCTCGCTCTATTACATGCATAAAATCGTCGATAGCGTGCTGCACGAGAATGAAGGTCGCCGCGTTCCTATTACGCTGTTCACTAAAGGTGGCGGCCAATGGCTGGAAGCGATAGCGGCGACCGGCTGCGATGCGCTGGGACTCGACTGGACCACCGATATCGCCGATGCGCGTCGTCGTGTGGGTGATAAAGTGGCGCTGCAGGGCAACATGGATCCTTCCATGCTGTATGCGCCGCCTGCGCGCATTGAGCAGGAAGTCGCCGGGATTCTCGAAGGTTTTGGCACTGGCGAAGGTCACGTGTTTAACCTGGGCCACGGCATCCATCCTGATGTGCCGCCTGAGCATGCTGGTGCGTTTGTTGAAGCGGTGCATCGTCTGTCACGTCCGTATCATCAGGGCTGATGATGGATTTAGCCGCACTACGCCAGGAACAGTTACAGCGCGCTGCTGATGTGGTGCGACAGGATGATTTCGATGTGCTGCCGCCACGCTTTATTGGTGGTGCCGACGTGGGATTTGAACAGGGCGGCGAGATCACGCGCGCGGCTCTGATCATCCTCGAGTATCCATCCTTAAAGCTGGTGGAACACCGCATTGCGCGCGTGGCCACCACCATGCCCTATATTCCGGGCTTCTTATCCTTCCGCGAAATGCCGGCGCTGCTGGAAGCCTGGCAGCAGCTCTCCCAGTTGCCCGATCTGCTGTTTGTGGATGGCCACGGTATTTCCCATCCCCGTCGGCTTGGCGTGGCGGCGCATTTCGGTTCGCTGGTGGATGTGCCCACCATTGGCGTGGCGAAGAAGCGTTTGTGTGGACGTTTTGCTGAGCTGGACGCCGAGCCAGGCAGCCGTCAGCCGCTGCTCGACAAAGGCGAACAGATTGGCTGGGTATGGCGCAGTAAAGCGCGCTGTAATCCGCTGTTTATCTCGACCGGCCATCGCGTCAGCATGGATAGCGCATTGCAATGGGTGGAAGCCTGTACTGCGGGCTATCGTTTGCCGGAACCGACGCGTTGGGCGGATGCTGTCGCCTCCGGACGCCCGGCCTTTCTGCGCTGGCAAAACACGCCTTAACGCTGTTTGTGCCCGGCTTTTGCGGTACACTGCCGCCAGCTAACCTATTGAGAGTAAGTTTGATGTTACAGAATCCCGTCCATTTGCGTCTGGCGAAGCTTGAAAGCTGGCAGCATATGACTTTCATGGCCTGCCTTTGCGAGCGTATGTTCCCCAACTATTGGGCTTTTTGTCAGCAGACCGCATTCGCCGATCCGCAACTCTATCGCCGCATCCTCGATCTCATCTGGGAAAGCCTGACGGTCAAAGATGCCAAAATCAATTTCGACGGTCAGCTGGAGAAATTTGAAGCGGCGATCCCGGATGGTGACGATTTTGAGGTTTACGGTGTTCATCCGGCGATTGATGCCTGCGTGGCCTTGAGTGAACTGCTGCATGCACAGCTCAGCGGCGAAACGCTTGAGCACGCCGTTGAAGTCAGCCGTACATCGATCACCACCGTGGCGATTCTGGAAATGACGCAGGCCGGTCGCGAAATGACCGACGAAGAGCTGCGCGGAAATCAGGCTGTCATCGATGAATGGGACCTGCAGTGGGAGATTTTCCGCCTGCTGTCAGAGTGCGAGGAGCGAGACCTGGAATTGATTAAAGGCCTGCGTGCAGACCTGCGCGAAGCGGGAATCAGTAACATCGGTATACTTTTTCAGCAATAAGGCAATAAAACGTGACTTCAGGCCCGAATTACCGCGCCTGGAGGCTTCACATCAGCCCCCAGTCTGGTCTACATTTGGGGGGCTGAAAATTGTGGCTATCGGTGCGTGCCGGCTGAACAAGGTCTGAGAATGGCTTTTCCCTCGCACTCGTTGCTTAGCAAGCGATAAATACACTTTAAGGATAACTTATGAACAAGACTCAACTGATTGATGTGATCGCAGAGAAAGCTGACCTGTCTAAAACCCAGGCTAAGACTGCGCTGGAATCTACCCTGGCTGCGATCACTGAGTCTCTGAAAGAAGGTGATGCTGTACAACTGGTTGGTTTTGGTACTTTTAAAGTGAACCACCGCGCTGAGCGTACCGGTCGCAACCCGCAGACTGGCAAAGAGATCAAAATTGCAGCAGCTAACGTGCCAGCGTTCGTTTCAGGCAAAGCTCTGAAAGACGCTGTTAAGTAAGTTTCCGCATTGCGGTTTAGCTTTAAAAGAGGGGGCGTTAGCGCCCCTTTTTGTTGCCGGGACCTGCCATGCTGAATTCAATTCCTCAGCGCGTTTGCGCCCTGTTATTTGGTGCGCTGCTGACGGGCTGTAGCTCCACTCCTGAACTTCCTGCCTTCACGGCGAGCGGCTATCTGGCCGACCGCGGCACCGTGCGCATCTGGCGCAAGAATAGCGACCATCAAGTGGTTCACCTGCGTACGGTCTTCACGCCGTTTAATGGCGATGCGATGGAAACCACTGACTACAATTGGCAGCAGCAGAAGCTGATTAGCGTCGAACGGCGCGTCGCGGGTGCACAGCCGGATGATGTCACCTTACGCTTCGATCATCAGGGCAATCTCAATTTCATGCAGCGCCAGCTGGCGGGGCGACGTGAAGCGGTCAGCGCTGATAGCGTTGAACTATATCGCTTCGATGCGCAGCGCATGCTGGATCAGAGCAATGCGTTGCTTGCAGGCCGTGTATTACTGCGTCAGGGCCATTGGCTGGGTGGCAATCAGGTGCGTGAGTGCGATGACAAGCTGGTGAATGTGGCCTTTGATCGCGACACGCTGTATACGCTAGGTCGCCAGCAGCAGAGCCAGACTGCGCCATTGATGGTGTCGTGGCTGGAAGCGCCGGAAGGTGTGCAGCTGCTGCGTGCTACGCCGGATGACGAATGCAGCTGGCAGCCAAAAGAGAGTGATTTCTGACAGGTGGAAAAGAGAAGGGGCACCTGCTGTGCCCCTTTGCGTACTTATTTGCGGTTAATCGCGCGGTAGCCGATATCGCGGCGGCAGAAGCTGCCATCCCACGAGATATGCTGCGCCAGCGCATACGCGTTCTTCTGCGCAGCGGCAACATCGTCGCCCAGTGCGGTCACGCACAGTACGCGACCACCGTTGGTGACCACCAGATCGTCCTTCATGGTGGTGCCAGCATGGAACACCTTGCCATCCGGTACTTCTTCCAGCGGCAGACCGTGAATCTGATCGCCCGTGTTGTAATCGCCCGGATAACCACCCGCCGCTAACACCACGCCGAGAGAGGGACGCGGATCCCACTGCGAGGTTTGCTGATCCAGTTTACCGTCGGTCGCCGCCAGACACAGCGCCACCAGATCCGACTGCAGGCGCAGCATGATCGGCTGAGTTTCCGGATCGCCGAAGCGGCAGTTAAATTCGATCACTTTAGGCTGACCGGCTTTATCGATCATCAACCCAGCGTACAGGAAGCCGGTATAAATGTTGCCTTCTGCTTTCATACCGTTGACGGTTGGCCAGATGATCTGATCCATCACGCGCTGGTGGATCTCATCGGTTACCACGGGCGCCGGAGAATACGCGCCCATGCCGCCGGTATTTGGACCGGTATCGCCATCGCCGACACGTTTGTGATCCTGGCTGGTGGCCATCGGCAGCACGTTGTTGCCGTCGACCATCACGATAAAGCTGGCCTCTTCGCCATCGAGGAACTCTTCAATCACGATGCGGTGACCAGCATCGCCGAACGCATTGCCAGCCAGCATGTCCTGCACAGCGGCTTCGGCTTCCGCCACTTCCATCGCCACGATCACGCCTTTACCGGCCGCCAGACCGTCAGCTTTGATCACGATCGGTGCGCCTTTCTCACGCAGATACGCCAGCGCAGGTTCCACTTCGGTGAAGTTCTGGTATTCGGCGGTTGGAATCTGCTGACGTGCCAGGAAATCTTTGGTGAACGCCTTTGAGCCTTCCAGTTGGGCAGCGGCTTGCGTTGGGCCAAAGATCTTCAGACCTGCAGCACGGAACGCATCAACCACGCCAATCACCAGCGGTGCTTCCGGACCAACGATAGTCAGATCGATCTTTTCCTGCTGAGCAAAGGCCAGCAGCGCGGGAACGTCGGTGGCGCTGATTGCCACGTTTTGCAGAGCCGGCTCGAGCGCGGTGCCCGCATTGCCAGGCGCGACAAATACTGTTTCCGCCAGTGGCGATTGTGCCGCTTTCCATGCCAGCGCGTGTTCACGTCCGCCATTACCAATCACTAAAATTTTCATCTGTACTGCTCCCAACAATTAATGGCGGAAATGACGCATGTCGGTAAAGATCATCGCGATGCCGTGCTCATCAGCGGCGGCAATCACCTCATCATCACGGATTGAACCGCCCGGCTGAATCACGCAACTGATACCGACAGCCGCAGCGGCGTCGATACCGTCGCGGAACGGGAAGAAGGCATCAGACGCCATCGCGGAGCCTTTCACTTCCAGACCTTCGTCACCGGCTTTGATACCGGCAATTTTGGCCGAGTAAACGCGGCTCATCTGGCCGGCGCCAATGCCGATGGTCATGTTGTCACGTGCGTAGACGATGGCGTTGGATTTAACGAACTTCGCCACTTTCCAGCAGAACAGCGCATCACGCAGTTCCTGCTCAGTTGGCTGACGTTTGCTGACAACGCGCAGCTGACTGGCATTGACCATGCCCAAATCGCGATCCTGAACCAGTACGCCGCCGTTAACTCGTTTGAAATCCAGCGCCGCAACGCGACCTTGCCACTGACCACACACCAGAACGCGCACGTTCTGCTTGGCCGCGGTAATTTTCAGTGCCGCTTCGCTGGCGGATGGCGCGATGATCACTTCAACAAACTGACGGCTGATGATCGCCTGCGCGGTGGCTTCGTCCAGCTCGCGGTTAAAGGCGATGATGCCACCGAAAGCGGAAGTCGGATCGGTTTTGTAGGCACGCTCGTAAGCGTCAAGAATCGAACCACCAACTGCCACGCCGCATGGATTAGCGTGTTTGACGATCACACAAGCGGCTTCGTCGAACTCTTTCACGCATTCAAGTGCGGCATCGGTATCGGCGATATTGTTGTATGAGAGCGCTTTGCCCTGAACCTGCCGCGCAGTGGCCACTGAAGCTTCAGCAACATTCTCTTCTATATAGAAGGCAGCATCTTGATGGCTGTTCTCGCCGTAACGCATATCCTGCTTCTTAATGAAGTTGAGGTTCAGCGTGCGCGGGAAGCGGCCAGCCGGTTCTTTGCTGTCGCTGTGATAAGCCGGCACCAGGCTACCGAAGTAGTTGGCGATCATGCTGTCGTAGGCGGCAGTGTGTTCGAAAGCTTTGATGGCCAGATCGAAACGCGTTTCCAGCGTGAGCGAGTTTTCGTTGGCATCCAGCTCGGCAATGATCGCTTCGTAATCGCTGCTCTTCACCACGATCGCCACGTCTTTGTGGTTCTTCGCCGCTGAGCGAACCATGGTTGGGCCACCGATATCGATGTTCTCAACCGCGTCAGCTAATGAGCAATCAGGTTTGGCAACGGTTTGTGCGAAGGGATAGAGGTTGACGACCACCATGTCGATTGGGTTGATGGCGTGTTCAGCCATGATCGCATCATCCTGACCACGACGACCCAAAATGCCGCCATGCACTTTCGGGTGCAGCGTTTTGACGCGTCCATCCATCATTTCCGGGAAACCGGTGTAGTCAGAAACTTCGGTGACGGGCAAGCCCGCATCTGCCAGCAGACGTGCTGTACCGCCTGTGGAGAGCAGCTCAACACCACGACTGGAGAGTGCCTGAGCAAATTCGAGGATACCGGCTTTGTCAGAGACACTGAGTAGAGCGCGGCGTACAGGACGACGTTGTTGCATGGTGGTTTTATCCCTTGGCTTTGTTTCGCGTAATAAAGAGCGTTACATCAAGCTTAGTGTCTCTCTTCTATATAGAAGGAAACGCTTGCCTCATGTAACGCCCCAAAAGGGGCATCCTTGACGTCGCCGGGCATTGTAGCGAAAACGTTTGCGTGATGCTCGCCTAAATTCATTTGTGCGGCAGAGTGTGGATAACACTGTGTGTAACTGCGTATAAGGCGGGGTTTTGCTGTGGAATGCAGCGAACGGTTGTTTTTATTGAATTTAGCGGTTGCGTGCTGAGAACAACTCCCTATAATGCGCATCCATCAACACGGCACAACGGTTTACGAAGTGCGGTGTTGGTGAGGAAGATTCGATAAGAACTTCCGCCGGATGAAAACGCTGAAAAAAGTGTTTGACTCCGAAGGAGAGTAGCGTAGTATACGCCACCTCGCGACAGACGGTTCAGCCGCTGTTCGCAACGCTCTTTAACAATTTATCAGACAATCTGTGTGGGCACTCGCAGGATTGATATCCGCGTCTCCGGACGCAAAAAAATATCAAAGCCTCACGAGTGAACACATAATGAAATTCATT